>NZ_JACVBP010000010.1:0-117367 GCF_014852425.1 Ensifer sp. ENS09
CGTCGGCCTCGCTCGGCGCGCCGGATGGCGTCACCGGCAAGCGCAAGGCGCTCTACGAGCCGGTGCATGGTTCGGCGCCGGACATTGCCGGCAAGGGCATTGCCAACCCGATCGCGATGATCGCGTCGTTTGCCATGTGCCTGCGCTACTCCTTCAACCTCGTGAAGGAAGCCGACAATCTGGAGAAGGCGATCGCCAACGTGCTCGACCAGGGCATCCGCACCGGCGACATCATGGCCGAAGGGGCGAAGAAGGTCGGAACGACCGAAATGGGCGACGCCATCCTTGCCGAGTTCAAGGCGCTGTCGGCGTAAGCTATAAGCAACACCTCAAGGCGTCGACCTGGCGCCTGCCGAAGCCACGACAAACAAACACCTCCAGAGCGCATCCGGAGGTGTTTTGCGTTTACGGCCTTGAATTTGCCAAAAGAACCGACACATCGGGGAAGACAGACCGGGCCGCCTGGCGCAGCGAGCGCCCTGCACCAAGCCCCGACGGGAGCACACAATTGCCGCGCGATCTGGCCGGCAGGACAGGAGAACCATGAACCGACCACTTGCGGCCACCGGATGGATCGTGCTGACGACTGCCGTCCTCGTGTTCGCGCTCATCCCGCTCGATCCGTTCCTGTCGCAGCGCGCTCAGGGCCTGCCGGACAGCATCGTCACCTTCAATGAACGGATCACCGATTTCGGTACCTTTGGCTGGATGATCTATCTTTCGGGTATCCTGCTTGCGGGGGCCTTCGTGCTGCGCCGGGCGGCAGGCCAGGGGCCGCTTCAGAACAAGGCGCGCGCCGCCGGCGATCTCGCCGCCTATTTCCTGCTGACGATCGGCACGGCCAGCGGCCTCGTGCACACGCTGAAGCTCCTGATCGGACGGGCACGACCGGAACTCTTTGCCGAGCTCGGCGCCTACAGCCTGACGCCGTTCGCCACCAGTGATCTCTATGAAAGCTTTCCGTCCGGGCACTCGACCGCGGCCGGTGCGTTTTTCGGCGTCTTCGCCATGCTGCTGCCGAGACTGAGGCCACTGTTTCTGGTCCTGGCGCTGATAATCGGTGTTTCCCGCGTCATCGTTGGCGCACACTATCCGAGCGACGTCGCCGCCGGGCTGCTGCTCGGCCTTTGGACATCGGTGATGATGGCGTTTGTCTTCGCCAAATACGGTCGCCTGTTTCGCCTCGGCCCGGGCGGTTGGCCGCTTGCCGGACGCAGCGAGCCGACCCAATAAAAAAGCCGGCGCGGAAGACCGCGCCGGAGTCAGGAGAGCCATAATAGCTCGGGGAAGATTTGAGGTGCTCCCGGGATTTGTTCTCTCCGGGAGCGCCAGGCTTAATCCATCGCGTGGATGTCGCGATCCTTCGTTTCCGGCAGGAACAGGAGGCCGATGACCAGCGTGATCCCTGCAAAGACGATCGGGTACCAGAGGCCGTAGTAGATATCGCCCTGGGCAGCACTCATCGCGAAGGCCGTTGCCGGAAGCAGCCCGCCGAACCAGCCGTTGCCGATGTGGTAGGGCAGCGACATGCCGGTGTAGCGGATGCGGGTCGGGAAGAGTTCGACCAGCAGGGCTGCGATCGGGCCGTAGACCATCGTCACGTAGATGACGAGCACGGTGAGCACCGCGATGATCGTCGTCCAGTTGACGTTGGCAGGATCCGCGACCATCGCGTAGGTGCCGCCGCCGGCGATCGTGTAGACGGCCATTTCCGTGGCAGCGCCCACTTCATCCTTGGTCAGCAGCTTGTCAGCGATGAGCTTTTCGGCCGGAACCATGGTCTTTTCACCGCCGCGCACTGCGGCTGCGTCAAGCGACAGTTCCGGGTTGGCGGTGACAAAACCGTCAAGCTTGGCGTCCGGAACCTTTGCCGCGCCACGAACCAGCGGGTAGCCGGCATTGTGGAGCGCCATGTTGATCTGCTTTTCGAAGGCGGCGTTGGCGGCCTTGGCACCATCGCCAGCAGCGACTGCGTCGTAGCTGTTGATCGTGGTGTCGCCGACCTTGACCGTCGCCGCCGTGCCCGCTGCTGCCGTCGTGACGACGTCGTAGGGAACGGAGTTCTTGGTGAGGAACGCGGTTGCGATGTCGCACGAGGTTGTGAACTTCGCCGTGCCCGTCGGGTTGAACTGGAATTTGCAGTCGCCGGGAGCCGCGGTCACCGTTGCGCGAACGGTTGCCTGGGCTTGGGCGAGTGCAGGGTTACCGGCCCAGGTCAGCGCCTTGAACAGCGGGAAGTAGGTGAGCATCGCAAGCAGCAGACCGGCCATGATGATCGGCTTGCGGCCGATCTTGTCGGAGAGCCAGCCGAAGAGCACGAAGAAGCCCGTGCCGATCAAAAGCGAGGCGGCGACCATGATGTTGGCCGACTGACCGTCCACTTTCAGCACGCCGGTCAGGAAGAACAGCGCGTAGAACTGACCGGAGTACCAGACCACGGCTTGTCCGACGACGGCACCGAACAGCGCCAGAAGCGCGATCTTGGCGTTCTTCCACTGGCCGAAGGCTTCTCGAAGCGGCGCCTTGGAGCCCTTGCCCTCTTCCTTCATTTTCTTGAAGGCCGGGGATTCGTTCATCTTCAGACGGATCCAGACGGAAATGCCGAGAAGGACGCAGGACAGCAGGAACGGAATGCGCCAGCCCCAGGCGGCGAAAGCTTCCTTGCCGAGCGCGAACTGCACGAGCAGGATCACCACCAGCGACAGGAACAGACCGAGCGTCGCCGTGGTCTGGATCCAGGACGTGAAGTAGCCGCGACGCCCATGCGGCGCGTGTTCGGCCACGTAGGTTGCCGCACCGCCATATTCGCCGCCGAGCGCCAGGCCCTGCAGCATGCGCAGCACGATGAGCAGGATCGGCGCGGCAATGCCGATCGAGGCAGCGCCGGGCAGGATGCCGACCAGGAAGGTCGACAGACCCATGATCAGGATCGTCACGAGGAAGGTATATTTGCGGCCAACGAGGTCACCCAGGCGACCGAAGACGAGCGCGCCGAACGGGCGAACCAGGAAGCCCGCGGCAAAGGCCAGAAGCGCGAAGATGTTACGCGTCGTTTCCGGGTAGGAACTGAAGAAGGTCGCGCCGATGTAGACGGCGAGCGAACCGTAGAGATAGAAATCGTACCATTCGAAGACGGTACCGAGCGACGAGGCGAAGATGACCTTCTTCTCCTCGCCGGTCATCGGACGCGTTTTTGCGTCGTCCGCTGTCGCGACATTTGCCATTTTGATAATCCTCCACTCCAAAGGAGCGCCCATTGGCTGGTCCAGCATTCCTCCCTCGAACGTCCGGACGTGGTGCGCCTGAAATGAGGATGTCAGAAAAGTGTCATCACAGGCAGAGATGCTTTCGGCTTATGACTTTCGTCTAATGCGGCGATCGATCGCGGGCAGGGCTGGGAGCGTGCCGGCGCGCGGCAATGTCTTGACTCTTCCCCAAAACCGCGTAAGAGCAGCGACGAACGAGGAAATCACCACCATGCGACCGATCGGTCCAGCCATCGCTGCTTTGATCCTGCCGGCTCTTGCCGCGGGGCAGGATGTCGATTTTTCGTTCGCTTGCAAAACAACGGCCAAAACGACGACGAAAACCGTCTGACGTCTCTGGCCCTCCGCTCTCTCCCCGGTTTGGCTGGGGACAGGAACCCTCGCGGCAGGTCGCGCGGTTTCCCCCTCACCCGACGAGGAGAGACAGAAAAGAGAGCTTAGATCATGGGTTTCAAGATTGCAGTCGCAGGCGCCACCGGCAACGTCGGCCGGGAGATGCTGAACATCCTTTCCGAACGCGGCTTTCCCGCGGATGAAGTGGTCGCCCTTGCTTCGGCCCGCTCCCAGGGCACGGAAGTTTCCTTTGGCGACAAGACCCTCAAGGTTAAGAACCTCGAAAACTACGACTTCTCCGACACCGATATCTGCCTGATGTCGGCCGGCGGCGCCGTTTCGCTGAAGTACTCGCCGAAGATCGGCCAGCAGGGCTGCGTCGTCATCGACAACTCCTCGGCCTGGCGCTACGACGCCGAAGTGCCGCTGATCGTGCCGGAAGTGAACCCGGACGCGATCGCGCAGTTCACCAAGAAGAACATCATCGCCAACCCGAATTGCTCGACCGCCCAGCTCGTCGTCGCGCTGAAGCCGCTGCACGACCACGCCAAGATCAAGCGCGTCGTCGTCTCGACCTACCAGTCGGTTTCCGGCGCCGGCAAGGACGGCATGGACGAACTCTTCAACCAGACCCGCGCCGTCTTCGTCGCCGATCCGATCGAATCGAAGAAGTTCACCAAGCGCATCGCCTTCAACGTCATTCCGCACATCGACGTGTTCATGGAAGACGGCTACACGAAGGAAGAGTGGAAGGTTCTGGCCGAAACCAAGAAGATGCTCGACCCGAAGATCAAGGTGACCTGCACGGCGGTGCGCGTTCCCGTCTTCATCGGCCATTCGGAATCGGTCAACATCGAGTTCGAAAACGAGATCACCGCCGACGAAGCGCGCGACATCCTGCGCGAAGCGCCGGGTTGCCTGGTCGTCGACAAGCACGAGAACGGCGGCTACGTCACCCCTTACGAATGCGCCGGCGAAGATGCGACCTACATCTCGCGAATCCGCGAGGACGCGACCGTCGAGAACGGCCTCAACCTGTGGGTCGTCTCCGACAACCTGCGCAAGGGCGCTGCTCTCAACGCCATCCAGATTGCCGAGCTCCTGGTCAACCGTGGCCTGATCAAGCCGCGCAAGCAGGCTGCCTGAAAACGGCACTAGAACCATTCACTCCCGCCAGGCTCTTTCGGGCCTGGCGGGTTTCCTGTTTCACGAGGGGCCGATCCTTCCCGGATTCACGTGAAACCACGATAAAGTTACCTGCCGCTTGCGGGAGGTGACACGGCCGGCGAAGGCTGGCATTTTTAAGAGCAACGAGATTCGGGCTATGACGGGGTATTTCATGCACAGGGCGAAGTGCGCAGCAGTGGGGCTTGTCGCCCTGATTTCGACTGCAGTTTTTCCGGCGGTGGCATCTGCCGCCCAATGCGGCAATGACGGAAGCGGCTTTGAAGCCTGGGTTCAGAACTTTAAGCAGCAGGCTTCCGGCAGCGGCATCAGCCCGCAGGTGCTTGACCGTGCACTCTCCGGCGTCTCCTACAACAAGGCGACGATCCGCGCCGACCGCGGCCAGAAGAGCTTCAAGCTGTCGCTGGACCAGTTCATGCAGAAGCGTGGCGGCCAGGTGATCATTTCCCGCGGCAAAAAGATGAAGCAGCAGAACGCTGCCCTCTTTGCCAGCATCGAGCGGCGCTACGGCGTACCGGCCGGCCCGCTGATCGCCATCTGGGGCATGGAAACCGGTTTCGGCGGCTTCATGGGCAAGGAGCACACGCTCTCGGCCGTTTCGACGCTCGCCTATGACTGCCGTCGCTCGGACTACTTCACCAACCAGCTTTATGCGGCCCTGCAGCTTGTGCAGCGCGGCGACCTGAGCCCGGATGCGCGGGGCGCCGCCCACGGCGAAATCGGCCAGACCCAGTTCCTGCCCGCCAACGTCCTGAAATACGGCGTCGATGGCGACGGCAACGGCCATGTCGACATGGTTCGCTCCAAGGCCGACGCGCTGGCGTCCACCGCCAACTTCCTGCGCGGCCATGGCTGGCAGCCGGGCGCCGGCTATCAGCAGGGTCAGGCGAACTTCGCCGCGATCCAGGGCTGGAATGCGGCAACCGTCTACCAGCAGGCGATCGCCATCATCGGCGCCGAGATCGACGGTCTCTAGGATTTGCGTCTTTCGGAACACTTAGTCGTTCCAAACAGACAAAAGGCCCGGTTCGGAAGAGCCGGGCCTTTTTGCTGAGCGATTACATTCCCGGGCGGGAGAAGTCGCCGGTAACCGGGTCCATCACCCAGAGTTCGCCGGTCGAGATGTCGAACCAGGCGCCATGCAGGTGGAGCTTGCCCTTGGCTTCGAGGATCTGGACGCATGGGAACGTACGCAGATTGGCAAGCGAGTTGCGGATCGAAACCCGCTCAAGCGCGCGCTGGCGCTCAGCCTGAGTCATCACGTCATTGCTCTGGATCTGCTCGGCCGAGGGCTTCAGAAGATGCATCCAGCGTCCGATGAAATCGCCCGGCGACAGCGGCTCGGCATCCGGATCGAGTGCCGCCTTGATACCACCGCAGCGGCCATGGCCCATGACGACGATGTCGCTGACGCGCAGCGACTGTACGGCGAACTCCAGCGCCGCCGAAGTCGAGTGGTAGTGCCCATCCGGCTCGTAGGGCGGCATGAGATTGGCGACGTTGCGCACGACAAAGAGTTCGCCAGGGCCGCTGTCGAAGATCGTTTCCGGCGCAGCGCGCGAGTCGCAACAGGCAATGACCATTGTCTTCGGCTTTTGCCCGGTTTCCGCCAGCGCCTTGTAGCGTTTCTGCTGTTCGCTGAAGCGACCGTTCATGAAATTGTGGTAGCCGTTCAGAAGATAGTCCGGAAAACGCTGCTGCTGCTTGTCCATCGATTGCTCCGCTCGTGCTTCAAGGCGGCATGGCCGGCTTTCGCCCACCCGCACCTCCGTCATGAAAATGATCGCGATCTAAAATTCAATCCACGATGCCATAGGGTGGCGGTCCGTGAACAGCTTCTTCACTTGCGCCGCATCTGATTCGGATGAACCAGCCGGCGCATCTGCACCATCGCCATGGGCGTCGAGAGGCTCGACGCGTCCTGCTCGATGGTCAATTCATCTGCGCCGCGCTTGACGCTCCGCGCGATGATCTCAAATACGCTCGCCGTCGCCATCTGCAAGGCGCGTTCCTCTGAGAGTCCTTCAAGGATCCGGGCGAGAAACACCGCCGCCAACAGGTCACCCGTGCCGTTCGGCGGGTTTTCGACCAGACGATGTTCGGCAAGCAGCGCGTGGTTGCCCGAAAGAAAGAGATTGCCGGTCCCGCCGCTCATCATCGGTACGGCGGACGTGACCAGCACGCGGGCCGGACCGAGGCCGAGCGCCGCGTCGAGGATCGCCGTGTTCGTCTCCAGCGTCGCGCCAGCGAGCCAGGCAAGCTCGTAGCGGTTCGGGGTCGCAAGATTTGCAAGCGGCAGCAGGCGGTCGCGAATGGCAACCGCCGTGGTTTCCGGCAAATAGAGACCACCGGCATCGCCGACCACGGGGTCGCAGGCATAGATCAGCTTGGGATCGCGCTCCTTCAGCGCCGTCACCAGCCGCGCCACGGCTTCCGCCTGTCCCGCCGAGCCGAGGTAGCCCGAAAGCACGGCGCGCACCTCTCCGGCCCAGGGTGCTGCAATAAGGTCATCGATCACCGCCCCGAAATCCTGATCGGAAATGGCGATCCGCGTCGAGGGGCCATGACCCGGATGCCAGGGGAGGATGACGGTCGGCAGGGCCCAGACCGGATGCCCCAGGGTCTCCAGCGCGAAGACCACGGCCCTGTTGCCCACCTTGCCGCGCACGACATGGCTCGAGATGACGATGACGGCGCCGGGCAGGGAAGGCATTTCGGGCATCGACCAGTCCAATCCTACGATCTCGAAACTCTGTTCACCCGACTGTCACCGCCCTGTCAACAGCCGATGGCAGATAGGCTCCGGAGAAGCCTCTGGCGTTTTCGTGCTTTTTCTTCGATTTTCGAGCAATTTTCGCGAAATTACCTTCGATTTAAATGGATTTAAGCTGTTTTCACGTGAAATTCTCCGATTTTGGGCTCGATTTTGCCGAAATCAGCGTAAAAAGCGGTCGCCATTAGCCATGGTTCTGATAGGGTTTGGCCTATCATGAATGGGAGAGACTTCATGGGCGTGAAATACAATCCGAAGCGGGACAGACACATCGACGCAGCGAAGGCGGCCGCCATCAAACTGGGCGTCGAGGCGCTGGCGCCGGAGATCCTCTTCGGTGGGGCCAGCAACGATGACCTCGATCTCTATTCGGCGGACATGCTGGCGCTGACCGCAGCCCATGCGGCTCGTGAACTCGCCCGCTGGGATGGCGGCAAGCCGCAGGTTTCGGTCGAAGCCGTCGCCGGCATCGTGCCGGGTGGTACCGAGGTATCGGTCATCGCCGTAACCGAACGCAACATGCCGTTCCTCTATGACTCGGTCATGGGGGAAATCACCAGCACCCACCGTGACATTCACCTCGCGATCCATCCCATCCTGGTCAAGGAACCGGGCAAGCCGGCAAAGCTCTTCGATCCGGAAGAGGAAAGCGATCCGTCGCACCGCGTCAGCCATATCCAGATCCACCTGACCAAGCTTGCGCCCGTCGAGGCGGAGCAGCTCAGCAACCGCATCCGCGACGTGCTGGAGCAGGTCCACCAGACCGTGCACGACTGGCCGGCGATGACGACCTTGCTCGATCAGGCCATGTCGGAACTCGAAACCTACAACGCGACGCGCAAGAAGAGCGATCGCGACGAGGCGCTCGCCTTCCTTCGCTGGCTGCGAGACAACAACTTCACCTTCCTCGGCATGCGCGAATACACCTACTCGGGCAAGGGCGAGAAGGCAGCCGTCGAACGCGGCAAGGGCAGGGGCCTCGGCATCCTCTCCAACCCGGATGTGCGCGTTCTGCGCCAGGGCAAGGACGCGGTGCTGACCACACCTGAAATTCTCGCCTTCCTCGATGGCCCCGATTTCCTGATCGTCACCAAGGCCAACGTCAAGTCGGTCGTCCATCGCCGCGCCTACATGGACTACATCGGCGTCAAGCGCTTCGACGCCGATGGCAACGTCGCTGGCGAGTTGCGCATCGTCGGCCTGTTCACCTCCTCGGCTTACACCCGCCAGGCGGCTGAAATTCCGCTTCTGCGCCACAAGATCGAAAAGATCGTCGATCACTTCGGTTATGATCCGCAAAGCCATTCCGGCAAGATGCTGGCCAACACGCTGGAATCCTATCCGCGCGACGACCTGTTCCAGATCGATGTCGGCCTGCTGGCCGCCTTCTGCGAACAGATCAACGAGCTCGGCGATCGGCCGCGCATCCGCGTGCTGCCGCGTATCGACCATTTCGACCGCTTCGTGTCGGTCATCGTCTTCGTGCCGCGCGAGCAGTACGATTCGGATGTTCGCGAAAAGATCGGCGACTATCTGAAGACGGTCTATGACGGCCGCGTCTCCGCCTACTACCCGGCCTTCCCGGAAGGCGGCCTTGCCCGCGTCCACTTCATTATCGGCCGCTCCGCCGGCAAGACGCCGCGCATTCCGCAGGCAAAGCTCGAAGAGGCGGTTCGCGGCATCGTCACCCGCTGGATCGACCGGTTCGACCTGCTTGCCCGCAAGGACGGCATCGAACTCGATGTCGACAATGCCTACCAGTCGTTCTTCACGCCGGCCGAAGCCTATGCCGATCTGGCCGACATCGCGGCGTGCAAGGGCCCGGATCCGATCCGGATCGAGTTCTATCACTATCCCCGTACCGTTTCGCGGGCCGATACCGCCGAGCTCAAGATCTTCCACGCCAGCGAACCCGTGTCGCTGTCGCGCCGCGTGCCCTTGCTTGAAAACCTCGGCTTCCGAGTGATCAGCGAACAGACCTACGACATCGGCGTCAACGCCCATGGCGAAGAGAAGCGCAAGGTCGTGCTCCACGACATGGAACTGATACATCGTGACGGCCACGCGCTGAACCTTGAAAAATCCGGACCGGCGCTCGAAGAAGCGTTCCTGGCCGCCTGGAACGGCACGACCGAGGACGACAACTTCAACCGGCTGGTCCTGCTTGCGGGCCTCAACGCCCGTGAGGTGACGGTGTTGCGCGCCTATGCCCGCTATCTGCGCCAGGCCGGCATCACCTACTCGCAGGGCTATATCGCCGACACGCTGAACAAGTATCCGGCGATTGCCGCCGACATCTTCAAGCTGTTCGTGACCCGCATGGATCCGAAGCTCGAGGAAAAGCCGCGCGCCAAGAAGTGCAACGCGCTGCTGTCGGCGATCGAGGACGCGCTCTCGGCCGTTCCGAGCCTCGACGAGGACCGGATTCTGCGACGCTACGTCAACGCGATCGAAGCAACGCTCCGGACCAACTACTTCCAGCATGACGCCGACGGCAAGCCGCGCGCGGTCCTCGCCTTCAAGCTGGACCCGAAGCAGCTCGACGGCCTACCGGAACCGCATCCGTTCCGCGAAATCTTCGTCTACGGCACCGAGGTCGAGGGCGTGCACCTGCGCTTCGGCAAGGTCGCCCGCGGCGGCCTTCGCTGGTCGGACCGCGCCCAGGACTACCGCACGGAAGTGCTCGGCCTCGTCAAGGCGCAGCAGGTGAAGAACGCCGTTATCGTGCCCGTTGGCGCCAAGGGCGGCTTCTATCCGAAGCTGCTTCCGGTGGGCGGCACCCGCGACGAGGTCTTCAAGGCCGGTACCGAAGCCTACAAGACCTTCATCCGCACGCTTCTGTCGGTCACCGACAACATCGTCGGCCAGGACGTCGTACCGCCGGCCGACACGCAACGCCATGACGGTGACGATCCCTACTTCGTCGTGGCCGCCGACAAGGGCACTGCGACCTTCTCCGACACGGCCAACGGCCTGGCGCAGGAAGCAGGCTTCTGGCTCGACGACGCCTTCGCATCGGGCGGTTCGGCCGGTTACGACCACAAGAAGATGGGCATCACCGCCCGCGGCGCCTGGGAAACCGTCAAGCGACACTTCCGCGAGATGGACATCGATATCCAGACGACGCCCTTCACCGTTGCCGGCGTCGGCGACATGTCGGGCGACGTCTTCGGCAACGGCATGCTGCTCTCCGAAAAGATCCGCCTGATCGCCGCCTTCGATCACCGCGACATCTTCATCGATCCGTCGCCGGATATCGATGCCTCCTTTGCCGAGCGCAAGCGCATGTTCGACCTGCCGCGTTCGAGCTGGCAGGATTATGACCGCAAGACGCTTTCGGACGGCGCGATGATCATCTCGCGTGCCGAAAAGTCGGTGACGCTGACGCCTGAGGCGATGGCCGCCATCGGCCTCGACAAGCAGAAGGCAACGCCCTTCGAGATCATGAACGCGATCCTGAAGAGCCAGGTCGACCTGCTCTGGTTCGGTGGCATCGGCACCTATGTGCGCGGCAGCAACGAAACGGACGCCGAAGTCGGCGACCGCGCCAACGATGCCATTCGCGTGGCAGCCGAAGAGGTCCGCGCCCGTGTTATCGGCGAGGGCGCCAACCTCGGCGTTACCCAGAAGGGTCGCATCGGCTTCGGCCTCAACGGCGGCCGCTGCAACTCGGATGCCATCGACAACTCGGCGGGCGTCAACTCGTCCGACGTCGAGGTCAACATCAAGATCGCGCTTGCCTCCGCCATGCGCGACGGTCGCCTGACCCGTCCGAAGCGCAACACGCTGCTCGCCTCGATGACCGAGGAAGTGGGCCACCTGGTGCTGCGCAACAACTACGAGCAGTCGCTGGCGATCTCGCTGACCGCCATGCAGGGGCTTGGCAACCGCACGACACTTGGCCGGCTGATGACTCGCCTCGAGGCCGACGGCCATCTCAACCGCAAGGTCGAGACGCTGCCGACCGACCAGGCGATGACCGAGCGTTACCAGGCGGGCAAGCCTTTGACCCGCCCGGAAATCGGGGTGCTGCTCTCCTATTCCAAGCTCGTTCTCTTCGATGAGCTGATTGCAAGCGAGCTGCCCGACGATCCGTACTTCACGGCAACGCTCGAGCGCTATTTCCCGGGCAAGATGCGCAAGGCCTATGCCGGCGACATCCACGGCCACCGCCTGCGCCGGGAAATCATCGCGACGATCCTCGCCAACGAGGTCATCAACCGCGGTGGTCCGGCCTTCGTTTCGACCCTGACGGACGCCACGGGTTTCCTCTCGGCCGACGTCGTCAAGGCGGCCGTGCTGGCGCTCGACGGCTTCGACCTGCCGCGGATCTATGACGAGATCGACGCGCTCGACAACAAGATCGGCGGCGGCCTGCAGAACATCCTCTACCAGGAAGTGGGCCGCATCTTCACGCTCGTCACCGAGCGGACGCTGCGCACCCATGCGGCGACCGGCTCGGTCTCCGAGGCCGTGTCACGCCTCGGCGATGGCCTGCAGAAGCTGCGCGCGACCATGCGCACTGCAGTCTCCGGCGAAAGCGCCGAAGAAGCTCGGTTGAAGACCGCAGCCTTCGTCGAGGGCGGCGTCCCCGCCAAGCTCGCCGAGGAAATCTCGGAACTGGCGCTGATGACACTGGTGCCCGAGATCATGCAGATCGCCGCGGAAACCGGCGAGACGCTGAGCCGCACGGCGCAAGGCTACTTCGCCGTCACCGACACGCTTCGGATCAACCGCCTGCTGGCGGCATCCGATCGGGTTCCGGCAACCGAGCAGTTCGAGGCCATGGCTCTGTCACGCGCCGTCTCCGATATCGCCGCCGCACGGCGGGATATCACCGCGGCGGCCCTGCGCGAGCAGAAGAAGGAGCGCAATCCGGTTGCCGCCTGGGAAGAAAGCGAGCGCGTTCGTGTCGCCCAGGCGACCGGCCAGTTGCGCCTTCTGACCGAGAAGGGTGAAACGACGCTTGCCAAGATCACCGTTGCTGCGGGTCTCCTCAACGACCTCGCACGCGGCAGGGCGAAGTAACGGACAAAAATGCGGGCAGTTTTTTCGCCCGCATCCGGTTCCAGACCTTTTGGAATCGGTTCAATTGAAGATAGGCTGCGCCGCGCGTTCGAGGGGACGCGCGGCGCAGTCGTTTCGGGAGGGGACTTTGCAGATTTCGGCCGAGAGGACTGAAGACCAGCCACGCACGTCCAGTGCGGGCATTGCCGGCTGGATGCTGTTCGATTGGGCGGCGCAGCCCTTCTTCACCGTCATCACCACCTTCATCTTCGGCCCATATTTCGTATCGCGGCTGACGGAGGACCATGCGGTCGGCCAGGCGATGTGGGGCTACACACTCACCGTTTCGGGCATCGTCATCGCGGTGCTTTCGCCGGTGCTTGGCTCGATCGCCGACGCCACCGGGCCGCGCAAGCCCTGGATCGCCTTCTTCGCCGTCATCAAGATCGGATCGCTGGCTATGCTCTGGTTCGCGGCCCCCGGCTCGCCGATCCTCTATCCGGCGATCTTCATGATCCTTGCGACGGTCGCAGCCGAATTCTCGATCGTCTTCAACGATTCGATGATGCCCCGTCTGGTGCCGGAGAAGGACGTGGGGCGCATTTCCAACATCGCCTGGGGGCTCGGCTATCTCGGCGGCATGATCGTGCTGGTCGCCGTCGTGGCCTTGCTTGCCGGAAGTCCTGAGACCGGCAAGACGGCCCTTGGCATCGACCCATTGTTCGGCCTCGATCCGGCTGAGGGCGAGGATGCGCGCATCACCGGCCCGGTCTCCGCCGTCTGGTACCTCGTCTTTATCCTGCCGATGTTCCTGTTCACGCCCGATGCCACCAAGGCGGCGATGTCGCTCGGCAAGGCAACCGTCACTGGCCTCAGGGAACTCAAGGGCACGCTCGTCGAGCTTCGCGAACGACGTGGCATCCTGCGCTTCCTGATTGCGCGCATGATCTTCCAGGATGGGGTCAATGGTCTGCTGGCGCTCGGCGGCACCTTCGCAGCCGCGATGTTCGCGTGGCAGACCCTGGAGCTCGGCGTCTACGGCATCATTCTCAACGTCGTCGCGATCGGCGGCTGTCTCTGCGCCAGCTGGCTGGATGCACACCTTGGCTCCAAGGTGATCGTCACCGCCAGCTTGATCTGCCTGACGATTGCCACGATCGGCATCGTCTCGACGGGCCCCGGCTTCACGCTGTTCGGGCTGCTGCCGCTGTCGATGGAAGATACCGGCGGCCTGTTCGGCACCGCCGCCGAAAAGGCTTACATTCTCTACGGCCTGCTCGTCGGTGTCGCCTTCGGCCCCGTTCAGGCCTCGTCGCGCTCCTACCTCGCCCGCAGCGTCAGCCTCGACGAGGCCGGTCGCTACTTCGGCCTTTATGCGCTGTCCGGCCGTGCCACTTCGTTCCTCGCTCCCGCAACCGTTGCCACGATTACGCTTGCCACCGGCTCGGCAAGGATCGGCATGATGGCGCTGATTGCTTTTCTGGTGATCGGCCTGCTGATCCTTCTGCGCACGCCCTATCCGGCCGATGACGGTCGCAAAAAAGCCGCCGCGTCCTGGGGAAGCGACGGCTTCTGACTGTTGGGCCTTAGCGGCCAATTCCGGACAGACGCCCAGCGCCCGCCCCGACGATCTTAGTGGCGGAAGTGGCGCATGCCGGTGAAGACCATGGCGACGCCATGCTCGTTCGCAGCCGCAATTACCTCTTCGTCACGCATCGAGCCGCCCGGCTGGATGACGGCGGTGGCACCCGCCGCAATCGCCGAGAGCAGACCATCGGCAAACGGCAGGAAGGCTTCGGAGGCGACAGCCGAGCCCTTGGTAAGCGGCGTTGCAAGACCCAGTGCCTTGGCGGCTTCTTCGGCCTTGATCGCGGCAATACGGGCGGAATCGACGCGGCTCATCTGGCCGGCGCCGATACCGGCGGTCTGGCCGTCCTTGGCGTAAACGATGGCATTCGACTTCACGTGCTTGGCGACCTTGAAGGCGAACTTCATGTCTTCAAGCTCCTGCACCGTCGGCGCGCGCTTGGTGACGACCTTGAGCTCGAGGTCCTCGACCATGCCGTTGTCGCGCGTCTGCACGAGCAGGCCGCCCGAGACGGTCTTGGCGGCAAGGCCCGGGATGCGCGGGTCCGGCAGGCCGCCGGTCGCAAGCAGGCGCAGGTTCGGCTTGCGTGCAATCACGGCCTTGGCTGCGTCGCTGACAGCAGGCGCGATGATCACTTCGGTGAAGAGCTTGACGATCTCTTCGGCCGTCTCCGCGTCGAGTTCCTGATTGAGCGCGATGATGCCGCCGAAAGCCGAGGTGGAATCGCAGGCAAGCGCCCGGCGATAGGCTTCGGCGAGCGTCGGAGCAGTCGCGACGCCGCAAGGGTTGGCGTGCTTGATGATGGCGACAGCCGGTGCCTTCTCAGGCAGGAACTCGGCCACCAGCTCGAAGGCCGCATCCGTGTCGTTGATGTTGTTATAAGAGAGCTGCTTGCCCTGCAGCAGCGTCGCGGTGGCGACACCCGGGCGGTTCTCGCCGGTCAGATAGAAGCCCGCCTTCTGGTGCGGGTTCTCGCCGTAGCGCATCTCTTCCTTCAAGACGCCGCCGATCACCCGGTGGCGCGGCATCGGTGTGTCGAGCGCTTCGGCAAACCAGTTGGAAATGGCGGCGTCGTAAGCCGCGGTGCGGGCATAGGCCTTGGCGGCCATCTTCTGGCGGAAGGCGTAGGTCGTCTTGCCGGAATCAAGCTCTTCGAGCAGCACCGGATAGTCGGCCGGATCGGTGACGATCGTCACATAGGCATGGTTCTTGGCCGAAGCGCGGATCATGGCCGGACCGCCGATATCGATGTTTTCGACGGTTGTCGGGTAGTCGCCGCCCTTGGCCCGGACTTCCTCGAAGGGATAGAGGTTGATGATCGCAAGATCGATGGCGGTGATGCCGTGCGTCGACATGGCGGCAACGTGATCCGCATCGTCGCGGATCGCCAGGAGGCCGCCGTGAACGCCCGGATGCAGCGTCTTCACGCGGCCGTCCATGACCTCGGGGAAACCGGTCAGCTCGGAAACGTCGCTCACCGGCAGGCCGGCCTCGGAGAGCACCTTGTGCGTGCCGCCCGTCGAAACGAGCCGGATGCCCTTTTCGTTAAGAGCGCGCGCGAGCTCGACGACACCCGTCTTGTCGGAGACGGAGAGGAGGGCGGTGCGGACCGTAACCTCGTTCGGGGCGGGGATTTTCTTGGAGGCGACAGCCACAACCATGCTCCTTTGGCGGCGCCGGACGCCCCGGGAGGAAGCTCCGGCGGTTGAGATGGCTGCCCGTTAGCATAGCTTGCCGGGCGAAGGAACCTCGCGGGGCCCTAAGATCGCGATGAATTTGGATCGGATCGATCCAAATTCATCAATGCCATCGCTCCTGAAACGCGGGCGGAAAACCTCAGGCGCTTTTCCTGCGCGCGCCCGACCTCAAGACAGGCGGACAGGCGGCTCAGTTGGCGCGCGAAAACGTCCACTGGATCTCCGGCTGCTGCGCGATCGCAAAGGTCACCGTCAGCTGCTGCGAGGCCCGGATACCCGAGGGATCGGCAAAGAAGATATCCTCCTCGACCGCAAGGTCCCCGTCTTGGCAAGCAAACAGCCAGATCTCGCCGTCGGGCGCCGTCAGGAAGATCTCGCGCGCGCTGTTCTGGCGAATGGCGACCGCGGGGTGAATGTGGAATCGTGCTACGGCAACCCCCGTATCGCCTGCCTCAGGGTCGCTGCCGTCTGCGCGCGACAGCCGGTCGCGGCCGCGGATCATGCGGCCGCCGTTCAGGACACCGATGCCACGCTCGTGAACGAGGCCGAAGGCGGAAAGGTAGCCGTCATGGCTTGCCGTCACCGACTCGAGCCCGCCCGCCTCGTCCTTGCGAGCCGCAGTCACTTGTCTGACGCCCGACGTCATGATCGGTCCGAGAAAGCGCGACTGCGAAAAGCGTGATGACGAGGTGTCGTTGACCGTCACGGTCGAATGGGCAGCCGTCATCCGCGCCATCTGGCGGAAACGCTCCCCGGCAAACTTCGGCGCACCGGAATTGACGACGAAGCGCGTCTTGCCCGACGACATTTCGAAGGACAGGCAACCGGCATGGGCGCTGCGCGACAGGTCGACCGAAAGCGGCCGCCCGGTGTCCATGATCACGACCGTGTTTTCCATCGCCATACGTTCGTAGTGCGCGTGGGGCAGCGAGCGGAAGGGTTCGCCGGCCGTCTCGTCATAACGCAACACCGACGCCAGTTCATGCGCCAGAACCGAGGTAGCGCCATTGAACAGCGCCAACTCACCACCTTGATGCCGGAAGAAGCGCAGGGCCGGGTACATCCGGTCGATGCAGGGAATGAGGCGCGACGGCACGTCATGGCCGAGATTGACGTAGGTCTGGCGGAGCGGCAGCAGGTCCAGCAGCAGTTCGAGGCCGGCGCGCGGGCTGCGCGAGAAGTGGCTGCCGTCGGGCAGGATCTGCCGGTCGAGTTCGAGATCGAGGTGGCGCGATGCCTTGCGGATGGCGCTGGGCGATGCCGGCATGGAAACCGACGCCATGGCAAGCGCAAGCCGCACCCGAAGCCTCTGCTCGCCGTCGCGCACCGTATCGGCGATATGCCGGAGATAGCGTACCTGCAGCGCCAGGCTCTTGAGGAAGCGTCGGTAGAAGCCATGTTCGGCATTGCGCAGCACGACGGGCGAATGGGAAAGCCAGGCGATGATGCGCTGCGCCATGATATCCGCATCCCAGGCAACGCCGCCGAGATCGCGTCCATGGGTGCCGATCCAGTCGTCGACGATCTGCCGTAGCCGGACGAAGCCTGCGTCCTCGCGGATCGCCCTCAGGTGCCGCAGCCAGCCGAAGGAATGCAGCCGGGCGGCAAATTCGCGCGACGGCAGATCGATCTCGAACGGCGACTCGCCCTCCGTGTCGAGCACGCGGCCGGCAAGCGGGAAACGCCCGGCAAGAATCTCTTCCGCGACAAAGGGATCGACGGCCCTGAGATCCGTCGGCGCAACAATCAGACGATTGGGGGTGGAGCCGGTGAAGCGCAGCGTGGAGACGCGCCCGATCGACAGGCGACGCGACACACGGCGCCAGCCTTCACGCACATACAGGTAAGAAAGCCTTCGCCTGCCGGAAAACAACATCAACGCCGCCGGTTACCTCATCTCTGGCACGATCGCTCACGTCATCGGAGCCGGCCAGGACCTCGCGCCAGCGCCCGCATGGTGCCGCGAAGACCATTAAACTTTTATCAATCCTGCCATCTTTGATAGGCTTCCCGGTCGAAAGCGTCAAATGATGCGGTGGAACAGGGCCTTGAGGCCCAGTTCCAAGCGCTGAAATGCGAGTTTGCGCTGTTATTTGCGGCGAATCACCGCTGCGTAGAAACCATCGAGGCCACTCGAAAACGGAGCATCGAGTGGCAGCATGGCAGGCGTCGTCCGCATTTCGCCGATCGGCGTGATCGCGTCCTCGAGCCCCGGCCAGTCGGCGGCGGAAATCGGCACCCGCTCGTAGCTTTCGCCAGAACCGATGACCCGAGAAACGACCTCTTCACCTTCGCGCGGGTCGAGGGAGCAATTGGAGAAGACGACCGTGCCGCCGGGCTTGACCACCGTCAGCGCATGACGAAGCAGCCGCTCCTGCAGGTCGGCGAGCTTTTCGATGTCTTCCGGTCCCTTGGTCCACAGCACGTCAGGGTGACGGCGGGTCGTGCCGGTCGAAGAGCAGGGGGCGTCGAGCAGGGCGGCATCGAACAGCGTCTCCGGCTGGAAGTCCGCCATGTTGACTTCCGTGGTCTCGGCTTCGAGCCCAAGCCGCTTGAGATTGCCCTTCAGTCGACGCAAGCGGCTACCGGACTGGTCGAGCGCCGTCACTTCGGCGCCGGCGAGGATGAGCTGGGCGGTCTTGCCGCCGGGTGCGGCGCAGAGATCGACGGTCCGCTTGCCCTTAAGGTCGCCGAAGAGCCGCGCCGGGATCGATGCGGCCGCGTCCTGAACCCACCAAGCACCATCATTGAATCCGGCTAAGGAAGGAATCGAGCCGGAGAATGCGCCGAGCCGCACAGAGCCGGTCGGTAAGACTGTGCCACCAAGCCGCTCGGCCCAAGCCGCAGGCTCGGACTTGACGGAAAGATCGATCGCCGCCGGCGTCAGCTGTGCCTCGGCGATCTTCTCGGCCGCCGCTGCGCCGTAGTGGACAATGAGGCGCTCGAAGAACCATTCCGGCATCGCCGGAATGTGGCGCGTGCTTTCGAGAACGGCATCCTTTTCACGCGACAGACGCCGCAGCACGGCGTTCACGAGATTGGCGAAACGGCGGTTACGCGGATCGTTCTGTGCCTGTTCGACAGCGAGATCGACAGCGGAATGATCAGGCACGTCCAAATAGAGGATCTGTGCCGCCGCCACGGCAAGCACGTGGTCGAGCGCCCGCGCACCCTCCGGCAAGGGCGTCTGCAGCAGCGAGTTGATCGCAGCCTGCACGCGCGGCAGATGGCGAAGGGCGGAATTGAGAATTGCCCGGACCAGGGCACGGTCGGCTTCATTCAGCTCGCGATAGGCCGGGTTGCCGTGCTCGCTGTCGAGCATGCCGTCGAGCGACGTCTTGCGGTCGATAACGGCCGCCAGGATCTTCGCGGCGGCCTGACGCGCTCTCAGGCCAGGCTTCTCCGGACCACGCGGCGCCGGGGCAGGCTTCTTCGACTTTGCTGCGCCACCGTTGCGGTGCGATCGTTTCGGACGTGAATCGTTGTTGTTTTCTGCGGACATCAGGACCAGGGACCTTTGGGCGGTTCGGAACCACCGCGACCCCAACCGGTAGAGGGCACAGAGCGCGATTTGCGCACGGGATTATCAGCCCGAACCGGCGGCGTCGAGACCGAAGACATCTCCTGGGCCATCTGCTGCAGGGCAGCGATGCGGTTTTCGGTGTTCGGATGGGTCGAAAACAGGTTGTCCATGCGCTCGCCGGAGAGCGGATTGATGATGAACATATGCGCTGTAGCCGGGTTGCGCTCGGCATCGTCGTTGTGGATCTGATGGGCGGCGCCTGCGATCTTCTGCAGCGCCGAAGCGAGCGCCAGCGGCCTGCCGCAAATCTCGGCGCCGCGACGATCGGCCGAGTATTCGCGCGTCCGGCTGATCGCCATCTGCACCAGCATCGCCGCCATCGGCGCCACGATCATCGCCACCAGCGTGCCGATGAAGCCGAGCGGATTGTTGTTTTCACGGTTGCCGCTGAAGAAGAAGGCAAAGTTGCCGAGCATCGAGATCGCGCCGGCAAGGGTGGCCGTCAGCGTCATCGTCAAGGTGTCGCGGTTCTGTACGTGGGCGAGTTCATGCGCCATCACGCCGGCGACCTCGTCATAGTTGAGAGCGTGAAGCAGGCCGGTCGAAGCGGCGACGGCAGCATTCTCCGGATTGCGGCCGGTGGCAAACGCGTTCGGCTGCGGGCTGTCGATCACATAGACACGCGGCATCGGCAGCCCGGCATTGCGCGCGAGGTCGCGAACGATGCCGTAATATTCCGGCGCGCTGCGCTCATCGACCTCCTGCGCGCGGTACATGCGCAGCACCATCTTGTCGGAGTTCCAGTAGGAGAAGAAGTTCATGCCTGCGGCCATGACGAAGGCGATCATCATGCCACCGCGTCCGCCGATGGCGAAGCCTACCGCCATGAACAGGGCGGTCATGACTGCAAGCAGCATGGCGGTGCGGACAAGGTTCATCAGAAGGCTCCGGGTCGTCGACGTTTCACGTGAATCAGGGTTCCCGTACGGGGAACGGCATCCTATATGATGGGTGCAAACACCCAATTCTTCAATATTGATGCTCGAATCCGGATACCGTTCAGATGCAGAACGACAATGACAATGCCGCCGACCGCCCGAAGAAGCCGCTGCCGCCGGCCGCCGTGCGGGCGCTGAAGGAAGCGGAAGAGCGGCGTCAGGCGGAGATCAAGAAAGAGCTGCCGCCGGAGATCGGCGGGCGCGGGGGCGAAGATCCAGCCCGCTACGGCGATTGGGAGATCAAGGGTCGCGCAATCGACTTCTAAGTCCGGGTCGGTCGCCTGCGACCGCGATCTGAATCCGGCTCACGAAATTGTCCGGCTTGCCGAGACAGGTGCCGCATCGGCGACACCGGAGATCTTACATCATCTGCGACAATAGGAGAGCCGCCGCACGCCCGAGAGGCGCACGGCGGTTTTTCAAGGTCAGGCCTTGTTCTGGCGATTGGCGATCAGATCGTCGACGACGGCCGGATCCGCGAGCGTCGAGGTATCGCCGAGCGCGCCGAAATCATCCTCGGCGATCTTGCGCAGGATGCGGCGCATGATCTTGCCCGAGCGGGTCTTCGGCAGGCCCGGAGCGAACTGGATCTTGTCCGGCGTGGCGATCGGGCCGATTTCCGAACGGACATGCTTCACCAGGGCGGCGCGCAGTTCTTCGTTGCCGATTTCACCAGCCATCAGCGAGACATAGCAATAGATGCCCTGGCCCTTGATCGGGTGCGGATAGCCAACGACGGCCGCTTCCGAGACGAGGTGGTGCGACACGAGCGCCGATTCCACTTCGGCCGTGCCGAGACGGTGGCCCGACACGTTCAAGACGTCGTCGACGCGGCCGGTGATCCAGTAGTAGCCATCCTCATCGCGGCGGCAGCCGTCACCAGTGAAATACTTGCCCTTGTAGGTGGCAAAGTAGGTCTGGCCGAAACGCGCGTGATCGCCATAGATCGTGCGCATCTGACCCGGCCAGCTGTCGATGATGCAGAGGTTGCCGTCGGCAGCGCCCTCGAGCACGTTGCCTTCATTGTCGACAAGCTGCGGCTGAACGCCGAAGAACGGCCGCGTAGCCGAACCCGGCTTGAGGTCTGTCGCACCCGGGAGCGGCGTGATCAAAATGCCGCCGGTTTCCGTCTGCCACCAGGTATCGACGATCGGCGACTTCTGCTCGCCGACGACATTGTAATACCACTCCCAGGCTTCCGGGTTGATCGGCTCGCCGACCGAACCGAGCAGGCGAAGCGACGAGCGCGAGGCACGCTTGACGAAGTCGTCGCCCGCGCCCATCAGCGAGCGGATCGCCGTCGGCGCAGTGTAGAAGACGTTGACCTTGTGCTTGTCGACCACTTCCCAGAAACGCCCGGCATCCGGGAAATTCGGCACCCCTTCGAACATCACGGTGGTCGCCGCATTCGCGAGCGGACCGTAGACGATATAGGAGTGACCGGTGACCCAGCCGACGTCGGCGGTGCACCAGTAGACCTCGCCGTCGCGATAGTCGAAGACATATTCGTGCGTCATCGACGCATAGACGAGGTAGCCGCCGGTCGTGTGCAGCACGCCCTTCGGCTTGCCGGTCGAACCCGAGGTATAGAGGATGAACAGCGGATCTTCCGCCTTCATCTTCGCCGGCTCGCAATGCGGCTTCACCGTCGCGATTTCCTGGTGATACCAGAGGTCACGGCCCGGTGCCCAGGCGGTCTTGCCGCCGGTGCGGCGCACGACCAGAACCTTGTTGACGATGACATGCTGCTTGGCTGCGATGTCGATCGCCGTATCGGTGTTTTCCTTGAGCGGGACCGGCTTGCCGCCGCGAACGCCCTCGTCGCAGGTGATGACGAAGGTGGACTCACAGTCTACGATACGGCCGGCAAGTGCGTCCGGCGAGAAGCCGCCGAAGACGACAGAATGGATGGCGCCGATGCGGGCGCAGGCAAGCATCGCATAGGATGCTTCCGGGATCATCGGCATGTAGATGGTGACGCGGTCACCCTTCTTGACGCCATGCTTCTTCAGGACGTTGGCAAGGCGGCAGACCTGCTCGTAGAGCTGGTTGTAGGTGATCTTCTTGTCGATATAGGGATTGTCGCCTTCCCAGATGATGGCGGTCTTTTCGCCATGCGTCTTCAGGTGGCGGTCGATACAGTTGTAGGAGACGTTGGTAAGGCCGTCTTCATACCACTTGATCGAGACCTTCCCCTTGAAGGATGTGTTCTTGACCTTGGTATAGGGCTTGAACCAATCGATCCGTTTGCCGTGCTTGCCCCAGAACTTTGCCGGATCGGAAACGCTCTCTTCGTACCACTTCAGGTATGTGGCGTTATCAAGCAGCGTCCGGCTCTTGGCAGACTTCAACACCGGATAGATTTTGGCGGACATATTTTCCTCCCTACGCATTCCTAGTGCGGTTCGCCCCTCCTAGGGCTCCCCCGTTTCGCGCACATTCATAGCAGGTCAAATGCCCGCCGCAATTAGACAAAAGGACATTTGGAACTGAAGAATTGCAATTTCGCGACAACGACGGTATAGAGGCCCACATTTCCCGGAAATCAGTGGTAGACTCCACGGCCCGCGACACCGGCGCGGCGGACAAAAGGACTATATCCATGGCTCAGCAACTGCTTATGCCCAAGGCGACCGCCGTCTGGCTGGTTGACAATACCGCGCTGTCCTTCGACCAGATCGCGCAGTTCTGCAAGCTGCACCCGCTCGAAGTGAAGGCGATCGCCGACGGTGAATCCGCGCAGGGCATCAAGGGCCTCGACCCGATCGCGACCGGTCAGCTTTCGCGCGACGAGATCGCCCGCGCCGAAGGCAACCCCAACCACAAGCTGAAGCTGTCCGAGCCGAAGGTTCGCGTACCTGATAGCAAGCGCAAGGGCCCGCGCTACACCCCGGTTTCCAAGCGCCAGGATCGCCCGAACGCCATTCTGTGGCTGGTTCGCAACCATCCGGAACTCAAGGACGCGCAGATCTCGCGTCTCGTCGGCACCACCAAGTCGACGATCGAACAGATCCGCGAGCGCACCCACTGGAACTCCGCCAACCTGACCCCGATGGACCCGGTAACCCTCGGCCTCTGCTCGCAGATCGACCTCGACCTCGAAGTCGAACGCGCTTCCAAGGGCCGTCCGCTGCCGACTGCTGCCGAACTCGGCCAGACGCTGGAATCGGCCCAGGAAACCGAAAAACTGGGCTTCAGCTACGAGCGCGAGGAAGAGAAGGAAATCGACGCCGATGCCGTCTTCGCCAAGCTCAAGTCGCTGAAGTCGGACCGCAAGGACGAGGACGAAGACGATCAGTACTGATCGCCGTCCAGCCCAATGAAAAAAGCCCGGATCGTCGATCCGGGCTTTTTTGTTGGTCGGTGCTCGGCAACGAGTTCAGTAGGCCGAGCCGGACGGATCGTTGAGGTTGTGCCGCTCGGTCCCATTGAGGGGCGGATTGAAGATGCTGACGAGGATCAGGTCTTCGTCCTTGCCGCCGCGCAGGAAATGCTTGTCGTGCTGGTCGAGCACGTAGATGTCGCCCTTGTTGATCGGGAAGACCTTGCCCTGCATGTCCTCGACCTCGCCGTGCCCAGCGATGCAATAGCAGGCTTCGAGATGGTTGCGGTACTCGAGCAGCGATACCGTTCCGGCACGAACGACCGTGTGGCAGACGGTGAAACCCATGCCGTCCCGCTCGGTCAGCAGCCGGTGGCTGGTCCCGCTGCCCCATTCGACAAAATGGTCGGTAGCTTCGATCTGCTGCAGGCTGCGCACGAACATAGGTCTCTCCATCTGTAAGGATTTCTAATGTCTACGGATGGGAAACTCTCTCCCAATCTGGTGGTAAGCCCAGTATCCGTTGACAACGGTGACCAATCAAACGACGTTTCCTCAAGGCATTGATGAGGAAAACTTACAGATTATGTTGCCACCACTCGGCATGCTGCGCGCCTTCGAAGCCGCGGCGCGTCTGGCGAGCTTCTCCCGCGCCGGCGATGAACTGCATGTGACGCACGCGGCCGTCAGTCACCAGATCCGGCTGTTGGAGGAGTGGTTCGGCCGGCCGCTCTTCGTGCGCGAGAAGCGTGGGGTCAGGCTGGCGCCAGAGGCCGAGAACCTGGCCGCGGTATTGACATCGGCATTGGAGCGCATCGCTGCCGAAACGGAACTGCTGCGACTGAACGCCAAGGCGCAGGTGAGCGTTGCCTGCATACCCTCGATCGCCACGCGCTGGCTGATCCCGGCGCTCGGCGAATTCCTGCACCGTCACCCGGAGGTGGACGTCAAGGTCGTCTATGCGATGGCCGAGCAGCAATTGCGGGAAACCGGCTGCGACGTCCTCATCACGCTCGGGGCCGACAAGAGCGAAGGAACTCGTTCCGACCGGCTGTTCTCCCGCATCAACCGTCCGGTTGCGAGCCCTCGCTATCTCGAACGAAAAGGCGCGCTGACGTCACCGCAGGCGATCGCGTCAGCCCATCTGTTGCACGACGAAACGACGTCACGCTGGCGCGATTGGCTGGCAAGGGCAGGGCAGGAGGCCACGCAGACGTTGCGTGGCCCGGTGTTTCAGGACTTCAACCTTTTGGCAACGGCAGTCATTGCCGGCCATGGTGTGGCGCTTTGCCCGGTCGAAGTCTTCCGGCGCGAAATCGACAACGGAGACCTGGTGATCCTGTCCGATATCGCCACCCAGGAGGACGAAAGCTACTTCCTGATCACCAAAGTCACACGCTCAAAGAGCGCAGCCAGTTTCAGTGATTGGTTTGTCGCGGTCGTGCACACCTAGTTCGGCGTGCACTGCGCAAATTCATGAGCCGGCTTAGCAATCACTAGACGCCGATGCCTCGCCCATGCAGAGCGACGGTGATTTCGTCGAGGATGACAGGATCATCGATCGTCGCCGGCATTTTCCAGGGCTGACGGTCGGCGATCTTCTGGATCGTGGCGCGCAAGATCTTGCCCGACCGCGTCTTCGGCAGCCGCTTGACGCAGATCGCCAGCCGGAAGGCGGCAACCGGTCCGATGCGTTCGCGCACGAGGCTGATGACTTCGCGTTCGATCTCCGACGTTTCACGGGAAACATTGGAGTTGATGACGAGGAAGCCGGCCGGGATCTGGCCTTTCAAATCGTCGGCAATACCGATGACGGCACATTCGGCGACATCGGGGTGGCTGGAGCAGACCTCCTCCATCGCTCCGGTGGAGAGGCGATGGCCAGCCACATTGATGATGTCGTCCGTCCGCGCCATGATGAAGATATAGCCATCCTCATCGAGATAGCCGGCATCGGCAGTCTTGTAGTAGCCGGGAAACTCGTCGAGATAGGCCGCGCGGAACCGGTGGTCTGCATTCCAGAGCGTCGGCAGGCATCCCGGCGGAAGCGGCAGCTTCACGACCACATTGCCGAGCGTACCGGCGCCAACCGGATGTCCGGCATCGTCGAGGATCTGGACGTCGTATCCCGGTAGCGGAACGGCCGGAGAACCGTATTTTACCGGCAGGAGACCGAGCCCCATGGGATTTCCCGCCACGGGCCATCCGGTTTCCGTCTGCCACCAATGATCGATGACGGGCACGCCGAGGGCCTTCTCGGCCCAGTGGATCGTGTCGGGATCCGCCCGTTCACCGGCCAGAAACAAGGCGCGGAACTTCGACAGGTCGTATCGGCGAACGTGAGAGGCCTCCGGATCCTCCTTGCGGATCGCCCTGAGCGCCGTCGGCGCGGTGAACATCACCACGACGCCGTGCTCGGCGATGATGCGCCAATAGGTTCCGGGGTCCGGCGTGCCGACCGGCTTGCCTTCGAACAGGATCGACGTGCTGCCGTTCAGGAGCGGGCCGTAGACGATGTAGGAATGGCCGACGACCCATCCGATGTCCGACGCAGCCCAGAAGACTTCACCCGGCTGCACGCCGAAGAAGTTCTCCATGGACCATTTGAGCGCGACCATGTGGCCGCCATTGTCGCGCACCACCCCCTTGGGCTGGCCGGTCGTGCCCGAGGTGTAGAGCACATAGAGCGGATCGGTCGAGGCGACCGGCACGCATTCGGTTTCTTCCCCCGCCTCTTTCGCCGCGGCGAGCGCCGACGCGAAATCGATGTCGCGTCCCTCTGTCATGGCGGCTTCCGCCATCTGGCGCTGGAAGACAAGGCAATGGGCCGGCTTGTGGGTTGCGATGTCGAGCGCCGCATCCAGCAGCGGCTTGTAGGCGACAGTACGACCGGGCTCGATACCGCAGCTTGCGGACACGATCAGCTTCGCCTGGCAATCGTCGATGCGTACGGCGAGCTCATTGGCGGCAAAGCCGCCGAAGACCACGGAATGCACAGCGCCAATGCGCGCAGCCGCGAGCATCGCAACCGCCGCCTGCGGGATCATCGGCATGTAGATGATGATCCGGTCGCCCTTGCCGACCCCCAGCTTGCGGTAGGCGGCGGCAAGAGCCGCTACGTCGGCGAGCAGAGATGCGTAGGAGATGCGCTCCACCCGCCCGGTGACGGGGCTGTCATAGATAAAGGCGATCTGCTCGCCACGGCCCGCGGCCACATGGCGATCCAGGCAGTTGTAGCAGGTATTGGTAACGCCATCGGCGAACCAGTGCCCATAGATGCCGGCGTCCGCATCGAACGCCCGTGCCGGTCTTTCAAACCAGTCGATCGTATCGGCGGCATTGAACCAGAAACTCTGCGGGTCCGCTTTCCAGCCCGCGTACACTTCGGCATAGCTGCTCGCCATGTCCCTTCCTCCCTGCGCATGTTGCCGGACATGTCCGGCCTCCTCTTGCACAAGGATAGGCTAATGAGAGACGAGGGGAACCCCGACGAAAGCGGTATGTGACGAGATGACCTCAGCGTGCGCCGAAAATGGCCGAACCGACGCGAACGCCGGTGGCGCCGAACTGGACAGCCGTCTCGAAATCGCCAGACATGCCCATCGACAGCTTCTCGAGCTTGCAGGCAGCAGCCAGCTTGGCGAGCAGAGCAAAGTGCGGACCGGGATTTTCCTCGACCGGCGGAATGCACATCAGCCCCTCGATCGAAAGGCCCAGCTCGCCGCGGCAGAGTTCCACGAAGGCGGCGGTCTCGTCCGGCGCAATGCCGGCCTTCTGCGGCTCCAATCCGGTGTTGACCTGCACATAGAGCCTGAGCGTTCGGCCCTGCTTCTGCATTTCGGCCGCGAGCGCGCGGGCGATCTTCTCGCGATCGACCGTCTCGATGACATCGAACAGCGCGACGGCTTCCGACGCCTTGTTCGACTGCAGCGGGCCGATCAGGTGCAGTTCGAGACCGGGCGTCTCGGCCTTCAGCTCCGGCCACTTGCCCTGCGCTTCTTGCACGCGGTTCTCGCCGAACACCCGCTGCCCGGCCGCGATCACCGGGCGGATGGCATCAGCGTCGAAGGTCTTGGAAACAGCCACAAGCGTGACGCCGCCTTTGGCGCGACCAGCGGACTTCTCCGCCGCCTGAATCCGGCTCACGACATCCTGCAACCGCTCTTGAACTTCCATGGACCTGCTCTCCGACACGGGATTTCCAAACCACTGACCGAGCGGCTTAGGCAAAGTTGAGCCGATTGCCAAGGCCGCTCCGTCGTGGACCGGCTCAAATCCGCCAAAGTGTCGCGCCAAACCCTTCAAAAACTTGACCGTCAGGCGGTTTCGTGGTGAAGGTCACCCTAACTATCATGAGGCGCAACTATGCGCCGCAGAACTTCCGGAACATCGAAAAGACATGTCTAGCGAACGATACAATCCGCGTGATGCCGAGCCCCGTTGGCAGCAGGAATGGGAAAAGAACGAGGTCTTCCAGACCGAGAACGATGATCCGCGCGAAAAGTACTACGTGCTCGAGATGTTCCCCTATCCCTCGGGCCGCATCCACATGGGCCACGTGCGCAACTACACCATGGGTGACGTGGTGGCGCGCTACAAGCGCGCCCGCGGCTTCAACGTGCTGCACCCGATGGGTTGGGACGCCTTCGGCATGCCGGCCGAAAACGCCGCCATGGAGCGTGGCGTGCACCCGGCCAGCTGGACCTACCAGAACATCGCCTCGATGAAGGCGCAGCTGAAGGTCATGGGCCTGTCGCTCGACTGGAACCGCGAGTTCGCAACCTGCGACCCCGCTTATTACCAGCGCCAGCAGTACCTGTTCCTGGACTTCCTGGAAAAGGGCCTCGTCTACCGCAAGCAGTCCAAGGTCAACTGGGACCCTGTCGACAACACCGTGCTCGCCAACGAGCAGGTGATCGACGGCCGCGGCTGGCGATCCGGCGCGCTGGTCGAACAGCGCGAACTGACGCAATGGTTCTTCCGCATCACCGACTTCAGCCAGGAACTGCTCGACGCGCTCGATACGCTGGATCAGTGGCCCGAGAAGGTGCGCCTGATGCAGAAGAACTGGATCGGCCGCTCCGAGGGCCTTTCGCTGCGTTGGGAAATCGTCGAAGGCACCGCCGGCGACGCAACCGAACTCACCGTCTACACCACCCGTCCGGACACGCTCTTCGGCGCCTCGTTCCTCGCGATCGCTGCCGATCACCCGCTGGCAAGGCAGGTGGCGGCCAGCAATCCGGACGTCGATGCATTCTGCGAGGAATGCCGCCGCGCCGGTACCTCGCTCGCAGCCCTTGAAACGGCCGAGAAGAAGGGCATCGACACCGGCATCCGCGCCAAGCACCCGCTCGATCCGAGCTGGGAACTGCCGGTCTATGTCGCGAACTTCGTGCTGATGGACTACGGCACGGGCGCCATCTTCGGCTGCCCCTCCGGCGACCAGCGCGACCTCGACTTCGCGCGCAAATACGATCTGCCTGTCGTTCCGGTCGTCATGCCGAAGGACGGCGACGCCGCGACGTTCGCTATCGGTGACGAGGCCTATATCGGCGACGGCGTGATGATCAATTCGCGCTTCCTCGATGGCCTGTCGACGGAAGACGCCTTCGAGACCGTTGCTTCGAAGCTCGAGAAGGAAATGCTCGACGGCGCGCCACGTGCCGAGCGCAAGGTCAATTTCCGCCTGCGTGACTGGGGCATCTCGCGCCAGCGCTACTGGGGCTGCCCGATCCCGGTCATCCATTGCGAGGACTGCGGCGTCGTGCCGGTTCCCAAGGCCGACCTGCCGGTCGTGCTGCCGCCGGACGTTACCTTCGACAAGCCGGGCAATCCGCTCGACCGTCACGCCACCTGGCGCCACGTTTCCTGCCCGCAATGCGGCAAGGGCGCCCGCCGCGAGACGGACACGATGGACACCTTCGTCGATTCGTCCTGGTACTTCACGCGCTTCACCGCGCCGTGGGAAGACAATCCGACCGACCCCAAGGTCGCCAACCATTGGCTGCCGGTCGACCAATACATCGGCGGCATCGAGCACGCGATCCTGCATCTGCTCTATTCGCGCTTCTTCACCCGCGCGATGAAAGCGACCGGCCATGTGGCCGTCGACGAGCCGTTCAAGGGCCTGTTCACGCAAGGCATGGTCGTGCACGAAACCTATAGCCGCGGCGAAGGCGCCCAGCGCGAATGGGTAACGCCGGCCGAAATCCACATCGAGGAGATCGATGGACGCCGGCGTGCGACGCTGATCGAGACAGGTGAGGACATCGCCATCGGCTCGATCGAAAAGATGTCGAAGTCGAAGAAGAACGTCGTCGATCCCGACGACATCATCGCCTCCTACGGCGCCGACACCGCCCGCTTCTTCGTTCTCTCCGATTCACCGCCGGATCGTGACGTGATCTGGTCCGAAGCCGGTGTCGAAGGATCGCATCGCTTCGTGCAGCGCGTCTGGCGCCTGATCAGCGAAGCGGCCGAGAAGCTGCGCGCAATCGAGGCCGCCCCGGCGCTCGAAGGCGAGGGACTGTCGGTTTCGCAAGCCGCGCATAAGGCGCTGCGTGCGGTCGAGGCGGACTATGACAAGCTCGCCTTCAACAAGGCCGTGGCGCGCATTTACGAGCTCGTGAACACGCTTGCCGCACCGCTGACCCAGGTTGCCGCCGGCAAGGCCGACACGGCCCTGGCAAGTGCCGTAAAGGACGCAACGACGATCCTGATCGACCTGATCGCACCGATGATGCCGCACCTCGCCGAGGAATGCTGGCGCCAGATCGGCGGCGAAGGGCTGATTGCGGAACGCCGCTGGCCGGCGTTCAACCCAGCCTTGGTCGTCGAGAACGAAATCACCATGCCGGTGCAGATCAATGGCAAGAAGCGCGCTGATTTGACAATCGCCCGCGATGCGGATCAGAGTGCGATCGAAAGCGCCGTCCTGGCGCTCGATGCCGTCAAGTCCGCGCTCAACGGCAGCAGCCCCAAGAAAATCATCGTCGTGCCCCAGAGGATCGTCAATGTCGTTGTCTGATAGAGCTGGTTTCCGTATCCGGTCGATTCCGGTTCTGGCTGGCGTGCTCATGTTGACTGCGCTCGCCGGCTGCCAGGTCCGGCCGCTCTATTCCGACCCCGTCGGCACCTCGACGGCACTGGCGGCGATCGAGATTTCCGAAGCCAACGACCGCGTCGAGCAGGAAGTGCGCAACGCGCTGATCTTCCTGGCCGCAGGTGGCCAAGGCGAGCCCGCGAACCCGCAATATCACCTGGCGCTCACCGTCACCCACCGCTCGATGGGCGTGCTCTACGATCAGGCCAAGGACCGCGCCGGCGCCGGCCGCATCGTCGTCAAGGCGGACTACAATCTGACGAAGATCGGTACGGGCGAGACCATCAAGTCGGGCAACCGCACGGCAGTGGCCCTCGTTGACTTCCCGGTTCAGGAATTTGCCAAGGTGCGCGCTGTTCGTGACGGTGAAAACCGAGCGGCGAAGGAACTGGCCGAACTGATCCGGGCCGACATCGCCGCGGCTCTCAGCCGCTAACCGGTGTCGGCATGAGCGAGGTCAAGTCGCACGAGTTCGACTCCTTTCTCCAGAAGTCGGCCGGGGTCTACCGACTTTTCATCCTCTACGGGCCCGACCGCGGGCTCGTCTCCGAGCGTGCTTCGGCAATCGCCGGCCGCTGCGGCGTGCCGCTCGACGATCCCTTTTCCTTGTTGAAGCTCGACGTCAGCGAACTGACGCAATCACCCGGACGGCTGCTCGATGAGGTAAACTCGATCGGCCTCTTCGGCGGCGAAAAGCTCGTCTGGGTCCGTGGCGCAGCCAACGAAAAGCCGCTGGTCGACGCCTTGCAGATCCTGTCCACCGAACCACCGACCGGAAGCTATGTGATCGTCGAGGCCGGCGACCTGAAGAAGGGGTCGGCACTTCGAAAGATCGGCGAAAGCGCCCGTTCGGTCGCCTGTATCGCCTGTTACAGTGACGATACGCGCAGCCTGCAGGCGCTGATCGACAAGGAACTCGGCGACGAGAAGCTGGGCATCAGCCCCGCGGCGCGGCAAAGGCTGCTGGAGGCGCTCGGCGGCGACCGGCTGGCCTCGCGCAACGAGTTGCGAAAGCTCGCGCTCTACTGCCGTGGCAAGTCCACGGTGGACGAAGAGGACGTTCTCGATATCGTTGGCGATGCCAGCGCCATCTCCGTCGACGATGCCGTCGATGCGGTGCTGAAGGGCGACCTCGATGGTTTGCTGCACGCCATGCAGAAGATCACAACATCCAAGACGCGGGCCTTTCTGGTGCTGCAGGCGTGCCTGCGCCAGTTCCAGCAACTCGATGTGATGCGCGCCGAAATGGACGCAAGCCGTCAGCAGGCCGGCCAGGTGATCGCCACCCTCGGACGTGGTCTGCACTTTCGCCGCAAGCCGATCGTCGAGGCGGCCTTGAAGCACTGGTCGAGCCCGGCCATCCGTCGCGAACTCAACCGCCTACAGACGACCATTTTTCAGAGCCGCAGCCGCGCGAGCCTGGAAGAGAGCCTTGTGCTACAGAACCTGATGGCGATTGCGGTGCAGTCGGCGCGACGCTGAGCTCTCCGCCCAGGCCCATTGCTGCTTCCATGTCCGAGTTTCACCGCAGGCTTTCGGCCTGTCTGCCGGAGATGTTTGGATGCCTTCAAGTCACCAGCCGAATTAGGCTGAATGCGAAAAGATCTCGTTATATCAAACAATTAGGCGCGCCGCTCTTCGGGCGGCGCGCCATCAACGCATGAATTCGAGATCTGAAGGAGTGGCTTATCGCCGCTCCAGCAGCCGGCAGATTTCTTCAAGCTGATCCAGCGTCTTGTAGGCGATGCGCAGATGGCCACCGGACGCCTTGTGGTTCACGGTGACTTCAAGCCCGAGGCTATCGGACAGCGTACGCTCGAGCGCCAGCGTGTCTGCATCCTTCTCGTCGCGACGGGCGGTCTTGCCGTAGTTAGGATCGTTCTGCGCACGAATATCGTTCTGCGCGATACGCTCGGCGTCACGCACCGAGAGACCCTTGGCAATGATCGCCCGGGCGAGGGTGGCCGGATCCGACGTCGGAATGAGCGCGCGCGCGTGTCCGGCGGACAGCGTGCCTTCCGACAACATGTCTCGAACCGGCTCAGGCAATTTCAAGAGACGCAGGCTGTTGGCCACATGGCTTCGGCTCTTGCCGATGATCTCGCCGAGATCGTTCTGTGTGTAACCGTGCTCCGCGATCAACTGCTCGTAGCCAAGTGCTTCGTCCAGCGGATTGAGATCCGAGCGCTGGACGTTTTCAACGATGGCGATTTCGAGCGCCGTCCGATCGTCGACGTCGCGAATGATGACCGGGATTTCGGTGAATCCGGCCAACTGTGCCGCACGCCAGCGGCGCTCACCAGCGATGATCTCGTAGCGATCGGCGCCGATCGTCCGGGCAACGACCGGTTGCACGATCCCGTGCTGCCGGATCGAATTGGCGAGATCCTGCAGTTCAGCCTCGTCGAACTGACGACGCGGGTTCCGCGGGTTGCGCGATACGAACTCGATCGGCACGCGCCGATCGGGATTGACCGGGGCAGGGGCGGCCGCGCCCGTTTGCAACGGCTGATCCATCTCGCCGATCAACGCGGCCAGTCCGCGACCGAGCCGCCTCTTCGAGCTATCGTCGTTCATATCGTCACCCGAGTTAAATTACGCTACCGAAATGATTATGCTGCCTTACGCTGGCGCTCGCGCTGAATGACTTCGGAGGCCAGCTGCAGATAGGCCTGGCTACCGGCGCATTTCAGATCATACAGAATGGCCGGTTTGCCATAGGACGGGGCTTCCGAGACGCGAACATTGCGCGGGATCAGAGTGTGGTAGACTTTGTCGCCAAGATGCGTCCGGACGTCGCTGACAACCTGCTGTGCCAAGTTGTTGCGCGAATCGAACATGGTCAGGACGATACCCTGGATATCCAAGCTTGGATTCACGGTCCGGCGTATCTGATCCACCGTCTCCAGCAGCTGGCTCAGGCCCTCGAGCGCGAAGAACTCGCACTGCAGAGGCACGAGCACCGAATGGGCCGCTGCCATCGCGTTCATCGTCAGCAGATTGAACGACGGCGGGCAATCGACCAGCACGTAGGAATATTCCATTGCAGCGGGACTGACCAAGGCCTTGCGCAAACGGAAGACGCGATCCGGTTCCTGCGCGATTTCCATCTCGACACCGAGAAGGTCCATCGTCGAAGGAATGATCGCAAGGTTTGGGACCGCGGTCTCCTGGGCGATCTCTCCGATCCCGTGCGATCCCATCATCAATTCATAGGACGACAGGTTCCGATCGCGGCGCTGGATACCAAGACCGGTGCTGGCGTTGCCCTGAGGGTCGAGATCGACGATCAGGACGCGCTCGCCGATAGCCGCCAATGCGGTCGCCAGGTTGATGGCCGTCGTGGTTTTGCCCACGCCACCCTTCTGATTTGCGATTGTGATGATCCGGTTTTTGCCACCAAACATGTTTCCGCTCGCGATCACTAAGCCTTGCGTGACAGATTTGCGATCTCGAGCACGACAGAATCCGGCTCGACCACGCTTGGATGTTTTACCAGATCAAAGTGATAGCGGCCAACGGCTTTGTCGATTTCGCGCTGGTAATCCCGCCCTTTGTGAAAATACCCGACCGCTTTTTGGTCCTGTGCCGTCATCCACGGCGCAGAATAGTCAAGCAGCAGGGTCAAATCCGCGAGCGCGCGCGCAGAAACAGCATCGGCGCGGGGAATAATTGCGCCCGCATCTTCGATTCGAACCGGGTGAACGGAGCCGCGCGCGCCCGTTTCTGCCAAGGCGACGCGCAAAAAGGCAGCCTTCTTGTTGTTGCTTTCGACGAGATGCACCCAGCCGTCAGCAAGCTCAGCGAGATAGATCGCCGTGATCACACCGGGAAAACCACCACCGCTGCCGAGATCGACCCAGGTCTTCGGATCCGGCGACAGCTGCGCGAGTTGCAGACTGTCGACGATATGCCGGCGCCAAAGATCCTCGACCGTCGACGGCGCTACAAGATTGATCGACTTCGCCCACTTCTGAAAAAGCCTGGCAAAATGCTCGAGCCGTTCATTCGTTTCACGTGAAACACGCAGTCCGTTCAACACATCGATTGGACTCTCCTTCATTGTACGCTGGCCTTTTCTTCACGTTCTACGGTTCGGTTCTGTCGCTTCAGCCATGCCAGGATCAGCGATGCCGCGGCCGGCGTCATGCCATCGACCTTCATCGCCTGGGCGAGATTGCGGGGCGCCTGCTGCTTCAGCTTCTGCTTCAACTCATTGGAGAGGCCCGAGAGCATATCGAAGTCGAAGCCATCGGGTATGACGAGATTTTCTTCGCGCTGAATGCCGGCAATATCCGCGGCCTGGCGATCCATGTAGACGGCATAGACCGCATCGATCTCAAGCGCCTCAACGACGCGCGGACCAATCGACGACAGCTCGGGCCAGATGGGCTGCAAGCCGGCAATCGACTGATCGGGATAGGACAGGATCTCGAAAGCGGTACGCCGTTGGCCATCCTGATTGAGCTTCAGGCCATGACGGTTACCCTCGGCCGGGGTGACCGAGAGGCCCTTCAGCAGCTCGCGCCCTTCGTCGAAACGCGTACGCCAATCGACGAAGCGATCGCGGCGCGCATCGGAGATGCAACCAATCTCCATCGCAAGCGGTGTCAGGCGCGCATCGGCATTGTCAGCCCGCAGCGACAGTCGGTACTCCGCGCGGGAGGTGAACATGCGATAGGGCTCAGTGATCCCACGCGACGTCAGATCGTCGATCATCACACCAATATAGGACTGCGTCCGGCTGAACACGACCTCGGGACGGTTCGTCGCGATCAATGCAGCATTCAAGCCGGCAACAAGACCCTGGGCGCCCGCTTCCTCATAGCCGGTCGTGCCGTTGATTTGCCCGGCCAGGAAAAGCCCCGGCATCTTGCGCACGGCAAGGGTCGCGTTCAATTCGCGCGGATCGACGTGATCATACTCGATGGCATAACCAGGCTGGAGGATTGCGACATTCTCCAGGCCGGGGATCGTCTTGATAAAGGCTTCCTGAATGTCTGCCGGCAGCGATGTCGAAATACCGTTCGGATAGATCGTGTCGTCATCGAGACCCTCGGGTTCCAGGAAGATCTGGTGACCATCACGCTCACCGAACCGTACGATCTTGTCCTCGATGGACGGGCAATAGCGCGGTCCGACACCCTCGATTTGACCAGAATACATCGCCGACTTGCCGATATTGTCGGTAATGATCTTGTGTGTCGCTTCCGTGGTGCGCGTTACGCCGCAATCGATCTGGCGGTTCACAATCCTGTCGGTCATGAACGAGAAGGGCACCGGATCCTCGTCCGGGCCCTGGCGGCCGACATTTACCCAATCGATGGTGCGTCCATCCAGGCGGGCGGGCGTTCCAGTCTTCAAGCGGCCAAGCCGCAATCCAAACCGCAACAAGGTGCCGGAGAGCCCGACGGAAGGTTCCTCACCAACGCGACCGGCCGGGATCTTTTGATCGCCGATATGAATGAGGCCCTTCAAAAACGTGCCCGTCGTCAGGACAATGGACTTGGCTTGGAAGCTTCGGCCGTCCTTCATGAGGACACCTTGGATACGGCCCTGGTCTTCCAACAGGTCGAAGGCATCGCCCTCGATAACTGTCAAATTGTCGATGGCAGCGATCTCGCGCTGCATGGCTTCGCGGTAGAGGCGACGATCGGCTTGCGTGCGCGGTCCACGCACCGCCGGTCCCTTGCGGCGATTGAGCAGACGAAACTGAATGCCGCCGGCATCCGCAACGCGCCCCATCAAGCCGTCCATCGCATCGATCTCGCGGACCAGGTGTCCCTTGCCCAGGCCGCCGATGGCCGGGTTGCAGGACATAACCCCGATCGTCGATGCCTTGTGCGTGATCAACGCCGTGCTGGCGCCCAGACGCGCGGCCGCAGCCGCGGCCTCGCAGCCGGCATGGCCACCGCCAATGACGATTACGTCAAATTGCATCTTTGCCTCTTCTCCGGGGTTGACCCCGGCACGAATCGTTTCACGTGAAACACAATGAAAGACTCGCAAACGTTGTATTGCTCTGCGCTACTGATTATTTCCCGATACAGAATTCGGAAAATATCACATCGAGAAGGTTCTCAACATCCACGCGGCCGGTTATCCGTCCAATTGCGTCGCCAGCAAGGCGCAAGAGTTCCGCGCGTATGTCCAGCCCCAGATCCTGCCTTGCCAGGCTGTCGTCGATCGAGCGTTGTGCCTGCCGCAGGCTATCGACATGTCGCCGCCGCGACGGTAGCGACAGCGACGTCCGCCCACTGAGATCGGGCAGGTGTCCCGCGATCGCGTCCAGCAGTTGTTCCATGCCGGCGCCGGTTTTTGTGGAAACCAACACGTCGGCAGAACCATCGCGCCAACTATCACTGCCGCGATCCAGTTTGGTTCCGACGCGCAGCACCGGCGTCATCTCGGATGCAAGGTCGGATATGACATCAAATCCATCCGGCCCATCGGCCAGCAGTAGGATCAGATCCGCTCTCTCGATAATTTCTCGCGCGCGACGAATGCCTTCTTGTTCTACTTTCTCGTCGGTTTCCCGCAGACCGGCCGTGTCATAAAGTTTCACGGAGAATCCGGCTAAGGAAAGGTCAACGGAAAGGACGTCGCGGGTTGTGCCGGCAATCTCAGTGACGATGGCAATGTCGCGCCGGGCCAGCGCGTTGAGCAAACTCGACTTGCCGGCGTTCGGCTCACCCGCGATGACGATCTTCAGCCCGTCGCGGATGATCTCCGCGATCGGCGCATCAGCAATATGCGCTGCGATCTCTTGCGACAGCAGAGACATGTCCCGCCAGATGCGCTCGCTGACCGATCCCGGCACGTCGTCTTCATCGGCAAAATCGAGCTCCGCCTCGATCATCGCCCGCGCATGGGTCAAGCGCTTCGCCCAGCCGGCATAGACCTTCGACTGTCCGCCGCCGGAATGCTCGATCGCAAGCCGACGCTGCATTTCCGTCTCGGCGACAATCAGGTCAGCGAGACCCTCCACCTCGACCAGGTCGAGCTTGCCGTTCTGGAAAGCGCGGCGCGAAAACTCACCTGCTTCTGCATGGCGCAAACCCTCGAGCTTCGAGAGTTCCTCAAGCAACGCGTTGACCGCGGCGCGGCCACCATGGATCTGAAACTCGGCGCAATCTTCTCCGGTAAAGGAGGCAGGTCCGCGAAAGTAGAGAACAAGGCCGCTATCGATGACATCACCGTTACGAGACCGAATCGATCTCAATGCCGCCTTCCGCGGCGAGGGCACGTCACCACATAGTGCCTGCAGCACCGCTTCGGTGTGCCTTCCGCTGACACGCACGACTGCGACGCCGGCGGGCAGAGCTCCGCTGGAAAGCGCATAGATCGTTTGCGTCGCTGTCATGGGCTCACCTGAAAAGACCGCGGGCGCATGTAACCGCGTCGATGGTCGAAACAATGGGGATCGTCGAAGTTCCCGACCGGATCGTCCTGCTTCGCGGAGTGCGCTCACACAGAGCCAAACGGTATCTCAAAGGGTCGGCGTGCTTATGCCGAAAGAATGCTGAAATTTCAAGATGCCCCTGCATCCTCGCCTTTCACGCCTGCACGTGTTTCACGTGAATCAGCAGGAGGGACGGCGATCTAAAGGCGGGTGTAGAGCGGAGATCGTTGCGAAAGCGAATCGAAAGCGGTGGCGAATCCGGCTAAGGTTTGGAAACGAAAAAACCGGCCGACGCATGGTCGACCGGCCTTCACATTTGGCGATGAACGCGTCTTAGGTGTTCATCGAGTCGAAGAAATCGCCGTTGTTCTTCGTCTGCTTGAGCTTATCGATAAGGAACTCGATCGCGTCCGTCGTTCCCATCGGCGCCAGAATACGGCGGAGCACGAAGATCTTCTGCAGATCCTGGCGCGGAACGAGCAGGTCTTCCTTACGCGTACCGGACTTGAGAATGTCCATCGCCGGGAAGATGCGCTTGTCGGCGACCTTGCGGTCAAGCACGATTTCCGAGTTGCCGGTGCCCTTGAACTCTTCGAAGATGACTTCGTCCATGCGGCTGCCGGTATCGATCAGCGCGGTCGCGATGATCGTCAGCGAGCCGCCTTCCTCGATGTTACGGGCTGCACCGAAGAAGCGCTTGGGGCGCTGCAGGGCGTTGGCGTCGACACCACCGGTCAAGACCTTGCCCGATGACGGAACAACGGTGTTGTAGGCGCGGCCGAGGCGGGTGATCGAGTCGAGCAGAATGACGACGTCACGACCGTGTTCCACGAGGCGCTTGGCCTTTTCGATCACCATTTCGGCAACCTGAACGTGACGCGTCGCCGGCTCGTCGAAAGTCGAGGAAACGACTTCGCCCTTTACCGAGCGCTGCATGTCCGTCACTTCTTCCGGCCGTTCGTCGATCAGGAGAACGATCAGGTAGCATTCCGGATGGTTGGCGGTGATCGAATGGGCGATGTTCTGCAGGAGAACGGTCTTACCGGTGCGCGGCGGCGCGACGATCAGGCCGCGCTGGCCCTTACCGAGCGGTGCGACCAGGTCGATGACGCGGGCCGAAAGATCCTTCGAGGTCGGAACGTCGAGTTCCATCTTGAAGCGCTCGTTCGGGTAAAGCGGCGTCAGATTGTCGAAGTGGACCTTGTGACGGATCTTTTCCGGATCATCGAAGTTGATGGTGTTGACCTTGAGGAGGGCGAAGTAGCGCTCGCCTTCCTTCGGTCCGCGGATCGGACCCTCGACCGTGTCGCCGGTCTTCAGGGAGAAACGGCGGATCTGGGAGGGCGAGATGTAGATGTCGTCCGGACCGGGGAGGTAGTTTGCATTCGCCGAGCGCAGAAAGCCGAAGCCGTCCTGCAGCACTTCAACGACGCCTTCACCGATGATCTCGATATCCTGAGCCGCGAGCATCTTGAGGATTGCGAACATCAGCTCCTGCTTGCGCATCGTGCTGGCGTTCTCCACCTCGAGCTCCTCGGCGAAAGCGAGCAGATCGGTCGGCGTCTTGTTCTTGAGTTCTTGTAGCTTCATTTCAGCCATGAAGGATCCATGTTTGGTATGGGTAGTGGAGAGATGGCGAGTATTGATTAGGGAGCTGCAGCTGGAAGGGGCAGGCTCTTGTCTTTGTCACAAGCCATGAAGAGGAGATGGCAGAAAATAGCGATTCACGTGAAACCCTGCAAGGGGCTGTCGCAAATTAGAAACGCCTATGACAGGCCGCAAATCGATTAAATTCAAAATGGCTTCACGACGACCATGATGACGATGAGGATCATCAGGAGGGTAGGGGCCTCGTTCATCAACCGCCAATAGCGCGCGTCGTGCCTGTTTTCGTCGCGCTGAAAGGCGCGCACCGCACGGCTGAAACGCATGTGGACAACCGTCAGCAGCACCACGAACAGAAGCTTGGCATGCAGCCAGCCACCCTGGAAGCCATATACGCTCCAGGCGAGATAGAGCCCGAGCACCCATGAAATCATCATCGCCGGGTTCATGATGACCTTCAGGAGCCGCAACTCCATCATCTTGAAGGTTTCCGACTGGGCGGAGCCGGGTTCCGCATCCGTGTGGTAGATGAACAGCCTGGGCATGTAGAGCAACGCCGCCATCCAGGACATCACGGCGATAACGTGCAGCGCCTTGATCCAGAGATAGAGATCATCCGGACGCCAGACGAACAGACCGGCAAGAAGCGCCGCGAACGCGCCGAGCGCGATCGCTGCCCTGAGCTGCGCCCTCTTGCCGGGCGCCCGGTCGGTCTGCTTCTCCGCCATCATCTTGCTCCGCGAACCCGGGCAACCAGCGCCGAGACGTGATCGGGATCGGCCTGCGGCGTTATGCCATGGCCGAGATTGAAGATCAGCGGACCGTGACCGAGTGCCTCGAGAATGCGGTCGATGCCTTCCTCAAGCGCCACGCCGCCGGCGACCACGCGCATCGGATCGAGATTGCCCTGTACCGGCCCTTCCTTCTGCAGGTCCTTCGCGAAGGAAAGCGGGACCGTCCAGTCGAGGCCGATCGCATCAGCGCCGGTCGCCTGCCGATAGCCGTTCAGCAGCTGCCCTGCGCCCTTTGCAAAGGTAATGATCTTTGCCTGCGGCCGCTGCGCCCGAACGGAGGCGATGATCCGCTGCACCGGCTTGACGGCGTAGCGGGCGAATTCCTCCTCGCCGAGAACACCTGCCCAGGAATCGAAGATCTGCACCGCATCGACGCCGGCATCGATCTGCCGCACGAGATAGTCCGCCGACACATCCGCCAGAAACGCGAGCAGATGATCGAAGGCTTCGGGATTGCGATAGGCGAAGAGACGGGCAGGAGCCTGGTCCGGCGTACCGTGTCCGGCGATCATATAGGTCGCAACCGTCCAGGGAGCGCCACAGAAGCCGAGCAGCGTCGTTTCCGAGGGAAGTTCTGCGCGCAACCGCGAAACCGTCTCAAAGACCGGCTGGAGGTGCTCAGCGATGCCCTCTGGCTTCAGGAGACGGATACCATCCACATCGATCGGATCCATTCGTGGCCCATGGCCTTCTTCGAAGCGCACATTGCGTTTCAGTGCATCGGGAATGACCAGGATGTCGGAGAAGAGAATGGCAGCATCGAAAGCGTAGCGACGGATCGGCTGCAAGGTCACCTCGACGGCGAGATCGGGCGTGTAGCAAAGATCGAGGAAGCTTCCGGCGACAGCACGTGTCGCCCTGTACTCCGGCAGGTAGCGTCCCGCCTGGCGCATGAGCCAGATCGGAGGAGGTGACACCGTCTTCCCTGCCAAAACTTCCAGAACCTTTCTGCGCGTTTCGGTCACGGATCGTCTCTCCCAATTTAAAATCAAAGATATTTAGAAGGTTTCTATTTCTTAGAGTCGGTGGGTATCAAGGATTAAAACAACCCACCGACTTGTCCACGACCGGCGATCGCGGCGCCAACTGGCGGGACAATGAGAGCGATCTCTGGAAAAACAGCGTGGTCAATCTCGGAAACGCTTTTTGAATCATGTCTTTAAGCCGCGCTCGATTTTTGCCGCGCCTGTGGAAAAGCGGTTGATACGCGTGACACTTTGTCCGCACTGCGAGTCTTGTCCACATCCGTCCCGAAACAATGTCCGCGACAGCGCCAATTGTGAATAACTCGGCTGTTTTCCACTTGCCTGGATCCAGGCCCCGTCGTTAGCTGTGTTTCATCCCGGCTTATCAACAGCACCAGGAGAATTGCGTGGAGAACAAGAAAAACTACTTCCACCTTCACCTGATTTCGGACTCAACGGGCGAGACTCTCATTGCCGCCGGGCGCGCCGCCGCGGCCCAGTTTCAAAGCTCGCATGCGCTCGAGCACGTCTATCCGCTGATCCGAAACCGCAAGCAGCTGCTGCAGGTTCTCGACGCCATCGATGGCGCACCGGGCATCGTTCTCTATACGATCGTCGATCGCGAACTCGCTGACATCATCGATCGCCGTTGCCGCGAGATGGGTGTTCCCTGCGTCTCGGTGCTCGATCCGATCATCGACCTTTTCCAGTCCTATCTCGGATCCCCGTCGCGGCGGCGCTCCGGTGCCCAGCATGTGATGGATGCGGAATATTTCGCCCGCATCGACGCACTCAACTTCACCATGGACCATGACGACGGTCAGCTGCCGGCCGATTTCGATGACGCGGATGTCGTTCTCGTCGGCATCAGCCGGACGTCGAAGACGCCGACCAGCATCTATCTCGCCAACCGCGGTATCAAGACGGCGAATATCCCGATCGTCCCGGGCGTGCCTCTGCCTGAAAGATTGATGGAAGCGACGAAGCCGCTCGTCGTCGGGCTGATCGCGACGGCGGACCGTATTTCGCAGGTGCGCCAGCACCGGGTGCTCGGAACGACGCAAGGCTTTCACGGCGATCAGTACACAGACAAGGCCTCGATTACCGAGGAACTGAAATATGCCCGGTCTCTCTGCGCGCGCAACAATTGGCCGGTCATCGACGTCACCCGCCGTTCGATCGAGGAAACCGCGGCGGCGATCGTTGCCCTGCGTCCACGTCTGCGTTAGAGCGGATTCGAACAATTCGGGAACCTGAATGATGACATCTTCGCTCGTCCTGGCCTCGGCCAGCCCGTTTCGCCGGGCGCTCCTGGAAAATGCCGGCCTGGTCTTTAAAGCGAGGGCAGCCGAGATCGATGAGCGCGCGCTGGAAAAGCCGCTTGAAGATAAAGGTGCAGCACCCGAGACCGTCGCTCTCGAACTGGCGGAAGCAAAGGCCCGGGATGTCGCGCGGCATTTTTCAGGGGCGCTGGTGATCGGTTCCGATCAGACGATGTCCCTGGGCTCGCGGGTCTACCACAAGCCGAAGACCATGGCGGAAGCCGCGGCACACCTGCTTTCGCTTTCCGGCCAGACGCACCGCCTCAACAGTGCGATCGTGCTTCTTCGTGGTGACGAGGTTGTCTGGCGGCACGTGTCGTCCGCCCACATGACCGTACGACCGCTGACAGTGGAGTTCGTCGAGCGTCATCTGGAGCGTGTCGGCGAGAAGGCGCTTTCGAGCGTCGGCGCCTACCAGCTGGAAGGTGAGGGCATCCAGCTCTTCGAAAAGATCGAGGGCGACTACTTCACCATCCTCGGTCTTCCGATGCTGCCGCTGCTTTCCAAACTTCGCGAACTGGGAACGATCGATGCGTGATTCACGTGAAACATTTGTTAACCACGCCTTCGTCACCGGCTACCCGATCAAGCATTCCCGGTCGCCGTTGATCCATGGTTATTGGCTGAAAAAGCTCGGTCTGCCCGGCAGCTACCGCGCCCATGAGGTCAAGCCCGAAGACTTCGCCGCCTTCGTGGCCAGCCTCAAGGATGGGACATCCGGTTTCAGCGGCGGCAATGTCACCATTCCCCATAAGGAAGTGGCCTGTCGGCTGGCGGATCAGCCGGATGAGCTGAGCCAGGAACTCGGCGCTGCCAACACGCTGTGGGTTCAGGACGGAAAGGTGCATGCCACCAACACCGACGGCCGCGGCTTCGTTGCCAACCTCGACGAGCGGGCGTCCGGTTGGGACAAAACGTCGACTGCGGTCATCCTCGGCGCCGGCGGCGCCAGCCGGGCGATCATCCAGGCTGTTCGCGATCGTGGCATCAAGACGATCCATGTCGTCAACCGCACCGTCGAACGGGCGCAGGAACTTGCCGACCGGTTCGGCCCGGCGGTCGAAGCCCACCCGATGGGCGCACTCAAGGACGCAATGACCGGCGCAGGCCTGTTCATCAACACCACCTCACTGGGCATGGACGGCAGCGAAGCACCGGCAATCGACTTCGGTGTCATGGCTTCGAGCGCCATCGTCACGGATATCGTCTATGTTCCCTTGAAGACGCCGATGCTGGCGCAGGCAGAAGCGCAAGGCCTTGCGACCGTCGACGGTCTGGGCATGCTTCTGCATCAGGCGGTGCCCGGCTTCGAACTCTGGTTCGGCTGTCGGCCGACGGTGGACGCCGCACTTCGACAATTGATTATCGACGACATGGACAGGCACTGATGATTATCCTCGGGCTCACCGGATCGATCGCCATGGGCAAGTCAACGACTGCCCAGATGTTTCGCGACTTCGGGGTGCCGGTGAACGATGCCGACGAGGTCGTGCATCAGCTCTATAGCGGCGAGGCGGTTGCACCCGTGGAAGCGGCCTTTCCCGGAAGCACGAGAGATGGAAAGGTCGATCGCGCCGAACTTTCGCGCCAGCTCGTTCAGGCGCCGGAACGGCTGCGCGAACTCGAGGCGATCGTCCATCCGCTGGTGCGCAGCAAGGAGCAGGAGTTCCTTGCGGAAAACCGCGCCGCCAATGCGCCCTTTGTGGTCCTCGACATTCCTCTTCTGTTTGAAACGGGCGCGGAAAAGCGGGTCGATCACGTCGTCGTCGTGACCTGTTCGGCCGAACTGCAACGCCAAAGGGCGCTGAAGCGCCCAGGGATGACCGAGGAAAAACTTGCGATGATCCTTGCGCGGCAGGTGCCGGACAGCGAAAAGCGTAAACGCGCCGACTACATCATCGATACCAGCGACAGTTTCGACGTCACCCGGGCCCAGGTGAAGGCCGTCGTCGACCAACTCGCAGCCAGCAACGGAGACGCGGATGCGTGAGATCATCTTCGATACGGAAACGACAGGCCTCGACAATCGCGAGGACCGGGTGATCGAAATCGGCGGTGTCGAGCTCGAGAACCAGTTCCCGACCGGCCGCACGCTGCACATCTTCGTCAATCCCGGCAGCCGCAAGGTTCACCCGGATGCACTCGCCATCCACGGGATCACCGACGAGTTCCTGAAGGACAAGCCGCCCTTTGCCGATGTGGTCGAGGAGATCCTCGCGTTCTTTGGCGATGCCCGCTGGGTCGCGCACAACGCCACCTTCGACATGGGCTTCATCAACGCGGAGTTCGCGCGCTTGGGCATGCCGCCGATCGCCATCGAGCGGGTGACCGACACGCTCGCGCTCGCCCGCCGCAAACATCCGATGGGGCCGAACTCGCTCGACGCGCTTTGCCGTCGTTACGGCATCGACAATTCGCACCGCGCCAAGCACGGCGCGCTTCTCGACTCCGAGCTGCTGGCGGAAGTCTATATCGAGATGATCGGCGGCCGTCAGGCGGCCCTCGGTCTCGTGTCCAGCAAATCGAGCGATCAGGCGATCGAACTCGACGACGCGCCGATCCTTATCGGCCAGCGGCCGCGCCCTTTGCCGAACCGGCTCTCGGAGGCTGACCTGGCCGCCCATGCGGCGTTGATCGCAAAGATCGGTTCCAAGGCGATCTGGACAAAATACGAACCTCAGGAATGAGGCAGGTACGAAAAAGCCCGGCACGTTGGCCGGGCTTTTCGTTTCAGCAATCTGAAATTCGATCAGTTTGCGGTTTCGTTCGAAACCTGGGCGCGAACCTTTTCTTCGGCCATGCGCTGGGCAAACATCTGCGCGAAGTCGATCGGGTCGATCATCAGCGGCGGGAAGCCGCCGTTGCGGGTTGCGTCGGCAACGATCTGACGGGCGAACGGGAACAGCAGGCGCGGGCACTCGATGAAGAGCAGCGGCAGCATGTGCTCCTGCGGGAACCCGGCAACGCGGAAGACGCCGCCATAGGCGAGTTCGACGTTGAACAGAACGCGGTCGCCGTCCTTGGCTTCTGCGTTCAGCGAGAGCACGACGTCGAAATCGTTCTCTGCGAGCGGGTTTGCATTGACGTTGACGTTGATATTGATCGCCGGCGCCTTGTCACGGGCCTGCAGCGAACGCGGCGCGCCCGGGTTTTCGAAGGAAAGGTCCTTGATATACTGGGCGAGGATGTTCAGCGTCGGGCTCTGCTGCGCGCTGCCGTTGCCGTTGGATGCGGTATCAGTCGTCATAAGGGTTCCTCGACAAAAATAGGTGAGGCCATCTAGCATTTCGGCCTAGGGCTTACAACCCTGCGGGCCCGGCGCTTTCCAGCGGAAGCGCGGCTTTCCGCTCCAAGCGGAGAGCTGAAAGAATGCTCCGGAATATGGGCGATAGCGTGCCGTTCCTGCATTCTGCCGGCATGGCCTTGGCTAGGGCCGGCGGCGATCGCCGACCTGCGGCGGGTCCTCGTCGTCCGTCCGTGAAAATTCGCCGTCTTCCAGATCGATGACCCGCGGCGAGGGGCCCGGTTCGCGCGGCCGTGTCCAACCGGCACCGGAAGCAGTGGTCACGATCGTCATTCGCTTGCGCAGGAAACCGGCAACCGCATTGCGCACGAAAGGCAAAAACAGCAGGAGGCCGATCACGTCGCTGACGAAGCCCGGTACCACCAGCAGGATCGCCGCGACGAACAACAATGCGCCGCCAAGCACCTCCCGGCCCGGGTCGCTGCCGTTGCGCGCGGCGTCCTGCATCCGACGAATGACGGTAAATCCCTGGACTCTCAGCAGGATAACGCCGACAAATGCACTGGCAAGAACCAGAAGCAACGTCATCAGGAGGCCGATCTCTCGGCCGACGACAACGAAACCGGCGATCTCGGCCAGCGGAAGCCCGAGGATGGCAAGGGGGATAAGAAATGAACGCATCGATGCTGCCCGAAAATGTAACCTGGTGTCACATCCCCGTCTAAGGGTGCGACATCGCCATTTGAATGATCTATTCTTGCGGACTATATGGAATAGCCACGAGAAATTCTAACAGCGGTTCCGGGTGGAAATGGGCTCTTTTGACTTCATCACGTTTTTTTTCCTGATCGCCGCGGTGGTCATTTTCCTGCAACTGCGCAGCGTCTTGGGCCGCCGGACCGGGAACGAGCGGCCGCCGTTCGATCCGTATTCGCCACGCGACATGAGCCAGGGGCCGGATAACGGCGACAAGGGCAAGGTCGTGCAATTGCCGCGCCGTGAGAATGCGGACGAAGAAGCCAACCGCTACGAAGCGATCGACGCCTTCGCCAAGACCGGAACGACGCTGAACACCCAGCTGCGGGCGTTGAGCGATGCGGATCAGGGTTTCGATCCCAAGGAATTCGTCAACGGCGCCAAGATGGCCTACGAGATGATCGTCATGGCTTTCGCAGACGGCGACCGCAAGACGCTGAAGAATCTGCTGTCCCGCGAGGTCTATGAAGGCTTCGACGCGGCGATCACCGATCGCGAGCGCAAGGGCGAAGTCGTCAAGTCCACCTTCGTCGGCATCGACAAGGCGGACATCATTCACGCCGAAGTGAAGGACAGCGAAGAAAACATCACCGTTCGCATCGTCAGCCAGCTGATCTCGGCGACCTACGACAAGCAGGGCGGTCTGATCGACGGCGACGCCGAGTCGGTTGCGGAGGTCAACGATCTCTGGACCTTCGCGCGCGACATTCGCTCGCGGGATCCGAACTGGAAGCTGATCGCCACCGAATCCGAAAACTGAGCGGACGCGGTACCGATGTCCTATCGACTTGAGCCAGCCCGTTTCTCCGAGCTTCCGGGCTGGCAGGATGATGATCCGACCACGGTGATCGAGGCGATGCGTCGCTGTCACCAGCATGTCTCGACGGTCAAACCCTATCGCACGGGTTCTCTCGGGATTTCGGTCGACGATCTCGCGCCGGCCTTCTCCGCATCGCAGCAGCAGGTGGAAAGCGCAGGGAACGCGCGAGCGTTTTTCGAAGCGCAGTTCGTCCCCTTTCGGATCATGCCCGAGACGGGTTCCGGTTTTGTCACGGCCTTCTACGAGCCCGAGATCGATGTCCGCGCCGAACCGGACGAGACCTATCGTTATCCGCTCTACCGCCGGCCGGACGATCTGGTCGATGTTCATGACGGCAACAGGCCGGAGGGCATGGATCCCTACTTTGCATTCGGCCTCTCCGAGGGTGGACGGATCAGCGAGTATCCGGACAGGCAGGCGATCGAGCAGGGCCATCTGGCCGGCCGCGGTCTGGAGATCGCCTATGCGAAGTCCAAGGTCGAGATCTTCTTCGTTCATGTGCAGGGTGCCGCACGGCTCCGGTTCCCGGATGGTTCGCGTCGTCGCGTCACTTATTCGGCCAAGACCGGGCACTATTTCTCAGCGGTCGGCAAATTGCTGATCGAGCGCGGCAAGATCGATGCCGCCACCGTTTCGATGATGAGCATTCGCGACTGGCTGGAAGCCCATCCCGACGAGGTCGACGAGGTTCTCTGGCACAACCGGTCGTTCATCTTCTTCCGCGAGGCAGAGGTCGAGGACGAGCGGTTGGGGCCGATTGCCGCCGCCAAGGTCTCGCTCGAGCCGAACCGCTCGTTGGCCGTCGATCGGCTGATCCATACCTTTGGCGTTCCCTTTTTTATCGCGAGCGAGAGCCTGACGCGGCTCGATGACGGAAAGTCCTTCCAGCGTCTGATGCTGGCGCTCGATACCGGCTCGGCGATCGTCGGCCCGGCTCGCGGCGATATCTTCACCGGGTCCGGTTTCGAGGCTGGCGAACGGGCCGGAGCGGTTCGCAACGCGGCCGACTTCTACGTCTTCGTTCCCAAGGCGGCCGCGGCCCGTTACGGCCATGGCTAAGGACAAGAAGCTCTCGGCCGAGGATCGCATTCTCTGGGGCAAGGTTGCCCGTTCGGCGAGACCGATGCCCGGTCGGCTCGTCGACCTCATGGAGATTCTGGCCGAGGCCGAACAGGTAAAGCCTCCGGAAGAGGCGAAGGCCAAGCAGCAGCGGCAGCAGCCGGCAACGGTGGCGGAGCAATCGGGTATAGCGCTGACGAAGAAGCCCGGCGAAAAAGTGCATCACCCTCTGGAGCGGCCGGTCAAGCGCAAGCTGGCCAAGGGGCACCTGGTGCTCGAGGGTCGGATCGACCTGCACGGCATGATCCAGAGCGAAGCGCATGGTCTTCTTCTGCAGTTTCTGCTGAGGGCGCACGAGCGGGGCCTGCGGCATGTGCTCGTCATTACCGGCAAGGGCACCTCGTTTGGCAGTGACGGCGCCTTGAAGCGAGCCGTGCCGCTCTGGTTCTCGCTTCCCGAATTCCGGCCGCTGATCTCTTCCTATGAGCCGGCCGCCCGTAATCATGGCGGCGACGGCGCGCTCTATGTCCGCCTGGCGCGGGTGAGGGGCAGCGCGCTATGACGCCCTTCGGCCAGGCTCTGCGCGAACTCCGGCGCCGCAAGGGCGTGTCGCAGAAGGAGATGGCGAAGGCGATCGGTGTCTCTGCGGCTTATCTCTCGGCGCTCGAGCACGGAAAGCGCGGTGCACCGAGCTTCGATTTCCTCCAGCGCGTCACCGGCTACTTCAACGTAATCTGGGACGAGGCGGAGGATTTGTTCCGCATCGCCAATGTTTCCTCGCCGAAAACGGTGCTCGACACATCGGGTCTGACGCCCGAGCACACCGCATTTGCGAACCGTCTGAGCGAGCAAATTCGCGCTTTGTCTCCGGAGACGATCCGCAAGCTGGAAGATGTTTTGGAAAAAGCCACATTTCCTGATAATGACAGGGGATGAATGCTTGTTTCCGGCCGCTGCCCGGCGGTCCGGGATTTGGAACCGTGGACAAATTTCCTATAGTCCGCGAGGCGTCCGAGACGTGATTCGCAACGAATCACCATGTCCGAAGAACCTGGAAAGACCCGTACCGTATGACCGATACTCCTGAAACCGCAGCCGGCGCCAGCGCCGAATATGGTGCCGATTCCATCAAGGTGTTGAAGGGCCTCGACGCCGTACGCAAGCGGCCGGGCATGTATATCGGCGACACGGACGATGGCTCCGGCCTTCATCACATGGTGTACGAAGTCGTCGACAACGCCATCGACGAGGCGCTTGCCGGCCACGCCGACGTGGTCACGGTGACGCTCAATCCGGACGGATCCGTAACCGTGACCGACAACGGTCGCGGCATCCCGACCGGCATCCACAAGGAAGAGGGTATCTCGGCCGCCGAGGTCATCATGACCCAGCTGCACGCCGGCGGTAAATTCGACCAGAACTCCTACAAGGTTTCGGGCGGCCTGCATGGCGTTGGCGTGTCGGTGGTCAACGCACTTTCGGTCTCCTTGAAGCTGAAGATCCGCCGCGACGGCAAGATCCACGAGATGAGCTTCACCCACGGCGTCGCCGATGGTCCGCTCGCCGTCACCGGCGATGCGGGTGACGCGACAGGCACCGAGGTGACGTTCCTGCCGAGCGCCGAGACCTTCTCCAAGACCGAGTTCGACTATAGCACGCTCGAACATCGCCTGCGTGAACTCGCCTTCCTCAATTCCGGCGTCCGCATCATGCTGACCGACAAGCGCCATTCCGACGTCCGGCAGGACGAGCTGATGTATGAGGGCGGCCTCGAAGCCTTCGTCGCCTATCTCGACCGCGCGAAGAAGCCGCTGGTGCACAAGCCGGTGGCTATCCGTGGCGAAAAGGACGGCATCACCGTCGAAGTGGCGATGTGGTGGAATGACAGCTACCACGAAAACGTGCTCTGCTTCACCAACAACATCCCGCAGCGCGACGGCGGTACGCATATGGCGGGCTTCCGCGGGGCGCTGACCCGACAGGTCACCTCCTATGCCGATACGTCAGGCATCACGAAGCGGGAAAAGGTCACGCTTCAGGGCGAAGACTGCCGCGAAGGCCTGACGGCCGTGCTCTCGGTCAAGGTTCCCGATCCGAAGTTCTCGTCGCAGACCAAGGACAAGCTGGTGTCGTCGGAAGTGCGACCGGTGGTCGAAAGCCTCGTCAACGAGGCGCTGAGCACCTGGTTCGAGGAACATCCGACCGAAGCCAAGATCCTGGTCGGCAAGGTCGTCGAAGCGGCTGCCGCCCGCGAAGCCGCCCGCAAGGCCCGCGAATTGACCCGCCGCAAGGGCGCGCTCGACATTTCCTCGCTGCCCGGCAAGCTGGCAGACTGCTCCGAACGCGATCCGGCAAAATCCGAAGTCTTCCTGGTGGAAGGTGACTCGGCCGGTGGTTCGGCCAAGCAGGGCCGGTCGCGCGAAAACCAGGCGATCCTGCCGCTGCGCGGCAAGATCCTCAACGTCGAGCGTGCACGCTTCGACAAGATGCTGTCGAGCCAGGAAATCGGCACGCTGATCACCGCGCTCGGCACCTCGATCGGCAAGGACGAGTTCAACGCCGACAAGCTGCGCTACCACAAGATCATCATCATGACGGACGCCGACGTCGACGGCGCCCACATCCGTACGCTGCTGCTCACCTTCTTCTTCCGGCAGATGCCGGAACTGATCGAGCGCGGCCACATCTATATCGCCCAGCCGCCGCTCTATAAGGTGACGCGCGGCAAGTCGGCGCAGTATCTCAAGAACGAACAGGCGCTCGAAGATTACCTGATCTCGATGGGTCTCGAGGAAGCGACGCTGCAGCTTGAATCGGGCGAAGTCCGCGCCGGGCAGGACCTGCGCGAGGTGATCACTGACGCGCTGCGCCTGCGTAACCTCATGAACGGGCTTCACTCGCGCTACAACCGGGCGATCGTCGAGCAGGCGGCCATTGCCGGCGCGCTGAACGTCGAGCTCAACGGCCAGCGTGACGAATACGAAAAGACCGCCGCCGAAATCGCCCGCCGTCTCGATGTGATCGCCGAGGAAACCGAGCGTGGCTGGACCGGTACCGTTACCAGCGAAGGCGGACTTCGGTTCGAACGCATGGTGCGCGGCGTCAAGGAAGCCGCGGTGCTCGATATGGCGCTGATCGGTTCGTCCGATGCGCGCTACATCGACCAGCTGGCGTCGAAGTTGAAGGAAGTCTACTCGGCACCTCCGGTATTGCGTCGCCGTGACGGCACGCAGGAGATCAGCGGTCCGCGCGCGCTTCTCGACGCGATCTTCGCCGCCGGCCGCAAGGGCCTGTCGATGCAGCGCTACAAGGGTCTGGGCGAAATGAACGCCGAGCAGCTCTGGGAAACGACGCTCGATCCGAACGTCCGCTCGCTGCTTCAGGTCCGGGTGACCGACGCCACCGACGCGGACGGTCTGTTCTCGCGTCTGATGGGCGACGAGGTCGAGCCGCGTCGCGACTTCATTCAGGAAAACGCGCTGAGCGTCGCCAACCTCGACATCTGATCGAGGCCGTTGCACAGACAAAAAGAAAATCCCGGCCTGAGAGCCGGGATTTTTGTTTGTGCTTCACTCGCCCTTGAACCGGCCCTCGAAGGCGAATTCGTCGACCGGCTTGCGCTGGCTCGGAATTTCGCGTGCGCGCAGATCGTCCGGCAATGTCGAGGGATCGGCGAGCCGGCCGATCGCGACGGCGGCTTCGACCCGGTAGTGTTCGGGAACGCTCAGGACGTGCATCGCCTTGTCGCGATCGATGCCCGCCATGCCGTGGGTGTGCCAGCCCGCAAGCGAGGCCTGCAAGGCGAGGCTGTACCAGGCCGCCCCGGTATCGAAGGCGTGGGTATAGGCATGCCGCATTTCGCCGTTCTGTGCTGCATTATGCGTTCTTGAAATCACGATCAGCAGCGCTGCCGCGTTCTTCGCCCAGCGTTGGTTTCCCTCGTCGAGCGTTTCGAGCAGCACCGGGAAGCGATCCGTGCCGCGGCGCGCATAAACGAAGCGCCAGGGTTGGCGGTTGCTGGCAGACGGCGCCCAGCGGGCCGCTTCGAAGAAGGAAAGCAGGGTCTTTTCGTCGATTTCCTCGCTGGTGAAGGCGCGGGGCGACCAGCGCTCGATGAACATGGCATCGATCGGATGGTCAGCTTTTCTGTTGTCGGTCGCCGTCATGGACATGCCTCTTCTCGGTGTCGCGTGAACTTGGGAACGCCGCCGGACCGACGGGCGACCCATGGTTTGATTCGTTTCGAACGCTACATGAGGACGGATGGCGAAGGAACGGGTTGGATGCACGCAAACGTGAGCGCCCGCTTGACTTATGCGACGCAAGAAATTGCAGAAACGGCGACTTGGGGTCATTGCTGTTTCGAAGAAAAAAGTTGTATAAGTTCTGTAGGATTTGAGAGAGGACGGATCATGTCGTTTAAGGACCCATCATTGTTTCGCCAGGCAGCGCTTATCGGCGGCGAGTGGATCGAGGCGGACGCGGCAAACGCGATCGAGGTGAACAACCCGGCGACGGGTGAAATCATCGGTCGCGTGCCGAAGCTCGGCGCCAAGGAAACCAAGGCTGCGATCGAGGCCGCGCGTGTCGCCCAGAAGGGCTGGGCAGCGCGCACGGCCAAGGACCGCGCCGGTGTCCTGCGCAAATGGTTCGAGCTGATGATCGAGAACAAGGAGGATCTCGGCCGCATCCTGACGTTGGAGCAGGGCAAGCCGCTGGCCGAAGCGACCGGCGAAATCGTCTATGGCGCAAGCTTCGTCGAGTGGTTCGCCGAAGAGGCGCGCCGTCTCTATGGCGACCTGATCCCCGGCCACCAGCCCGATAAGCGCATTCTGGTCATGAAGCAGCCGATCGGGGTCGTCGCGGCGATCACGCCCTGGAACTTCCCCAATGCGATGATCACCCGCAAGGCCGGCCCGGCCTTTGCCGCCGGCTGCGCCATGGTGCTGAAGCCGGCCGCACAGACGCCGTTCTCGGCGATTGCGATCGCCATTCTGGCCGAGCGCGCCGGTCTGCCGAAGGGTCTTTTCAGCGTCATCACCGGCTCGGCTCGCGAGATCGGCGCCGAGATGACCTCGAACCCAGTTGTGCGCAAGCTCACCTTCACCGGGTCGACCGAAGTGGGTGCGGAACTCTATCGCCAGAGCGCGGCCACGATCAAGAAGCTCGGCCTGGAGCTTGGCGGCAACGCGCCCTTCATCGTCTTTGACGATGCCGATCTCGACGCGGCTGTCGAAGGCGCGCTGATCGCCAAGTTCCGCAACAACGGCCAGACCTGCGTCTGCGCCAACCGCATCTATGTGCAGGACAAGGTCTATGACGCCTTCGCCGACAAGCTCGCCAAGGCGGTCGCCAAGCTGAAGGTCGGCAACGGCGTCGACGAGGGTGTGATCCTCGGCCCGCTGATCGACAAGGCGGCGCTGGAGAAGGTGGAGGAACATGTCGCCGACGCCACGTCGAAGGGCGCTCGCGTCATCCAGGGCGGCAAGCGTCACACCCTCGGCGGCACCTTCTACGAGGCGACGGTTCTGGCTGACGTCACCCAGGCGATGGCGGTTGCACGCGAGGAAACGTTTGGGCCGGTCGCACCGCTCTTCCGCTTCACCGACGAGGCGGACGTGGTCGAGCAGGCAAACGACACCGAGTTCGGCCTTGCCTCCTATTTCTATGCCAAGGATCTTGCGCGTGTTTTCCGGGTGGCCGAAGCGCTGGAATACGGCATGGTCGGCGTCAACACCGGGCTGATCTCCACGGCCGAAGCGCCGTTCGGCGGCGTCAAGCTCTCTGGCCTCGGACGCGAGGGCTCGCGCTACGGCATCGAGGAGTTCACCGAGATCAAATACGTCTGCCTCGGCGGCGTTGCGTAAGATACGGTACCCAATCTGAAAAACCGGCCGGAAAGTTCTGGCCGGTTTTTTTCTTTGCCGGTAGAAATCTCGTAATTGCGGGATCGAGGCATCGCTCGTCCCGTCGCATTGCAGGAGGAGACGACCCATGCCGGCACCGAAGAACCCCTTCAAAGCAGCGCTGCGCGAAAACCGCTTCCAGCTCGGGCTGTGGGTGGCGCTTGCCAGCCCCTATGCAGCCGAAGTGGTGTCCGGCAGCGGTTACGACTGGCTGCTGCTCGACGGCGAGCACGCGCCGAACGACATTCCGTTGCTGTCGGCGCAGTTTCGTGCCGTCGCCGCATCGGCGAGCCACCCGATGGTTCGCCTGCCGGTGGGCGATACCGTGCTGATCAAGCAGATCCTCGACACCGGCGTGCAGACGCTCCTGATCCCCATGGTCGAAAGCCTGGCGCAGGCGCAGCAGCTGGTGCGCGCCACCCGCTATCCGCCGCATGGTATTCGCGGCGTCGGCGCCGCCCTCGGGCGCGCCTCTGAGTTCGGCCGCATCGGCGATTATCTCCAGACCGCCGGCGATGAAATCTGCCTGATCCTGCAGATCGAAAGCCGCGCAGGTCTTGCCGCTATCGACGAGATTGCCGCACTCGATGGCGTTGACGGCCTCTTCATCGGTCCCTCCGATCTGGCCGCCGACATGGGTTATCTCGGCAAGCCAGGCCATCCGGAGGTGCGCGCGGCGATTGCCGACGCGTTCGAGCGCATCGAGAAGGCCGGCAAGGCACGCGGCATCATGACGCTCGATCTCGAGCAGGCGCGCGACTATCGCGAGATGGGCGCTGATTTCATGGCGATCGGCACGGATGTCACCTCCCTCGTGCGTGCGACGAGGACGCTGCGCCAGGAGTTTCTCGGCGAAGAGACGTCGGCTCCGAAGAAGCAGGAATCCGGCTACTGATCGCAGATTGCCTGGAGTTCGGGCATCGCTACGCCCGGGCTCCAGCGCCGCAAATCGACGATCCGCCGCTCGATCTTTTCGCGGTGGTGGTTGGCGATATCGCTGAGGCGGTGATCGAGGAACGGGTTTCTGAAGCGTTCCAGCGTCGCGACAACATAGTCTGCCGCTTCGCTCTCCAGGCCCTTTGCAGCAAAGGCCGGAATCACGTCGGATCGATAGATACGGTCTAGCCGCATGGCGATGTCGGGATCGGCCAGGATTTCCCGCACAGTCTCCTTCGGGTCGCGGCCTTGCCTAAGCCAGAGATCGGCCAGCACCGTGTGGCCGAGATTGAGGATGTGGAGCTTCAGCTTCTCGTAAGGCGTCAGGTCATCCACGAGCTTTACACAGGGGTGGATGCATGGGGGCCGCAAGCCGGGCTGGTTTTCGATTGCCCAGAGCGCATAGGGCTCGGCAATGGCACCGGCCGGCTCGAGCGGCTCGGAGACGATGCGGTCGACCAGCGTATTCGCCCAGACGACATCCTTGTCCAGCCAGTCGGCAAAGGCTTTGTCTTTCACCCGCTGCGCCGCGAGCCGCAGCATCAGCGCCTTCAGCACGTCGCCGTTGCGCGATACCAGTTCACAGGGAAGCATCGTCAGGGGACGGCCGCCTGCATCGAAGCGCGCCTTCAAGAGCAGAAGCAGCTTGCCCGGAAAGGAACGCGGAACTTCCGCTATCGGATCGTCCTCGCCGACCTGGTAGCCCGTGTCGCCGGTGTTGGAGATCAGGATTTCGGCCTCCTCGGCGACAATCGCCCGGATTTCACTCCAGTTTTGGGCGGTTGAAAGTGCGCGCGCGACGCTTGTCACGTGCTGTGTCGCGTCGATCCTCTCGCCTCCCTGGATGCCACGAATGATAACGGGAAAGCCCTCGGGACGCGAAAGTGCCGCAAGCCGTCCGGACCGTTCGCTCGACCCTGTCGTTTGCACGATCGTGATCGAACCGGGCGCTTCTCCCTTCTTCAGTGCTTGGCTGATGAAGAGATCGGCATGCGCCTGAAGGAAACGGCTCGTCCCGAATTGCACGATCGGCGTCGGCATGCGTAGGCTCCGATAGCTGGCTATGGAATGGATTGGAGAAGGGTTTCGCGCGCCGACTGAAGGTGTCGCCGGCAGGCCTGTTCGGCCTTTGCCGGATCGTGCGAGCGCAGCGCTTCTATATAGGCGAGGTGTTCTTCCAGCGCGCGGGCGTTGCGCTGGCGGGCATTCGTCTTGTTCCACTGGTAGTGATAGTGGAAGACGATGGCGATGATGTCGTAGAAATCGACGATGAACCGGTTGCTCGATGCCTTGTGCACCAGCAGGTGAAACTGCTCGTCGAGCTCGGAGAACTCCCGGTAACGGTTGTCGATGTCGGCGAGGATGTCCCGGTGCAGGGCCTCGATTTCCCGAAGCTCATCCCAGGCCGGATGATCGTGGGGCAGGGAGACAAAGCGCGCGGCCGAGCGCAGCTCGAACATCTCGCGCACTTCCGTCAGTTCCAGCGCGAATTCGCGGGTAAAGCCTTTCAGGATCCAGTGGCTGTTCGGCCGCTTCTCGATCAGGCCGAAGCGGCTGAAGCGGATCAGGAACTCGCGCACGCTGGTCGTGCCGGTGCCAATGTCGCGTGCCAGTTCCAGTTCGTTGATCTGCATGCCCGGCTCGGCACCACCGGCGAGAATCCGGCGCATGAAGCTGCGCTCGATGATCTCGGCGAGTGAATCCGTCTCTTCCGTCGGAAAATAATCGTCGGGCCGGGGTTGGCGCAGCACGCTCTTCTTGCGTTTGTCCCAAGCGATCAGCTGCAGTTCCTCGAAGCGGCTGAGGATCGACCGTACCGTCGTCCGGCTAACGCCAAGCATCTGCCCGAGCTCCGGCTCGGAGGGCAGCGAGGATGTGTCCGCCAGCAGCTTGAGGCAGCGGTTATAAGCATCCTTGAAGACGGTGTTCTGTTTTGCCATGGGCGACGTCCGGATCGTTCGAAGTTTTCTGCGCTTACGCGGAACGCTCCTCTATCCCGTCGCTCCGGTTTTGTCTGCGTCTGTCATCCATATCTGTTCCTCCCAGCCGCTCCGGGGCATCTCGGCCGTGCCGTCGACGTTTTCGCTATAATACCCATTGACGGCAATCTGTCTATTGTAGATAAAAGACAGAACAAAAGTCGTTAGGGAGAAATCGGGTGTCTGCGCCGTCCACCATCCTGCTCGCACCGGAGGACAATGTTGTCGTGGCGACGCTGGCGATTGCCGCCGGCGATGTTCTGCCAAACGGCGTGCGCGCGGCGGCAAAGGTCGATGCCGGACACAAGATCGCCATCCGTGCCATCCGAGCCGGCGAACCGGTCGTCAAATATGCCCAGGCGATCGGCCGGGCGACCGCCGATATCGCGCCGGGTGACCACGTGCACGCCCATAATCTCGCCTTCGACAAGGACCGCTTGGCGATCAGCCCTCAAGGGGCGCCGGAAGTGGCAAGCGATGCCGACAGGGCGCGCACCTTCATGGGTTTTCGAAGAGGGGATGGCCGCGCAGCGACGCGAAACTACATCGGGGTCGTCGCCAGCGTGAACTGTTCCACCACCGTCTGTCGCGCCATCGCCGAGGAGGCGAACAGGCGCATCTTGCCGAGGTACGAAGGCATCGATGGTTTCGTGCCGATCGTGCACGATCAGGGCTGTGGCATGTCCTCGACGGGCGACGGCATGGCCAATCTGCACCGCACGCTCGCCGGCTATGCCCGCCATGTCAATTTCGGCGGCGTGCTGATGGTCGGCCTCGGCTGCGAGGTCAACCAATTGACGCTCTATGGTCAAAGCGGCGCCGGCGCGGAGAAGCGCCATTTCAACATCCAGGAAGCCGGCGGCTCGCGTCGTTCCGTCGAAAAGGCGCTGGGCATTCTCGAGGAAATCGCTGCTGAAGTCGGCAAGGAACGTCGCGTTGCTATCCCGGTCGGCGAGATCATCGTCGGTCTGCAATGCGGCGGGTCGGATGGGCTTTCGGGCATTACCGCCAACCCGGCGCTGGGTGCTGCGGTTGACATCCTTGCGGCCGCCGGCGGCACGGCGATCCTCTCCGAGACTTCGGAAATCTATGGCGCTGAGCACCTTTTGCGCAGCCGTGCCGTCAACGACGCGGTCGCGGTGAAACTCGATGGGCTGATTGCCTGGTGGGAGAACTATGTGGCGCTGCATGGCGCTTCGCTCGACAACAATCCTTCGCCGGGCAACAAACGGGGTGGTCTGACCACCATTCTCGAAAAATCTCTCGGCGCCGTCGCCAAGGGCGGTCGCTCGCCGCTGAACGCGGTCTACCGCTACGCCGAGCGGGTCACCGAGCACGGGCTCGTTTTCATGGATACCCCCGGCTACGACCCGGTATCGGCCACCGGCCAGGTCGCCGGCGGCGCCAATGTCATTGCCTTTACCACGGGTCGCGGCAGCTGTTTCGGCTGTCGCCCCGCGCCGTCGATCAAGCTTACCAGCAACACCGCGCTCTACCGGGCGATGGAAGAGGACATGGATATCGATTGCGGCGTGATCGCTTCGGGGGAGGCGAGCATAGCCGGGCTCGGCCGCGAGATCTTCGACCTGATCGTCGAGACCGCCTCGGGCCGCAAGACCAAGAGCGAGCTTTTCGGCTACGGCGATAATGAGTTCGTGCCCTGGCATTTGGGCGCAACGCTCTAAATACCTAAGGCATCCTGGGAGGAGGAAACGGGGAATGCAGACGAGACGGATCGGTCGAACCGACCTATCGGTGACCGAGTTTAGCTTCGGCGCTGCCGGTCTTGGCGGCCTCTACCGCGAATGCACCCGCGACTCGGCGATCGCAACCCTGGACGCTGCCTGGCAGTCGGGCATGCGCTACTTCGATGTCGCGCCTTTCTACGGCCTCGGTCTTGCCGAGCGTCGTGTCGGCGACTTCCTGCGCGACAAGCCGCGTGATCAGTTCGTGCTTTCCACCAAGGTTGGTCGTCTCCTTCATCCGGTGCCGGAAGACAAGGTGCCGGACTATTCCTACGTGAACCCGCTCAATTTCGACGTCACCTACGATTACAGCTATGACGGCATCATGCGCTCGGTCGAGTTTAGCTATGCCCGGCTCGGGCTCAATCGCATCGACATCCTCTATGTGCACGATATCGGCGTCTACACCCATGGAGCCGCTCGCAACGCGGTCTACCTCCGGCAATTGCTGGAGGGCGGCCTCAAGGCGTTGGAGGCGCTGAAATCCTCGGGAACGATCGCGGCCTATGGGCTCGGCGTCAACGAGGTGCCGGTCTGTCTCGACGTCCTGCGTGAGGCCAATCTCGACTGCATCCTGCTCGCCGGGCGTTACACGCTGCTCGACAGGTCCGCCGTCGCCGAACTGCTGCCGCTCTGCGAGAAGAAACAGACTTCGATCGTCGTCGGTGGGGTGTTCAACTCGGGCATCCTGGCGACGGGGCCGGTCGATGGCGCGCGTTTCGACTACATGCCGGCGACGGAAGATATCCGGCAAAAGGTTGCCGCCATGGACGCGGTTGCGCGCGGCATGGACGTGCCGCTTGCTGCACCTGCCATGCAGTTTCCGCTCGCCAGTCAGCAGGTCGCCTCGGTGCTACTCGGCACCGCCAAGCCGCAGAGCCTGGCGCGCAACATGGCGCTCGCCGAGCACCGGTTTTCCGCAGCGGATTTCGCGGCTTTTGAACCGTTCACACTGGTCGCACCGGAGCTCGGAGACGAGCCGGTTCGGGTCTAACGGACGGCACCAAAGCGCCGTCTGAAATGCTGTTCCGGCAGCTTGCCAAGCCGGGATTGTCGTATTAGCATTCCAATATGTTTTTTATCGATAAAAGGTCGATAAGCCAGCACCTGCGATCGATCTCCAAGAAGTGGAACACGGTGCACAAAGAGGAGAAACCTGGGATGAGCATTCTGAAAAGCAGCCTTAGCCGCCGCGCCTTTACCGCCTTGGCCGGCGCCGCGATGATCGCCGGCATGTCGCCGGTGGCCTCGTTCGCACAGGACGTGACGATCCCGATCATCGTCAAGGATACCACGTCCTTCTATTGGCAGATCGTGCTGGCCGGTGCCCGCGCCGCCGGCAAGGATCTCGGCGTCAACGTGCCGGAACTCGGCGCTCAATCCGAGTCCGATATCAACGGCCAGATCAGCATTCTCGAGAATGCGGTTGCCGGCGCCCCGGCTGCCGTCGTCATCTCGCCAACGGAATTCAAGGCGCTTGGCAAGCCGATCGATGAAGCAGCGAAGGCCGTGCCGATCATCGGCATCGACTCCGGTGCCGACTCCAAAGCCTTCTCGTCGTTCCTCACCACCGACAACGTCCAGGGCGGCCGCATCGCTGCCGACGGTCTCGCTGCAGCGGTCAAGGAAATGAGCGGCAAGGAAGAGGGTGAAATCGCCATCATCACCAGCCTTCCGGGTGTCGGCTCGCTCGACCAGCGCCGTGAAGGCTTCCTCGATCAGATCAAGACCAAGTATCCGGGCTTCAAAGTCGTTGCGGATAAGTATGCGGACGGCCAGGCAACCACTGGCCTCAACATGATGACCGACCTGATCACCGCCAATCCCAACCTTGTCGGCGTGTTTGCGTCCAACCTGATCATGGCGCAGGGCGTTGGCCAGGCGATCGCCGAAAACAAACTCGGCGACAAGATCAAGGTGATCGGCTTCGACAGCGATGACAAGACCGTCGGCTTCCTCAAGGAAGGCGTTCTGGCTGGTCTCGTCGTTCAGGATCCCTATCGCATGGGGTACGATGGCGTGAAGACAGCGCTCGCCGTCTCGAAGAAGGAGAAGGTCGAGGCGAATGTCGATACCGGCGCCAATCTGGTGACCAAGGCCAACATGGCCGAGCCGAAGATCGACGCTCTCTTGAACCCGAAGGTCAAGTGACGACGGCTGCGGCGGGCGTTGAGCCTGCCGCACCCGCTTGCGGCCGGAACGAGGACCGGCCGCAAGCGATCTCTGCGATGGGAGGGAATGCGCAGATGACCGACTTGCAAGAGCCACGCGACATCAGGACCGAAGGACTGCATGTGGCGACACGCCACCCGGTTCCGAAAGGCGAGCCTATCCTGGAGCTGCGCGCCCTGCAGAAAAAGTATGGCGCCGTCGAAGCCTTGAAGCCTGCATCGCTGACCTTTCTGTCCGGTGAAATTCACGCGATCGTCGGTGAGAACGGTGCCGGCAAGTCGACGCTGATCAAGCTTTTGACCGGCGTCATCAAACGCACGTCCGGCGAAATCTTTTGGTGCGGAAAACCCGTTCAGCTCGGCACGCCGCAGGAGGCGATCGAGCGCGGTATCAATGCCGTGCATCAAGAGGTCGTGCTTTGCGCTCACCTGTCGGTCGCGGCCAATATGTTTCTCGGCGACGAGATCAATCGCAACGGCCTGATGCGCAAGCGCGCGATGACCGATGCGGCACAAAGCGTGCTGGATGATCTCGGCTTCAACCTGCCGGCCGGTGCCGTGCTTGGAAGCTTGACGATTGGGCAGCAGCAGCTCGTCGCCACGGCGCGTGCCGCCATGCGCGGCACGCAGTTTCTGATCTTCGATGAGCCGACCGCCTATCTCACCCGACAGGAATCGGCACAGCTCTTCCGGCTGATCCGAAGGCTGCAGGCCGAAGGCGTGACCATCGTCTATATCAGCCACCGCATGGAGGAAGTCTTCGAGCTTGCCGACCGTGTCTCGGTGCTGCGTGACGGCACCCATGTCGGCACCCGCAAGATCGGTGAGACCAACGAGGCGGAGCTGATCGCGCTGATGATCAATCGCACGATCGAGCAGATCTATCACAAGGAACATTTTCCGCCGGGCGCGGCCATCATCGAGACGCGCAACTTGAGCGGCCCCGGCTTCCAGGATGTGTCGCTGACAGTGCGCGCCGGCGAGATCGTCGGCCTCTACGGGCTCATCGGCGCGGGACGCAGCGAGTTTGCGCTCGGCCTTTATGGCCGGCACCGGCCAACGGGTGGAGAGGTCTACTGGCAGGGCCGTAAGGTGGAGATCGCCAGCGAACGTGAGGCCATGGACCTCGGCATCGCGCTTGCGCCCGAAAGCCGACGTGACCAGGGCCTCTGCCTCAACTTGCCGATCGGCCTCAACATCAATCTGCCGGTTTTCAACCGGCTGACGCGCGGCCTGACGATCAACGGCCAGCAGGAGCGGGAAAACGCCGACCGGCAGATCCGCGACCTGAAGATCAAGACGCCGTCACGCCGCGTGCTGGCCTCCGCCATGTCCGGCGGCAACCAGCAGAAGATCGTCATCGGCAAGTGGTTGAGCCACGGCGCCAAGCTTTTCATCTTTGACGAGCCGACGGTCGGCGTCGATGTCGGCACCAAGGCGGAAATCTATCGCCTGTTCGCACGGCTCTTGGAGAACGGGGCGGGCATCATCTTGATCTCGTCCTATCTGCCGGAGGTCTACGAACTGGCGGACCGGCTGCATGTGTTCCGGCGCGGACGGCTGGTCGCCAGCCACGACTATCGTGCTGCCAGCCATGAGGAAGTGCTGACGCAGGCGATTGGCGTTTGAACCGATAAAAACAAACTTGAAGGATGCAGGGAGGAAGACGATGAGTGCGGAAACGGTGGAGAGCGGCGCCAGCGCGGCACCACGCAAGGGCGTGAGCATTCTGTTCGGCCTCACCCTCCTGGGGCTACTTCTGTTCCTGTGGATGCTGCTGGGCTTCGCGACCAACAGCTTCTGGACGCCCAACAACATCAGCAACCTGCTGCGCCAGGGGGCGATGACGGCGATCCTGGCAGTTGGCCAGACCTTCGTCATTATCACCGCCGGTATCGATCTGTCGGTCGGTGCCGTGGTCGGCTTCACCAGTGTTATCGTCGCCTGGCTGCTGGCCGCCGGCGTTCCGCTCTGGATTGCCATCATCCTGACGCTCGCCTTCGGTGTCCTGATCGGCGCCTTCCATGCCTTCGGCATCGTGCGCATGGGTCTGCCGCCCTTCATCATCACGCTGGCGACCCTGACTTCGCTGCGCGGTATCGGCCTCCTGATCACCAATGGCTCGACCATTTCGATCACCAATGAGGCCTTCACCAATTTCTCGCGGGCGGATTTCCTGGGCGTTCCCAGCCTGTTCTGGATGGTGATCGTGGTGGCGATCCCGGCCTATGTCTTCCTGCATTTAAGCCGTTTCGGTCGCTATCTCTTTGCTGTCGGCTCCAACAGCGAGGCGGCGCGTCTTTCCGGCGTCAATGTGCATCGCACGATCTATCTCGCCTACATCCTGTCGTCGACCTGCGCCGCCTTCGTCGGCCTGCTGCTTGCCTCGCGCATCGGCATCGGCAACGCCACTCAGGCGGAGGGCTGGGAACTGCAGGCGATCGCCTCGTCGGTCATCGGCGGCACCAGCCTGTTCGGGGCGGTCGGCTCGGTGCATGGGCCGCTGCTCGGCGCGTTCATCCTCGCGACGATCAACAACGGCGCCAACCTCTTGAACGTCAACTCGTTCTGGCAGCGCATCATCACCGGGGTTTTGATCATCGTTATCGTCTATTTCGACCAATTGCGTCGCCGCAGCGCCCGCTAGGCGCTGCCGTATTCGAGAGAATTGCCATGAAAGCCGTGCTCTGCCCGCAACCCGGTCGGCTGGAGGTCGTCGACCGCACGCCAATCGAAACCGTGCCGGACGGTTGGGTCCACCTCGCCGTCAGCCATGTCGGCATCTGCGGTACGGACTACCATATCTTCGCCGGCAAACATCCGTTCCTCGAATATCCGCGGGTCATGGGCCATGAGATTTCGGCAACGGTGATGGCCGGCGGGAAAGGGACGACGATGGCGCCCGGCACGCCGGTCGTGGTCAACCCCTATCTCGCCTGCGGTGCTTGCGTTGCCTGCCGCAAGGGCAAGCCCAATTGCTGCACGGCCATCAAGGTACTCGGCGTTCACACCGACGGCGCGTTCTGCGAGGAGATCGTCGTGCCGGAGGGCAACCTTTATCCGGCGCAGGGCCTTTCGCCGGAGGCAGCCGCCACTGTCGAGTTCCTGGCGATCGGCGCCCACGCAGTCCGCCGTGCATCGACGGATGCAGGGTCGCGGGCGCTGGTCATCGGTGCCGGGCCGATCGGTCTCGGCACCGCGATCTTCTCCCGGATCGCCGGCCATGACGTGGTGCTCGCCGACACCAGCGCGGAGCGGCTGGACTTTGCCGCCCGCAAACTCGGCTTTGCCAAGGGCATCGTCGTGGAAACCGATACCGCGGCGCGCGTTGTCGCGGCGACGGATGGAGACGGTTTCGATGTCGTCTTCGACGCGACCGGGCATGGCGGCTCGATGCAGGCGGCCTTCGCCCACGTCGCCCACGGTGGCACCCTGGTCTTCGTCAGTGTCGTCAAGGACGATATCCGCTTCTCCGATCCAGAGTTCCACAAGCGCGAGATGACGCTGGTCGGCAGCCGCAACGCGACCCGGCAGGATTTCGACCATGTCGTCGCATCGATCGCGTCCGGCCTGGTACCGGTGGAGGCGCTGATCACGCACCGCACCACGCTGGAAGGCGCGGTTGCCGATCTGCCACGATGGGCGGAGGAAAAGACGGGCCTGGTGAAGGCTGTCATTCAAGTGACGGCCGCCTGAGCGATGGCGGGTTTGCTGCATCGCCACAGGGATGCGCACCCCATCTTTGCCACTGAGAGGCGCCAATTATCCCAGAAAAGGCCAGGCATTGCGGCTCGACGCACGAAAATAGCGGAAAACGGCCAGTTTCGAGCAAGCTCGTTTGCAAATCCTCAGGAATCCGGATTCATTCTGGCTTCAGGCCTTGTATCGAGGCGAGACGGGTATATTTGTTGCACTGCACAAGAAAAGTGGTAGTCTGGCAGCGATTGCGGACACCAAGACAAACAATCGCAAGCTTGCGTCCGACCGGGAGCGGCGTTGTCGTTGATTGAACCAAGGGGTACGCTTCCCATGTTCTACCAGCTCTATGAACTGAACCACGCAATGATGGCGCCGTGGCGCACGGCAGCCGACGCCATGCGGCTCGCGTTCAGCAATCCGATGAACCCCGTCTCGCACACCTATTTCGGTCGCGCCGCCGCAGCCGGTCTTGAAGTGTTCGAGCGCTCCACCCGCCGTTATGGCAAGCCGGAGTTCGGTCTTCCCGAGACGGTCGTCGACGGTCAATCGGCTTCGATCTACGAACGCATCGTCTGGCGTGCGCCCTTTTGCAACCTCATTCATTTCGAGCGTGCGGTGCCCAAGGGCCGCGCCCCCGATCCGAAGGTGCTCATCGTCGCGCCGATGTCCGGCCACTATGCGACGCTGCTGCGCGGCACGGTGGAAGCCCTGCTGCCGCATTCCGACATCTATATCACCGATTGGATCGATGCCCGCATGGTGCCGCTCAGCGAAGGCACCTTCGATCTCGACGATTACATCGACTACGTCATCCAGATGCTGCATTTCCTCGGGCCTGACACCCATGTGATCGGCGTCTGCCAGCCCGCGGTGCCGGTGCTTGCTGCCGTCGCATTGATGGAAGCTGCCGATGATCCACTGTCGCCGGCGACGATGACGCTGATGGGCGGACCGATCGACACCCGCATCAACCCGACAGGCGTCAACCAGCTCGCGGAAGAGCGTTCGATCGAATGGTTCCGTGACAATGTCATCATGCCGGTGCCGTGGCCGCAACCGGGTTTCATGCGCATGGTCTATCCGGGATTCCTGCAGCTCTCGGGCTTCATGTCGATGAACCTCGACCGGCACCTGATCGCCCATAAGGAGTTCTTCGCCCACCTGGTGAAGAACGATGGTGACGCCGCCGAAAAGCACCGCGACTTCTACGACGAATATCTCGCGGTCATGGACCTGACGGCTGAATTCTACCTGCAGACGGTGCAGGTGGTGTTCATGCAGCATGCGCTTCCGAAGGGCGAGATGATGCATCGCGGCAAGCGCGTCGACACGACGGCGATCAAGAAGGTGGCGCTCCTGACGGTCGAAGGCGAGAACGACGATATCTCCGGTGTCGGCCAGACCCAGGCGGCGCAGACGATCTGCACCAACATCCCCGACCACATGCGCATGCACTACATGCAGCCGGATGTCGGCCACTACGGCGTCTTCAACGGCTCGCGCTTCCGCCGCGAAATCGCGCCGCGCATCGTCGCTTTCCACCGCGAGCACGCGCGCCACGCAAAACCGGTGAAGCAGCTGATCAAGGGCGGCAAGTCGGCCTGATCTCGGCGGCGCGGCCGTTTTGACCGCGTAGAGTCAAGGGTTTGTCCGATTCCGGGGGAGGGCGTCTTGCAGAGACAAGAGCGCCTTCCCACATCGTTTTCATCGGGCCGCATGGGCGGCCCGGATGATTGCGAGGAATCCTGAAGATGAACCAATCTGCAATGATCCGTCCGGATTGGACGCCCGCGACCATCGCCCTGATGGTGCTTGGCTTCGTGGTCTTCTGGCCGCTCGGCCTGGCCATGCTCGCCTACATTCTCTTTGGCGAAAAGCTCAAGACGTTCAAGAAAGACGCAAACGATACGGTGGATGGCATGTGCTCGGCTTTCAAGCGCGGCGGCCGCCGTTCCAACTGGACGCATCGCACCGGCAACGTCGCCTTCGACGACTGGCGCGAAGCTGAACTTACCCGTCTCGACGAGGAACGCCGCAAGCTCGACGAGATGCGCGAAGAATTCGACAGCTATGCGCGCGAGCTTCGCCGCGCCAAGGACCAGGAAGAGTTCGACCGCTTCATGCGTGACCGCAAGAACGGCGGCTCGGGCCCGATTGTCGAAGCCCACTGACCTGACGAAACCGCTTCCGGCGTTTCATATGAAACGCCGGATCACTTTTGGCATGCACCCCAACCTGTGAACTGTAGGCGAAAGCCCCGCGAATCGGTTAGAAAGCCTGCATGTTCCCTTCCTTCAAGCGGCGCATTCAACCTGCACCACCCGCAACGACGCGGCAGATCGAGGTCGCCGGCAAGTCCCTGCCGCTGACGATCAAGCAGAACGCGCGCGCGACGCGCATGACGCTACGCATCGAGCCGGGCGGCCGGGCTCTGAGGATGACCGTGCCGCAGGGCCTCCCCGAGCGAGAGGTCAACGCCTTCCTGACACGACACCAGGGCTGGCTGATGACCAAGCTCGCGCGCTTCTCTGGCGAGAGCCAGATCGAGGAGGGCGGTTCCATCCTCATTCGCGGCGTCTCCCACCGCATCGAGCGCACCGGCAAGATCCGCGGGCTCACGGAAGCGATCGTGATCGATGACGAACCGGTGCTGCGCGTCAGCGGCGGCGAGGAACACCTCAACCGGCGCATCGTCGATTTCCTGAAGAAGGAAGCCCGCCAGGACCTCGACCGGTTGGTGGCGATCTACACCGGCCGTATCGGCCGACGGGCAAAGTCGCTGTCGCTCAAGGACACGCGCAGCCGCTGGGGATCATGCTCGGCCGACGGGGCGTTGAGTTTCTCCTGGCGCATCGTCATGGCGCCGCCAAGGGTCATCGCCTATCTCGCGGCGCATGAAGTGGCGCATCTGCAGGAAATGAACCACGGCCCGAACTTCTGGGCGCTCTGCGGCAGATTGTGCCCCGATACGGAGGACGCCAAGCGCTGGCTCCGCCGCAACGGCACGATGCTTCACGCGATCGACTTCGATTGAATCCTGGAGGGCGATGAGCGGCTCGTTATGCGCGGTGGCGCAGCGCTTCGCGGATCTTCTCGTCGGTCTTGTATTGGCTGAGGGCATAGACCGACCAGATCGCCGCCGGTACCCAGCCGATCAGCGTCAGTTGCAGGATCAGGCAAATGAGGCCGGCAAAGGGGCGGCCGATGGTAAAAAACTGCAGCCAAGGCAGGATAAGCGCGAGCAACAGGCGCATCAGTCTCTCCGTTGTGGTAAAATGCATATGGTAAAAGCGCGCCTGCCGCGCAAGGGGCGCACACCCGGCGAAGGACGGGTGCAGGGGCGCTGAGTGACCGCTTTTGCGTCGGTTTTTGGCTCGACTCGCGCGGCATTTCATGCAAGGTCGCTTCTCATGAAAACCCAAGTGAAGATATGCGGGCTGAAGACCGCGGAAGCGGCGGAGCGTGCTGTCGCGCTCGGCGCATCCCATGTCGGCTTCATCTTTTTCCCGAAGAGCCCCAGGAACATCGAGCCCGACGATGCCGGCCGCATCGCCGACAGGATTCGCGGCCAGGCGAAGATCGTCGCCGTCACCGTCAATGCCGACAATGACGAGCTCGACGAAATCGTTTCGGCGCTCAACCCGGATATTCTGCAGCTTCATGGCAGCGAGGACGCGGATCGACTGCTGACGGTCAAGGCAATGTATGGCCTTCCCGTCATGAAGGCCTTTTCGGTGCGCGAAGCATCGGACCTTGAAAAGATCGATGCCTATATCGGCATCGCCGATCGCTTCCTCTTCGATGCCAAGCCGCCAAAAGGGTCCGAATTGCCCGGTGGCAACGGCGTTTCCTTTGACTGGAAGCTGCTCGATGCGCTTGACGGAAGCGTCGATTACATGCTTTCCGGGGGTCTTAACGCCGATAACATTGGCGAGGCCATGGCGCAGACCAGCGCGCGTGCCATCGATATCTCCTCCGGCGTCGAGAGCGCGCCGGGCGTCAAGGATCTGAAGCTCATGGAATCGTTTTTCAATGCCGTTCGCCAGGCAGAGGCGGACATGCCACGGTCAGGGAGCAGGACGTGAACCAGGCGCCAAAGTTGAATTCCTTCCGGGGTGGCCCGGACGAGGACGGCCGTTTCGGTATCTTCGGCGGCCGCTTCGTGGCCGAAACTCTGATGCCGCTGATCCTCGATCTCCAGAACGAGTGGGACAACGCGAAGAACGATCCGGCCTTCAAGGCGGAGCTGGAACATCTCGGCGCGCATTATATCGGCCGCCCGAGCCCGCTCTACTTCGCTGAACGGCTGACGGCGGAGCTTGGCGGCGCCAAGATCTACTTCAAGCGCGAAGAGCTGAACCACACCGGTTCCCACAAGATCAACAATTGCATTGGCCAGATCCTGCTCGCCAAGCGCATGGGCAAGACGCGCATCATCGCTGAGACCGGCGCCGGCCAGCATGGCGTGGCCTCGGCAACCGTCGCCGCCCGCTTCGGCCTGCCCTGCGTCGTCTACATGGGTGCGACCGACGTCGAGCGCCAGGCGCCGAACGTTTTCCGCATGAAGCTCCTGGGCGCCGAGGTAAAGCCGGTAACCGCCGGCAGCGGCACGCTCAAGGATGCCATGAACGAGGCGCTGCGTGACTGGGTCACCAATGTCGACAACACCTACTATCTGATCGGCACGGCTGCCGGCCCGCATCCCTATCCGGAGATGGTCCGCGATTTCCAGGCCGTCATCGGCCAGGAAGCCAAGGAGCAGATGCTCGCTGCCGAAGGCCGGCTGCCGGATCTCGTCATTGCCGCCGTCGGCGGTGGCTCCAACGCGATCGGCATCTTCCATCCGTTCCTCGATGACGAGAGCGTCAAGATCGTCGGCGTCGAAGCCGGCGGCAAGGGCATTGAAGGCGACGAGCATTGCGCCTCGATCACCGCCGGTTCGCCGGGCGTGCTGCACGGCAACCGCACCTATCTGCTGCAGGACGGCGACGGACAGATCAAGGAAGGCCATTCGATTTCGGCCGGCCTCGATTATCCCGGCATCGGTCCGGAGCACGCCTGGCTCAACGATGTCGGCCGCGTCGAATACGTGCCGATCATGGACCACGAAGCGCTCGAAGCCTTCCAGACGCTGACCCGTCTCGAGGGCATCATCCCGGCGCTCGAGCCGTCGCATGCGCTTGCCGAGGTGATCAAGCGCGCGCCGAAGATGGGCAAGGACGAGATCATCCTGATGAACCTCTCCGGCCGTGGCGACAAGGACATCTTCACCGTCGGCAAGTTACTGGGAATGGGGCAGTAAGATCATGACCGCACGCATGGACAAGCGATTTGCCGATGTCGCGGCCGAAGGACGTCCGGTCCTCGTCACCTATTTCATGGGCGGCGATCCGGATTTCGAGACGTCGGTCTCGATCATGAAGGCGCTGCCGAAGGCCGGCGCCGACGTCATCGAACTCGGCATGCCGTTCTCTGACCCGATGGCCGACGGCCCGGCGATCCAGTTGGCTGGCCAGCGCTCACTGAAGGGCGGCCAGACGCTTGAAAAGACGCTCGAAATCGCCCGCCGCTTCCGCGAGGACGACGAGCGCACGCCGATCGTGCTCATGGGCTATTACAACCCGATCTATATCTACGGCGTCGATCGCTTCCTGACGGATGCGCTTTCAGCCGGGATCGACGGCCTGATCGTCGTCGACCTGCCGCCGGAAATGGACGACGAACTCTGCATCCCGGCGCTGGAAAAGGGCATCAACTTCATTCGCCTGGCGACGCCGACCACGGACGACCGTCGCCTGCCGAAGGTGCTCGAAAACACCTCCGGTTTCGTCTACTACGTGTCGATGAACGGTATCACCGGATCGGCTCTGCCCGATCCGTCGTTGATCGGTGGCGCCGTCGGGCGTATCAAGGCACACACCAATCTGCCCGTTTGCGTCGGTTTCGGCGTCAAGACGGCGGAACATGCAAGGGCCATCGGAGCATCTGCCGATGGTGTGGTCGTCGGTACGGCGATCGTCAACCAGATCGCGTCGAGCCTGACCGAAGAGGGCAAGGCGACCGATGCGACGGTTCCGGGTGTCGAAGCGCTGGTGAGAGGGCTCTCGGCAGGCGTGCGGTCCGCACGTCTCGCAGCAGCCGAATAATTGCCTATATTAGCGCGCACAACCCGAAGGAAATCTTCAGGAGTTACTAAGTGAACTGGATCACAAACTACGTTCGGCCGAAGATCAACTCGATGCTGGGCCGCCGGGAAGTTCCGGAAAATCTCTGGATCAAGTGCCCGGAAACCGGCGAGATGGTGTTCCACCGCGATCTCGAGGAAAACAAGTGGGTCATCCCGCAGTCCGGCTTCCACATGAAGATGCCGGCCAAGGCGCGGTTGAAGGACCTGTTCGACGGCGGCATTTTTGAAGCGCTTCCGCAGCCGAAGGTTGCTCAGGATCCGCTGAAGTTCCGCGATTCCAAGAAGTACTCGGACCGTCTGCGCGACAGCCGTGCCAAGACCGAACTTGAAGACACGATCGTTGCCGGTCTCGGCCGCGTCCAGGGCGTCAAGCTCGTCGCCGTCGTGCACGAATTCAACTTCATCGGCGGCTCGCTCGGCATGGCTGCCGGCGAGGCGATCATCAAGGCGTTCGAACGGGCAATTTCCGAGAAGTGCCCGCTGGTCATCTTCCCGGCTTCCGGCGGCGCCCGCATGCAGGAAGGCATCCTGTCGCTGATGCAGCTGCCGCGCACCACGGTTGCCGTCAACATGCTCAAGGAAGCGGGCCTTCCCTATATCGTCGTGCTCACCAATCCGACCACCGGTGGCGTTACCGCATCCTACGCGATGCTCGGCGACATCCACATGGCTGAGCCGGGCGCTGAAATCGGCTTTGCCGGCAAGCGCGTGATCGAGCAGACCCTGCGCGAGAAGCTGCCGGAAGGTTTCCAGACGTCGGAATATCTGCTGGAGCATGGCATGGTCGACATGGTCGTCAAGCGCCATGATCTGCCGTCGACGCTCGCCCGGGTTCTGAAGATCCTGATGAAGAAGCCGGCGGAAGCCTCGAAGCTCAACGGCGGCACGCAGCCGGCCGCCTTGCCGGTCGCTGCCAGCGCCTGAAGTGCTGCGTCGGCTGAACTGTATAGAACAAAATGATGCATCTCCGCGATTTCTTGTGAGCGGGGATGCTGCAACTCAGGGCGTTACAGCGATCGGTAGACGGCCTATAGGGCGCGCCCTGTAGCAGCAGCGTGTCGGGGCGGGGTTAAGAGATGGCAGCGGTGGAAGCCAGCGAAGCGGGCTATGAGATCGAAAAACTTCTCGCCCTTCACCCCAAGGGCTTCGACCTGTCGCTGGACAGGATCACCCGGCTTCTCGCAGCTCTCGGCAATCCCCAGGACCGCCTGCCGCCGGTGATCCATGTCGCCGGTACCAACGGCAAGGGCTCGGCAACCGCGTTTTCTCGGGCGATCCTGGAAGCAGCCGGCCTCAGTGTTCACGTCCATACCTCGCCACATCTCGTCAACTGGCACGAGCGCTATCGCCTGGGCGTCAAGGGCGGCAAGGGGAAGCTCGTCAGCGATCCCGTTCTCGCCGATGCCGTGCGTCGCGTTGCTGAAGCCAATGGCGGCGAGAAGATCACCGTCTTCGAGATCCTGACCGCCGTTACCTTCGTGCTCTTTGCCGAGCATCCGGCCGATGTCGCGATCATCGAGGTCGGCCTTGGCGGTCGTTTCGATGCGACCAACGTCATTGCCCGTCCGGCCGTTTCGGTCGTCATGCCGATCTCGCTCGACCATCAGGCCTATCTCGGCGATCGGGTGGAGCTGATTGCCGCCGAAAAGGCAGGCATCATGAAGCGTGGTTGCCCTGTGGTGATCGGCCAGCAGGAGGAAGAGGCCGCCCGGGATGTGCTGGTCTCGACCGCCGAGCGCCTCGGCTGCCCGATGTTCGTCTACGGCCAGGATTTCATGGCGCATGAGGAGTTCGGTCGCCTCGTCTATCAGGACGAAGGCGGGCTGGCCGACCTGCCGCTGCCGAAGCTGCCGGGCCGCCACCAGTATGCCAATGCCGCAGCGGCGATCCGCGCGGTACGGGCCGCCGGTTTCGATGTGTCAGAAGCGGCGATCGAGCGTGGTCTTGCGGGCGTCGAATGGCCCGGACGCCTGCAGCGGCTGACCAGCGGCAAACTCACGCATTACGGTCCGGTTGGCGCGGAAATCTGGGTCGATGGCGGCCACAATCCCGGTGCTGGCCAGGTGATCGCCGAGGCGATGGCAACCTTCGAGGAGCGCGAATCGCGACCCTTGTTCCTGATCATCGGCATGATCAACACCAAGGAGCCGATCGGCTACTTCCGCGCCTTCCTCGATCTCGCTGAACAGGTTTTCACCGTTCCGATCCGCGGCTCCGATGCTGGGCTTGATCCGGTGGCGCTTGCCAGCGACGCCGCATCGGTCGGCTTCGAGGCGTCCGCGGTCTCGTCCGTCGCCGAGGCGCTGACGATCATCTCCAATCTGGTCGACGAAGACCCGGCGCCGCCGCGCATCCTGATCGGCGGCTCGCTCTATCTGGTGGGCGACGTGCTTGCCGACAACGGCACGCCGCCGAAGTGATCAAGGTCTGGCTCAGCCAGCCCGTTTCCAGATTGAAGACAAGAAAAAAGCCCGGCATGCCGGGCTTTTAATATTCTCAGCGGTGAATCCGCCTTATGCGACCGCCGTGGAGATCCACGAGGACAGAGCCGTCTTCGGAGCGGCGCCAACCTTGATGTCGGCCACTTCGCCGGCCTTGAACATGGCGAGCGTCGGGATCGAGCGAACGCCGTACTGGGCGGCCAGTTCCGGGTTTTCGTCGATGTTGAGCTTGGCAACCTTGACCTTGCCGGCGAGTTCGTTCGAGATTTCCTCGAGGCTCGGCGCGATCATCTTGCACGGGCCGCACCATTCAGCCCAGAAATCGACAACCACCGGCTCGGCGGAGTTCAGCACTTCCTGCTGAAAATTGGACGTATCGACCTTTACAGTAACCATAGGCTGCTCCTTGCGTTCGGAATGTCAGTATCCAGATGTTGTGTCTCATGTGAGAAGGCACCGCTGGATTTTCAATATCGGGTATCTCACTTTGTCGCGAGGTCTTCAAGGCTCCTGTCGAGCGCTTGATCGGGAACGACGTGGATTGCCGGCCCCTCGGTGAAGATCAGCACGCATCGAAACACATGCGTCGGATAAAGCGGCTGCAGGAGCGCGCGGTAGATTGCAAGCTGCGCCGTGTAGGCGAAGGGAATGTCGCCAGGCGATGGCGGCACCTGCCGATTGGTCTTGAAGTCGGCAATCGTCACGACGCCATCGCCGACGGCCAGCCGGTCGATCCGGCCGGAAACCGCGTGCTCGCGCTTGCCGAGCGTCAGCGTGCCCATGACCGAAACCTCGGCCCGGCTGCTCGCGGAGAACACTGCGCCGAGATCCGGATGGGCGAGCACCGTTTCGATGCTGGCGATCAGTGCGGCGCGCTGTGCCGGCGGCCAGTTGGGCACGGATCGTTCGAGATAGCGTTCGGCCGCGGCCCGGCGATCGTCTCCCGCCATCGAGGGCAGAACCTGCAGCAGGCGGTGCAGGATGGCGCCCCGCAGCATCGAGAGATTTGCCGGCGCCTTTTCCGAGAAAAGAGCCGAGCCGACGAGCGCATCGCCGTCATCCTCGTCGACCGCAATGCCGACGCCGGAAGGGGTGAGCGGGCGCGGTAGCCGCTTTTGCGGCGGCAACGGCGTCGAAAGCGCCTTCGGCAGCGTGGTGGTGGGACGGCCGGAATCGGCCGAGCGTGCATCGCCGGAGGGCAGATCGCGCTCGAGCTGTTTGTCGCGCCAGGCATGGCCGGACCATTCCTCGCCGCCTGCATGGAAGCTGGTCGGGTGGCCGCGGCCGCTTTCATCTCCGGCAAGGCTCGCCTGCACCATGGCATGCCATGTATCGGCAACGGCCCGCTGGCCGCGATAACCGCAGACGATCAGGCGGTCGGCGGCGCGGGTCATGCCGACATAGAGCAGGCGACGATATTCCTCCTCTGCCAGCGTCTTCAGGCGCTCGCCGTCGGCGCTGATGAGCGAGTTCGATTCCGCGCCCGGCGCGCGCCACACCGGAAGCGGCAGGACGGTGCCATCCCTCTGGGTCAGTTCCAGAAAGCGGAGAGAGGGTACATGCTGGTTGCTGAACGCCGCCCCGCCACCATCGGCAAGGAAGACGACCGGCGCTTCCAGCCCCTTGGCTGCGTGCACGGTCATGATCCGGACTTCGTCGCGTTCCTTGTCCTGCTCGCGCTTGACCGTCGGTGCTTCCATTTCCAGCGTCGAGACGAAGGCTTGTAGGCCGGGCAGGCCGCTTCGCTCCTGGTCGAGCGCGAAGGTCAGGAACTCATCGAGAATGTCGCTGACCTCGGTGCCGAGGCGCGCGAGAAAGGCGGCGCGGCCGCCATGCATGCCGAGGACGCGGGCATAGAAGTCATGCGGCGCCAGTTGGCTTGCGAGCGCCATGTAGGATTTCAGCGTTCGCGCCGTCTGGTGAAACAGGATGCCGTCATCGGCTTCGTGCTGCAGCCGCTGCCAAAGGCTTTCGCCCTCGCCGCGCCGGGCCGCGAGTTCGAACAGCGCGTCCTCGCCGAGGTTGAACAGCGGGCTCTTCATCAGCGCGGCCAGCGACAGGTCGTCCTGCGGCAAAAGCACGAACCGCCCGAGGGCGAGCAGGTCCTGCACGGCAATATGCTTGGTGAGCACCAACCGGTCGGCGCCGGCGACGGGAATGTTGTTGCGGCGCTTGAGCGCTCTCGTCAGCGCGTTGACAAAGGCGTCGCGTTTGCGAACCAGCACGATGACGTCGCCCGGACGCATCGGCCGGCGAACTCCCTTCTCGACGATCGTCTCCTTGCCGATCCAGCTTTCCAGCGTGGCTGCGATCCGGCGGGCGAGGATATTGACCGGCGCGCTCTCCGGTGTCGCGTCGAAGGCGGCGGTCCATTCCTCGTCCGTATCCACCGGTTCGGCGGCGATCACGTCCCAGATGTCGACGGCGCCGGGATGGCCGATGCGGTTCGAAGCATGCACCACCGGCTCGCTGCGGGCGCTGAGGCCCCGCGCATGCGCCGGATTGGCAAAGACGGCGTCGACGGCCGACAGCACGTCGACGGTCGAGCGGAAGGAGAGCTGCAGGCGGATCGGCTCGAAAGCCTTGCCGCCGTCGCGCACCCGCCGTTCGGTCTCCTGGCTCTCGCGCGAAAAACGCTCCGGACGCGCACCCTGGAACGAGTAGATCGACTGTTTCTCGTCACCGACGGCAAACATCGTGCGGGCCGCACCGCGTGCGCTCTCGCCCGAGAAGAAATCCGAAGCCAGCGCTTGGATGATCGTCCACTGCGCCGGGCTGGTGTCCTGCGCCTCGTCGACGAGGATATGGTCGATGCCCTGATCGAGCTTGTAGTGCACCCAGGCGCTGACATCGCCGCGGGCAAAGAGTGCTGCCGTTCGGTTGATCAGGTCCTCGAAATCGAGCTGGCTGCGCCGCCGCTTCAGTTCTTCATAGTCGGCATTCAGGCGCTCGGCGAGCGTCAACGCCGCCAGCGTCGCCTCGAACATCCGGAGGATGCTGATGTGATCGATGCTGGCGACGACATGGCGGTAGGCCTCGTCCAAGAGGTCGATGAGATCGGGGGCAGCCTGCTGCATCGCCTTGTTGAGAAAGGCGGATTGCGCCCGCGGCTTGCCGGTGCCGGTGAAGAACAGATGACGCAGGCCGTCATAGCGCGCGCCGAGGTCCGTCATCTTCGAAACGGTCCGCAGTCCCTCCGCGAAGTCGAGCACCTTCGTGCCGCCGACGCTGGCGGCGAGCGAGAAGTACCGCTCAAGCGCCGCGCCGTTCAGACCCGCCAAGGGCCAGATCGTCGCCATGGCGCTGTCGACGCTTTCCCCCGGGACTAGCTTCAACGCCCGGCGCAGCTCGGCCTCCGTGCCGCCGAGCCCGTCGGCGTGTTCGAGGAAGACCTGGATCGCGGTTCGGTTTCCGACGATTGCGGCCAGCAGTTTTTCCAGGCCGGTATCGTCGGCGATGTCGAGTACGGTGGCAAAGGCGTGGGCAAGCGCCGGATCGTCCTTGGCCGCAGTCGCGGTCAGCAGCAGCCGGCGCGCATCGGCCAGCAGAACCGCAGCCGCGCGATCGTCGAGAACTGAGAAATGGCCGGCGACGTTGGCCTCCAGCGGGAACTGGTGCAGCAGCGCCTCGCAAAAGGCGTGGATCGTCTGGATCTTCAGGCCGCCCGGGGTCTCCAGCGCGCGTGCGAACAGGCGGCGCGCCTCCTGCAGCTTCAAACGCCCAGGCCGTTCGCCCTCGATCGCCTCGATCCGCTTTTCCAGCGTCGCGTCGTCGAGCGTTACCCATTCGGCCAGCCGTTCGAAGACGCGGTTCGACATTTCGGACGCCGCCGCCTTGGTATAGGTGAGGCAGAGGATCGCCGATGGGCGGCAGCCGGCAAGCAGCAGCCGGATCACCCGCTGGGTCAGCACATGGGTCTTGCCGGAGCCGGCATTGGCCGACACCCAGGCGGAGCGGTCCGGGTCCGAGGCCAGCGACTGCCGGCGCGAGGTCCAGTCGAGCCAGCCTTGCGGCGTCGCCTGCTCGGGGCCGAGGCTGTCATCCCTCATCGCCATCCTCCTCTTCGCTGTCGGCTGTCGACCATTCGGCTACGCGCGCCAAATGGTCGTATTCGCCGCCATAATCGCGCTCCTTTTGAACAATCACGCGCGAGGCAAAGCCATGTTTTCCGGAGAGCAGCGCAGCCAGCAGCTTCCTGAGTTCGGCAAGCGACTCGTCCGCAAGCTGATCGGCCGACTTCGTCTCCTTCGACTTGCTGCCTTCGTTGTTGACCGGTTCCGATTTGAAGCGCGCGCCGGGCTTGAGCCGGACATAGAGCAGTGACTGCGGATGGCTGGGCGGCATGTCCTTGAAGGCGCCGGCCTTGAGCGCGGCCGCTTCCAGCGCCAGCTGCGGGTCGAGCAGCACGCGCGCCTCCTTGGTCGATGGGCTGGAGCCGGTCTTGTAGTCGATGATCTCGACGCTGCCGTCGGTTAGCGTATCGAGCCGGTCGGCAATGCCGGTCAGCCGCATGTCGGCGACGCCGAGTTCCATCGATGCCGCGACTTCTGTGCGCGATCGGCGGATGAAGCGTGCGCGTTCGCGCTCCCATTTGATGAAGGCCAGACCGACGGCCGCGAAGCGTGGACGCCAGATCGTGTCGATATGGGTGGGCAGTCGCGCCTCGTTAAAAGCCTCGTTCAGCAGCCGGTGCATGATATCTTCGGCCGACGGCGACATCAGATCGACGCCGGAGCGCACGAAACGCTCGACGATCTGGTGGTAGAGCGTGCCGCGCTCGGCCGGGCCGGGGTCGCTGTTGAATGGCAGCAGCGGGTGCAACCGAAGAATGCGTCGCGCATAGATCGCATAGGGGTCGCGCCGCAGTCGTGACACTTCGCTGAAGGAGTATTTGCGCGGCTGCAGGTCTGCCGGTGGCTTGGGGGCAGGGCGCTCGGCCAGCGGCTGGCGGCCGCCATCGTCCAGCATGCGGGCCCAGGCGAGATAGTCGGCGCCATTGGCATGCAGCACTTGCGTCAGCCGCTCGCCGCCGAGCGCCAGCAGCCGCTGCAGCCAGCGCGAGGCGACAGTCGGTGCAGCGCCCTGGCGCATCGAGCGGGTGAAGATCAGCCGCCGTGTGCCGCAGGCCATCTGGAAGTCGTGCGCAAGCTGGCCGATGCGTCGTTCGGGCGGCTCGAGACCGATGCCGGTCTTCATGGTGCGCGACAGGAAGGGATCGTTGGCGGTCTGGCCCGGCCAGTTGCCCTCGTTCAGGCCGCCGAGAACCACCAGGTCCATGCTCTGCAGGCGCGATTCCAACGCGCCGAAGATGAACACCCGCGGATGGCGCATGGAGCGCGGTTTGACCGAGGCGCTGGCCGACAGTGCCTCGACGACATCGCACCATTGCGGCCCGTCCGCAGTCATCTGGCCGTCGGTTTCGATGATGCCGCGAAGGAGGGTTGCGAGCGTATCGGCGGCCTCGCCGGACCAGAGCCCACCGAGGTCGCCGCGCTCATCGGCTGAGGCTGCTTCCAGGGCCTCGCCGGTGCGCATCGCCCAGTCGGCAAAGCTGAACTCGTCCGAGAACACGCGGCTGCCGTCCCGGCTGCGCGTCAGCGCGGAGGCAAGCGGTGCGACCGCGAGACTGATCTTCGCCGCCACGTCGCGGGCGGCCTGAAGCGCGTCATCACCGATTCCGATGCGCCATTCCGGCGGGTGGCGATCGGCCCTGTGCCGGACGATCGCCGCGTCGAGCACAGCTTCGAGGGTCAGCAGATCGACTGTCGCGGTGCTGCCGCGCAGTGCCATGCGTTCCAGCGCGTCGGCGCCTTCGCGCATCCTGTCGCGGGCAAGCCCGAAGCGGGCCAGCGGATGCTTGAGCAACGCGACGAACGGCACGGGATCGCCGGGGCGCAGGCAGGCTTCCAGAAGCAGCCGCAGCAGGCTGCCCTGCGGCGTCGCGGTAAGAGGCGTGCCGGCGGAATCGTCGGCCTCGATGCCGAAGCGGGCAAGCTCGGCGCCGACCCGCCGTGCGAGATTGCGGTCGGGCGTGATCAGCGCCGCCTGGCTCTCGTCGCTGCCTTCGAGCGCGAGCCGCAAGGCGACGGCGATCGCGGCCGCTTCCTCGCGCTCGTTGGCGGTTTCGATGAGCGCTGCATCCTCGAAGGCTTGCTGCAGCAACGCGGGATCCAGTTCGCTACGCATCTCGGTCCAGGCATTGGTCGCCTTGGCCGGCAGAAGTGCGTGCGACAGGATCTCGGCCCGGAAGTCGAGATCGACCTCGGCGCTGGCCAAGGTGATTACGTCGGGCCGCAGAACGGCCATGCGCTTTAGCAGCCGGTAGAAGCCGTATTGCGGGTGGCTGCGGCTTGCCGGGTCCGGCCTGCCGTCAAGGGCGGCATCAGCGACGATCATGTCCCATTCGGCCTCGCTCATAGTCTGGTCGAGGCCAGGCAGTACGATCGTGCCATTGGGCAGCTTCTGCACGGCGGCAATAAGTGCTGCCGTTGCGGGAATGGAGCCGGTCGAGCCGGCAATGATGATCGGGCCTTCGATCTTGCCGCCGGCGATGCGCTGCGTCTCGGCCTGCAGGATGGCGTTGCGGTGGCGCGCGGGCGAGGATTGTTTCAGCTCCTCGAGCCGCTCCGGCCAGTAGCTACGGGCGATCTTCAGGAATTCGAGCGTCAGCTGCCACCAGAGCGCGTGTTCGCCGGCATCGAGCTTGTCGAGCTTGTCCCAGTTGAGCTCTTCCGTCTCCATCGCATCGACGAGGTCGGCAAGGTTGCGCGCAAGCCAGATCGCATCGGCGGGACTTGCCGGCGCTATCAGCGGGCTCTCCGCATGAATGTCGAGCACCACCTTCGGCAGCCGGTTGCGCCAGGCGAGGATCAGCCGGCCAAGCTCGATCAGGCGTGCGGTGCCGGGAAGGGGCGGAGCCAGATCGAGGATCGCCGGTACCTCGGCATCGAAGAAGCCGCTGTCGTCTTCGGTCTCGCCGAGCGCCTTGATGGTGGGCAGGATGGTGGAGCGGCCGCCGAGCAGGTCGACGAACTCGGACCGGAGCACGCGGGCCGAGCGCCGCGTCGGCACGAAGATCGTCACGCCCGCGAGCGGCAGGGGATCGGCCGGGTCGTAGCGGAAGTCCGGGGTCAGGCTACCGTCACAAAGCTTTTCGGCGAGCGTCTTCAGGAAGGGGAGACCGGGCGGGATCGTGAAGACGTTGGACCGGCGGCCACGCACGCTCATCCCTCCGGCTGGTGGCGGCGGATCGCCGCCTCCGCTTCGCCGATTGCCTCGGGCGTTCCGACCGTCATCCAGTGACCGTCGAGCAGCAGGCCGTAAAGACGGCCCTCTTCGGCGGCGCGATCGAAATAGATGTTGAGATTGAAGGCGTCGTCGGGTGCGTCGGCAAAGAGCCGGGAATGCAGCGCGATTGCGCCGGCATAGACGACCGGGTTTGGCAGGCCTTCGGCGTAGCGCGTGAGCTTGCCGTCGTCACCCAGCGAGAAATCCCGCTTGCCGTTGTGTCCGGTCGTATCCTCGTCGCGCACGCACAGGAGCAGCATATCCATGCGCTCCGCGTCGAAGGCGGCGGCGAGGCGCGTCAGGTTGCTTGGCTTGCCCTTGGGCTCGCCGACCCAGAAGAGATCGGCATTCATCACCAGAACCGGACCTTCCGGCAGCAGTTTCAGCCCCTTGGCAAGGCCGCCGCCGGAATTCATCAGGGCCTCGCGCTCGTCCGAAATCACGATCTCCGGGGCACTGCGCTGGCTGAGATGGCCCTCCATCTGGTCGGCGAAATGGTGAACGTTGACCGCGGCCGTGCTGACGCCGGCCTCCACCAGGAGGTCCAGGACGTAGTCGATCATCGGCTTGCCGGCGATCTCGACGAGCGGCTTCGGCATCGTGTTGGTGATCGGACGAAGACGGGTGCCGAGGCCCGCGGCGAGCACCATCGCATTGCTGATCGACATTGATTCTCTGTCAGTTCGCTGATTCGGAAACGAGGATTCCGGTCTTCATACACCAGTCGTGCAAGGGTTTCAGCGATTCATGTGAAAGCGCCGCCTTAAGATAGGCGAAAGTGCGCGGCATGTGCTTCATGTAGCCGGGCTTGCCGTCGCGCTGCATCAGCCGCACCCAGATGCCGACGAGCTTGCAGTTGCGCTGCGCCGACATCAGGTGCCAGTCGCGAAGGAACATTGCCTCGTCGAAGCTACCACCCGCGCGCCGTTCGGCGAGATAGGTCTCCATCATCCGGCTTGCGAGCGAAGGCGGGATGGTGACGCGGGCATCCTGAACCAAGGACGCGACGTCATAGGCGGTCGGACCGATCATTGCGTCCTGGAAATCGATGAGGCCGATCCGGTCCAGACCTTCGCGTTCCCCGCGCCAGATGATGTTCGGCGAGTGAAAATCGCGCAGCAGCAGGTTCGTTTCGGATGTCTGCAGGAGGTCGATCAGGCCGTCCCAGATCTCTCCATATTCGCGCTTCTCGTCGTCGCTTGCCGGCGCGCCGCGTTTCCAGGGCAGATACCAGTCGGTCAAAAGCCGTGTCTCGATCTTCATCGCCGCCCGGTCGAAATCCGGAATGCGGTGGATCACAGTCGGCTCGACGCTGATCTCGGCCTCGGAGCGTTCCGCGTGCAGGCGGGCAAGCAGCCGTGCGCTCTCGATGTAGCGTTCGTCGATTGGTTCTCCGTCCGCATCGAGAACGCCCTCCGAGCCGAGGTCTTCGATCAGGAGGATGCCCTGGTCGAGATCGCGGGCGTAGATTTCGGGCGCTGCAAAGCCACGGGCAATGAGCATCTGATCGACGGCGACGAAGGGAACGACATCCTCGGCGATGTGCGCCAGCTGCTGATAGTACTTTCCGTGCTGAAGGATCGGGCCCGGCTTGTGCCGCGGCGAATCCATCAGAATCCGGCTAACGGAATCATCCGCCGGGTAAATGCGCTCATAGGCCCGGATCGAGGCGTCGCCGCTCAGGTGCCGGCGCCGCGCTTTCGAATGTCCGTTCGTATCGAGAAACGCGCGGATTGCTAGCGTCCGGGCGATGCGCTGCAGCGTGGCATCAGGTGCCGAAATTTCGACGCGTCGCCCGTCTTTCTCGTGGGTAATGGCCAGCGTAATGCGGCTTGAGGGCAGGGCGTCGTCCGCCCGTTCCGGCCACTCGACCAGGCAGATGCCCTGCGATAGGGCTTCATCGAAGCCGAGTTCGTCGAGTTCGCTGGAATCGGCCAGCCGGTAAAGGTCGAAATGCGCGACGGGTATGCGCAGGTCGTAGCTCTGTACCAGCGTGAAGGTCGGGCTCGGCACTTCCAGGCCGTCGTCATCGGCGACGGCTCTGAGAAACGCGCGTGCCAATGTAGACTTGCCGGCGCCGAGATCGCCCGAAAGGGCGACGCAGTCGCCAGGTTTCAAGGCGAGCGCCAGGTCTTCCCCGAGCTCGATCGTTGCCGCCTCGTCTGCAAGATGGCGTTCGATCGCCGGCATTATTCGGCCGCGACGGTCGACGGCACGTCGGCCGAGGGAATGCGGCAGGTCACTTCCGTGCCTTCGCCTTCCTTGCTGCGGATCGCGACTGTGCCGTGATGCAGGCTGACGAAGCTCTCGACGATCGAAAGCCCGAGCCCGGCGCCGCCGCGTTGGCCGTGGCTTTCAAAGCGGTTGAAGACGGTGTCGAGCACGTCCTGCGGAATGCCGGGGCCGCTGTCGGAGACCGAGAAGATGAAGTCGCTGCCCTCGCGGCGGCAGGCCAGTTCGATGACGCTGCCATCGGGCGCGAAGTTAGCGGCATTGGTGAGCAGCTTGACGAAGATCTGCTTCAGGCGCTGCTGATCGGCGACCATCCGGCCGAGATTGTCCGGTGCTGCGATCCGGAGCGTGACGCCACTCTCGATCAGCCGGTCGGCCATCTGATGGGCGATGTCGTCGAGGAAGTCCGTCAGGCTGATGTCGGTGAGGTCGAGCTGGACGATACCGGCATCGACGGTCGCCAGATCGAGGATGTCGTTGACAATCGTCAGAAGCAGCGACGAGGACGTGGCGATGTGGTCGACATACTCGGCCTGGCGCTCGTTGAGGTCGCCGAAGGCAGGCGTCTTCAAGAGATCGGCGAAACCGATGATGTTGGTCAGCGGCGAGCGCAGCTCATAGGAAACGTGATGGACGAAGTCGTTCTTCAACGCGTCCGCCTTGCGCAGCGCCTCGTTCTTTTCGGTGAGCGCGCGCTCGACCCGGACGCTGTCGGTAATGTTGACGAAGGTCAGCATCGTCTGGGCGTTCGGCAGCGGAATGACGGCGTAGTCGAGGATCAGCCCGGTTCGAAGTTCGAGGATGCCGCGGCTGGAGGGCCGCTCGTCGTCGAAGCTGGTGATGATGTGGGTGAAACGCTTCCAGCCGTCGGGCTGGTCGTAGGAGATCAGGCAGGCCTGCTCGATCGCCTTGATATGCGTACCGGGTTTGGCTTCAGCCTCGCTGATGCCCCAGATCGCCCGGAAGGCCGGGTTGGAGAGGCGGATGCGGCCGTCAGGCCCGAACACCGCCACGCCTTCGGCAAGATGGTCGATGGTTTCGCCCTGGACCTGGACGAGGGTGTTGTAGCGCGTTTCGAGATCGACCTTCTCGGTCAGGTTCTCGAACACCCAGGTAACGCCGCCCTGCGGGCGGGCGGTGGCAAAGACGCGCAATGTCTGTCCGTTCGGCAGGTGCCAAAGGTCGCTCTGCGTATCGAGCGCCTGGTAGACCGATAGTGCGTTCGCCTTCCACTGTTTCCAGTTGAGCTGTTCCGGCAGCTGGCCGCCGGCGCGCAGCCGGTCGAGCACTTCTCCGTTGTCCGGTTTGCGCTCGAGGAAGCCGATATCGAGGTTCCACAGCCGCTGGAAGGCCTGGTTGTAGAACTGCAGACGCTGGTTGCCGTCGAAGATCGCGACGGGCGTCGCCAGATGGTCGAGCGTTTCCGCATGGCTCTTGAGCGTGCGGTTGAGCTCTTCGCGCACGGCCTCGATGCCCGAGATATCGACTGCGATACCGGCCGAACCAGCAGCGTTGCGGGCGTCAACGACGTCGAAGAAGGTGCGGTTGCCGCGAACGACGGTCGAGACCTTGTCGTGGAAAGGCGTATCGAAGGTCGAGACCGACCGGATCTTTTCACGCGCGACCGTCGCAAGCAGCTCGCGCTTCTCCGCGACGGCGGTGGCGACATCGGGCGCCTCGACGGCGTCGGCATAGGCTTCGTTGACCCAGACGAGCGCGCCGTCGGTGCCGCGCTGCCAGACAGGCAGGTCGATGGCATCGAGGAGCGTGTGGAAGGAGCGAAGCGCGGCATTGAGCCGATCATGTTCGAGCTTCAGCTCGGCGAGCTCCGCCCGCATGTTGTTGAGCGCGATGAAGCGCACGAAGGCGCGGCCGCCGGAAACGCGTCCCTGGGCCTCCAGCACCTCGTTGCGCTGTGTTTCAATGACGAGATCGAAGCTGCGGGCCTGGGTGCGAAGCGCCTCGATCGATTTTTCCAGCTCGCCGGCGGACTGCGCCTTGACCCAGCGGCCGAAGGCCAGAAAGTCGCGATCGTCGGAAGGCGCGCCGGTTTCCGCCGGCAGCTGGCCGAGCAGTTCGGCGCGTTCAAGCAGTCCGTCCCAGATGACGATCCGGCGGTTCTTGTCGGCGACCAGTGCCTGGTAGCGCGAGAGGCGCTGGTTGGCGTCGGAAAGGTCGGACCTAAGCTCGCGGTTTTCGGCCTCGATGTTGCCGCGCTGGCGGATCAGCCAGATCGCCGAGATCATCGCAGCGGAAATGACGCCGATCAGCACGGAAAAGGTGACGACTTCCGACGAGCCGAAGATGCCGGCCTTTTGCGGGACAACCTGGGCGAGAGCATCCGTGGCGGTGAAAAGGGCGGTGCCGGCCAAAAGGCGGCGCAGGAATTTCGGACCCTTGCGGCGGATGGCCGGAAAATCTGTCTGGTCTTTCTTCATGGCGCTGCCATCCCCGTCTGTCCGAAGGGTGCTGCCGGCCTTGCTGCGCCTTGCACAGTTCCACCGGGGCCCTGTTCAAGGGTCCGCGTCAGTTCCGATTGCATCCCCGGTCTGTCTCCGTCTGTTTGCCGCTAATTCGACAAGACATCCCATCCGCGATGCCCAAGGTCCGCACCGGCATCACGAATCAATGGGTTAGAGCATACTTCCTAGTCGAATCGTCGGGAAGGGAGAGGCCCAAAAAAGCGGCCGCGCTCTCTTGTCAAGAACGCGGCCACAAGATGTTGTGGATTGCCCGGGTAAGGATTAGTACCGGTAGTGCTCAGCCTTGAACGGACCCTGCGTCTTCACGCCGATGTAGTCGGCCTGCTCTTCGGAAAGTTCCGAGAGCTTGGCGCCGAGCTTCTTCAGGTGCAGGCGAGCGACCTTCTCGTCGAGCGCCTTCGGCAGGACGTAGACTTCGTTCTTGTACTTCTCACCCTTGGTGAAGAGCTCGATCTGGGCCAGGACCTGGTTGGAGAACGAGGCCGACATCACGAAGGACGGGTGACCGGTGGCGTTGCCGAGGTTGAGCAGGCGACCTTCCGAAAGCAGGATCATGCGATTGCCCTTCGGGAACTCGATCATGTCGACCTGCGGCTTGATGTTCGTCCACTTGAGGTTACGCAGAGCCGAGACCTGGATCTCGTTGTCGAAGTGGCCGATGTTGCCGACGATCGCCATATCCTTCATCTCGCGCATGTGGTCCATGCGGATGACGTCCTTGTTGCCGGTCGTCGTGATGAAGATGTCGGCCGAAGAAACGACGTCTTCGAGCTGAACGACTTCGAAACCGTCCATGGCAGCCTGCAGGGCGCAGATCGGGTCGATTTCCGTGACCTTGACGCGGGCGCCGGCGCCCGAGAGCGAGGCAGCCGAACCCTTGCCGACGTCGCCGTAACCGCAGACAACGGCGACCTTGCCGGCCATCATCACGTCGGTGCCGCGACGGATACCGTCAACCAGCGATTCCTTGCAGCCGTACTTGTTGTCGAACTTCGACTTGGTGACGCTGTCGTTGACGTTGATCGCCGGGAACGGCAGCAGGCCCTTGGCCTGGAGCTGGTACAGACGGTTGACGCCGGTCGTGGTTTCTTCGGTCACGCCCTTGATCGCGTCGCGCTGCTTGGTGAACCAGCCCGGCGAAGCGGCAAGGCGCTTCTTGATCTGTGCGACGAGGATTTCTTCTTCTTCCGAACCCGGGTTCGAAAGCACGTCCTCGCCGGCTTCGGCGCGGGCGCCGAGCAGGATGTACATGGTGGCGTCGCCACCGTCGTCGAGGATCATGTTGGAAACGCCGCCGTCGGCCCACTGGAAGATCTTGTCCGTGTAGGTCCAGTATTCTTCGAGCGTTTCACCCTTTACGGCGAAGACCGGAACGCCGCTGGCGGCGATTGCGGCTGCGGCGTGGTCCTGGGTCGAGAAGATGTTGCAGGAGGCCCAGCGTACATCGGCGCCCAGCGCAACCAGCGTCTCGATGAGGACGGCGGTCTGAATGGTCATGTGCAGCGAGCCGGTGATGCGCGCGCCCTTCAGCGGCTTCGAAGCGCCGAACTCTTCGCGGCAGGCCATCAGGCCCGGCATTTCCGTTTCGGCGATCGCAATTTCCTTGCGTCCGAAATCGGCGAGTCCGATGTCGGCGACAATGTAGTCCTGAGTGGTGGTCATGGAGTTCTCCGGGCTGATCTCTTCAAGCCGCGCGGCCTTGGCCATCTCCGCGGCGCGATTATGCCTCCCACGCCTATACGACGCGGTGAGAGTGCGACCGATCTATCAGGATTCAGGGTGAAGAGCAACCGTGATATAAAGAAGTCTTTATATCTTTATATTACTGTCAGATTTCTTCGCCGAACTTGTCGGCGACCAGAGCGTCAAGCGCATTCAGCGCCTCTTCGGCCTGTGCACCGCTGGCGGTCACGCAAACGCTGCAGCCGGTGCTGGCGGCCAACATCATCAGCCCCATGATCGAGGTTCCGCCAACGGTCATGCCGTCCTTCGAGACGGTGATCTCGGCGTCATAGGCCTCGACCGTCTGCACGAACTTCGCTGATGCCCGCGCGTGCAGGCCTCGCTTGTTGATGATCAGCAGTTCGCGCGTCAGCGACATGTCGGGGCGGTGATCCATTATTTCCCACTCAGGACGCGGCTGGCGACGTTGATGTACTTCCGCCCGGCCTCCGAGGCCTCGACCAGTGCCTTGTCCATGTCGCTCTCGCCGCGAACGCCGGCAAGCTTGATCAGCATCGGCAGGTTGACGCCGGCGATCACTTCGACGGTGCCGCTGCGCATCACCGAGATGGCGAGGTTGGAGGGGGTCCCGCCGAACATGTCGGTGAGGATGATGACACCGTTGCCTTCGTCGACATTGGTGACCGCGTCGAGGATATCCTGCCGACGCTGGTCCATGTCGTCCTCGGGGCCGATGCAGACGGTCTCTATAGCTTTTTGCGGACCGACAACATGCTCAAGCGCATGTCGAAATTCCTCAGCCAGCTTGCCATGGGTGACAAGCACAAGTCCGATCATGGGTATCTTCGCTCCAACTGCACACGCAATTCACTGATGGCCAGATATCGCAATGCAGCAATTTCGTCCACCTGTTGGGGAGGGCATCTTGGCAAGGAAAAGGGGAAGTGCAAGCCAAAAATGCCGAAAAACCGGTCGCGCTGACGGTAAATCGGGCTAGAAACCTATTTTTTCAGCGATGAGCGCCTGCAAAATATTGAGAACCTGCGCACCGTCTTCAACGGGAACGCGAACAATCGGCAATGCTCGCCCGAGTGGCAGGGGCAATGTCTCGTCATCAGGCGGTAGGCGCGGGTCGAATGGGGCGCTGACGGGCAGCAAGGCCCAGTCCATCACCGCGCTGGGCACGGTTTCGATCGTGCCGATGCCGGCACCGCGGATTTCGATAAGGCCGTGAATGGAGGGCGGGCAGCGCGCCACGATCCGGTCGTGTTCGTGCGCAAGATCGACCCGGTCATCGGCGACCAGCGCTGCAAAATGTCCGGCCTGCCGGGCGGCCGTGATGCAGGCGAGCGCCAGTCTGGATTTGCCGGAGCCGGACGGCCCGGTGATCAGGAAGCCGCGCGTCCCGAGCACGATTGCAGTGCCGTGGACATTGGCGCGGGCTGTTGTCACGCGTGCGGCTCGGCGGGAAGGGACAGGATGAAGCGGGCGCCGGCGATACGGCCATCCGGTCCGGCGATGTTTTCGGCCTTGAGCGTGCCGCCATGGGCTTCGGCGATCTGCCTGGAGATCGACAGCCCGAGGCCGGAATTCTGGCCAAAGTCCTCGCCTTCCGGACGGTCGGTATAGAAGCGCTCGAAAATGCGGTCGATGTCTTCGGCCTGGATGCCAGGGCCGTTGTCCTCGACATAGACGAGGCAGCGCGAGCGCGAGCGGGTGAGGCGTACGACAATCCGCCCGCCGTCCTCGGGAACGAAGGAACGGGCGTTTTCGATCAGGTTGGTGATGATCTGGCCGATGCGCAGGTCGTAGCCGCTGACGGCAAAGCGCGCCTTGGGGCTGTCCTTGCGGTCGATGACGAAATCGAGCAGCACCGCCTTCTTCTTGCTTCGGACCTGGCGCGAGATATCGACGAGGTCGCCGAGGAGTTTTTCGAGATCGATCGTCTTGGCGTCGCTGCGGGCAAGTTCCGCGTCGAGACGCGAGGCGTCGGAGATATCGCTGATCAGGCGGTCGAGGCGCCGGACGTCGTGCTGGATGACGTCCATTAGCCGCTTCTTCGATTCGTCGGTCCGCGCCAAAGGCAGCGTCTCGACCGCGCTGCGCAGCGAGGTGAGGGGGTTTTTCAGCTCGTGGCTGACGTCTGCGGCAAAGTTCTCGATCGCGGCGATCCGGTCGTAGAGCGCTGTGGTCATTTCGCGCAGCGCGACCGAAAGGTTGCCGATCTCGTCCTGGCGCGAGGAGAAGTCGGGAATTTCCTCGCGCTCCTTGGCGCCGCCGCGGCGCACGCGCACGGCGGCTGCAGCCAGGCGCCGCAGCGGATTGGCGATCGTCGACGACAGAAGCAGCGACAGGATGATGTTGACGAGGGCCGCGACGCCGAAGACCCGGATGATGGCGAGACGTTCGGCCTGGACGATCTTGTCGATGTCGCCGGCCTGGGTCGAAAGCAACAACACGCCGAGAACGGCGCGGAAACGCTGAACGGGCACCGCCACCGAAACGATGAGCTCACCCTTCTCGGTAACGCGTTCGACATAGCCGCGCACGCCCGTCAATGCGTTCGTCACTTCGGGATAGATTGCGCCGTTGCCGCCCGGCGGCTCCTTGTAGAGCGGCAGGTTGCCCGGCTGCAAAAGCTTGTTCAGCCAGCTGTTGAGCTTCTCGCCGATGCCTGTCGATTCCGGCTCGATCGGCGGCAGGTCGAAGCGCAGCACCTGGCCGCCGCTATAGAGATGGCGCGAATCGAGCAGCAGGTCGGCATCCGCGTCGAACAGGCGGGCGCGGGTGCGCGTCGGCGAGATCAGCCGGCGCAGAACCGGCGCGACACGTTCCTGGATGATCGGGAAGTCGAGATCCTCGTCGCTCGGCAGCGGCGTGATGCTCTGGCCGGCTTGCAGTTCCAGCAGCTTTTCGGGATCGATGGTGATCGAATTGGTATCGACGGAAGCGGAAGCCGAGATCGCGCCGGCGATGATTTCGCCCTGGGTCAAAAGGCTTTCGACGCGCGCATCGATCAGTCCCTCGCGGAACTGGTTGAGGTACATGATGCCGCCGACCAGAACGACGAGCGCCACCAGGTTGAAGAAGACGATACGGCGGGTGAGGCTCGAGAAGACGGCATTGCCGAAGAGACGACGAATGAGCGTGAAGGGATGCGCCCAGCGGCGCTGGCCCTTCAGTGCCTGGGCACGCCCGTCATTGTCTTCTATGTCGCCCTGCAAGACTTCTACCAAATGTCCCGCTCCCGCGCGGACTGTCCTTCATAATCGTTCGATGGCGGCGGCTCTGCCGGCCGGTTGCGCCACCTTCCATGGTTTTGATCCGAAGACGGCGGAGATCGTGTCGAGCCTAACAAGAGGCCATCACCATCGCGCCGCTTCAAATGCGCCACTCTGGGCGCGATGGCAAGCCCCGTGGCTCAGGCACTTTCCCGGAAACGATAGCCGACACCGTAAAGCGTTTCGATCATGTCGAAGTCGTTGTCGACCATCTTGAACTTCTTGCGCAGCCGCTTGATGTGGCTGTCGATGGTGCGGTCGTCGACATAGACCTGTTCGTCATAGGCCGCGTCCATCAGTGCGTCGCGGCTCTTGACCACGCCCGGGCGCTGCGCCAGCGAATGAAGAATAAGGAATTCCGTCACCGTCAGCGTCACCGGCTCGCTCTTCCAGGTGCAGGTATGGCGCTCCTGGTCCATCACCAGCTGCCCACGCTCGAGCGAGCGCGACGGCGCGTCGGTTGCCTTGACGGTATTGTTCGTGTTGGCGGCCGCGGCTTCGCGGTTGGCGGCGCGGCGCAGGATCGCCTTGACGCGTTCGACCAGCAGGCGCTGCGAGAACGGCTTGGTGATGAAGTCGTCGGCGCCCATCTTCAGGCCGAAGAGTTCGTCGATCTCTTCATCCTTAGAAGTGAGGAAGATCACCGGCAGGTCCGACTTCTGCCTCAGGCGGCGCAGCAATTCCATGCCGTCCATGCGCGGCATCTTGATGTCGAAGATTGCAAGCTGCGGCGGCCGGGCGAGCAGACCTTCGAGCGCGGAAGCACCGTCGGTATAGGTCTCGACCTTGTAGCCCTCCGCCTCCAGGGCGATGGATACGGACGTCAGAATATTCCGGTCATCATCGACAAGCGCGATGGTCTGCATCGTGTTCAACTCCGTCTTTTGAGGTGCCGGTCCCGTCCCCGAAACTCCGGCATTCGCGAGTCACGGGTGCGTTAGTGAGTATAAAGGTGGAACAAATTGTGGCGAAGCCCAAAAAGCACCTGTCGTGACGATAGGATAGCTCCTGTCAGATCGGTCTTCGGGATGTCGATTTCAACCGATTAAAAAAACGATAATTTTCTTTAAATCGATTAATATACTGAAATCATTATTCTTTTTTTGACGTCGCCTTGTTTTTGAGCGAGCATGCAAGTAAGGTCCGGCGAAATTCAACGCCAATGGCCAAACACGAAGGAAGCTTGACCATGGAGCAACTCGGCACTCGCAATCTCGCGAACGGCTTGGAAAAACTCGGCTTTATCGACCTGGATACGGTTCGGTACAACCTCGAAGCCGCAGAGCTTTATGGGGAAGCTCTTCGCCGCGGCGAGGCCGAACTGACGGCACACGGTGCGCTCGTCGCCCGTACCGGCCAGCACACCGGTCGCTCGCCGAAGGACAAGTTCGTGGTTCGCGATGCGAACACCGACGACCAGATCTGGTGGGACAACAACAAGCCGATGTCGCCGGAGCATTTTGCTCTGCTGCGCAAGGACATGCTCGAGCATGCCAAGGGCATGTCGCTCTACGTGCAGGACCTGGTTGGCGGCGCCGATGCCGACAACGCGCTCCCGACGCGCGTCGTGACAGAGTACGCTTGGCATTCGCTGTTCATCCGCAACCTGCTGATTCGTCCGGCACGCGAAGCGCTCGGCGCCTTCCTGCCGAAGCTGACGATCATCGATCTGCCGAGCTTCAAGGCTGATCCGGAGCGCTACGGCTGCCGCACCGAGACAGTCATCGCCTGCGATTTCACCAACGGCCTGATCCTCATCGGCGGCACGTCCTATGCCGGCGAGATGAAGAAGTCGGTCTTCACCGTCCTCAACTACCTGCTGCCGAAGAAGGGCGTCATGCCGATGCACTGCTCGGCAAACGTCGGCCCGGCCGGCGACACCGCGATCTTCTTCGGCCTTTCCGGCACCGGCAAGACGACGCTTTCGGCCGACCCGACCCGCACGCTGATCGGCGACGACGAGCACGGCTGGGGCGAGCAGGGCGTCTTCAACTTCGAAGGCGGTTGCTACGCCAAGGCGATCCGCCTGTCGGAAGCCGCCGAGCCGGAAATCTACGCCACGACCCGCCGCTTCGGCACGGTCATGGAAAACGTCGTGCTCGACGAGCGCCGCGTGCCTGATTTCGACGACGGTTCGCTGACGGAAAATACCCGTTGCGCCTATCCGCTCGACTTCATCCCGAACGCCAGCGACACCGGCACCGCACCGCAGCCGCGCACCATCATCATGCTGACGGCCGACGCCTTCGGCGTGATGCCGCCGATCGCCAAGCTGACGCCGGAACAGGCGATGTACCACTTCCTGTCCGGCTACACCGCCAAGGTTGCGGGCACCGAAAAGGGCGTTACCGAGCCGGAAGCCACTTTCTCGACCTGCTTCGGCGCGCCGTTCATGCCGCGCCATCCGTCGGAATACGGCAACCTGCTGAAGGATCTGATCGCCAAGAACGGCGTCACTTGCTGGCTGGTCAACACCGGCTGGACCGGCGGCGCCTACGGCACCGGCAGCCGCATGCCGATCAAGGTGACGCGTGCTCTGCTCGCGGCCGCCCTTGACGGCTCGCTGAACGCTTCGGAACTGCGCACCGACGCCAACTTCGGCTTTGCCGTTCCGGTCTCGGTCCCGGGCGTTGACGACGGCATCCTCGACCCGCGCTCGACCTGGGCCGACGGTGCAGCCTATGACGCGCAGGCTCGCCGCCTTGTCGACATGTTCATCACGAACTTCGCCAAGTTCGAGAGCCATGTGGACGGCAGCGTCCGCGACGCTGCTCCGGGCACCAAGATCGCCGCCGAATAAACATTGTCGGCTATGATTCACGTGAAACCCGGTCCTTGTGGCCGGGTTTTTCGCGTTTGTGCCTGCTGTATTTCCCCTCGAAAGCTCTTCGATCAAAGGGGAGCCAAAGTGCTGTGGCGACCTTTGCGCCTCTGATGAGACGCGCGGCGCCGCAGTGTTTTCAACGGGTTCGCTCTGTGCCATAGATCGGGCCGAGGTGAATCATGGCCAGCGACCCGCTCTACATAAACGACAATATCGTGATTGCCGGCTGGGAGCTGACGGAGCAATTCGTGCTGGCCGGCGGTCCGGGCGGGCAGAACGTCAACAAGGTGTCGACCGCCGTTCAGCTGTTCTTCAACGTCCAGGCGTCTCCGGCGCTTTCCGATCGCATCAAGGCCAATGCCCTGAAGATCGCCGGCAAGCGCGCCTCGAAAGAGGGCGTGCTGATGATCGAGGCGAGCCGCTTTCGCAGCCAGGAGCGCAACCGTGAGGACGCGCGCGAGCGGCTGAAGGAGCTGATCCTCAAGGCCGCCGAGCCCCCGCCGCCGCCGCGCAAGAAGACCAGGCCGACGCGCGGCTCCGTCGAGCGGCGTCTCAAGGAGAAGTCCGGGCGCGGGGAGATCAAGAAGCTCAGGGGCCGGCCTGGAGGCGATTGATTCTTTTTGCGGCTCCCTTGCCTTTTGGCGGGCAGCGCCCTCTCTTATCGAGCAGTGTTTTCGCAAAAGGAGATATTCATGGGTCTTTTCAGCTTTATCAAGAACGCCGGCAAGAAGCTTGGCATCGGCGGCGACGACGATGCTCCGGATGCCGAAAGCGTTCAGAAGGAACTTGCATCCCACGATCTCGGCACGAAGGACGTGCAGGTCGAAGTGGCCGGTGACAAGGTCGTGCTGAAGGGTGTCGTGAAGGACCAGAGCGTCTTCGAAAAGGCCGTCGTCGCCGTCGGCAACACGCTCGGCGTGTCCGCGGTCGAGGCCTCCGAACTCAAGGTCGCCGATGCTGGCGCAGCACCTGCCGCAGCAAGAGCGCCCGTCTTCTATACGGTCAAGAAGGGCGACAACCTCTGGAAGATCGCCGAGGCGCAGTACGGCAAGGGCAAGGGCGCCAAGCACACGGTGATCTTCGAAGCCAACAAGCCGATGCTGACCCATCCGGACAAGATCTATCCGGGCCAGGTTCTGCGCATTCCGGATCTGGATGCGGCCTGAGCGTGTCCTTCAGGCGGTCTCTTGCAATTGCCGCGCTGGCGAGCCTCTGGCTCGCCGGCGTTTCTCTGGCGCAGCCTTTCCGTGAACCCGCCAAGGGCAGCACCGAGCGTGCCGCCATCCTCGACGCGATCCGTCCCGCGGTCGAGGCCGAGATGCGCGGTCCGGTCGAATTCGTCGTTACCACCATGCGTGCCGCGCCCAACTGGGCCTTCATGCAGGTCGAGCCGCAGCGTCCCGGTGGCGGATCGATCGAGCTGTCGCAAACCGGGTTGCGTGACGAGGCCGACATGATGGATGGTCTGACGGTGTTCGCACTCGTCAGTTTCCAAAACGGCCGCTGGAACCTCGTCGATCACGTCGTCGGGCCGACAGATGTCGCCTATGCCGGCTGGCCGCTGCGCTATGGCGTTCCGGCGGCGCTTCTCGGCCTGGAACAATAAGGACTGCCTCTCATGCAGGTGCTCCCGAAAGGGATCAGACATATTCCAAGCTATCTCGATCGTGCCCGGCAGGAGCAACTGGTGGAGACCATTCGGTCCGTCGTTGCCGAAGCGCCGCTCTTCGTGCCGGAAATGCCGAAGACCGGCAAGCCCATGTCGGTGCGCATGACCAATTGCGGCGCGCTCGGGTGGGTCACGGATCGCGATCGGGGCTATCGTTACCAGGCTCAGCATCCGGTGACCGGCCGTCCCTGGCCGGTCATGCCGGATATCCTGCTCGATATCTGGAATGCGGTTTCCGCCAGCAGCAAGGCGCCCGAGGCCTGCCTGGTAAACTTTTATTCCGAAGAGGCCCGCATGGGGCTGCACCAGGATCGCGACGAGCGCGATCTTGAAACCGCCGTCGTCTCGATCTCGCTTGGTGACAGCTGCCTCTTCCGCGTGGGTGGCAACACGCGCGGCGGCCAGACCATGTCCTTCCGGCTGGAAAGCGGCGATGTCGTGGTGCTGGGTGGGGAAGGGCGTCTCGCCTTCCATGGCGTCGACCGGATCTATCCGAGCACGTCGACGCTGCTGAAGAATGGCGGGCGGGTCAATCTTACGCTCCGCCGCGTCAATCCCTGAGGATGCACCGAAAGCTCAGAGCTTCCTGAGCGCCACCTTTTCGGTCAGATGGTTCGGGCCCTTTTGCAGGATCAGGTCGGCGCGCGGGCGCGTCGGCAGGATGTTCTGGTGCAGGTTCTTCAGGTTGATGTTGTGCCACAATCCCTCGGCAATGGCCCGGGCTGCATCCTCACTGATCGTCGCGTAGCGGTGGAAGTAGGATTCGGGGTTCTTGAAGGCGGTTTCGCGCAGCCGCATGAAGCGGTTGACGTACCAGCTGTGGATCAGGCTTTCCTCGGCATCGATATAGATCGAGAAATCGAAGAAATCCGAGACCATCGGCACGATCTTGCCGTCGGCCGGCAGGTTGCGCGACTGCAGAACATTGATGCCTTCGAAGATCAGAATATCCGGGCGGTCGATCACCGTGTACTGATCCGGCAGCACATCATAGGTCAGGTGCGAGTAGCTGGGCGCCTTGACGTTCGGCTGGCCCGCCTTGATCGCCGACAGGAAGCGCAGCAGTGCGCCGACGTCGTAGCTCTCCGGAAAGCCCTTGCGGTCCATCATGTTTTCGCGCTGGAGCACGGCGTTCGGATAGAGGAAGCCGTCGGTCGTCACCAGGTCGACCTTCGGGCTCGACGGCCAACGCGCCAGAAGCTGTGCCAGAATACGGGCCGTGGTCGATTTGCCGACGGCGACCGATCCGGCAATGCCGATGACGAAGGGCGTCTTCGTCTCGGACATGCTGAGGAAGCGCTTGCGCTGCTCGAACAGCATCTGCGACGACTCCACATGGGTCGAAAGCAGGCGCGACAGAGACAGGTAGATCTGCCGGACCTCGCCGAGATCGACCGGGTCGTTCAGCGAGCGCAGCCGCTGTACCTCGTCGGCCGTCAGCGTCAGCGGCGTATCGGCGCGAAACCGCGACCATTCCTCGGCGGTGAAGAAGTGATAGGGCGAATAGTCCCGCTTCTGCAGATTGTCCGGCAGGTCGGCCGCTTCGATGTCTTTCGCCGCTGTCGTCATGGGGTCTGCCGATTTGCCTTTTCCTGCAGGCCGGATTGGTTTGTCCGCCGCTGAAGTTCGTTGAGCACATCCTGCAACGGAACGTCGGCGATCTTCAATACGACCATCAGATGATAGATGAGATCGGCGCTCTCGGCGACGAGATTCGCGCGGTCGTTGCTGATCGCGGCGATCACCGTCTCGACCGCTTCCTCGCCGAGTTTCTTGGCCGCCTTCGGCTGGCCGCCGGCGACCAGCTTTGCCGTCCAGGATTGGTCCGGGGCCGCCTGCGCGCGTGTCGCGACGATGGCCTCGAGGTCGGAAAGTGTGAAATCTGCCATGAAAGATCCTGAAGCTCAGTCGAGGCGCATGGCGATGCCATGCTCGGCCATATAGCGCTTGGTTTCGCCAATGCTATAGGTGCCGAAATGGAAGATGGAGGCGGCGAGAACGGCGGTTGCATGACCGTCCCTGATGCCGGCGACCATGTGGTCGAGCGTGCCGACGCCGCCGGACGCAATCACTGGCGCGCGCACCGCATCGGCAACGGCGCGGGTCAGCGCGATGTCGTAGCCGCTCTTGGTGCCGTCGCGATCCATCGAGGTCAGAAGGATCTCGCCGGCGCCGAGATCGACCACCCGGCGGGCAAAATCGATCGCGTCGATGCCGGTCGGCTGGCGTCCGCCATGGGTGAAGATCTCCCAGCGATCCGCTTCGCCGTCCGCCGAGACCTTCTTGGCGTCGATCGCAACGACGATGCACTGGTTGCCGAACTTGTCGGCCGCTTCCGCGACGAATTCCGGGTTCTTCACGGCGGCCGTGTTGATCGACACCTTGTCAGCGCCGGCCAGAAGCAGCTTGCGGATGTCAGAAACCTGGCGAACGCCGCCGCCGACGGTCAGCGGCATGAAGCATTGTTCGGCGGTACGGGCGATGACGTCGAAGATCGTCTCGCGATTGTCCGAGGACGCAGTGATGTCGAGGAAGCAGAGTTCGTCGGCGCCGGCAGCGTCATAGGCGCGGGCCGCCTCCACCGGGTCGCCGGCGTCGATCAGGTCGACGAAGTTGACACCCTTGACGACACGGCCGTCCTTGACGTCGAGGCAGGGGATAACGCGGGCTTTAAGCGTCATGGTTCAAGCCTTTCTCGCGGCGCGGATCAGATCCAGCGCCTCCTGCGGGTCGATACGGCCGTCGTAGAGCGCGCGGCCAGAGATGGCGCCTTCGAGCTTGCGTGCATCCGGCTCGACCATACGCCTGATATCGTCCATCGAGGCGAGGCCACCCGACGCGATGACAGGAATGGAAACCGCGTCCGCCAGTTCCAGCGTCGAGGCCCAGTTGATGCCGGTCAGGATGCCGTCGCGGTCGATGTCGGTATAGATGATCGCCGAAACGCCAGCGCCCTCGAACTTCTTGGCAAGCTCGATCACGCCGAGTTCGGATGCCTCGGCCCAGCCTTCGACGGCCACCTTGCCGCCCTTCGCGTCGATGCCGACCGCGACCTTGCCCGGGAACTTGGCGCAGGCTTCGATGACGAGCGCCGGATCACGAACGGCGACGGTGCCGAGGATGACGCGGGCAAGCCCGCGCGACAGCCAGTTTTCGATATGGTCGAGTGTGCGGATGCCGCCGCCAAGCTGCACCGGGTTCTTGGTCGCCTTGAGGATAGCGTCGACGGCGGCACCGTTGACCGTCTCGCCGGCAAAGGCGCCGTTCAAGTCGACGACGTGCAGCCATTCAAAGCCCTGGTCTTCGAAGGCAAGAGCCTGGGCCGCCGGGTCGGGGTTGTAAACCGTCGCCTGGTCCATGTCGCCGAGCTTCAGGCGCACGCATTGCCCGTCTTTCAGGTCGATCGCGGGAAAAAGGATCATGGGTCTGTCCAATCAGTCGTGCGAAAGCTCAGGGCTTCCAGCGCAGGAAATTCGAGATGAGGGCGAGGCCGAGCGCCTGGCTCTTTTCCGGGTGGAACTGTGAACCCGCCTTGTTGCCGTTGGCGACGAAGGCCGTGACCGGTCCGCCATAGTCGGCCTCGGCGACCACGTCGGCCGCGTTCTCAGCGGCCAGATGGTACGAATGCACAAAATAGGCGTGCAGACCGGCTTCGCCAACACGGATGCCGTCAAACAGCGGATGCTCGCGCTTGAGCTTCAGCGTGTTCCAGCCGATCTGCGGGATCTTCAACGTCGTGTCGGCGGGCGTCATTTCGACGACATCGCCGGGGATCCAGCCGAAACCATGGGTGATGGTCTTCTCAAGCCCGCGCGACGACATCAGCTGCATGCCGACGCAGATGCCGAGGAACGGCCGGCCAGCCTGTTCGACCGCCTCCGTCAACGCTTGCTCCATGCCGTCGACGGCGGCCAGGCCGCGGCGGCAATCGGCATAGGCGCCGACGCCCGGAAGCACGATGCGGTCGGCGCTCGCCACCCGCTCCGGCTTGTCGGTAAGGTCGATCTCGGCTGCAATGCCGGCTTCGCGGGCGGCCCGTTCAAAGGCCTTGGTGGCCGAGCGCAGGTTGCCCGAGCCGTAATCGATAATGGCGACGCGCATCAGCGTTCTCCGTAGGAATCAAAAAGGCCGAGGCCAGGGCCGCCACTTGAGGGCTTGCGCACGGTCCAGTCGGCCGGGGAAGGGGCGGCGGGCTTGGTTTCGTTCGAAGCCAGGCTCGTGAAATAGATTTCTTCGGCCGCTTCGAGATTGGGCGCCGGCACGATGGAGCGCAGCGTCCAGTCACGGGCCGTCAGGCTGCGCGCCACCAGAACCGGTCCTTCGAGCGCCACCACCAGCCGAAGCGCGAGGTGCGACAGGAGAGACGGCAAGAAGCCGCTCTCGTGGTTCGACAGGAATATTAACGAGATCTGCAGAACAGCAACTGCGATGCCGATTGCCCATTGGCGCTTGGCCAGAAGCCACAGCGCAGGGAAAAGGAAGGCCCACCAGGAAAAGCCGTCGGCGACGAAGCGCGCCCGCTCGTCGTTGGCGCGCGCACCCGGCGGGGTGAGGATCATGTAAGAAGCCATGAGTCAAAGCCAGTGACTGGCCGCTTAGGCAAGGGTCCCCTTGGTCGAGGGAACGCGGCCGGCCTGGCGCGGGTCGATTTCTGTTGCGGTGCGAAGCACGCGGGCGACGGACTTGAAGCAGGTCTCGGCGATATGATGGTTGTTGGCGCCGTAGATGTTCTGGATATGCAGCGTGATCCCGGCGTGCTGGGCGAGCGCCTGGAAGAATTCGCGCACGAGTTCCGTGTCGAAGGTGCCGATCTTCGGCGACGTGAAGGTCACGTTCCAGACGAGGAACGGCCGGCCGGAAACGTCCACCGCCGCGCGCGTCATCGTCTCGTCCATCGCGAGGTCGAGCGAGGCGTAGCGGGTGATGCCGCGCCGGTCGCCGAGCGCCTTGGCAATCGCCTGGCCGATGGCAATGCCGGTGTCTTCGACCGTATGGTGATCGTCGACATGCAGGTCGCCGTCCGTCTTGATCTCCATGTCGATCAGCGAATGTCGGGCGAGCTGGTCCAGCATATGGTCGAAGAAACCGACGCCGGTCGAAATCTTGGAGATTCCGGTGCCGTCGATGTTGACCGATACGGATACCGCGGTTTCGTTGGTCTTTCGCGAAACCTCTGCGGTGCGGCTGGACGTGGCTTCTGCCATCGGGCTCTCCTGTATACGCTGACGCGGCTCCTTATCAGGCAAAAGCTGAAATATCCAGAACTTGAACGGTCGATTCGAATCATCCGGTGCCAGCCGCCGAACGAAGATTGCGCCGGCGGCCTGTTGCCATTTGCAAACCTGTCTGCCGTACTTACATAGGCCTCAAGCAACCAGGCTCGAGTCACGAGCCGCAATGCCCCGCGTATCAGGGGCCTACGGGTAATTTGATGAGCGAACACAATCCCTACGGAACGATGCATGCGACGACCATCATCACGGTACGCAAGGATGGCAAGGTGGTGATGGCTGGCGACGGCCAGGTGAGCCTTGGCCAGACCGTGATGAAGAGCAACGCGCGCAAGGTGCGGCGGCTTGCCAAGGGCGACGTGATTGCCGGTTTTGCCGGCGCCACCGCCGATGCCTTCACGTTGCTGGAACGGCTCGAAGCCAAGCTCGAGCAGTATCCCGACCAGCTGATGCGCGCTGCTGTCGAGCTCGCCAAGGACTGGCGCACCAACAAGTATCTGCGCAATCTCGAAGCGATGATGCTGGTTGCCGACAAGTCGATCACGCTGGCGATCACCGGCAATGGCGACGTTCTCGAACCCGAGCACGGCACGATCGCCATCGGATCGGGCGGCAACTACGCCTTTGCCGCCGCCCGCGCCCTGATGGACAGCGACAAGTCGGCCGAAGACATCGCCCGCCGGGCGCTGCAGATCGCCGGCGACATCTGCGTCTACACCAACCACAATATCGTCGTGGAGACACTGGATGCCCAATGAGCCCGCGCATGTCAGTTTCGTGCCGGTGGCCGATAGCCACCTGCCGCTGCTGCATGCCTGGCTAAGCGAGCCGCATGTGCGGCAATGGTGGGGCGACCCGGACAAGGAAGTGGAGCTGATCCGCGAAGGCTGTGCGTCGGGAGAAGTGGAAGGCTTCATCTTCCACGTGGCCGGCAAGCCGGCGGGCTACATCCAGTCCTGGGTGCCGGCCCAGTACCCGGACGACGAGCCCTGGGCGAAGGACATGCCGGCCGATGTGCCCGGTATCGACATCTTCATCGGCCCGGCGGAACTGACGGGCAGGGGCGTCGCCTCGCTCGCGGTCCGGGCCTTTGCCGGGCGGCTCTTTGCCGCCGGCGCCCCCCGCGTCGTGATCGACCCCGACGCCGGCAACCGAAGGGCTGTCAGCGCCTACACCAAGGCCGGCTTCGTGCCTTACGCAGAATGGATTGATACGTCCGGCCGCACCCTCCTGATGGAGCTGACGCGGACCGAGTTTGAGAGGACTACATGAGTACGTTTTCACCCAGGGAAATCGTGTCGGAACTCGACCGTTTCATTATCGGCCAGAACGACGCCAAGCGCGCCGTGGCGATCGCGCTTCGCAACCGCTGGCGCCGCCAGCAGCTCGGCGACGAGCTGCGCGACGAGGTGATGCCGAAGAACATCCTGATGATCGGACCGACCGGTGTCGGCAAGACCGAGATCTCCAGGCGGCTTGCCAAGCTCGCCGGCGCGCCCTTCGTCAAGGTCGAGGCGACCAAGTTCACCGAGGTCGGCTATGTCGGCCGCGACGTCGAGCAGATCATCCGTGACCTCGTCGAAGTCGGCATCGGTCTCGTGCGCGAAAAGCGCCGCGTCGAAGTCAAGGCCAAGGCCCACCAGAATGCCGAGGAGCGTGTGCTCGACGCGTTGGTCGGCGCCACTGCATCGCCGGCAACGCGCGACAGTTTCCGCAAGAAGCTGCGGGCCAACGAGCTCGACGACAAGGAAATCGAGATCGACATCGCCGAGACCGGCGCACCGGGCGGCGGCTTCGAGATCCCGGGCATGCCGGGCGCAAATATCGGCGTGCTCAATCTTTCGGAGATGTTCGGCAAGGCGCTCGGCGGCCGCACCAAGAAGGTCAAGACGACCGTCAAGGCTTCCTATGCCATGCTGATCGACGACGAGTCCGACAAGCTGCTCGACAACGAGCAGATCCAGCGTGAGGCCATGAAGGCAGTTGAGGACGACGGCATCGTCTTCCTCGACGAAATCGACAAGATCGCCTCGCGGGAAGGCGGCATGGGCGCCGGCGTGTCGCGTGAAGGCGTGCAGCGAGACCTGTTGCCGCTCGTCGAAGGCACGACGGTCGCCACCAAATACGGGCCGGTCAAGACCGACCACATCCTCTTCATCGCGTCCGGCGCCTTCCATGTGGCAAAGCCGTCGGACCTGCTGCCGGAATTGCAGGGCCGCCTGCCGATCCGCGTCGAGCTGCGCGCGCTGACCAAGGAAGACTTCCGCCGCATCCTGACGGAAACCGAGGCGAGCCTCATCCGCCAGTACAAGGCGCTGCTGGACACGGAAGAGGTCAAGCTCGACTTCACGGACGACGCGATCGACGCGCTTGCAGATGTGGCCGTGCAGTTGAACGCCACGGTCGAGAACATCGGTGCCCGCCGGCTGCAGACCGTGATGGAGCGTGTGCTGGACGAGATCTCGTTCAATGCACCCGACCGTGCAGGCCACGAGGTGACGATCGACGCCGAATATGTGCGCAAGCATGTCGGCGACCTCGCCGCCAACACCGACCTGTCGCGCTACATCCTGTGACATTTCGGTCGTAGGGCCATGCAAACGCCCGCAACCCTGAATACGCAGGCCGCCTGTCTCTCGACAGGCGGCCGCATTTTTTCTAACACGGATGCGGTTACCGATCGTGGTCCGGGCATCTTTCCGACATGATCTTGGCGTAGGAGCGCCCCGCCGACCGAGGCAGCCTCCACCAGTCACAGGAAGAAGAGATCGTGCGTTTCACCGCCTGCATGCTCGCTATCGCCACGTTTTGCCTGACCGCAAGCCAGTCATTCGCCGCGACCGACGTTCCGCCGGGCAACCGCAACGTCGAGCAACCGGCGATCCCCGGCGCATCCGTGCGCCGCACCAAGGCCGGCCGCACGTCCTTTGACGCCAAGTTCGACAAGGTCCGCGATCTCCTGGCGACCGACAAGCAGCTGATCAGCAAGATCAAGTCCGTGTCGCGCGCCTATGGCATCGCGCCGATCCACATGGTCGGCGCCATCGTCGGCGAGCACACCTACAATGTCGACGCCTACGACCGGCTGCAGTCCTATTACGTCAAGGCGGCGGCCTATGCCGGCAACAGCTTCCAGTTCGGCTATGATGGCGAGACGGTCGCCGAATTCGTGGCTCGCCCGCAATTTTCCGAATGCGGCGCCAAGAAGGGCGCCTATGCGCTGTGGAGTTGCCGCGAGCGGGTCTGGGACAACGACTTCCGTGGCAAGTCGGTGGGCGGCAAGTCCTACCCGAACAACCGGTTCAGCGCCGTCTTCTTCCAGCCGTTCTTCGCCGGCCAGACCTTTGGCCTCGGTCAGATCAACCCGCTGACCGCGCTGATGTTGACCGATATCGTCGCGAAGACCTCGGGCTATGAGCGTCTGGACGAGAACAACGCCGCGGGCGTCTATGAGGCAATCATGGATCCGGACGTGTCGCTCGCCTATATGGCGGCCTCGATCCGCCACTCGATCGATGCCTACAAGTCGATCGCCGGCGTCGATATCTCCACCAACCCAGGCGTCACCGCGACGCTCTACAATGTCGGCAATCCCGATGGCCGTGCGGCCGCACTCGCCGCCAAGATCCAGAACGGTCAGGCGCAATGGCCGGAGGAGAACTATTACGGCTGGCTCGTCAACGACAAGCTGTCGGAACTCGAAAGCCTGCTGTGATTCACGTGAAGCACTTTCCTTGATTGCGCCGTAAAAACCTGAAATCCTGGGGCAATCGAGAAAGGCAATCACCATGGACATGCGTCCGGAGCCGTTCGAACCGCCGGCTCCCGTCCCCCGTGTCGGCATTCCTTCCTACCTGAAGATCATCAGGACCGTGCTGCGCAATCCGCTCGAACTGTGGGGCGAGCCGTCCTATACGCTGCCCTGGATCGAGACGAAGTTCGTCACCCAGCGCACCCTGATCGTCAACGATCCCGGCCTCATCCGCCATATCCTCGTCGACAATGTCGCCAATTACGAAATGTCGAAGGTGCGGCGGCTCATCCTCAGGCCGATCCTGCGCGACGGGCTGCTGACGGCGGAAGGCGAGGTCTGGAAGCGTTCACGCAAGGCCATGGCGCCGGTGTTCACGCCGCGCCACGCCAAGGGTTTCGCCGGGCAGATGCTGCGCAGTTCGGAAGCGTTCGTCGAGCGCTATGCTGGAGCCAAGAAGGCACCCTTTACCACCAATGTCGCGAACGACATGACGGAGCTGACCTTCGATATCCTGGCCGAAACGCTGTTTTCCGGGGAGGTCGCCGTCGAGCGCGAAGGCTTCGTCCAGAGCGTCGAGGAACTGCTGCACCGGATGGGCCGCGTCGATCCGATGGACATCCTGCTCGCGCCGGAGTGGGTTCCGCGCCCGACCCGGATCGGCGGCAGGAAGGTGATGAACCGTTTCCGCTCGATCGTGTCGGAGACCATGGCGCTTCGCCGCCGCAAGATGGTGGAGGACCCGAAGGGCACGCCGCAGGATTTCCTGACGCTGCTTTTGGAGATCGAAGGCAGCCAGGGACTTTCGACCGCCGAGATCGAAGACAACATCCTCACCTTCATCGGTGCGGGGCATGAGACCACCGCCCGGGCACTTGCCTGGACGCTCTACTGCGTCGCCAATACGCCCGCCTATCGCGAGACGATGGAGGCAGAGATCGATGCTGTGATCGCAGGTGGTGCCGAGCCGGTCGAGTGGCTCGGCCTGATGCCGCATGTTCTCGCCGCCTTCGAGGAGGCAATGCGGCTCTATCCGCCAGCGCCGTCGATCAACCGTGCTGCGATCGAGGAGGACCAATGGACCTCGCAGTCAGGCGAGCGCGTCCGTATACCTAAGGGTATCGCCGTGCTGATCATGCCCTGGACGCTGCATCGCCACGTTCTCTATTGGGAGAAGCCGCGCGCTTTCATGCCCGAGCGTTTCCTCCCGGAAAACCGCGAAAAGCTGCACCGCTACCAGTATCTGCCCTTCGGCGCCGGGCCGCGCGTCTGCATCGGCGCGACCTTCGCACTGCAGGAGGCGGTGATCGCGCTCGCGGTGATGATGCACCGCTACCGCTTCGATCCGACCGCGGAGACCAATCCCTGGCCGGTGCAGCGGCTCACTACTCAACCGCGGGGCGGGTTGCCGATGAGGGTTTCGGTTCGCTGAAGGTCTTGCCGGGGATCGGTGACTGTACCGAACGCACCGGAGAATCCGCCGGCTTCGGCTGCTGCAGCATCTTCGACGGTTTCTTGATCGTCTTGATCTGGGCGCAGGTCGCGTCGCCGACATTGTCGCAGGGTTTGTAGACGACGATCTCGCTGCCGGCGCCATCGTCCCAGACCGCCTGGATCGTCAGCGTCTGCGCCGTTTTGGCGGGTAGCGAGATATAGACATACTCAGCTGTCTCGTCGCCAGGCAGATTGAAAGGCAGCTGCGGATTGCACTTGGCCAGCGGGAAGCGTTGGTCGAGCGCGTCCGAATTGATCGAATAGCGGATTTCCGATAGCCGGCAATGCATCGTCTGCAATGCGGTGAAATAGATCAGTTGCCGGTCGTCATAGTCGCGAAACTGGATCCAGCCGGTCTGCTTGTTGGCATCGAGCATCGCCTTGTAAATCGCGACTTCGGGAAGCTGCGGCTTGTATTCTTCCTCGTCCGTGTCCTGGGCGTGCGCCGCGCCAGTCGTAAGGCCAAGCGAAATGGCTGAAAGCAGCCAAACAAAGGCGAGTGGACGGCGGCGTTGGTGCATGCGCTATGTCTCCGGCCTGCCTTTGTGTCGCTCGACAGATCATCGATGTCTGCGGCACGATGGTTTTCCCTTGAAATATGTCATATCACCGCATCGATCCCCATTGAACCCGGGGCCTCTGCGCCCCGCGCGAATTCCGGACTGCGCGAATTGACCTCCCATTTTCTTCTCGGCATCGACACCGGCGGGACCTACACCGACGCCGCCCTCTTCTCGGAGACGCAAGGGGTGGTCGCCAAGGCCAAGGCGCTGACGACCCGTCACGACCTCGCGGTCGGCATTTCCGGTGCGGTCGAGGCGGTGCTCGATCAGGCCAAGGTGCCGGTCTCGGCAATCAGCATGGTCTCGCTGTCGACGACGCTTGCCACCAATGCGCTGGTCGAGGGGCAGGGCGGTCGCGCCGGCCTCGTCATGATCGGTTTCGGCCCCGAGGATCTGAAGCGCGACGGTTTGCAGGAAGCGCTCGGCTCCGACCCGGTGATCTTCCTGCCGGGCGGGCACAATGTGCATGGCGGTGAGACGCCGCTGGACATGAGCGAACTGGACGCTGTCCTGCCAACGCTTGCTGGTCAGATCTCCTCCTTCGCTGTTGCCGGCTATTTCGCCGTCCGCAACCCGGCTCACGAAAAGGGTGTGCGCGACCGTATTCGCGAAGTCTCGCATCTGCCGGTCACCTGCAGCCACGAACTCTCGTCGAAACTGGGTGGCCCGCGCCGGGCCCTGACGACACTTCTCAACGCCCGTCTGGTCTCGATGATCGACCGGCTGATCGGCTCCTGCGAAGGGTTCCTCAAGGCGCGCGGCATCGACGTGCCGATGATGGTGGTGCGCGGTGACGGTGCGCTGATTTCGGCCGAGGAGGCGCGACTGCGCCCGATCGAAACCATTCTTTCCGGCCCGGCGGCGAGCCTCGTCGGCGCAAGGCATCTGACCGGCCTCGACAATGCCGTGGTCTCCGACATCGGCGGAACGACGACCGACGTCGCCGTGCTCGACGGCGGGCGACCGCGGCTCGACGCCGAAGGGGCCGTTGTCGGCGGCTTTCGCACCATGGTCGAGGCGGTGGCGATGCGGACCTACGGTCTCGGCGGCGATTCGGAAGTGCGCATCAACGATCGCGGCCTCAAGGCGAAGATCGACCTCGGCCCACGCCGGCTGATGCCGCTCAGCCTTGCCGCAGCGCTCCACGGCGACGCGGTCATCGCCGTTCTTGAAAGACAGATGCGCGCCCAGCACACCGGACGCAACAATGGACGCTTTGCCGTCCGCACCGGCCTACCGGATCATCTTGCAAGCGGCCTGCAGCCACAGGAGCAGGCGCTCTACGAGCGCATCGATAGCGTCCCCGTGTCGCTGGAAACGCTGCTGGTCTCGACGCCGCAGAAGGCGACGCTCGATCGCCTGGTGGCCCGCGGGCTCGTCCATATCTGTGGTCTGACGCCGTCCGACGCCATGCACGTGCTCGGCCGGCAGTCGCAATGGAACCTGGAAGCGGCCGAACTCGGCATCCAGCTTGCCGCCCGCACCCGCGACGGCTCCGGCCAGCCGATTGCTTCTTCTCCGGAGGCGATGGCGCAGATGATCGTCGACCGCCTGACGCGGCAATCCTCCGAAGTCATCCTGCAGGCCTGCCTTGGCGAGGACGGTGCCGGTGCGATCGATCCCGCCGTGTCTCAGGCCGTCGATCGTGCGCTGACCCGGACGCCGGGCATCGTGCGTTTCGCGCTGGGTCTCGATCGCCCACTCGTCGGCCTTGGAGCTTCGGCGCCGGTTTATTACCCGGCTATCGCCGAGATGCTCGGAACCGAAGCCGCCATTCCCGAGGAGGCCGGCGTCGCCAATGCCGTCGGCGCCGTGGTCGGCCAGGTGAGCGCCACGGTCACCGTTTTCGTGACGATGCCGGAGGAGGGCATCTTCGTCGTCAACGGTGCCGGGGCCAGCGAACGTTTTCTCGATCAGGATAAGGCGTTTGATGCCGCGCGCCGGCGGGCCGAGACGACGGCACTGGAAATGGCGCGCACCAATGGTGCCGATGAACCCGCTTCTTTGTTGCGCGAGGAAATCGATGCGCCGGAAGTCGAGGGCAACCGTAAGCTCGTCGAGGCCCGGTTCATTGCGTCCGCCAGCGGTCGTCCGCGCATCGCGCACGGCTGATCTTTTCCATTTCGGAAACAATTCTTCGCATCCTTGCAGAATTGACAGGGAATGAATTGATGAGAAACTGCGGCCGTTTCACGCGCGTATTGCGCATGGGCTGGTCCGCGACCCGCTTCAGGCGCAAGATCAACATGTTGGGGCGTTTTCATCGCATCCGTTCGGATCGGTGGCGCTCCTTACGTCTATTTCAAGGAGTTGGCAGATGGACCGCATTGAGACCTATGGATTGAAGATTGATGCGGACCTCCATCGCTTCCTGGTGGAAGAGGCGATGCCGGGAACCGGCGTCGAGGCCGAACATTTCTTCGAGCAGCTTTCCGCCCTCGTGCACGACCTGGCCCCGAAGAACCGGGCTCTGCTCGCCAAGCGCGACGACCTGCAGGCCAAGCTCGACGCCTGGTACAAGCAGAACGGCGCGCCGAGCGACATGGAGACCTATCAGACCTTCCTGCGCGATATCGGCTATCTGCTGCCCGAGGGTGGCGCGTTCAGCGTTTCGACTGCCAATGTCGATCCGGAAATTGCAACCATCGCCGGACCGCAGCTCGTCGTTCCCGTCATGAATGCGCGCTATGCGCTGAACGCCGCCAATGCACGCTGGGGTTCGCTCTATGACGCGCTCTACGGCACGGATGCGATCTCGGTCGCCGATGGCGCCGAAAAGGGCCGCGGCTACAATCCGAAGCGCGGCGCCAAGGTCATTGCCTGGGCGCGCGATTTCCTCGATGCCAGCGCGCCGCTGGAAAAGGGCAACTGGGCCGACGTCACGTCGCTCAAGGTCGCCGGCAATGCGCTGACGGTCGGCCTCAAGGACGGTTCGAGCACGACGCTTCGCAACCCCGCCCAGTTCGTGGGCCACGGTGGTTCGGAAGGCGAGCGCTTCGAGATCGTTCTCCGGCACAACAATCTGCATGCGATCGTCGTTCTCGACGCGTCCACGCCGATCGGCAAGGAAGATCCGGCCGGCATCGCCGACGTCATTCTCGAATCGGCGATCACCACGATCATGGACTGCGAGGATTCGGTTGCGGCCGTCGACGCCGAAGACAAGGTCGTCGTCTACCGCAACTGGCTGGGCCTGATGAAGGGCGACCTCGAAGAAGAAGTCGCCAAGGGCGGCAAGACCTTCATCCGTCGCCTCAATCCCGATCGCATCCACACAGCCACCGCCGGCGGCACTTTGTCTCTGCCGGGGCGCTCGCTGATGCTGGTTCGCAACGTCGGCCACCTCATGACGAATCCGGCTATCCTTGATCGAGACGGCAACGAAGTGCCCGAAGGCATCATGGATGCCATGGTCACCGCGCTGATTGCCCTGCACGATGTCGGCAAGGGGGGGCGCCGCATGAACTCCCGCGAGGGGTCCATGTATGTCGTCAAGCCGAAGATGCATGGCCCCGAGGAAGTCGCCTTCGCCAGCGAGATTTTCGGCCGTGTCGAAAAGGCGCTCGGCATGCCCGCCAACACCATGAAGATGGGCATCATGGACGAGGAACGCCGCACCACGGTCAACCTCAAGGAATGCATCCGCGCTGCCCGCGAGCGCGTCGTCTTCATCAACACCGGTTTCCTCGATCGCACCGGCGACGAAATGCACACCTCGATGGAAGCGGGCCCGATGATCCGCAAGGGCGACATGAAGCAGGCGGCCTGGATCGGCGCCTACGAAAACTGGAACGTCGACGTCGGGCTTGAATGCGGCCTGTCCGGCCACGCCCAGATCGGCAAGGGCATGTGGGCGATGCCCGACCTGATGGCAGCGATGCTGGAACAGAAGATCGCCCACCCGAAGGCCGGCGCCAACACCGCTTGGGTTCCGTCGCCGACCGCAGCGACGCTGCATGCCACGCACTACCATCGCGTCAATGTCGCAGAGGTCCAGGCGAGCCTGAAGAGCCGCGCCCGCGCCAAGCTCTCCGATATCCTGTCGGTACCGGTCGCCGTCCGTCCGAACTGGACGCCGGAGGAAATCCAGCGCGAACTCGACAACAACGCGCAAGGCATCCTCGGCTACGTCGTTCGCTGGGTCGACCAGGGCGTTGGCTGCTCGAAGGTCCCCGACATCAACAATGTCGGCCTGATGGAAGACCGCGCGACGCTGCGCATTTCCGCCCAGCACATGGCCAACTGGCTGCACCACGGCGTCGTCACCGAGGCCCAGGTCGTCGAGACGATGAAGCGCATGGCGGCCGTCGTCGACGGCCAGAACGCCGACGATCCGCTTTATGTCGCGATGGCCGGCAACTTCGACGGCTCGATCGCCTTCCAGGCGGCCGTCGAACTCGTCCTCAAGGGCCGCGAACAGCCGAACGGCTACACCGAGCCGGTCCTGCACCGTCGCCGCCTGGAGCTGAAGGCGCTGAGCGCCGCCTAAGCAACTTCTGGGAAGGCCGGTCGAACCTGGCTGGCCGGCCGCTCTTGCGTCGATAGATGCAGACACTGAAAAAGAAAAAGGCCGCCGAGATGATTGGCGGCCTTTCGATTTCAGTCGATCGGACTTGTTTACTGCTGGACGACGACGCGGGCGCTCTTGCCGGGGCGAACGCGCGAATAGAGGTCGATGATGTCCTGGTTGATCAGGCGGATGCAGCCGGACGAGGCTGCGGTACCGATCGAGGACCACTCCGGCGTGCCGTGCAGGCGGAACAGGGTGTCCTTGCCCTGGTCATTGAAGAGGTAGAGCGCGCGGGCGCCAAGCGGGTTCTTGAGGCCTGGGCCCATGCCATCTTCGACATACTTGGCGACTTCCGGCTTGCGTTCCGCCATTTCCTTCGGCGGATGCCACATCGGCCATTCCTGCTTCCAGGCGATATAGGCTTCGCCTTCCCATGCAAAACCGGCCTTGCCGACGCCGATGCCGTAACGAACGGCCTTGCCGCCGGGCAGCACGTAATAGAGGAAGCGATTCGGCGTGTTGACGACGATCGTTCCGGGGCGCTCGCTGGTGGCGTAATCGACGATCTGGCGATGGAAACGAGTATCGACCTTGCTGATCGGGATGGCCGGCAGCGCGTAACCGTGGTCCTCAACTGCGCCATAATCGCCGTTAAAGATCTGATTCGTAGCAACCTGTACCGTTGCGGGCGCGGGTTCGTTCGCAGCCGTTTTGGGCTTGGACGAGGTCGTCGAGCAGCCGGCAACGGCGAGTGTCGCCGCGAGGCTGCACAAGAGGAAGGCATTGCGGAAGCGCATGGGAGTCTCTTAAAAAGAAGCGAAGTAAAACTGGGTCGCCGCGACCGACAGTGACTACGGTTATTTTCGATTAGTTTGAGCTATGCAAGAGATTGCGCGGCCACAATTTGGCTGAAAAGTGCAAATTCCATGACCCTTGTTTTTTTGCAACAAAAATGACCGGCCCAAAGGGACACCGGACGCATGACGATCCTCTCCATCCATGGCGACAACCCCTTGATCGACGGCCGCCAATCGAATCGCGCGATGATGGTGCGCCGCGGCGTGCAGCGGCTTTTCGCCGATCTGCGCCATTCCGTCCTGCCGGAACTAACCTTGGCGAGTGGGCGGCGCGCCGATCTGATCTCCTTGTCGATGAAGAGCGAGATCTGGATCGTCGAGATCAAAACCTCGATCGAGGACTTTCGCGTCGACCGCAAATGGCCGGATTACCGCCAGCATTGCGACCGGCTGTTCTTCGCCACCCATGCCGGCGTGCCGCTCGATATCTTCCCGGAGGACTGCGGGCTGCTGCTGTCTGATGGTTATGAAGGCCACATCGTTCGCGAGGCGCCCGAGCACAAGCTGCCGCCGGCGACGCGCAAGTCGGTGCTCCAGCTTTTTGCCCGTACGGCGGCGCAACGGTTGATGCTCGCGGAATGGGCGGCAGAGCGCAACGGCGAACTTGGCGATTCGATTGGCGACATCCTCTCCGGCGGTCGCGACTGAGCCTGGAGGGGAGATGACCGGAGCAGCGGTTTTGCGCCGGTCGCGGGAGCCGGTTGCTTACTTCGGCGCGCGCTTGGCGAGAATGCGCTGCAGCGTGCGGCGGTGCATGTTGAGCCGGCGTGCCGTTTCCGAGACATTGCGCTCGCACATCTCATAAACGCGCTGAATATGCTCCCAGCGGACGCGATCGGCCGACATCGGGTTTTCCGGCGGCTCGACGCGCTCGCCCTGGCGCTGCACGAGTGCCGCAAAGATGTCGTCGGCGTCGGCAGGCTTGGCGAGATAGTCGACCGCACCGAGCTTCACCGCATTCACGGCAGTGGCGATGTTGCCGTAGCCGGTCAGCATGATCATGCGCGTGTCGTCGCGCCGTCCGCGGATCGCCTCGATCACGTCGAGGCCGCTGCCATCGCCGAGCCTGAGGTCGATCACCGCGTATTTCGGCGGGTTGCCCTTGGCCTTGGCAATGCCTTCCGCGACCGATTCGGCGATGTCGACCGAAAAGCCACGGGCTTCCATGGCGCGGGCCAACCGTCTGAGAAAGGGCGCGTCGTCATCGACCAGGAGCAGGGTGCGGTCCGGCCCGATCAGTTCGGCGTCCTGTGCGGTGGTGCTGGGCGAAGCTGTCGATTTGTCGGTCATTCTCGCAATCCTTGAGCGAAAACAGAACGCTTTCGCCGAGATTATAGGTTTCTTCTGCTGTCGTTCAATAAACTGCGAAATGTCATTTCGCCAGTTTCGTATCCATCAGGGCGCGCGGCCATTCGACGCTGACCCGGGCGCCCGGCCTGTCCGGCCCGCCATTCTCGAAGCGCAGGCGCGCGCCCGAACGCTCGAGCAGCGTCTTGGCGATGAAGAGCCCGAGGCCGAGGCCGCCGGCGCTGTCATCCTTCTGCCGACGCGTCACATAGGGCTCGCCGATCCGCTGCAGGATATCGGGTGCAAAGCCGTCACCGTCGTCGGCGATCGTGACGCGAACCCGATCCGCGGTGTGCTCGACGGTTACGGTCACTTGTTTTTTGGCGTAGTCGACGGCGTTTTCCAAGAGGTTGCCGAGCCCGTAGAGAATGCCGGCATTGCGGTTGCCGACCGGCTCGGCGGCACGGTCGCCCTTTTCGATGAGCTCGATGTGGATGCCGAACTCGCGATGCGGCGCCATCACCTCCTCTATCAGTGACGACAGCGGCAAAAGCCGCATGTGCTCCTCGCTCTCGGAGGACAGGGTCGTCAGCCGCTTCAGAATATCGCGGCAGCGTTCGCTCTGGCTGCGCAGCAGATGCACGTCCTCGCCGAAGCGCGGATCGTCGCCGAGTTCGCGTTCCATCTCCTTGGCAACGACGCTGATCGTCGCAAGCGGTGTACCGAGCTCGTGGGCCGCAGCGGCCGCAAGCCCATCGAGCTGCGACAGGTGCTTTTCCCGCTGCAGCACCAGTTCGGTCGCCGTCAGCGCCTCCGACAGCTCACTCGCTTCCAGAGACACGCGGTAGGTATAAAAGGCGGCAAAGGCGGTCATCGATACGATCGCGAACCAGATGCCTGCGGTCAGCACCCGCGGCATCAGGAGAACCGTGCCCGGATACCAGGGCAGCGGAAAGGGCGAGAAGGCGAGTGCGGTGATGGCGATCACCGCAAAACCGGCGAGGATGATGCTGTGCGATTTCGGCTGCGACGCCGAGGAAATGATGACCGGTACGCAGAGCAGCGGCGCGAAGGGATTGGTGAGCCCGCCGGTGATGAACAGCAGCCCGGTGATCTGCGCGAGATCGAGGCCGAGAAGCGCGAAGGCGGCCGGCGGCTGCAGCCGGTGCGTCGGAGGATAGCGCAGTGTGACATAGGCGTTGACCAGCGCCAGGCTCGCGATCAGCACCAGGCAAGAAATCAAGGGCAGCGGAAACTGCAGCCAGAAGGCGGTGATGAGGACGGCGATCGACTGGCCGCCGACGGCCAACCAGCGCAGTCGCACAAGCGTCTGCAGGCGCAGGCTGCGGTTGCTGGTCTGGTCGTTGTTGTGTTCGAGCGCAACAGTGGTCATTCGTGCCTGCATTCCAATTATCGATGCTTTCGTCTCATGTACCACGGGGCTTGGCCCGTGTCGTCGGCGACGCGTTGGCCGGATCCTCGGGCCAGGGGTGCTTCGGATAGCGCCCGCGCATGTCAGCGCGCACGTCGCGCCAGGAGCCCGCCCAGAAGCCGGGCAGGTCGCGCGTCGTCTGGATCGGCCGATGGCCAGGCGAGATCAGTTCGAGCAGCAGCGGCAGCCGCCCGTCGCCGATCGCCGGATGGGTCTTCAGGCCGAAGAGTTCCTGCACCCGGATCGACAGCAGCGGCTCGTCGCCGTCGTAGTGGATCGGGTGCCGCTGCCCGGTCGGCGCTTCGAAATGCGTCGGGGCGAGCTTGCCGAGTTCGCGTTGCCGCTCATGCGGGATGAGGGAGAGCAGACCGTCGGAGAGATTCGATGCCTTGATGTCGGCAATCGCGGTCACGCCGTGCTGGAAAGGCACGAACCAATCGTCGAGACGGTCGAGCAGCGCTTGATCGGAAACATCCGGCCACGGGTCGCCGATCGAACGATTGAGGAAGCCGATGCGGTCGCGCATCTGCATCGCCTCCTTGGAGAAGGGGAGAACGGCGAGCCCGAGTTGGCGCACGCCGTCGGCGAGCGCGCGCGCCGCCGACGAGCCGGTCGGTCGTGCAAGCGGCGCTTCCTCGAAGATGATGGCGCCGAGCCGCGTCACCCGCCGTGCCCGCACCTGTCGGCTGGCCTTGTCGAAAAAGCTCTGGTCTTCGCGCGTAATCGCCTCGGGCATATGCGCCTCGACCTCGGCGCGCGTCAGCTCTGCCGCCGCCAGCACCCGCTGGCCACCGGCGCGGCCGGTCAGGTCGGCGATGACGAGCATGGAAGCCGCTGCCAGCCGCTCCGTCTCCGGAATTTCCGCACCCCGCCCGTTTGCCATGACGAATCGGCCACGGCCACCGCGCTGTAAAGCGATGCGGTCGGGGAAGGCGTGCATCAGCAGCGCACCCGGCTGGATCGGTTCGTGAGATTTCGGAGCGCCCTTCAACTCGGCCGCCATGCGCCGCGCCAGATTGCGCGAGGCCTCGGCGCGGTCGCCACGCTCCTGCCGGAAGCGGCGCAGCCGATCCTCGAGATCGATGCTGTTGCCGCCGAGACCCTGTTCGGTGAGCATGACCGCCAGCAGGCAGGCCACTTCCGCCTGGCCCTCTTCGGCGGCAGCGACCGCCATGGCCGCAAGCCGCGGCGGCAAGGCGAGATCGCGGATCTTGCGGCCGGCTGGCGTCAGCGCGCCGGTCTCGTCCAGGGCGCCGAGGCTGTTCAGCAGTTTCCTGGCCTCGGCAAGCGTTGTTTCCGGCGGCGGATCGATGAAGGCAAGGGTGGTGGGATCGCTGACACCCCAATGGGCGCAGTCGAGCAGCAGGCCGGAGAGGTCGCTGGCCAGAATCTGCGGCGGCGTGAAGGCAGCGAGCGCCGCGGTCTGGCCGCTGTGCCAGAGGCGGATGGCAATGCCAGGTTCGGTTCGCCCCGCGCGGCCGGCGCGCTGGTCGGCAGACGCACGCGACACGCGCACCGTCTCCAGCCGGGTGATCCCGGTCGCGGCTTCAAAGATCGGAAGGCGCTGCAGGCCGCTGTCGATGACGATGCGCACGCCGTCGATGGTGATCGAGGTCTCGGCGATCGAGGTGGCAAGCACGATTTTGCGGGTGCCTGATGGAGCTGGCCGGATCGCTGCATCCTGCTCCTTCTGGGTCAGGTTGCCGTAGAGCGGTACGATCGCCGTATTGCTATCGAAGCGGTCCTGCAGTCGCGTGGCGACGCGGGTGATTTCGGCCTGGCCGGGCAAAAAGGCGAGGATCGAGCCGTCTTCCGTGCGATGCGCCTCGGCAATGGCCCGCAGCATCGTATCCTCGACGCTGTCGCCGCCGCGGTCCTGGTAACGGATGTCGATCGGATAGCTGCGGCCCTGGCTTTCGATGACCGGCGCACCGCCGAGCAGGCCCGAGACCCGCTCGACATCGAGCGTTGCCGACATGACGATGATCTTCAGGTCGTCGCGCAGTGCCGCCTGCACGTCGAGCGCCAGCGCCAGCCCGAAATCCGCATCGAGCGAGCGCTCGTGGAATTCGTCGAAGAGCACGGCTGCGACGCCTTTGAGTTCGGGGTCGTCGAGGATCATGCGGGCAAACACGCCCTCGGTCACCACTTCTATGCGTGTCTTGCCCGAGACGCGGTTGTCGAGACGCATGCGATAGCCGACCGTTTCGCCGACCTTTTCTCCCAGGAGCTCGGCCATGCGGCCTGCGGCGGCGCGGGCTGCCAGCCGACGTGGCTCGAGCAGAATGATCTTTCCGCCCTTTGCCCAGTCCTGATCGAGCAGGAAGAGCGGAACGAGCGTCGTCTTGCCGGCGCCGGGCGGGGCGGAAAGCACCACGGAGGGGCCTGCGGTGAGCGTATGCGCCAGTGCGGGCAGCACCTCGCGAACCGGAAGCGCAGGAAGCTGTGTCGTCACGTCTGGTTCTCCGCCCCTATAGAGATGATGGCGCTGCCTCGGCGCATCCGTCGGCTCATGCATCACCATGTTGTCGGTCTGCCCGCCGCATGGATCGTCATGTTGGGCAGGGCGGACAGTTCGCAAGTACGGCAATAGTCGGCCCAAGGGCAAGCAGGCGCATCCGTGAGCGCGCTTCGCATGGCGCTTCCTTGCTGGGGGCATCTACATCTGACGGCCGAAAGGCCCTTGCTATCTATATGTAGAAGAGGTCGCTCAGAGGGGCGTTTTGACCACACGAAATGGCCGTCAGGTTTTTGACCGTCTGGTCAAAGATTCGCACTGCAGATTCGCTGGTTTTCCGACGCATCAAATCGACCTAGTTTATCAACAGCTAGAATTATTGTTTATAAACAGTGAGTTGTCGATTTTTGAAGTTTTTTTGAAGGTTGCTGTTGACGTCTGTGAGGGCGGGGGTCTATAAGCCCGATCACTGACGAGGGCGGCGGCGCTGCTGGCGACGA
>NZ_JACVBP010000011.1:0-80614 GCF_014852425.1 Ensifer sp. ENS09
CTTCAGGCGTCTTGGCAACCTGCTCCTCAAACAACTCGTGAATGCACTTCTCAGAAGGATAATCCGCTGCCGTCTGGTTCCACGTCTCCAGCAAAAGCCTGCGCTCTTCATCGGAAAGAATATCCAATCGCGCTACCTGCTGCTGCAAATCCGCGACCATCGCCCGCAACGAATTCACATAGTAGCCAACATACCGCTCAACCGTATCCGCGCCGATTCTTTCCTCGGAAAACCCGATATCTCCTATAATTCCTTCGCCACCATAGTGTAGCTTAAATTCAAGCTGGTCACCACCCTCCACATTATTTATGCCAAGACCTTTTTTATCGAAATCGTTACTCCGAAGCTTAACAATAAATCTGTTTAACCATGCATTGTCGCGTCTCGCCGTCGCTTGATCGCGAGCAAACGCCCTCTCCTGTGAGGTGCGAAGCACGTCACGCACACCCTCAAGCAAATCTACCGCTTTAACGTCCTTCGAGGCCTCCACTTGGAGGAAGACCACACTGGCGTTGTTGATAGATGAAGTTTGCATCTCGTGCGGATCGACAGCGTCACTTGGCAAGCCAAATACGAACTCATCCTGGCCAGAAATACGGTTTAAGACTATGGCCCAACCGACGAGTAAGACTGCAAAGAGGGGAGTGGCCATTTCCGCGCTAAGTCGCTTCAATTTGATCGTAAGCTCGGTGTCGATCTCAAATGGAACGACACCAGCGCACGCGGCTGCAGGAGCAAACACTGTTGAACTCCCTAGCACCGGCCCCGATTGATGGAACTCGATATTAGCGCGCACACTTCCAGAATTCTCGGATTCCATTCGAACCCCTCAAATAGTTGAGACGTGAAACAATTCCTTCGATTCACTTGACAGGCGCTGTGACAACCTACGTAGTCTGGTAGCTGGATACTATATTGGCCGACCTCAGGTTGCAACTGGACAGAACCCCCGCCGCCATTTACCAATCTCTAATATTATTAAAAACAGGAGATTTTGGCATGAACAAACGTACACTCCCCAACGGAATTTCCATAACCGAGATAAATCGATATGAGACTGACTATCTTTACAAAGAAATATTTATCGACAACGTATATCTACCACCGTTTATGACATTCGGAAATGGTACAATAATTGATGTTGGGGCAAACATAGGTTTGTTTTCCATATTCATGGCGCTGAAGTTTCCACAAGCGAGAATACTTAGCTTTGAACCAAGTCCAGAATGTGCACGTATTTATCGACTGAACACTATGCCTTTGGTGAACACACCGATTCTGGTAGAATGCGCGGCAGGTAACACAAAACGAACATGCGTATTATACTATTATCCCGGTTACACCATCATGAGTTCTATCGTCTCTAACTCAGTTCTGGACAGGACAACATTAGAGATGAGTGCTCGGAATCAGGCGCAAAAAATGGGGGCAGAATTTTCAGAAAGCGAAATGTCACTCATGATCGACGCACTGTTGTCCCGTCGCGACCCTTATAGGTGCGAAATGAGAACGATATCGGAGGAGATCGAGAAGAACCACATCTCGGAAATCGACCTTATTAAAATCGATGTTGAAAAAGCGGAACTTCTGGCGCTCGACGGCATCACTTCCGCAGATCTTTTGAAGACGCGCAACGTAATCGTAGAGGTGCATGACCTTGGAGGCGGCGAGCAGTTCATCGCTCGCGATAGGCTTCGAAGAGAAGGCTTTTCAACAAAAATTGAGGTACAGCCTGGGTTGGAAGGTCTCGCGATTTACTCTGTTTACGGTTGGCGTACTTAAATTTACTCCAACGAACTGCGGGCTATTCTAGTCAGCCGATTAGCACGAAATCCCGCTAATCGGCATCAGCAACTTCCGATTGACGCAATTAGTATTGCTGTAAGCAATTTGGGGTTGACACAAGCCTACATTGTTCACAATATTGCCCTGCAACCCAGTATTTTTTCAGATGCAATCCCCTTCCGGAGGATGTTTTTGATGAATCCTTTGCATCTCGGCACGTCGAATCTCAAACATTCCGACACAGACCTTATCCGACCGCCCGGTAGTTGGCGACAGCCCGAAAACCACCTTTCGCAACTGATGAATAGCCCGTGGTATCGGCTGATTCATGAAGTTAGGTGCTCGATTGATATTGAGACACGAGCGTTTTTTCAGGGCTTCGGCGCTGATAACCTGCATGTCCCAATAACTACTGGTAGCGTCTCGAGCCCAATGGGGTTGGGAAGCGACTCGTTACCGGTACGAGCGATCATTCAAGGCAAGGAAGTCTACCTTGCCGACTCCTTACAATTTCTCCTCGAACTTGGCGTTCGAATAGCTAAACGCCCAGTCTACTATATCTCTTCTTCATTTCGAGGAGAGGATGTCGATACAACTCATCTAGCAGAATTCTCCCATTCCGAGGTCGAAATAGAAGGCGGATTGGATGATATCATTGAACTGGGCGGGAAATATGTTTCCCATCTGGCTCAGACCCTTCTCGAGAAATGCGAGAGGCAAGTACTGGAATCTGCTGGGTCGTTAGCTCACCTGCAACACGTCGCGAGCTTAAAAGGCAACTTTCCACGGTTGCGCCACAGCGATGCCCTAGAACTTCTTCGTTTTGCGCCTGAGGCAACTAAAGAGTTGTTGCCTGGGGTGATGACGATGACACGCGCGGGAGAGCACCAAATCATGGCCGTCGTAGGATCTCCCGTTTGGATAAGTCATATGCCTAGAATGAGTTGTCCATTTTACCAACGTCCGGAGGAGGGCACGCAGGCCTGCCTGAGTGCGGACTTGCTCCTTGGGCCTGGAGAAATTCTTGGGGCCGGAGAAAGGTGCCACAATTTTCAGAGCACTGAGCGATCCATTGCGGATCATGATGTGGATCCAATACCTTATCATTGGTACCTCGAAATGAAGAAGGTCAGTCCCCTTAGGACGGCGGGTTTCGGTCTAGGAATCGAACGCTTCATTATGTGGGCACTCGACGTAGGGGATATCAGGGACTGTTGTCTCTGGCTGAGAAAGCACGGCGAAGTTATCAACCCGTAAGGTATCAATAGATGAATATCGTAAAATTGACGGCCGATAGAGTGTCGGCGATGAGCTACAACGAATTAATCAGTGTGGTGCAGGAAACTAATCGTCCGCCCGGCGGCCTCGCGACTATTCACGAAGTTGCTGCGAAAGCGTTCATTCGCGGAGAAAGTCGGATCCTCGATATAGGATGCAGCACTGGGTTCACTGCTATCGAGTTTGCTCGCTTAACCGCAGCAGAAACCGTCGGCATCGACATAAACGAGGCGAGCATCGCCATCGCTCGGGCCCGAGCTGTGCGCGCCAATACGCCCTCCGCTACGTTCGAGGTCGCAGATGCCAAGGCGCTGCCGTTTAAAGATGGAACTTTCGATCTCGTGTTTTGCGGGAATGTTACATCGCTTATAGACGATCAATCGCAGGCCTTGAAAGAGTACCTGCGAGTCCTGCGGCCCAATGGGTTTCTTGCAGCCGTACCAATGTATTACCTGGAACCGCCGCCGAAGGATCTGGTGGATAAAGTCAGATCCGCAATCCAGGTCCCTATTGCGGTGAAATACAAACGGGAGGCAACGGATTTCTTTCGATCGACCGGCTTAGACCTCGTACATCAGAGTGACTGGGCATTTGACCAGAAATCCGACACAGATATCACCACCTTCTGCCGCAACATACTGGGTCAGATAGACGATACCCGCTTCGAGAGCGACGCATGGCGAACGCTGAATAACGTCTATGTATCCTATATGTCGCTCTTTCGCGATAATCTATCGCATATGGGTTATTCAGTTATGATACTGCGCCGAGACGCCGGTATCGACGAGGGTGAACTTTTTACCGGAACGCGAAGATAGGCCAGGCGCGATGACATACGACCACCGTAGCCGAGATGCGTTTTGGCAAACGAAATGGGACGAAAACCAAGTCTTTGAATGGGACCCTAATGCGACCGACAAGACGTTCTACGTCTTAGAGATGTTTCCATATACCTCCGGACATCTACATATTGGCCATGTCAGAAATTACTCTATGGGCGACACGCTCGCCAGAATGCAGATCGCTAGAGGTTACAGCGTACTCCATCCTATGGGATGGGATAGCTTCGGCTTGCCTGCGGAAAATGCCGCCATAAAGTTCGGAGTCCCTGCCGCGCAGTTCACAGGGGACGCGATCTCTTCGATGAAGAAATCGATGAAGCTACTTGGGTTTGGTTACTCTTGGTCTAACGAGCTCGCGACCTGCAGTACGCCGTACATTCTGGCTCAACAAAAATTGTTCCTCGAGCTATACAATAGCGGTCTAATTTATAGAGACGATACTTATGTCTATTGGGACCCAGTTGAGCAAACAGTTCTAGCTGCCGAGCAAGTTATCGATGGCAAAGGTTGGCGCTCAGGCGCCGCGGTTTTTAAACGTCGGATACCGCAGTGGTTTGTCAACATAAGGTCCTACGCCGACAGATTGTTGGACGATTTGGATAAGCTCGAAGGATGGCCTACTTCCGTCCGCAACATCCAGCGAAGTTGGATTGGGCGGACGGAGGGAGCGGAAGTTGACTTCGATGTTGAGGATTCCAGCATAACAATTAACGCCTTTACGACGCGGTTGGATACACTTGCGGGATGCACCTTTATCGCATTGGCACCGGAACACACAATCATAGGCGAACTCCCTATCTCTCCCAATCTCCGGAGTTCAGTAGAAGCATACTGTGAATCAGTTCTTGTTCTGTCGGCTGAGGAGAGATCGGCCGGTGCAAAGAATGGGATTTTTACGGGCCTTTATGCAAAGAATCCTCTCAATAAAGAACGAATTCCTGTCTACGTCGCAAACTATGTCATGCCGGATTTCGGTACCGGAGCTGTGATTGGCGTGCCGTCCCACGACGAACGCGACGCTGATTTCGCTGCATTATTCGGACTTCCAGTCCACAATGTCATATCAGTGGGTGACGACTTTTCAGTGGGTGACGGCGTTACAAATTTGTTCACTACTGATGGGATCGTCACGAACTCGCACCCACTCATCGACGGTCTATGCAGTGACAGCGCAAGAGAGCTTCTGATCGCCCACCTCGAAGCGGAATGTAAGGGAAGAAGGTCCACCCATTACCGACTACAGAATTGGTCTATCTCTCGGCAGCGATATTGGGGCTGCCCCATCCCCGTCGTACACTGCGCAGAATGCGGAGCAGTCCCCCTTGATCCGGAACAGCTACCGGTTCTCCTTCCAGAGAATCTTATCGGTGAAGGAAGCGGGAGCCCCTTATCGCGCGACAAAGATTGGATGACCGCACAGTGCCCGAAGTGCGGCAGCAAGGCTGCTCGTGACCCCGATACAATGGATACGTTTGTAGATTCATCATGGTACTTCCTGCGTTACCCTTCGCCCTCTAGTCAAACACCGATTGACTCCGAGCGCTGCAATAGGATTGCGCCCGCGGATGTATACATTGGAGGCATTGAACATGCGACACTTCATCTTATTTATTCGAGGTTCATAACTAAAGTTCTCCACGATCTCGGCTACATCGAGTTTGATGAACCTTTCGTCGAGCTTTACAACCAAGGTATGGTGAACGATGCCCAGGGCAGAAAACAATCGAAATCTCTCGGGAATGTAACCGATCCGTCGCTTGTGGTTCAGAAATTCGGCGCCGACGCGGTCAGGTGTTACTTGCTCTTTAAGACGACTTACAATGCTCCCATAAACTGGGACGACAATGGACCCCAGGCAATGCGTAACTACCTGGCTCGGGTTTTCCGCTTATTCACTAACAACGTTGATCTACTCAACAATTCTACCGCTGTCGAAATTTCTCCAGAACACTGTAAGAACGAAACTGACCAAGAGGTCGCTCGGGAGTTGCAACTCGCTATTGGAAAAGTAACGGCAGACGTTGAGCGCTTTCATTTCAATGCGGCAATCGCCGCGATCATGGCGATAACAAATCTGTTGTATGAGAAGGCGAGTAAAGTTAGCCCAAATGTGTTGGCCGGCTCTCTTCGTCTTCTCGTGAGATTGTTGTCTCCATTTGCCCCACATGTTTCAGAGGAACTCTGGGCTCTTTCCGGTCGCGCCTCATTGGTCGCGTCGGAACCCTGGCCCATGATAAATCATCGTCTCTTCCACTCGGCAACGATCGTGCTGCCCATTCAGATCAACGGCAAGCTGATCCGAACTATGACTATTGCAACAGACTTGGATGAGGCGGAAATTCTGTCAGCGGCACTTGCTCTTCCAGAGGTTAAAACGCGCGTCGCGAACCGAGAAATTAGTAATTACCACTATATACCCAATCGAATTATCAACCTTGTGGTGTAGCGATGATCGGTGCGAAGGCGGTAATGGACATTTTTAGTGTCCTTAATTTCGAGAGATTGATTTGCCCGATGGTATTGCCAAAACGAAAGGGCGCTATTGATGAATTATACTACGGCCAATCCGTTCGTATTGAATCCGGCGGAGAATTGTACGTACGGAGCGCAGAAGGCCCATTCAATTTATTGCCAAAAAAAGCCGTCAAACACGGCGTGCGTAAAGTGTTTGCGATTGGCCCGGGGATAGCGGAGGGCACGGAGTTTGAGAGCTTGGTCCACGCGCAATGGTTTGATCCTCCAGATCGCGCAACAGATGAAGTCCGAGGAAATTTCCCGGACGCAATCCTTACCTGCAGCGTTAATGAGTTGTTTGGCAAACGAAATTTGATACTTTCATTTGTCTGTGGAGGATAAGGTGAGTGAAGAAGAGAATTCATTCGGCATAAGTAGAAAGTATTACAGCCTCCTCGAAGAAACAGACATTATTTTGCCTGGGTCTAGTACTGGTAAGGGCTTTCACTTCATCCGCGGCTGGGGAGCTGCTTTACTAGACCGACTTGTGACGCACTTTGAAGCCGCAGTTTCAGTCAATTCTAACGCGAAAACGAGATCCCGGAACGTAGTCATTAGCTCCGAGCTATATGACGGCGAGGTGGCTGGTTTTGGGGGATTCGACGCCGTATACAGAGTCGAGTTGTTTGGGACACAGAGTGTTTTGCGCCCCGACGCTGCATTGGCTGGACTAAAAGAGTTAGTTGGACGCCCAGAGAACGAAGATCCCCGCGAAACAATTGCCGTTTTTCAGGGCTTTAGGAGCGTCAAGGGCGGAACCCCGACTCTATTTAGAGATCGCTTTATTTACCCGTTCGTCCAATACAACCGACTCGTTAGAGCGTCATCGGTAAACAAAGAGACCCAGCGCGCAATCGATGCGCTGGTGAGTTTTTTTGACAGCCTATGTATCCCGGTAAGAGTTCTCGATTTTGGACCGTGGAAAAACTACGCCAAACGTCTACTTGCTGTTGTATCGCATAGCGGAACTGGAGCGCCCACGATATTAGCAATGTTCTTTGTTGTCGGCGATGTTTACCGCGAGATGGCGGGCATACCGGCCTCTCACGAAGCGTTCGACATCGGAATAACCGAAAAAGTCTTGGGCTTCTGTGTTTTACTTCATAGAGCCAATGATCTCCAACTTCCCTCATCGATCTCTCCCGCTCAGGTTGTTGTCCACGGAGATGCTAGCGGTTTTGGTGATCTCCCATACGACAATCGAATACGGATTGTCTTTACCAATCTACCGCAAGAGGAGGCCCTCAAAGTTTGGGTAGGCCGTCGCGGTGCTCCGCTGTTTGTTACGCAAGGGAGAAGGAAAAGACGTGTCTTCTCCCGGTCCAGGCAATGGGAAGATTTTGATGAGTCCTCTGATCTCTCGCGCCTGCTCCGGCGCGAAGACGACGCCCTTACCCAGGCGGCAGTATCTAGAATGAGCAACAGTGCTAGCCCACCCATTTTTCTGAACGATAGTGAAAAGGAAGATAGCTCGGGAGGTATTGAAATAGTCAGCTATTCCTCCTCTCTAATTGGGAATCGCAGCACAAGTCTATTGCGTCAGCGCTGGCCGGAGGGACGTGCGTTTTACTAAGCTTCGAGGTGGTGGGGGCGATGAAATTAGCGGCTCATGTTAAGGTGGCGATAGTCGTAGGTGGGACGCGCGGAATTGGCCGCGCGATAGTCAACGATCTTTGCCGTCGCGGTTGGCTAGTAGTTTCAATGGCAAGAGGGGCACCAGATACACTTTGCAATGGCCTTCCGTTGGAACCGGGCGCTCTGCTCAGCCTTGGCATCGACGTTACTAACGCCCTGTCCGTTGAGCATAGCCTGGCGATGGTCAAAAACGTTTGTGGCAGGCTTGATCTTCTAGTTTGTAGCGCAGGTCTCGCAAAACTCGGAGGCATCGAAACGACTGACCCAAGCGATTTCGAGACCATTGTCCAAACCAACCTAGTTGGACCTTTCTATTTGCTCCATTACTCCAGCAAGCTTCTCAAAGCCTCGCGCGGGAACGTGATAGTGTTAGGATCGAGGGCTGCGCGAGGAAATTTTACTAACGTCCTGGCCTATGGCGCAGCTAAGGCAGGACTGCTTCACCTTGCACAGACAGCTGCAAGAGAGTTGAGCGAGGCTGGGGTCACGCTGCACGTGATCTCACCAAGCGCGGTTTCCACACCAATGCGTGCTGCTGTCTTTCCGGACGAAGACCCTGAAAGGCACCTTTCCCCAGAGCAAGTCGCCATTTTGTGTAGCTCGCTCGTGGAAAATCAATTCCGTATTACGGCAGGGAGTGTGATCGATGTACCGTTCTGAATCCAGTGAAAATGGCGGCGGCTACTCTTCAATAGCATCCGTCTACGACGAGTGGATGGCCGATTTTGATTACGCCTCGATCATAAATTTGTTGGACGAGTGTCAGATCAAGCGTGGAGCAAAAGTTTTAGATGCCTGCTGTGGTACTGGCCGGCTCACCGAAATGCTTAGCGCATCCGGTGCCACGATCATCGGTTTCGACCGCTCCCCTGAAATGCTCACGATCGCTCTGGAACGGCTTAAAGGAAAACCAAACGTTGAGTTTCGGTTAGCCGACCTTCGAGAAGATCTTCTATTACGCGATGTAGAGCTCGTCACATGTACCCTCGACAGCATGAATTACTTAAGCCCAAATGATATTGGATCAGCTATAGGCATACTTTCATCCTATATCCACGACGGCGGAACGTTGCTATTTGACATGAATACATCATACAAACTAAAGGAAATTTTTGGTAATACAACATACGCCGAATCTAGAGAAAAATTTGCCTACATATGGTCTAATAGGCTCTCTGCCTCTCATATAGACTTTGATATAGATATATTTAAGCATGCGGAACACGATTTGTATTCACGCAACTTCGAAACTCATCGACAATTCTTCTACGACGAGGACGTGATAATAGGAGAACTTGCGAGAAACGGCTTCAGAAAAACTTTTACTTTCGACGGATATAGCACGCAACCTACCAGTCCAACGACGCAGAGAACGGTTTTTCTTTCAACGAGGTGATCATGGCGAGCGTTTTTGATGCAACACGCCTCTGGGGCATTGACCATTGGGCGAAAGAAAACAAGCCGGAGTGGGTCCATTTTTCAGGAGTTGACGAGTGGCACCATGCTCAGAAGGACCTGTGCCAGCGAGGACACGAAATTCGAGGCGCTGCTATAATGCCCTTTCCATCAACACCTGATGGAACTTTTCTATCCGCGAATTCATACGTTGCAAAAGCGTCTCCAGGAATTCAGAAGAACTTGGCGCCAATCTATGCAGTGAGACCAGACTGCGGAGCTCAGGCGGTTGATGAACTAGCAACCGCAGACGAATTGCATCCGTCAGTGGGCATTAAACTATGGCCGTACCTAGGAAAATTCAATCTCGACGACCTTCTCTTGAATGACGAGCTCCTGGGGTACTTAAGGAGATACAAAAAATCTGTCCTCATGCATGTCGGCAACGGCCGCGAGAGGGCAACGAGGCCTCTGTTTCCGGACGTTCGGGCAACCCCAGATATTGCTGTCAAGTGCGCCATCGCGTTGGACGATATCCCGGTCGTCATTGGCCATGTGGCGCGGCTGTGCCCCAAGACTTTAGACCTGGTGCGGGAAGTACCAAACGCTTACCTAGATCTGAGTGGTCTGACTTCGCTCGGCAGATGGAAAGAAAACGGTGAAGATGGCTTGCCAGTAGCTGACGGAAAAGTTCTTGCTTCCCTTGGCCCCTACGGAGTGCTCGACCGCCTAATCACGGAATTTGGGCTCGAAGATAAACTAGTGTTCGGTTCCACGTGGCCGTTTTGCTCCTGGTGGGGATTAGACGTCACCGATGACGTCGACTTTCTTGATAAATCTGACCTATCTGCTTCAATTAAACACAAAATTTTCTGGGAAAATGCCCTCATTTGCGGGCTGAGACCGGAGGTGCTTTGATGTTTCTCAAGCCTCCGCCCCTCCAAAAAGGTGACAGAGTCGCGATCTTTGCCCCTTCCTCAAGCGCTTCTTACTTTTTTCCAGACAGGTTTCAACACGCCGTTTCGGTACTACGTAACGTGCTTCACGTCGATGTTGTTGTAGGCCAAACCTGCCTGACGGAGAGAGGGTTTGTGTCAGCGTCTACCAAAGCGAGAGCAGCCGAGCTGGCGCAGTTCTTAGAAGACGACACGATTAAAGCCATATTCTTCACGACTGGAGGATTTAATAGCGCCGAAATATTAGACCTGATCGATTTCGATTCCTTAAATACTCGGCCGAAGATAGTAACTGGATACAGCGATTGCACATCCTTACTGCTCGCAATCCATGCTCAATTGAAATGGATCACGTTTTATGGGCCAGCAGTTATGACACAATTCGGTGAGTACCCCACAATATTTCCTTTTACTGTCAAGAGCTTTTTGGATGTCGTTTCCCGTCGCCCGCACAGGCTGACGCTTGAGCATCCGGAGGCTTGGACGGATGAACGGCTGGAATGGGGAAACGGTGATTGGCGAACACGCCCTAGGAGAATGATCAAACAAGACGGCAATCGAACGTTGCGCGAAGGTTCCGGCTCGGGCATAATTTGGGGCGGCAACATTGAGACTTTGAACCTCCTTGCCGGCACGAGGTACTGGAGGCCTCCCGAATCGATTGTGCTCTTTATAGAAGCGGTCGAAGCTGAAGCTTTTTTGCCACGTGTGAGGCGGTCACTATCACATCTTCGGCAATGTGGACTGTTCGACCGCGTTCGAGGTTTACTAGTTGGCAGATCTCCGGACGCAAGGGATGTCAGCGGTCTATCGCTGGATGACATTGTCGTCGAAAGGCTGGCTGACGAACACTTCCCGATAATAGCTGATGTGGCCTTCGGGCACACCGATCCGATGCTTACACTACCAATCGGCGCCACCTGCACCATCAACACTCACGATGGGAAAGGTTCGATCGTTTTGGAAGAGACCGCCGTTGGAGGAAGCACATGACCTATAAAGAATTCTTTGATTCAACCGATCTGATCGGATCGCCAGCGGCGCTCCGGCAGCAGTTGAGGATGGATGGTTATCTTTTCCTGAGAAATGTGATCCCTAAGGACGAGTTGGAGAACGTTTTCCAGGACGTGAGGACGGAGATAGCTAAAGCGAACTGGCTCCAAAACGCAGAGATATCTTCTGATCTAACCGCCAACACCAGTTTAGCCTGCGTAGAACCGGAGCCAGAGTTTCGAAAAGTCTACGATAGAGTCTACTTTTTAGAGCGGTTCCATTCGTTGCCGCACTGCCACTCGCTGAAGGCTGTCATTTCAGACGCACTTGGCATTAGCGACTTGCTCCCCCATCCGCGTCCCATTGGTCGTTTGATTTTTCCTGTGAACCCGGAAGGGGACAACTTCTCCACACCAGCACACCAGGATTATTGGGCCCTCCAAGGTTCTCCCGACACAGTCACAGTATGGATGCCCCTTCACGATTGCCCGATGGAAAATGGCTCATTGATGGTTGCGAAGGGAACGCATCGCGACGGCCTCTATGATTACAAACTGGCTCTGGGCGCCGGGGGCGTAGAGGTTCGCGATCCATTAACGGACAGCTGGCGCTGCGGAAATTTCGCTGCTGGAGATGTGCTCATTTTTTATACGTTAACTGTGCACAAAGCGTTGCCTAATTTAACTAACCGCATGCGCCTTTCAGTCGATTGTCGGTACCAATCCGCACGCGATCCTATATGCGAACTAGCTTTCAATCTCAAAGGCGAGGGGTATGACTGGGAGGATTTGTACTCCAACTGGGAGTCGGAATCTCTCCGTCATTACTGGCTCCCCCTTCAGGTGCCCCAAGTACCTTACAGTCCGAAATACTATGCGCGACGCGATGAGCTGGCCTTGGATGAAGGCGCGATCGGTAATAAAGCTGCCGTGTCCACCTTGCAACGTTTAGTGCGCTTTGGACGTGATGACAGCGTTAGGAAAAGAGCAGCAGCTATCCTAGCAACGTTTGATTCATAGTGAGGTATGCCATGGGACAACTTGCTGACGAAATCGTTGAGCGCAGGATCAGGAATGTTGCCCTCGAACTAACCGAGGCTTGTAACTACAAGTGTATCATGTGCGACTACTGGCGCTTAAGTGCGCCAAAATCGATGAGTATCGAATCCGCTCGAGCCTTCTTGGACCTATTTCCTGGAGACACCCTAAAATCTGTTCTTATGACTGGGGGAGAACCACTCCTAAATCGATATTGGCGTGATATTGCAGCGCTTCTTCCTGCTGGAGCACGGAAGAGTGTCTGCACGAATGGTAGCCCAATTCTGATGAAGAATCGTGATATCGGCAAATACTTTGATCGTGTGACAGTTTCGATCGACGGCGCAAGGAAGGAGACCTTTGCAGCGATACGGGGCTATGATCATCTATACAAAATTTTTGATGCCCTCGAGCATACTAAGAGCTCTTACCCTAATACAATTATCTATCTGAAAATGACAATCCAACGACAAAATTTTCGTGAGATTGTGGAACTGATGGAGGTCGTGTCTCAGCTCGAATTTGTCGATGGCGTAGGCTTTGGGGCATTGGATTTTTCGGAAGCGGCATTTGCATTTGATCGTGAAAAGTTCAACCGAGATCCGTATATCAAAGCGACCCTCCTCACAGAAACAGAGATTGATGAGTTTGAGCGGTATGTCATCGAATTCGAGACAAGGTATCGGACTGAGATTGAAAATGGATTTGTTTATGAGGGGGATCTCAGGCGATACCTAAATCGGTATAAGAGCCTGCGCGGTCAACCATGCACGCCGCAACCAAGAAATTGTATCATTCCAAATGTCTCCGCCGTGCTACGCGCGGATGGCAGCATCCTCGGCTGTTATTTTCTTCCCAGCATGATTACACTTGATGAAGTTCTTGCTTCAGGAGTTGAACGGCTGGAGGAAATCGCTTTCCGGCACTCGTCGGCTGGGAACCAGACATGCGCGCGGTGCGATCAGTTACTATTCAGAAATAGTCCGTTCGAACTCCCGCCAGTGTAGGTATTCCGTGAACCTTCGTGCGGGCTGAGCTCGTCGACTTTCCGAACAACTGGGATGCGGCCAAATTGGTGGCGAGGTGCACCGAATATGGGCCAGCTGGAGCTGGATATTTCGGGGTTAGGGCTCATGTCGGCGGGGGCGCCGATGAGCAACTAATGAGCGAAATCGGCACCCTGTTCCTGATCCCGCTATGTGACCGGAACTCGTTACAGTGTCTATGCCAACACTCCATCTCTGCCCACGCATCGTCACTGCTCATGAACCAGTGGGGTGCTTGCTTTAAACATCCGGTGAAGGTCGCAGGTCTTTTCAAATCGGTATCCGTAAGCTAATGCGCCTTCTGCATTGTCGATCCTAATTAAGCATTGGACAGAACGGTATACGGTAATGTAGCGATGTAAAATCCTATAGAAAAACAGCTATTCAAGCCGCGCCTAATGAAGACGAGCGTTGGCTTTACCGAAATATAAAAAGGATCCGGCGAGCGATACGAGAACTAGAACGCCAATACGATTGGCTTACACACGAGAATCTCGCAATGGCAAGTACCGTTAATAAGCTTACCTTGATCAAGAGGTTGATAGATCTAGAAATAAAACTCGACCGAACATCGTTGTTTGTCGTTCTCGCCCTTGCAATAATGAGCGCAATATTGCCCATGGGCCTCCCTTTATTGTTCGGCCTCACGATCAACCGGCTTCTGTCGGGTGACAAGTTGTGGGAGCTTTGGCCGCTATTTTGCTACATGATGTTGTTGTCGGCAACGAGCGCCATTGCAGCCATTGAATCCAGCCGCCGCGCAACAAGGATTGGCTACAGCGCAGCACAGCACGTGTCCCGAAGAGTTTATGAAAACGTGCTTAAAATGCCGTATCTGACGTACACCACGATAAATCAAGGAGTGTTGATTAGCCGCCTGACGAACGATATTCGAATGCTCGAGCCTATGTTCGTTACAGTTCCCCTGGCCGCCGTTCGCGGCTGGACTTCAATCATTACTGCTGCGTTCGCCCTAACTGCGCTTGATCCGTGGTACCTGCTTGGATTCGTTGTTGTTCCGATCTCCCTGGTACTCGTTCGTTATGCCGAAGCCCAAATCAACGAAACGATCGAGGCATCGTTTGAGGATAGCGGACGGTTGTCGAGCATAATCGAAAATACTACCGGCGTTGATGCGATCAATCTGATTAGGCAGGCCGGGGCGACGGAGACTGAGGTCGCGAACTTTGATAAAGCTTCAAGAGACGCAGCAGATAATTCGACGATCCTAGAATTTTGGCGCTCGAGCATTAGCACATTTTATGATATGAGCTTTAGTCTTGTTTCGATATTCGTACTGGGAATTGCAACACTTCTTGCATCCCTTGACATTTCTTCTGTGGGTGGAGCTATTTCGGCACTTCTGTACATAGGTATTCTGAGGCACCCGCTGAGTGAATTGATTAGTCTTCGCTACCCCATCATCAGAGGCTCTATTGGGCTGAAAAGAGTGGAAGACGTACTGACATCCCCGAACAGTGGGTTGGCGAGTATATCTAAACCAAGTGCGATGGGGGCGACGATTGACACAATCTCTGCCCAAGCAGCTTTAAGACCAGCTTCATTACTAGCGTTTGAAAGTGTTTGGTTTCGTTACCCTTCGATAGAACAAGCGTCCATCGAAGGCCTCTCCAACGTATCGGCGGCACAATCAGCAACAGGCTTTGCAGGAACCGCCTCGCTTACGTCGCTTAAGATTGCGCCCAACCAAGAAAAGCCGACCACAGTCCCAGATTGGGCGGTAAAAGATCTCACTCTTTCAATTCAACGTGGGCAGACCGTTGCGGTTGCCGGTATGTCTGGGTCAGGCAAATCAACCATTGTTGGGCTGGCATGCGGCTTACTGCGCCCTAGCCGAGGACGGGTTCTCCTCGAAGGCAACGACACGCTTTCAATGTCCGAGGAGGAAATCCGATCAAAGGTTTCTCTGGTTAGCCAAGACACGTACCTGCGAAATACAACTCTAAGAGAAAATCTTAGTTACGTCGCTCCCACATCATCGAATTCAGATCTGCTTGAGGCTTGCCATCTGGCGGGACTAACAGAACTCCTAGAAAGACTTCCAGAAGGAATGGATACGTTGGTGGGCGCGCAGGGTCGTCGATTTTCTGGCGGAGAAAGGCAACGCATATCGATAGCAAGAGCGTTGCTCACGAATAGCGAAATCTTAGTACTCGACGAGGCAACTTCACAGTTGGACGCAACTCGAGAAGCGGGCGTGCTTGAAAGCATTGATTTGCTCCGCAAATCCCGTGCTGTACTGGTTATAGCTCACAGAAGGTCGGCAGTTTCAAAAAGCGACTTCGTTGTAATGGTTGAGAACGGAGTAGTTGCAGAAGTTGGGAAGCACACAGACCTCATAAATTCACACGGTCCTTACTCAAGGATGCACGCTGCGGATTCCGGGAGTTAACCGGACGGTTTTTCCGTCCTGACGATGCCTTTGGGTCAGCAGGCTGACCATGCGACACATACGACAGATGCTGCGGCTGTCTGCCGGCGGGACAAGCGTCCGCGAGATTGCCGTGGTGCTCGGGATCGCCCGAAGTACGGTGCAAGATAATCTGGATCGGGCTAAGGCCGCCGGGCTGAGCTGGCCATTGCCAGGAGAACTGACAGACGATGCTCTGGAGCATCGGCTTTTCACCCGCGCCGGCGTCAAACAGGGACAGCGACGACGTCACGTGTCGATACCGGATCAATACTCCCCAGAAGGAGGTGCCGTTTGAATCTTCCCCAGTTTGCGCGCTAGCCGGTCTTTCTGGGCGCGCCCCGGAAGACCGGCGGCGTGTCGTCATCGATACTCGTTCCGATGGTCGGAAGGTGGATTTCGGTGATCAAACGGGGGAGACGATCATGATCCTTGATTTGCATCGACAAGGTTTGTCGGTGTCGGCGATCGCCAGGCAGACTGGCATCGACCGCAAGACGGTACGCAAATACATCGAGCGCGGTCTGGAGGCTCCGTCCTACGGCCCACGAAAGCCACGGGCGGTGGTGATCGACCCGTTGCCGCCTATCTTCGTGACCGGGTAAAGGCCTATCCCGGTCTCACGGGCAGTCGACTGTTTCGTGAGATCAAGGAACGCGGCTATGTACATTGGGATGAAACCTGAGGGACGGTTAGCAAGGTGAAAAGATTGACTGAGGCAAGATGCCGCCAAGCCCTACTATAACAATAAACCTAAGCCAGATAGCCTCCATCTACATTGAGACTCGTCCCTGTGATGTAGGAAGATTCGTCACTAGCAAGAAATCTGACCAAGTTGGCGATATCGCTGGGAAGCCCCTTTCGCCCGGCCGGAATTGCGTGCTCTGCTTCCGGATTAAGAGCAGGGGAGGGAAATTTATTTGTATCAATAACACCCGGCTGAATGGTATTGACCGTTATTCCCAAATCAGCAACGTCGCGAGAAAATCCCCGTGCCATAGAAGACAGCGCTGCCTTGGTGGCCGCATAGAATGCGGAACCTTGAACTGCTGATCTATCTGCCGCAACACTCCCTACCATGACTATCCTTCCGCCTTTTGGCATGAACGGCAGGACCGCTTGCGACGTAAAGAAAGGGCCCCTGACGTTAATGTTGAATATTTCCTCAAACGCTAAAGTGTTGAATTCTTGCAATTTTCCACGCATTACAATGCCAGCATTGTTTACGAGAATGTCAATATGCCCAAGAAGCCCTGCTGCCTCATTGACAGCCCGGTCTACGCTGGAACGCTCCCGAACATCTGCCCTAAAACAATAACAAGTACGTCCGGCTTGTCGCAGCTCGTGGCACAAATTTGTAGCCAATGCAAAGGACGAGTTATACGTGAAAAACACATCAAAATTCGACAGTGCCAGGGTCCGGACTATTTCAGCTCCGATACCTCTGCTCCCGCCAAGAACGAATGCCGTTTTTCGTGTCAATTTGGCTCCTGACGTGTTAGAGGTCCCCGACTTTTGTTACGACAACCTCTCGCTTCTCGGCGAGCCGTTCGATCTCTTTTTCTCCAAATCCGCTTCGGAGACACGAGTCCACGTTTAGAGGCAATGGAATGTGCCCGTTGACTGGACCGGACGCTTCGGCCCGTACCTTCTCCGCTTGCTCGTGAATCGCCCATATCCGCTCCTCCGATTGGCACAGATTGCGAAGCCACTTGTTCCCGATTGCCACGTGAGCAATTTCATCCTCCACGATAAAATTGAGGAGCCCCACTGTCCGTAGATCGCTGTTGGCTTCCAACCTGCGTGTCCATTCAATGGCTGCATCAACGCCAAGCCACTCCCCAATTCGTTGATGGATGGCAAGCCGCAACTCCAAAGGCTTTCCATTCGTAAGAGACCACGTTTTGTGGTCGCACGGGAAATCGCCGATATCGAAACCGGCTTGTCTACAACGCTTTATACACATTTCCGCGTGGCGTGCCTCATCCCAAAGCTGCCGGGAAATATCTACGACAAATTCCCAAGGAGTATCGGGAAAGTCACGAATCAACCCCGCCGTCATCTCGATCGTGGGAATTTCTGTGCCCATCAGGGTGTGATGCATCAGTTCAGCGAGGTTTCTGTCCGCGCTTTCAGATTTTAGCTGCATTCTGCTGTCGGGAACCACAGCAAGTCGGCCGTCGCGGAGAGGCGCTCCCTTTATAGTTTCAGAAGAAGGCGGCACGCGCTTTGCAAAGACTTTTATCCTATTGAAATCGGCAATCTCGTCAGAGAGTACCTCACTGGCAAAAGCCAATACTCTATAACTTGGCTCATCCCACAATGGATGAGTGTGTGCCTTTCGTTTGGCTATACTAGCCAGCAGTTCCGCCTTGGTTGCATAAATACCTGAAGGAAGAAGGTGGCCTGATTCATCCTCAAAGCATGTAATTGCTTTTTCCTGATCAACGACTCGAGCGGCCTGAACATCTATTGTGCGCCCAAGTTCGCGTATTCGATTATTCAGTCGAGTGACGACCTCAGTATCCCGCTCAATGTGGCGAGCAAGAAGAATTTTGGCCTCAATCAAGCCGGTTTGGGGTATCGCGTAGGCGAGCAGCTGAACGCTTTCTACAAGGCTACGGCACAAATCCGACAATGAGGCTGCGCTATCCGCCGGATCAAAAGATGCGTCGTCAATAAAATCATATTGAAAAGAAGTCATTATGGGTCTCCTATTCGGTCACAAATCTGCCTGTAATGCGACGGATAGTTGCGCTGTGGAGCATGCGAACAACCACGACTTTAAGAAAATCGAGTGTGAGACGCAAGCCGGATTTGAGTCTCGAAGAGAAGTGTAACATTTTAAGGATCATCTTCTGGAGCACTCTTGCCATTCCAGAGTGGCGTCGATGAGCAGTCCTACGGATCAACAATATTTATCATTCAGCAGCCATGATCTGATTCCTCAATCATTGTGTCTTCGCTTGGGGCAATGGTCCAACAAACGATCTATTGACAAGAGTGGCGAACAAAGTGACACATTGAAAATGACTGTGGTCTAGTTGGTTGCATATTCTAACCGGTTTCTAAAGATCACACCAAGTCAGTGGCGCCTTGGTGGCCACAGTGCCGGGTGCCTCGTATAGGTGACCGTCTTGCTGAATACTCTTTCCTCATTGTTCGGCCCCGGGGTAGCAGCGGCGACTAGCGACCCGACACAGCCGGCAGATGGTTTGCACCCTCCCGAAGTGGCGTTTGTCGCGAATGCAGTGGATCAGCGTAGGCGCGAATTTGCCGCCGGACGCCGGTGCGCACGAGCTGCAATGCAAACACTTGGTATCCCGCAGCAAACTGTCGCCGCAGGTACAGACCGCGCACCTGTCTGGCCGAATGGAATTGTCGGCTCGATCACCCACTGCGATAGTCTTTGTGGTGCTGTAGTCGCTCGAAAAGCCGACGGTTTCCGATCCCTTGGCCTTGACATCGAGCCGGCCAAATCTCTCGACAGTCACCTCGTGGAATTGATTTGCAACTCTCAGGAAATCGCTTGGCTGAATATGTTCTGCCGAGACAACCAAGGTCTCATGGCGAGGGCCGTTTTCAGTGCCAAAGAGGCTGTCTACAAGGCTCAGTATGCGCTTTCGGGGGTGATGCTCGATTTCCATGCCCTTTCGATCCGCCTCGCCGTCATGGAGAGTAGTTTTGTCGCGACGTTTCACGTCCTTGCGAACCCTTTTCTAATCGGGGATCGAATACACGGTCGGATCGCAATAGATGGCGGGTACATTGCTACAGCCGTCATCCTGAAGGCGTTGCCAAATCAGCACGTAGATCAAATAGCCTGTGCAAGGGTCCATTCTCCTATAGGAGCCGCGAATGGGGGTTATTGTAGATCTTTGGGAAGAATCCGGATCTAATGTAAATAGGCAGCAGAGGTTCACGGAAGAGCACCTCTATAGCCGAATTTAAAGGGAGCTTTTGACTAATTTGGCCGAGTCGCGGTCCGGAGGCGAACCTCGCCGGTTCTCTGAAGACACTGGTTCCATAATCCGCGTTATGCGATTAAACTATTGATATTATTAACTATTTTCTCGAAAGCCCTAGTTCACCCCGCAACGCTGGCAAGTCTTGGTTACTCACCTTCCTTAAGCCGTTCCAATAGGCAGCCAAAGGGAGCGCGGCCGGCGCCTCGTGGCTGGCGGAGGCAGCTAACGGCCGCGGCGGGCCTAGCTTTTGCACGCATCGGACGTCAGCTAGCAAAAACCGGCTCGGTCTCCAGCAAGCGCATTGCGCCATCTCGCGACACGGATGATGTTGCCACTCGGATCGCGCCTTATCGAGTGACCGTGCATTTGCGGAAAGAGATTCCGTTGCAGATCACGAACCACGCGCTTCGCGTCGCCATAAGGTGCGACAATGTCCATTACCCAGAGATGTCTGCCCGATTGCCAATGGTCCGCTGGCGGATTTCGCCCGTGAGCAAGCATGGCTTCATGGCATTCGTCGTTAAGGAAGGCCCAGGTAACAAAGGCGGCGGGACCAACATGATCGTTGACATAGAGCTTGTATTGCCCGCTTTTCAGCGCAGGAACGATGTACCGTTCGACCTCGGAAATGGACCAGTCGCTGTAGTGTGATTCCATTGCGATGGCGACGACCATTCCCAATGCTTCAAATACGTTGAACGTCGTAGGATCTGTCGTCGTGTTGTCTGTCGTCGTCATTCACCGTTCTCCGAAACTGTCTTGCAGGGTCTTAAGGATGGGCTCGAAGAAGTAGCTGATTAGTCGCCGCTCGCCCGTGATCACATCAACCGTCGCGGTCATTCCCGGTGAGAAGGAGGCCATTCTGTTGCCGACCGAGATGCCGTTCTGTTCGAGCCGAATCCGCGCCGCATAAATCCATGGTCCACCAGCCACTTGCTGCCGCGCATCAGCGCCAACGCTCGTAACGACTCCATGGACAACGCCGAAGCGTTCGGGCGGGAAGGCGTCAAACTTCACGAACGCACGCTGGCCCTCCTTTAGAAACCCTATATCCCGATTGTCGAAGAACGCTTCGAGCTCGATCTTACCGTCAGACGGGACCACCGTCATCAAGGCTGCGCCAGCCTCGACGAACCCGCCAACCGTGTGCACAGCCAAGTTCTCGACCCGCCCGGCGATTGGTGCCTCAATCGAAAGATCTGCCAGCCGACGTTCAGCAGCGCTCAGTTCGCCTTGCAGGGCTTTCAAAGCAATAGACGCTGCACTGAACTGCTTTTGATAGGTCGAGCGCACCTCTGATATTGCGCTCTTACGCTGGGCGATGACCGTCTGGGCCTCCGCCTCGAGCCCGGACAATTCGCGCTCGGCGATTAGAACCTCGTTCCTGCCGGCATTGATGAGCCGCATCCGCTCAAGGTAATCGGAATTGCTGATCGTGCCTCTTTCCTTCAGGCTTTCAGAAGCAGCAAAACGTAATGCGAGAATGTGCGCTTCGGTGCGGGCTTTCTCAATTCGAGCCACCTGCACCCCTTTCATTTTTTCGATGCGAAAGGCCTGTGCATCGATCTGCGCAATCTGGTCGCCAAGTGCCGAAAGTACGGCGATTGTCAGCGCCTCTGTATCAACAGCCTCCGTAGCACTTTCCTGCCGTAAGACTACCAGGCCCCCCTCAACGAGCCCCTGTCCGGCAGGATCACCCTTGTCAAGTGGCAACAGGATCGATTGGGCAACGGCTCTATCCATAGTATGCCGATCGATCTCCCCCTTGACGCGATCAATGTCACCTTTGACCGACGTGTCATCCAACACGACAAGCGGTTGGCCCCGCTTCACCACTCCTCCTTCGGCAACGTGGATGGCCGTAATCTTGCCGTCACCGCGCGGTTGCACCGTTTGAACCCGGCTCGTTGGTACGACCTTGCCCTGACCGCGAGCGACAATTTCGGTCTCGGCAACATAGCTGCCAATCACCGCTACCGCAAAGAACACAACAAACAGCCAAACGGTAATGCGAATGGTCGGTGAAGCTGGTGCTCCCCATTCCCGGCTAGTCATGCAGGCTCCGCCATCGCGTGTTCCCTTGGAACTGGTTGAAGGGTCGCGAGGTCAAGTAAGTTGACATCCTGTCCTAGAAGTTCTGGATGGTGTGTGATCACGATCAACGTTCTGTGACGCGCCAACCGTTTCAATGTCGCGACGACGATGGCGGCCGAGGTTGCATCGAGAGAACTGGTGGGCTCATCGAGAACTAGCGCGGCCGCATCACCAAGCAGTGCACGTGCCAGAGCGAGCCGCTGTCGTTGGCCGCCCGATAGGTAGCCGCCTCGTTCTCCGACATCAGCGTCAAGCCCCCCAGGCAACTGCGATACCACCTCGTCGGCAGCGCTATCAGCCAAAGCGTTCTGAATCTCCAGCGCCGTAGCGGCCGGGCGCGCTAGTAGAAGGTTCTCCATCACCGTACCGGAAAACAGCACAGGCTCTTGCGGCAAATAAACGATGGCACGCCGCACGCTATCGGGATCACATCCGTTGATGTCTTGCCCGTTAGCTCGGATTGTACCGCTCTCCGGCGAGTAGAGGCCGGACATCAGTTTCGCCAATGTCGACTTGCCGATGCCGGAACCACCCACGATGATCGTCGGCCTATTCGGTTCGATACTCACCGTTACGTCACGTACTACAAACCTATTTGGCACATAGCCGAACGACACTTCGTCCAAAGTGAGCCGCAAGGGGGACTCTATCCGCAACGGTGGTCGCACGACCTCTGTTTCCACCGGCGTATTCAAAAAATCGCCAAGACGGTGGCGCGCAATGCCAATTCCTTGCCACTGTTCCCATATGGATGAAAGCGACATGATCGGCCCCGATACCTTCTCGCTTAAAAGGTGGAACGCAATCAGCTCGCCGAGAGTGATCTCGTTTTGAAACACGAGCCTCGAGCCGAAATAAATAATCAAAATGACGGAAACATTTCCGAGAATATCGCCAACAAAATCGTCTCCGATGTTGAGCTTCGCGACGCGGAACCCAGCCGTAAGGCTGTCCTCTAGCGTTTCCTGAAAGCGCTCGGCTTGGCGCCGTTCAGACGCCATTGCCTTGACGGTAACAACGTTGGCGAACGTTTCGACCAGCCGCGATTGATGGCGCGCGCCTGCAAGGAACGCCACTTGCATCCGCCGCCTGAGAAATGGCCCCAGCACCCCGAACGCGACCATCTGGAGCGGCAGCATCACGAGAACTACTGTTGTCAGTAAAGGGCTGATGGACAGCAGAGCGCCGATGTAAATCGCGGCGAAAAGGACATCGAGCACATAACCCGACATGGTGCCGGTCAGAAAGGCCCGCACGGTATTGATTTCACCCATTCGCGCCAAGGTTTCCCCGACCTGCCAACGCTGCAGGAACTGCAGGGGCAAGCCAAGCACGTGCCGGAAAATTCGTCCCGCCATCTCTGCGACAAGGCGATTTCCCATGTGATTGCCGAGATAGGCCGACATCGCCTGCAAGGTCGCGCTCATAAGCGTGACGAGGACTAGTACGACGACAATCAACGTCAGCGTTGCTTCGCGTTGAAACGGCAGGACACGATCGATGATGGCTTGGAATACGAAGGGTTGGACAAGCCCAAGCAGTCGAATGACGACCGCCACGACCATGAGTTCAAGGATGAGGTGCGTGTAACGGAATGTCGATCGGGTAAACCAGCCCAACGGTGCGGGGCGCGATTGAGCTTCCTGCACGTCTCGCAAACTCATCCTCCTCCGCCGACCGCTCACCTTGCCCGCTGTCTAGCCACGAATCCAATCTTGACGCAATAAACAAAACAACCAATGCGGGATACTAATTGACATTATGCGCGTAAAATGATCGCTTACACTTGCAATCGATGCGTGTGCTCGATTGTTGGTTAATCGCTATGCGAAGGGGAGACTCGAATGGGTAGCAGAGACAGCGGCAGAAGCGACCGCGTGAACAGAGAAGCTAAGCGGAACCGTGACGGTTCGAAAAACACCCGCGACAACTTGACTGATGAGGGCCGACTGCGCCGTGACCGGACTCCCGGTGGTTGGAACGGTTACGACCACCTTTGGGCTCAGCGGAACGGCATGGGGTGCTCAAGCTGCCATTCCGGCGACCCCCACAACTCCTACCGCAGCGGCAATAACCACGACCGGGATTGAGTCGGAAACGAACTTACAATTCAATGGAGTAAAGGGCGGCACGGGACGAGAGTACGTGCCGCCGCTTGGCGTCGACGGAGTAGCTATGCGTGGTCGTATTTTGATTGGTGGGTTGGTCGTTCTATTGGCTGCAGCTAGTGTCGGCTACGTGGCGAGCCAACGACATGACTACAATGAATACGTGGATACAGCACTAAACGAATACGGCCCGTATATTAACTTCATATATGCCGTCCCATTTTCTCGAGATGAAACCGAGCGTTTCAACGTTTCTATAGACTCCAGCATGTCGGAAACGTACTCGGATTACATCCAGACGGTTTATTCCTTCCTTGCAAAAGTGAGCAATCGGGCGGTTAATTTTGAGTTAGTTTCCACGGATGTCCTAAACAAAAGCGACCGCTTTGTTTTCGTCGGAAACGACCGTATTCAAGGAATTAATCCGCACACCTACAGAAGTTCTTTTGCTGAAAAGTTACAACAGTCTATTTCGCAAATATATCAGAACCCAAAAGACGATGTTTACTGGAAGATTCTTAATATGAGCCTGATAGGGTACTACGGTCGCCCTTTGTTTTTCAACTCAGACTTTGCGACGATGGATTTTGAACTCGCGGAACGAGAGAAAAAATATGAATTGAAGAGCAAAAAGATCGAGAAAGCGGCGGTCTACATCAATGTCCCGCCAGCCGATGGCGCGACACAGTCAGAGATTGATCGCTTCACCAAATTCCTCATTCTTCAAGAAATATTCCAAGAATACAATCTAGCTGCTGACATCGCTGACAATCGCTTTCAACTGCGAACTATCCTGTACGACAACGATGAAGCCTGGTTGAACTCCAGCGGAGCGGAAGCCATGCGCGGCTTGGCTCAAACGGCCTCCTCCGCTCTATGCCCGTACGATGTGATGTTGGTGTCTCAGCTGCACGCCAGCCCGGATTCCCCTCCTCGATCCGTTGGATGGCGAAGGTATCTTAGCCTCTATGCTCAGGCGTATTGGTATCGCTACACCTCCTCTTCTGATCTGTTTGACGATCGCTGCTGGTAATTTCCGGAAAACGCGAAAATGATAAACGCAACGCCCGCCTTAATATCCCTTTCCCTCTACATTTTGATCTGGGATAAACTGCCGTTTTGGGGTAGTTTGTTCAATTATACTTTGGATAGATGCCCGACGTGGGTACAGACTTTATATGAACAGTGGCGATGCCCGTTCTGTGTAGGATTCTGGCTAGCAGGCTTTGTACATCTAACTGTGGGACTGTGGACGGTGCAGGAGCTGGAAACCTATCCGGTTTTATCGGGTTGGCTGACCTTCGCGCTTTACATCTTTCTTGATTGCCTTTCTTGCGCAACGCTCGTTTACGTCGGAAACTTGGTCGTAAGCGTGTTACTTTCCTCCACGATCAGAGGTCACGAGATAAGGATCGACTACATGCGAGCTTCTTCTGCCGGCGTTGAGCAAGAGACGAGTAGGCAAAAGGTTCATTCGCCCCCTCAGAACGAACGCGGGCACCGCGGATAGCTGAATTCCTACGATTACAGGGGCGTCTCGGATGTTCTGTATTGGGATCACATTCTGAAGCGACACCTTGTCCGACCCAACCGCCGTTGCCCGCGGCGAAGTCTTGTGACGAAACGTGGCCACGGCGAACTCGAGCCCAAAGTCTTTGTAACGAGTTTCAAAGCGAGTTTCCCACTTAGCAGCCTTCGACGTGGGGGCGGCGGCGGCCAGAGGATGCGCACCGATGCATGGATCAATGGGACGCCCGCCCATCATGAAAAGATCGCGACGTCCTGGCCGCAACAGCCCCGATCTTTTCCGGAAGCTTGTTGTCCGAAGGCCAGCTCTACATCCCCAAGCCCAACCCTTTGTTCAATCCTCGGGAAAGTTCATACTTTCGGCTCAGCTCGGCTCGGTGCGCCCGATCGACAAGCTGGGCAACCTCAGTGATGCGCTCGATCTTCGCCGTCTCCGCCAGCCCAAGGCGGTTCAGCTCCTTCTTGAACGTGCGCGGGTCTGAGCTGCCAAAGCGCTGCTCGAGAGTGTGCGCGATCTTCTTTGCCTCATCGAGCGCTTCCCGTCCCTCAGGATTGCGCGCGAGTTCTTCCACGAACTGCGCCTTCTGAGCCTGGGGCAACTGATCGAGTTGCTTCAGGATGCTCTCGCTACGCTCTGAAAGCCCGGGTACTTCGACCATGTCTCTCTTTTCCCGCCGCCAGATCTCAGCATCGCGCTCAGCTTTCAGTCGCCGCGTCCAGGTCTCGGCGGCTGCTTCAACATGGTTGCCGAGCGCGCGCGCAAACTGACGGGCTGCTTTGCGCTCCTTGTTCTCGCCAAGCAGCCCCGCCCTGCCCCGCAGCTCACCGACCTGCTCCGGACGCTCCGCCACAGTTTTTGCAAGAACCTCTCCGTCGATACCGTGGTCGACGATCGCCCCGGTAATCTTGGCAGCGGCGCCCTCCGGATCGGCAAAGACGTTCCGCGCAAGCGATCGCACGGTCTCCATTGCGCGGTCAAAATCTGGTTTGGCTTTTTCGCGGGCTCGTTCGTCGACGCTGCGCGCGTAGGACGTGATTGCCGGAACAAGCGGCTCGACGGTCTGGCGTTCCCCGCGTGGCAGGCCAGAGGACGGCGCAGCCACCTCTCTGCGTCGTTCTCGCTCGTCGGCCGCCTTCGGCGAACTTGCCGACGGCGTGAGAGCTTGAACCGTGGCAATCTGGATCTCGCTGCTGACACCCAGCTGCTCCGCGATCCCGCGCCGCTCGGCGAAGGCCCCGGTGTAGTCGAGCGTCGTTTCCTTCGCGCCTGAGCGTCCCATGCTGAGGCTCAGTGTCTTCATGTCTTTGAGCTCATCGGCCCCAGCGTAGAGCCGAACCTCGTCGCGATGCCGTGTCATGGCAACGTAGGAAAGATGACGGTCCATGGTCCGCGACGCCATGACAAAGGCCCGGTCGACCGTGGACCCCTGAGACTTGTGGATCGTCGTGGCGTAGCCATGGTCAAAGCTTTGGTAACTGTTGACTGGCAGTGTGACCGCGCGGGCGCCGTTGCTCCCGCCAGTTCCGCCGTCGAGACGTAAATGTAGTGCGTCCGGCTCGACGGCGATCACGGTCCCGAGCATGCCATTCTTCACGCCCAGATCGCGGTTGTTTTCAAGCAGCACGATGCGGTCGCCGCGCGCGAAGGACAGTTCACCGTCATTCGTCCGATAGACGACTTCCCGTCCAAGCACATCATGCTCTTCGCCGCCCTTCGCCAACGATCCACGCTGCTGAAGCCCGGCGCGGATATCGGCATTGATCGCTCTGACGTCGATCCGCCGATGCGCGAGTGCAATGCGTGATCCGGAGGGCCTGGCTTCGCCGTCCGCCAGGTAGTCGCGCACCAGTGCCGCTCTCGCCTCATCCCGATGTTCCAGAAGCTGGACGGCGCCACGCTCAGCATAAAGCGATAGCCCCTCATCCGTGCGATGGGTGGCAAAGGCAACGGACGCTTCGCGCTGCCAGGCATCCTTCTGCCGGCGGATTTCCGAGAGTTCGACCGCACCGACTTGCTCGACGATCGCCCGAAACGGCGAGCCGGCGCCGATCGCTTGCAGTTGCTCATGATCACCGACAAGAACCAGCTTGGCGCCGGAGATCTCCGCCTGGGCGACGAAGCGCGCCAGTTGGCGACTTCCGATCATGCCGGCTTCATCAATGACGAGCACGTCGTTGCTTGAGAGCTGTCCCTTGCCGTTCTGCCAACCGTATTCCCAGGACGCGAGCGTGCGCGCGGCAATGCCGGAAGACTCCTCGAGGCCCTCGGCCGCCTTGCCGGCAAGAGCGGCGCCATGCACGCGATAGCCTTGAGCCGCCCAGGCATCACGCGCAGCGGCCAGCATCGTCGACTTGCCCGCTCCGGCAAAGCCGATCACCGCGGCTATCTGCTCAGAGCCAGTGATGTGATGAACGGCCAGACGCTGTTCGTCGCTCAGGCCAACCTGGCCTGCCGTCCCGGTGCGATCCGACGCCCGTTCCTCCCCCGCAAGCCCAGACGGTTTCGAATTGGACGCGGAGGCCCTCGCCCGTATGGCATCGTCCTGAATGCGCAGCGCCCGCTCGACATGCCCCCGGTGGACCGGGTGTCTGGCTGACCGGCTCATGCGCTCCGCACGCGCCGCCATCCCATGCTCGATCTCCACCATCTCGCGGGTCGAGTATCGGGCAAGCTCCGTCTCGGTTTCAGCTTTCAGTTCGACCAGTGCCGATGATGCCATGACCGCGGCAAACGCATTGCGGAACCCTTGCGGATCGTCGATGTAACGGTGCAGCGCGCGCGCCACGTCGTGACGATCAAACACGCTCTTTTCGCCGGTGATGATCGCGAACACCTGCTCCGGTTGCCTGCGGATCAACTCGGCATTTTTCCGCGCTGCCTTCTGATCGATCCGCTCGCGAGACACGTCCAGCCCACGCCGGTCCATCTGCGAAGCATGCACGCCCATATGCTCGGTCGGCTCGATTTCCAAACCACGCTCAAGATGCGAGCGATGGTCGACCCGAATATCCAGACCGAGCCGCGCCAGATGCCGGTTGGTGTGATGTTCCCACAGCTCCCGGATCTCGCGTAGCTGCATGTGTGAGGTCGGCTGATCATGGTTCAACAGCCACTTGTTCTCGCGCTCGATCAGCGTCTTGTCGCCAAGGCCCTTTTCGGTCACCACCCGCGTCGTCATCACCACATGCGCGTGGAAATTCCGGATGTCGCTTTCGCCCTGTGGTAGGTGGATGGAGAAGTCGACAGCGGCGCCGTAGCGGTTGGCGAGGTCACGCGCAAAGTCACGCGTCAGAGCCAGCCGATCGGCCGCAATCATCTCATGCGGCAGTGCCACCTCGAACTCACGGGCGACGCGCGCATCCTTGCGGTTCTCGGCTTTCTCGACCGCGTTCCAGAGCGTCGAACGATCGAGAGCCCAGGCAGCCTCGACGCTATCCGGAAGCACGATCTCGGAATGCTCGACGCCCCGCTTGTTCGTAAAGTCATGCACGATGCCATCGCGCTCATTCAGCATCTTTGTCGCCGTGCGATAGGCGATGGCGGCAACCGCGCTACGGCCGCCGCTTCGAGCGATCGGTTTCATGCTGCAATGGTAGATGGCCAAGCGACACCCTCCAAAGTCGTACAACCATACCAAGCGCCGAGTTGCGCAGCAACTCGTAAGTGCGCCCTTCCTGACTTCGTTCGCTCCGCTCTCTCCGTCCGGGATCATGCAAGATGCACCCTCCCCATAACAATTCGGGGTTGTGCATTCCGCACCGGCGACTAACTTCCGGCCACAACGCGCAATGGCAGAAACTCTCGGATACCACAAGCATCAGGAGAATCTCATGGCACGCAAGTCGATCTCACAACGCCTCGCCGAACTGGAAGAGCGCAAGAAGACGCTGAAGGCCAGGCTCGGTAAACAGGAGCGCGCCCAGGACACGCGACGCAAGATCCTGATCGGCGCCCTGGTGCTGCATCGGCTCGAGCAATCCAACGATCCTGAGTTTACCCGCCGACTGAGAGACTGGCTGCAACGCGAACTGCCCGGATTTCTCGTGCGCGATGGTGACAAGGCGCTGTTCGACGACATCCTCGAACCCGCTCAGACTGAGGAGACCAGCAGGGCTGCAGAATGAGGATCACCTCTGTCCTGAAGTCGCTGATCAAGGCGCCGGTCTTTGCGATCATATCCGTCCTCTTCGGCCTGGTGCTTTCGGCGCTGATCCTGCTTTCCAACTTCCTCATCTACCTCATCGCCGGCGTCGAGTACGGCCTTGCCAACGACGTCGTCACTTTGATCGCGAAACACCTGCCGATCGCGCTTGGCGTGCTTGGCTTCATCGCCGCCTTCGTCTCGGGCGACATCGCAACCTCGGTATTCGGAACGGCGCGCTGGGCCAACGACCGCGAACTGAAGGAGCTCGCCGCGGGTGATGACGGCCTGCTGATCGGGCGCGATCCAGCGTCGGGAGATCTGTTGCGTTATGATGGACCGGCCCACCTCCTGACCATGGCGCCGACGCGAACTGGCAAAGGCGTTGGCACAGTTATCCCTAACCTCTTGACTGCGGATCGCTCGATCATCTGCATCGACCCGAAAGGCGAGAATGCTGAGATCGCCAAGCAGGCACGCGCGCGGTTCGGACCGGTGCACGTTCTCGATCCCTTTGAAGCCACCGGTCAGGATTCATCAGCCTACAATCCGCTCGACGGGCTCGATCCGGACGGTCTCGATGTTGCCGAAGACGCAAGCACGCTTGCCGACGCATTGGTCTATGACGAACCTGGAACGGGCGGCGAAGCACACTGGAACGAGGAAGCCAAAGCGCTGATCGCCGGGCTGATCCTGAAGATCGTTGTCTCGGAATCGCCAGGGCGCCGGCACCTTGGAACCTTGCGCGAATATCTCACGCTAGCGCCGGAACGCTTCCTCGGTCTGCTGGCGCGCATGCAGGAGATGGATGAGGGCAATGGCCTGATCGCCAGGACGGCCAATCGTCATCTCGGCAAATCGGATCGCGAAGCCGCCGGCGTGCTGTCGGCGGCGCAACGGCATACCCATTTCCTCGACAGTCCGCGCATGACCGCGGTGCTCAGCCGGTCGGACTTTGCTTTTGCCGATCTGAAACGTCTCAACGCTTCGATCTTTCTTGTGCTACCGCCCGACCGGCTGTCGAGCTATGCCCGTTGGCTCCGTTTGCTCATCGCGCAAAGCCTCTCGGCGATGGCCCGGGAACGGACCACCCCTCGCCGTCCGGTCCTCTATCTTCTTGATGAGTTCGCAGCCCTCGGTCACCTGGCGCCAGTCGAACGCGCCATGGGTCTGATGGCTGGCTATGGTGTCCAGCTCTGGCCGATCCTGCAGGATGTGCATCAGCTCAGAGCCACCTATGGCCGCCGCGCCGGAACGTTCCTGTCGAACGCCGCGATCCTACAGGTCTTCGGCGTCAACGACATCGAGACCGCCGAGCTGATCGCGCGCACGATCGGCAAGAGGGATGCCAACTACATCACCCAATCCTGGAGCAAGGGCGCCACATCCAGTTCCGAACACATCGCCGCGCGGGATCTCATCAATGCTGACGAGATCCTGCGGCTGTCGGGAAAGAAGATGATTCTGCTGCGCCAGGGCCAGTCGCCGGCCGTCGTCGCAAAGATCCGGTATTTCGAGGACAAGGAGTTCGACGGCCTGTTCACCCGGCCGCAATAGCGAGATTGCACCACTTCAAGTCTCAGCCCACACGCACTAGATGCTCTGCAACTGAAGCGATGTCGTCGGCTTGGATGTGCGTGACCTGTCCTGACCGACGGCATTTTTTGGATTGGACGGATTGCAATGGGTCATATACAGCCGACAATCAAATCTCCTCGTGGGAGCTCGAGCCTGGTTCTGGCGCGGGAACGGGAGGTCGCCAAGACCGAGGCGATCAACGCCCTTCTCATTCGACCCATCGCCGTTCTTCCCTCCAGGGTTGCCGATCCGATCCGGCCGTTTGCGCTCGGGCTCTGGAACGAGATCCGCCCTCTCCTGAAACCGGACGTGAGCGTCTCGGCTCTGCGCAAGGCGCTGGCAACCTACGTGCACGCGCGCAGCTACCAGATCGCGGTCGCACGGCCGGGTTCCATGCGCCATGACATCGACGGAGAACCGGTCGAACCTGTTTCGGATGCCGACCGTCTGGATGCGCTCAAGAAGTACGAAGGTTTTAAGGCGCGCAACGGGTCCAGCGTCGAAGCCTCGGTGTCTTCCCTTGCAGCATCAGCGTCAAAGCGCGACGCGATCAGCGCTCATCTGCTCAGACGGAAAGACGCACCGCGCTAGAAGCGGCGCAGCGCCGTCAGCAGTTCAAAAAGCCAGGCTCGCACTGTTGCGAGGATCGTTGCGAGCGAACCTCACTGACAACGCGTTCATCACGAAAATGAATCGATGGCGCCGGATCGATTCAAAAGTGTCGTTGGACGGTCGGGCTGGGACGCGCGATTCTGCGGGCATGATCACGCAGCCCTATCTTTTGTATATCGAGCGCAGAGACGCGACCCGCAACATGGCGCGGTTCTATTCGCTTGAGATCGGCAGCAACCTCTTCGGCGAAATCTGCCTCACCCGCCGCTGGGGACGCATTGGCGCGCTCGGGCAAACCGCAGCCCACGGGTTCTCTCGGGAGGACGAAGCAATTCGTCTCTTCCTTTGCTCGTACGCCGAAAGCTTGGGCGCGGGTATCGCCCACGGACGCTGGTAGAAAAGCCTAGCGGCTGATCTTGGTCGCTCCGCTCGCGGGGCGACCGCCGGCAAAATGCCTCCAGGCTGGATCTGGAACATCCAGCCTGGAGGCCAAAGACGATGAGAACATCTTCCCTATGCCATAGCCGGTTCGCCTGCGGTGGTTGCCGCATCCTCCGCAGTCGGCTGCAGACCGTGCAGGTAGGTTACGGCACGCTCGGCGTGGGCGGCCATCTGGAACACGGCGCGCTTGTCGTTCTTCAGCACTTTCAGCCAGGAGGCGATGTAAGCGGCGTGATCCTCGCGCGGCTCGATCGCGATGCCGAGATCGGCCGAGAGGAAAACACTGCCAAGTTCGGCGACCAGTTCTTCCTTCGCATATCCTTCGTCGCCCCATTGGTCCCGGCCGAGGTTCCGGTCAAGCCGGGAGCTCTTCATCGTCCAGTGGATGCATTCATGGCCGAGGGTTCCCGCATGCGCTTCGGCCGAAACGAAGGCGTCGAAGACAGGCACTTGAATGAAGTCGCCAACCGGCTGATAGAACGCTCTGTTGCCACCATGGCGGATGTCGGCGCCGAGATTGGCGAAGAACCGATCGGCAGCCTCGATGCGCTCCCTGCCCTCGCCCTCGGCCGGCGCGGTCTCAACGGCGTAGTAGTGCGCCGGCAGGCCATCGATCTGGTCGGCGTTGAACACATTGTAGCCCTTCATGAAGGGAATACGGCGTTCAACCTCTTCGCCGTCTTCGTCGGTCTCTTTCCGCTCGATCGCATTGGCATAGACGACAAGCGTGGATTTCTCGCCCTTGCGCACACTGCCGCCGAGTTCCTGCCCCTGCCGAAACGTCATCCAGAAGCGCGAACTAAATCCGCGCTCGGCCGCGGTCATCCAGAGGAGCACCGTGTTGATGCCGCGATAGGCAACCCCGTTGTGGCGCAGCGGACGAACTGGCGAGCCACCAGCGCCCCATGGCTGCATCCACGGTCGCGTTCCCGCCTCCAGTTGCTCGACGATACGGGCGGTGATGCGTTCATAGATATCGCTGACGGTCGTCGTGGTCTCGCTTGCCTTTGCCTTACCCATGTCCTTGCCCTTTCCTTGATCTCGCGAAGCGGGAGCCTTTCGCTCCTGCTTCCCGAGCTCGGGCGGACCAGCGGGGGATTGGGGTGCAAGCGGCTGCGCGGGGACCCGGCTGCACGGAACGCAGCGGCAGTGGAGTGAAGGAAGCTGGGCGGCAGCCGCTTGAAGGGGCGAAGGGGGCGGAGCTCCTCGGCCCCTCACCTCACGAAAAATGTGGCGGCACAAGCCGCACGAAAGAGATTCGCCGCGCCGACCAGAAGTGCACGGATGACACGGGCTCACGTACTGAGCGAGTGAGGATCAGGTCACCCGTCGCGCGATGTGAGGAACTTTCGCGTTGAAAAAACTTCGCAGCCTTGCGAGGCCCGCACTGCAAATGAGGATAGGCTCACTGCAGCTAGTCGGATACTGTCCCCAGAGGTGGATTTTTGGGCTTAGAAAACCGGACGCCAGCCCCGCCCCCGTTTTCGGGGATGAACTCGATGCCCGCGGCTTCGAAGGCAATACGTATCGCCTCCAGTGTCGCCGAATACCCTGGGCGCCCAGCCTCAATCCGGGAAACCGTAGCGGCCGTGATATTGGCTCGACTTGCCAGATCTCGGACACCCCACTTCAAAGCAGCCCGCGCCATTCGGACCTGATCGGCAGTCAACATTATAACCTTGACATAATCTCTGGATGATTCAAACTCACTGCGATGGTCAAAGCGGCCACGAACGGTGCTTGCGACACCGTCCGTAGCCTGACCGCAATTCAAGCTTTAGGGAGCTCGGATCATGGCTGATTCTGAGATTAGCAGAACTTTGCCTGCAATTACGCGTAGAATTAAAGACGCGGACGATGACGCCCCAAAAAACCTTCCAAACCGGATCGATCGTCGTAACCTCCTGCCCCTGGCCGCCCGCGTTCTGAGCGCGCGCATTGCGGATTTCGACAGGCTTAGAGAAAGCGGTCCAACGCCCGTCAGGGAGCTGTGGCCGCGCTGGTACGCGTACCATCATCACTGCCTCCGAGCCGCCCGCCTTCGAAAACGACTTGCTTCCGACATGCTGCAAACAGCCGGAGATTTGCCGATTTCCGAACTGGAAAGGGCTGGAGACGACGGCGCCGTCCCGATCCGGTCATTGGCCGCCATCCATCGCATCGCGCAGCTGAATGTCGGTCCCGGACAAGCCGAACTGCACGAGCGCCAGAAACGATGGAAGGAGGCTGATCGGCGCCTTGGGTATAGCGCAGTCGCCGCTTTGGAACAGGAACTCGCAGAGCAGGCCAGCGTACTGGGGCGGGTGATGTCGATCGCACCGGTCTCTTCGGTGATCGAAGTCGCCGCAAAGCTCCATTGCCTGATCGCTACGCACGATCCGGGCCTCAAGCTTGACGACGCCCCCTGGCCAGAGTTGCGGAGGATGTTGAAGGACCTGATCTGTATCACGGGGACGCAAAGTCCAAAAGCGTCCGCCCAGATGGCTGACGACGCGGTCGAAAACGAGCACGACGTTTCACTCTGACGCGGAGATCTAGCGACATGGACCTCGGCAAATCTGCGGGCGTACGAGACGTTTTGAACCTGGCGGCGCAATACAAAGCCGCCGCGATCAAACTGGGTGAGGCCCCACCCAGTCTCAACCATCTTCCGCAAAGGCTGCTGGCTCTTCATGCCATCGAGCTCTATCTGGACGCGCTTCTTCAGGCCAAGGGTCTCGATGAAGAGACGGTACGCAGCTTCCAACATGACCTTGGCGAGCGGGCGCGAATAGCGCTGGCCGCGGGGCTTGTCCTTCGCAATCGCACGCTGGCCCACCTGGCAGCGCTGTCCTCAAACACAGAATATCTTATCGTGCGATATGCTCCTGAGCTGTCGCCCACGCTCTCGCAAGTGAACCGGGTTATGGCGACGCTTGAGGAGATTTCGCGGAAGGTCCCAAAGATGGTGAAGTCGGCAAAGGTCAAGCAACTGCACCGACACTGAACTCAGGATCGCTGGGAGCGGTGGTCGCCTTGAAAGGATCTGAACCGGAGATCGGCCACGTTCAGATCGCGTAGACAGGAAGGCGATTGCGAATCTGTATCGCGCAATGATACATGCTAGTTGACTTTCACCAGTATCACCATATGATACAAACACTAAGAGCCAGGCGTGATCAGGTCATTTAAGGATGCGAAAACCGAAGCTGTTGCCTGCGGCAAAGCGCCGAAAGGCTTTCCTTCAGACATCGTGAGGTCGGCCGTCCGTAAATTGACGATCCTGAACAGCGCTGCTGCTCTCGACGATCTTCGTTCTCCTCCCGGCAATCGACTAGAAGCGCTTAAGGGGAATAGAGAAGGCCAACATTCGATCCGGATCAATGATCAGTGGCGCATATGCTTCGTATGGACTGATGCCGGTATCGAGGCCGTTGAAATAGTTGACTACCATTGAAGGCAAAGCGTGGCAGACAGGGAGCTTCAGATGACCCATATCCTTCCGCCGATCCATCCTGGCGAAATTCTCCGCGAGGAGTACCTGCTTCCTCTCAACATGAGTGCTGGTGCACTGGCGAAAAAGCTCAATGTTCCACGCACTCGCATCGAACGTCTTGCAGCAGAGCAAACACCGGTAACGACAGATACCGCCCTGCGCCTCGCCAAGTATTTCCGGACAACACCGGAATTTTGGATGAACATGCAGACCAGCTTCAACCTCAAGACAGAGGAAGTAGCGCTCCATGGCGAACTGGAGTTGATTCCGGAAATCGATAGGGCAGCGTAGCTGGAAGTACGGCATCTTCCAGACGATACATTATGCGATCTTCTGTAACGGGCGTTGCGTCAATCCCTTGGAGCGTAATCCCTCGCCGAGTGCTTGCTTCTGTCCGCAGTCGGCGCTTTGCCGCTGCTCTATGGTGTCTGCCAAGGACCGGCTGGCCAATCTTAGAGGCGCAGTCATCGCTCGCGTGCTTAAAGGCGCAGTCACTGCGTGCTGCTGATCGCATAACGGCCTAACCCATCCATCGTCCCGGCGAAGGGACCTTGCTCCGGAGGGCGGATGGCTGTGCCCGTCCGAATAGTCTGTGTTGTCGTCTTTTCCTCAAACCGCCGGGGTGGGCCCTCCCTTATGAGCAACGAAGCTGGTTCCGTCCCTAAGCATGCAATGCAACACAACGGCCAACTTGCGGGCCAGCGCGACGCGCGCCTTTCTCGGACCGGCTCGTCTGGCGACCGCCAGCGCCCAGCCCTTCAGATCGGAGCCTTTGACCGGGCGCGTCAGGATGACGTGAGCCGCCTCGTAGAGCGCGGTTCGCACGCTGCCATCGCCGATCTTCGAGATGCGACCGCTATGATCGGTCTCCCCTGATTGATATTTCCTTGGCGTCAATCCGAAGTGCGGCCCGACCGCGCGGGAGGAGCGGAAGCGCTCCGGCGCATCGATGGACGCCACAAACGTCAGCGCCACCAGGACGCCAACGCCGGGCGTCGTCATCAACCTGAGGGCATTGTCGTCCTGACGGGCGATGGCACGCAGCGTGCGCTCAAACCCTGCAAATTCCTGCACCAGCGCGTCGCGTACCTTCAGCAGCGAAGAGGCGATCGCTTCCAAGGTCGAATGGCCTGCAATCAGTTCGCGAATGCGGCCCGCGTAAGTGCACCGCGTCGTCGGCCCGACCTTGAGGCCGAAGCCGCGCAGGATGCCCCGGATGCTCATCTCGACGTCATGAAGCTTGCCCTGAATAAGCTTGCGGGCGGTCAGCAGCGCACGCACCTCCTGGGCGGCAAGCGATTTGCAGTGGACCGATCGGAACCAGCCCAGCCGCATCAACTGCGCAATGCCGCGGGCGTCCTTCTTGTCGGTCTTGACCGGCATCGTCTTGAAGGCGGCGCGCACATGGCGCGTCTCGATCAGCTCGACGGCAAGACCGGCTTTCACCATCCCGGCATGCAGCCACTGCGACAACGGCCCGGCCTCCAGACCGATGCGCTCCATCGCGTCGTGGTCTCCAAACCAGGCGATCAGTGCATCGGGCTCGCTGAGGATCTTTGCTTCCCGGACGATGCGGCCATCCGCATCCACCACGCACACGCTCGAGTATTCCAAGGATACGTCGATGCCCGCATACTGCTTCATGGTCGTTTCTCCGTGATGCTATGGAGCAGGCCACTCCTGACTCCGCGACACCATCATTGTGAGGGACGACCACCGGCCCTTCAAACCTGCCGGGCCGGGAGCCCGTTACACCATCTTTTTAGCCCATAACGTGAACATCCTCGTAACAAGCCGTGCACAGGGCTCGCGAAGAACGGCCTCCTTCGCCCCGTATCGGTCGTCAAAGCTGCGTCTACCAATTTCACAAAAGCGGACATTCCTTTTGCCGTACCCGAGAACCGGCCGGTTACCAGCATGCGTTCGAATCCCGTCTGGTGTGCCATTTCCCCACAAAACTGGGCACTGCTGCCGCAGCCGCGCCGCCTATCACCAGACGCGCAAGCGTTTTCCTTTTCACTTCAACCTGATCGATGATTGCTAGCCATTGGCGAGCGGCGGAACGTCGTGTCGCCACTCAGCACGTTAGTGAGCACGCTTCAGCTGGCCGAAGCCTGGGCGCCTAATGTGTAGTACCGGCACAACCACGATGCGGAAATTCGGATTGTCGGAGGTGATACCCAGCACGCCTGGATGAGACATCCGGTTGGTGCATTATCTGATTCAAAAAACGGGCAATTGCAGAGACTGAAGACGATTTAATAGGAGAAGTACACTGATGTTGTGCGCTTCATCCGAAGTATTCTGGGTGAACGCCTCCAACATAGCCAAAGGCTCGGCCCGACACCACGGCGCCAGTAAAGAAGGTTGAAAAACTAGCCGAATTCCCTACAAACTGTCGCTGGGGATTCGACATGGATGAACAGATCAATCGTGCCCTGAGGACCGTCAAGGACTTCAAGGCGCTAGCGCAGCTAGAGGAAAACGTTCGCAAGCGCGTCGTCTTCGACGACGAAATTGGGGCTGCGTTCAAGGAACGAGGTGAGCATATAGCTCGCGATATGATCGCCCAGCGAACAAATCTCGATCTAAGTGAACTGACGCCGGCCGAGGAAAAGATCGTTCGAGCCGTGAGCGAGTATCTGGCTATCAAGCGTCGCGAGGGAAGCGACGCTGGCCGCACCCTCAAACAACTGCGTAACCGGGGCTTGATCGAGTCGGCTGAAACTGCCGTTTCCAAGTCGAAGCCGACGCAAGGTTTCGAGACACTGCGCGACGAGGATCTGGACGAGCTCTCCTACGAACAGATCATCATCGACCACCCAGAGGAGTTTTCGCCGCGCGCTCTTTGGTACGCGAGGCGCACGCTCGGCCTGCCCAATCAGTCCGAGAAGCCACCTGCGCGGAGATCGATACCCGCGCAGATCCGCACCGAGGAGCTTCTCGATTGGCTCGCCGCCAGGGCGACCGAGAACGGTGGCATCATCGCGCCGTTCCCTAATCTGGACGCGGCGCGCGCGCTTGGGATGACCGATATGACCAGGCATGGCCGGGTATACGGCAACATCCAGTCACGCTTGGACTTCGCGTGCTATCGCTCTGAGCTGCCCCCGCTGGGTCTAACGGCGACGGCGCCTTTCACCGAGGCCTGGCGACAGGAAGACCGGTCTTGGCCATTCCCACTACAGGCGATGCGGCAAGCCGCGCGGTTGTTCCGTTGGCGGCGGCATGATTTCGAGCGCCTGGCATCCGTCACGCACACGCTGGCCGGCCAAGCCCATCTCTTGTGGAAGGCCGAGCTGCGGGACAACCAGGCATCCGTCAAAGCCTGGGCGGAAGGATTGGAACGCGGACCGCGCGAGAGCGCGCCTCCGGATGGAGGACTAAAGGGTGCTACGCCCCATAACCCGAACTGGACACGCGAAGAACATATACTCGGCCTCAACCTTTATCTTCAGCTGCGGGGGACGAGCTATCCGGACGAGCACCCGGAGGTCGTCAAGCTATCTCAGAGGTTGCTGAAGCTTGCGGCCCTGCGGAAGATGAGCGGCGCCGTGACGTTCAGGAACGCCAACGGCGTTTCGATGAAGATGCTGAATTTTCGTCGTGTAGATCCCGAATACCATGGCGTCGGACTTCCTTCCGGCAGCAAGCTAGAAGCCGAGATCTGGGATGAGTACGCAGATGCGCCGGGTAAATTGACGGCCGCCGTGGAAGCCATCCTTCAAGAACTCGAGACTTCAGGCGGTGGCGCCGGGCTCATCGAAGCGTCAGATGGTCAAACCCCAGCGTTGCAGCGCCTTGATGGCAATCCGAACGCCGTGTCCTCTGACGAAGATGTTGGGGCCGTCGCGGACGCCAGCACAGGCGACCCAAGCGACGTGGATGGACTCGCGGAGCTTGAGCGCAAGTTCATCAATGCCAGCCCCGAGGTCAAAACCCGCGTCAGTAAAGGGATCGAACGCGGGCCGATCGGGCAGAAGGTAAAGCGCCTCAACGGCTTCCATTGTCAAATATGCCAGGCGCTAGGCCAGGAGTCCTTGGGATTCAGGAAGAAGAACGGTGAGCCTTATGTCGAGGCGCATCACGTCATGCCGGTCTCATTGCAGCAGGTCGGCTCGCTCTCGGCGACCAATATCGTGACGCTTTGCGCCAATCACCATCGCGAGGTCCATTACGGTGATGTGAGCGTCTCGATCGGCGAGACAGAGTTCTCATTCCTCATCGCCCGCAAATCGCTTGTCATCCCCCGACCCAAGATCGCCAAGTCGGTCGGAGAGAATGCGGAACGGGGTGCCCGGCAAGAGAAAGAGGCTGGAACCGAAATCTCCGATCCGAAAAGGGAGGAAGGGCTTTTGGCGGCCTTAGAGTTTCCCGCGCCGCCGCTCAACCTTCATCCTTAGCCGGAGCTTCGTTCTCGAAATGAACCGAGAGGCACATGGCAAGATAGTCCTCGACGGTCATCACCCCCGCGAGGTCACCTTCTAAATGATACGTCCTGTCACGGAACAAGAGCAAAACGAGCAGCGTAAAAATGCTCTCCGAGCGGCTTTGGCAGCCAGTCCGGTGCCCGTTCCAGACGATCTTCTGAATGCCGTTGCCGGCCTGTTTGTCACCGACACACTGGACGTACTACGCGCACACCCGGGATTTGACCTCGAAGACAAGTTGCGGTCGATCCGGACAACGTTGCAGCTCTTCGACCAGGCATTTGCCGATCTGCAGGATGCTCTAGCCGCTTTCGACGCGTTCAGCCGGCAACCCGAGTTCCACTATCGCTCTCACCGCGCGCAGCACGATATTATCGAGCGGAGCATCCGGAAGGAGATATTCACATTTTCCGAACTCGCACACAGCCTTCAGGACCACTGCCGCCGCGTCAATTCCCGGTGGAAATCTTCCCTGATAACCCCTCGCATCCCGACGTGTTTTGGCGACGATGGCTTACATGACTTCGTGTGTGGGCTACGAACGGCGCTTCATCATCTTCTGATGCTTGACGCTAACTGGGCGATCCGCGGCTCGGGGGCCGCGGCGACATCCCACTATCTGTTCGACCTTCGTGAGCTCCAGGATGCTAATCCAAGTTGGAACGAGCGTGCGCGCCGCTTCTTGGCGGCCCAAACCGAAAACATCGATATCGGAACGTTGACTCCTGTTTATCATCAGCGGGTGCATGAGTTCTATGATGCTATTCTCGATGAAGCGGATGCCAATCCGCCGGCAGAGGTCGCAGACTATCGCCGCTGCTGGAATGCGCACCAACGGCGTAGCGCCAGGATGGCCTGGAATTTCATGCTTACCCAGTATCAAAACCACGGGATTGATCCCTACCTCTACCTAGACCGCTATCTGCTGCCTACCGAGCTTGAAACCGTCCGGCGACTGCCTGACCGTTCACGCACCCAGGTAGACTTCATCATTCGTGCTCTTGATGAGCTCTCAGCGTGTGATGATGCTCTTCGCCTGAAGATCTATCGATTTTTCGGCGTACCCGAAGAGGCGGCGAGCCGTGACCCAACGGAGGCTGTAGACCTATGACGTTTGTTCGCTTCATGCATGCTGACAGCGTTGGTGACCGCTTCCTGGCACTCCTGAGGAGAAATGGAATCCATCCGCCAGTCGGTTCTTTCCTTGAGGATGAGCTGCTTTCGCTGACTCAGCTGCTCGAAGTCGCTAAGAGCCCCAGTGGAAACCAGGGCGCCTGTCCGGTTTAGCCAGAACGCGACGTTAGAGGATTCGATTGGCAATAACCGCTCCTGGCGCACACTGCCGTCGAATAGCTGGTGAGCTGACGTCTCGTTCCCACCCTCTGGAGACGATCGGGGTCAGTGCGAGTCCCTCACCTTGAGGGGAAACGAACTCCTGACCCGTAGATCGAATTTACGTAAGTCACTGAAATTTAGAGAACATTATCCATCTGAAATCGGTGGCGCTAAATTAATTAGTAGTCGATCCCTGACTTGCTGCTCGATATTGGCTGCCTCGAGCATCGCCAGCAAATCTGATTGCCGCGGCTGGCCAAACGCTAGGCGATAAAGCGCCGTTGTCCGAAGAAGCCGTTGTGCCCGCTGAACGTCGCGAGAGAGTGTCGGAAGAGGAATGATCGTCTCGATTTTCGTGGGGTCTGCGGCGTCTCCGTCATAGAGCCAATGCGGTCGCATGCCATTCCGCGCTGTGCCACGTTCCATGACCTCAGCTTCGGCGGCGGCCAGCATTGCAGTCCAAGCCGGGCCTTCGTTAGCCCTTGCCGCAGCCGCGTGATTGGCCGCGATATTCAGCCGAACCGCGTGGTTGAGATACCGCTGTATACGCCCCTCGCGCTGCTCCAGATCGACAGGATTACTGGGGACGTTCCAGTGCCACAGCTGGTGGCAATAGAGGTGAAAATCGAGCCCCTCCTGACCGACCGATGTCGATGCCAGGACAAATGGCCGGAAAGGCGAATTGAAAGCGTCGCGCAATGTGTCGATCCGAGCGCTATCCCCGTCTCGATCCTGTACAGCGCTTTCAGCAAAACGAGCGGCCAGATGGGACGGCATCGTGCGATCGGCACGCTCTGTCTTCGTGAATGGATTATGCAATGTGATCTGCGCGGTGCGCAGGCCGACCGTCTTTCTCACGCGGTCGGCAAGCACCTCATGAGCAGGACGTCCATCTTCGCGATCGTTTGTAAGGCGGCCATTCGTGATCTGGAAAACATACTCGTCCAGGACGGCCTGCAAATCGTGTTCGGCGCAGTAATCCAGCGCGCGCGACCATGCGCCGTCCGTCCCGTCCGAGACGAAGAACGGACGCACCTCGCGGTGATTGAAAAGCGTGAGGAAGCCTGTTGCTATCTGACCGGCCATATTGGCGCGAGCAGCAGCGGGCGCATCGACGTGACGATTGAAGGAGCGCAGTAGGCATGTCGCCGGACTTCCAAGCGCCACCTTTGCAAGAAAGCGTATTGTCGTCTTGCTGGCGGGACCCTGTCGAAGATCAGGCTGGTCGGCGATAAACGTGTTCAGACAATCTACGGCCGCGCTCTTCTTGCTGTTAGAGGAACCAGCCTTCAGCCCCTTGCGGACTTCTTGAAACCAGGCGGTCTCACCGGCATCGAGAAAGGGAAGCACCTCCCATGGAGCGTCGCCCCTCACTGTCGGAACAACCCGGCCAGCAAGCGCCGTTGCAATAAGTCTCTCCGCTTCGGTCCGCATCGCGGCCGGCGCCATCGGCCCCTTCTCCCTCCAGATCGCGAGGGGATCAACCACCCGGCTGAGGAAGGCGGATGGGTAGAGCAGCGTCATGACCCGCATGCTCGTGCCCACGTGGCTGCTGTCGGTGCGTAGCGGCAGTAGCACCGCTTCGCGCCTGTCGGGGCGAATTGTAAGCCCCTTCTCCTGCCTGAGCCGCCGCTCAGCCTCATGGGACACGAGCGCCGCCACAGCTTCCGGCACCATTTGCCAATCCGAGAAGATCAGTGTTTTCGTCAGCCGCTTGGAGCCCCTGAGATAAGGTAGCGACGGGGGCAGCCAGAGAAGGCGATGCAGGTTCGCTTTCTCGAACACTTGATCGAACAAAGCGCGCATGCGACCGTTGCCTGGTGGTATTGGATCGAAATTTTTCCGGCCGCTTTCCGGAATCATCGCTCCGGCGCCGAAGCGGGCTAGGGCGGCGCGTTCATCGTAACCCTTTATCCGCTTCGCGAGATCGTAGTCTCTCATGAAGCTGAACAGATATGGCGCCGATTTCCAGTAATCGACCACATGATGCCGGGCATTCACCTGACGCGCGACATGATTCACGGCTTTTGCCTGTCGCAGATCAGTGGCATCCACCGTCGCCGGAATGATCGTGCGGCGGACATCGGCGTCCTCACTGTCGCTCGCCACGCGCTCCTGACGACTGATGACGGTGCGCAGCCGCGCTTCCACAGCGGACCGGGCGTCATGCGCCGCTAGTTCCGGCTCTGTCGCAAGGCGACGCAGATGGTCGCGAAAATCTCGGATCTCCTGTCGTAATGCCGTGGCTGCTTGGGGCCCATCCGTGCCGTACAGGACCGACACCGTTTTGAGGAAGTCGGCGTGATGATCCTCTCCGCCGGTCTCTTCGCGGTCGAGAGTCAGTAGCTTGTAGGGCGTGGCGGAAAGAAACAGAACACGAGCGCCACGCGATTCAGCCTCCAGGAACGTTCGCATCAGGGCCTGCGCTTCGCTATCACCTTCAGCAAAAAGATCACGAAATCGTTGGAATTCGTCGAAAATCACCAGTCGCGGCCGCAGGGCAGCCAATGCATGGCGTGCGAGACGCAACAGCAATTCGCGCACGATTGGATTGCGTGCATCCGGGTCCCTTAGATTGCAGGCGCCTATTCTCTCCGTCATGTCCCCAGCGAGAAGCAGGTCAGCAACAGGCGAGGGATCAATGGCTGGACTCACCTTGTCCAAGTATTTGTCCCATTGAACCTTCGATTGCACGGGATGCATGAGCAGCCCGTCCAGTCTGCGACTTCCGAAACGCCCACCCAACAGCTTACGCAGAAGGGCGCGCTCTTCGGCTCGACCGAGGCTGCTGGCTTTGTCAAAGCTCGTGCCGGGGGTCAGAGCGATGAAATTAGGCCCGTCCTCCCGCAAGCCAGCCCGCCGGTCGCAGAGAAGCGTAAGCCGCGTTGCTTGGATTTCACCATTCTGGAGAACATTCAAAAGCCGAAGGTTCTGTCTTGCGATCGCGCTGTTGGAACAGACATAGACGACGTCTGCCCGTTGCCCCTTGGTCAGCCTCGAAAGCGTCAGGGCGACGACGCCCTGCGCGACGCGAGTCTTGCCAAGGCCGACTTCGTCGGCAACGAGGAACCGTGGCGCACCGGCATCGAAGCGGCTCATCACATAATCGACTGTGGCGCGCTGAAAGCGCTTCAGCTTAGACAGGAACGGGGCTGGATCGAAGCTCATTTCCGCTTTCCCATCGCTTTCTTGAATTCGTTCCAGAGTTGCAGGAACTCGCGCATCGAATCTTCGGCCAGTTCCTCCTTCATCAGGCCGACGACGCGATCGAGCTCCTTGAGCCGGGCAGGGCCGTCGTCGGCAAGATAGGCTGCCAGAATAGATTCCAGTACGGGCGCCGCCGGCTGTCTTGAGCCGAACGCACTGCGTTCGCGGGACTCACCGACCATTCCCCCAATGTCCGGCTGTCTTTCCAACATAGCCGTAATGAAGGTGAAGAATTGCTCCGGCGTCGTGATCATGCCGGACAACAGCGCTTGAAGCCGCGCCTCATGCGACGGCAGACCTGTTGCCCGTGCAACGGTGACAAAGGACGCGGGTTCGCCCTCTGGTCCGCGCAGATCGAATTGAACGAAGGTTGTCGCATCCGCGATCCGAACTGACCCCAGGTCCCACGGACCTTCTCCATCGAGGTTTTTGCCGGTCTCCTGGGTGACGAGCTGAGCGTGGATGCTGGTGATCGTCGCAAGACGCGGCAGATCGACGCTCAACGATACCCGAAGCCGCTTGTCCTCCTGCTCAAATGTCAGGAGTGGCTTCGGTGTGGCAAGTAATCGCCTTGCCTCGCGCACCGCGTCTTCAAATCTCCTCGCGGCAAGCTCGTCGGCGCGTAATTCCCGCGGCATCCACGTTTGTAACAGGGGGCCGATCCCGCCGGCTCCGAGAAACCCGTCACCATCAAGGCCGATTGCGCCGATTTCTGCGGTCTTGCCCTTGAATGTGGCGAAAACCTCGATATTACGCGGACCCTTGGCGCCGAGGCCGGCTCCCGTCGCATTGCCCGAACCAAGCGTGATCGTGGTCTCGTCGCCATTTTCAACGATGTACAGCTTTGCATGCAGACCGGCGCGATCCTCTGCCGTCATCGTGCTATCCGGGTCAGGCTCCGGACTGGCATAATCGGCAAGCGTCAGGCATTTTGGAGGGTGGACCTTCAGGCCTGCAAGCCAGTCGTCGCTGGCCACGAGCGCCGTGATACGCTCAATACCCAGGCTGTCCAGCCCTTCTTCATCGCAGAACGGCGAGATCACCGCCAGTTTTCCGGGGACAGGGCGCCATTGCGCTCTCGTTGAGGTCGGGAAATGCGAATGAAAGATTGGCGACGAGAATCCCGGAATCCTGTCCCAATTTACATATTGTAGGCCGTTGCGAAGCGCACGCAAATGCTTGCTCGTTTTGGGCACTGGCAGCCAATCCAGCAGTTCGACGATCGGCATATTCGCCTGCCGAACGGACTGACGCTCCTCGCCATCAAGCTGGACCGCGACGTCCCAGGAACGGTCGCGCGTGAGGTTTCGCGACATCATGATCAGCCGCTGGCGCATGGGACCATCATGCTCGGGCGCGAAACGCAGGAGCCAAAGTTTGGGATGAAAGCTCGTGTTCCGGGGTGGAGGGACCTCTTTGACGATACTTTCCAGCAGCGTGACAAGCGGCGTGCGTTTGCCCTTCGGAGAATGGATGTTGCCGGCTTCCACGAATATGGCAAGCCGATCCTCAAGCCGCCGCATCGCGGCCAGTGCAGCAAGCGGACTCGAAAGCAGCTCGTCGCGCTGTATGCCACCTCGAAGCGCAAGAGATACCGGCACGGTGAGCGCCGTCAGAAAATCCAGCGAAAAGGTCGTGCCCAACGCGGCTTCCAGCCGGTACCCTTCGGGCGGTAGCAACGCTTCGCCAAAGTCAATCCGCTCATCGGGGGCGAACGCGGTGTCTTTATGTTTCATTGTGCAGCCGCCAGATCCTGAAGATATTGTCTCGCGCGCGTCCATCGGAAATCCAGACGTGCGGCGCCGGACTGACCGTTCCAACGATAGTCCTCTGGAATGAAAAGAAGACGGGCGCGGCTCTTGCCTTTCGTCTGGACCTCCCGGTCGGCGATCAGGCGCCGCGCTTGCTTGCTGTCGGGATCTCGCATGACTGCGATCCACTGATTGACGAAGGCCGATGTGCGGTCATTGGGCCTGAAGGCAATCGATCCCTGCTCCATCAGAGGTGCAACGAGGCTGTTCGCCGATGTTGCCAGCCCGGATATCGGTTGACGCCGCCAGGTCTGGAGTTCGGCGGCGTAGTGGTCGCGCTTCTCGTGGTGGAAGTGTTCCGCAAGCATGAGATTATATAGAAGGCTCGCACCGTGCATGGTCGTTGAGAAGGCAACGGCGTGCTCGACCTGTCGGCGCATCTGAATGGGAAGATCAAGACGGGCCACCCCGTCCAGAGTCTCGATATGTCTGGCGCGGCCGGCGTGTGACATCAAAAAACTGAGCAAGGTTGCGCGCTTTTCGATCATGCTACAGCGATCCTTGATCCACGCAGCTTCGTCCGAGGTCAAGGTGAAACCGTACTGGTCGTCATCGGCAACAGCAGGCGGCTCCTCCCAGCACTTTTCACCTTCCGCCATGCGGTCCAGAACCTCACCGATCCCGGCACGCTCCAATCCGGCCGTTCGAATGCCCCAAGCACCAAGCCCACTCCAATAGACGGCGCTCGGCATTCGCTTCAGTCTCGCGCCGGCTTCCGCTCCAATCAAATTGGTCGTGTCGGCGGTTTTCGGAAGCGATTTCAGCCTTTCCATAAGCGCCACTTCACCATCTCTGAGGCGTTTGCGACGATCGCGGGACTTGAGATCCAGGCTGCGGAAGATGTGCGGAAGGAAAATGAAGTATCGTAAGCGGGTCTGGACCGTGCTTGTCCCGGGAAAAAGCAGGTCCGAAAACCCATCCCGAATCGCGCCTAGCCCCAATTCGTCTCTAGCTTCGCTTTCGCTAAGACTGCCTATCAGGGTTTGCACCGCATCGGCTTCTGCCTTACCGAATAATATCCACCCCAATGTCGACATGATCCAACTTTATTCGCGTCGTGTAATATCTCATCCGCGTATATGTCCGAGTGCTCGAAGCAATCGGACTGTTGTAGCAAGATGATTCTTCCTCTATTTTAAATTGCACGATGTTGAAGAAACTGCGAGCGCCGTTCTTTGATATTTTTTTGTCGGCTGCGGAAAAAAACGTCAGTTGGGCGACCCGATAAGGCAGCGAAGGCGATAACTAGTCAGACCTTAAAGATGAGGTAGTTGAGGACAAGCTACCTCGCGTTTTGCTTTTAATGGGAGCTGAACCAACGACCCCCCATTTCGTAAAGTCAATTTCCTGAAAATATTCTAAAATCCCCATCACCGGCAGCCCGGTGCCGAATTGGGAACATATCCTCGCCGCGGTGGTGAAGACGGGTGTGATGTAATCGGCAAAGCCAACGTACTTTCAGAGGCTCGTCGTATCGGTCATGATGAGCATCGACGGCACCAACCCCACAGACCTCACACGTTTGCTTTCCCAGTTCGCCCGCTTTCACCGCCCGCTGAACGGCAAGGTGGGCATCATATTTGGAGGGATTGGCTCGGCGCCAATTCGCCTGGCGAGTATCGGTTTTCAGCATCGATGCACTCCAGACAGGGTTACGTCGCAACAAGCTCAGCGAGCTTGTCCGCTACTACCGCCATCGTATCCTCTCCGGTGCTCAGGCCGCTTCGCGAGGCCAGCAGGGGACTGACGTTGCGCAGAGCCTCATAGGTCGTGTTATGAACGATGGGTACGAGCTGTTCTGTCGCCAAAAGTGCTGAAAGCTCTTTGTCTGCAACGCCTGCTGCAGGAAGACGGCGCAGTAGTGCCGGCGTGACCAACACGATCCCAACCCGCGACTTCGCCAACCCTTTGTCGATTTCGCGAAGCAACGACGCACCGAGCGCAACGTCCTTTTCGCTAAACCAGACTGATACACCACGTGCTTCGAGCATATCATGCAATGTCTTCGCGTCGCTCTGCCGGTCGTCCCAGGCATGGCACAAGAATACGTCGCGGAGATCCGGTAGTTGCGCCCGGCTCTCGGCGGTTTCGCGGATTGGCGTGAGTGCCCGCACCTCGGTAGGTGTGTATAAAATGGAAGAGCCTGGCTTCGACCATTTCGCGCGTATCCGGCCTGATCCGCCGCTGCTGCTTCCCGACGATGTGCTGGGAAAAGGTGAGTAGGATCCGTAAACGCTACCGTAACTGCTATAGCTGCTGTAGCCGCCATAACGCCTGCTACCACGGCACGCAGGGCAGTTTGCAGCCGCGTTCGCTGAACGATGCCCTTCTCGAGGTGCTGTACATTGAGCCATGGGACTACCTTCTCAATCCCGCGTTCAGCTATCTTTGATGGTGGTGCGCGGGTGCGACTTGCCATAGGCCGTGGTCACAAACCTGCCAGAAACAGCACTCCTGTAGGTGCTCCCGGTGCTCCCGCCATTTTTCGCTTCTCGCACAGTCGTTCTCGGATTTGCGCGCCCAGTTCTGGCTGTGACAAACTTTCCAGTGATTGCGCTGCGGAAGTTGCTTCCGCTTCCTTTCCCTTGTGCCATCTGTCTTCTCCTTTAACAAATACCGGCGAATCGGGCCATTTCGATCATAGAGGAGCTGGGGTGTCAAAAACTGTCACCCACACTGAAGCACAAGACTGCGACCCGCTTAAAGTAGTCGTCCGCGCATCGGCTTATGGCAATGAATCGAAGTCGGTTCTGCGGTGGTTTTCGACGAAGCTACGCAACCCTTCGGGCGCGACGACTTCGACTGCATCGCCCCATGAATAAAGGTGCCATGCCATTTCAAGCCAGCCCGCCGCATGAAAGCGTACCACTAGGCTTCCATCTTCTTGCGGCTCTACGATCTGCTTTGGGTGAAAGGAGAACTCGGCCGCCCGCGCTGCGGCGTGTGGAGCGAAACGCCAGATGACTTCATCGTATTGCTTTGGATTCTGGTAAACGCCGAACGATTTCGCCGTGTAGTCTTCAAGCGAAAAACCAGGCGCAAAACTGAAGCTCTCGTCCAAACTCTGGGCACTCAGTATTCGATCCATCCGGAAGGTCCGCATTTCGTCGCTACGTTCTGGCTGGCGTGCTACAAGATAGCTTCGATGCCCAAGTAAGAAACCATGAGGCTCGACGACACGTTCCGGCGCTTCCATGGTTCCGTAACGCATCCGCAATCTAAATGGTCCCCTCAGTGCCTCAATAACAGCGTCGACGACAGCTGGGACTAGATTGACCCGCGGTCCGGGGCGCGCGACCGATCCCATGCCTAACAGGACGGCTTCGACATCTGCCTCAGTGCGAAGCGCATCTTTCGGGGTGAGGCGCGCGAGTAGTCCACGGCGCAGGTCATCGAGCGCAGCAGCGTGGCGCAAACGCCCGTCGCCGCGCGCTGTTCTGCTTGCGATCTCCAGCGCCTCGACCGCTGTTTCCTGTCTCAATTGCAGTTTTTCCAGAACCGGATCCAGAACGCGCCACCGTCGACGACGATCCGTGCCGGTAACCGCCTCCACGTTACCGAACACCGCCTCAAGCGCCTCAGTCATTCGCTGCGCTGTTCGGTGCGAGATACCAAATTCCTCGCGAATTTCATCAAGACTGATTCCCGTTCGCCGAACAGCAGCCAGCCGCGCAAGTCTAATGAGGTCCTGGGACTTGGAGAACGGCACAACTAATTTCCCTCTTGAACAAGTATGTCAGATATTGACACCCATACACGTTATGAATGAATCTCAGATCTGTCGATATGCAATTGCTTTCATCGCGGGGCCTACTGTTTCGAACGATCTCGCTTCATACAAATAGCTATTCATCGGAGGCTCCTATGCATTATCCCTTTCTCGTCGCCGATGCACGCTCTGGCCTCCATTACCGATTGTCCGACACCGCTTTGGCCGAACTGAGTTTAGCGCCAAAGGTGACCGAGTGGACACCCGGTCGCGCCATCGCAAACTCCTCTGATCCAGTTTGGGCGGATAGCCTCTCGAACGCGCCCATTGAAACGATTTCTGCGGTGACCGCAGCCTTGGAGGACCTGATAATTGCTACACCGGATTTGCAGGTGCCGATGGTCGACTCCCTGCCCGATAGCAGGGCGGGACGGCATCTGACGGCGCTGGTCGGACTGTGGCGGGAAATGGGGGATGCGCTGCCCGAAGGTCTGCCGCCGGTGCGCCATGTCCTGAATTTGTCCCATGGAAGCTTTCTGGCTCCGATCTCAGTTGTCGAGGGTTCTCTCGATCCTCTCGCGCCCGCCGCAATGCAGATGCTTTACGCCCGGTTAAAGGATGAATTCGGCTCAGTCTCCGCCTCGCCACGCGATCGCACCGCTGTGATCGGTAGCCGGCTGCACGCCCTTCAGGGCGGAGTGACGGCCCCTCAAATCGAGACCGCCCCCATCGATTTTAGCCTCTCATTTTACGGCTTAAGAGATCCCGCGGCCTGTGCGGATTTCGCCGCTGCCCATGCTCGAGCATTGATTGACCGAGGGACACCGGCTCGCGAGATTGCTGTTCTGGCAGCTGGAAGCCCGCAACAGATCGCCCGTGCTTTCTCTGCACAGGGTATCCCGCTGTCCGGTCTGCCTGCGGACCTGCCAAAACGCGATGTCGTTGGCGAAACTGCATTGCATCTGGCGCTTGCCAAACGTCCGCCAACGCCCGCAATGGCCCTGGCAAGCCTCGTACTGTCTCCACTTATGCCTTGGTCCCCTGTGACGGGCCGAAATCTTGCTGAGAGCCTGATGAACGGGGACTTCCGGGCTGAAATCCTAACGGCAAACCCGACGCACAAGGCGCTTTGGGACGATATTCGCGCCTCTGCAAGTAGCTTGGCGCAGTTACGTTTCCTTCTCAACCGCATCTGTGATCAGGTTACGGAAGGCGACAAGGTTAGAGCCCGCCTATCTGTCCCTCCGGGCGAGGGTTCGCCGGATTGGGAAGGCATCCTGCGCGGCATTCAGGTGATGGCGCCTGGAAGCGCAGATCCGCTGCGCAATTTGGAAGGCGTAAGCCTGTGGCTCGCACATGAGAGCCCTTGGCGTCCCTGCCAGCATCTGATCATCTCCGACTTTACTGACGGGCTATATCCAACCCGCCCGCGCGCCAATCCAATGTTTCTGGACAGCGAGGTCGCTATGATCCACGCCGCTACAGGTCTTGCATTGCGGGGGCGGGCCGCGAGCCTTGCACAAGGGCTTGCGCTCTTTGATCATCAACTGCAGGCGACCTCCGGAACTGTCACATTTCTGATCCCTTGGCGCGATCTGTCGGGCACTAAACTGCAGCCATCCGCAGGGCTGTCACTTATCGCGCGCTCGATCCATAACCTCGACGACACGAGCGATCTCATCACTGATTTGTCGCGGCTCTCGCCTTCAGACTGGCCAATCGTGCATCACCATCTCCCGCCATTACCCATCCAGCCAGACCTCCCCGAGGCTCTGGACTTTCCTGGGCAAAATCTTCTCTCTCTTCGTCGTACGGATGACGGAACGGCAAAGCCGCAATCGCCTTCGCGGCTAGAGAGATTGCTCGTCAGCCCACTTGCCTGGCTCCTCGCTGAGGTCGGAGCCGAGGATATGTCTTGGTCGGCCGACGAGCTTGATGTGATGGCGAAGGGCAATATCGCCCATGACGTCTTCGAACGTATCTTCTTGAAGGATCAGCCGGTCCCGGATCCCGAAACACTGACCTCTGCGGTCCCCGAGGCTTATGATCGTGCATTGATGCGCCATGCTGGCTACCTGCGAAGCCCGTCGTGGGAGATGGAACGCAAGGGACTGGAACGCGAAATCCTAGCTGCCGCGCTACGCTGGCGAGATCATCTGTTGGCGCTGAATGCGAAGATCATCGGCAACGAGATCTGGTTGGCGGGAGAAGCACACGGCATCCAGCTGCATGGCAAAGCAGATGCCATCCTCGAGCTGCCCGATGGCACTCTGTTAGTCGTCGATCACAAGAAGAGTGGAACGTCTGGTCGTCGTAAGCGAATGGAGGCAGCCTGGGATCTGCAGGCCGGGCTCTACAGAGACATGATCTCCCGGCCAAACCGGCGCGAGAATGATGGGATGGATCCATTGATTGGACGCAAGGTTGCCGTTGCTTATCACCTTATGAACGACGGAGGCCTTCTGACTTCTGGGCTTACGCTCTCCGATGGTTCTCCCGCGCGCGACATGGGAAATACCGTGAGTGATAGTGCCGTGGAAAAGCTGACGACGCGACTGGAGGAGCTGGGCGCAGGCAGGGTGGTCCTCAACACGTCCGGTGATGAAGAATTCTTTAGGAAGGAGGCAGGTTTTACGCCTTATGCGCTGACCGACGCCTCTCCCCTCGTCAAAGCCTTCATTCGTCAGGTCGAGGAGGAATGACCATGGATCAAGGATTGGTAATCGTTCCTGCGGGCGCCGGCGCCGGGAAGACGCACCGAATTAAGACCCAGCTTTCTGATTGGGTCAAACGCGGTGTGGTTAGGCCCGAGCGCATTCTCGCGGTGACTTTCACCGAGGCCGCTGCGGCTGAACTTCGTGAACGCATCCGTGCCGGGCTTCTAGCAGATGGTCTCGTTTCCGAGGCTATGGCGGTCGAGCGCGCATATGTATCGACTATCCATGGGCTGGGCCTTAGGCTGTTGACCGAACATGCGCTGGCGGCAGGTGCCTCGCCTCAACCGCGGCATCTGGGTGATGCGGAGCGAGACCTGTTGATCCGTCAGTCACTGGCGCATGCGAAATCGCTTGATCCCCTCAAGGCAGAGCCTGAGCGCTTTGGCTATGAAGCAAACTGGCAGACAGGCGATACGGTCGAAGATTCTCTACGCGGCCGGGTAATGTCGATGATTGACCTCTTGCGTGGTCTTGGTGACAAAGGGCGTGATCGCGGCCTACTCGCACCAGCTTTGTCGCGACTGGATACGATCTATGGTAAGGTGCTATCAGATCCGACAGCTGCCCGTGACGCCTTGGGCGCGGCCATTCAGACAATGGTTGCGAGCTTCCCGGAAGGCGGCATGGCTCACATCACTGCCAAAGGCAATGTCGAAAAACTCGAGAAAAATCTGGCGCTGTTCAAACGGGTTCATCGTTCGCCCGATCTTCTAGACCGGGACTGGAAGCTTTGGAACGACTTACGCGGCTTGTTTGTCTCCAACCGAAGCAGCAAGACGCCGGAAGGATACGACGATCTTGCCACCGCAATTATGGCGGCGGCTGACGTTCTTCCCGCCCACCCCGGCCCACTTGCGGATGCAAAGTTGCACCTCTCCTGCCTGATCGCCTGTGCTCAAGAGGTTATGGAAGCCTACGAGACTCGTAAAAGGGCACTGGGCCTTATCGACTTCGCCGACATGATTACCGGCGCGGAACGACTTCTGCGCACCGACCCTGCCGTACTCCAAGCTGTGCTCGGCGAGATAGATTGCGTCATCATCGATGAGTTCCAGGATACCAACCCCGTGCAGTTCGCCCTTCTTTGGCAGCTTGGCGCACATGCGACGCGCACACTACTGGTCGGCGACGTTAAACAGTCGATCATGGGGTTTCAGGGCGCCGACCCGCGCCTGTCACAGGCTCTCGCGACGGCGAATCCCGATGCAACACAGCCGCTTGATCGCAACTGGCGATCGACGCCGGCTGTGATGCAGTTCGTCAATGCAATGGGCGTTGGCCTGTTCGGCGCGCGCTACAACTCGCTGACACCAACGCGCGATCCGATCTCAGGTCCGGCACTCGAGGTGTTGATCGCCACCAAATCGCGTAGTGTTCGCAACGCATCAAAGCCACAGGTACATATTGCTGAACGCATCGCGGCCATCCTGACGGATGGTGAGACAATAACGGATCGGTTTACCAAGACATCGCGCCCTGCGCGGCCATCGGATATTGCACTGCTGGTTTGCCGGCACACGACTGCTGCCCGGTATGCCGAGGAGCTACGCGCCCGCGGCGTCCCTGTCCGCATCAGCGAGGACGGCTGGGCTACCAACCCCGTTGTCACCGCTGCTCGTGCCGCGCTTGCGTTTGCCGCGAACCCGGCCGATATTCACTCTGGGCTACTATTGCGCACGCTGGGTCCCGATCCACTACTTCTGCAGACTGCACTTTCCTCCCAGACTGCCGGGCGGTTGGCCGATGACCCGGTCCTGATCCGCCTCGCGGCCTTGTCCGATCAGATGGCAAGTCTTCCGGTCAGTGCGGCTTTGGATTTGGTGCTGTCGGTCGCAGGCCTACGCCTTTGGGCAGATTGCCAACCTGACGCCGCGGGGTGCCGCGCCGATCTCCTTCGACTGGAGGCTGAGGCAAACGAGTTTGAGGGCGCTCACCGCGACCTTAAAGCTGCTTCCGGATTCCATGGCGAAACCGCGAAGGTGTTTCTCGGCTGGCTCGATGCTCGCGCGAATGAACGCGATTTTGATCGTCGACCCGATCCCGCTGCCAACAACGCCGAGGCGGTCGAGATCGTAACCTGGCATGCCTCGAAGGGCCGCGAATGGCCGATCACTGTGGTGGCCGAGCTCGATAACGGTATTGAGGATTGGCCCGGTTCCACGACGACACGCTTCGATGCATTGGACCGGATCGACAACATGGCAGTAGTGCTCGGCTCGGCGGCGCTTGTTCATACACCCGGGTTCGCGGCGCCAGAGGCTACGCGCCGCTTTATCGAAGATCGACGGGAAGATTTCGAGGCCAATGCAAAGAACTTGCTCTACGTCGCGCTCACTCGTGCGCGCGACCGGATAGTACTGGAATGGCCCGGATTCTTGAAAGACCGAGAGGACGACGCGCCAGAAGCGGTGAGCCTTTTTCATGTTTTTATGGACAATTGTGCACCGCAGATCGGGACGAACTGCGTCAAGGTCGGTGGTGTCGATTGCGCCGCTGTCATTAAGCAATTGCCAGAGCAGGCGGGCTTTACCGAATTTGCAAATGGCGTCGCAAGCGTAACGCCCCGGTTCGGGCCCGCGACGCCTTTGGCCGAAATACCACTATCGCCCTGGCGGCTACAGCCTTCGCAAAGTCGCAGCGCGGGAGAGGTGCCCGGAACACGTAGCATCGCTCTTGGCGCACCTTGGCCGACAACCCTCAATGACGCGGCACGTGGTACTGCCTTACATCTCGCGTTGCGCACTTATCTGACCCGACCCGACCTGGCGCACGGGCTGCCGTCTGCGACGGAACTGGAAGAAGCCACACTCGATATGATTTCTGAGCGTGCCACCGCACTGAAAGACTGGCTTGCGGCGGAAGGCTATACAGACCTTGCCACTGAAATCCCGGTGCTAGGTTTCACTCGAGATGGGGCCGAGATCCCAGGTACCATTGACCTTCTCGCCATCGGATCAAAGGGGTGCCTGCTCATCGACCATAAATCTGGCGGCAGTGGTGAGGGCCTCGGATCCTACTGGCCCCAGCTGTCGAGTTATGCGGCGTTGGTGGCAGAGCTGTTCCCGCAGCGTCCGCTTAAGGGGGTGGCAGTATTTTGGGTCGATCACGGGCGGCTGGAATTGGCTGACACCAGCGTGCAGTCCGCAGATACTGCGAAAATTGGAACAGCATAATGGTTTGGGGGATGCTAACGCCCGATACGATGGTGCTGCAAAGACGCCAACACAATTTGGGCCTCGCAGCTGCGGTGAACGAGGGGTTCCTGCCTTCCTCAAGGAGCAATGGGCTTTTCATCAAAAGATGATCCTCATCCTCAACGACGACGATCTGGAAGAGATGGTGCTCGCATACACCGCCAGACAGAGGTCATCGAGTTTCGGATCGAAGGAATGCCATTTTCCTGAAGCTGTACTGGGACCGCGCTGGACAACGTAAGCGAGAAAGTCGAATATCTGCCTATGAAGAAATCGATGTCACCTGTCTCCACTATTCCGTCCCCCTTATTAACGCAGCTCGATAGTCGCGACGTCGCCCTTTGGCTCCAGGATTCAGGTGCCGAGGAACTCGACCTTGCGGGCATAGAAGCCGCTACACGGCTACCCTGGAACATGGTCGTTTCCGAGATGTCGGAAGCCACCTATCTCTCGGCTCTCGAGCAACCTGAGGAAATCAACGATCCGCTTGTACGGCGCCGTGGTCTGATACAGATCGTGGACAGCGATCCCGCAGAGTCTCTCCTGCCGCCAAGGCATCTTGCAGTCATGCTTCTGAATGGCCGCGGAACCCAGCGCAAAGGCGGCTTCGGCGCGATGGCGCGTCGGATGGCCATGCTCCAGGAACTTCGCAAGAGTCCACTGAAACAGCTGGTCGTCGCTTCCACCGGGCCCTTCGAAGTCCCGCCCGATCTCATCGAGATGTGGGCGGACGGCTTCCGTACAGCGCTGACATTCGTGTCCGACGACCCAGACGCTCAGGAAAAAATCAAACAATGGCAGCGGGAGTTTGCCGCGCCGTTTGTGGGGCTTATCGCTCTATCGGCGTCGGACTTCGGTCAGCAGCTTGCGACCTCGTACCTGCGCGGTCGCGACGGTGCGGTCCTCGTCAGAGTTCGGAACGACGTTGGGGACATGCGTCTCATCGACGTTGGCGCATTGGACGACCCGGAGCGGCCGATACTGTCCTCTTTTGATCTGATCGGCAGCCAAGCGTTGTCGCCACTAATGCCGGGTGACCTTAGCGCAGACGAAGTAGACGGTTTTTTCGCCGACCCGAGTGCTTCTTGGCGTCCTTATGCCGCAGGAATGCCCTGGGAACGCGACAGGGCAGCCTGGGAAAAGATCCGCGGGAAATTACGGGAACTCGACAAAAAAGGGCCAGAAGAAAACCGGATCTTTTACGTGAACGCGGAGTCGGGGTCAGGTGCAACCGTCTTTATCCGTGACCTCGCGTGGCGAGCGGCGGACGAAGGCTATCCCACATTGGTAGCGCGGTCGCGACAAGTCTCCACAACCGGTCTGGAGATGACGAATTTCCTCACCCGGCTTGTCAACACGGACCGCGATCAAGGAGATTCTCCCCGTTACGAGGTTCCGTGCCTGCTCGTGTTTGACCAGATACATTGGGATGGTCGGGAAGCTGAACTGCTGAGTTTCTCGCGAGAGATCGAGCGGAGCGGTCGGCGGGCATGTATCATTGTTGTCAACGGCCCTTACACGAGCCTATCGATGTTGGCCGAGCGGAAATTCGTATCGCTGGCCAGTCTATCACACCGGATTTCCTCCTCCCAAGCTCTCGAACTTGGTCGCCATTTGAATAAGTTTCTTGTTCCCCACGGAACCAGTCGTAACGATAATGACTGGCGGGACTTCTACAACTCCTCGTCCGTGCGAGTCGGCGACGAAATAGCGGCTTTCTGGATTGTCCTCAGCTTCTGGCTACAGCGACAGCTGAACCTTGGGGAGACGGTCCAGTCGCGGGTCTACAAGCAGTTCCAAAATCTTGTGGCAGACCAAGCCGTCAAAACGAGCATCCTCCGGATCGCCGCATTCAGCACCGTGAGAATACCGCTTCCCGACGCCCTACTCGCGCAGACAGCGGATTGGCCGACATCGGACAAGCTTGAGGACGTCAGGCGGGACGCTGGAGCGCTGGGGTTGGTGCGCGTCGCCAGCGAACTCGATCGGTTTTGGGCGATGGCGCATGACTTACTTGGCAGGTACCTTCTCACGGCGTTGTTTTACGATACTGCCGCCCGTGAATCCTACGGGCTGGAAAGTGCGAAAAATCCAGAGCACGTTCGCTTCCTTCTTCTCCGTCAAATATCGGCTCTTCCGATCCTGAAGCTCGCAAGCTTGCGCGACGTGGCGGATTCCTTTGCCGTCTCGATTTTCAAAATCGATCCGGACCATGGCCATGGCAGCTTGGCGGCCTTTTGGCCGGAAGTGCTGGAAGCTCTTGACGAAATGCATAGGTCGATCAGGACAACCAGCCGGACATTCCTACATCATTGTTCGATCTCCAGGCGACGTATCGCTTCGGACAGGCTCATGTTCGCGATGTCGGACGGTGAGCGGGTCGATCTGCTCCAGCGTGCCGTCGACGATCTTCAAGCGGCTCTCGAATTAGAGGCCCACGGCGGCGGCGAAACGGATCTCGGCCTCTACAACTCCTTGGCGCACGCGCTGCACGACCTTGCGGAAGCGCAGGGTAAAGCCGGACTTTCAGCTTCGACGATAGAGAACACACGCGCTCAAGCCAACGAAGCCACACAGCGAGCCTACTCCGCCAACCCCGACAACTCATTCACCGTCGAGACCTACGCTCGATCACTTCTGATGGAAGGCCAAGCGGATAGATCGCTCGCGCTGGTCAAGGCGCTGGAAGTGCTCGCCCTTGCGTACAGTCTTCTGGAAAGACCGGGCTTCGAGCCTCGGAAAGCAGCGCATATGAGGCTTGCGGAGAAGGCATTCGAATTGCTTCTCTCCTCGAAGGGCGAGGCAACGGTTGACCCGGATTCGGAGACGGGTGCAATTGCGATCGCGGTCGCAGCACTGGTCCACGGTATCGGTCTTCTACAAGGGATCGAGCTCGAAATGATCCCGAAAGACAATCGGATAAAGGCGGCTGAACTACTCGCTGCCGCACCCATTGCCGGAAATGTCCAGGCCGTGAAACTTCGGTATCTCCTGACCGTGTTGGACCGACCGCTCGATTTCGACTTGCAACTTGAACTGCTGCAATCACTCCAGGGCAGCGGTCCCGCTTTTACGCCTCAGCTAGAGCTCGACCTCGCCGTATTGATGTTCCAGCAAAATAGAGCCTTTGAAGGCGACCGCGCGTTTCGCAAGCTCCGTATGCTCTGGCGTAGGGGAGAACATTATGTAGAGGTCCCGCCTCGCCTTCACTGGCTTCTCGACGTCACCCGGCAGGATCGCCGCCAGGTCAGAGCGAGAGTGGCTCCAGGCACCGAAGGCCGCGCTTACGCACGTGTGGTGGATTTCCAGAATATCGAAGTTCCGTTCCGTCCGGGCGAGTATTCGATTGACCAACGTCGACCCGGGGCGATGCTTTCGGGATATATCTCGTTTGGACACAACGGGCCGCTTCTTAGACCTCTGACGGCGCCGCGTAGATGACCGACCTCGTAGAAATGTATGCGACTTTGGTCGGCTGGGACATCGCCGAAACCAACGTGTTGGTGGAGGGGACGATGGACGTCAGCTACCTCAAGCATGCGTCGCTGCTGCACGCCCAAGCCCACGGGATCCAAGTGATTGACTCCGATTTCGCGATTATCGCCTCCGGTGAAGGTGATGACGGCGGTGTTCACGGCGTCAATCGCGCTCTAATTGGTATCCGCCAAAATATCGACGCGACCGTCATGTCCGGCGGCAAACGCCATCGCTTTGTGGGGCTGTACGATAACGACTACGCGGGACGAAACGCATACAACGTGATGCCGCTGACCGATACTCGTATCCGACCGTTTGTCGACGTTTTCCTCCTTCAACCCGTCATGCCGCCCGTGGGGAACGGGCTAACGGATCGCCAACTCGCTGCTACCGGATTGAACATGGGTTATCGCGGCATGGATTGGGAAGTCGAGGACTTATGCTCGCATCGCATTCTCGAAGAATTTGAGAGAAGACATCCCGCCGCGGTCGTCAATCGAGTGGCCATGAAGGATCGCCTGCATAGAGACATCGACAGGAGTGCAAAACCAGAGCTGATAAAGCTCTTTAAAGAAACGGCGACGGTCGATGACGCGCGGGATATGCTTGCCCTTATGAAGCTTCTCAGAGGCTATTTAGGAGTTGCCAACGGCGATATCAGGGCTTGAAAGCTGTATCGGAAACCGAAGCCTGGAAACTTCAGTTACTATCGCATCCAGTCTCTTGGGTGCGTATTCCAATGAAGCCGAACAGGAATTCCGATCTTTAACCGGACGCTTATGGAGTGCACGACGAAGATCGACGGGAAGTTGCTAAACGGAGCGATAGCGCGTTGTGCGCGTGGCACATCTGCGCGCGTTACATCACTGCTACGTAGTCGCTTGCCGAAGTACTTTCGTAAACCTCCTTTGCTGACGTGGCCGACATGATAGCAGTCCTTGTGCTTGACACGGTCAAATCGAGCACACGGCGCTTTCCCGAAACTTCTGCGTAGACTTCGATGCGACGGAACACGCCGGCATTTTGCTCTGCATACTTGGCAAGCCCTCTCAGCTTAGGGAGAGAGTCGCCGAACTGGACGCCATGCGGATCGACAAGATCTGCTACGACTTGGCCATTAGGCACTCGAGCAAAGAAAATGAAGTCTGGTCTAAGTATCTTTGCCTCTGCTCCTTCATCGTACTTTATGCCGAGCGAGTCCTGGCTCGCCCTAGATGGATTTCGGTACCAGCCAATTGTGCCTTGTCGCTTGAGCTCCTCTAGAACAACATTCCGCTCCCATGAATTTAAGTCAGCGGGAAACATTCCTTGCGGATCGCACAAGAGATGCTTCTCAAATAGCGGAAGTGGATCCTCCTGCCCGTCTGCTCTTCGCGTGACGCTCATTTGCAGCCATGTCGTCGGTTTGGCGAGATCGACGGGCAATGGATCTGAGCTCATCTCTCTGATCTGGCGATAGATATCTTGTCTTTGATCGGTAAGATTTTTGATATCGATGCGATTTTGCGTCAGCCATTGTGTTGCCAGCTTATCAGCCGCGACGTCAATGTCGTCTTTGATATCCGGAACTAGTCCGATCGCCGCTATCGTTGTGTGAGCCTCAACCAAAGCATCATCATCGTCAGCGATTTCAGACCTTGCTGCCAGATGTTCACTGTACGATGTTGCCAGATCGGGACTAATCACTCGGGCCGCGCGTCTATATGCGTCTTCGATCACAGTAAAATCTGCCGCCTCAACAAAGTCGTTGAAGGTCATACGGCTTGTTTTAATATCGGCCTGCACCGTCTTGCCAATAACCGCGAGGACAGCGTTTCGAGCTTCGTCGATGTCTTCCGCGTACCGCACTTGTGCGCCATCCAGCACTTTGTGCATGTCCGCGTGGGCCTTCTTACCTGCCCCCTCGATCAGTCCATCTACGGAAAGCTCATGTGCTAGGGCTGTCAATCGTTTCACTGGGCGGGTTTGTCGCTTGGGAAGTGTCTGGGAAGGAATAGTTAAAAACTTCTGCCACACATCCTGAGGTATGGCTGGATTTAATTTCATCTCTTGCGGGTTGATGAGAACCTGGCGGCCGGGAAGTTGTTCGCCAGCTTCGACGCCAGTCATTAGAGCAGAGACAACCGCCTCCACAGACCGTTTGTCGAAATGTGGAAGCAAGCAATCTACAGCGTTTAAGCGCTCGTTTCCGGGGATGCGGCGAGCTAGAGGCGATCGAACCATGCGTCCGAGCAGCTGAGTTATATGGGTCCTGTCAGAAGCAGCTCTGAATGAAACCATGACCTCTGCCCGCGGGCAATCCCAACCGGTGCTGATTGCATCTTTCGCGATAAGAATGCGTATCCAATGGGACTCTTCCACGCGTTCGGGCGCGATGTATGGCACGATGTGACGTCCGAATGTCTCTAGTTTATGTTCACCAAACACGTTTGCAACGCAATCGAGTGGAAGCTCTGGCCATTCGTCGAAAATGGTGTCAAGCCATCGCCCAATTTCTTTGTGATCCGGCGAGTTCGGCACTTGCAAAACCATGAGCGGAACTACGATCTCAGCATCGTCTTGCCGGGCAAAATAGGCTTGCCACTCGTTCGATATGTCACGCAATTTACTCGTTCCCCGGCGAAGGAGGACAGTGGAAAACTCTCCAGCTTCGTCAGGGATATCAAGGTTAATGGTATCTTTTAGAAGACCGGATTCTTGAACCTTGGCTGCGTCAACGACAACATTCGGGAGCGTGCTGCGGTCGTTCATTCCAGCAACGGCATCATTGAAGCGTTGCACCGTCGCTGAGATTCCCCAGACAATTGGAATGCCTGGAAAGCCAGCCGATCCGTTGATTAGTTGCCGGACAATAGTGGGTTTGCCATCTGCACTTCCTCTGACGCCCTCTCTCATTCCTCGATGAGCCTCATCGAGCACCAGGTAGAGTGTGAGATTTGGATCTTCGATCGTGTTTCGGATCGTATCCCAAATGGTGTGAGAACGCATATCAGGCATGATGCGCTGACCGTCTGCTGATATCAGATCGGGATCGTCTGCTTCGTGACCCCGCACCAGAAGACTATTTTTTGACAGCTTCTGAGTGTTGAGAAAGTAAATTTTACCTGGTTGAAATTTTTCTCCCCCAAAGCTATTGCCGACCGTCACCAGATCCGAAATTGTGAGTTTATCGGAGGCTTCTTGAAGGCGCCAGCGCGATTGCTCGTTGAGGGAAGGGTCGTCGCTGAACCAAATAACGACAGCACCTGGATCTGACTCAATGTTGTGGTCATCGTTTCCATAAAACAAAGCCTCGAATACTGCCGCGGCCATGACAGTCTTGCCTGCGCCGGTAGTAGCGGTAAGGGAAAAGGCATGCCTGTCGCCCTCATTGTGCCATCGTCTACTGGCCTTCTTCAGCCTCTCAAGGACATCTTTGACGGCTTCGTCCTGATAATCTTTCAGGGTGAATTTCATGCGTCAGGATCCCATCGAAAATCTGAAATTAGAAAGGTATGACTCATAAAGGCGGACGGGTTCGACGTCAGCCGGCAAATGGTGAGCGACAGATTGGAAGCGTCGATCATCGTCTGTGACGATATAGGCGATCCGGATTCCACCTTGAGCACGAACTGCTTTGCAGAATTGTGCGGCTTTATCCAAATCGGTCAAAAGGGCATAGGTATCGGCAGCGTCCCAACCACTATCAGGGATAGCATCGATGCGGCGCCCAAGACTGCCCGCTCTCATCCAAAGGAGAGGAGCAATCCGCTCAAAGGCCCGACTATGCGAAATGGCGATTGAAGTCTCATAGGTAAGCGTGAAGAATTCTGCATTCTCCTTGAAGCCTTCCGCCATGGAAAATTCGTCAGTGAACTTGTATTCGCCTTTTACGGCTTCGCCGTCCGGAGTTTTTCCCGTAATTGCCGCGGCGATACGCGGCTTTGTGATATAATCACATATGCCCCACCTCTCCCATTCGGGATCCCCGGGACGCAGGTTAGCTTTTCGCAGCGCTGTTTGCTCGTCCGCCGCAACTTCATTATTCGTGATCGAAATGGATTGGCGACGGCCGCCATCTTGACGGTTCAATCTCATGACAGCGTGTGCCGTTGTCCCCGAACCCGCAAAAAAATCAAGGATTGTAGCCGATTGGTTGTCGCCAACAGCGATACGGAGTGCATCTTCAACCGCGTATAGACTTTTAGGAAACGGAAACTTTCTATCGCCAGTAAGCTTGCGCACCAGCATCGATCCATATTCGCCAGCCTTGTGGCTGCCGCGGTTCCAGACGGTCTTCGGAGTTCGCCGCACGCCACGCTCGCCAAAATCGACCTCTTGAGAGCCATCCTCTCGACGACCGGTTATCACAAGTTCACCAGACTGGATGCGCCGGAGCTGAGATGGCCCTAGATAGAGGATCGACCAACGATCATTCTTTGCATCGTACGCCCCAACTCGTGCGAACCCGTCGGCGACTATCTTACGAAGCGAGGCTGGCGATTTTTGCCAAGTCGCTTCTTCGTCGCGGCCGGCTCTAATCGGCCAAACGGTGACCAGTCCCGGGATGTTCGGGATTGTGGTTCTGTCCACGTCCAAGGGAACCGACTCGCCAATTTTTGCAATCGTGCGACGGTCTGGATCGATATAAATTGGAAAAAAAAGATTTGGGCGATCTTGCCTACGCGAGTTGTTCCCACCGCGCAAAAGCCACTCCCATCTAACACTCGTCCTTTGCTGCCCTGAAAGGCTTTCGGTGTCCAACAGGCTATCCACGACGTGTGCAGGGCCTGCTTCGCCGAAAAAGAGGAAGAATGCATATTCTTCGACGCGAGCCATTTCTTTGCCGCGTGCAACTCCATTCGGGTTAATAACTACGGTAACCATTTGCTGCACGGCATCGGGAAAGGTCTGCTCGAGCAACAAACCGAGCCGAAGATACTCTTTTTCGTCGATTGTGACGATCAGAACCGATTTTTCTGGGTTTAACAACTCTCTGGCGACGAGTATTCGGCGCTCCATCATGGCTAACCACTTGGAGTGGCGATAAAGATCTTCGGACTCTACATAGTCGTTATTGTATTTCCAGTCACGAGCACCAGTGTTATACGGTGGGTCTATGTAAATCGCGTCAATCTTGCCTCGATGCGTAAACGTCAGCGCCTCAAGGACGTGGAAATTCTCTCCGTTTATGACGGTATGGAACGGCTTGTCGGCCCCACTCTCGATCCTGCCTGTACTGACCAGCCCAGGAAAAATATGGTCTCGAAATTCGGCGACGACCACAAGGTCACTGATATCCGCCGTGGTCGTTACCGGCTCTACTGAACCAATGAGATCAAGACGAGCTGTCTTAGATTCGCCATCTCGATCGAAGCCAACGATTTTCCAGATACGGGGATCGCCCCTTGCGGTGGAGCCTCGTGCTGGAAGAATGCGGACTTTATCGCCCCTTCTTATCGGGCGTCCAGGCAGTTCGACATTCTCTGGACGATGCCGCTCAAAATTCAGACCGAACGATCGGCGGGCGGAAAGAACTTTGAACTCGCGTTCGAGCTCAAGACCAAGCTGCACGTCTCTCGCTTTCGCTTGCGCTATCAAATCAGTGAGACGAGACATATAAAATTTCCATGAGCGGCTGTATCGAATAATCGAATACGAAGGCGATCCCGCATACGTCAAGACCATCCCAGCAACAACGAATGTTATACATCTAGTACCGGTTCGCCTTTCGCTCGTGCCGGGGGCAGAGCGTGACCATCATAGCTTCCCGCAACTCAGAATATCCCCCACGCCCGAAACCTCCCCCTCCCTGTCATCTCACGCAGTCCGAGCTCGCCGACAATCCTCCGCGCCGCCTGCGGCGTAACCTCGAGCGTCTTCACGACCATGCCGGCCGAGACCAGAGGTTTTGCCATGACCAACTCGATCAGTTCTGGCAGCTTAGATGAGGTGCGTCGGCCGGTGAGTTTGCGCTCCATCATCCGCCGCGCCAGCGCCAGCCGGTCATGCTCCTTCAGCCCGAGCTCGGCCGCCGCGATCAGACCGTGGGTGATGGCGAGCAGCCGCGTCTCGGGATCGCGATGGCGTCGCCGATCGACGGGAATGGATTTCAGGCCGAGATTAAAGGCGGCGAGATGAGCGGCGGTAGTGACCCCGGCCTGGCGCAGGATCGACGCCGCTAGCAGCCGGCCGAGCCAGGGCGCATGCTGCAATACGGACAGATCGTTCCAGGCATCGAGGGCCACGATCGCCTGCAGCACCGGCGGCTGCTCACCGATTTCTTGGAGCAGATCGCGCCATTCCTCGAGACGCGTATCCTCATCCCAGTCGAGATCGTAGACCAGCGGATCCTTTTCCCGCCCGCTGGCACGGCCAGGCGTCTGCGCTGCCTCGATCGCTGCTTCCGATCGGGCGAGCAGCGCATCGATGGCGGCCAGCTCGGCGTCAAATGGGCTGGAAGTTTGCGCGGAGACGTCCTCCCCCTCCCCTCCTCCGACGGAAGCGATATCGGTCGTGGCCGCGACACTTCTCTGAGTACCGCCGGCGTCAGCCGATGCTGCAGGTCCCGCCTGCCGCAGCGCGCGAAAGCCGTCGGGGCTGAGCGCCCAGCCAGGCGGCTGGGATGCGATGCGCCGGCGGCTGCGCAGCACGTCGCGGGCAATCGTCAGTTCGTGCATCGGGGTGCGAATGTCGTGGCCGGCGTCGTGCAGCACCAGGTCTTCGAGATGGACGAGTTCACCGTCGATCCACAGCGAGGCGCAGGCATCGGCAAAATGGGCGCGTTCGAGCAAGCCGTCCCCGACCGCCGAGCGCGCGATACGCTCGTCGAGACGGGCGAGCGCGACGCCGGCGTCCGAGATGGGCCGCAGCAGGGTCTGGACGGGCAATTTCGCAAGATCGTAAACCATTGAAATCATGGTAAATGATTTATTAAGAGAACTCTATCTCGAAGTTAGAGTTCCTCACTGGGCACGACTGATAGTTGGCTCTTTCACTATCGATAGGTTTCAGGTATCGATAGTGACGGATCTCGAGACGCAAATCGCCTAATATCGCGCAAAGCTACAGCTGGCGAACTTTCAAAATTGGCGAAAAAGATACCTTCCGATTCCGTCCCTCGCCGCGCCGAAGAACTCGACGCCCTAGACGCCATCCTCCCCTTCGATCGCCGCGATCAACTTGCCGCGCTGCTGACGGATGATGACGTCGCGACGCTCAATCGCGGCATACCGCTGCCTGAAGCGATGCAGCAGTCGCTGCACAAGTCCATCACCCAGGCGGCGAGCTGCTACAACAACGCCGAACGCAAGAACGGACGAGCGGCGCGACTGATCGTCTAGAAGGAATTGCGGTCTGACTGCGGCCCTAATAGCGGTCAGTAGATCCTGCGTGGGCCGTACTGCTATCATGCGGTCCCCTTTTTCTGCTGTCCTAGAACGGCATTGTCAGGTCTTCGCCGATCTCCATTGCTCCTGCTCTGAGACAGTCCCTAAGTCGGCCCCGCTCGTCTTCAGTGAGCATTCCTGCACCGATGCGGATACCGCTCTGCCACTGAGCGCCGCGATCCCACGCTTCGTTGTATACAAGTGTGAGGTCGGCTGCTCTTCGCGTTTGCTGGAGAGCCTCGAAGAGTAGTGCTGCCTGTCGAACATCCTTGTCCCGCTTGATTGCGCTCGGTCCGTCGTCGTGTCGGCGCGAAGCCACGATAAGTTTATGGACAGCGTATCGCTCAGGTGCAGGCACAGTTACGGGGACCCCGGACTTGTGAAGCAAGATCGTTCGAACAGGGTCCCTTATCAGGAAATCAAGGAACCGAAGTGGATCCGCGCTGGCCCCACCGAGGGCCGGCATTTTCGCCGGTTGATCGGTGTAGTCGTCGCTGCCTCTGTTCGAGGTCAGGAACTCCACACGATAGCCGGTACTGCTGACGAACGCAGAAGAGGTGGCCGCACCTGATCGATGCGGGACCGGGCGGAAGCTTGGATCGATGGTCTGTAGCAGGTCCACGATCGGCGGAAGACTATCTTCGACTTCATGGCTGACTGCGTAGTCCTGGGCGATATCCGCATCCCCTGTAAGGACGGCGGCCATCGGCAAACGCACACCGAGGATCCCGGCGTAGGTCTGGAACGCAACCGTTCCGATCAGCAGGCCGCGAAGCCGAAACAGCCCCGCTATCGCGAGCACCTCGACGATGTCTCCCGACATCTTGTCCGGCGCGATCATGCCACCCTCTCGGGTTAGGGTCGAGACCATTCGGCGGCGGGCGCGAAGGTCATCTTTCTGGGCTTGGAATTCCTTGACCCGCTTTGCAATCTCCGGATCTTCCGCGGGACCGACATAGCGCCGGGTCTTGCCCCCGCGTCCATCGGGGATGTCGAAATACCAATAACGTCGATCCTTGACGGTCACGGGGGTGAAACGACCTTCAGACGGAAAGTCGGCCGTCCATGCCGCATCGAGAGATCGTTGCCCGAGTTCGGCGAGCATCGTCATGGTACATGAGGTCGATGGATTTCATAGCTGTTATACCTTTTTTGTGAAAAGGTATAACAATCGAAGCGCTCGAGCAAGCGAGCGATAACGTGAGCCCCCTCACCCACCAAACACCGAATACCCGTACTTCAACCTGGCGAACATCACCAGATACGAGCTCATTCCGGATGATAACGTCAATCGGAGACCTGCCATCAAAGCATTGGGTGGCTCGCGAAGAGGAAGTGCCGGCAGCCTCTGGCACTGCCAAGCGTCATTCGCGAAGTTTCAACCCCGCACAACCGCAACCGATAGATTCTCCCCCTTGCGCAGGCTCAGGCGCTCGCCTTTCTAGGCCCGGAACTCGTCCGCATCAGCGCCATCAGCATCGGCCCGAGCGAAAACTCGCCGCGCTCGGCCTTTCGCGTCAAATCCCGCAGATAGCCGCCGGCCGAATTGATGTGCCCTGTCCTTTCGAGAATACACGCCATGACGGCGGCGGCATTCTCCGCCCCAAGGATCCCGCAGGCCTCCTCATAGGCGCTCGGACTGACACCGAGCATCGATCGAACCACGACGGCGGCCGACAAAAGGTCGCGCCAGTTTTCAATCGCACCGTTCGGGCCGTAGTCGCGGATCTCGGGGCAGGCTTGTAGCACCATACCCAATGGAAATGCCTTTATCGGCTCCCGCATCGGCCTGATTTCAGGGCTCGGCTTCGCCCCCTGCTCTTTTCGAGAGCTAGGTTCAAGTTCATGGATGGATTCGGTATTTGAATTCTGTATGTGGCATCCGTTTTGGACAGCATTGCTATCCATACTTTCGGAATTTTCCTGAATTTCCAGCCGGTTGATGATCTCTTCCCGCAACATTTGCATTTCGTCGAGGATAGGTTCGATATCAGCAACCGTCGGCGTACGCGGAATACGGCCGGTCAGCTCGACGAACATGTCCTCGATGCGCCCCCAATCGCCGGCAGCACCCTCTTCGATCGCAGCCGTCAGCAGTTTGCGCACGTCGCGCCGGCAGATCGACAGAGCTTCTTTCGTTGCGCGAAAATGTCTGCGATCCGAAGCAACCTTTTGAGCCAGATGGGCGAGCTCCTCGGCACGCGCGAGCAATGGCGCCAGGTTGAAGCCAAAAGCTTCCTCGATCGTACCGGCATTGCCCTTGCGCGCGTAACGTTTGCCGTTGGCGCTGTCTTTCCGCTGGATCAAGCCAGCCTCGACCAGCGCTGCCAGATGTCGCCGCAACGTCGTACCCGCGATACCGTGGGCGCGGACCGACAACTGGTCGTTTGATGGGAACACGACCAGGGAACGGTCTTCGCAAAGCTCGCTCTCCGGATAGAACGTGAGCAATGCGTCAAGAACAGCAAGCGCCCGGTCCTGAACGCCAAGCACGACCCTGGCCTCGCAGGCGTCACGGAACACTTTCCATTTGTCGACGGACTTGCCGGGTCTGATTTCGGTCGTCCGCATCTGCCCTCTTACATGGGCAAGCGAAATCGACCGCCGCCCAAAGGGCGTCGTCACACTTCCACTTTGCATTTTTCTTCACCTCACTGCGAAGGCAAAAGAAACCTGCTCACCAAAAACGGTGCCAAAGACTCTTGACGGGGATTCGGGGAAATGCGATTCTCGGTTTGCTACAACACAGAGAAGGGCTTCCACGACGGCAACGTTTGGGGGCCTTTTTCTTTTGCGGTTATCCTCCAGGTTAACTCACGCCCTATCGGGCATTTCTCTTCATGAACTGGTCGTGCAGGCTCTCGATTTGCTCTGCGACGAAGTCGACGAACCCGCTGGGGACCGACTTATTAAAAGCAAGCTTCGAGCCGGATTTTCCGTGGCTCACGTTTCCGAGCACCAGACCGTGCGAAACGAGCTGTGGTGGGTCAACGGACAAAAGTGCTCCCTCCGCCTTGCCGGAAAGTACCTCGAACACACTCGCAAAACGAACGTTGGTGTCGGCGCCTCGAACGCCTTCTGCCGCAAGCACTGACTTTGCCGCTTCGAGCGGCGCGTCATGGGATGACCACTTTGCTTCGAATTCCACCCAGCGCCGGCGCCCGACATCAGGTGCAGCGCCAATTTCCTGCAGCACGTCGTGTGGCAAAGCGCTTGCAAGTCGGATCATCTCCGAGATGTGCGACTTACCGGTATTCAGCGACCTGCTGATTACGTCGCGGCTGAAGCCGGCCGCCTCTTGGGCGCGCGCGAACAGGCACCGCTCGATAAAGGAGAGATCATGCCGGTTGCTGTTTTCCTCCCCCTGCAGCACGATTGCATCTTCATCGCTCAAATCCCGAGCGATGGCCTTGAACTTGACGCCCAACATCCTGGCGGCGGCAAGGCGACGGCGACCGAACACGATCTGAAACGGCTTGGATGCGCCGTGCACCGAGCGAACGAGACCCGGCGTGCTCTGCCCGTGCTCACCCATCGACTGCACGAGTTCGCCAAGGCTGGCTGCGTCATAAGCCGATGCGAAGCGATCGGGAATGTCGGAATCAAGGACGTCCTCCGGATCGATCTCGATGATTTGCCCGCCATCCTTCAGCAGGCGCTCTGCAAGCTCGCTGCGCTCCTGGATCTCCCTGACGCTTGCCGCGACTTTCAGCAGATGCGGCGACGTCGTCCTTTGAGGACCGGCCCGATCGGCCGACGCGTCCAGTTGGCCGAGGACGTTTGCGAACAGTCCCTTGGAATCTTTACGGCTCATTCTCTCCCCCATGCCTTCCAGAAGAGGGCTTCCAGCTCGGAATTCGCCGCATTGATGGATTCGATGGCGCGGTCATAGGTCTTGGGCGCTGAGAAGCGTGCGCGCTGCACTTCGTAGAGGCTTTGCTTCCAGGTCAGCGCGTCTGCAACGGCCGTCGACTTGATGACGGAGTTCAACAGGAGATCCTCGCCGAAAACCTGCCGCATCAGCGCGGACATGTTGGCCTGCGGATGGTCGTTGGGTTCGAACTTGGTGACCAGGAACTTGGCGAAGTCCCACTGGGCAGATGTTCCGACCTCGTCGAGGATCTGCATGTAGGAGGCAGCGAGTTCAAGGAACTTGGCAGTGGAATCGACGTCTAGCATATGGGCTGGAACGGGGATGACGACGCCGGTTGCCGCGGTCAATGACGAGAGCGTCAGGAAGTTCAGTGAAGGAGCCGAATCCATGAGGATGAAGTCATAGTCGTCGACGACCTGCTCGAGGGCCTGCGAAACGCGAAGAAGGAAACCTGTTCCACCGACCCGGCGCATTTCCAGCGCAACGGCCGTTTCGAATTCAGTCAACTCGAGCCCGGCACAGATGACGTCGAAACCAGCAATGTGCGTTTCATGAATGATGGACCGGGTTGGGATCGGATCCTCGAACCGGATTGCGGAATAGAGCGTGTCCCCTCCCCGGTAGTCGAAGTTCGGTAGGTTGCCGTGCAGCGCAGTCAGGGACGCCTGAGGGTCAAGATCGACGGCCAGCACGCGATAACCGCGCAGCGCCAGATAATGCCCGAGGTGGATCGTCGTCGACGTCTTGCTCGAGCCGCCCTTGAAGTTGGTGACCGCAATGATCTGGCACTGCTCGTTCCCGGTGCGGCGAGGGTTCATCCACTTCTTGCGGCCGTTGGCTGCAAGCGCCATGCGCAGTTCCAGAACCTGCTCCAGGGTATAGAGGCGGCGGCCGTTGGCGATCTCCGGCGAAGGGCCCTGCTCTTTCGCCGCGACCTGCCGGATGTAGGCTTCAGTCACATCGAGGAGCTGTGCGACTTCGGTCGACGTGAACTTGCGCATGCTGCGCCGTGCGTCGGGCGGAAACTGCGCCATGCTCAAATTGCTCAACGCCAGCTCGAGCTTGCTGGAGAAATTCTCCATGAAGGAAAGGCTGCTGAGATGTCGCGTCATGAATAAGAATCCTCGGTGGTCACTGTCGCTAATTAACCGGCGTTGTGGTTAACGATCTGCTAACAACCACGTAACTACTCAAAAACCCGAAGTTTCGGATTTTCTTCGCAACTAAGGGGTACTCCGATTCGGGCAGGTGCATCAATTATGGCACGCCAGCTCGATGAACGTGTGAACAGCCTTGTCGAGACGTTCCCCGCGGGAACTTCGGGAACGGGCCCTTCCAGTTGTCGCTGCGCCAGCGCCGGAAATCGGATTGTCCGTTGTGAGCGGCCAAGGTCAATCGGAGACGCGCGACGCTCGCGGACAGCGTGGCGGGAAAGTTACCCGGAGAATCCGCATCGACCTCGGTGAAGAGCTGCATCGTATCACCATGAGCGACGCGCTCGGACCGAAAAGTTCCCCGCGGGGAACTCCTGAAGAGATCCAAGCGTCGCCTCGCGGGAGGCGAAACGAATATCGCGCCACCGACAACCAAGACCGGCCTGGGACGTCTCCTAACAGGCGTGGCAGAAAGTTCCCCGCGGGGAACACCGCAACGGGATCGATCATTTCCCGAAAGAACCGACGGGCAAACGGCCTGGCAGCAGCGTTCGAGGCTCGCGGGAACCGCCATTCGCACAGACGTTATCGAGTCGTGTTCCCGCGGAGAGCTTTCAGCTTCGAAGCGGAGCATAGATCATAAATGGTGAAGCATTTCGAGCATCGCCGCGCGGAGTTCCCCGCGGGGAACTCCGCGACAATCTCAAAAGGATGTGTTCCTCAAATTTCGGAACCCGCCGCCAAGCAGGCTGCGTGATGGGGGCCTCGGTGGCCGATCCAGGCGAAGAGTTCCCCGCGGGGAACTATCAACTCTCAAGGCGCCAAAACGGCGAAACACAGACCGCGTTCGAAACGTCGGCAACCAAGCTTCGCTGCAGGGCCGATCGTCGGATCTGACCCTTCGCGCCATGTACTCAAATCGTCCGGACCGGGCGCCCAGCGCGCGCCTGCAATCGATGTGGTGAAATCTCAGGGGCATTTTTGCCCCTCGCGACAGTGGCCACAGTCGTAGCACTTCTCGTCCGACAGACGGAGGAGGACGACCGATGATGGTGATTGCCATTGAGAACGGCAGCTCGAGAGAGGCTGGGCACTTCCTCGATCAGATGTTTGCCCTGCGCGCGAAGGTCTTCAATGATCGCCTGGGATGGCAGGTCGTTACCCGTGACGGCCGGGAGCGGGACCAGTTCGACGAACTCGAACCCGTCTACATACTCGCTGTCACTGCAAAGAATGACGTGGTCGGCTGTGCTCGCCTTCTCCCCGCCACGGGTCAGACGATGCTAATGTCCGTATTCCCGCAACTCGTCTCGGCCCCCTCGTTTTCCCCGCACCCACAGATGGTCGAGAGGTCGCGCTTCTGCGTCGACACAACGATCCAAAGCACGGTTCCCGGCGGGCTGCACCACGTTACCCGCCTCATGTTCGCTGGCATCCTCGAATGGTGCCTTTCGCACGGACACACTGAGGTCGTCACAGTCACCGACATTGCCGTCGAACGTATCCTGGGGCGTACCTGGGACACCGTTTTGGCGGGGTCATTCCGAGATTCCACCGTTAAGCCCGCCCGATACGCATACGTCTCGCTATTCGGGCTCGAGAGCTTAGCGGACGTACGACGAGCGTTGTTCGAAAACACGGTTGAAGCGGCAGCCTTCAAGGAAAGCGGCCCCTTAGAAGCGACAACAGAGAGCGTGACTAATCGACTGTCGCAGTTTGCATCGAAGTGGCGCGCCGGCGCCGGGATTCTTCGAGGAATGCCTGTTATAGCGGACTATAGCAGCCTGGTTGAGAAAGCCGGGTTCCTAGACGTTCGCAACCAGATTGTGTGCTTCGACGATCTGGAACGAATGAGCAATGGCCTGGCGCTGAAGGATGTGCTCGGCCTGGTCTCGTTTCTCAAGGAGAAAAAGAAGTGCAAGGTCGTGCTGCTCCTCAATAGCGAAGCGTTGAAGGATCATGGCCGCAAAGACTTTGAAGTCCAGCTTGAGAAGGTTATCGACATCAATCTGGTGTTCGATCCTACCCCGCAGGAGGCCGCCGCAATTGCCGTTCCCGACCGATCAGGCGTCCCGGAGAACTGGATTGCCCAATACACGGTGACCCTAGGTATTTCGAATATCAGGACAATTCACAAACTTCGCAGGATTGCCGCTCGCCTCCGCGAAACGCTTCGCCACCACGATGAGCGCATTTATCGAAAGGCAGTCCATAGCGCGTGCCTGTACGGCTTTGCTCTCTACCAGCCCGAAGATGCGCCTCCTCTCACAATGTTGCTGGAGGAACGCCCTTACGCGTATTTGTTTGGCGAAAAGGAGAAATCACCGGAGGAAATCCGATGGACCGAGCTGATTTCCAGGTACCAATACCACCACGCCGATCGGTTCGATATTGCCGTTTACGAGGCGATTAAAACTGGCTTTTACGACGCCCCAGAACTCAAGGAGCAAGCTGACAATCTCACCCAAAATCTGGCTGTTCAGGATCAGGATAAGGCGTTCAGCGACGTGTGGGACCTCTATCACGGATCGTTCGATGACAACGAAGAAGAATTTGCAATTGCGCTGAAGAAATCCGTCGTCGAAAACGCGCCCGCGATCAGCCCGGCGAACCTTTCTGCTTCGATCAGTCTGCTAAAGGAACTGGGGTACACCGAAGGCCTAGACGGCATTATCAATGGCTACGTTGCGGCTCGGAACGATGGCAAGGACTTCTGGTTGGGAGACCGATTTACCACCGGACATCACGTTGAGGATCCTGACGTTGCTGCTGCCTTTACAGAAAAGGCGAAGGAGTTCGGCGACGATCGGCGACTGCTCGATGTGTTAACGAGCATGATGCGAAACCGAGGATGGGATGGCGACGCTCCCGAATTTATAGATTCCTTCAGCGCCGACGATTATCGAAAGATGATGAAATCGACGCGCGGTGACGAGCTGCAGCAGCTGGTCTACGGTTTGTTGTATTTTCGGAAGATCACAAACCCAGACGAAACGATGCAGAGCATCACCGCCAAGGCCATTGATGCTCTTCAAAATATTGCTGCGGAATCCCCAATAAACCGTACACGCGTTGCGAAGTTCGGCGTCTCATTGCCAGTCGGATAGGGCCTGGCATGAAGCGGCAGCCGGTACCCGGTTAATCCACGTCCAGACTCACCGGGCCGACTTCGCGATCATCGCCGATGGCGTAGTCGATCCGCAGAAATCCGCCCGGCAAAATCCGGGTTCGACTGCCGGTCAGATCGACCGGTTCTGCGTTGCTGCGACCGAGCATGAGCGGTGACAAGGACAGCCTGAGAAGCGTCGGTTGGAATAAGTGCTGTCCGGCCCGTTGGCCCGCAACGGTCAGGCGCGCATCGTCCCATGCAGCAATTGCAGCGTCTTGATGCCATCTTGCGAAAGAAGCCGCGAGGAAAGCCCGTGGAGAAGGGACAGTCGTGGCCTCCGAATGTGGGGATATTGGAGCCGGTTCTGGGGAGAGGGCGAGGGGCAACCCCTCTTGCAGGGCGACGGTTCGGTCGATCCGGACGGTCGCCCTTCCCGCGCCGGTAGAGGCGCGGACGCGCGACAAACGCGAGCGATGGGCTTTTGTCGCCTCTCACTCAGCTGCTATACACAGCGTGTCGTCTCGCTCGACGCCCCCATCTTCGTTGTTGGGCTCGGTGGGCTTCGTCGCGGCAACGACGGACGCCTGGAGGGGCAACGGGAGCCATCCGCTTCCCTCGACTTGTGCTTCGGCGTAGGCAGCGGCTTCTGCTTTCTTCATCCGGCCAATTCCCTTGGCGAACTCAGCGCTTTTTTGCGTCGGCCACGACAGCTCGATGCCGTCACGAGCAAGATGGTTGAAATAGCTGTCGCCGTCACCTCGAAGTAATCGTTCATGTCGAGGCCGAGCGCGGTGGCGAGCGCCTCTGAATGTAGCCGTTCGGTCTTGCGGTGATCGTACTTGTCCTTGACGGCATCGATCGATTGGCCAGCTGCGTGGGCGAGCAGCGCGAGAAGTTCGTCTTCACGCCGCTCACCCTTGCGCTCGCGCGCGGCGACGGCCGTTATCCCAACGTGCTCAAGGCGCTCGCCAGAACCGACCTGCTCATCCTCGACGACTGGGGGCCCGAGAAGCTCAACGACGAGCAGCGGCGCGATCTCCTGGAGATCGTCGAGGACCGCTACGAGAAGCGATCCACCATCGTCACCAGCCAGGTGCCCGTCGATCACTGGTATGACATGATCGGCAATCCAACGATCGCCGATGCCGTCCTCGACCGCCTCGTGCACAACGCCTACCGCATCGAACTTTCCGGCGAGAGCTTGCGAAAGCAGCGTGAGCGTCCGGCGAGCGGATTTTGGTCCGGCGGGGAATTGGCGCAAGTTACGACACAGATGATTCATTTGTGACGTAACAGGGTATGAATGGCCAAGGTTGAGATCCTGACGGGTGCCGAGCGACAACGTCGATGGTCCACGGAACTGAAGCTTTCGATCTTGCAAGAAGCGTTCAGCGCGGATGGCAGCGTTTCGGATGTAGCGCGCCGGCACGACGTTCTTCCGCAACAGATATACGCCTGGCGAAAGAAGTTCTCGCCATCCGAATTGAAACCTCCACAGACCCCATCGTTCATCCCGGTTTCGCTTATCGGAGCTTCGGAGAGCGTGGGTGACGGTTCCAAGAGGAGCGGTGCTCGGTCGAGATGCAAGGACGTTGAAATCGTCTTGAGGAATGGCCGCCTACTGAGAATTGCAGCGGATATGGATCTCGAAGTGCTATCGTCGCTTGTCGCTTGTGTGGAGGCAGCATGATCGGGCCTTCGGGAAATGTGCGGGATTATCTGGCCTGCGGAGTGACCGACATGCGGCGTGGCATTGATGGACTGTCCACGCTCGTTGAGACGGTTATCAAGGAGGCGCCAGGTTCCGGCGCAATCTTCGGCTTCCGTGGAAAAGCGCGCCGACCGGATCAAGCTTCTATGGTGGGATTGCCAAGGGTTCTGCCTATTCTACAAGATTCTCGAGCGCGGGTACTTTCCTTGGCCGACGGCGAAAGATGGTGTTGCGCATCTGACGCAGGCTCAGTTGTCGATGCTTGTTGAAGGGATTGACTGGCGCCGACCAGCGTGGACTTCCGCCCCTGGCCGCACGGGTTAAAAGCTATATTTTACAGGGACATCCGGGGCAAAACGCTAGTGCTTTCGCTGCAAATCAGCTATGTTTTTGGGCATGAAAGCACCGCCGCTGGACAGTCAGGACGAGCTATTGGCATTGCGCGCGCTCGTCGCTGAACAGGCGGCGAAACTTGAGAGCCAAGAAGCCGAAGTCATCAAACGCGACTCGATCATCGGTCTTCTGCGCGCGCAGCTGGAACTGCTCCGACATCGGCAGCACGGCGCATCCTCGGAAAAGATCGATCGGAAGATTGAGCAATTCGAACTGATGCTCGAGGAGATCGAAGCCTCTCGCGCCGAGGCTGAAGCTCGTTCCGAAAAGGCCAGCTGCCAGATCTGGATGATACCGCCGACAAGCCGAAACGCAGACCTCTTCCGGATGGCCTTCTAACTGAAGAGCGGCTGTACACAGCGCCCTGCAGTTGCCCGACTTGTGGTGGCATGTCCTTCCTGAAGGCGGCCGACAAGGTGGTCCAGGTGATGGAGCATGTGCCGGCTTCTGTGAAGATCGTCCGGCATATCGAGAAGCGCATGGTCTGTAAGGACTGCGATACAACGGTGTCTGGCGAAATGCCGACCTTGCCAATCGGACGAGGCAAGCCCGGTCCGGGTTTGCTCGCGCATATCATGGTCGCCAAGTTCGACGATCACATCCCGCTCTACCGTCTCTCCGAGATGTACGACCGGCTGGGGGTGGACATCTCCCGGTCTGTCATGGCGGACTGGGTCGGTCGCGTGTCAGTCCTGCTGGCCCCGCTCATCCTGCTGATCAGAGCCCACATCGCGGCCGTCGATCGAATACACACGGACGATACCCCAGTCGATGTCCTCGACCCAGGACGAGGAAAGACGAAAACCGGCAGGGTCTGGGTCTATGTCTTCGATGGCAGCGGCTACAAGGATCCCACGCCCGGAGCGATCGCCTATTACTATAGCCCCGACCGAAAGGGCATGCATCCGGCCGAACACCTCGCTCACTTCAGCGGCGTAATGCATGCGGATGGGTATGCTGGCTATAGCAAGCTTTACGGCAACCAGATCATCGAAGCTGCCTGCATGGCGCATGTGCGCCGCAAGTTACATGATGTGATCAAGATCAAGCCATCTCCGATCGCCGACGAGGCTCTGTCGCGCATCGGTGCACTTTACGATATCGAGGATCGTATCCGCGGCATGTCGGCTGACGAGAGGCGAACACTGCGCCAGCAACACGCCAGACCCATTCTGGCGGACCTCAAGGCCTGGATTGAAACGACGCTTTCGACGCTGCCGCAGAAACAAAAGCTTGCAGAAGCGATGCGATACGCTCTCTCGCGATGGGCAGCTTTGAGCGTCTACGTTGACGATGGCCGTGTCGAAATCGATAACAACATAGCTGAGCGCGCTATGAGGCCACTCGGAATTGGAAGAAAAGATTGGCTCTTTGCTGGGTCAGACAACGGCGGCGAGCGCATCGCCAATATCCTGACCATCATCGAGACAGCTAAGCTCCATGGCCACAATCCAGAGGCCTATCTGACAGACGTCCTGACCAGGATCCAGAGCCATCCGAAGGACCGACTTGAGGAACTGCTGCCGTGGAAGTGGACTCTGGCAAACGACCGGTACGAGGCTGCGTGATGGCGCGCTCAAGGATCATCTATACCCTCAAAGAGGTCGCTGCGATGATCGGCGAGAACCTCGAGTTGATCGAAGAGGTGACCGCCAACTCGGACAATATCAGCGAGGGCGAATTGCTTTATGTCCGCGACGGCAGCGAATACGGCACGAAGGGCCTGACCGAGAACGGCGTGGACGAGCTCCAAAATCTCCTCGCCGACATAAGGACATGGGATGGTGGGATCCGCCAGTTCCTTGTCGATGAACAATGCGATCCCGAGATGATCGAGCGCGTTATGGCAGATGAACTGAGCCGCAAGTCCTAAACGCACCTCGTAGACCGCAAAAATGCAGTCGCCGGGCGCTCACAAAGCAGCGTCAAACACCATCCGCCGCTTGACCACGCGACAATCACGCGCCATGCAAAACAACGACCCAGGGGAGCATCAAGTGGCCGGCTTCAGATCGGAATGGTGGCCGAAATGAAATCGGAATAGGTGGCCGGCGTCGTTTCGGAATCAGCGGCCGACTTCATCGGAATACGCACAAAGTAAGGTATTTCATGAACATTCAGATCGCGATCTCTTCTTAACTGTATTTATAGCATGTGCGATGGTCTGACCCAGAAATTCGGCATTGATTGAATTAAACAAATCGAAATGCGTCCCGTTCACCTGCATAGTTTTTACCCCACCAATTGCCCTTCCCTTAAGAATTTCTATCGCCTCATCTGCTTCTTTACCACCAGTACTAAAATAATGTAAATTTACATTTGCCTTAGGCACTCTATATTTAGTACTTGTTACAAGCAGCTCTATGAATATTTTATGAAAACGACCCACCCATGCGTTGTTAATGTACGTAGGAGCGGCACGATTTTTCCAATTCTCTCTTTCCGCGATGAAGGAAATTCTTTGCGAATTCGTCATATCCCAAAAGACATGGTGCTCGTCGTAATAACTTTCGTCTACCCCGCCGAAAACGATATTTAAGAATGTTAACCAGTTTTGACGCTCAAGTCCCGTCGTGTGAAGATGGATGGGATCGCTCGCGATAAACGTGTCTATTAATCCCAAAAACTCCACCGGCTTACCGAGCGCAATGAGTTGTACGGCCATCTCATATGCCAGCAGTCCACCCATGGAAAACCCGCATAAATAGTATGGGCCATGAGGCTCAATCTCAAGTAGCTCGCCGACGTATCTCTCTGCCATGTCCTCAACAGTACGAAGTGGTAACTCTGACAACGTAACATCAATGGCGTTGATGCCGTAAACAAGGTTTTCTAGGGGCTTCGTCATTAATCGATAGAATGTCGCAAATCCTGAAACCGAGTGGACACAAAATAGCGGGGGCTTCTCACCACCATCCAACAAAACGATCAAATCTTCCGGTCGCTTCATTTCGAGATCCGTTCATTCAGAACATCACTATAAATAGTTAAAATACACTTCTGCATAATTCCTTCGTATAGTATGAGTTACAACATCAATATATCTCCCTAGCTATGAACAGCTCGTGACTCACTTTAGCCATAGCCTGAAGTACTGGGTTTTCGAACACACTTCTAATAGGCACCTGCACGCTTAGTGTACGACGTAGTCGTTCCATTAGTTGGACTGCCAGAAGCGAGTGTCCGCCAAGCTCAAAGAAATGGTCGTTCCGGCTCACCCGGTCGACACCCAATAGATCACTCCAGATGGCGGCCAATATCTGCTCAAT
>NZ_JACVBP010000012.1:0-2500 GCF_014852425.1 Ensifer sp. ENS09
TTTATCTTGCGTTTTGCAGACCTGGCAGCGACCTACTCTCCCGCGTCTTAAGACGAAGTACCATCGGCGCTGGGGCGTTTCACGGCCGTGTTCGGAATGGGAACGGGTGCAGCCACCCCGCCAGAACCACCAGGTCGGCAAAGCGCAAGATTTGCGTCTAGCGGACGCAAACCGGATGAGAAGCTGGTGAGTTCGGGTTTAAGCGAACTCGTTTTGTTTTGAACACGTCGCTCATCTCGGCGAATGCTTTGCATTCGTCTTGTGATGAGCATGAGCAATGGGAACGATCAAGCCAATCGAACGATTAGTACTGGTAAGCTTCATGCGTTGCCGCACTTCCACACCCAGCCTATCAACGTGGTCGTCTTCCACGGTTCTCAAGGGAATACTCGTTTTCAGGTTGGTTTCCCGCTTAGATGCCTTCAGCGGTTATCCATTCCATATATAGCTACCCTGCTATGCCCTTGGCAGGACAACAGGTCCACCAGAGATATGTCCATCCCGGTCCTCTCGTACTAGGGACAGATCCTGTCAATATTCCTACACCCACGGCAGATAGGGACCGAACTGTCTCACGACGTTCTGAACCCAGCTCACGTACCGCTTTAATTGGCGAACAGCCAAACCCTTGGGACCTGCTCCAGCCCCAGGATGCGATGAGCCGACATCGAGGTGCCAAACAACCCCGTCGATATGGACTCTTGGGGGTCATCAGCCTGTTATCCCCGGCGTACCTTTTATCCGTTGAGCGATGGCCCTTCCACGCGGGACCACCGGATCACTATGACCGACTTTCGTCTCTGCTCGACTTGTCAGTCTCGCAGTCAGGCGGGCTTATGCCATTGCACTCGACGACCGATTTCCGACCGGTCTGAGCCCACCATCGCGCGCCTCCGTTACTCTTTCGGAGGCGACCGCCCCAGTCAAACTACCCACCATACACTGTCCCGGATCCGGATAACGGACCGCGGTTAGACATCCATGACGATAAGGGTGGTATTTCAAGGATGGCTCCACAAGAACTGGCGTCCCTGCTTCAAAGCCTACCACCTATCCTACACATGCCGACACGAATGCCAGTGTAAAGCTATAGTAAAGGTGCACGGGGTCTTTCCGTCTGACCGCAGGAACCCCGCATCTTCACGGGGAATTCAATTTCACTGAGTCTATGCTGGAGACAGCGGGGAAGTCGTTACGCCATTCGTGCAGGTCGGAACTTACCCGACAAGGAATTTCGCTACCTTAGGACCGTTATAGTTACGGCCGCCGTTTACTGGGGCTTCGATTCAGAGCTTGCACCCCTCCTCTTAACCTTCCAGCACCGGGCAGGCGTCAGACCCTATACGTCGTCTTGCGACTTCGCAGAGCCCTGTGTTTTTGATAAACAGTCGCTACCCCCTGGTCTGTGCCACCCCATCTGACTTGCGTCAAAAAGGGTCACGCTTCTTCCGAAGTTACGCGTGCAATTTGCCGAGTTCCTTCAGCATAGTTCTCTCAAGCGCCTTGGTATACTCTACCTGACCACCTGTGTCGGTTTCGGGTACGGTCTATACGGTGGAGCTATTTCCTGGAACCGCGTCCCCGCCCAGACAATCCAATAAGTCTGAACAAGTTAAGCAATCCGTCACTACCACCAGGCCCACGAATATTAACGTGGTTCCCATCGACTACGCGTGTCCGCCTCGTCTTAGGGGCCGGCTAACCCTGCTCAGATTAACTTTAAGCAGGAACCCTTGGTCTTTCGGCGAGAGGGTCTCTCACCCTCTTTATCGTTACTCATGTCAACATTCGCACTTCCGATACCTCCAGGACCCCTCACGGGTATCCCTTCACAGGCTTACGGAACGCTCCGCTACCACACGTCTTGCGACGTATCCTCAGCTTCGGTGCATGGCTTTAGCCCCGTTACATTTTCGGCGCAAAGACCCTTATTTAGACCAGTGAGCTGTTACGCTTTCTTTAAATGATGGCTGCTTCTAAGCCAACATCCTGGTTGTTTTGGGATCCTCACATCCTTTCCCACTTAGCCATGACTTGGGGACCTTAGCTGGAGGTCAGGGTTGTTGCCCTTTTCACGACGGACGTTAGCACCCGCCGTGTGTCTGCCGACTAGTACTCCTCGGTATTCGGAGTTTGGTTAGGATCAGTAAGACGGTGAGTCCCCATAGCCCATCCAGTGCTCTACCCCCGAGGGTATTCGGTCGACGCTCTACCTAAATAGATTTCGCGGAGAACCAGCTATTTCCGAGTTTGATTGGCCTTTCACCCCTAACCACAAGTCATCCCAATCTATTGCAACAGATGCGGGTTCGGTCCTCCAGTTGGTGTTACCCAACCTTCAACCTGCTCATGGCTAGATCACTCGGTTTCGGGTCTAATGCGACGAACTGAACGCCCTGTTCAGACTCGCTTTCGCTGCGCCTTCACCTATCGGCTTAAGCTTGCTCGTCACACTAAGTCGTTGACCCATTATACAAAAGGTACGCTGTCACCCTTGCGG
>NZ_JACVBP010000013.1:0-2477 GCF_014852425.1 Ensifer sp. ENS09
TGTCAATCAGCGTCCAAAATTCACCCCTTATCGGCATCCAATTTTGACCCCCTGGTGATGTAGATCAGCGCTTGGCCTGCCCGGCGCTGGCCGGGGATGCAGAGGGTAGGCCAAGTGCGGGTGATGGGCATCTTCGGCTTTAGCTTTGAGAGCGGTTCTTGAAGCGCCAGGACTCGTTCCCGGTTTCGACGATCTCGCAGTGGTGGGTCAGGCGGTCGAGGAGCGCCGTCGTCATTTTGGCGTCGCCGAACACTGTCGGCCATTCTCCAAAGGCCAGGTTCGTGGTGACGATGATCGAGGTGCGCTCGTAGAGCCTGCTGATCAGATGGAACAGCAGTTGGCCGCCTGCCTGGGCAAATGGCAGATAGCCGAGTTCATCGAGGATGATGAAGTCGAGACGGTTGAGATAGTCGGCCGTCCGCCCCTGCTTACCGCTGCGCGTTTCCGTTTCCAGCCGATTGACCAGGTCGACGACATTGAAGAAGCGCCCGCGTGTTCCGTTGCGGATCAGTGCACGGGCAATTGCAATGGCGAGGTGGCTCTTTCCGGTTCCCGTGCCGCCGACGAGGACGACGTTGCGCTGATCAGCGACGAAGGTGCCGGTCGACAGCTCCCGCACCAGGGATTCATTGACCGGCGTATTGGTGAAGTCGAAGTCGTCGATGTCCTTGGCGAGCGGCAGCTTGGCGATGCTGAGTTGGTAGCGAATGGAGCGGGCCTGCTTCTCGGCGATCTCCGACTGCAGGAGATCACCGACGATGCGCGGCGGTTCGTGCTGCCGTTTGATGCCGTTGCCCATGACCTCGTCGTAAGCGCTGCGCATTCCATAGAGCTTCAGCGTGCTCATCAGTTCGAGAACCTGTGTACGTTCCATCAGCTTGCCCTCCTGAGGCTGTCATAGCGTGCGCAGTCGGCGACCGGTTCATGGGTCAACCGCAGCGCATCCGGGGTTTGCAGGGTTGCGGCCGGAGCCGGATCACGGCTGCGGGCCAAAATGTTGAGGATCACCGGGGCCGAGCAGACGCCTTGCTCCAAAGCCTCCTGGCAGGCAGCATCGACCGCCGCCAGACCGTCGGTGGGAACGCAGCCGAGGATGGTGACCATTTGCCGATCACCGTCATGGACGCTCTTCAGCCGCCGGCGGACTTTCTCCATGGCTGCGGGCAGAACCCATTCGCGGAACGGCGCACCGTTGCGCAAAGCTCCGGGTTTGCGAGCCAGAACAGGGACATAATGCCAGGGATCGTAGACCGTCTCGCCACGGCCAAAACAACGAGGATGCTCACCGACGTTCACACCATCCTGCCGGATCACGATCTTCTCGGCATAGGCATGAACCTCGACAGGACGGCCGACCGCCGTTGAGAGGACGGAGTATTTATTGTTGTCGAAGCGGACCGTGCAGGTCTTCGACACCGAGGCCGGGACGCAATGGAAACCGTCGAACGGCCCGACGTAATGCACGAGGCTGCCGCGTTCCGCCTCGAACATCTGCCAGATCATCCGCTCGGTCTGCTCGGGATGGCGGTGTGCCTTGGCGTAGGCGATGCATTTATCGAGCAGCCAGACGTTCAGCTCTTCCAGGCTCTTGACCCGAAGGCGTGGGGTGAAGAAGCGTTCGCGCACCAGGCCAACCTGGTTCTCGACCTGGCCCTTCTCCCAGCCGGATGCGGGCGTGCAGGCAACGGGATGAACGAGATAGTGGCTGCACATCAGCAGGAAGCGGCGATTGTATTGCCTCTCCTTGCCAACGAACACGGCTTCGACCGCCGTCTTCATGTTGTCGTAGATGCCCCGTGTGCAGGTGCCCCGGAAGAAGGCGAAGGCCTTGTCATGCGCGTCGAACACCATCTCCTGGCTCTCGCGCATGTAGGCCCGGACGAACATCATCCGGCTGTGGCAGAGCCGGCGACCTTCACAGTCGTCGTCACGCCGTTGATCAGAATGATCTCGTGGCTCCAGTCGAACTGGTATGCCTCACCTGGCGCGTAGTAGAGCGGCACATAGGCTTCCGCCGTCACGGCTCCCCGGTTCTTCGCCCAAGTCTTGGCATATCGCCGGATCGCATCATAGCTGCCATCGTAACCGAGTGCCCGGACCTCCTCGTAAATCCGGATCAGCGTCAGCCGCTCACGCGACGGCTTGCCCTCATTGGCTGTCAGAAACCGCTCGATCTCGGCCTTCCACGCTCCGATCCTTGGCAGCGGTTGTCGTGCCCGTTCATAGGTAAAATCGGTCTCGTCGGAGCGCAGTATCTTGCGTACCGTGTTGCGCGACACGTGGAGTTCCCGGACGATCTTCTTCATCGACCAGCCCTGCACATGGAAGGCCCGTCGAACACGCGCAATCGTATCCACTCGCTTCAACTCCCGCTCCATCCGCCGCAAAAAGCCGGATGGTCAGATGAAATCTGAGGGGGGTCAAAATTGGACGCCGATTACCCCGCCAAGGGGGTCAAATTTGCACGCCGGAACACA
>NZ_JACVBP010000014.1:0-1507 GCF_014852425.1 Ensifer sp. ENS09
AATCCTCTACCGATAACGCAAAGGGGTAATTCGTGCGCTCCTCACTGCCAAGCCATTCAATCCCATGGAGCGCTTGGCCGGTTTCGCCATGCTTTTTGTCCTCAGGCAGTGGCCGCATCATATTGTGGCGGTAATTCAACAATGCGCTGAACAACGGCGCAGAAGCTCCAATTGCGCTGCAGCGTTGCGCCAGAGCAAGAGACGCGTGCTCATGATTAAGGAGGTCGGCCAATAGGGAATGGGTGCGCCGTACGCTTTCTTCCGCTGGTGTATCATCCAGATCCAAACGCAGGGGCAGGGTGTTGATGAACAGCCCCATAGCCTGATCTGCCCCTACGCCAGCATGCATGCGACCGAACAAGACCGTTCCAAACACAACCTGTTCACGGCCGCTTGTGCGAGCCACGACCTGCCCCCAGGCCAAGTGACATAGGCTGGCCAGGCTAACTCCGAGACGTCTCGCATGCCCCCGCAGCCGATCATTCAGATCCTGGGGCAACAGACGATATCCCTCGCTTATCTGGCTGCCATCATTATGCACGTTACCGAGACCAAAAGGCAGCGTCGGCTCGTCTATATCCGCCAACATCGCCTGGAAGAACCGTTCGTGCTCTTCTTGGCTGACTCCCAAACGCGCTTGGGCGATCAAGTTTCGGAATGGTTGCGGGGAGGGCAATTCATGCCCTCTCCCTGCAAGAAACGCCTCAATCTCAGCATGGAGATTCTCGAGTGTGGAATGATCCCCAATGAGGTGATGCATCAACTCGATCACCAGCCAGCGCTCGCTTCCTGGTTCCTGGGCAATTATAAAACGCAACAATGGCGCATGGTTCAGATCAATGCGGTCTCGGCGAGGGTCAAAGCATTTCGCCATTTGTACGGTAGCGGAACCGGCCTCAGTATCGAGCTCTACTTCCGTCAAGATTAAGGGGGCCTTACGCAAAACCACCTGTGCCGGAGTGGAGATATGCTCCCAAATAAACATGGTGCGCAGAATATCGTGGCGATCAATCACCTGTTGTACGGCATCCAGGTAATGATTAAGACGACCCCGGTCCGTAAAAACCATCCGGCTGACCAACAAGTAAGGGTCGCCGCACTCTGCAAGAAGATGATGGAACAGGATGCCATCTTGCAAGGGTGACAGGCCATAAATATCTTGAATGTTGGCAATGCCGCTAGGAACGCGAGAGGCAATCTGATCGATATCGGCTTGCGTTAACCGAATTAGCGGCAACATATCCGGCGTGATGGCTTGGGCACCGGAACCAATCCTATTGTCCGGAACGGACACTTCACGATGATGGCCCAAAGCACTAGCCAAGTCTGCCAGCACAGGTTGGGCAAATAAAGTGTGGAATTTGATGCCAAGTCCTTGATGACGTAGTCGTTCCATTAGTTGGACTGCCAGAAGCGAGTGTCCGCCAAGCTCAAAGAAATGGTCGTTCCGGCTCACCCGGTCGACACCCAATAGATCACTCCAGATGGCGGCCAATATCTGCTCAAT
>NZ_JACVBP010000015.1:0-1174 GCF_014852425.1 Ensifer sp. ENS09
TCAGATACCCACGAGCAACACCTGCACCACCGATGTAAAGCTCGCCAACAACACCAAGCGGAACGGGCGCCCCATACGCGTCCAAAATATAAATCTGCGTATTCGATATCGGGCGCCCAATAGGGATCACTTCACCTTCAAAATTGGTGGGATAGGCCCATGCTGTAACATCGATAGCGGCCTCCGTCGGGCCGTACAAATTGTAAAGCCTTGCACCGGGTAGCATCTTTTGACATGCATGAGCAGTCGCGACCGGCAACGCCTCGCCACTACAGATGATGCGCCGCAAAGATACACAGCGCGCCACATCATTGGCTTTGATAAAACTTCCGAGCATGGAAGGAACAAAGTGTATCGTTGTAATCTCATGCTGTGTAATCAGATTGATTAGGTAACCCGTGTCCTTATGCGCCCCAGGATTGGCCAAAACCAACACCGCACCGTTAAGTAATGTCCAAAAAAACTCCCACCCAGAGACATCAAAGCTGAACGGTGTCTTCTGCAGGACGGTATCTGCTGAACCAAGAGCATAAGCGTCTTGCATCCAAACCAACCGGTTGACGAGCCCAAGATGCTCGTTTGGCACTCCTTTAGGCACGCCCGTTGAGCCTGATGTATAAATGACATAGGCAAGATGGTGCGATGTCAGGCCAAGCGTGCAAGCAAGCGGATTGGTTTGAACACGATCCGCCCACAAGGCTGCATCGGCGATGAGATCAACGAGCAACGGTAACGCACGACTGTCATCCTCCAGTATCCTGAGCACCCCCCGACCGACCGCGTCGCAAAGTAGCAGCAATGGAGTTGCGTCCGCCAGGATCTGCCCTAGGCGCTCACTGGGATAGCTTGGATCCAATGGAACATAGGCGCCGCCAGCCTTGAGGATCGCCAGCAAGCCCACCACCATTGCTGGACTACGCTCCACGCAAATCCCGACGCGAGTATCCGGCTTGACCCCGGCGTCGATCAGGTAGTGCGCGAGGCGATTGGCCCGCGCATTGAGCTCGCCATAGCTCAAAGATTGCCCATCATACACAACGGCCGTCGCTTCAGGCGTCTTGGCAACCTGCTCCTCAAACAACTCGTGAATGCACTTCTCAGAAGGATAATCCGCTGCCGTCTGGTTCCACGTCTCCAGCAAAAGCCTGCGCTCTTCATCGGAAAGAATATCCAA
>NZ_JACVBP010000016.1:0-739 GCF_014852425.1 Ensifer sp. ENS09
GACGTAGTCGTTCCATTAGTTGGACTGCCAGAAGCGAGTGTCCGCCAAGCTCAAAGAAATGGTCGTTCCGGCTCACCCGGTCGACACCCAATAGATCACTCCAGATGGCGGCCAATATCTGCTCAATCTCGCCTTGGGGCGCCTCATAACCCCGCCGGGCGTAGGCTTCGTCATCGGGCGCGGGTAAAGCTCTCCGGTCAAGCTTTCCATTAGGCGTCAGGGGAAAAGCTGGAAGATGCACAAAGGCGCTTGGCACCATATAGTCGGGGAGATGGATGGCTAAGTGGGCCCGCAGCATGGAAGCCAAATCGCCTATCTCGGCAAAATCATCGATCGACACGATATACGCCACCAGGCGCTTGTCACCCGTTTGATCTTCACGCGCGACGACGACAGCTTCACTTACCGCAGGGTGTTCTCCAAGGCGTGTTTCGACCTCACCAAGTTCAATCCGGAACCCGCGGATTTTTACCTGGTGGTCGTTGCGCCCCAGGAACTCTATGTTCCCATCTTGAAGATAGCGGGCAAGATCGCCGGTCCGGTACATCCGAGACCCAGCATCGTGGCTGAATGGGTTAAGCTGGAACCGCTCCGCCGTCAGATCGGGACGGTTCAGATACCCACGAGCAACACCTGCACCACCGATGTAAAGCTCGCCAACAACACCAAGCGGAACGGGCGCCCCATACGCGTCCAAAATATAAATCTGCGTATTCGATATCGGGCGCCCAATAGGGAT
>NZ_JACVBP010000017.1:0-705 GCF_014852425.1 Ensifer sp. ENS09
TCGCCGATGCAGCCTTGTGGGCGGATCGTGTTCAAACCAATCCGCTTGCTTGCACGCTTGGCCTGACATCGCACCATCTTGCCTATGTCATTTATACATCAGGCTCAACGGGCGTGCCTAAAGGAGTCATGGTCGAACACAGATGTGTTGTTAACACACTCACGTCGCTGTCAAAAACCCTTAATATAAATAATAAAAATCGATTCTTATCGATCACTACTACAGCGTTTGATATTGCGATTTTGGAGATATATTGCCCGATAATCAACGGCGCGCAACTGGCTATCGCCAGTAGGGTCGATGTCATTACCCCTGAAGCTATACTAGATATTATAACTTCTCTTGGGGTTGATGTTGTGCAAGCCACTCCAGCAACTTGGCGAACATTAATACAAGAAAAGCAGCACGCCTTAGACAAGGTAACCGCCTTATGTGGGGGGGAGGCCTTGTCCAGGGGGCAATCGTTCGAGCTTGTCGATGCAGTGAAGTCCCTCTGGAATCTCTACGGCCCGACAGAAACAACAATCTGGTCCTCATCTTTTTTGGTGCCGGGAGGCGATTATTCCCCGCCCTTGTATATCCCTATTGGGCGCCCGATATCGAATACGCAGATTTATATTTTGGACGCGTATGGGGCGCCCGTTCCGCTTGGTGTTGTTGGCGAGCTTTACATCGGTGGTGCAGGTGTTGCTCGTGGGTATCTGA
>NZ_JACVBP010000018.1:0-596 GCF_014852425.1 Ensifer sp. ENS09
GTCACCACCTGGTTCCAAAGCACGCCCGACTTCATGACGTTGCGCTTTTCCATCGAGCAGACGCGGTTTTGCCGCGTGCGGGCGAGCTCGAAGGCAACGCCGGCGATGCGCTCGATCTCGTAGGTGTCGTAGACCTGGGTGTCGATGCCGCGCTTCTGGCCGTTGCCGAGATCGACGATCTCCTTCGGCTCGCCGAAATAGACGCCGCCGGTCAATTCACGCACGATCAGGATGTCGAGGCCTTCGACCAGTTCCGGCTTCAGCGACGAGGCGGCCGCGAGCGCCGGATAGCAGATCGCCGGGCGCAGGTTGGCGAAGAGTTCAAGGTCCTTGCGCAGGCGCAACAGACCCGCTTCCGGGCGAACCTCGTAAGGCACCGCATCCCACTTCGGACCGCCGACGGCGCCGAACAGCACCGCATCGGCGGCGAGCGCCTTTGCCATGTCCCCTTCCGAGATCGCCTGACCGTGGGCGTCATAGGCCGAACCGCCGACCAGGCCCTCGTCGGTCACGAAGCCGGCAGAAAGCTCGGCATTCATGTAGGCGATGATTTTGCGGACTTCCGCCATGGCTTCCGGGCCGATGCCGTCGCCGGG
>NZ_JACVBP010000019.1:0-521 GCF_014852425.1 Ensifer sp. ENS09
TCGCTGCCGATGCGCATCATGCGCAGCGCGTCGGGCTGCGTGGCCAGCTTTTCAAGCGTGAGAGTGAGATTTTGCAGATTGTTTTGCGCCAGTTGGTTCAGCAGCGTGATGCGTGATTCATCATCGAGGCCGAGAAAGCGCGTGCGGGTGGTGCTTTTGAAGGGATACGGCTGTTTAGCCTGTTGATCCAGATACTTACAAGCAAAGCCTAATTTCATTTCATCCCCCGTTTAATCAGCGTGAAAGTGTAGCTGGGATCGGAGAAAGTGCCAGGTGCGCATCGCGGCGCACCTGGCTGACATCACACGTCCGGGAAGGTCATATTGCTGCCCGGCGCTTCACGATGCAGGTGGATAAAGTTCAGGTGACGTTCGTACTGATCGAGAATATCGATGATCACCTGCTCTTTGTTGTAGTCCATCAAATCATTGCCCTGGCTGCCTTCCAGCAAGAAGGTTTCCAGGCGGTAATAGGTCGATTTACCGCTACGTGCGCGATAGGTAAAGCCCGGTACCGAATAC
>NZ_JACVBP010000001.1:0-1637554 GCF_014852425.1 Ensifer sp. ENS09
TCCTGACGAAGGAAGAAGGCGGCCGTCATACGCCGTTCTTCACCAACTACCGTCCGCAGTTCTACTTCCGCACGACGGACGTGACGGGCATCGTCACGCTGCCGGAAGGCACGGAAATGGTTATGCCGGGCGACAACGTCACGGTTGCCGTTGAGCTGATCGTTCCGATCGCGATGGAAGAAAAGCTGCGCTTCGCGATCCGCGAAGGCGGCCGTACCGTCGGCGCCGGCATCGTTGCCTCGATCGTCGAGTAATCGACGAGACTGAGGGCGGGAAGACACAAGGCGCATGTGCTATGCGCCTTGGACATACCCGCCCCGAAAGATTTAGTTGGTCGCACGGCTTGCCGAAGACGACGAAATAGTGCAAATGGCGCCCACGCGTGATTTGCACGGTGCTTCGACGTTGTGCGCTCACAGAAAGACAGGCCGGCCACGGCCGCTCAAATAGGAAGGGGCAGGGGAAACCCTGTCCCTCCGATCTTTGAAAAGTTAGCGGACTGGCCGAAATTAAACGAAGTTCACTGCGTGTTTTTCCACGGAAACCGCAAGTAACCTGAACAAGGATAAGTCGTATGAACGGCCAGAACATCCGCATCCGCCTCAAGGCGTTTGATCACCGGATCCTCGACGCCTCGACGCGTGAAATCGTGTCGACTGCAAAGCGTACCGGTGCAAGCGTGCGCGGTCCCGTACCGCTGCCGACGCGCATTGAAAAGTTTACGGTCAACCGCTCGCCGCACGTCGACAAGAAGAGCCGTGAACAGTTCGAAATGCGCACCCACAAGCGCCTTCTCGACATCGTAGACCCGACCCCGCAGACCGTTGACGCGCTGATGAAGCTCGACCTGGCTGCCGGCGTCGACGTGGAAATCAAGCTTTAATAAACAAGGAAGGTACGTGGACCCCCGGTCCAACGGCTTCCAAAAACGGGCGACCTCAAGATCGGATGATCTCAAGGAGACCTTAAACCAGAGATGTGAGGGGGTTCGCTCCGTCACTAACTCTCAAGAGGAATGAACCAATGCGTTCAGGTGTGATTGCACAGAAAGTGGGAATGACCCGCGTCTATAACGACGCCGGTGAGCATATCCCGGTTACAGTTTTGAAGCTGGAAAGCTGCCAGGTGGTAGCCCAGCGTACGGAAGAAAAGAACGGCTACGTTGCTGTCCAGCTCGGTGCTGGCCGCTCCAAGGTCAAGAACACGCCGAAGGCGATGCGCGGCCACTTTGCCGCTGCCAACGTCGAGCCGAAGGCGAAGCTCGTCGAGTTCCGCGTTTCCGCGGACAACCTGATCGACATCGGTGCAGAACTGACGGCGAACCATTTCGTTGCCGGTCAGCTCGTCGACGTCACCGGTACCACGATCGGTAAGGGCTTTGCCGGCGCCATCAAGCGCCACAACTTCGGCGGTCTGCGTGCAACGCACGGCGTTTCCGTATCGCACCGTTCGCATGGTTCTACCGGTTCCAACCAGGATCCGGGCCGCGTTTGGAAGGGCAAGCGCATGGCTGGTCACATGGGCCAGACGCGCGTCACCACCCAGAACCTGGAAGTCGTATCGACCGATGAAGACCGCGGTCTGATCCTGGTCAAGGGCGCTGTCCCCGGCTCCAAGGGTGCCTGGATCGTCGTTCGTGACGCCATCAAGTCGGGCACCCCGGAAGGCGCTCCGCGTCCGGCCGCTGTGCGCGCCGAAGCATCGAAGTAAGGGAGCCGAGTAATGGATCTCAACGTCAAGACCCTCGAGGGCAAGGACGCAGGAAAGGTTTCCCTTTCGGACGCCATTTTCGGCCTCGAACCCCGTGAAGACATCATTGCCCGCGTCGTTCGCTGGCAGCTCGCCAAGAAGCAGCAGGGCACGCACAAGGCCAAGGGCCGCGCGGAAGTTTCGCGCACCGGCGCCAAGATGTACAAGCAGAAGGGTACGGGCCGCGCCCGCCACCACTCCGCTCGCGCTCCGCAGTTCCGCGGCGGTGGTAAGGCTCATGGCCCGGTTGTCCGCAGCCACGCACACGACCTTCCGAAGAAGGTTCGTGCTCTCGGCCTGCGCCATGCACTCTCGGCCAAGCTGAAGGCTGAAGAGATCATCGTCATCGACGATCTCGTTGCCAAGGAAGCCAAGACCAAGGCACTGGCCGGGGTGTTTGCCTCGCTCGGCCTCACCAACGCTCTCATCATCGGCGGCGCCGAGATCGAGAACAACTTCAAGCTCGCAGCCCAGAACATCCCGAATGTGGACGTTCTGCCGGTTCAGGGCATCAACGTTTACGACATTCTGCGCCGTGGCAAGCTCGTGCTTTCCAAGGCTGCCGTGGAAGCTCTGGAGGAGCGGTTCAAATGACGGATCTTCGCCACTACGACGTGATCGTGTCCCCCTCGATCACTGAAAAGTCGACGCTGGTTTCCGAACAGAACCAGGTCGTCTTCAACGTCGCCAAGGACGCTTCGAAGCCTGAGATCAAGGCTGCTGTCGAAGCTCTGTTCGGCGTCAAGGTTACGGCCGTGAACACGCTGGTCCGCAAGGGCAAGACGAAGCGTTTCCGCGGCTTTGCCGGAAAGCAGAAGGACGTGAAGAAGGCGGTCATCACGCTCGCCGACGGTCAGTCCATCGACGTCTCCACCGGTCTCTAACGGATAGGCCCATTAGGGTAAAAACCCAAAAGGGAACAAGAAAATGGCATTGAAAAATTTCAATCCGACGACCCCGAGCCAGCGTCAGCTGGTCATCGTTGACCGGTCCGGCCTCTACAAGGGCAAGCCGGTCAAGGCGCTGACCGAAGGCCTGTCTTCCAAGGGCGGTCGCAACAACCTCGGTCGCATCACCGTTCGCTTTCAGGGCGGCGGTCACAAGCGCACCTATCGTCTGGTAGACTTCAAGCGTCGCAAGTTCGACGTTGAAGGCACCGTCGAGCGTCTGGAATACGACCCGAACCGCACCGCGTTCATCGCGCTCGTCAACTACGCCGACGGCGAAAAGGCCTACATCCTCGCTCCGCAGCGCCTCGCTGCCGGCGACAAGGTCATCGCTTCGGAGAAGGCCGTTGACGTGAAGCCCGGTAACACGATGCCGCTGCAGTACATCCCGGTCGGCTCCATCATCCACAACGTGGAAATGAAGCCGGGCAAGGGCGGCCAGATGGCCCGCTCCGCCGGTACCTACGCACAGCTCGTTGGCCGCGACCAGGGCATGGCGATCCTTCGCCTGAACTCTGGCGAACAGCGCCTGGTGCATGGTTCCTGCCTCGCATCGATCGGCGCCGTGTCGAACCCCGACCACGGCAACATCAATGACGGTAAGGCTGGTCGTTCGCGTTGGCGTGGCAAGAAGCCGCACGTTCGCGGCGTCGTCATGAACCCGGTTGACCACCCGCACGGCGGTGGTGAAGGCCGTACCTCGGGTGGTCGTCACCCGGTTACCCCGTGGGGCAAGCCCACGAAGGGTAAGCGTACGCGCTCGAACAAGTCGACCGACAAGTTCATCATGCGCTCGCGCCACCAGAAGAAGAAGTAAGAGAGGAAGTCTCGAATGACTCGTTCAGTATGGAAAGGTCCGTTCGTTGACGGTTATCTTCTCAAGAAGGCTGAGAAGGTCCGCGAAGGCGGTCGCAACGAAGTGATCAAGATCTGGAGCCGCCGCTCCACGATCCTTCCGCAGTTTGTCGGTCTCACCTTCGGCGTCTACAACGGCAGCAAGCACGTTCCGGTCAGCGTCAACGAAGACATGGTCGGCCACAAGTTTGGTGAATTCTCTCCGACCCGGACCTACTACGGTCACGGTGCGGACAAGAAGGCAAAGAGGAAGTAACAATGGGCAAGGCAAAAGCCGAACGCCGGCTGAAGGATAATGAGGCGCAGGCAGTTGCGCGCACGATCCGCGTCAGCCCCCAGAAGCTCAACCTGGTTGCCGCGATGATCCGCGGCAAGAAGGTCGATCGCGCTCTGGCCGAACTGGAATTCTCCCGCAAGCGCATTGCAGAGACGGTCAAGAAGACCCTTGAATCTGCCATTGCAAACGCAGAGAACAACCACGATCTCGACGTCGATTCGCTCGTCGTTGCAGAAGCTTACGTTGGCAAGTCGATTGTCATGAAGCGCTTCCACGCTCGTGGTCGCGGCCGTGCATCGCGTGTCGAAAAGCCGTTCTCGCACTTGACGATCGTCGTCCGTGAAGTGGAAGCCAAAGGGGAGGCCGCATAATGGGTCAGAAGATTAATCCAATCGGCTTCCGTCTCGGTATCAACCGGACCTGGGACAGCCGCTGGTTCGCGGACAACGCCGAATACGGCCAGCTTCTTCACGAAGACCTGAAGATCCGCGCTTACCTGATGGAAGAACTCAAGGCTGCCGGCATTGCCAAGGTGGTTATCGAGCGTCCGCACAAGAAGTGCCGCGTCACGATCCACTCTGCTCGTCCGGGCCTGATCATCGGCAAGAAGGGCGCTGACATCGAGAAGCTCCGCAAGAAGCTTTCCGAGATGACCAACTCTGAGACGCACCTCAACATCGTTGAAGTGCGCAAGCCGGAAGTCGACGCAACGCTCGTTGCTCAGTCGATTGCCCAGCAGCTCGAGCGCCGCGTGGCTTTTCGCCGTGCGATGAAGCGCGCTGTTCAGTCGGCCATGCGTCTTGGCGCCGAAGGCATCAAGATCACCTGCGCCGGCCGTCTCGGTGGCGCCGAAATCGCTCGTACCGAATGGTACCGCGAAGGTCGCGTTCCGCTGCACACGCTGCGTGCGGACATCGACTACGGCACGGCTGAAGCGGAAACCGCTTTCGGTATCTGCGGCATCAAGGTCTGGATCTTCAAGGGCGAAATCCTTGAGCACGATCCGATGGCTTCCGAGCGTCGCGCGATCGAAAGTGACAACCAGGGCCCGGCAGGCCGTGATCGCGACCGTGGCGATCGTGACCGCCGTCGTGAAAACGCGTAACATTCGCGTTTGGCAGCCAATATCGGAGAAGTAAAAAAATGTTGCAGCCAAAGCGTACGAAGTATCGCAAGCAGTTCAAGGGCCGCATCAAGGGCGTAGCCAAGGGCGGATCTGATCTCGCTTTCGGTGAATTCGGCCTTAAGGCTCAGGAACCCAACCGCGTGAATGCACGCGAGATCGAAGCGGCCCGCCGCGCGATCACGCGCCACATGAAGCGCGCCGGCCGCGTCTGGATCCGTGTGTTCCCTGACGTTCCGGTTACCGCCAAGCCGACGGAAGTCCGCATGGGTAAGGGTAAGGGTTCGGTCGAATACTGGGCATGCAAGGTCAAGCCCGGCCGAATGATGTTTGAGATCGATGGTGTCAGCGAAGAACTTGCCCGTGAGGCACTTCGTCTTGGCGCTGCCAAGCTCTCTGTCAAGACGCGCTTCGTGCAGCGTATCGCAGAGTAAGGAGTGAACTCATGAAAGCTGTAGATGTTCGCGCCCTGAGCGCCGATCAACTCAACGAAGAGCTCGCCAAGCTGAAGAAGGAGCAGTTCAACCTGCGCTTCCAGAAGGCAACCGGCCAGCTCGAGAAGTCTTCGCGTATCAACGAAGTCCGCAAGGACATCGCACGCGTCAAAACCATTGCCCGCCAGAAGGCGGCAGAAGCCAAGGCCTAAGGACCAGAAAATATGCCGAAACGCATTCTGCAGGGCACTGTTGTCAGCGACAAGAACGACAAGACCGTCGTCGTACGGGTCGAGCGCCGCTTTGCGCACCCGATCCTCCAGAAGACCGTCCGTCGCTCGAAGAAGTACAAGGCGCATGACGAAAACAACCAGTACAAGGTTGGTGACGTCGTTTCCATCGAGGAATGCGCGCCGATCTCGAAGGATAAGCGCTGGACGGTAGTCGCCGCCCACGCTTGATTTCAGCAGGTTTTGACGCCAAGACCCTTGCGTCTTGGGAAAATACCTGTATGAAGCACGCAATTGAAGCAGGGGAACGCTCGATTCCGGGCGTTCTTTTGCTTTGAGATGAGCATTATAAGCCGGGCGAGGGGGTTTCGACCCAACCGGCCTGGTAACAACAAGAAGGCGACCTGACATGATTCAGATGCAAACAAACCTCGACGTGGCGGATAATTCCGGCGCACGTCGTGTCATGTGCATCAAGGTGCTGGGCGGCTCCAAGCGCAAGTATGCGTCGGTCGGCGACATCATTGTCGTTTCGATCAAGGAAGCCATTCCGCGCGGCCGCGTAAAGAAGGGTGATGTCATGAAGGCTGTTGTCGTTCGCACTGCGAAGGACATCCGCCGTCCGGATGGCTCTGTCATCCGTTTTGACACCAACGCAGCCGTTCTTATCGATAACAAGAAAGAGCCGATCGGCACCCGTATCTTCGGACCGGTTCCGCGCGAACTTCGCGCCAAGAACCACATGAAGATCATCTCGCTGGCTCCAGAAGTACTCTAAGGGAGCGTTAAGAGATGCAAAAGATCCGTAAAGGCGACAAAGTCGTCGTTCTCACCGGTAAGGACAAGGGTCGTACCGGCGAAGTCGTACAGGTAATGCCGAAGGAAGACCGGGCTGTCGTGCGTGGCGTAAACATGGTGAAGCGTCACCAGCGCCAGACCCAGAGCCAGGAAGCCGGCATCATCAACAAGGAAGCCTCGATCCATCTTTCGAACATCGCGATTGCCGATCCGAAGGATGGCAAGCCGACCCGCGTCGGTTTCAAGATCAATGGCGACAAGAAGGTCCGCGTGGCCAAGCGTTCGGGAGTAGTGATCGATGGCTAAGTCCGCTTACGAGCCGCGGCTCAAGAAGGAATATGTCGAGCGTATTCGTGCGGCTATGCAGGAGAAGTTCTCCTACGCCAACGAAATGCAGATCCCACGCCTCGACAAGATCGTCATCAACATGGGTGTTGGCGAATCGACGGGCGACTCCAAGAAGCCGACCGTTGCTGCTGCCGACCTCGCAGCGATTGCTGGCCAGAAGCCGGTAATCACCCGCGCTCGCAACTCCATCGCAGGCTTCAAGCTTCGCGAAGGCATGCCGATTGGTGCCAAGGTTACCCTGCGCGGCGTTCGGATGTTTGAGTTCCTCGATCGTCTCGTGAACATCGCTCTTCCGCGCGTTCGCGACTTCCGTGGCCTCAACCCGAAGTCCTTTGACGGACGTGGCAACTTCGCCATGGGCGTCAAGGAACACATTGTGTTCCCTGAGATCAACTACGACAAGGTTGATCAGATGTGGGGCATGGACATCATCGTTTGCACGACGGCTACTAACGACGACGAAGCTCGTGCTCTGCTCGCAGAGTTCAACTTCCCGTTCCGTCAGTAATCCGTAACGACAAGCGTAAAGAAGGATAACTTTAATGGCGAAAACGAGCGCAGTTGAAAAGAACAAGCGCCGCCGCAAATTGGTTGCCTCGCAGGCTGCAAAGCGTGCCGCTCTGAAGGCGACCATCATGAACCAGTCTCTGCCGATTGAAGAGCGGTTCAAGGCAACCATCAAGCTGGCAGGCCTGCCGCGCGATGGATCCAAGACCCGCATCCGCAACCGTTGCGAAGTTACCGGCCGTCCGCGCGCCTTCTATCGTAAACTTCGTATGTCGCGTATTGCGCTTCGCGAACTGGGCAACCTCGGCAAGGTGCCGGGTATTGTCAAGTCGAGCTGGTAAGGAGACGGGCACATGGCAATGACTGATCCGCTGGGCGATATGCTCACCCGTATCCGTAACGGCGCGGCTCGCCGCAAGTCGAGCGTTTCCACGCCGGCTTCGAAGCTCCGTGCACGTGTTCTGGATGTTCTTCAGGCTGAAGGCTACATCCGCGGGTACTCCGAAGTCGTATTCGGCAACGGCAAGGCCGAGCTGAACATCGAACTGAAGTACTACGAAGGCGCTTCCGTGATCCGTGAGATCGGCCGCGTTTCCAAGCCGGGCCGCCGAGTTTATGTCTCGGTTAAGTCCATTCCGCAGGTCGCGAACGGCCTCGGCATCACCATCCTTTCGACCCCGAAGGGCGTGATGGCCGATCATCAGGCACGCGAACAGAATGTTGGTGGCGAGATCCTTTGCTCCGTCTTCTAATCGAAGACGGTAGCAAGTTCTCCATAGCGAACAGACAGGTATAAAAATGTCTCGTATCGGTAAGAAGCCCGTTCAGGTTCCGGCAGGCGTCACGGCAAGCGTTGATGGCCAGAAGGTAACGGCGAAGGGCCCGAAGGGCGAACTGTTCTTCGTTGCAAACGACGAAGTCTCGGTAAAGCTCGAAGAAAATGCGGTTGTTGTACAGCCGCTCAGCCAGAGCAAGGATGCTCGTTCGAAGTGGGGCATGTCCCGCACGATGATCGAGAACATCTTCAAGGGCGTCAAGGACGGTTACGAGCGCAAGCTCGAAATCAACGGCGTTGGTTATCGTGCGTCGATGCAGGGCAAGAACCTGCAGCTGGCGCTCGGCTTCAGCCACGACGTCGTCTACCAGACGCCGGAAGGCATCACGATTGCTGTTCCGAAGCCGACCGAAATCATCGTGTCCGGCATCAACAAGCAGCAAGTCGGCCAGGTTGCAGCGGAAATCCGCGAATACCGTGGCCCCGAGCCCTACAAGGGCAAGGGCGTCAAGTATGCCGAAGAGCGGATTGTCCGCAAAGAAGGCAAGAAGAAGTAAGGATCACGCGAAATGGCTAGCAGGAAAGATACTCTTGTGCGTCGCGCCAACCGCGTGCGCCGTCAAATCAAGGCGGTCGCCAATGGCCGTCCGCGCCTGTCGGTTCATCGCTCGTCGAAGAACATCTACGTACAGGTCATCGACGACGTGGCCGGCAAGACGCTTGCGTCTGCCTCCACCCTCGATACCGATCTGCGTTCGTCGTTGAAGACGGGCGCTGACACGGCAGCTGCTGCTGCCGTCGGCAAGCTCATCGCTGAGCGCGCCGTAAAGGCTGGCGTCAAGGACGTTGTCTTTGATCGTGGCGCCTTCATCTATCACGGCCGCATCAAGGCTTTGGCCGATGCTGCCCGTGAAGGTGGTCTGAACTTCTGATCGGTCGCCAGGCGGGCGTTGCGCCTGCCTGGCACTCTCATAGGTTTCCGGTCGCATCCGATCCATCGGACGGGGGCGACTTTTGTCAATCTGCCGATTGCACCCGGAAAAGAAAAAGGAAAAGGACAATGGCACAGGAAAGAAAGGGTTCTCGCGAAGATCGCCAGAACCGCGAAGAGCGCGACAGCGAATTTGTCGATAAGCTCGTAGCAATTAACCGCGTCGCCAAGGTGGTGAAGGGCGGTCGTCGTTTCGGTTTCGCCGCTCTCGTCGTCGTTGGCGACCAGAAGGGCCGCGTTGGCTTCGGTCATGGCAAGGCACGCGAAGTGCCGGAAGCCATCCGCAAGGCAACCGAAGCCGCAAAGCGCGACCTGATTTTCGTCCCGCTGCGTGGTGGTCGTACCCTGCATCACGACGTTCACGGCCGTCATGGCGCCGGCAAGGTGCTGCTGCGTTCGGCCAAGGCCGGTACCGGTATCATCGCTGGTGGCCCGATGCGCGCCGTCTTCGAAACGCTCGGCGTTCATGACGTCGTTGCCAAGTCGACCGGTTCGTCGAACCCTTACAACATGGTTCGTGCAACGTTCGACGCCCTCAAGAACCAGATGCACCCGAAGGACATCGCAGCTCAGCGCGGCATGAAGTACGCCACGCTCCAGGCTCGTCGTGTTGCCTCCGGCGCTGCTTCCGAAGAATAAGGGAGCTGACAGATGGCTAAAAAAGAAGTCGCAGCGAAGACCGTTACCGTCGAGCAGATCGGTAGCCCCATTCGCCGTCCGGCCGTACAGCGTCAGACGCTGATCGGCCTGGGCCTCAACAAGATGCACCGGGTTCGCACGCTGGAAGACACTCCGTCTGTCCGCGGCATGATCCGGACCGTCCAGCACCTCGTTCGCGTCGTCGACGAGAAGTGAGGGGGATAAGCTCATGAAACTGAATGAAATCAAGGACAACGAAGGCTCGACCCACAGCCGTAAGCGTCTTGGCCGTGGTATCGGCTCGGGCTCCGGCAAGACCGCCGGTCGCGGTGTGAAGGGTCAGAAGGCTCGTTCGGGCGTTGCGATCAACGGCTTCGAAGGCGGCCAGATGCCGATCTACCGTCGTCTGCCGAAGCGCGGCTTCAACAACATCTTCGCTTCGGAGTTTGTTGTCGTGTCGCTCGGCCGTATCCAGACGGCAATCGACGCCAAGAAGCTCGACGCTTCCAAGACCGTTGACGCAGCTGCCCTCAAGGCTGCCGGCGTCATCCGTCGCGAAAAGGACGGCGTCCGCGTTCTGGCCGACGGCGAACTGAAGGCGAAGGTTTCGCTCGAAGTTGCCGGCGCTTCCAAGTCTGCGATCGAGAAGATCGAAAAGGCTGGCGGCTCGATCAAGCTGCTCGCAGCGGCTGCTGAATAATATTATTGATGAACCGCCCGGGGTGCTTCACTCCGGGCGGTTTTGCTCCCATATGTGAGCCTCACGTCCGCAAGCGCGAATCGCTCGCCGCGGCGGATATAGCGGAAACCACGGTGAGGCATCCGATTGCAGACACAATCGCCTCGCGTCCGGTTTTCAAGACGAAAAGTTAGTCCTTCCGGAACGGACCGGGTGTTCCCGCTGATTCCGAGATTTGGTACGCGGAGAATTGCATGGCTTCTGCAGCGGAACAGCTCGCCTCGAACCTGAATTTCTCGACTTTCGCCAAGGCGGAAGATCTGAAGAAACGGCTCTGGTTCACGCTTGGTGCGCTTCTGGTTTACCGTCTTGGCACCTATATCCCGCTGCCCGGTCTTAACCCGGAAGCGTTTGCTCAGGCATTCCGCGGCCAGAGCGGCGGCATCCTCGGCCTCTTCAACATGTTTTCGGGCGGTGCAGTTGAGCGCATGGCGATCTTCGCGCTCGGCATTATGCCCTATATCTCTGCGTCGATCATCGTTCAGCTGATGACCTCTGTCGTTCCGGCACTGGAACAGCTGAAGAAGGAAGGCGAGCAGGGTCGCAAGATCATCAACCAGTACACCCGTTACGGCACGGTACTTCTCGGCACGGCGCAGGCTTACGCCATCGCGGTCGGCCTCGAGAGCGGTAACGGCCTCGTCAACGATCCGGGTTGGTTCTTCCGTATTTCGACCGTCATTTCTCTGCTTGGCGGCACCATGTTCCTGATGTGGCTCGGTGAGCAGATCACCTCGCGCGGCATCGGCAACGGCATCTCGCTGATCATTTTCGCCGGTATCGTCGCCCATCTGCCGACGGCTCTGGCCGGCACGCTCGAACTCGGACGCACCGGCGCACTGTCGACCCCGCTGATCCTCGCGATCATCGTCATGGTCGTCGGCGTCATCGCGCTCATCGTGTTCGTTGAGCGCGCCCAGCGGCGTCTTCTGATCCAGTATCCGAAGCGACAGGTCGGCAACCGCATGTTCCAGGGCGACACCTCGCACCTGCCGCTGAAGCTCAACACATCGGGCGTCATCCCGGCAATCTTCGCCTCGTCGCTGCTGCTTCTGCCGGCAACGCTTGCAGGCTTTGCCAATACCGCGACGCTGCCGGGCTGGGCGACCACCGTTGTTGGCGCGCTCGCGCACGGCAAGCCGCTTTACATGGTGCTCTACGGTGCGATGATCGCGTTCTTCGCCTTCTTCTACACGGCGATCGTCTTCAATCCGAAGGACACGGCCGACAATCTGAAGAAGCACGGCGGCTTCATCCCGGGCATTCGTCCGGGCGAGCGGACCGCGGAATACATCGATTATGTCCTGACGCGCATCACCGTGATCGGTGCGGCCTATCTGATCTTCGTCTGCATTCTGCCGGAAGTTCTGATCGCTCAGACCGGCGTGCCGTTCTACCTTGGTGGTACGTCGCTTTTGATTGTTGTCAGCGTCACCCTTGATACGGTAGCACAGATCCAGGGCCACCTCATCGCACAGCAATATGAGGGGCTGATCAAGAAGTCGAAGCTGCGCGGAGGAAAGAGGGGACGATGAGACTGATTTTTTTGGGACCGCCGGGCGCTGGCAAGGGGACGCAGGCCAAGCTTCTGACGGAGAGATACGGCATTCCGCAGCTTTCCACAGGAGATATGCTGCGGGCGGCCGTCGCCCAGGCGACCGAAGTCGGCAAGCGTGCCAAGGCGGTCATGGATGCCGGTCAGCTGGTGTCCGATGAGATCGTCAACGAAATCGTGTCGGATCGCATCGACCAACCGGACTGTGCGAAGGGGTTTATCCTGGACGGTTACCCGCGCACGGTTCCGCAGGCGATCGCGCTCGGCAAGATGCTCGAGGGCAAGGGCCTGAAGCTCGATGCCGTAATCGAGCTCAAGGTCGACGAGGCAGCCCTTGTAAAGCGGATGGAGAATCGCGTAGCGGAAACCATCGCAGCCGGCGGCACCGTTCGTTCGGACGACAATCCGGAGGCCTTCAAGCGCCGGTTGACCGAGTACCGCGAAAAGACGGCGCCGCTCTCCGAGCACTACGCCGGAACGGGGCAGCTCAGAACGGTCGATGGCATGGCGGAAGTGAACACCGTCACTGCCGAGATCGAGAAGATTCTGGCTTAGACACTGGTCTTTGCCGAAAAGGAACCGCCGGGGAGTTGACTTTTCCGGCCGATTCCGCCAAAGACAGCGCCAACTCGCGACATGAGAGCGGTCGGCGCGGTCTTCAAAGAAAATGAAGTCCGGGTACGGTCGTTTTTGACGTGTCTCGAACCTCAATCAACGTGCGGCTCTTCGAGGTCGCGTAACGAAGCACCTATTGCCGGATGGCAACTGGAACGCAAGGAGAATAGACGTGGCACGTATCGCTGGCGTCAACATCCCGACGGCAAAGCGCGTAGTTATTGCGCTGACCTACATTCACGGGATCGGCCCGAAATTCGCACAGGAAATCATCGAGAAGGTCGGTATCCCGGCTGATCGTCGCGTGCATCAGCTGACGGACGCTGAAGTCCTGCAGATCCGCGAAACGATCGACCGCGACTACCAGGTCGAAGGCGACCTGCGTCGCGAGACCTCGATGAACATCAAGCGCCTGATGGACCTCGGCTGCTACCGCGGCCTGCGTCACCGTCGTGGCCTTCCGGTTCGCGGTCAGCGCACCCACACCAACGCTCGCACCCGCAAGGGTCCGGCGAAGGCGATTGCCGGTAAGAAGAAGTAATTTCCCGAAAAGGGAGATTGGGAGGCTGGTGTCAAACACCGGCCTCCTTTTGCAGTTTGGAAGGGTGTTTGCCTGACCTTTGTTCGGCCGATCCGGCCGGGCGATATGTTCGCAGGGCGATACTTCGTCCTGCGGGAAGTGAAGATGCAGGGCAGGGGACGTCAAATCCTTTTCCCGGTGGAGCCGCTGGAATTACGGCGGTGCAGAGATCTAAGAAAGGGATCCTATGGCCAAGGAAGCCACCCGCGTTCGCCGTCGCGAACGCAAGAACATCACGTCTGGCGTTGCGCACGTCAATTCGTCGTTCAACAACACCATGATCACCATCACCGACGCACAGGGCAACGCGATTGCCTGGTCGTCTGCCGGTGCCAAGGGTTTCAAGGGTTCGCGTAAGTCGACCCCGTTTGCCGCACAGATCGCCGCTGAAGACTGCGCCAAGAAGGCTCAGGAACACGGCATGAAGTCGCTGGAAGTCGAAGTTTGCGGTCCGGGTTCCGGCCGTGAATCCGCTCTTCGCGCGCTGCAGGCTGCGGGCTTCATGATCACCTCGATCCGCGATGTGACCCCGATCCCGCACAACGGCTGCCGCCCGCGCAAGAAGCGCCGCGTCTGATCATATGCATTCAACATGCCGGTGAGGGCGCAGACGCGCGCTCCCGGTCTTCGGGGCTCGGTTGTCACGATTGGATGGTGGCAACGAACGGAAGGCAGAAAACATGATCCAGAAGAATTGGCAGGAACTGATCAAGCCGAACAAGGTGGAGTTCGTCTCCTCCGGCCGCACCAAGGCAACGCTGGTTGCGGAACCGCTTGAACGCGGCTTCGGTCTGACGCTCGGCAACGCGCTTCGCCGCGTGCTGCTGTCGTCTCTGCGCGGTGCTGCTGTCACCGCAGTGCAGATCGACGGCGTCCTGCACGAGTTCTCCTCTATCCCGGGCGTCCGGGAAGATGTGACGGACATCGTGCTCAACATCAAAGAAATCGCCATCAAGATGGATGGCGACGACGCAAAGCGCATGGTTGTGCGCAAGCAGGGTCCGGGCGTTGTAACCGCCGGTGACATCCAGACGGTTGGCGATATCGAAATCCTCAACCCGAACCATGTGATCTGCACCCTCGATGAGGGCGCCGAGATCCGCATGGAGTTCACCGTCAACAACGGCAAGGGCTACGTTCCGGCAGATCGCAACCGTTCGGAAGATGCTCCGATCGGCCTGATCCCGGTCGACAGCCTGTACTCGCCGGTCAAGAAAGTGTCCTACAAGGTGGAAAACACCCGCGAAGGCCAGGTTCTTGATTACGACAAGCTGACGATGTCCATCGAGACGGACGGCTCCGTCACCGGTGAAGATGCGATCGCATTTGCGGCCCGCATCCTTCAGGACCAGCTGTCGGTCTTCGTCAATTTCGACGAGCCGCAGAAGGAAGCAGAGGAAGAGGCAGTTACCGAACTCGCCTTCAACCCGGCGCTTCTCAAGAAGGTCGACGAACTGGAACTTTCGGTCCGTTCGGCCAACTGCCTGAAGAACGACAACATCGTCTACATCGGCGACCTCATTCAGAAGACCGAAGCAGAAATGCTCCGCACGCCGAATTTTGGTCGCAAGTCGCTGAACGAAATCAAGGAAGTTCTCGCTTCCATGGGCCTGCACCTCGGCATGGAAGTGCCGTCCTGGCCGCCTGAGAACATCGAAGATCTCGCCAAGCGTTACGAAGACCAATACTAACCATTAGACTGCGGGCGAATGCCTGCAAGTGAAGGAGAATAGCCATGCGCCACGGTAAAGCCGGCCGCAAGCTGAATAGAACCGCCAGCCACCGCAAGGCGATGTTTGCCAACATGGCAGCTTCGCTGATCGAACACGAGCAGATCGTTACGACTCTGCCGAAGGCTAAGGAAATCCGCCCGATCGTCGAGAAGCTCGTCACGCTCGGCAAGCGCGGTGACCTGCATGCTCGCCGCCAGGCGATCTCGCAGATCCGCGACGCCGCTGTCGTTGCCAAGCTGTTCGACACGATCGCATCGCGTTACGCCACCCGCAACGGCGGCTACCTGCGCATCATGAAGGCTGGCTTCCGTCACGGCGACAACGCCGCGCTCGCCGTCATCGAATTCGTTGACCGCGACGTCTCGGCAAAGGGCGCGAAGGATCTCGCCCGCGTTGCCGCAGAAGCTGAAGCTGCCGAAGCAGCCTAAGCCGATCGAAGGCAGAAAATTGAAGCGGCCGGGTGTTCGTCACCCGGCCGCTTTTTCTTTGGGCGTATTTTTCGTTGGCCCCGTCGTTTGAGCGCACGCCTGACAGCGCGCCCGCTCAGACGCCGTTTCGCTGACATGCGATCGGGGGGCGTTGTTGAGGGCGGGACGAAGAGCGCCTCAGGCGCTTTCGGTAGCGGTCTTCGTCGGCGCATTGGCGGCCTGGCGCTTGCGCCGCAGATAGGGTTTGCGCACCAGCCGCCAGGCGAGCAACAGCGCAACGAGCCCGAGATAAAGCAGCTGTTCCGGGCCGATGACCTTCACCGACATCGAGAAATGCAGGGCGCCGGCGGCGGTGATCACGTAGGCCAGGCGGTGAAGTTTGTTCCACCGCGCACCGAGCCTGCGGATCGACCAGTTGTTGGACGTGAGCGCCAGCGGGATCAGCATGACGAGCGCGGCCATGCCGATGGTGATGAAGGGGCGGCGGGCGATATCGGCCAGTATGCTCGGAAAGTTTAGCCGCTGATCGAGCAGCATGTAGGCGAGGAAGTGCATCAGCACGTAGTAGAACGCCAGCAGTCCCAAGGCACGGCGGTAGCGCAGCCAGTTGATGCCGAAGAGGTCGCGGATCGGCGAGATCGCCAACGTCGCGACGAGGAAACGCAGCGCCCAGAGGCCGAGCAGGTGTTCGAATTCCTTGACCGGATTTCCGGGCAGTTGGCCCGTAGCGCCGAGATAGAATGCGTAGGCGGCCGGCAGCAGCCCGAGGCCGTAGAGCGCCCAGACCGAGGCTGAATGGTAACGCTTTGCAAGGGTGGGCAGGCGAGCCATGATCAATAGTTCGCTCTGAGATCCATGCCGGCATAAAGCCCGGCCACCTCGTCGGCATAGCCGTTGAAGGGCAGGGTGTCGCGCCGGTTGGAGCCGAAGAAGCCGCCACCGCCGATGCGGTTTTCCGTTGCCTGGCTCCAGCGGGGATGATCGACCGCCGGATTGACGTTGGCAAAGAAGCCGTACTCGTTCGGCGCCGAGAGGTTCCAGGTCGAGGGCGGCTGTGTTTCCGTCAGGGAAATGCGCACGATCGACTTGATCCCCTTGAAGCCGTATTTCCACGGAGTGACCAGCCGAACCGGCGCGCCGTTCTGGTTGGGAAGCGTCTTGCCGTAGACGCCCACGGACAGCAGTGTCAGCGGGTGACGGGCCTCGTCGAGCCTCAACCCCTCGCGATAGGGCCAGGGCAACGGCTGGAAGAAACCGGATTGGCCCGGCATTTCGGATGGCCGCACCACGGTCTCGAACGAGACATATTTGGCGCTGCCGAGCGGCTCGACCTTGTCGAGCAGCGCCGAGAGCTGAAACCCGGTCCAGGGGATCACCATCGACCAGGCTTCGACACAGCGCATGCGGTAGACGCGCTCTTCGATCGGCAACGCCAAGAGCTCCTCGAGCCCGAATTCCTTCGGCTTGCCGACGAGCCCATCGACCTTCACGGTCCATGGCGTCGGCTTGAAGCTGTTCGAATTGGCCGCAGGGTCGCCCTTGCCTGTCCCGAACTCATAGAAATTGTTGTAGCTGGTGACGTCGGCCTCGGGCGTCAGGTCCTCGTCGACGGTGTATTTGCCCTTGGGCGCGCTGAGTGCGGCCGCGAGCCCCGTACCGCTTCCCGCAAGCAGCACGCCGCCGGCGGCAGCCCCGAGGAAGGTGCGGCGGTTGAAAAAGATGGCCTCCGGGGTGATTTCGGAGGAAACGATTCGCGGCGGACGGTAAGATGGCATGGTCTTTTCCGAAGTGATTTATGAGCCTTGTCTTGTATGAATTCAGCAGACTTTCGATCACCGTGAAAGGGGCTGCGAACCACGTTTTTGTGCGTAGCGCGTGAAGCCGGCGACTTTGCGTATCCTGCGCCAACATTTGCCTTTTTTCCCGCGAAATCCTATCTGAACGTAGCCGCGACGAATAGGAGAATGCTTTACATGATCGTAGGTCGAAGAGCGCTTGTTTCGCTCGTCATCGCTGTTTCTCTCGCCTGTCCGGCATTGGCCCAGGAGGCCAAGAGCGTTCCGCAGTCGCGGACCGAAATGCAGCTTTCTTTTGCCCCCCTCGTCAAGCAGACGGCGAACGCCGTCGTCAACGTCTATGCCGAACGGGTGGTCGAGCGCCGGTCGATTTTTTCCGGCGATCCCTTCTTCGAGGAGTTCTTCGGCCAACGTATGCCGAACCGATCGGAGAAGCAGTCTTCGCTGGGTTCCGGCGTGATCGTCGGCAAGAACGGCATCGTGGTGACCAACAACCACGTCATCGAGGGCGCCGACGATATCAAGGTGGCGCTGGCCGACGGCCGCGAGTTTCCTTGCAAGATCGTTCTCAAGGACGACCGGCTCGACCTCGCGGTTCTGAAGATCCAGTCGGACGGTCCCTTCGACATCGTGCCGCTTGGTGATTCCGATGCGGTCGAGGTCGGTGACCTCGTGCTCGCGATCGGCAACCCCTTCGGCGTCGGCCAGACGGTGACGAGCGGCATCGTTTCGGCGCTTGCGCGCAACCAGGTCTCGTCGGGTGACTTCGGCTTCTTCATCCAGACGGATGCGGCAATCAACCCGGGCAATTCCGGCGGCGGCCTCATCGACATGAGCGGCCAGCTCATCGGCATCAACACGGCGATCTTCTCCAAGGGGGGCGGCTCGAACGGCGTCGGCTTTGCCATCCCCGCCAATCTGGTGAAGGTTTTCGTTGCGTCGGCCGAAGGCGGCAACGGCGCGTTCGTACGTCCGTTCATCGGCGCGAGCTTCGAGCCGGTCACTTCGGAAGTGGCCGAGGCCCTCGGCCTCAACCGCGCCCGTGGCGCGCTGGTGACCGCTGTCGTGGCGGGCGGCCCGGCCGAACAGGCGGGGATCAAGCCCGGCCAGGTGATCACCGCCGTCAACGGCATAGAGGTCGAACATCCCGATGCCCTCGGCTATCGCTTGACGACGGTCGGCATCGGCCACGAGGCGCGGGTCACCGTATCGGAGAACGGCAAGCAGCGGGAAGTGACGCTCAAGCTCGACCGGGCGCCTGAGACCTCGCCGCGCGACGAACGTCTGATCGAAGGGCGCAATCCCTTCGCCGGCGCAGTCGTTGCCAACCTGTCGCCGCGCCTTGCCGACGAGTTGCGCATGTCGACCTCGCTGCAGGGCGTCGTCGTCATGCAGGTCAACCGCGGTTCGCCCGCCGCCCGCATCGGCCTCGAGCCAAAGGATATCGTGCGGTCGGTCAACGGCACGGCGATCGACACGTCGAAGACGCTGGAACAGGTCATGGCCGACGATGCCTCCTTCTGGCGCGTCGAGATCGAGCGTGACGGTCAACTCATCCGTCAGTTCTTCCGATGAGCGACCTGTTTACCGCCCACGAGCCACCGGAAATGGCGTCGGCAAGGCCGCTTGCCGACCGGCTTCGCCCGCGAACGCTTGCCGAAGTCACCGGTCAGGATCACCTGACCGGTGAGGACGGCGTGCTGTCGCGGATGATTGCATCGGGTTCGCTCGGGTCGATGATCTTCTGGGGGCCGCCCGGAACGGGCAAGACGACTGTGGCGCGGCTGCTTTCGGGGGAGGCGGGGCTTGCCTTCGAGCAGATCTCGGCGATCTTCTCTGGCGTCGCCGATCTCAAGAAGGTGTTCGAGGCGGCGCGGGCAAGGCGCATGTCCGGTCGCCAGACGCTGCTCTTCGTCGACGAGATCCACCGTTTCAACCGAGCGCAGCAGGACAGCTTCCTGCCCGTCATGGAAGACGGAACCGTGATCCTCGTCGGTGCAACGACGGAAAACCCATCCTTCGAACTCAACGCCGCTCTTTTGTCGCGCGCCCGGGTGCTGACGTTCAAGCCGCACGGTGAAGACAGCATCGAGGAACTGCTGTCGCGAGCCGAAGAGACCGAGAGCAAGAAACTACCGCTCGATGCGGACGCGCGCGCCAGCCTCATTCGCATGGCCGACGGCGACGGCCGCGCTGCGCTGACGCTGGCCGAAGAAGTCTGGCGCGCTGCGCGGCGCGACGAGATCTTCGACGCGGCAGCACTGCAAAACATCGTCCAGCGCCGGGCGCCGGTCTATGACAAGGGCCAGGACGGCCACTACAATCTGATCTCGGCCCTGCACAAGTCTGTGCGCGGCTCGGATCCGGATGCCGCGCTCTATTATCTCTGCCGCATGTTTGATGCCGGCGAGGATCCGCTCTATCTCGGGCGGCGGCTGGTGCGCATGGCAGTGGAGGACATCGGCCTTGCCGACCCGCAGGCGCTAGTGATCTGCAACGCCGCCAAGGATGCCTATGACTATCTCGGTTCGCCCGAGGGCGAACTGGCGCTTGCCGAGGCTTGCGTCTATCTCGCGACCGCGCCGAAATCGAACGGCGTCTACACCGCCTACAAGGCGGCGATGCGGGCGGCGAAGGAAAACGGCTCGCTGCTGCCGCCGAAACACATCCTCAACGCCCCGACGAAACTGATGAAGGGCGAGGGCTACGGCGACGGCTACCGCTACGACCATGACGAGCCGGACGCCTTTTCCGGCCAGGACTATTTCCCCGAGAAGATGGGGCGCAGGACCTTCTACGATCCGCCGGAACGCGGTTTCGAGCGTGAGATCCGTAAGCGGCTGGAATGGTGGTCGAAACTCCGCCGGGAGCGCAACGCTCCATAGAGCGCCCACTTGCAGAACCTCGGCGCCCCCACGCGTTTTGATGGTTTCAACGACTGCGTGAAATGGTTTAGCTTTGCCGCGGACGCAAGGCTGATTTGCCCATGACCGCCTTGCCGGCGTAACTGGAGTGTGAGATAGAACCCGCGTTGCAGACGGCTGCACGGTTCGCATAGGTGATACCGAACATCCGCGGGGACGGCCTCGCTCCAAACTTTAGGAGTTTGATATGGCCTGGTTCCTTCTTCTGCTTGCCGGTATTCTCGAAATCGGCTGGGCAATTGGTCTCAAATACACGGATGGTTTTACGCGGGTAACACCGACGATCCTGACCGTCGGCTCGATGATCCTCAGCATCGCGCTGCTCGGTCTCGCCGTGCGCACCCTGCCGCTCGGTACGGCTTACGCTGTCTGGACCGGCATCGGCACCGTCGGCACTGTGATCCTCGGCATCTTCCTGTTTGCCGAGCCGGCAACCTTCGTTCGCCTCGGCTGCATCGCGCTCATCGTCAGCGGTATCGCCGGCCTGAAGCTGGCCGCCTAACTTTACGGCTCTCCGCTCTCGTTACGCTAGCGTACGAGTGGAAGCGCCTTGGCGCTAAAATCTTGAACAAAAGAAACGGGCTGCGGGTCGGAAGACACGCAGCCCGTTTCGTATTCCGTTGATCCGGGTTCGTCAGCGTAGGGCGCCAAGAACCGCGGCGACCGCCTGCATTTCCTGCCAGCGGTTCTCGCGGCGGCGGAAGGCTTCCTCGTCGGTTCCCCAATGCTCGATCTGCCAGTCCTCGTCGACATGCGCAGCCGTCCAGGCTTCTTCGGCTGTCAGACGGCCGGAAGCGAAGGCGAGTGCCAGCAAGGCGGAGCCGGTCAGGCTCGTCACCGTGTGGACGCAGGTGAGGCCGAGCGGGGTCGCGAAGGCGCGCAGCCCTTCCGCATAGGCGGAAAGCGCTTCTTCCGGCTGCTCCTGGTGGATCACGCCTTCGGCGAGGATGAAGCGGGCGCCGAGTGTCTGCTGCGCCCAGTCGAGCACCGGGTTCCAGATCTCGTTCTGGCGGGCGACGAGGCCTTCCGGGCTGTCGGCGCGATAGCAGAGCATGTCCGTTCCGGCAAAACGCAGGATATCGTCGAAAACCGAGCGCTGGTCCTTGGCGACGCCGTCAAGTGCGGTGTTGACGATGCGCGTGATCGGCATCTTGCCAGGATCGATGACCTCTGCCTGCGCATCCCATTCGGCGGCGAGCATGTCTGCGAGCTTGCGCGTCGGCACGGCAAGCGGCTGCTTTGCCGGCGTGCGCACGGTGCGGCCGTCGAGCAGCACGGCGTGCGTATCGCCTTCCGCGGCCGCGACGCTGACGTCCTTGTAGAAGCGCTTCGGCAGCGGCTTCAGCATCTGGATTTGTGCCCGGCGGACCGGATCCTCGTGGCTCATCGCACCGCTGAGTTCGTCGCGAATATCAGGCATGATTGTGTTCCATCCATTCAATGATGTCGGCCGGCGTCCGGGCAACGAAATCCGCGCCCGCCTCGATGAGGTCGGGAACGGAAGCATAGCCCCAGGCAACGCCGATGGCGGCAGCGCCTGCAGCCTTGGCCATCTGCATGTCATAGATCGCATCGCCGATGACGACAGTATCCTTCGCATCGATGCCGGCTTCAAAGCAGCATTCCGTCACCATGGCCGGATGCGGCTTGGAGGGGCAATCATCGGCGGTCCGCGATACGAAAAAGACGCTGTCGAAGCCGTGGGTCTCGGCGATATGGGTCAAGCCGCGCCGCGACTTGCCGGTTACCGCGCCGATCAGCAGCGCGTCGCGGGAGGACAACGTCTGCATCATATCGGCAATGCCGGGAAACAACAGTTCCTGAAAGCCGCCTTCGCCGCGCACCCCGGCGAAGATCGACTTGTAGTGCGCCGTCATAGCCAGCGCCTGATCGTCGACATGTTCGCGGCCGAGCAGGCGCGCGATGGCGATGTCGAGGGTCAGGCCGATAATGCTCTTGGTCGCCGAGAGGGGCGGGCGCTCGAGGTCGAATGCCTCGAACGTGCGCGCCATCACTTCATGGATCAGGCCACCGCTATCGACCAGCGTGCCGTCACAATCGAAAAGCGCCAGTTTCATCAATCGTCCTCGCCAGGCTCGTTCTCTTCGAAGCCCAGCAGGTTCCAGCTCTGGACCATGTGCGGTGGCAGTGGCGCGGTCACGCGCAGGCGCCCACCGTCCGGGTGAGGAATATCGATATGGCGCGCGTGCAGATGCAGACGGTTCTGCATGCCGCCTGGGAGGCTCCAGTTGATGTCGGCATCGAAATATTTGGGGTCGCCGAGGATCGGGTGTCCGATGTGCAATGCATGGACGCGAAGCTGGTGGGTGCGGCCGGTATAGGGCTCCATCTCCAGCCAGGCGAGGTTCTGTGCGGCCTGTTCGCGAATGCGGTAGTAGGAAATGGCGTGGTCGGCACCGTCTTCGCCATGCTTGGCGATGCGCATGCGGTCGCCGTCCGGCGTCTGCTCCTTGACGAGCCAGGTCGAGATCCGGTCCTCGCGCTTGCGCGGAACGCCCTTTACCAGCGCCCAATAGGTCTTCTTGGTGTCGCGCTCGCGGAAGGCGGCGGTCAGCTTCTGCGCTGCCCCTCTCGTGCGGGCAATCACCAGCACCCCTGAGGTGTCGCGGTCGAGACGGTGGACGAGACGCGGCTTTTCGCCCTTCTGGTTTGTCCAGGCCTCGAGCATCTTGTCGATATGCCGGTTGACGCCCGAGCCGCCCTGAACGGCAAGGCCGGCAGGCTTGTTGAGCACGATCACCTTTGCGTCCTCGTGCAGCACCATGCGCGACAGCAACTCGCCGTCGGGTGAGTTCCTGAGGTCGCGGCCGGCGATCGGCCCGGTCTTGACTTCCTTGGGATCGACCCCGAGCGGCGGAATACGGATCGTCTGGCCGGGCTGGATCCGCGTGTCGGATTTGGCGCGGGCACCATCGACGCGGACCTGGCCGGAGCGCAGCAGCTTCTGCAGCGGGCCGAAGCCCAGTCCCGGAAAATGCACCTTGAACCAGCGATCCAGGCGCATGCCTGCCTCGTCACCGTCCACCTGCCTGTGTTCTATGCCTGCCATTTGAGCGAACCTGCCTTCTGTTTGGTCGCAGCGTCGCGCGTCGGTCCGAAGCCCCTGCGTTGGGATGACGCAAAAGAGGAAGCTTCAGGCGCGCAAGGGCTGCCGCAATATTTTCGGTGCTGCATGATAATGGCCTCGAAGCGACAACGGTCGAAGGACAATGCAGCAATGCGCCGCGTGTCCCCTGGATACGCAGCGCCTGTAAGACGAGCCTTTAGACTATTGCGCGCATGAGAGCCAGCCCGCTGAAGACCGCGAGGATCGAAAGCGCGACACTGGCAAGTACATAGGCGGCCGAGAGCATGACATCGCCGCGCTCGAAGAGCGTGATCGCGTCGAGAGAGAAGGCGGAAAAGGTGGTGTAACCGCCGAGGACGCCCGTGATGAGGAAGACACGCATGTCCGGCGAGGCGCCGAACTTGCGCATGATCACTTCGGCCAGCACGCCGATCAGGAACGAGCCCGTTATATTGACCCCAAGCGTGCCCCAGGGAAAACCGGATCCCAGGCGGTGGACGGCCCAAAGACCGACGAGATAGCGCAGCATCGAGCCGATTGCGCCGCCGGCGCCAACGAGGAGAAGATGGGTCATCAGTGGCTCCGGGTCAAAATTGGCGGCGCATTTCCGCGAAAGCGGCTTCTGCTCGGAATTGCGCCTTCGATTATCAGACCAGCCGCTCGGCATGCCAGCGCAGATGATCGTTCATGAAAGTCGAGATGAAATAGTAGGAATGGTCGTAGCGTTCGTGCATGCGCAGCGTCAAATCGATGCCGGTGTCCTTGACCGCCTCCTCGAACAGCCAGGGGCGCAGGCCGTTTTCAAGGAAGCTGTCCGCGTTGCCCTGATCGATCAGGAACTCGGGGAAGCGCGCACCGTCCTTGACGAGCGCGCAGGCGTCATATTGGCGCCAGACGGCGCGGTCCGCGCCCAGATACTTCTCGAAGGCGCCGACCGACCAGTCGGCGGTCGAAGGTTCGACGATCGGGGCGAAGGCCGAGCAGCTCTTGAAACGGTCCGGGTTCTTGAGCGCGATGGTCATGGCGCCGTGACCGCCCATCGAATGGCCGAAGATACCCTGGCGGCTCATGTCCATGCGGAAGTGCTGGCCGACGAAGGCGGGCAGTTCCTCGGTGATGTAGCTATACATCTGGTAGTGCCCGGCCCAGGGCGTTTCGGTGGCATCGAGATAGAAGCCTGCTCCCTTGCCCATCTGCCAGTTCGTCAGTTCGTCGGGAACATCCGTGCCGCGCGGGCTCGTATCCGGGCAGACGACGATCAGCCCGAGCTCGGCGGCCATGCGCCGGTACTCGCCTTTCTCCATGACGTTCGCATGCGTGCAGGTAAGGCCGGAGAGATACCAGAGCACCGGCCGCGGTTCGCTGATCGCCTGCGGCGGCACGAAGACGGCGAAGGTCATCTCGCCCTTGCAGGCCTCGGACTCGTGCGAAAAGACGCCCTGCATGCCGCCGAAGGCGGTGTTTTGCGAAAGGACTTTCATGGGATGCTCCTTGGATAAAGATGCTCAGCCGGCAAGCTGCACGGCCGCGTTGACGGCGGCGGCGACGAGCACGGTGTTGAAGAAGAACGAAACGATGGCGTGCATCAGGTTGATGCGCCGCATGGCGGTCGTGGTGATGGCGACGTCGGATGTTTGCGCCGTCATGCCGATGACGAAGGAAAAATAGAGAAAGTCGTATCCGCCGGGCTCCGGCGTTCCTGGAAATTCGAGGCCGCGCGCCGGCTCTGCCGTCTGCTGGTCCTGGTTCGCGATCCAATAGGCATGGGCATAGTGCATGGCCGCCATCATGTGGATTGTTGCCCAGCCGAGCACGACGGAGGCAAAGGCGAGGCCGAGCGCCAGCGCCGAGCCGGACTTCTCGCCGTTCAGCGCGAAAAACAGGGAAACGAGCGAACTCGCTGCTGCCCCGAACGTCACGAGCAGGATCACGACCTCGGGCTCGTCGGTGTTACGGGCATGGGTCTTCAGATGCCGGCCGGTCATCATTCGCAATCGCCGCCAGCACATGACGAGATAGACGCAGAAGAAGGTGATCGCAGCCCCCTCAAGGGCGAAACGCTGCGCCACGAACCAGAGGACGGGCACGCTTGCGAGCGCGCACAGAATGGCGGTGTAAAACGGCCAATGCCTGAGCTTCGTCGTCGTTGCCATGCTAGTGCCCCTGCGGTTGCGGGCCCCATGATCCCGCCCGTTGCGCGTTCATTTTTTCGACTGCCGCGCGAGTCGGTCAAGGGTTTCGAGGAAAGCGGATCGATCGCGCGGCGTGAAGGCGGCGTTGTAGCCCTTGCTTTCGCCGGTCTCGCGCAGGTGCTGTCCGAGGTCACGCATCGCAGAGGCCATGCCGACATTGCCTTTGTCAAAGACCCGGCCGGAGGGGCCGGTGACGAGCGCACCGGCGGCAACGCAGCGAACGGCAAGCGGCACATCGGCGGTAACGACGATATCGCCCTCATGCGCCCGTTCGGCGATCCAGTTGTCGGCCGCGTCGAAACCTGCCGAAACGACGACATTGTGCACCATCGGGTCGCGCGAAGGGCGCAGGCCCGAATTGGCGACCAAGGTCACCTCGATCCCGTGGCGCTCGGCCACTTTCAGGATTTCGGTTTTCACCGGGCAGGCGTCTGCGTCGACATAGATCATCTTGAATCAACTTCTCAAGGGGACTGAAAAAGGCGCCGGAAATCAATCGTCTCCGGCGCCTTTCTGAATCAAAATAACAGCTTAGTACAGAACAACCGAGCGGATGCTCTCGCCCGAATGCATCAGTTCGAACCCCTTGTTGATGTCTTCGAGCGGCATGGTGTGGGTGATCATCGGATCGATCTGGATCTTGCCCTCCATGTACCAGTCGACGATCTTCGGCACATCGGTGCGCCCGCGTGCGCCACCAAAGGCGGTTCCCATCCAGGTGCGGCCGGTAACCAGCTGGAACGGACGGGTGGAGATTTCCTGGCCGGCGCCGGCAACGCCGATGACGACCGACTTGCCCCAGCCGCGATGCGAGGCTTCGAGCGCCTGGCGCATCACCTTGGTGTTGCCGGTGCAGTCGAAGGTGTAGTCGGCGCCGCCGATCTGGTCGGCTCCGCGCTTGGTCATGTTGACGAGGTAAGGCACGATGTCGTCGCCGACTTCCTTCGGGTTGACGAAGTGGGTCATGCCGAAGCGTTCGCCCCAGGCCTTCTTGTCGTTGTTGAGATCGACGCCGATGATCATGTCCGCGCCGGCAAGACGCAGGCCCTGGATGACGTTGAGGCCGATGCCGCCGAGACCGAAGACGATCGCAGTCGCACCCATTTCCACCTGTGCCGTGTTGATGACGGCGCCGATGCCGGTGGTCACGCCGCAGCCGATGTAGCAGATCTTGTCGAACGGCGCGTCCGGGTTGACCTTGGCAACCGCGATCTCCGGCAGAACCGTGTAGTTGGCGAACGTCGAGCAGCCCATGTAGTGGTGGATCTTGTCCTTGCCGATCGAGAAGCGCGAGGTGCCGTCCGGCATCAGGCCTTGCCCTTGCGTCGAGCGGATCGCGGTGCAGAGATTGGTCTTGCGCGACAGGCACGACGGGCAGGAGCGGCATTCGGGCGTATAGAGCGGAATGACATGGTCGCCCTTCTTCACCGAGGTGACGCCCGGGCCGACGTCGACGACGATGCCGGCGCCCTCATGGCCGAGGATCGCCGGGAACAGGCCTTCCGGATCGGCACCCGACAGCGTGAAATCGTCGGTATGGCAGATGCCTGTGGCCTTTACCTCGATCAGGACTTCGCCGGCCCTCGGGCCTTCGAGCTGAACCGTCATGACCTCAAGCGGCTTGCCTGCCTGAACGGCAACGGCGGCGCGTACATCCATCTATTTTCTCCTTGGACTGAAACGACTTCGGGCCGCCAGGACGGCGGCCCCACGTGGAATCGCAATGGGTTATCGAATGTTCTGTTGAACGCGATTGAGTTCCATCTCAAGTGCGGCGATCGCCTTGCCGGTCTGTTCGTGCAGCTTCTTGACGAGGGCGAGCTGCTCGCGCAGGCCGTCCTTCTCGTCGTCGGCGTCGGCATCCGGCGCGCGGCCGAGCCCGGCGATCAGCCAGGCCGGGGTGACGCCCAGCACGCCTGCGAGCATGAACAGCCGATTGGTGCGGGGTTCGGCCCGATCCCGTTCCCAGGCCGCGATCGTCTCCGTGCGCACACCGAGTTGGTCGGCCAGTTCCTTGGCGCTGAGATTGGCGGCGTCGCGCGCCCTCCAGATGCGCCCTCCCAGCGTATCACCGTCGCTGGTGTCGCGCAGGCGGGCAATCATCGTTTCGGTGGACAAGCGCATGGACATCTCCTTTGCCACGGTCACGTTCAAAGGTCCCGGGCCTTGGCGGCTGACGGCCGACCTTGAGGTCCGGGGCGGAAGATTGTCCTGAGCTTATAGGCATTTGGGTCGTGAGGGACCACCCCGAAGCGCCAAAAACACCGTCAATTGCGGCTAGGGCGCGGATAGTTCTTTTCCCGTCGCATCCTCGGCCGTTGAAAACCAAGGCATAGGCTCTAATCTGCGGCGGCCACAGGAGCATGCTTCATGACAGACGCCCGAACCGCGACCACCGAACGCACCGATACGGTGATGCAGGGCGTCGCCATCATGCTCTTTGCGATGGTCATCCTGCCGGGCATGGACGTGATTGCGAAGTACATGGCCGTCTATGAGGGCATGTCGCCGGGGCAGGTGACCTTCTACCGCTTCTTCTTCCAACTGGTGGCGACGCTGCCGTTGCTGCTTGGCGCCGGCGGCCTGCAGGCGCTGAGAGCAAAGCGGCCCTTCGCCAATCTGCTGCGTGGTGTGCTGCTGGCGACCGCGGCCCTGTTCTTCTTCATATCGGTGAAGTACATGCCGCTTGCCGACACCTTCGCCATCTATTTCGTCGAACCCTTCATCCTGACCTGCCTGTCCGCAGTGTTCCTCAAGGAAAAAGTGGGTTGGCGGCGCTGGCTCGCCATCGTTGTCGGTTTCGGCGGAGCGATGATCGTCATCCAGCCGAGCTTTGCCGCTTTCGGGCTAACCGCGCTGTTGCCGGTTGCCTGCGCGTTCGTCTTTGCCTGCTATCTGCTGCTCAACCGCGCTGTCGGCACCGGCGACTCGCCGCTGACGATGCAGACGATTGCCGGCATCGGCGGCACGTTGACGATGGCACTGGTGATCCTGATCGGCAACGGCATGGGCAGCCCCGATTTCGTGCCGTCGCTGCCGAAGTCGCCGCTTGGCTGGATGCTGGTGGTTGTTCTCGGCGCGCTCTCCGGCTACGGCCACCTGCTGGTCGTCAAGGCGTTCCGCGCAGCACCGGTCTCGTTGCTGGCGCCGTTCCACTACTTCGAGATCGTCACTGCGACGGCGCTCGGTTATCTCATCTTCGGAGATTTCCCGTCGCTCTCGAAATGGCTCGGCATCGCCATCATCGTCGGCTCCGGCCTGTTCATCATCTGGCGCGAGCGGCAGGCGGGACGTCGGGCGTCGAACTGAGCGGGCTCAGGCCGCGTCGTTTGTCGTCGGGCCAAACACGGCCTCGAAGGCCTCGCGCAGGCGGATGTCCACGTCCGGCATCATCACCGGCAGGCCAAGGTCGACGAGGCTGGTGACGCCATAACCGCGGATGCCGCAGGGCACGATGCCGCCGAAATGGTCGAGATCCGGATCGACGTTAAGCGCAAAGCCGTGGAAGCTCACCCACTTGCGCAGGCGGATGCCGATCGCGGCAATCTTGTCTTCCGACATCGAGCCGTCGGGCAGGGCGGGCTTTTCCGGGCGCCGCACCCAGACACCGACCCGGTCTTCGCGCCGCTCGCCGCGGACATTCATCGAATCGAGTGTGGAGATGACGACGCTTTCGAGTGCTGCGACGAAGGCCCGGACGTCCTGCTTCCGGCGCTTGAGGTCGAGCATGACATAAACGACGCGCTGGCCCGGGCCATGATAGGTGTATTCGCCGCCCCGGCCGGTGGCAAAGACCGGAAAACGGTCGGGCATGACGAGATCGGCGGCGTCGGCGCTGGTGCCGGCCGTATAGAGCGGCGGGTGCTCGACCAGCCAGACCAGTTCATCCGCGGTGCCGGCGGCAATCGCCGCGGCTTCCTGCTCCATCAACTCGACGGCCTGCGGATAATCGACCAGTTCGGAGGCAATCCGCCAGCGAACCGGGGGTGATTCCGGAGGGGCAAACATGTCCTGGCTCAGATTTTCGCGCTGCATTCGCTCGGCATTCCTGTTTTTTAGAGCCTGTACATGGGATGGCGCGCGGCAAGAGTCCAGCGTTTCCGGGGCTCCTCGGGCGGGCTGTTGAAATAGTTTCGTTTCCCGTCAAATTTCTGTCGTGATGCTCTTGTGCCCCTAAGGGGCTTTTGCTACATGCAGCCCCGTCGACGCAAGTCGGCCCTACCACGATGCGGTCGTGGCGGAATTGGTAGACGCGCAGCGTTGAGGTCGCTGTGGGGCAACCCGTGGAAGTTCGAGTCTTCTCGACCGCACCAAAAAAACCCGGCTTCGGCCGGGTTTTTTGTTTTTAATCGTGGTGTTAGCCAAGTTGGGATTTCTGCCTGGGCGCAACCGGTGCATCCGTTTGCTTTCCAGTCCACATCAAGCATTCGAATAGGGGTGTGTCGGCCGTCGCTCATCTTGCGCGCGCACTTCAAAACGACTGCGGGCGATCCCGTCGTGGCGAAGGCCAGCCTCGAAAGGCATCCGGAACGCCGTTCGCGGGGCGAAAATACACCCGCCGAACGCGGTCTCTGTGTCCCATGGTGAATGTTTCGGACTGTCCGTCGCCATCGTTCAATTTGTCCACAGCCATCCCTTGTGCACTCAAGGGGCTTTTGCTACATGCAGCCGCGCCGACGCAAGTCGGCCCTACCACGATGCGGTCGTGGCGGAATTGGTAGACGCGCAGCGTTGAGGTCGCTGTGGGGCAACCCGTGGAAGTTCGAGTCTTCTCGACCGCACCAAATACCCGGCTTCGGCCGGGTTTTTTGTTTCAAATCCATGTTTAGCTTTCCCGTTTCTGGCGCGCCTTGTTCGGCGGCAACGTGATGCCGTGCGGTAATCCGAATCTCGCTCGTCTCGCGCTGAGTAGCCGACAGCTCGCTCCTTCCATGGCCGACAGAAAATGGCTTAGGTCGTCCTTTGGTGCTAGGATTTTCACGGTGGTTCGACGTGAAAGGTGGCACGCCCGCCACACGTGTCGAAGCCTTGGCTATGGGGGAGGTTCCTTTGTCCGGCGATCTCAAGACTAGTGCCGATGCAATCCTCAATGCCGCGGTTCGTTCCGCCGATGGCGTGCCAGGCGTTGTCGCGATCGCGACGGATCGACAGGGCAATTTTTACGAGGGCGCGGCCGGAGCGCGCTCTTTGGCTGGCGCGACGGATATGACGGCCGACAGCGTCTTTGCGATCTTCTCTATGACGAAGGCGATCACGGCGACGGCCTGCCTGCAATTGGTTGAGGAGGGCAGCCTCGATCTCGACGCTCCCGCCAGACAATACGCGCCCAAAATCGGCACGCTGCAGGTGATCGAGGGGTTTGATCCCGCGGGGAATCCGAAACTCCGCCCGCCCAAGCGGGACATCACCACGCGCATGCTGCTGCTGCACACGGCGGGTTTTGGCTATGACTTTTTCAACGAGACCTATGCCCGGTTGGCGCGTCAGCATGGGCAGCCGAGCGTGATCACCGCATCCCATGCATCCATCCGGACGCCTTTGCTCTTCGATCCCGGCGATGACTGGGAATATGGGAGTAGCCTGGACTGGGCCGGGCAGGTCGTTGAGGGCATCACCGGCAAGCGGCTTGGCGTCGTGATGGCGGAACGCATCCTCCAACCGCTTGGCATGGAGGACACCGGCTTTACCTTGACGCCGCCCATGATCTCCCGCGTGGTCACGCTACATCAAAGGGACGATGCCGGACGCTTGTCGCCGCGGCCTGATTTCAGGCTCCCGCAAGATCCGGAGGTCCAGATGGGCGGGCACGGTCTCTATTCGACGGCTGTCGACTACGCCAAATTTATCCGCATGTGGCTCAACGCCGGGATGTCTCCCGGCGGTCGCGTGCTGAAGGCCGAAACCGTCGAGATGGCGGAAAGGAACGGCCTTGGAGAAAAGAAAATCAAGAGGCTCCCGGGGGTGATCAAAAGCCTGTCGCACGACGCCGAATTTTTCCCCGGCATGCCGAAGTCCTGGGGGATAAGCTTCATGATCAACGATGAGGCTGCGCCGACGGGGAGACCAGCCGGCGCATTGGCCTGGGCGGGGCTTGCAAACCTCTACTACTGGATAGACCGCCAAAACGGTCTCGGCGGCCTGTGGGCAACACAGATACTGCCCTTTGCCGATCCAGCTTCGTTCGGGAGCTATCTCGAATTCGAAACGGCGGTGTACGCGGCTCGAAAATGATTGCGACGACGGGCGACAGAGGTCGCTGCGCCCGTGCGCCGCTCATTCGTATCAGTTGTTGCCGGCAGGTCCGCTCTGGTCCATGCGGCGGCGGACGAGCTTGTAGGTGCGGTCGGGCTGGACTTCATAGGTCTCGTAGACCATCTGGCCCTCATACATGAAGCGGTTCTGGACCATGGCCCCTGGTGAGGCTTGTGTCTTTCTGTTGGCAGCGTTTTCGCCATAGGTCAGGCTCTGGGGCAGGGGCTCGAGATTTTGCTGGGTGCTGTTGCAGCCGGCAAGCGCGAGGAGGCCGATGACGGCGAGATAGGTCGGTTTCATGGTTCGGTCCTTGGTGACTATGATTTGATGTTGCGGGCAGGGAACCGGTGCGCTAACCGCGCGCCTGCTCTCTGGTCAGCTTTTCGAACTTCTTGATGGCGCGATCGCGCTTGAGGCGCGACAGCCGTTGTGTCCAGAAGATGCCGTCGAGCTGGTCGATTTCGTGCTGCAGGCAGATGGCCATGAAACCGTCCGCCTCCTCCTCGATCGTCTCGCCGCGCAGCGTCTGGTAGCGGACGCGAACGGCGTTCGGGCGCTCCACCTCTTCCAGGATGCCCGGCATCGAGACGCTGCCTTCCGTATGGGTCGCCTTCGCGTCGCTGTGCCAGATGATTTCCGGATTGACGAAGATCCTGGCGCCGCTGTCGCGATCGAGCTCGATCACCGTCACGCGCTCCAGGATGCCGATATGCGGTGCCGTGATGCCGACGCCGGGGGCGGCCCGCATCGTGTCGAGAAGGTCCGCGGCCAGCGCCTCGAGTGCCGGGTCGAACCGGGTGATCGTCTCCGCCTTCCGCGTCAGCAGCGGATTGGGAAAGCGGACAATGGGGCGAATGGCCATTAGATCTTCCTTGGCGGCGCCAAATGCGTGTTGCGCTGCCGATATCTCGACTGAAGTGCTAGCCGATCACGCGAGCGATGTCGACTGTGTCGAGATGCAGCCGGTTTTTCATGTATTTGCAACAGCTTGAATAAATCTGTTGTTGCGCTTCGCCGGGTGGTATCTGTGCTGTGGACCTCGGCAGGGCTTTGCGCTAGCAGGCTGTAAGGCCCAAATTCCCGTCCGTGGCGGCGGGTGAGGTCCAGGCAACCGTCAGTGGACGCATTCTTTCCGGCTTGCGAGGTGGGCGGCCGGGAAGCAGCAAATCGTTTCGAGGGCGCGCATGAGCAATACTGGCGACGAAGACCGCAGCTCGGAAGACGTCAAGGCCTTTGACGGCTCGGACATTTATGCCGACGACGGTTCTATCCGCTCCGATTTTCTCATGCATGTCGGCGCGGCAATCGCCGATCGCGATACGATCTACCTGCGCCAGCATGTCGCCGGCCTACACTCGTCGGAAATGGGCGACCTGCTCGAGGCCATCCAGCCCGATCAGCGCCTGGCGCTGGTTTCACTGCTCGGCAAGGAGTTCGACCTTTCGGCGCTGACCGAGGTCGACGAGGCAATCCGTCTCGACATCGTCGAGCACATGCCGAACGAACAGATCGCCGAGGCCATCGGCGAGATGGATTCGGACGATGCGGTTTACATTCTGGAAGACCTGGACCAGGAAGACCAGGACGAGATCCTGGCGAAGCTGCCGTTTACCGAGCGGGTTCGCCTCCGCCGCTCGCTGGATTATCCCGAAAGCACGGCCGGTCGGCGCATGCAGACCGAGTTCGTGGCGGTGCCGCCGTTCTGGACCGTTGGCCAGACGATCGACTACATGCGCGAAGACGAGGACCTGCCCGAGAGTTTCACGCAGATCTTCGTGATCGACCCGACCTTCAAGCTGCTCGGCGCGATGGACCTCGACCGCATCCTCAGAACGAAGCGTTCGGTCAAGGTCGATGCGATCATGCACGACACCAGCCATGCCATTCCGGCCGAGATGGACCAGGAAGAGGCGGCCCAGCTGTTCGAGCAATACGACCTGCTTTCCGCGGCCGTGGTCGACGACAATGGCCGGCTCGTCGGCGTGCTCACCATCGACGACGTCGTCGACGTCATTCAGGAAGAAGCCGAAGAAGACTTGCTGCGCCTGAGCGGCGTCGGCGACGAAGAACTTTCGGACTCCGTCGGGGAGGCATCGCGCTCACGCGTGCCTTGGTTGTTCATCAATTCGATGACCGCCTGCATCTCGGCTTCGGTCATCGGCCTCTTCGACGCGACGATCCAGCAGATCGTGGCGCTCGCCATCCTGATGCCGATCGTTGCGGGCATGGGCGGCAATGCTGGTTCGCAGACGATGACTGTCACGGTGCGCGCGCTCGCAACCCGGGGTCTCGACATTCACAACGCCCCGCGCATCATTCGGCGTGAAGCCGGGGTCGGTCTGCTCAACGGCATGATCTTCGGCACGCTGATCGGCCTTCTCGCCGGTCTCTGGTTTCAGGACCCGAACATCGGCGGCATCATTGCGACTGCGATGCTGATCAACATGATGGCTGCCGCCCTTGGCGGCATCCTCGTGCCGCTCTGCCTCGATCGCTTCGGCGCCGACCCGGCGGTCTCCTCGGCCGTCTTCGTGACGGCCATTACCGATATCACCGGCTTCTTCAGCTTTCTCGGCATCGCCACCTGGTGGTTCCACGTTACGTAACGCGGCGTGTTGTTTGACTTTTACGTCAAGGTCAACGATAGTGCATGTGCAGGAACACATGGAATGGCAGCGTGAATAAATACTATAGCATCACCGAATTGACGCGGGAATTCGGCATTTCCACCCGAACGCTGCGCTTCTATGAGGACGAGGGCCTCATCCATCCGGAGCGCCGTGGCCGCACGCGCCTGTTCCGGCCGGCTGACCGGCGGCTCATTCAGGAGATCCTGCGCGGACGGCGCATCGGCTTCACCATCGCCGAGATCCGTGAAATCATTCAGGTCTACAAGGACCCGCCCGGCGAGCTCGGCCAGCTTCAGCTGTTGATGTCGCGCGTCGAGGAAAAGCGCGAAGAGCTGCGCCAGAAGCGCAAGGACATCGACGATACGCTGACGGAACTCGACAATGTCGAGGAGGCATGCCTGACGCGTCTGGCCGAAATCGGCGTCGGCACCTAAAGGTTCGCTGGTTTATCTCTGGATATTTTGAAGGGTAGCGTTCGCGCTGCCCTTTTCGCTGCGCGCAGCCGCGCCTGCGCTCAGATCCAGCGGCTGGTGTGCCGGCAGTAGCGCTCGAACTCGAAACCGAAGCGAGACAGCAGGTGTCGCTCCTCGTTGCGGATGGCAAGGAGCGTCGTCAGCATGACCGCTGTGATCGCCGTGATGAAGAACCAGGGATTGAGCGTCGCCAGACCAAAGCCGATCATCATCAAGGTGTAGCCGAGATAGATCGGGTTGCGTGTGAAGCGGAACGGCCCGTAGGTGACGAGGCAGGTTGCCGACCGAGAGGGAAGGACGGCGGTGTGGCGGTCGAGCAGCGTCTTGACCGCCCAGAGATCGAGCCAGACGGCGACGACCATCAGGATGCCGCCGCTGATCCAGGGAAACCAACCGTGGCCATGGGCGACGGGAATGGGAAAATGTCGCGCCAGGATGAGCGCCGCAAGAGTGGCGACCCCGTAGAGGAGGGCCGGCCATGGGAAGTTCAGCGGCTTGGCACGATAGGCATTCATGTCCTAGTCCCCTGATTGCACGTTCATTGTGCATTGCTGTGCGATTCGCGCAATGCGTTCATCGGTGCTGACGTTGATCTCTCCCCTGTTCAGACTATCGAACAGGTTCTGTTCCACCAGACGGTCGAGCGTGCAGCCGCAGAAGCTGTCGCACGGCACAGCCGGATTGCCCTGGTTGCAGGCCGCAACGCAATTGCTGCGATAGGCTTCCTTGGGATCCGGCAGTGTCGGCGGAGAGATCAGCGAGAAGAGATAGACCAGTCCGATGAGCACGGGCTGGTGAATGAGGTATATGGCCAGACTGTGACGGCTGCCGAAGACGAGGGCCGTCATCCACAGCCGCCCCTTGCCACCTGTGGAAGGGCGGCTTGCGAGCGCGGACACCAGCCGCGCGTGGAAGAGCTTGGCGGTACCTAGGCCGAGCAGGAACGGCCCGAGCCACGGCAACAGCGGCACGTAGTCGTTGGAGCGCGGTAGCGTTTCCGACAGGCCGACCCACCAGAGCCAGGGGGCATCGAAAATCGGTGATCGCAGATAGAACGGGGCTGCGATGGCGGCGGCTGCTGCGGCGAAGGAAACGACGGCAGGAAGCCTGAGGAAGATCAGGCCGACCAGGCTCGCCGCGGCGATCGCATGCAGGATGCCGAAGAAGATGAACGTGTCCGGAAAGGCGAAATAGGTGGCAATCGTGATCAGCGCTGCGGCGCCAGCGATCTTGGCGAAACGGCGCAGGAACGCGTCGATGCGGATCGTCGGCCATTGCCCGAGCACGAGGCTGTAGCCGGCAAGAAACAGGAAGCTGCTGGCAATCAGCCGCGCAAAGATCTTCCAGCCGCCGGTGCCGGCGGTGCCTGCCGCGACATAGCCGAAGAACTCGAGGTCCCAGACGAAGTGATAGGTCGCCATGGCAAGCAGCGCCACACCGCGCGCGACATCGATGAAGGCGAGCCGCCTGCCTGTCGGTTTCGCGGGGGTCTCTGCTGCCGGTGCGGTCACATGGATATCGGACATGGGCATTCGCCATCCTGTTGGCGTGAGGAAGAGTGGCAGGCCTGGCTTGCGCCAGGCACGCGTCCTTGATTGCTGATGGAACGTTGTGGCTGCAAGTCGGCGTTCGGCGCGCCGGGCGCGCGGATCGTCAGGGTGTCGCGTCCTGGAGGAGCGCCGACCGCGCTTCCGAGAAGAACTGTCTGCGGGTCAAGACGAAGATGACGAAGACGGTGAGCGCCACGAACACATAGGGACTGATGAACCAGCCGAGATAGCCGATCGACAGGAAGATCGCCCGGAGACCGGCGTTGAAATGCTTGGCGGCGAGCACGTTCATGCGGATCGCCCGTTCGGCCGCCTTTTCCGCGGCATGTCGATCCCGCTGCATGTCGGCGGTCATCGGGATGCCGCCCATCAGGATCGAGCAATAATTGAACAGCCGGTAGGACCAGCCGAACTTGAAGAAGGAGTAGCCGAATAGGCAGGTAAGGCCGCCGACCTTCAGCTCGAAGGCCGTGCGCCCGCCATGGAAGACATAGGGCATGTCGGCAAAGATCATCTGCGCCTGTTCGGTCGCGCCGAGCAGCGCGAAGCAGCCGCCAAGCGCGAAGATGGTGGTCGAGGCGAAGAAGGCGGTGCCGGCCTGCAGGCCCGCGATGATCTGCGTATCGATCATCTTCAGGTCGCGGTTGAGCGAATTGCGGATCCAGCGGCCGCGATGCTCGTTCATGAGGCGGGTGAGACTCACGCGCTTGAAGCCGCGGGTGCCATCGGTCGCCCAGCTGAAACCCGCCCAAAGCAGGATAAACACGACAAGTGCTATGTAATCTTCGAAGGTCATACACGTGTTTTTGGCATGGCTTTTGGAAATTGCAAGGTGGCCGGGGCGGCGTCTGAATCGGCGACGCGTCAACTACTGTGATGAAAATGCGGCGGAATTTCTCTTCGCCTTTGCCGGGGAATTGAGGGGTTTTCACCAGGATCGTGTGGAGGAGCGCCGAAGCGGGACACTTTTCCGCCACATTCCCCCATTGCGCATTTACGCTTTCTTCAATATGCATGGCCCCAGACGCGGGCGCCTACTGTGCTGCCCGCGGCCGTTGAGAGTGTTTCGGAGACATCATGGACAATACAATTCAGAAGTCTTGCTGGGGCGTGACTGCTCGCGCCGTAGCTGGTTTCGCTGGCGTTCTTGTTCTTGCTTATCTTTTCGGCGGCCTTTGATATCTAGTTTCTAGACAAGTCCACTGATTGACGGCGCGGCTTCCCAAGAGCCGCGCCGTTTTTGATTCCGGGCTACGGCTCGCCGGAACATACGCGGGCGACGATGTCGCATGGATGCGATCGAATGTCGGTTGACCGCCTGAGCGCCGGCCATGGGATCGCTTAGGCTTCGTTCCTATATCTGCTGGTGAATGTCCTTAAATCGGCACCGATCTGAGGATAAAATCGTTCAGTGAATATGAGGATACGGCGCCGGTTCGCATGGACCATGAAGCGTGGTATCGAGGCAATCGTGAATGCGGCGGCGGGCGATCATGCCCGTGCGTCGCGGGTCAGTCTCCGGGGCAGGCAGCTTATGTTTCTTTCCGTCTTCGACGTGTTCAAGATTGGTATCGGGCCTTCGAGCTCGCATACGATGGGGCCGATGTCGGCCGCCAATCGCTTTCTCGATCTCATCCTTTCCGATGATTGGCCGCGTCCGTCCCACGCCGCCGTCGCCGCGATCAAGGTGAGCCTGCACGGTTCGCTCGCCCATACCGGCATCGGCCATGGAACGGGCAGGGCGGTGATCCTCGGCCTGGTCGGCGAGCGCCCGGATCTCGTCGATCCGGATCGCATGGATGCCCTGATCGACGAAGTCGAACGCACGGGCCGCATTACGCCGCCGGGCCATCCGTCCTACGAGTTCCAGCCGAAGACCGATCTGATCTTCGACAAGAAGGTGCCGCTCCCCGGCCATGCCAACGGCATGTCGTTTTCCGCCTTCGACCGTGACGGCCGGCTGCTGTTGAAGCGGATCTACTATTCGATCGGCGGCGGCTTCGTCGTGACCGACACGGAACTGGAGGCCATGCGCGCCTCGAAGAACAAGGCGACGGGCGTCAAGGTGCCGTTCCCGTTCTCCTCGGCACAGCAAATGCTGGATATGTCTGCGCGCTCCGGCTTGACGATCGCGCAGATGAAGCGGGCGAACGAAGAGGCGACGATGTCGCCGGACGAACTGAACGCCGGACTCGACCGCATCTGGGGCGCGATGAGCAATTGCATCGACAGGGGCTTGAGCCAGGACGGCATCATGCCCGGCGGCCTGAAGGTTCGCCGCCGCGCCCGCTCGATCCACGACAAGCTGCAGGAAGAGTGGCGTTCCAACAAGGCCAATCCGCTGCTCGCCAACGACTGGCTGAGCGTTTACGCGATGGCGGTCAACGAGGAGAACGCTGCCGGCGGCCGCGTCGTCACCTCGCCGACCAACGGTGCCGCTGGCGTGGTGCCGGCGACGATCCGCTATTACATGCATTTCCATGACGATGCCGACCAGGAGGGCATTCGCGACTATCTACTGACGGCTGCCGCGATCGGCGGCATCATCAAGCACAATGCCTCGATTTCCGGCGCCGAGGTCGGCTGTCAGGGCGAGGTGGGCTCGGCGTCCGCGATGGCAGCGGCCGGCCTTGCCGCCGTCATGGGCGGCACGCCCGAGCAAATCGAAAATGCCGCCGAGATCGCGCTCGAGCATCACCTCGGCATGACCTGCGATCCCGTGGCGGGCCTCGTGCAGGTGCCCTGCATCGAACGCAATGCGCTTGGCGCGGTCAAGGCGGTAACCGCCGCCTCCCTGGCGCTCAAGGGTGACGGCAAGCATTTCGTGCCGCTCGACGCGTGCATCGAGACGATGCGGCAGACGGGCGTCGACATGAACGAGAAGTACAAGGAAACCTCGACCGGCGGTCTAGCGGTCAACGTCGTCGAGTGTTGAGACCTGCAAGCTTGCAGGTCTCGTGAAGCCCGAACGTCGGTGTATCGACCGGACGTGTTGCGGTGATTGTGGATGAACGACGTCTGGCCGCTTGACCGCAACGGCCGGACGGGTGTTCAAAAAAACCATGTCTCTACATCTCATAAAGCTCTGTGTCGGAGCGGAATCGATCGAGGACCTGCGCGAATGGGTTTCGCGCAAGGCGATGGCCGCCATGGCCGCTGGCCTGGAGCCGCATTCGTTCCACACCACGCGCATGGTGCCCAAGCGCGTGGAGGAGTTGCTCGAAGGCGGTTCGCTCTACTGGGTGATAAAGGGCAGCGTGCAGGCGCGCCAGCCGCTGATCGGCATAGAGACCTTCACCGACGGCGAAGGCATCGGCCGATGCAATCTGCTGCTGGGTCCGGAAGTGGTCGAGACGGAACTGCAGCCGCGCCGTGCGTTCCAGGGCTGGCGTTACCTGACCGACAAGGACGCCCCGCGCGACCTGGCGTCGCTCTCGGGCAGCGGTTCCGAGATGCCGCTCGAATTGCGGCGCGAACTGGCGGAACTCGGACTTCTCTAGAATTCCTGTGCCGCGGGTACCTTTGCAATCGTGCGGCAACCAGCGTGTTCCTTGAAAGCAGTGCCCGCTTTCGCACTCGACCGTGCGCGAAGCGGCTTCACCGAGGCCGCACCATCACCCAGCCAGAATGCAAAAAAGGCGGCCGTAGCCGCCTTTCGAACTGTGGATGTTCAGGTGATCCGCATCTTCAGCGGATGGCGCCGGTTCGGCGCCGTCACGTGAAGGTGGATGCCGGCGCGCGGCTGGGTCGAGCGCCAGGCGCGCGCCCCGTGCGTCAAGAGCATGCCGACGAGATCGCGTGTCTTGGCCTTCGATCGATTGAGGCCGAGATCGGCGATGCGCATGGCCGCCTCGTGCAGGGGGTGCAGATTGATGCGCGACGGTTTAGCCCGTCGCCCCGGCAGCGGGGTGACACCCGGAACGTTCTCGTTCATTGCCATGTTTAACCTCGTTACGCTGTACAAATCCGAGGAAGGCGGCCGAAAAACAAACACATCCGGCCGCCAAATTTCGTCGTTACTGCTGGCTGGCCCAGCAGGAGATGCCTTTCTTCTTCAAGGCCTTGCAGGCGTTGACTGCGGAATTCTGGTCATCGAAACCGCCGAAGCGGGCGCGGTATACCTGGCCGAAGGCAACGGTGAACGGCTGCGCGTTGCGAAGTGCCTTGCCGCCCTTGTCCTTGGCGTTGCCGAGCAGCGTCATGGCCTGGTCCTTGTCCGGCGTGGCACCGATCTGGATCACCCAGCCCTGCGGCTGAGCCGGCATCGGCTCGGCCTTTGCGACTTCGGCGGGCTCTGCCTTGGCGGCAGCGTCTGCCTTCTTCGGCACGGAATGGGTGATCTGCGTGTCGACCATGGCTGCGGTCGCGGGCTGACGAAGCTTCAGGCTCTGTGCGTCGAGCGTGTTGGGAACGATCTTCGAGGAAAGGACAGGGTTGTCCGATGCGCGCTTGTTGCCGGCATAGGCCATCTGCACGCTGCTGGCGCTTTCACCATTGTAGCGGAAGTCCGGAACGGGACCGGTGTTGGGCAGGTCGTGGCCTGTGGCGACGGCCGCAACGACCGGCGTCTCGGCAACGGGCGCTGCGGCTGCAACCTGGGTCTCTTCTGCCGGAACCGGGGTCGGCTTCGTCTCGGCAATCAGGTTGCCGTTGCCGCGACGCGACGCGTCCGGCATGTACTTCGCGACCAGGCGGCGCATCTGTGCATCGCGGCTCGCGCCCGAGGTGCCGCCCATGACGACGGCGACGATGCTGCGACCGTCAATCTGGGCCGAGGTGACGAGATTGAAGCCGGAGGCGCGGGTGTAGCCGGTCTTGATGCCGTCGACGCCGCGCACATTGCCAAGCAGGCGGTTGTGGTTGCCGATGGTCTGCTTGCCGAAGCGGAAGCTGCGGGTGGAGAAATAGTCGTAATACTGCGGGAAATGCTGGCGGAGCGCGAGACCGAGGCGAGCCTGGTCACGTGCGGTGGTGCGCTGTTCCGGATTGGGCAGGCCGTTGGCGTTGCGGTAGGTCGTGCGCGTCATGCCGAGCGCGCGCGCCTTGTTCGTCATCATGCGGGCGAAGCGCTGCTCCGAGCCGCCGAGATACTCGCCAAGCGCGGTGGAGGCATCGTTGGCCGACCGGGTGACGAGCGAAAGGATCGCCTGCTCGACGGTGATCGATTGGCCGGCGCGTACGCCGAGCTTCGACGGCGGCTCCGCGGACGCGTTCTTCGAGAAGGGAATCTGCGTGGACTTGCTGATCCGGCCGGCTTCGAGCGCCTCGAAGGTGAGGTAGAGCGTCATCATCTTGGTGAGAGACGCCGGATAGCGCAGTTCGTCGGCATCCTCGCCATAGAGGATCTTGCCGGTCTTGGCATCGACGACGATGCCCGAATATTTGGGATTGGCGTAGGTCGACGCCGCAAAGCCGGGCAACACAAAGGCGACCGAGGCAATGGTGCCTGCCAGGACGACCCGCTTTACCATCTTTGAAAGAGCGCCGAACGGGCGCTTCGCGAGATCAAAAAAACCGGTTTGGGACACTACGCTGCTCTTTATTCTCATGTCATGGGGTTGTCCGGACGCCGCCTCCGGGAACGACCGTTCTCGAGACAGTATCGGCATAGCGTTACCAATCGGTTTATGATGAATGATTGGTTTCCGGAATCGGACGCATTCGTACAAAGACAATTCCGGTGTAGCGCAATGGCGCGGCGACAGCCTCGACCACACCAGTTGGACGAAATCAGGGCACGATTCGGCTTTTGATGAAAGCCGTTATCGCGTCGTCGATCTCCTTCCACCGTGGCAGCAGTTTATTGGCGAAGCGGTAGAGCACCACGAGGTCTTTGCCGGCATGAATGTCGCGCTGGCAGTCGGCGCTCGTCGATATGGTTTGCGCGTCGGATTTCAGGCAGCGCACCACGTAGGGTGCCTGGCCTGTCCGCTCCGCAGTATAGAAGACTTCGCCCGCATAGCTGGAGGCAGTTTTGGTCGCGTGCAACTGTAGTCCGTTCGGCCCGGGGGACGGAGCGCCGTCGAAGACTTGCGTGTAGATCGGCTCCAGCCGGCCCGACATGTCGCGGGACATGGTGCTTTGCGAAATCTGCAGGAAGATCAGATTTTCAGGCGCGTCGACGTCGTTGAAGAGGTCGCGGTTTTCGTCGCTGTAACCTTCGATGCCCGGCCATGTCAGGTAGACGTCGACACGCCCGACGATCGAAGTGGCACGTTGCGCCTCGAAGCGGATCATGTTCGCCGGCAGCCGCAGGTGATCCTGTCCGATGAAGATATCGTAGGTCTCGCGGCTCGCAGTGTGGCCGGCGAGAGCAAGGTTTTCGCCGAACCATCGTCCCGCGAAGGCGATTGCCGCCGTCAGTCCGGCAAGTACAACGACGATCGCCGTCACCCGATAGACGAAACGGGTGGAGAGAAGTGGCCGGAGTTCCGGTTCGTCTATCCCGTTTGGAGAATTGCTCATCGTGGCCGTCCCGTCGCGTTGGCCGCGCCCAAGTCGAGTGTCGACCCCTTGGCTCGTGGCAGGCCGAACTGTGGCGGGGGCCGCTTGCCCGACGCTGGTCGAAGACGGTTAACTTTCGATGAATGCCCTATGCCTGCAGGTACTCGGCGAGGAGGGGCCTCATAAAAAAACGGCCGGTTCCGAGGGACACGGAACCGGCCGAGGCTCGGTCTGGACGGGGAAAGTGACTGACCGAGGCCCGTTGGGAGGCGTCCGCCGGGTGGCGGCCCGCCTGTGTTTCGGATCTTACTGTGTGCGAACGCTACCGACGGCGACGGTGCGGCCGTCCTGAAGCTTGACCCAGCGGCCGGAATGTTCGGTCGATTGGCGCTTGAGGTAGGTGTATTCGGTATCCGACCACAGCAGCACCTTGTTGCGCATGTTGTCGAGGATGAAGTCGCCGCGGTCAGTGCGAACGGTAAGGACGGCGTGGCCGTCGCCATTCGGCTGCAGCACGACGGTGATCAAGAGGTCGGATGCGGAGAAACCGCTTTCGATCAGCTTGCGGCGCTTCAGGAGGACATAGTCTTCACAATCGCCGACGGTTTCCGGATAGGACCACTTCTCTTCGACGCCATGGATTTCCATGTCGGTCATCGGGGTGATCGCCTGGTTGACGTCGTAGTTGATCTCGAGAATTTTCTGCCAGCCTTCGCGGGTCAGCACCATCGGGCCGCGATCCTTGCCGTTAGAGGTGCACTCCGACGCATAGATCTTGCAGAACTCGTAGTGGCCGATCGGCGGGTTGGTCGAGCCGGTCACGACCATGTTGGCCGTAAGAGCCTGGGCCGTGCCGAAAAGGCCGCCGGTGAAAAGGACCGCAATCGCGATCAGCTTGGTGATTGTCTTGAGCATGATTGTCTCCCCGTTATGGTTCGACAATGGCACAGACGTTTTTATCGCTCGCGAACTTGCGAGCTAAAAACAAGTACAAATGAAAGTCGTATAAGAATAAAACAAGAATAGAATTTTATTTGTATTTGAGTTGAATTTGAATCAAATTTTATCTATTTCAGCTTCCTTCGCAGATGGAGATGTAATTTGTTAAGCAATCAACCATCTGTATTTACTTGGTTTTATGATGGGAAGGTCGTCGGGTTTAGCAAAAGTCGCGGCGCGGGTGCGGCGGGAAAGACGGATTTTCCGTGTCAGCCCACGGTTCTTCCGGAGGCTTTTGACTTGAAATATGCGTTTTCGCTGGAATTCTGCCGGAAAAAATATTTGCAGACGGCGAATGCGTTTGCGTGTTGCGGCGTACCTGTCTCGAAATGATCCAGGCGCAGGCGCAGGCGCAGGCGCAGGCGCAGGCGCAGGCGCAGGCGTGTCGATGCCTGCGAAAACCGCTCCGGTTGTCGCTGCTCATCCTGTGCGTTCGGGCTACGCGGACGTAGGGCTAAGTGAGTGCGCTTCTGGCGCGTTCGCTGGGCCGCGGACGGGCGGAGCGCGTTGATGCAGGAGCGGGGGTGTTGCCGCACAAGAGAAGCACGAAGACGGCTTCAGGCCGGGTGCATGGATGGCGGGGCGGCCGGGCTGTGAGCCTTGCCCGATGCGGGGCGATCGGGCAACGAACGGCGCAGGCCCGCCGTTAGAGGAATTCGGTCAACGCTTCACGGGACTGGATACCCGAGAACTCGATGGCGCAGCCTTCCTGGAAGTGGCGGACGATCCGGCCCTTCATGTTGCCGAGCAGAATGGCGGTGCCGATCGGCGGGCGGTTCTCGATGTCGACGGCGGCACCGGACAGCGAAAGGTCGATGATGCGGCACGGGAACTTCTCGCCGGTGTCGAGCGTCAACTCAGTCACCGTCTTGCGCGGCGCAAGGCGATCGTGGCGGCGGTCTTCCGGCAGTCCGAGCTCGTGCTTGTTGGCGATCCAGGTGAGCTGGGCCGCGAGCTTCTCGCGCTTGCGCTCGGTCGCGTTGAGCTGGATGACGAAAGCGCCGTCGGCGATGCGCGATACGGTCCCTTCGAGACGCCCGACATGATCGACATAGGCGATGATGCGTTCGCCCGCGCGCGGCTGGGCCGGCGAGGAAAGCAGGACGTCGCCGGGCGACATGTCGATGGCGGTGCACTCGAACTCGTCATGATTGGCAAGCATCAGCCGCCCCGCCAGATTCACGGAAACGCGCTGGAACGCACCTTCGTGGTGCGGTTTCGGAGCGGTATTCTGTGCGTGCTGAAACGAGAACATGATGACTCTGTGGCGACATAGCTTGGCTGGCGGAGATTAGCCTTTTCAAGTTAATAGAAGGTTCGTCCTCCGGTTGGTCCAGGGCGTCATCTCGGCACAGCGCTCCGGATCAGTCGCGGCGGCCGCCTTCGAGAATGCGGAGATGCCCGAACTGGCGGAATTCGCTCGAAAATGCGCCCGCGGCCGGCGATTTTGCAACGGTACCGCTCGGTTGCTGTGCTTCCTCTTCGCGAAAGACGGCGGTGCGGTCGGGGTCGAGAACTTTCATACCCGTCGCGTCGAGACACTCGATCGCGGTTGCATGCAACCAATACGGGCGAGAAAGGGGTGAGAGGGCGCCAAGGACCCGGTCGCTTTCTCCTTCGCTGGAGGCCAACGGCAAGAGCAGGGTTTCGATGTCGACCTCCCGTGCGTCGGCGGTGCGGCCCTTGGCCGAAAGCACCAGCGGCACACGATGCGTCATGACCTGGTCGGTGATGCGGTGCGTTTTCGCCGCCTGGCTTCCGAGCCACAGCATACCGAATTGCCGCCCGCGCAGCTCCTGGCCGAAGAGGGCGCACACCTGGGTTCCCGCCAGGCGAAACGAGATGCCGGCATTGCGGTCGCGCTCGAGAATGAACAGGTTCGGCAGCAGCATTCTGATATCCGAGGGTTCAAGCTCGTCGCGGCGCGGAAGCTCGCGCTTCCCGCGAATGGTGTTCCAGTATCGGAAAAGCTCCGTTGTCGTATTGCTGCGCATCGTTTCGTTCATTCCATTCCTGCGGCCCGGTGTGTCCCGGTTCGGGACATCTTCGGCCGTGCATTGCGGTTCGGAGGATTAAGGAGCGAAAACCGTGCCAGCCGGAAATTAAGGTTAACAAACGGTTTCCGTTGCAGTGGCCCGCCGCAACTGGCAGGGGAGGACATCACTTTACGAAGCGTTGTCTTCGGCACTTGAACTGGAGCTCGGATCTGAGCTTGGCGACCGTTCAGTTTTTGCTGGACGGTCTTTTTTTGTTTGCTTATGGCTGGTCGCCCCAATTCCAGTCCTAATGCCGGCGATGCCATGCCATCGCCGCGATCGAGCAGGAATGTGTGGACCGCATTGAGAGGAGAGAGCAGCAACCATGGAACGAGATCAGACGGCGACGCCACCGGAAGCAGAGCGCGAGAGCGCCGCGAGCCCGGCGCGCGAGCCGGCCTTTAATCTGCCGGCGGGGCTGACTTTCATCCTGCTGTTTCTGATCGCAATCCATGTTCTGCGAACCTACGTGCTGCCGCCGACGATCGATCAGGAGATCATCTTCAATTTCGCCTTTCTCCCGGCGCGTTACGACCACCCTCTGGCAGAGCAGGGGCTTGCGTGGCTGTGGAGCCCCGTCACCTACTCCTTCCTGCACGGAAGCTGGGAGCATCTGATCTTCAACATCTTCTGGATGGTTGCCTTCGGTGCGCCGGTGGTGCGGCGGATCGGTATGGGGCGCCTTGCCGTGTTCTGGTGCCTGTCGGCTGCGGCCGCCGTCGCGCTGCATACGGTCTTTCACTGGGGGGAAATGATCGTCGTCGTCGGTGCTTCCGGCGTAGTGTCGGGATTCATGGGGGCTGCCGCACGCTTCGTCTTCTCGCCGAGCGGACGCATCAGTCGGCAGTTCGCCCATCTCAATCGCCGGCTCGATGTCGGTGAGGCGCTGGCCAACCGCTCGGTCGTGGTCTTCGCCGGCATTTGGTTCCTGACCAACTTCCTGATCGGCCTTGGCATGTTTACCCCTGGCGGGGCGGGCAGCGTCGCCTGGGAAGCGCATATCGGCGGCTTCCTCTTCGGCTTTCTGCTCTTCAGCCTTTTCGATCCGCGCGACTGACGGAGCGAAAGATCGGCGGACAGCGCTTGTGAGCGCTTGATTTCCCCAAGGCGCTGGCGCACCATTTGTTACGGTCGCCCGTGATCGAAAGACAGGGCGGCCCGTGTAGGCCGGGTATGGAATGCCATCCGCGTCTGAGGAGCACGCGAGACGGCTTTCGCAAGCGGCCAGGGTACAGGTTCCATCGCCCGACCGTACCGCACGTGAGATGGCTGGACCTTTCCCTGCCGACCCGGTGTTGTCGCAACGGGAGATGTGCGCATGTCAGTTAAAGCCATACTCGATGAAAAGGGCCGGAATGTCGTAACGGTCGGCCCTCAGATGACAGTCCAACAGGCTGCCATCCTCTTGCGTGACAATCATATCGGTGCGGTCGTCATCCTCGACGCGGACGATCAGATCGCAGGCATCCTCACCGAGCGCGACATCGTCGCGGCGATTGCCAAGCAGGGCTCGACCTGTCTCGAAAGACCGGTAGCAGCGGTCATGTGGCAGAATGTCTACTGCTGCACCGAGGATATGTCCGTGCAGACCCTGATGGAAATGATGAGCAAGCTCAGGGCCCGTCATTTGCCGGTCGAAAGAAACGGTCAACTCGCCGGCATCGTCTCGATCGGCGACGTGATCAAGCATCACATCCGCGCCATCGAGCACGAGACCGAACAGATCAAGGCCTATATCGCTGGCTGACGGGAAAGGGCGGCACTCCGCCGCCCTCCTAATCCCCTGGGGGCCGCGAGGCACCCTTGTGTTCATCATGGCCTATGGGCGACCGGCAAGGTGCACCGCCCGTCTCGGGCCTTTCACGCCGCAAACGAGCCGTCAGCGAACGAGCACTTCCTGCATGCGGCGAATTTCAACCAGCCTGGCCTTTGCCTCGTGGTAGCCGCGATCGATGGCTTCGCCCGCGCGATGGAACTCCGAAAGACCGATGTCGTTGAGTTTCGGGTGCAGCGCCAAATCTGGCGGGTCGCCGGCAAGCCGGGCGCGGGAAATCCGGTCCTGAATGATGTTGAAGGCTTGGACCATGACGCTGGTCATGCCGAGGCGCGACTGGTGCGGCGCTTCCTTGGAGGGCGCATCCAGGGATTCGGCGCCGGCGCTGTGTTTGACGACGGCCGAGCGGCCATAGAGATCGTAGTTGAGGTTCACCGCGACGACGAGCTGCTGTTCGTGGGCGCGGCACACCGAAACCGGAACCGGATTGACGAGCGCGCCATCGATCAGCGTGCGTCCGTTCGCCTTGATCGGTTCGAAAATGCCGGGCAGGGCATACGACGCGCGGATCGCGGTAATCAGCGATCCTTTTTCGAGCCACACCTCGTGGCCACTGTGTACCTCTGTCGCAACCGCAATGAATGGCCTGTCGAGGCTCTCGATGCTGAGACCCTCGAGATGTTCCTGCATGCGCTTGGTCAGCCGCAGGCCGCCGAAAAGACCGCCGCCGCCGATGGCGAAATCGAGCAGCCCGGCGATCCGGCGCACGGTGAGGGAACGGGCGAAGGTTTCGAGTTCGTCGAGCTTGCCGGCAAGGTAGCAACCGCCGACGAGCGCGCCGATCGAGGTGCCGGCAATCATGCCGACTTCGATGCCTTCTTCGTCGAGGGCGCGCAGCACGCCGATGTGGGCCCAGCCGCGCGCGGCACCGCCGCCAAGCGCGATTGCGATCTTCGGTTTTTGCGGAGGTGGCGCCGGTTCAGGCGGCGCTGTCGAAATCGATGTTCCGTCCGGTCCGGACAGATCCGTAATCTGGTTGCTACGCGTAAACGTCCAATTCAACATCCGGCACCTCCAACACCGCCGAATACTCCGCAGCGCGACACGTCGATGAGAATGCGCGAAGGTCGCTGTGGCATTTCATCACTGACTAAACTTCCCAGGGGTCGGGATTGATCCTGGAGAGACGCAATTTCGTGCGCGCGTCCTGGGGAGGCTCCGCCAAGCCGGCGCCGGTGCCGGCCTTGTCCCGATTCATCGCTGAAAGACTGGCACCATTCTTAAGGTATATCACCGATCCCACCGACGAATGCGGCGCGACCGATAAACATTGGATACAGTTTGCAATACAGTTTGGAACGGGATCGTTCCGATTGCGCCGCATCCTTGCTTAAGGATTAGGCGCCCGGTTGGTTTCCAAAAGATAAATATAGCATGTAGCCGCGCCAAAAAGATGCGCGATGCTTAATTTTTATCGTAGATCTCGGCGGGGTCGAAATGCCTGTGGTCGTCGGTGATTTTGACCGCGGCCTTGCCGTCTTCGATGCCGACGGTTCGGTAGAAGCAGGAACGGCGCCCGGTGTGGCAGGTCGCGTCGTGGCCGGCGACGGAAACCTTCAGCCAGATCGCATCCTGGTCGCAATCGGTGCGGATTTCCTTGACCGTCTGCAGGTTTCCGGAGCTTTCGCCCTTCTTCCAGAGGCTTTTGCGCGAGCGGCTGTAGTAGTGCGCCACCCCGGTCTCGATCGTCAGCGCAAGAGCCTCGGCATTCATGTGGGCGACCATCAGCAGCTCTCCATCCCTGGCGTCGGTGACGACAGCGGTGATCAGCCCCTTTTCATCGAAACGCGGGGTGAAGGCCGGACCCGTTTCCAGTTCGGCCTTGTTGGAGGAGGGAGCGTCGAAGGTGAGCGTCATGGAAAGGCTCCGTCTGTCGGAGCCTTACTTGAAGCCCCTGATCATAGTCATGAACCGCACCTGCTCGGCCGGCTCCGTCTGGAACGTACCCGTAAATGTGGTCGTCAGCGTTGTCGAGCCTTGCTTCTGCACGCCGCGCATCGCCATGCACATATGCTCGGCTTCGATCATCACGGCAACGCCGCGCGGGGCGAGCGACTCGTCGATCGCCTTGGCGATCTGCGCCGTCATCGATTCCTGCGTCTGCAGGCGTCGGCCGTAGATATCGACCACGCGGGCGATCTTCGACAGGCCGAGCACGCGCCCGTTCGGCAGGTAGGCGACATGCGCCTTGCCGATGATCGGCACCATGTGGTGTTCGCAATGCGAATAGAACGGGATGTCCTTGACGAGCACCATGTCGTCGTAGCCGGCGACTTCCTCGAAGGTGCGGCCGAGCACGTCTTCGGCAGCAAGTTCATAACCGCTGAAAAGCTCGCGGTAGGACTTGGCGACGCGCGCAGGCGTATCCAAAAGTCCTTCGCGCTGCGGGTCTTCGCCGGCCCAGCGCAAAAGAACACGTACGGCGTCCTCCGCTTCCTTCTGGGTCGGACGGCCGCTCGCATCGTCGAGCACAGGAAAATTCTTCACTATGGCATCCATAATGGCCTCTTTGAGCAATACGGGATTGCTTGACGTTTTATCTTTCGGACAACTCGCCACTGGCCATTCGCCTAACCCTGCAGGCTTGGGTTCCGTTGGCGGGCTCCGGGGCTTTCCGGTCCTGGCTTAGCAGTGCACTGGACCTTCCGGCACGGTTTCCCAAACAACAGGCGACATTGTTCCTCTTGCGGAACTGTCGCCCCAACACGACATAGCATATAGTATGGTGCCACAGAGATGAAAGAGGCGGAGCGTGTCGCGTCGTGCTTTTTTCCCGTCTACCGGAGAAAATCATGCGTCGATCACTCAAAACCGCGAAAAATCAGTCGGATCGCGTCAAATGATGGATGACATCTACAACAGCCGAATTCTCGAATTTGCCGGCAATATTCCCCGTATTGGGACGCTCGGCGACGCCGATGCGGACGCGACGGCGCATTCCAAGCTGTGCGGTTCCAAGGTGCATATCTGGCTGAAGATGGATGGTGACGTCGTCACCGATTTTGCCCATGACGTGAAAGCCTGTGCGCTCGGCCAGGCGTCCTCTTCGATCATGGCGCGCCATGTCGTCGGCGCCGGTGCCGAGGAGATCCGCCAGGCGCGCGAAGACATGCTGGCCATGTTGAAGGCGGACGGCGAGGGGCCTTCGGGCCGCTTCGAGGATATGCGCTTCCTGCGTCCGGTGAAGGACTACAAGGCGCGCCATGCGTCGACCATGCTGACCTTCGATGCCGTCGTCGATGCCATCGAGCAGATCGAGGCCAGGCGACTGCTCGCGGCCGTCTGAAATGTGCGGCGAACCGAATTGCCGGCACGCTGCACAGGAGAAGGCAGCGCCAGCGGCACGTGGCCGAAACTGGTCGGGGCCGTTTCGCAAGACCCCCGGGCGGCTCTTGGGCATGGCGCTGATCCGAGCCTATCAGTTGACCCTTTCGAGCTTCATCGGCAATTCGTGCCGGCACCTGCCGACCTGTTCGGAATACGGTTACGAGGCGATTGCCCGCCATGGCTCCTGGGCCGGAGGCTGGATGACGCTGTTTCGCGTGGCGCGCTGCGGGCCGGGCGGAACGCATGGCTTCGATCCGGTACCCGAGCGGCTTGAGCCGCGCCTCGTATGGTACGCGCCGTGGCGCTTCTGGCGGCCGCGGCCGAAGATTGGATGACCGCCATGACCATGCCGATGGAGTACCGTCAGGCTTCCGCGGACTTCGAGCGCTTCATTCTCGATGCCCGCGACTTGGCCGGGCTGCAGACGACGAACCAGGCCTATACGATGGTGCAGGCGGTGCTGCAGACGTTTCGGCGACGGCTCGACACCGAAGACGCCATCCTGTTTGCCGACATCCTGCCGCCTGTCATCCGCGCGATCTTCGTCGCCGAGTGGGATCTCGATGAGCTGAGGCTCCCGTTTTCGGGCCGTATCGCCATGACCCGGGAGGTACAGGCGCTGCGCCCGGATCACAATATTTCCCCGGACAGCGCCATTGCCGATGTCGCTGGCGCCTTGCGTCGCAACATCGACGAGGCGAAACTCGACCGGGTGCTCGCCCGGCTGCCGGCGGGCGCTGCGGATTTCTGGCGCGCCTGACAGGGGAATGATGAACAGCTACGTCGCCTTGCTTTACAGTATCGTTCTCGGGCCAGGCCGTCGGGTCGTCATGGCTGACCTCAAGAAGATGGCGGAAACGCTCGGCTATCAAGCGCCGCGGACCTTGGTCGCAACGGGCAATCTGGTGTTTCAGACCGGACAAACGTCCACTCGGGACCTCGAAATGCCGCTTGAGGCGGCCTTTGCCGAGACGTTTGGCCGGCATGTCGACATTCTTGTTCGATCCGAGGCCGATTGGCAGACGCTTGCTGCGTCCAATCCCTTCCGTCAGGAGAGCGAGGCGGACGCGACGCAGGTCCATGTTCGGGTGATGCGGGATCCCCTAACGGAAACGGCGCTCGAAGGACTTCGGCGCTACTGCACCGCCGGCGAGCGACTGGCGATCGTCGACGGCGATCTCTGGGTGCATTTCCCCGGCAAGGCGAGCGAATCGAAGCTGCTCGGCGCGATGACCACGAAGCGACTGGGCATCGGGACGTTCCGCAACTGGAACACGGTGAAGGGGCTTTCCGAGATGCTGCGCAGCTAACGCCCGCGACAGCCTCGCCTTTACTCACTTTCGAAAACCCTTTATCAGGCTACGGCGGATTTCCACGGGTCGTTCTGTGATCTGGGGAAACACGCAGCAATCCAAAGCACTACAGCGATCTCTGCGCGTCTGACGGATGCGACGCTGTATCGTCAATTCACCGGCACCGCCGGCCAACTATACCACCCGCATTCGTTGGCGGGACTGGATAGGAGATCATTATGTCGAATCCTGTTTCCCTAACTTTTCCTGATGGCTCGGTCCGCGAATACCCCGCGGGAACGACCGGCCGCGACGTCGCCGAGGCGATTTCGAAGTCGCTGGCCAAGAAAGCCGTCGCGATCGCGCTCGACGGCGAGCTGCGCGACCTGTCGGATCCCGTGACCGATGGTCGGCTGGAAATCGTCGTTCGCGACGACAAGCGCTCGCTCGAACTCATCCGCCACGATGCCGCGCACGTGATGGCGGAGGCCGTGCAGGAGCTCTGGCCGGGAACGCAGGTGACCATCGGCCCGGTCATCGACAACGGCTTCTACTACGACTTCGCCAAGAACGAGCCCTTCACGCCCGACGACCTGCCGCTCATTGAAAAGCGGATGAAGGAGATCATTGCGCGCAACAAGCCCTTCACCAAGGAAGTCTGGTCGCGCGAAAAGGCCCGCCAGGTCTTTGCCGAGAAGGGCGAGGCCTACAAGGTCGAGCTCGTCGATGCGATCCCCGAGGGGCAGGACCTTAAGATCTATTACCAGGGTGACTGGTTCGATCTCTGCCGCGGCCCGCACCTGGCCTCGACCGGCCAGATCGGCACCGCCTTCAAGCTGATGAAGGTGGCCGGCGCCTATTGGCGCGGTGACAGCAACAACGCGATGCTGACCCGCATTTACGGCACGGCCTGGCACACCCAGGAAGAGCTCGACCAGTACCTGCACGTGCTTGCCGAAGCCGAAAAGCGCGACCACCGTCGCCTCGGCCGCGAAATGGACCTGTTCCATTTCCAGGAGGAGGGCCCGGGCGTCGTCTTCTGGCACGGCAAGGGCTGGCGCATGTTCCAGACGCTGGTTGCCTATATGCGCCGGCGGCTCGCCAACACCTACCAGGAAGTCAACGCGCCGCAGGTGCTCGACAAGTCGCTTTGGGAAACCTCGGGTCACTGGGGCTGGTACCGCGACAACATGTTCAAGGTGACGGTTGCCGGTGACGAGACCGACGACGAGCGCATCTTTGCGCTGAAGCCTATGAACTGCCCGGGCCATATCCAGATCTTCAAGCATGGCCTGAAGTCCTATCGCGAACTGCCGGTTCGTCTCGCCGAATTCGGCAACGTTCATCGCTACGAGCCCTCGGGCGCCCTGCACGGACTGATGCGTGTACGTGGCTTCACGCAGGACGACGCGCACGTCTTCTGCACCGACGAGCAGATGGCCGAAGAATGCCTGCGCATCAACGACCTGATCCTGTCGGTGTACGAGGACTTCGGCTTCAAGGAAGTCGTGGTCAAGCTCTCCACCCGCCCGGACAAGCGTGTCGGCTCCGACGAACTCTGGGATCGCGCCGAAAGCGTGATGACGGACGTGTTGAAGACGATCGAGGCGCAGTCGGAAGGCCGTATCAAGACCGGCATCCTGCCGGGCGAGGGCGCTTTCTATGGTCCGAAGTTCGAATACACGCTGAAGGATGCGATCGGTCGCGAATGGCAGTGCGGCACGACCCAGGTCGACTTCAACCTGCCGGAGCGTTTCGGCGCGTTCTATATCGACAAGGAATCGGAGAAGCGCCAGCCGGTGATGATCCACCGCGCCATCTGCGGCTCGATGGAACGCTTCCTCGGCATCCTGATCGAGAACTTCGCCGGCCACATGCCGCTGTGGGTTTCGCCGTTGCAGGTCGTCGTCGCGACGATCACCTCGGAAGCCGACGACTACGGTCGTGAGGTTGCCGAACTGCTGCGCGACGCAGGCCTCACTGTCGAGACCGACTTCCGCAACGAGAAGATCAACTACAAGGTCCGCGAACACTCGGTCACGAAGGTTCCGGTCATCGTGGTCTGCGGCAAGCGCGAAGCCGATGAGCGCTCGGTCAACATCCGCCGTCTGGGCTCGCAGGCCCAGACCGCGATGTCGCTCGACGAAGCGATCGCATCGCTTTCGCTCGAAGCCATGGCGCCGGATCTCAAGCGCAAGGCAGAAAAGAAAGCTCGGGGTTGATACCCCGAGCACTTGCTTTGTCAGCAAACTGTCATATTAGCGGAATATCCGGATAAGATCGTATCCATCGGAGATTTCCGTGCAGTTCAAAGAGCTGTCCTACGCCAATGAAAACGACCGGCGCTTGAAACGCTGGTTCATTCGCTCCATGGAAGGCCTGTCGGGCCGCAACCGCTATGCCAAGCTTTATACGCGCTGGCGGTCCGACATCGTCGGCAAGAGCGAGCGCGTCTTCGGAGAGATGTTGCAGCTGATCGACGTGACGCTGCAGACGAAGGGCGAGTGGCCGCCGCGGGACCTGCCCGATACGCCGATCGTCATCATCGCCAACCATCCTTTCGGCATCGGCGACGGTATCGCCGTGCTGGCGCTTGCCGAACAGCTCGGCCGTCCCTTCCGCGTCCTCATCAACAACGAACTGCTGAAGGTGCCGGAAATGGCGCCTTACTCGCTGCCGGTATCGTTCGAAGAGACGAAGGAGGCACTGGCCGTCAACATGGCGACACGTCATGAGGCGCTGCGACTGCTCAAGGAAGGCGTGACCATCGTCATCTTCCCGGCCGGCGGCGTGGCGACCGCGCCGAAGGGTTTTGGCCGTGCCGAGGACCTGCCGTGGAAGATCTTTCCGGCAAAACTCATCCAGGCCGCGCGGGCGAGCGTGATCCCGATCTACTTCGAAGGTCAGAATGGCCCGTTCTTCCATCTGGCGAGCAAGATTTCGCTGACGCTGAGGCTGTCGCTGTTAATCCGAGAGTTCCGGCGTCTGTCGGGAACGACGATCGCGGCGCGCATCGGCGGCGTGCTCACGCCCGAGGATCTCGGTGCCTGTGGCGATCGCAAGGACCTTTTGGCGCGCATCTATGAGGCGGTCTTTTCCATGGCGCCGCCGCGTCGGCGGTTCATGCGGCGGGCAAGCTGACGTTAGGTCAGCTGCTGCTTTCCGTAACGTCGGGCTTAGTCCTGGGCTTCCGACACGACGCTCGTATTGGTATTCGCATTGTTGCCGCCGCTGCTGAGCAGCACTTCCACGTCCATGTTGACGCCGGCCTTCACCGTGAAGTCGCGCTCGTAGATCTTGTCCTTGTAGCGCGCGACGGCGGAATAGCTGCCTTCGAGCAGAACCTGCGTCGGGAAGGCACCATTGGCTTCGCTGACCGTGTCGCCGGCGGAGGTGAGGATCGTCCAGGCCGTGTTGGCGATCGCTTCGCCGCCAGGCTCTGAGACTAGCTTGAGCGTGAGTTTCGCGGCGCGGTGCTGCATCGTTGCTTCGGTCAACTTGCCGGCTTCGACCTGGATGTCTGCCGCAGTCGAGGCGTTGGTCGTGCCGCCATAGCTGGACGTTACGTGATAGGTCCCGGCACCCAGCCGGACCACCGTGTTCGGCTTGACGTCCTCGACGATGAGCGCCCGTTCACCGTCACTTTTGGTGTCGGCGGAAAAGATGTCGAAGCTGAGTTCGGCCGGTGGGATGCGCACGTCGCTGCCGGAGACGGCATTGAGCTTCATGCCTCCGGCATCGAGCACCAGCACCTGCTTGTCGAGCGCGCCTTGCTCCGGCACGCGGACCTTGCGCGTGGCCGAGGCGCGTCCAAAGGAGACATTGACGAAGTATTCGCCCGGCACCAGGTTGAACGCCGTCGAGCCACCTTCCGATGTTGCGAGAAGCGGCAGCTTGCCGTCGCTTCCGGGGATCGGGCTGAACACACGCCAGGTCAGGCCAGCTTCGACGGGGCCGCCTTTTTCGGTCAGCAGCGCCTCGAGCTTGATATCCTTCAGCGTGCCGTCCGCCAGCGGATCCGATGTCATCGGGCTGAAGCCCGTCAGCTTCGGCATCTTGCGCGGGCCGGCGATCGAGGGGAAACTTTCAAACGCCTGGGTCGCATCCTCTGCGAACACATTTCCCGTAGCGGTGCCGGCGACAAGGATCGCAAGACCGGTCTGAAGGAAAATACGAGAGAGTGCACGCATGAGAACAGTTGACTTCCTGACTGAGTGACTCCACTTGGGACGCCGGTATGGCATTTTCGTGGCTGCCTGTGGGGCGGCAAATTAGTGGAATTCATCTGACATGAAAACCGAAATTAAGCTCGTCGACTACCTGACGTCCCGTCGCTCCATCCCCGCTTTCCAGATGGGAGGTCCCGGTCCCGGCAAGGCCGAGGTCGAGGAAATGCTGAAGCTTGCTTCGCGCGTGCCGGACCACGGCAAACTCGCGCCCTGGCGCTTCATCGTCTATCGCGGCGAGGAGAGGGTACGCATCAGCGCCAAGCTGAAGGCAATGGCGCTCGAGCTGAAGCCGGATCTGTCGGAAGAGATGATCAAGGTGGAGGAAACCCGCCTGTCGCGTGCGCCTGTGGTCGTCGCCGTCGTCAGCACCGCTGCGCCGCATTTCAAGATCCCGGAATGGGAGCAGGTCATGTCGGCCGGCGCGGTCTGCCTCAACCTGCTGATGGCCGCCAACGCTCTCGGTTACGCCTCCAACTGGCTGACCGAGTGGTATGCCTTCGACGAGCGCGCCTATCCGCTGTTGGGCGTGAAGTCGGGCGAGAAAATTGCCGGCTTCATCCACATCGGCACCGCCATGGTGCCGCCGACGGAGCGGCCGCGGCCGGAGCTTGCCGAGATCGTTACCTGGGTGGGCGAGGAAGCCTGATGTTTTACGATACGACCTCGAACAGTCACGGTCTGCCGCATGATCCCTTCAAGGCGATCGTTTCGCCGCGGCCGATCGGTTGGATTGGCACGCGGTCGGCCGAGGGCGCGCTGAACCTCGCGCCCTATTCCTTCTTCAACGCTATCAGCGACCGGCCAAAGCTCGTGATGTTTTCATCCAGCGGCTACAAGGATTCTGTTCGCAATATCGAGGCGACCGGCGAGTTCACGGCGAGCTTCGCCAGTCGTGATCTGGCGGATGCCGTCAACAAGACCTCGATCCCGGCGCCGCATGGCGAGAGCGAATTCGAGATTGCCGGACTGACGCCGGTCGATGGTGCGCTGGTTGGCGCGCCTTTCGTCGGCGAAGCCTATGCCGCGCTCGAATGCCGGATGACCGAGATGTTCCAGCCGAAGGATCTGGATGGCGCATTGTCCGACAACTACGTCGTGATCGGCCAGGTCGTCGGCATCCACATTCGCGAGGATGCGATCCGCGAAGGCCGTTTCGACATGTCGACGGTCAAGCCGCTCGCCCGCCTCGGCTACATGGATTACTGCGACGGCGGCGACGTCTTCCAGATGACCCGCCCGACGCGCTGACCATTGCAGCGCAGGCTCGGCATCATCCGACGCCGGCGATGACTGCCTGCTCGGGCGAACGGCAGACGACCGAAGCGAATCCGTCGTTCCTGCTTTGTGAAAGCGCCCAGCGTGTGGCTGCAGCATCGGCGGTGGGCGACAGCACCTCATAGGCGCGGATGCCGGCCTCATGGGCCCTTAGCACCACATTGGCGCGACCCGCGAGCACGGGCGCGGCCACGCCCTGATGCGCGGCACTCGCCGGCTCCTTGCAGCCGACTGCCTTTGCCAGCGCCGAGCCGTTGAAGATCAATCCTTCCAGTCGCTGCGAGCACCCCGCCAGTGTGTGCGGCGACAGCAGGCCTTCGGGTGCTGCGCCGTATTCGGCGTAAATACGGGTGCGGTTGGCTGGAAGGCCAATCCTTGCTTCGGCAACCCGCAGCATCACGTCGAGCTTCTGTATGTCCGCGCGGCCGCGGCATCCGGTAAGCACGACGCCCTCGATACCGTCGCCAAGCAGTCGGTTTAGTTCGTCTTCATGGAGCAGTTCGATCGGTTCGACGCGGGCGAGCAGCGCGAACGCGCGTCCCTCCAACTGGGAGAGGGCGGCGATACGTGTTTCGTGTCCGGAGCCGGCATCCAGGATGAGCCCGGCCAATGTGTTGAGGACGCTCACGTCCAGGCTGAGCGCGTCGCCCTCGGCTAGCAGCAGCGGCCTTATGGTTTGGAGGCGGTTAACAGACATGGTGAACCAATCTTAAACCTTTGCTCGCTAGGCTCAGAACATCGGTGGCATTGGCGTGGTCTAGTGGGGCGTAGGTGATCATACAAGCATTTCTTCGCTGGGTGGAAACGGCGAGAACGGGTGAGCGCATTCGCGCCGCCAGCGCGCTCGGCCGCGCCTATGTTGATGCGCAGTTGAATGGCCTCGATCGTCGCGCCGCCGAAATGGCGATGACCTTCCTGTTGGACGATCCGTCGCCGAAAGTTCGCCTTGCCTTGGCCGAAGCCCTTTGCAGTTGTTCCTCGGTGCCGCGCGCCATCGTTCTTGGCCTTGCCGGCGATCAGCCTGAAATTGCCTATCTCGTCGTTTCGCATTCTCCTGTCCTGACCGACGACGACTTGGTTGACCTCGCCGCGCGCGGAACGCTGGAGACCCGCGCGCTGATCGCGGCGCGCAGTTTCGTTTCGCGCGGGGTCGCCGCTGCGATCGCCGAAATCGGCGACGAAGACGAAATGCTGATTCTGCTGGAAAACCCCGGTGCTCTTCTGTCGCGCCGTTCGCTGAAGCGCATTGCCGAGCGCCTTGGCCATTCGGCTTCCGTTCGTGATCTGCTTCTTGCGCGCAACGACCTGCCGAGTGCCGCCCGCCACGCGCTTGTCGAAGAAGTCGGCGCAGCACTTGCCGCTTTCGGCCTCGTACAGGTGACGATTGGCGAAGCCCGCGTGCAGCGGGTCACCCGTGAGGCCTGCGATATCGCCGCCGTCGGCATGGTTGGAGCGACAGCCGTCGAGGAACTGCCGGACCTCGTCACGCACCTGCGCGAGACCGGCCGACTGACACCGGCTTTTCTACTGCATGCGCTGGTGACCGGCCGCGCAGAGTTTTTCTCGGCAGTCATCGTCGACCTCTCGGGCGTTAGCGAAAAACGCGTGCGCTCCATTCTGTCCGGCGGACGCATCCACTCGATCCGTGCCTTGTTCGAAAGCGCCGGACTTGGACGCGACGTCAGCGAAACTTTTGCAACAGCCGTCCTCCTGTGGCGTCAGGACGGGCCGGCGGCAGTCGACGGCCATGCGACGGTCTCGGCAGAACTGCTCGCGCGCCTTCGACGCGGTGGCACCACGTCGCCGGCCGACGCCGCGATGATCGATCTGCTCGAGCGACTGGCATTTGCCGAGGAGCGCCAGTCGGCCCGCCACTACGCGGAGCTTGCCGCACGCCAGGCCGCCTGAGCGTCACCCGTTTCCAGCGAGGTATACACATATGAACGCGAGGACCGCGACCGTTGCCGTGACCGGAATTGGCGGCTTCGTCGGACGGCACGTCGCGCTCGCCTTGCTGCGCGAGGGCTATCCGGTGCACGGCACGGTCCGCACGCTCGGGCGTGCCGAGGAGGTCGAGCAATCCATTCGCGCGGCCGGAGGAACCGATGCCGCGCGCCTGACGTTTGGAGAGGCGGATCTCCTGGAGGAGCGGGGCTGGGCCGAGGCCTTTGCCGATGTTTCCTACGTCGTCCACACCGCCTCGCCATTTCCGGCTCGCTTGCCCGCCAATGAAGGTGATCTGATCGGGCCGGCCCGTGACGGCACGCTGCGGGTGCTCAGGGCTGCCCATGCGGCCGGTGTCAAACGCGTCGTGCTCACGTCGTCGGTCGCCGCGGTCATCTACGGGGCAGGGCGAGCGCCGTTTACGGAGGAGGACTGGAGCGACCCGCAGTCTTCGCTTGCGACGCCCTATTACCGCTCCAAGACCTTTGCCGAGCGCGCAGCCTGGGACTATGCGGCAGAAAGTGGCCTGGAGCTTGCGGTCGTCAATCCCGGCATGGTGCTCGGGCCTGTTCTTGGCCACGATATCGGCACATCCGTCGCCGTGGTGCGCAACCTGCTCAAGGGGAATTACCCAGCCTTGCCGAAGTTCGCCGTGCCTGTTGTCGATGTGCGCGACGTGGCGGATGCGCATGTGCGGGCCTTGACCGTCGCCGCGGCAGCGGGCGAGCGCTTCCTGATCGCGGGAGAGGCGCTTTCCCTTGCGGACATCACGGCCATCCTCCGGCGCCGGTTCCCTGAACACGCGGGCAGGCTTCCGAGGTTCGTCCTGCCCAATTGGCTGGCGGGACTTGCCGCACCCTTCGATGCGGGCTTGCGTCTCATCGTGCGCGAACTCGGGCATGACTCACGCATTTCCAACGAAAAAGCGCGACGCGTGCTCGGGTGGCGGCCACGCTCGGCGGAGGATGCCGTCGTCGCCGCGGCAAACAGCTTGATCTCGGCTGGCCTCGTCTGAGGCATGCAGGCGCGTCAGTCGGTAAAGCGGCGCGCGACCCAGGAATAGCCATCTTCGACATAGCGCACCGGTTTCGTCACGATGTTTTTCAGCTTTTCCCGGTCGGGGATCGCGCCTGACAGGAAAGCCAGCGTGCGTTTCGGCAATCCTTGCTCGGGTTCTGCCTCCGTCGCCGGAACGGGCAGCGCCTGGTTCTGCTGGGCGCCCGGCGGCGGCGCGGGCACTTCGGCGACGCTTGGCGCCGAGCTCTCGCAAATCGCGACGACGACCGGGTAGTTTGCATTGGAAAACTTCGGCAGTTGCGCGTTCGAATCCGTGTCGCACTGCGCGATCGATGGCCAGGTGCCGTTGACCGTCGAGATATACTGGCATTGGCTGACGTCGTGGTCGCAGCCGAGAATGGTCATGACTATCAGCGCCGCTTGCATCGCGTTCCCATCGTCTTTGCAGGTTGTGGTGGATCAACCTATGCCTGCATGATTCTCCTCGAAATAGGGCGATGTTGCCGGCAGCGCGGAACAAATTGTTTCAACCTGTTAGGCGGATTGATGGAGCGGCATGCGGACCTGCGCCATTTGACCTATTGGTCCGGGTGTGTGCCGGCGGTAGTTTGGTGCAAGACCATTGGATGAAAAGGAAGAACCGATTGCCTGCCGTAATCATAGCCCAGGAGACGCCGCGCCAAGCTGACGTCCTGCGTCTCCTGGAACTCTCCGACGCCTACGCCGCCTCGCTCTATCCCGCCGAGAGCAATCACATGGTCGATCTGTCGAGCCTGGAAAAGCCGGAGGTATCGTTCTTCGTTGCAAGGCGTGACGGCGATATCGTCGGCTGCTGCGCCCTGGTGGATGCCGGTGATGGGACGGCGGAGATCAAGCGCATGTTCGTCGATCCCGAGGCGAGGGGGCTAAGGGTCGGCAAATTGCTGCTGCAGGCGCTGGAGGCGCGCGCAGCGCAAGTTGGGTTATCGGCAATCCGTCTTGAAACCGGCATCTATCAGCCGGAAGCGATCGGCCTTTACAAGGCGGCCGGCTACGTCGAACGCCCGCCGTTTGGTGAATATCATCCGGATCCGCTAAGCCTCTTCATGGAAAAATCCGTTCGCGCGGCGGCATGAAGTCAGGCTGCCATCAAGCCCGGTAAACGAAAACGGCGGCCTTTGGGCCGCCGTTTTGATTTGGACTGTTGTAATCCGAAAGGCCGGCTCAGATGTCCAGGTTGTCCGCAAAGACGGCGCGTTCCTGGATGAAGCGGAAGCGCGCATCCGCCTTCGTGCCCATCAGGTTGTCGACCGCCTCGCGCGTGCCCTCGAAATCGACATCGTCGATCTCGACTTTCAGCAGCGTGCGGAACTTCGGATCCATCGTCGTTTCCTTGAGCTGCGCCGGCAGCATCTCGCCGAGGCCCTTGAAGCGGCCGATCTCGACCTTGCCGCGACCGGCAAACTCGGTGCGCATCAGTTCTTCGCGGTGTGCGTCGTCGCGGGCATAGAGCGTCCTTGCGCCCTGGCTGATGCGATAGAGCGGCGGCACGGCGAGATAGAGGTGACCGCCGCGGATCAGCTCGGGCATCTCCTGATAGAAGAAGGTGATCAACAGCGAGGCGATGTGCGCGCCGTCGACATCGGCGTCGGTCATGACGACGATGCGCTCATAGCGCAGGTCCTCTTCGCGGTACTTGCTGCGGGTGCCGCAACCAAGCGCCTGGATGAGGTCGGCGATCTGCTGGTTGGCGCCGAGCTTTTCGCGACCGGCGCTTGCGACGTTCAGGATCTTGCCGCGCAAGGGCAGGATTGCCTGGTTGGCGCGGTTGCGGGCCTGCTTCGCCGAACCGCCTGCCGAGTCCCCTTCGACGATGAAGAGTTCGGCGCCTTCGGCGGTGTTCTGCGAGCAGTCGGCAAGTTTGCCGGGCAGGCGCAGCTTGCGCACCGCGGTCTTGCGATTGACTTCCTTTTCCTTGCGCCGGCGGACGCGCTCCTCGGCGCGTTCGACCACCCAGTCGAGCAGTTTGTCGGCCTCGGCCGGATTGTCGGTCAGGTAGTGGTCGAAGGGATCGCGCAGCGCATTTTCGACGATGCGTTGCGCCTCGACGGTGGCGAGCTTGTCCTTGGTCTGGCCGACGAATTCCGGTTCGCGGATGAACACCGACAGCATGCCGGCGGCCGAGATCATCACGTCATCGGTGGTGATGAGCGCCGCGCGCTTGTTCTGCTTCAGCTCGGCGTAGTTCTTCAGGCCTTTGGTCAGCGCGATGCGGAACCCTGCCTCGTGCGTACCGCCTTCAGGCGTCGGAATGGTGTTGCAGTAGGAATGAACCTGCTGGTCGCCGCCATACCAGGTGACCGCCCATTCGAGCGAGCCGTGACCGTTGGCTTTCTCCGACTTGCCGGCGAAGATCTCGCGGGTGACGGTGAATTCCTTGCCGAGCGTTGCCGCCAAGTAATCCTTCAGGCCGCCCGGGAAGTGGAAGACCGCCTTGTCCGGGATCTCCGAGCCTTCCTGCAGCAATGACGGATCGCACGACCAGCGGATCTCGACGCCACCGAAGAGGTAGGCTTTCGAGCGAGCCATGCGGAAAAGCCGGCCGGGCTCGAAATGCGCGTGCGGTCCGAAAATGTCCGGGTCCGGATGGAAGCGGACGCGCGTGCCGCGGCGATTGTGCACGTCGCCGAGTTCCTCGAGCCCGCCCTGCGGAATGCCGCGGGAGAAGCGCTGGCGGTAGAGCTTGCGATTGCGGGCGACCTCGACTTCGAGCGCGTCGGAAAGCGCGTTGACGACGGAAACGCCGACGCCGTGCAGACCGCCCGAGGTCTCATAGGCCTTGCCGTCGAACTTGCCGCCCGCATGCAGCACCGTCATGACGACTTCGAGCGTCGACTTGCCGGGGAATTTCGGATGGTTTTCGACCGGGATGCCGCGGCCGTTGTCGGTGACCGTCAGGAACCCCTCGGCGTCGAGATGGACCTCGATGAAGTTCGCATGGCCGGCGACCGCTTCGTCCATCGAGTTGTCGATGACTTCGGCAAAGAGATGGTGCAGCGCCTTCTCGTCGGTGCCGCCGATATACATGCCCGGACGACGGCGGACGGGCTCAAGGCCCTCGAGCACCTCGATCGCCGACGCATCGTAATCGCTGCCGTCGCTGCCCTTCGGGGCAGGGCGCGGTTCTTCGCGCGCGATGGGGGCTGCAGCCACGGCCGGCTTGGCGCTCGGCTGAACGGGCTTCGGTTGCTCGGGCATTGAGAAGAGGTCGCTGTTGTCGTCCATGGGGCCGTTCGGATCGTTCCTGTCGTTCGGGAATGCCAGAGGCCTTAGCAAGCCCCAGGCTTTGCCGCCATCCCCCGGCGGTCGAATCACCTGAATTCTGCCAGACTCTCACAGGATACGCGAACAAAAGGAGAATTTCTGGCGCCGGCCGCCGATGATTTTTCGCACGAACGGCCGTGTTTCTGGCCAAGTGTTGCTTTGCGGTGCGGCCAATGGCAAGGCTTGCGGCCAAAGAGGGAGCCCGTCATTTGGCCGTGTCCACAGTTGTTTTTCCGTTTCGCGCCTGCCTGTTCGCCCTGGCCCTGGCAATTGCCGCTTCGCCGGCAGAGGCTCAGACGCTCGAGCCCTACAAGGACGAACTGTTCTCCTATGCCAAAGTGCTCGGCCAGGAGGATGGCGGCGACGACCTGACGGTCGACTACCAGGAACTGCGCGACATCAACGAGCGCGACGAAATCCCGGAGCGCCGGGTGAAGCGCGCCTATGTGTCGCTTGGCGTCAAGAGCGAGCAGGTCAACGAAACGCTCGATATCGGCGGCCGTGGGCTGGACGTGACCCGCGTCGGCCCCGATCGCGGCGCCGGGTTTTCGGTCATCTTCATCCACGGGCGCGGCGGCGACCGCCGGCTGGGTGCCAATGACTTTTCCTTCGGAGGAAACTTCAATCGGCTGAAGAACCTCGCCGTTGCCAATGGCGGCGTGTATTACGCCCCGAGCGTCCGGTCCTTCGATACGGCAGGGGCCGCCGATATCGCCGGCCTGGTCCGATACGCGTCCGAACGCTCCGGCGGCCGTCCGGTCGTGCTCGCCTGCGCGTCGATGGGAAGTTTCATCTGCTGGGGTGTCTCGCGTGACGCCTCCGCCGTCGCCGCACTCTCCGGCATGATGGTGATGGGCGGCGTCAGTGATCCGGACTTCACGAAAAGCGCCGCCTACAGGGCGAAGCTGCCGATGTTCTTCAGCCATGGCAGCCGCGACAGCGTCTATCCGGCAGAAGGCCAGAAGGGGCTCTATCGGTCGCTGAAAGCCAAGAATTACCCGACGCGCTTCGTGCTTTTCGAAAGCGGCTCGCACGGAACGCCGGTGCGCATGACCGACTGGCGCGATGCGCTGAACTGGATCGGCAGCCGTTAGGCGTCGCCCGGCTGCTGCGGATTTGTTAACCAGCCCGCCAATTTGCGAGCGAAGCAGGGCCCCGCGTTTCCACTCTGGAAAGTTGAAGTCGTGATGATACCGGCAACTATGGCTGGGATAGACTTCATGGACGCGCGCACCGAGACACGGCACATTCCGCTGTGTGTGGATCTTGACGGCACCTTGCTGGCCGCCGACACCCTGTGGGAAGGGGCAGCGATCATCCTGCTGCGCAATCCGCTAATGCTGTTTCCGATGCTATTCTGGCTGGCAAAAGGCAAGGCACGGCTGAAGCACGAAGTGGCGCTTAGATCCGGCCGCCGGGCGGAAGACTGGCCCTATCGGCAGGCCGTCATCGACCGGCTCGCGGAGGAAAAGAAGAGCGGGCGCGAACTCGTGCTTGTGACCGGCGCGGCACCGTCCGTGGCAAGCGACATCGCCGCCCATGTCGGCATGTTCTCCTCGGTCATGCATTCGACCGACGCGCTCAACCTGACGAGCAGCAACAAGCGCCGGGCGCTGGTCGAGCGGTTCGGCGATGGCGCCTTCGACTACATGGGCAACAGCCGTGACGATATCGCCGTCTTCGAAGTGGCGCGCCGCGCAATCGTAGTCTCGCCCGACGCGGCGGCGGAAAAATGGCGTCGCAACCATGATGCCGAGCGGCTCGATACCGGCAAGGTCAGCGCGCTCGCGCCGCTGAAGTCGATCCGCGTGCATCAATGGGCGAAGAACGTGCTCATCGGCGTGCCGATGATCCTCAACCACGAGGTGCTGCACTTCGATGCGATCGTCAGCGTCATCATCGCCTTCTTCGCCTTCAGCTTCCTTGCTTCCGCCGTCTACGTCATCAACGATCTCTCGGACCTTGCCAACGATCGCCGCCACGCAAAGAAGCGCTACCGGCCGCTCGCGAGCGGCCAGATGTCGGTGCCGACGGCGCTGGTGCTTGCCGGCTGCCTCATCGTCGCGTCGGTGGCGCTAACCCTTCTGTTGCCCTGGAAGTTTGCCGGGGTGCTCGCCTTCTACGCCTGCGCGACGACAGCCTATACCTTCGTGCTGAAGCGCAAGCTGCTCGTCGACGTCTTCACGCTCGCCGGCCTCTACACCACGCGCATCGTCGCCGGTGCGGCCGCGACCGGCACCGAACTCTCCTTCTGGCTGGTCTCCTTTGCGATCTTCTTCTTCCTCAGCCTCGCGCTGGTGAAGCGTTACGTCGAATTGCACGAGTTCGAGGACAAGGACGGCGGCAATGTGCCGGGACGTGGCTATCTGGCCGTTGATTTCGAGATGGTCGGTCAGGCCGGCGTTGCCTCGGCCTTCACCTCGGCCCTGGTTCTGGCGCTCTACGTGCACAGCAAGGAGCTGCAGGAGATGTATACCACGCCCTGGGCGTTGTGGCCGCTCTGCCCGTTGGTGCTCTACATGTTGCTGCGCATCTGGATGCTTGCGCGCCGCGGCATGCTGCATGAGGATCCGGTAGTTTTCATCATGCGCGACTGGCGCAGCCAACTGACCATGCTGATCGGCGCGCTGCTGATCCTATTTGGAGCCATCGGGCCGCAATGACCCTGCAAGACCATGAAAGCTGGGGCCGCATCGACAATCGCGTGCGGCCTGGAATTTCGCCTGACGACTATGAAGACCGGCTCGGCAGCCTTGAGTCAGAAGGCTATCTGCCTTTCGGCAACGGACGCAGCTACGGCGACAGCTGCCACAACGATCGCGGGACGCTGATCGAAAGCAACCTTCACGGCCGAATACTCGCCTTCGATCCCGGCACCGGCTTGATGACCTGCGAGGCCGGCGTGACGTTGCGCCAGGTGCTGGAACGGGCGATCGAACATCGCTTCTTCCTGCCGGTGACGCCCGGCACGGCCTTTGTGACCGTCGGTGGCGCAGTCGCCAACGACGTACACGGCAAGAACCATCACGCACGCGGCACCTTCGGCAATCACGTGACGCGTTTTACGCTGCTGCGCTCGACCGGCGAACGGCTGACCTGCTCGTCGGTCGAAAACCCGGAACTCTTCGCCGCGACCATCGGCGGCATGGGGCTGACCGGACTGATCCTGACCGTCGATATCCGGCTGATGAAGGTGCCGTCGCCGCACGTGCAGCAGCACGCGATCCGCTTCGAAAACCTGGACCGGTACTTTGCCCTCGTCGACGGCGTTGATGCCGAGCATGAATACTCCGTCGCCTGGATCGACCAGCTCGCCAGGGGATCTCGTATGGGCAGGGGGGTGCTGCTTGCCGGCGATCATGCCGATGGTTCCTGCGAACTGCCCGACATCCCCAAGGGGTTGAAGCTGTCGGTGCCGTTTTCGCCGCCGTTCAACCTGCTCAACCGGGCAACGCTCAAAGGCTTCAACGAGTATTATTTCCGCAAGGTGAAGCCGGGCGAGACTGTGACGACCGTTCCCTGGACGTCCTATTTCTATCCGCTGGATGCGATCGGCGCCTGGAACCGGCTCTACGGTCCGCGCGGGCTTTACCAGCATCAGAGCGTCTATCCCGCAGAAAACGCGCCCGAGATCACGGCCAAGCTCATGGAAACCGCCCGTCAGGCCGGCCATGCGTCGTTTCTGACGATCCTGAAGCGGTTCGGCGATATCAGCTCCCGGGGCGTCCTGTCCTTCCCGCGTCCCGGTTTTACTTTGACGCTGGACTTCGCCAATCAAGGTGAACGGACAGTAAAGCTGCTCGATGCGCTCGATCGCATCGTGATCGAGGCAGGCGGTGCGATCAATCCGTACAAGGATGCTCGCATGAGTCCGCAAGTCTTTGAAAAGTCTTTTCCTTTCTGGAGGAGGCTCGAAACGTCGCGCGATCCGGCGCTGGTTTCGAACTTCTGGAAGCGCACCGCTCTGGCTTTGCCAGAATGAGAATGCAGACAATTTTATTCAATTAAATGCGCAAATTTCACGGAATATCCGTCTCTTGCCCGTAAGTAGATTTTCGGGACTGGGAGTAAAACTATGAAATATATTCCATTCATTCTCTTTACCGTGCTCACCAACGCCGCCGCTCAGCTGATGCTGAAGCAGGGCATGATGACGCTCGGACCGATTTCGATGACGGCCGAAACCGCGATCGTCCGCTTGTTTCAGATCGTCTTCAACCCTTGGGTCTTTGCCGGTCTTGCGACCTTCGTCATCTCGATGGCGTCGCATCTCTACGTGTTGTCGAAGGTCGAGCTTTCCTTTGCCTATCCGTTTCTGAGCCTGGCTTACGTTCTCGTTGCGGTCTTCGCCTATTTCGTCTTTCGCGAAGACCTCAACACCTGGCGCATCGCCGGCATCGCGCTGATCTGCGCGGGAACCGTTCTTATCGCCCAGTCGGGCATTTCATCCCATGCCGAAGACAAGCCGACTGAGGCCGCCGGGGTGAGCACCGCAGAATTCGGGAGCAAGTCATGAAACATATCATCTTTGGTGGCGATGGCTTCGTTGGCCGTCATCTGGCGGAACGCCTCGTCAAGGAGGGCGAGGAGGTCGTCGTCGCCGATATCGTCAAGTCCGACCTGCCGCATTACGGCCGCGTGCGCTTTGTCCATTGCGACGTCACCGATCTGGAGGCCGTCCAAAAGGTCGGGATCGGCGCTGACGACATGATCTACAACATGGCGGCCAAGATGCTGTCGCCGTTGCAGGTCCGCGCCAAGCGCTGGGAGTTCTTCTGGCCCGTCAACTATTACGGTGCCGAAAACATCATGAAGGCGATGGATGCCGCGGGCGCGTCGCGCCTGGTGCAGTTCACCACCGACATGATCTATGGCCACACCGTACAGTCGCCACAAACCGAGACCCATCCGGCAAAGCCGCTCGGCGAATACGGCAAGTCGAAATGGGCGACCGAACAGCTGGCCATGCAGTGGCGCAAGCAGGGCATGAACATTTCGATCTTCCGCCCGCGCCTGATCATCGGACCCGGCCGCCTCGGCATCCTGGAGAAACTGTTCAAGCTGATCGACCTGAACCTGCCGGTGCCGATGATCGGCTCGGGCAAGGTGCCCTACCAGTTCATCTCGGTGTTCGATTGCGCCGAAGCCGCGCGGCTTGCCTGGAAGGGCGGCGTTCCAAACGAAGCCTACAACCTCGGTTCCGACAATCCGCCGTCGGTGCGCGAACTGCTCGGCAACCTGGTCAAGCATGCCGGCTCAAAGTCCATTCTGCTGCCGACGCCCGCCTTCGCGGTCAAGCAGACGCTGGCCTTCTTCGACCTGATCAACAAGCCGATCATGGATCCGGAACAGTATCTGATCGCCGACGAGATGTGCGTGCGCGAGACCGGCAAGCTCAAGCGCGAGCTTGGCTGGCGCGCGGAATACAACGATGGCGACATGCTGATAGCCGCCTATGACGAATATCGAGCCAAGAAGACGGGCGCCGTTTCGGCCGCTTCCGTCGTCGTGCCGGCCGAATGAGGGGACAGACCATGCTGGATAGACCGAACCGTATCGCCGTTGCCGCTCCGTCACTCGACGGCGGCGTTGCCAAGCCGGAACTGATCACCGTCGAACAGGCGAAGGCCATGTCGATCGGCGACATCACCACGGCCTTCAAGGATCACCTGAACCCCGGCCAGCTGCATTTCATGAAGCTTCTCGGCTTTCACAAGGTGAAGATCGAGAGTGCCGAGGGCATGTTCTACACCGACCAGAACGGCCGCAAGATCCTCGATTTCTTCGGCGGCTTCGGCTCGCTCGCCTTCGGCCATAACCATCCGCGCATTCTCGACGCCCGCCAGAAGTTCCGAGACGAAAAGCGCCACGAGATCGCGATCGCCTTCATGTCGCAATATGCAGCGGCGCTGGCGAAGAACATCGCGGCCTGCTCGCCGGGCGACCTCGACATGGTGTTCCTCGGCTCTTCCGGCTCCGAGGCGATGGAGGCCGCAGTCAAGCTCGCCGAACGTGCGGCCGGCCCGAAGCGGCCGAAGGTCGTCTATGCCGAGAATTCCTTCCACGGCAAGACCAAGGGCGTGCTCGCCATCACCGACGGCCAGCTCTACCGCGCCGACTTCAAGATCACCGACAACACGGTGCGCGTGCCCTTCGCCGACATCGACGCGGTCGAGAATGCCTTCAAGTCTGATCCGGAAATCGGTGTCATCGTGCTCGAAACCATCCAGGGTGGCGGCGGCATCATCCAGGCGCCGGCCGAATACTGGCAGAAACTGCGTGCGCTCTGCGACAAGTACGGTGTGCTCTGGGTCGCCGACGAAGTGCAGTGCGGCTATGGCCGCTCCGGCCGCTTCTATGCCTTCGAACATTACGGCGTCGTTCCTGACGTGACGGCGCTCGCAAAGTCGCTCGGCGCCGGCAAGGCCGCCGTCGGCGCGATGATTGCCCGCCGCGACGTCTACATGAAGGCCTATGGCACCCCGAAGACGGCGATGATCCACGCGATGGCGACGTTTGGTGGCATGGGCGAGGCCTGCGTGACGGCGATCGAAGGCATCAACGTGCTTTACGACGAGCACCTGATCGATCGTGCCGCCGACAGCGGCGACTATCTGCTCGAACGCCTGCAGGCGCTGAAGGAGAAGTATCCGAAAATCATCAAGGACGTGCGCGGCAAGGGCCTGATGGTTGGCCTGGAATTCCAGGACTTCAGCCAGACGCTGCCGATGGTGCTGCGTCCTGTCGTCTCGATGCTGGACGACAAGCTCAAGGGCTCACTCTCCGGCTTCATCGGCGCGCTGCTCTTGCGGGACTACGATGTACTGGTGGCCTTCACCGAATACAATCGCAACGTCATCCGGCTCGAACCGCCGCTGATCTGCGAGCGCGCCCATGTCGACCAGTTCATCGCCGCCCTCGACGACCTGCTCGGCCGCGGCATCGTGCGGATCGTCAAGGATTTCGTCGGAAGCCAGATCGGCTGATCGAGAAGCCTATCGACTTGCAAGGGGCAGGGGCGTTCAGCGCCTCTGCCCTTTGATGTTCATGTCGAACTCGACGACGTTGGAATAGATCGGCGTGCCGACATCCATGCCATACGGTGACCGGTGGATATTGCCGCGGATGTTGAAGGCGATCGAGCCGCGGTTCCAGTCAAGCAGCGTCACCGAGAAGCGCTCCTTGCGCGACATGCCGCGCGCCGTCAGCGTTCCCTCGACCGCGGCTGTATCCGGCCCGGTCTGTTTCACGGTCGTCGAATGGAAGGTGACGGTGCTGAAGTTGGCGGTGTCGAAGACGGCACTCGACTTCAGGAAGTCCTCAATCCGCTTTTCTCCGGTTTTCACGCTCTCGGGGTAAAGCGTGAACTCGACCGTCGAGTGGCCGACATCATTTCGGTCGATGCGGAAATTGCCGGAAAACTTGGCGAAATCGCCGACAATGCCGCCGCCACCGGCTTGCGCCACGGTGAAATGAATACGCGAAGCCGGCGTGATGCCGTAGTTGCCGGCAGCATCGGCAAGGTCCGGTGCGGCTGCAGCAGCGGGCGACGGAATGCTCCCGAACGCCAGCAGCAGCGTGAGGGAAATGGCCTTTGTTGGTGATTGCGAGTGCGATGTCATGGTTTCTTCCTTCCGGCGATAACCGGATCCGAACCAGCCGCTTGGGAGGAAGCGCGTTGGCGTGAGCCGGTCTGAAGCATGCGGACGAGGACGTCGTCGCGGCGAGCGAAGTGGTGGTAGAGGGCGGCCAGAACATGAAGCGCGACGAAGCAGAAGAGCAGATAGGCGAGCGTCATGTGGACGAGCGTCCATAGGTCTTCAGCCGCTTCCGATTTCGCCATCGGCAGATGGGGGATGACGATCCAGTTGAAATAGAAGCTCGGTATGTTCAGCGTCGATGTCGAGGCCACCGCCCAGCCGGCAAGCGGAACCGCAAGCGCGAGCATCATGAGCACGACATGGGTGGCGCTGGCCGCTCGGTGCTCAAGCGCGCTGAGGCCAGCCGGCGGACGCGGACGAACCTCGACGAGGTGCCACAGGGCTCGGATCGTTGCCAGCCCGAGTGCGGAGAAGCCGAGCGACTTGTGCCACTGATAGAGCGAAAACTGCAGCGCCGGATCGACGGGCATTCGCCGCATGACGAAGCCGAGGCCGAGGAGGGTAAGGATCAACGCCGCAATCGCCCAGTGAAGGACGATGGTGATCCACCCAAATCCGGTTTTGTCGTTGCGCAGCATGTCCGACCCCATGGTCCGCCCGGCCAGGATCGGCTCGGCGACTGCGGTAAGACTCACGAACTCGCGCTTTTATTCGCCTAGAATACCATAAAATTGCACTGAGATCTTGTTGATCTCGGCAAGCTATGGTCCATTTGCTCGTGGAGGGGACACGGAGGGGTTGTTCCCGGGAGCATGTGGACTGGCGTACATGACAAAGAAGAAAACCACACCAATGAGCCCGCACGAGCGGGAAGCCTATGAACACGGCCGCACGGGCATCCGGCTTGGAACCGAAGGCAACTATGGCGAAGCGGTCGACGCTTGGCGTCTGGCATCGAACGTCGCCGATGTGCATCTTGCGCTCACGGATATGTATTATTGGGTCAAGAGTGGCTACGGCGCCGCCCTTTGCGATGCCGGGCACCATCGCGAGAGCATTGCCGTCTCCCTGCTCGCCCGTGAATGGACGCTTGCGCGGCGCCAACCGCTCTCGTCGCTTTCGATCGCGCGCGCTTATCTGGCGCTCGGCGACGGCGAGGCGGCGGCACCCTATCTCCGCGAGGTTCACGTCCTGATCGGCGATGCGATCTTCGAGCAGTTCGACGAGGATGCGGAAGCCGACGTTCACGCGGCGATCGCCGGCTTGGAGAACGGCGGCAACCAGCCGACCGCCGGCCGCCCCAAGTAATGGCGCGCGGTTATCCTTGGTAATAGCGGTGCCGGAATCTGGCGGGATCTCGGCAATTCTGACGTTGGCGTTTTCTCGCCATGATTTCATTTTATCGGCCGATTGCCCCTTTAGCGGGTGATTCGAGGTCCGCCGTTCTGGTTCGGGCCCTTTTTTAACATTTTGATTTTTCTAAGGAGTTTCCCATGAGTGAAACCGTATTGCCGTCTGATGCCGAAATTACCCTTCGGCGCATCTCAGCCCTGACCGTCTGTGACGTCTGCGAACTCAGCGAAACGCTGAGCGAGGAACAGCGCAACATGGTGGCGGACAACGGCACCTCGATCGCCGAGGCGCATTTTTCCGAGAATGCCTGGTTCCGTGCGGTCTATGCCGATGAGACGCTGATTGGCTTCATCATGCTGCACGAAGGATCCGACTGGGATGACGGCATCGATTGCCCGGGTGTCTATCTCTGGCGCTTCATGATCGCCCGGCCGTTCCAGGGCAGGGGATATGGCAAGCAGGCGATCGCCCTTGTCGTGCGCGATCTGAAGGCGCGGGGTCTGCATGAGCTCTATACGAGCTACGGACAGGGCCCTGGCAGCCCCGAAGGCTTTTACCAAGGCCTGGGCTTCAAGCTGACGGGCGAGCACTATGACGATGAACTCGAAGCGGTGCTGAAATTCTAAGCGCACCGGGGACACGGGAAAAAGAACTCCCGTGTCTCTCTCAGATGTTTAAGAGTGAAACATGAGTATTGATCTTCATGAGGCCAATCGCCTCTCCTGGAATGCCGCGACCGTGGCGCACAACAGTCACAAGGGCGACCAGGCCGCCTACTTCCGCGCCGGCGGCTCAACGCTTTATCCGGAAGAGATCGAGTTGCTCGGCGATATCGCCGGGCTCGACGTTCTCCATCTGCAATGCAATTCCGGCCAGGATAGCCTGAGCCTTGCACAGCGCGGTGCGAACGTGACCGGCGTCGATATCTCGGACGAGGCGATTGCCTTTGCCACGCGGCTTTCGACGGAAAGCGGCATCGCCGCCACCTTCGCGCGGTCCGACCTTTTCGGCTGGTTCGACGACGCCCGTGCGAGCGGTCGGCGTTTCGATCGCGTCTTTGCGTCCTATGGCACCATTTGCTGGCTGTCGGACCTCGGGATCTGGGCGCGCGGCATCGCCGATGTGCTGAAGCCCGGCGGGCGTTTCGCCTTCGTCGAATTCCATCCCTTTGCGATGGTCTTCGATCCGGGCTGGAAGCTGCATTACGATTACGCCCCCAAGGAGCCGGTCGCGGAGGCAGGCGTCGGTGACTATGTCGCCGACTCGGGCGCAGGCCTTGCCCATGGCGGCTACCAGGAAGGCGTCGTGGGTTTCACAAATCCGCACCCGTCCTTCGAGTTCAACTGGGGTATCGCCGATGTCGTGCAGGCGCTGATCGACGCTGGGCTGCGGATCGAAGTTCTGAAGGAATATCCCTATGCCAACGGCTGGGTGGCGTTCGAAGGCATGCGCGACCTTGGCGGCGGGCGGATGGCGCCGCCTGCGGGCATGCCGAGCCTGCCGCTGATGTATGCGATTGCGGCCGCAAAGGCTGGGCCGGCGGGGGAAGATGACGCGAAGGCAAGGTGCCCTACGGCATGATGCCGGCGGTGCGCAGTGCTTGACGATCCGTTGCGGCGGGGCGGGGCAACCGGACCCGCCGCCCATGAATAATCGCCGGCGGTGCTTTTATTTGCCGGCTGCATTTGCTAGGCCGCTTCCGGAGAAAAGTACCCGGAGGAAATTGCATGACGCCCGATATCCGCCCGCTCGTCGCCGGCAACTGGAAGATGAACGGAACCCGCGCCTCGCTCGATCAGATCAAGGCGATGGCCGAAGGGGTCAAGGGCGAACTCTCCGCCAAGGTCGAAACGCTGATCTGCCCGCCGGCAACGCTGCTCTACGTGGCGACGGCGCTTTGCGACGACAGCCCGCTCCTGATCGGCGCGCAGGATTGCCATCAAAAGCAGTCAGGCGCCCACACTGGCGACCTTTCCGCCGAGATGATCGCCGATTGCTTCGGCACCCACGTCATTGTCGGCCATTCCGAGCGCCGCACCGACCACGCTGAAAGCGATGCGCTGGTACGCGCAAAGACGGAAGCGGCGCATGCCGCCGAACTCGTCGCAATCGTCTGCATCGGCGAGACCGGCGACGAGCGCAAGGCGGGCAAGACGCTCGATGTTTTGAAGCGCCAGCTCGCCGAAAGCCTGCCGGATGCAGCAACCGCGGAAAACACCGTGATTGCCTACGAGCCCGTCTGGGCGATCGGCACCGGCCTGACGCCGACGGCCGCCGATGTCGAGGAGGCGCATGCCTTCATGCGCAAGGAGCTGGTCGCGCGCTTTGCCGACGCCGGCGCCAAGATGCGCATCCTCTATGGCGGCTCGGTCAAGCCGTCCAATGCGAAGGAATTGATGGGCGTCGCCAATGTCGACGGCGCACTGATCGGTGGCGCAAGCTTGAAAGCCGAAGACTTCCTCGCCATCTACCGGGCTTATGAAGAATTGACGGCCTGATCGCCCGGGTTACCGGGCAGGGGCTTGGAATGGCGCACGGCATGGTATAAAGAGGCGCGAAAATTGCGCCCGGCCATGCCGAGTTTGCGCAGGGTTTGATTCGTGTGCCCCAAGGGCAGGACTGGAAGCTGATGCAGACCGTACTACTCGTCATCTATCTCATGGTCGTCGTCGCCCTGATCGGCGTCGTACTCATTCAGCGTTCCGAAGGCGGTGGTCTCGGCATCGGCGGCGGCTCGGGCTTCATGTCCGCACGCGGCACGGCCAATGCGCTGACCCGCACGACGGCGATCCTTGCAGCGCTGTTCTTCGTCCTGGCGCTCGGCATGGGAATTCTCGCGCGTTACCAGCCGCAGGCGACCGACATCCTCGACCGTATCCCGGGCACCAGCTCGAACGGTGGTGGCGTTCTCAATTCGCTCGGTGGCGGCGCTCCGGCTCCCGCTGGCGGCGCGACTGGACAGCAGCCGGCAACCGGCAACCCCGCTCCGGCCGACAACGGCGTTCCGTCGACCGCCGCACCGGCAACGACGGGCGAAGCCCCGGCCGGCGGCGCAACGACTCCGGCGCCCGCCGCTGGCGCCAACAGCAATACGGGATCGCAAGTTCCCAGCGGCCAGTAAGGTCGCAATTCTGAAGAACCCGCCGGCGGATGTTTCATCCGCCGGTTTTGTTTTGTGTGAAATCTGCCTCCATCCCAAGACGAAAAGTTCTGGAATATGAATTTTTCGGTGGCGGAATCGTTTGTTAAAAGGTATCCGGTGACTCCCATGGCGCGATATGTATTCATCACAGGCGGCGTGGTTTCCTCCCTCGGAAAAGGCATCGCTGCAGCGGCTCTCGGAGCACTGCTGCAGGCGCGTGGCTACCGGGTGAGACTGCGCAAGCTCGACCCCTATCTCAACGTTGACCCGGGCACCATGAGCCCGACCCAGCACGGTGAGGTTTTCGTAACCGACGATGGCGCGGAGACCGATCTCGATCTCGGCCACTATGAACGCTTCACGGGGCGTTCGGCGACGAAGACCGACAACATCACCACGGGTCGGATCTACAAGAACATCATCGACAAGGAACGTCGCGGCGACTATCTCGGCGCAACGGTTCAGGTGATCCCGCACGTTACCAACGAAATCAAGAACTTCGTCACCGAAGGCAACGACGACTACGATTTCGTCCTCTGCGAAATCGGCGGCACCGTCGGCGACATCGAGGCGATGCCGTTCATGGAGGCGATCCGCCAGCTCGGCAACGACCTGCCGCGCGGCACCGCTGTCTACGTCCACCTTACCCTGATGCCCTATATCCCGGCGGCCGGCGAACTGAAGACCAAGCCGACGCAGCATTCCGTCAAGGAACTGCAGGCCCTCGGCATCCATCCCGATATCCTGCTCGTTCGTGCGGACCGCGAAATTCCGGAAGCCGAGCGTCGCAAGCTTTCGCTGTTCTGCAACGTCCGCCAGTCGGCCGTCATCCAGGCGCTCGACGTTGCCTCGATCTACGACGTTCCGATCGCCTACCACAAGGAAGGCCTCGACAACGAAGTGTTGGCAGCCTTCGGCATCGAGCCGGCGCCGAAGCCGCGCATGGACGCCTGGGAACGGGTTGCCGATCGCATCCGCACGCCGGAAGGCGAAGTCACGATCGCAATCGTCGGCAAGTACACCGGTCTCAAGGATGCCTACAAGTCGCTGATCGAAGCGCTTTATCACGGTGGCATCGCCAACCGGGTGAAGGTCAAGCTCGAGTGGATCGAGTCGGAAGTCTTCGAAAAGGAAGATGCGGCTCCTTACCTTGAAAAGGTGCACGGCATCCTCGTTCCCGGCGGTTTCGGCGAGCGTGGCTCCGAGGGCAAGATCAACGCGGCGCGCTTTGCCCGCGAGCGCAAGGTGCCCTATTTCGGCATCTGCTTCGGCATGCAGATGGCGGTCGTCGAGGCGGCCCGCAATCTCGCCGGCATCGAGAAGGCATCCTCCACCGAGTTCGGCCCGACCAAGGAGCCGGTCGTCGGCCTGATGACGGAATGGGTCAAGGGCAACGAGCTCGAGAAGCGTTCGGCCTCCGGCGACCTCGGCGGCACGATGCGCCTCGGCGCTTACCGCGCAGCGCTCAAGGCCGACACCAAGATTGCCGAGATTTACGGTTCGACCGAGATTTTCGAGCGTCACCGTCACCGTTACGAAGTCAACGTCGACTACAAGGATCGCCTCGAGTCCTGCGGCCTCGTCTTCTCGGGCATGTCGCCGGACGGCATCCTGCCGGAGACGGTCGAGTACCCGGATCATCCGTGGTTCATCGGCGTCCAGTACCATCCGGAACTGAAGTCGCGTCCGCTCGATCCGCATCCGCTGTTTGCAAGCTTCATCGAAGCGGCGCTCGAACAGTCCCGCCTCGTCTGAGGCGCACAGGAAAGACAAACGAAAAAGGCCGGTCACAAGACCGGCCTTTTTTGTATTTTCCGTCGAGGCGTGACTCACGGTCCGCGAAATCAGCCGCGCGTCAGCGTTAAAGCGATAAACGGTATGCTCGATGCGCTGCTGACGCGACCCGTGCCGTTGGATGTCCGCGCTGGTGATCACCGGCACGAGGGATGTGGTCGATCCGGAGCCAGTGCTTCGCCGTGAGCTTGGCGGGCTTCCGCCTCAGGTGCGTTTCGTCGCGTTCGAGGGCGTCGGCCATTTCTCGCCGATCGAAACACCGACCGAGGTCGCCGCAGCAATCGTGACCTTCCTGGCGATGCTCGACCTCTAGGCGGATCGGAGGCGCCGTCGGACAAGATGGCGCCTCCGATCCCAACGGACCGAGTGATGCGAAATCGATGCTCGTCAGCGCGCCTCCGCCGGGCGGCGCCATTGCGGCACGCGGCCGATGGTGATGAAGCGCAGGATCCACTCGAGCGGTCCATAGGCGAAGCGGGCCATCCACCAGCGGCTGATGAGGAGCTGGGCGGCAAAGATAACAAGCGCGATCAGCATGGTTGCCAGCGGCGAGACCTGGCCGATGAGAGAAAGGCCGTAGCCATGAAAGATCAGGGCCATGAGCAAGGATTGCATCAGGTAGTTGGAAAGGGCCATGCGGCCGGCAGGCGCCAGTAGGTTGCGCAGCCCGTGGCCGGCTTTGGATCCGAAGAGCAACATCATGCCGCCGACATAGGCGCCGGTGAGAAGCGGGCCGGTGGCGAGGCCGATCGAAAGTGCGATGACCGCGATCGGCGATTCGGGCATCTCGACGCTGACATAGGCATAGATGACGGCGCCAGGCAGGCCGACCCAGAGGCCGGTGCGAACGAGGCGCTGGAACAATGCCGTGTTCGCCTCCGGCCGCGCCAGGGTCTTGCGACGTCCGGCGATCAGGCCGAGCAGGAACATCGCCAGCGCGCACGGCGCTTGTAACAGGACCAGGATGATCCAGACCGAGTTGAGTTCCGTCAGGTGCTGACCGATGATGGCCTGCCAGTCGCCGCGGAAAGCAAGCTCGGCCGCCTCCGCAGCGGAGAGAATGGCGGACCGATCGAGCGGCACCGGATCCAGCGTGATGAGGATGCCGAGTGCGCCCCAGACCAGTGCAAGGAGAAGGACTAGCCATTTGGCTAGCCGGAAGAGGGCTGCATCGCTGCGGTTTCTGAGCATCAGGAGGGCGATGCCAAGCACAGCGTAGGTGGTGAGAATATCGCCATGGAAAAGCAGAACCGCATGGGCAAGTCCGATCAGCCAGAGGCCCATCTGTCGGCGCAAGAGCCTGGGCACAAAGGCCTCGCCGGATTTTTCCGCCGAGCGCATTTGCATCGTGAAGCTGTAGCCGAACAGGAACGAGAAGAGCAGGTAGAATTTCATCTCGAAGAACAGCGCGATCACGAAATGCACGCTGCGATCGAGGATGCCGCCGAAGGCGGGGTCGGAAATTTCCAGCCCGTAGAAGGCGGAGGCGAAGGCCATGATGTTGACAAGGAGGATGCCGAGCAAGGCAAAGCCGCGCAATGCGTCGACGTCGTCGATGCGGTCCGGGGTACTCATTCGTGTTCTCCGTTACGGGAGGCGCTATAAATTTGCGCCGTAACCGATTGAAAAATTTTGCTTTCAGGAGGCGGCGATCACGGGTCTGATCGCCGCCAATCTTGGCGCGCGCGAGCATTCGTTCATCGGTGGCGCTCACGGCGTTTAATAAATAGACTAATCTATCTAATAATTGACGTGGGCATACGTCAAGGGGCCGCGCGATGTCGCGGCGGCCTCGTTCATGATGCGTGAAGAGGGTGTTTAGCCTTTGTTGGGCGCGTTTTTCCGAAGCCAGGCAATCTGGTGGCGGGCGCGCAGAAGAGCCGTCAGCGCTGCCCCGATCGAAATCGCAAGAAGCGCGATCCACAGCACTTCGCCATCGCCGAGCCAGAGGCCTTCAAAGGCCGAAACAACGGCGGCCAGCGTCATCGTCGCCATGCGGTGCTGTTTGGCCATCGGGCCGGAGAAGTCGCTCGGCGCGCCATTGGCACGGCCGAGTTCGCGCACATAGGCGGTCAACACGCCGAAGGTGGCCGCAGCAAAACCGAGAGCCGGCACGCCGATGGCAAAACCTGCGCCGACGAAGATGAGGATGTCGGCGATGCGGTCGGGAAACTCGTTCCAGAAAGGACCGTCTGCCTCGCCCTTGCCGCCCTCGACGGCGACCATGCCGTCGAAGAGGTTGCACAGCAGGCGCAACTGGCAAAAGAGGGCGGCAGTGATGAACAGGCTCGCCCTTACGCCATCCTCGCTTTCGCCCGCGAGCCAGAAGGCAAGGCCGGCTAGGGCGGCCGCCAGCATGCTCGCCTGCGAGATCCGGTTCGGCGTGAGGTTCATCGATGCCAGGCGGCGTGCAACGGCCTGCGCCCAGCGGGTGTTGCGACTTGCGAGCGGCCTGCGGTCACCGGTCTCGGTCATGTTCGCCTCGGCTGATGGAATAGTTGTAGATGGCGGCGTAGGTGGTCGAAACCGTAAGCGGCAGCGCGATCGTTTTCAGGATCTCGGGCGTGCCGCTGGCCGCGTGGATCGCGACAAGTACGGCCGAGGAACCAAGGCAGGCGAGAAGTGGTGGCAGGACCAGGCGCCAAGCGCCGCTGAACTGCTTAGTAAGCGCGTCGATCACCGTCTTGAGATAGAGCGTCAGCAACGCCGACAGCGTCCCCTGGACGAGGCCGGCAACAAGCGGCTTCGGCATCGGGTTATGGCGGTTGGCGAAAAGCGCCCAGCCGCCCATGGCGAAAAAGGCGAAGGCCACATGAACGACGCCGCTTGATGCCAGCCCCTTCAGTTTGGCGCTCATGTCAGCGACCACCAGTAGCGCGTCAGATGGAAGAAAATCGGCGCGGAAAAGACGACGGAATCGAGCCGGTCGATGAGCCCGCCATGCCCTTCGATCAGATGGCCCCAGTCCTTGACGCCGCGATCCCGCTTGATTGCCGACATGACGAGACCGCCGAAGAAGCCCATCAGGGTGATGATGAGCGACATCAGCGCCGCTTGCGCCGGCGTGAACGGGGTAATCCACCAGAGCGAGGCGCCGATCAGGGTCGCGCTCGCAACGCCGCCGACGAAGCCCTCGACTGTCTTCGACGGCGAAAGGGTGGGCGCGATCTTGGTTTTGCCGAAGAGCTTGCCCCAGACATATTGCAGCACGTCGCTCGACTGAACGACGATGACGAGGAAGGCGATGAGGAGCACGTTGCGTCCCTCATAGCCCGGGATCTGCAGCGTGAGCAGCGCCGGCACGTGCGATGCGCAGAAGACGCAGATCATCAGCGCCCATTGCACCTCGGAGATCCGGACCAGGAAGTCGCGGGTGTCGCCGCGAAGGACCGCGACGATCGGCATCAGCAGGAAGGCATAGACCGGCACGAAGATCGAATAGATCCCGTATTGCTCGGCCCAGAGCAGGAAGTAGTTGATCGGCAGGACGACGAAGAAGGCGGCCGCGATCGCCCAGTGGTCGCCGCGGCGCGTGTTGATGAGCGTGATGAATTCGCGCAGCGCTGCAAACGAGCAGAAGGCAAAGAGCAGCAACACGCCGACCCGACCGGCAACGAAGGCGATCGCGATCAGGACCACCATCGCCCACCACGCCTTGATGCGGGCGTTGAGGTTCTCGATCGCGCCGTTCGACCCGTCAGGCGAAAGCTTCTGCTTGAGCACGTAGCCGACGCTCGACGCCAGCACGAGAATGCCGCCGACGCCGGAGAGCAGCTTGAGCATGTCCAGGCTGGCTGTGCTCATGCGCGGTCATCCGTCGATGACGGCGCGAGCGAAAGCAGCGCGGCTTCGGCACGGGCGATGAATTCTTCCTTCGTCTCCTGCGCCTTGAGGCGCATCGGCTCGCCGAAATTGACGGTGCAGATGAGCGGGATCGGCACGAACTCCCCCTTGGGCATGACGCGATTGAGATTGTTGATCCAGACGGGGACCAGCGCCACGTCCGGGCGCTTGCAAGCGAGGTGGAAGAGCCCGCTCTTGAACGGCAAAAGGCGTGCTTCGGTCTGGTTGCGTGTTCCTTCAGGAAAGAGAATGAGCGACGATCCGTCGTTGAGCACGGCCGCCATCTGCTCGACCGGTTCCTGCGTGCGCGCTTCCGGGTCGCGCTCGATCAGAACCGCGTCGAACACGTCACGGCCGATGAAGCGCGATAGCTTCGATTTCAGCCAGTACTCGGCGCCCGCGACCGGCCGGGCGCGTTCCCTGAGCCAAGGCGGTAGGACCGCCCAGATCAGCACGAAATCGCCGTGGCTGGAATGGTTGGCGAAGTAGATGCTCTGCTTTGGCGGCAGGCCGGTCTCATGCCAGATGGCGCGTGCCGCCGTCAGCGCTCGCGCAAACATCATGATGGCGATGGAAGCCAGCTTGGCCATCATCTCGCGCATCATGTGAACGTGTGCCCGACTGGAAGCCGGGCCAGCGTCCAGATGCGCCGTTTGGCGTCCCTCGGCCATGCCCGGATGCGTTGCTTGTCCTGCAAGTCGATAATCAAATGCTGCCCCTCAGCCTGCTGCCCGGCATAACTCCCGGCTGCATTGGTGAATTTTACGCAATTGTGACGGCTTCTCAAGCGGTTGAAATCATAGGCAGCATGATAACGTGCAGACCGTGCCGGATATTCGTTCGCCGGGGCAGTTGGACAAACCCGTGCGGCCGCAAGCCGCACGGCATGGACCGCGGTCCGTGTTGACCACCCGCAACCCAGCCGCTAGTGTGCGGCTTCCAGTAAGAGGAGCGTCGTCCAATGCGCCAGTAATGCCCGGTGAAAACCGAATCGCCTCAACTTCGCTTGCGGAGGGGATGGACGATGGCATTGCTGCGATCCGCATCGACGGACGAACGCCAGGGCATTTCTGCCTGCGATCTCCATTCGCCTTCATGAGCGGTCATATCAGGACAAGTTCCAGGGACCGAACATGCAAGATATTTCATCCTCCAATCTCGATATCATCGATCACAATCGCCAGGCGTGGGACCGGCAGGCAAGCCAGGACTGCGAATGGTCGCGCCCGGTCACGCCGGAGATGATCGCCGACGCCCGCAAGGGTCAGTGGCAGGCGCGGCTGACGCCCGGTGACTTGCCTGAGGGGTGGTTGCCCGACGTCAAGGGTAAGAGGATCCTCTGCCTGGCGTCCGCGGGTGGGCAGCAGGCACCGATCCTGGCTGCGGCCGGTGCCGATGTTACGGTCTTCGACATCTCCGAGGGACAGCTCGAACAGGATCGGCGCGTCGCCGAACGCGAAGGGTTGCCGCTTTTGACCGTGCAGGGCGACATGCGGGACCTCTCTGTCTTTGCCGACGAAACCTTCGATATCGTCTTTCACCCCATCTCGAACCTCTACGTTCCGGATATCCGGCCGGTCTGGCGGGAGTGCCACCGGGTGCTGAAAACAGGCGGTCGGCTGCTTTCGAGCTTCTACAATCCGATCGTTTTCGTCAGCGACCGCGATCCGGCCCATGCGGAAAAGGGCCTTATCCGCCCGGCCTACCGGCTCCCCTTTGCCGAAGCGGAGCATCTCCCTCCCGATGTCGTGCAGGCCAAGGTCGGGCGCGGCGAGGCCCTGGTGTTCGGGCATAGCCTTTCTCAGCAAATCGAGGGGCAATTGCACGCCGGTTTCCTGTTGGCCGGCTTTCACGAGGATTGGCAGCCGTCGGCTCGTTTCCTGATCGACAGGTTCGTGCCGACCTTCATCGCCACCTTCGCCATCAAGAGCGATCGTCGCCCCTGATGGAGTGAGCCCGGTGTCCCGGTCGGGCCGAAGGCTTACGCGCAACAAGAGCAACCGCAGCGGCCGGTAGGGGGCTGCGGTTGTCGAACCCGGCTTCGTCGCCGCCTATTTACCTCGCGTTACTGTTACGTACTCGCCAAAGCATCGTTTTCGTACTTTCCTGTTCACCAGCGAAACTGAAAAGGGGTCAATCCGTATGCGCTTCATCGCTTTGTTGTTCGTGCCTTTGGCGGTCGCCGTGCTGGGGCTCTCGGGTTGTGCCTCGACGTCCTCGACCAATACGTCCTACACGCAGCCCCAGACGTTCGCCCCCGGTCTCGGTGCGGGGAACACGGCCAACGCCACGACGGCGCCGGGCTACTACTGACCTTCCGGCGGCCAGCCTCCTGTCGGCAAGCATAATCCGCGGCGGGGCAGCCGGCCGCGGATGGTTCACGTTTGTGGCAACGGCCCGAGCCCGGACCGTCGATCCGCTCCCTGGCGGTGACCCGGCTTGCATTCGCCGGCCAAAAGTTGCAAACAGCGGCGAACCATCAGGGAACACGCCATGAGCCTCTCCAAGCGCACCACCCGCCCGCTCGATCACCTCGTGCTGCCGGTGGATACGCTTACCCAGGCGCGGCGCCGGCTTTCCGATCTCGGCTTCACGGTCGCGGACGATGCTCGCCATCCCTTCGGCACCGAAAATGCCTGCGTCTTTTTTGCCGACGGCACCTATCTCGAACCGCTCGCCATCGCGTCCCGCGAGGAATGCGAGGCGGCCGCACTCGACGGCAACGCCTTTGTGGCGCGCGATCAGGCTTTCCGGTTCCGCCAAGGCCCGGAAGGTCTTTCGGCGCTGGTCTTCGGCACTAAGGACGCGGCGAGCGATCATATCCGCTTTCGGGCGTGCGGCATCTCCGGCGGTGACATGCTGGAATTTTCCCGGCCGATGAAGCTGCCGGATGGCCGTGAGGGCCTGGGCTCCTTCCGCCTGGCCTTTGCCGCGGATCTTCGCGCGCCGGATCTCTTTCTCTTCAACTGTCAGCGCGTTCGCGCGCTCCCCACCGATCGGGCGGCGCTGGAACGGCACGAAAACGGTGTGATCGGCATAAGCGAAGTGGTGCTGTCGGAAGCCAATCCGACCGATTTCCAGTATCTGCTGCAGGAAGCGGTCGATGAGCGCGAGGTTTCGGCGCATTCCTTCGGCATGGATGTCGCGACCACCAACGCCAAGATCTCGGTGCTGAACGCCGCCGGCATGGAGGCCTTCTTCGGTCGCTCGGTGCGCAGTGCCGAACGGGGCTTGCGCGGGCGGGCAGTCGTCTTCCGGGTTGCCGATCTCGAAGCGACGCGGGCGCTGTTCGCCGACAACGATATCGAATTTGCAGAAATGGGCGGGCGCCTCATTGTTCCCGAAATGCCGGGGCAAGGGGTGATCTTCGCGTTTGGAGCTTGATGATGAAAACCAATGCCAGAGTCGTGGTCGGTGAGGGCGCCCGTCAGGTCGCCTTCGCACAGACCGAGAAGTTGTCGCTGATCGCTGGCCCCTGCCAGATGGAGAGCCGTGAACACGCCTTCATGATGGCGGGCGCGCTCTCGGAACTCTGCAACAAGCTCGGCCTCGGCCTCGTCTACAAGTCCTCCTTCGACAAGGCCAACCGCACCTCGCTTTCGGGCAAGCGTGGCATCGGTCTCGACAAGGCGATGGAAATCTTCGCCGACCTCAAAAAGGAATTCGGCTTTCCGGTCCTGACCGACATCCATACCGAAGAGCAGTGCGCCCTCGTCGCGCCGACGGTCGACATTCTGCAGATCCCGGCCTTCCTGTCGCGCCAGACCGATCTTCTCGTCGCAGCCGCCAAGACCGGCCGCGCGATCAACGTCAAGAAGGGCCAGTTCCTGGCGCCCTGGGACATGAAGAACGTGCTGGCGAAGTTTACCGAAAGCGGCAATCCTAATGTCATGCTCTGCGAACGCGGCGCCTCCTTCGGCTACAACACGCTGGTCTCCGACATGCGCTCGCTGCCGATCATGGCCTCGCTCGGCGCGCCCGTCGTCTTCGACGCCACCCATTCGGTACAGCAGCCGGGCGGGCAGGGCGGCTCCTCAGGCGGTCAGCGTGAGTTTGTCGAGACCCTGGCACGCGCCGCCGTCGCGGTCGGCGTTGCCGGCGTGTTCGTCGAGACGCACGAAGACCCTGATAATGCGCCGTCGGACGGCCCGAACATGGTGCATCTGAAGGACATGCCGCGGCTGCTCGAAAAGCTCCTCGCCTTCGACGCGATCGCCAAGGGCTGAGCCCCGCGACGCTTCGTGAAATTTTCATGAACCACAATGGCGCGGTTGTTTTTGCATATTGCGCGCCATTGTAATTTCGAGGCCTTGGCGTATGACAGGCCCCGACCACCCACCGTCCTCAATAGGGAAGAGATCATGACTGCAATCATCGACATCATCGGCCGAGAAATTCTGGACAGCCGCGGCAACCCGACCGTCGAGGTCGACGTGTACCTGGAAGACGGAAGCTTCGGTCGCGCGGCAGTCCCGTCGGGGGCCTCGACCGGTGCGCATGAGGCTGTCGAGCTGCGCGATGGTGGAACGCGTTACCTCGGCAAGGGCGTCGAGCGCGCCGTCGAAGCCGTCAACGGCGAGATCTTCGAAGCGATCGGCGGTCTCGATGCCGAGAACCAGATCCAGATCGACAAGACCATGATCGAGCTCGACGGCACGGCGAACAAGTCGCGCCTCGGCGCCAACGCCATCCTCGGCGTTTCGCTTGCCGTTTCCAAGGCTGCCGCCGAAGCTGCCGGCCTGCCGCTCTACCGCTACGTCGGCGGCCCGAACGCCCACGTTCTGCCGGTTCCGATGATGAACATCATCAACGGCGGTGCACACGCGGACAACCCGATCGACTTCCAGGAATTCATGATCGTTCCGGTTGGCGCCGACACGATGCGTGATGCCGTGCGCATGGGCTCGGAAGTGTTCCACACCCTGAAGAAGCAGCTCGCAGCCGACGGTCACAACACCAATGTCGGCGACGAAGGCGGCTTCGCGCCGGGTCTCGCCTCTGCTCCGGCAGCCCTCGACTTCATCATGAAGTCGATCGAAAAGGCTGGCTACAAGCCGGGCGAAGACATGTTCATCGCGCTCGATTGCGCCGCGACCGAATTCTTCAAGGACGGCAAGTACGTTCTCGAAGGTGAAGGCCGCACGCTCGAGCCGGGCGCAATGGCTGAATACCTGGCGGAACTCGCTGCCAAGTACCCGATCTTCTCGATCGAAGACGGTATGGCCGAAGACGACTGGGATGGCTGGAAGGCAGTGACCGACCTCATCGGCAACAAGTGCCAGCTCGTCGGCGACGACCTGTTCGTCACCAACTCGGCCCGCCTGCGCGACGGCATCAAGATGGGCGTTGCCAACTCGATCCTCGTCAAGGTCAACCAGATCGGCTCGCTGTCGGAAACGCTCGACGCCGTCGAGACCGCACACAAGGCACGCTACACCGCCGTCATGTCGCACCGCTCGGGCGAAACCGAAGACGCGACGATCGCCGATCTCGCGGTCGCCACCAACTGCGGCCAGATCAAGACCGGCTCGCTCGCCCGTTCGGACCGGCTCGCAAAGTACAACCAACTGATCCGCATCGAAGAGCAGCTCGGCCTGCAGGCGAAGTACGCCGGCCGTTCGATCCTGCGTGGCTGATCGCCGCCTGATTTCCGTCTGAAAATCGAACCCGCCCACACGGTCCCGTGTGGGCGGGTTTCTATTTTCCTGCCGTTCATGGTCAACGGTCGGTTAATCAATCGCCGCTAATCTGATTGCCGTACTGCGTATCAGGGCGTGAATGCATGTGGACACGGCATCATAAGAAACGGAAACTGGGACGGCTGGTGATGCCGCTGATCGCGGTCGCCTTTCTCTCCTACTTCGGCTATCATTCCATTCACGGCGGCTATGGCCTGAAGGCGACCGAGCAATTCGATCGCCAGATCGTCGAGCGGCAGGCGCGGCTGGATAAGCTCACGAAACAGCGGTTGATCCTTGAAAAGGAGGTTCAGCTGATGAGTGATGGGTCGCTGGAAAGGGACATGCTGGATGAAAAGGCTCGCCTCGCGCTCAACATGTCGCGAAGTGACGAGATCGTTATTTTTCACCGCGCCGCAAATTAACCTAAATTCAGTTAATTGAAATTTGTAAAGTAAAATCAATTGTTTGCATGGAATGTGAGCCATGCAAATATGGCATTGCTGTGTCTGCTTTCTTTCCCTATGGTAACCGCAAAAGGCTAACCATTGGGAGGAACGAATGGCTCCGCGAAAATCCGCGTCCGTTTCCAGCCGCAAGAGTGCCGCAAAGCCGGCGAAGAAAGACTTCAATGGCGGCACGTTCGCCGAATTCTCCAAACAGGAAGATCTGAGTGCTTACCGCGAAATGCTGCTGATCCGGCGCTTCGAGGAGAAGGCCGGCCAGCTCTATGGCATGGGCTTCATCGGCGGCTTCTGTCACCTCTACATCGGCCAGGAAGCTGTCGTCGTCGGCATGCAGATGGCGCTGAAAGAAGGCGACCAGGTCATCACCGCCTACCGTGACCATGGCCACATGCTGGCCTGCGGCATGAGCGCCCGCGGCGTCATGGCCGAACTCACCGGTCGTCGCAGCGGTCTTTCCAAGGGGAAGGGCGGCTCGATGCACATGTTCTCCAAGGAAAAGCACTTCTACGGCGGTCACGGCATCGTCGGCGCCCAGGTGTCGCTCGGCACCGGTCTTGCTTTCGCCAACCGCTATCGCGGCAACGACAACGTGTCCGTTGCCTATTTCGGTGACGGCGCTGCCAACCAGGGCCAGGTCTACGAAAGCTTCAACATGGCGCAGCTCTGGAAGCTGCCGGTGATCTACGTGATCGAGAACAACCGCTACGCCATGGGTACCTCCGTTTCGCGCGCTTCGGCACAGACCGACTTCTCGCAGCGCGGTGTCTCCTTCAACATTCCCGGTTTCCAGGTCGACGGCATGGACGTGCGTGCGGTCAAGGCTGCCGGCGACGAGGCTGTTGAGCATTGCCGTTCGGGCAAGGGTCCGATCATCCTCGAGATGCAGACCTATCGCTATCGCGGTCACTCGATGTCCGACCCAGCGAAGTACCGCTCGAAGGACGAAGTGCAGAAGATGCGCTCGGAGCATGACCCGATCGAGCAGGTGAAGGCGCGTCTGACCGAAAAGGGTTGGGCGAACGAGGACGAACTGAAGCAGATCGACAAGGACGTCCGCGACATCGTTGCCGACAGCGCCGATTTTGCCCAGGCCGATCCGGAGCCGGATGCATCCGAGCTCTACACCGACATCCTGCTTTGATCCGGGGAGGGACAAACATGCCAGTAGAAATTCTTATGCCTGCCCTTTCCCCGACCATGGAGGAAGGCACGCTCTCGAAATGGCTGAAGAACGAGGGCGACAAGGTCACTTCCGGTGACGTCATTGCCGAGATCGAGACCGACAAGGCGACGATGGAAGTCGAAGCTGTTGACGAAGGCACGATCGGCAAGCTCTTGATCGCTGCCGGCACCGAAGGCGTCAAGGTCAACACCCCGATCGCCGTGCTGCTGCAGGACGGCGAAGGCGCAGGCGATATCGCCGCTCCGAAGGCCGAAGCACCGAAGGCAGCTGCTGCCGAAGCGCCGGCCGCTTCCGCGCCGGCTCCGGTTGCAGCCCAGCCGAAGGTCGAAGTTGCCGCTGATCCGGCGATCCCCGCCGGCACCGAAATGGTCACCATGACCGTTCGTGAAGCGCTTCGTGACGCGATGGCCGAAGAAATGCGCGCCAGCGACGACGTCTTCGTCATGGGCGAAGAAGTCGCCGAATACCAAGGCGCCTACAAGATCACCCAAGGCCTCTTGCAGGAATTCGGTGCACGTCGCGTCATCGATACCCCGATCACCGAGCACGGCTTTGCCGGCGTCGGCGTCGGCGCTGCCATGACCGGTCTGCGCCCGATCGTCGAGTTCATGACCTTCAACTTCGCCATGCAGGCGATCGACCAGATCATCAACTCCGCTGCCAAGACGCTCTACATGTCCGGTGGCCAGATGGGCGCGCCGATCGTCTTCCGTGGCCCGAGCGGTGCCGCTGCCCGCGTGGCCGCCCAGCACTCGCAGTGCTACGCCGCCTGGTACAGCCATATCCCGGGTCTGAAAGTCGTCATGCCCTACACGGCCGCCGACGCCAAGGGCCTGCTCAAGGCTGCGATCCGCGATCCGAACCCGGTCATCTTCCTCGAAAACGAAATCCTCTACGGTCACTCGTTCGAAGTGCCGAAGCTTGACGATTTCGTTCTGCCGATCGGCAAGGCCCGTATCCACAAGGTCGGCAAGGATGCGACGATCGTCTCCTTCGGCATCGGCATGACCTACGCCGTCAAGGCAGTTGCCGAACTCGAAGCGCAAGGCATCGACGTCGAACTGATCGACCTGCGCACCATCCGTCCGATGGACCTGCCGACGGTCATCGAATCCGTCAAGAAGACCGGCCGTCTCGTCACAGTCGAAGAAGGCTACCCGCAGTCTTCCGTCGGCACCGAAATCGCGACCCGCGTCATGCAGCAGGCCTTCGACTACCTTGACGCTCCGATCCTGACGATCGCCGGCAAGGACGTGCCGATGCCTTACGCCGCGAACCTCGAGAAGCTGGCGCTTCCGAACGTCGCAGAGGTTGTCGATGCGGTGAAAGCCGTTTGCTACAAATAAGGGGAGGGCCCTTCGATGCCTATCAACATCACAATGCCTGCCCTCTCCCCGACGATGGAAGAAGGCAATCTGGCCAAGTGGCTGGTCAAGGAAGGCGATAAGGTCAAGTCCGGCGACGTGATCGCCGAGATCGAGACCGACAAGGCGACGATGGAAGTCGAAGCTGTCGACGAAGGCACCGTTGCCAAGCTCGTCGTCCCCGCCGGCACCGAAGGCGTCAAGGTCAACGCGCTGATCGCCGTCCTCGCCGCCGATGGCGAGGATGTCGCTGCCGCCGCCAAGGGCGGCAACGGCGCGGAAGCACCGGCACCTGCCGCCAAGGCCGAAGCGCCTGCACCGGCAGCGCCGAGCGCTCCGGCTGCGGCTCCTGCCGCTGCACCGGCTGCAGCCCAGCCGGCCAAGGCTGAGGGCGGCGCCCGCGTCTTCTCTTCGCCGCTCGCTCGTCGTCTGGCCAAGGACGCCGGTATCGACCTTTCGGCGATCGCCGGTTCGGGTCCGCATGGCCGTGTCATCAAGAAGGACGTCGAAGCTGCCGTTTCCGGTGGCACCGCGAAGCCCGCCGCCGCACCGGCCGCCGGCGCTGCTGCTCCTGCAGCCGCTCCGCTCGCCAAGGGCCCGTCGGACGAAGCCGTTCTCAAGCTGTTCGAGCCGGGGTCCTACGAACTCGTGCCGCATGACGGCATGCGCAAGACGATCGCCAAGCGTCTCGTCGAATCCAAGCAGACGATCCCGCACTTCTACGTGTCGGTCGATTGCGAACTCGACGCGCTGCTGGCGCTGCGCGCACAGCTCAATGCCGCTGCTCCCGAGCAGGGCGGCAAGCCGGTCTACAAGCTCTCCGTCAACGACATGGTCATCAAGGCCCTGGCGCTGGCACTGCGCGACGTTCCGAACGCGAACGTTTCCTGGACCGAAAGCAACATGGTCAAGCACAAGCACGCCGACGTTGGTGTTGCCGTGTCGATCCCCGGCGGCCTGATTACCCCGATCGTGCGCCAGGCGGACCTGAAGAGCCTGTCGGCCATCTCCAACGAGATGAAGGACCTCGGCCAGCGCGCCAAGGACCGCAAGCTGAAGCCCGAGGAATACCAGGGCGGCACCACTGCCGTCTCGAACATGGGCATGATGGGCGTCAAGAACTTCGCCGCCGTCGTCAACCCGCCGCACGCCACGATCCTGGCGATCGGTGCCGGCGAGGAACGCGTCGTCGTGAAGAACAAGCAGATGGTCATCGCCAATGTCATGACCGTCACGCTCTCGACCGACCATCGCGCCGTCGATGGCGCGCTCGGCGCCGAACTGCTCGGTGCCTTCAAGCGCTACATCGAAAACCCGATGGGCATGCTGGTCTGAGTTGGATAAGGACCGGCCTTTGGGCCGGTCCGTTCCTTTTCGCGTAGTCGAAGGCGGGCCCGGACGATGAAAACAGTTCTCTGCTATGGCGACAGTCTGACCTGGGGCTATGATGCTACCGATGGCGGGCGTCATGCGCTTGCCGATCGCTGGCCAAGCGTATTGCAGAAGGCACTCGGCCCGGACGTCCAGGTCATTGCCGAAGGGCTGAACGGCCGCACCACCGCCTATGACGATCATCTCGCCGATTGCGACCGCAACGGCGCCAAGGTGCTGCCGACGGTGCTGCACAGCCACGCCCCGCTCGATCTCGTCATTCTGCTGCTCGGCGCCAACGACATGAAGCCGATCATTCACGGGACCGCGTTCGGTGCCGTGCAAGGGATCGAACGTCTCGTCAGCCTGGTGCGCCGGCATGATTGGCCGGTCGCTGGCGAAGAAGGCCCGGAGATCCTGATCGTATCGCCGCCGCAGCTCTGCGAAACGGCCAATGCCGGGTTTGCCGCCATGTTTGCCGGCGGCATCGAACAGTCGGCGATGCTGGCGCCGCTTTACCGTGACCTCGCCGACGAACTCGATTGCGGCTTCTTCGACGCTGGCTCGGTGGCGGAGACCACGCCGCTCGATGGCGTACATCTCGATGCGGAAAATACGCGAGCGATCGGCCGCGGCCTGGAACCGGTCGTGCGGATGATGCTCGGGGTCTGAGAATGGTCGGGGGCGTCACCATACGTCCGGCGGAAAGACGTGAGGCGGCGGAACTCGCCATCCTCGTCGACATCGCCGCGCATGGCTTTGCCTCCTGGCTTTGGTACGGCGCGGTTCAGCATGGGGTGACGGATACGGCCTTCGAGCGCGGCCGTAACAAGCTGCGCGAAGAGCCCGGCCCGGGGAATTGGCGCGATGCGCTGGTTGCCGAGATCGATGATGAGGTTGCCGGACTGTCGGTCGGCTATGGGATCGGGCCGGAAGCGGCTGAGATTACGGCCAGGCACCCGGTTCTCGAGCCCCTGCTGGCGCTGCAGAGGCAGATCGTCGGGCACTGGTTCATCGAGAGCCTCGGCGTCTATCGCCATCAGCGCGGTCGCGGGATCGGCAAGGCGCTCTTGGCAAAGGAATTCGAACGCGCCGGATCGGCGCCGGTGAGCCTGATCACCGAAAGCCACAACGTGAGGGCGCAGGCACTATACAGGGCAAACGGCTTCGGCGAGGCAGCGCGCGTCGAAGCGGTTCCGCTCTTTGAGGAAAGCAAGAAACACGACTGGGTGCTCTTCACCCGCAAGGTCGCTTGAGACAAAGGCAGGAAACACATGGCTGAGAATTACGACGTCATCGTCATCGGTTCGGGTCCGGGGGGCTATATCGCCGCCATTCGTGCGGCACAGTTGGGTCTCAAGACCGCGGTCGTCGAGCGCGAGCATCTGGCCGGCATCTGCTCCAACTGGGGCTGCATCCCGACCAAGGCGCTGCTGCGCTCCGCTGAGGTTCTTCATTATGCCCAGCATCCGGGCAGCTATGGCATCAAGATCGAGGGCACGGTGACGCCGGATCTGAAGGCGATCGTCGCCCGCTCGCGCGGCATTGCCGAGCGCATGAACGGCGGCGTCGGCTTCCTGATGAAGAAGAATAAGGTCGACGTGATCTGGGGCGAAGCCAAGCTGACGAAGCCGGGCGAGATCGTCGTCGGCAAGTCGACGAAGCCCGTCGTCCAGCCGCAGGCGCCGCAGCCGAAGAACACCAAGGGTGAGGGCACCTACACCGCCAAGCACATCATCATTGCCACCGGCGCCCGTCCGCGCGCGCTGCCGGGCATCGAGCCCGATGGCAAGCTGATCTGGACCTATTTCGAGGCGATGAAGCCCGAGGAAATGCCGAAATCGCTGCTGGTCATGGGCTCGGGCGCGATCGGTATCGAGTTCGCCTCGTTCTACCGCACCATGGGTGTCGACGTGACGGTCGTCGAAGTCATGCCGAACGTCATGCCGGTCGAAGACGCCGAGATCTCGGGCATTGCCAAGAAGCAGTTCGAAAAGCAGGGCATGAAGATCCATCTCCAGGCCAAGGTAACGAAGGTCGAGAAGGCTGCCAACTCGATCACCGCCCATGTCGAGATGAAGGATGGCAAGGTCGAAAAGATCACCGCCGATCGCATGATCTCGGCCGTCGGCGTCCAGGGCAACATCGAGAACCTCGGCCTCGAAACGCTCGGCGTGAAGACCGACCGCGGCTGCATCGTCATCGACGGCTACGGCAAGACCAACGTTCCCGGCGTCTACGCGATCGGTGACGTTGCCGGCCCGCCGATGCTCGCCCACAAGGCCGAGCACGAAGCCGTCATCTGCGTCGAGAAGATCGCCGGCCTGCCGAACGTGCACCCGATGGACAAGCTGAAGATCCCGGGCTGCACCTATTGCCACCCGCAGGTCGCTTCGGTCGGTCTGACGGAAGCTAAGGCCAAGGAACTCGGCCGCGACATTCGCGTCGGCCGCTTCCCCTTCGTTGCCAACGGCAAGGCGATTGCGCTCGGCGAGGACCAGGGCCTGGTCAAGACGATCTTCGACAAAAAGACCGGCGAGCTGCTCGGCGCCCACATGGTCGGTGCCGAAGTCACAGAACTGATCCAGGGTTTTGTCGTCGCGATGAACCTCGAGACGACCGAGGAAGACCTGATGCACACCATCTTCCCGCATCCGACGATCTCGGAGACGATGAAGGAAAGCGTGCTCGACGCCTACGGCCGCGCGCTCAACGCCTAAAGGGTGTAGCGACGGAACTTTTCACGCGGCTTCGGCATTGATTACTGCCTCGTTTTCAATGCACGGAGATAACAATGAGCGTGAACGGCGTCGGTATTCTGGCTGCGATCATCATCGGCGGTTTGGCCGGGTGGCTCGCAGAGAGGTTCATGAACAGCGACATGGGGCTGTTCATGAACATACTGCTCGGCATCATCGGCGCGGTGGTGCTGAACTTTATCCTGGCGGCCTTCGGCATGACCTTTGGCGGCTGGGTTGCCTATCTGGTCATCGGCTTCATCGGCGCCTGCCTGCTGATCGCCGTTGGTCGCGCCGTCAAACGATAGCCTGCCGGGCCATCTGCGCTTCCGTCGGGCGTGATATGAAGACGGCCTGACATTTGCCATCGGGCCGTCTATATAGAGCGAAAATGGGTCACCCGGCCTGATGCCGGCCCCGCCGCGACGAGGAAGACAGTATGGTAACGGTATTCGATGCCGTCTCTGACCGGGCGCAACGCGTCCGCCATCCGGAAAAGGCGCACAAGCCCGACACGGAAGTGATGCGCAAGCCGGAGTGGATCCGCGTCAAGGCGCCGATGTCCAAGGGCTATATGGAGACCCGCGAACTGGTGCGGTCGCATAAGCTCGTGACCGTGTGCGAAGAAGCCGGCTGCCCGAACATCGGCGAGTGCTGGGACAAGAAGCACGCCACCTTCATGATCATGGGTGAGATCTGTACCCGCGCCTGCGCTTTCTGCAACGTCGCGACCGGCAAGCCGAATGCGCTCGACATGGAAGAGCCGGCGAACATCGCCAAGGCCGTCAAGCAGATGGGCCTCAGCCACGTGGTCATCACCTCGGTCGACCGCGACGACCTGGAAGATGGTGGGGCCGAGCACTTCGAGAAGGTGATCTGGGCGATCCGCGAAGCATCGCCTTCGACGACCATCGAGATCCTGACGCCGGACTTCCTGAAGAAGCCGGGCGCGCTCGAGCGTGTCGTTGCTGCCAAGCCCGACGTCTTCAACCACAATATGGAAACCGTACCGGGCAACTACCTGACGGTCCGTCCGGGTGCACGCTACTTCCACTCCGTCCGACTGCTGCAGCGCGTGAAGGAACTGGACCCGACCATGTTCACCAAGTCAGGCATCATGGTTGGCCTCGGTGAAGAGCGCAACGAAGTGCTGCAGCTGATGGATGACCTTCGAACCGCTGACGTCGACTTCCTGACGATCGGCCAGTACCTGCAGCCGACCCGCAAGCACCACAAGGTCGAAGCGTTCGTGACGCCCGAGGAGTTCAAGTCATACGAGACCGTCGCCTACACCAAGGGCTTCCTGATGGTGTCGTCGAGCCCGCTGACGCGCTCCTCGCACCACGCCGGCGACGACTTCGCCCGCCTGCGCGCGGCTCGCGAGAAGAAGCTGGCGGCCGTGGCAGGCTGATAGCCCGGCTTTCAAAAGATACCGAAACTCCGGCCCCGCGCCGGAGTTTCACATTGGGTTTCGTTCTTCCCGAATTCCACGGGAGTTTCCATGAACCAGCCGTCAAAACCGGCAAGCGTCAACTATGTCGACGATGCCGTTGCCGCCGACCATATTCGCAGTGCCAGGCGTATCCTCGTTGTCGGGTGCTCCGGCGGCGGCAAGTCGACGCTTTCACTGAAGCTCGCCCGTCAGTTCCAGCTAGCTTATATTTCGATCGATCGGGATATCCGCTGGTTGCCGGGTTGGGCCGAGCGTGACCGGGCGGAGCAGCGCCAGCGCATTGTCGAGAGGATCGCCGCCGATCGCTGGGTCATGGATGGCACCAGTCCGTCCTCATTCGATATCCGGGTGCCAAGAAGCGACATCGTGATCTGGGTGCGCATGCCGCGGCTTGTCTGCATACGTGGCGTCGTTACCCGCTGGCTGAAACACTTCGGCCGCACCCGCCCGCAGATGGCGCCGGGGTGCATCGAAAAGGTCGATTGGGATTTCCTTCAATTCATCTGGACGTTCGAGCAGAAATTTACGCCGCACATCGTCGCAGGTCTGGCAAAGCACGGCCCCGACGTGCCGGTTCTGCAGCTGAAATCGCGCCGCCAGATACGCAGGCTCCTTGATCTTCTCGGCTCTCCCGCTTAACTCCCCTTTATGCCGCATTTCGAAACCAACCACGTCGTCAAGCACACCGCAGACCAGATGTTCGATCTCGTTGCCGACGTCGAAAAGTATCCGCAGTTTCTGCCGCTCTGTGAGGCGCTGAAAGTACGTTCCCGCAAGGAACGTGACGGCAAGATGCTGCTGCTTGCCGACATGACCGTCGGTTACAAGGCGATCCGAGAGACCTTCACGACGCAGGTGCTGTTGAACAAGGCCGAGCGCACCATCGATGTGAAGTACATCGACGGGCCGTTCAAATATCTCGACAACCGCTGGCGCTTCGAGCCCTCGGGCGAGGGGCAGTCGGTCGTGCATTTCGACATCGACTACGAATTCAAGAGCCGCATTCTCGGCGCGCTGATGGGCTCGATGTTCGATCGCGCGTTTCGCATGTTTTCCGACGCCTTCGAAAAGCGCGCCGACAGCATCTATTCGGCCTGAGCGATCTGCATCAGCATCTCGAGCGCGGTGCGCACCGTCGCAAGCCTGACGTTGCTGCGGCCGATATCGCCATAGCGCATCTCCCGGTGCAGCAGCCCGCCGTTTCGGCCGGCTGCGGCCAGATGCACCAGCCCGACCGGCTTGTCAGCCGACCCGCCGCTCGGTCCGGCAATGCCCGTGACGGCCACTGCGAAATCGGCCGCAGAATGCTGAACGGCACCCTCGGCCATCTCGACCGCCGTCTGTCGCGCGACGGCGCCATGGGCGGCGAGCGTTGCCGCCTCGACGCCGAGCATTGCGACCTTCGCCTCGTTGGAATAGGTGACGAAGCCACGATCGACGACGGCGGACGAGCCGGATATTTCGGTGAGCGCGCCGGCGATCAGGCCGCCGGTGCACGATTCAGCCGTCGCGACCTTGAAGCCCTTCACGCTGAACACAGCGATGATCTGCCCGGCCTGGACTTCGATATCGGCGGGCCACATCAGGTGAGGGTCCCATAGACGACGGTGGCCGTTGCGATCGCCGCGATGCCTTCATCGCGCCCGACGAAGCCGAGACGTTCGTTGGTGGTCGCCTTGACCGAGCAGCGGTCGAGCGAAATGTCCAGCATGTCGGCAAGGTTCTCCCGCATCGTCTGGCGGTGCGGACCGACCTTCGGCGCCTCCGCGATCAGCGAAACATCGGCGTTGGTGATGACGCCGCCGCGCTCGCGCACGATCTTTGCCGCATGTTCCAGGAAGATGCGCGACGGCGCGCCTTTCCATTGCGGGTCCGACGGTGGGAAATGATCGCCAATGTCGCCGGCGCCGCAGGTGGCCAGCAGCGCATCGGTGAGCGCATGCAGCGCCACGTCGGCATCGGAATGGCCGGAGAGTTTCTTGGTGTGCGCAATGAAGACGCCGCAGAGCGTGACACCGTCGCCCTCGACGAGCTGGTGCACGTCGTAGCCGTTGCCCGTGCGCACATCGGGCAGGGCAATGCGCTTGAGTTTCTCGTCGGCCATGGCGATATCCCTTTTCAGCGTAAGCTTGACATTGTCGACGGCGCCTTCGACGAGCACGACCTTGAGGCCGGCCCATTCGGCGATCGACGCGTCGTCGGTGAAATCCGTGCGGCCGCTTCTTGCCGCATCCCGGTGGGCGGCAAGAATGGCCTGGAGATCGAAGGTCTGCGGCGTCTGCGCACCATAAAGGCCGTCGCGGGGCACGGTTTCCGTGACCGTGCCATCCTTGCCGGCACGCTTCAGCGTGTCTGCAACGGCGACTGCCGGCAGCACGGCCTTGACGTCCTCACTCAGTGCCGCAGCGCAGCGCGACAGCAGTGCGTGATCGGCAAAGGGGCGCACCGCGTCGTGGATCATCACGCGGCGCGCGCCGATGTCGGCCAGGGCCTCAAGGCCGGCGAGCACCGATATTTGCCGGGTCGCGCCGCCGTGGACGATGATTACGTCGTTGGCCGCGGAGCGCTTGCGTGCAGTGTCGAACAGCGCTTCGTCGTCCGGATGGATGACGACGACGATCGGGCCGCCGTCCGGCCATGTCGCGAAAGTGTCAAGCGTATGGGCGATAACGGGGCGGTCGCCGATGGTTCGGTATTGCTTCGGACCCTCGGCCGATTGTCCGGCGCGTTCGCCGCGTCCTGCCGCAACGATAACGACGCCGCACTTGAGCTGTTCTTGAGGCTGCATTTTCTGTATGAGGTCCCGCATTCGCCGATCTTCGCCGTGATGTACCGCGAAGGGTCGTGCTTTGCCAGCCGAGCTTAGAATTTTGCGCGCCGCGCCGAAATCGCTTGGCAAGTCCGAGAACAATGTCTAAAAATAGTGCAGGAACAACATGTGCCTGAAAGATATGCATTTGCCAATTCCGGCTCTTTCGTCTCCGCTTCGCATCGGATCCATCGAAATCCGCAACCGGGTTGCGCTCGCGCCGATGTCCGGCGTCACCGACCTACCATTCCGGCGGCTTGCCTGGCGCTTCGGCGCGGGTTTCGTCGTCACCGAAATGGTGGCGAGCCGTGAACTGGTCGGTAATGCCCAGGAATCCTGGGCGCGGCTGAAGAACTCCGGGATCAAGCCGCATATCGTCCAGCTTGCGGGCCGCGAGGCGCATTGGATGGCGGAGGCGGCGAAGATCGCCGCCGACAATGGCGCCGACATCATCGACATCAATATGGGCTGCCCGGCAAAGAAAGTGACGGGCGGTTATTCCGGATCGGCCCTGATGCGCGACCCCGATCATGCTTTGTCGCTGGTCGAGGCGACCGTCAACGCCGTCGATGTGCCGGTGACGCTGAAAATGCGGCTTGGATGGGACGAAAACTCGATCAACGCGCCGCTGATTGCCAAGTGGGCGCAAGAGGCAGGCGTGAAGGCGATCACCGTGCACGGTCGCACGCGCATGCAGTTCTACAACGGCAAGGCGGATTGGGATGCGATCCGGCTGGTTCGCGAGGTCGTTACCGTGCCGCTGGTCGCCAATGGTGACGTGGAGACGGTTGCCGACGCCGAGGAGATCCTTCGCCGATCGGGCGCGGACGCCGTCATGGCCGGCCGTTCCTCCCAAGGGCGCCCGTGGCACGTCGGCCTCCTTGCTGGCGCCGTGAAGCATCCATCGCCGGCGGAGGTCGCCGATATCTTTGCGGAGCACTACGAAATGATGCTCGAATTCTATGGCGTCGAGGTCGGCCTTCGGCATGCCCGTAAGCATGTTGCATGGTACCTCGATCGAGCCGCCCCTGACATGGCGGGGAGTGAAAAGGCGGCAATCCTGACATCGACCGATGCTCGTTTCGTCCGCGACAGGGCTCGCGCGGCGATGCTCGACGCCGCCCCGGGCAAACCGGAAGGCGAGGCGGTCGCGGAAGGGATCGCCGCATGACCGAGAAACCGAGCATGCCGGATGCCGTCGCCAACGGCCTGTCGATGGCGGTTTTGAACGCCATCCAGAACCCGGTGATCATGGTCGATGCCAAGGGGCTCGTCGCCTTTGCCAACTGGGAGGCCGAATCGTTTTTCGGCGCCAGCGCCAACCACCTGGCGCGCCACGACATCAGTGCCTTCATTCCCTTTGGTAGCCCGCTGCTGACGCTGATCGAGCAGGTGCGCGAGCGCAAGGCGCCGGTCAACGAGTATCGCGTCGACCTGAGTTCGCCGCGCCTTGGCGCCGACAAGCTGGTCGACCTCTATGTCGCCCCGGTGCTGTCCGAGCCGGGTGCGGTCGTCGTCGTCTTCCAGGAGCGCTCGATGGCAGACAAGATCGACCGGCAGCTGACGCATCGCGGCGCTGCCCGTTCGGTCACCGGTCTTGCCTCGATGCTGGCGCATGAAATCAAGAACCCGCTCTCGGGCATTCGCGGTGCGGCGCAGCTGCTGGAGGCTTCGGCGAACGACGAAGACCGCGCTCTGACGCGGCTGATCTGCGACGAGACCGACCGCATCGTTTCGCTGGTCGATCGCATGGAGGTGTTTTCCGACGAACGCCCCGTCGATCGCGTGCCGCTCAACATCCATTCGGTGCTCGACCACGTGAAGGCGATCGCAAAGGCGGGGTTTGCCCGCCACATCAAGTTCGCCGAGCACTACGATCCGTCGCTGCCGCCGGTCTATGCCAACCGCGATCAGCTGGTTCAGGTGTTCCTGAACCTGATCAAGAACGCGGCCGAAGCGATCGGCGAGCGCCACGACGGCGAAATCCTGCTGACGACCGCCTACCGGCCGGGCATTCGCCTGTCGGTTGCCGGGACGCGCGAGAAGATCTCGCTGCCGCTGGAATTCTGCGTGCACGACAATGGCCCAGGCGTCCCTCAGGACCTGCTGCCGCTCTTGTTTGACCCCTTCATCACCACCAAGACCAATGGTTCAGGCCTGGGTCTCGCTCTGGTGGCCAAGATCATCGGCGGCCATGGCGGGATCGTCGAATGCGACAGCCAGCAGAACCGCACCACCTTCCGCGTGCTGATGCCTGCCTCCAAGGGCCAGGCCGCGGATGACGACGACATGCCGATGACAAAAGGAAACCTTGCATGACCGGTGCCACGATCCTCGTCGCGGATGACGACGCCGCCATTCGCACCGTGCTGAACCAGGCGCTGAGCCGCGCCGGCTACGATGTCCGCATCACCTCCAACGCGGCGACGCTGTGGCGCTGGATTGCGGCGGGCGATGGCGATCTGGTCGTGACCGACGTGGTGATGCCGGACGAAAACGCCTTCGATCTTCTGCCGCGCATCAAGAAGGCGCGTCCCGACCTGCCGGTGCTGGTCATGAGCGCTCAGAACACTTTCATGACGGCGATCAAGGCGTCGGAGAAGGGGGCCTACGACTATCTGCCGAAGCCCTTCGATCTGACTGAACTGATCGGCATCATCGGCCGGGCGCTGTCGGAGCCGAAGCGCCGGCCGGCAAAGCTCGACGACGACACCCAGGACGGCATGCCGCTGGTCGGTCGCTCGGCTGCGATGCAGGAAATCTACCGGGTGCTGGCGCGCCTGATGCAGACCGACCTGACGCTGATGATCACCGGCGAGTCCGGCACCGGCAAGGAGCTGGTCGCCCGCGCGCTGCATGATTATGGCAAGCGCCGCAACGGCCCGTTCGTCGCGATCAACATGGCGGCGATCCCGCGCGACCTGATCGAATCGGAGCTCTTCGGCCACGAGAAGGGTGCCTTCACCGGCGCGCAGATGCGCTCGACCGGTCGCTTCGAGCAGGCTGAGGGCGGGACGCTCTTCCTCGATGAAATCGGCGACATGCCGATGGACGCGCAGACGCGTCTTTTGCGCGTGCTGCAGCAGGGGGAATATACGACCGTCGGCGGGCGTACGCCGATCCGCTCCGATGTGCGCATCGTCGCTGCGACCAACAAGGACCTGAAGCAGTCGATCAATCAGGGCCTTTTTCGTGAAGACCTCTATTATCGCCTGAACGTGGTGCCGCTTCGGCTGCCGCCCCTGCGCGACCGTGCCGAGGACATTCCGGACCTCGTGCGCCATTTCGTCCAGCAGGCCGAGAAGGAGGGCTTGGACGTCAAGCGCTTCGACCATGAGGCGCTGGAACTGATGAAGGCGCATCCCTGGCCGGGCAACGTGCGCGAGCTGGAGAACCTGGTGCGGCGCCTGACGGCACTTTATCCACAGGACGTCATCAGCCGTGAGATCATCGAAAACGAGCTTCGCTCCGAGATTCCGGACAGCCCGATCGAGAAGGCGGCGGCACGCCCCGGCTCGCTGACGATTTCGCAGGCGGTCGAAGAAAACATGCGCCAATATTTCGCAAGCTTCGGTGAGGCCTTGCCGCCGGCTGGCCTTTACGACCGGGTGCTGGCGGAAATGGAGTATCCGCTGATCCTTGCGGCGCTTACCGCCACTCGCGGCAACCAGATCAAGGCGGCCGATCTGCTCGGCCTCAACCGCAACACTCTGCGCAAGAAGATCCGCGAGCTCGGTGTTTCGGTCTATCGCAGCTCACGCAGCGCTTGACTTGGCCACACCCACCGTTGCATTTTCGCCACAATGCGTTGCTTGAACGGATAACGGCCGCCGAATCGCGCGTCGTTGCCGTCCTGTTCAATCGATTTGACCCAATCGATTGACGGGGGTGCAGCGCGGCAGCCCAGCTGGGTGGTGAGGTCAACCTTTGACCCGAGAATGCAAGTAAAAGATGCCGTCGCCGGCTGGCGACGGTTGGGGGAACGCTTTTCATGGTGGACGCAATGGCCTTGCCGCTGGGCACAGATGAGGGACTGGCGGCGCAGGATCGTCGTGGGTCCTTTGCCCTGCCGGGCCTGATGTTGGCAACCGGCGCGCTGATCTGCGCGACCGTCTCCCTGCTCGTGCTTCTCGGCCTGACGCCCATCAAGCTCGAACGAAATGTCGTCATCGCCTGCGCGGCGATCAACAGCCTCTTCGTCGTCGGCCTCATCTATCTGATTGCCCGTGAAATTCTGCGTCTCCTGCGCGCCCGCCACAAGGGGCGCGCGGCTGCACGCCTGCACGTGCGCATCGTCGCGCTGTTTTCGATCGTCGCGATCACGCCGGCGGTGCTCGTCGCGATCTTTGCCAGCATCACGCTCGATGTCGGCCTCGATCGCTGGTTCTCGCTCCGAACCCAGGCGATCGTCCGCTCCTCGATCAACGTCGCGCAGGCCTATGTGCTCGAAAATGCGAGCTATCTGCAGGGCCAGACCGTGTCGATGGCCAACGACCTCGAACGCAATCGCCAGCTCTACAGCCTCGACCGTACGGGCTTTGCCGAGCTGATGACCCGACAGGCGCGGGGACGCGGCATGCTGGGCGCCTTTCTTGTGCGCGCCGACGGCAGCCCCATCGTGCAGGCGAGCATCTCGACCGACCGGCCCTTGCCGGCCATCCCCCCGGATGCATTGAAGAGCTCCGTCTCCGGCCAGCCGACCCTGATCCCGCCGGGCATCACCAACCTTGTCGGCGCGGTCATCCCGCTCGACGACATTCCCGGCACCTTCCTCTACACGGTTCGCAATGTCGACCCGGAGGTCATGCGCTCGCTCCGGCTGATGGAGGAGAACACCGCCGAGTACAAGATGCTCGAGGCCGGGCGAACCTTCACCCAGATCGCCTTCGGCGTGCTCTATATCGGCTTTGCCCTCATCGTATTGCTTGCCGCGATCTGGACCGCCATCGCGGTCGCCGACCGGATTGTCCGGCCCATCCGCCAGCTCATCGGTGCCGCCGACAGCGTTGCCTCCGGTAATCTCGACGTCGTCGTGCCGGTCCGCGCCGTCGATGGCGACGTCGGTAATCTGTCGCGAACCTTCAACAAGATGGTTTCGGAGATCCGCAGCCAGCAGGAGCAGATCCTGGAGGCCAAGGACGAAGTCGACCACCGCCGCCGCTTCATCGAGGCCGTTCTTTCGGGCGTGACTGCGGCCGTCATCGGTGTCGGGCGCGATCGCCAGATCACCATCGCCAACCCGTCGTCCGAGGATTTCCTGAAGAAGGCGGCGCCGGATCTTCTCGGTGCTGACCTGCGGGAGGTTGCGCCGGAGATCGAGGAGGTCCTGGTCGAGGCCGAAGGCCGCCATCGCAACGATTACCGCAAGCAGATCAACGTCATGCGCGGCGGAACCGAGCGCACGCTGAACGTGCAGGTGACGCGGGAAGAGGGCGGCGAGGCGAACGAATCCTACGTCATCACCATCGACGACATCACCGATCTCGTCATCGCCCAGCGCTCGACCGCCTGGGCCGACGTGGCGCGCCGCATCGCGCACGAGATCAAGAACCCGCTGACGCCGATCCAGCTTTCCGCCGAGCGCCTGAAGCGACGCTACGGCAAGCAGATCAATCAGGACGACAAGGCGGTCTTCGATCAGTGCACCGATACGATCGTGCGCCAGGTGGAAGACATCGGCCGCATGGTGGACGAGTTCTCGGCCTTCGCGCGCATGCCGAAGCCGACAAAGGAACGGGCGGATCTTCGCGCGATCCTGAAGGATGCAGTGTTCCTGCGCGAAATGGGCAACAACCATATCAACTTCGTGCGCGACTTTGGCGAGGAGCCGCTTGAGGGCCTGTTCGACGAGCGCATGCTCGCCCAGGCCTTCGGCAACATCGTCAAGAATGCCGTCGAATCGATCGAGGCGGTGCCGGCGGACGCTGTCCGCGGCCAGCCTGTTATCGTGGCGCGTGCGCGAAGCGATGCGGCGACCGGCCTGTTCGTCGTCGATATCATCGACAACGGCAAGGGCCTGCCCACCGAAAACCGGCACCGTATTTTGGAGCCATACATGACGATGCGCGAGAAGGGGACGGGCCTGGGTCTCGCCATCGTCAAGAAGATCATCGAGGACCATGGCGGACAATTGGAATTGCACGACGCGCCAGCCGAATACGACGGCGGTGTCGGGGCGATGATCCGCGTGATCCTGCCGCCTGCCGGAGAAACCGGGGGCGAAGAGAGTTTGAAGGATAAGGGTGCGAGCGATGGCCGCTGATATTCTGGTTGTGGACGATGAGGAAGATATCCGCGAGATCGTGTCGGGTATCCTGTCCGACGAGGGGCACGAAACGCGCACCGCCTTCGACAGTGACAGCGCGCTGGCGGCGATCAGCGATCGTGTGCCGCGGCTGGTCTTCCTCGACATCTGGATGCAGGGAAGCCGCCTCGATGGCCTGGCGCTGCTCGACGAGATCAAGGGACGCCACCCGGATCTGCCGGTCGTCATGATTTCCGGCCACGGCAACATCGAAACCGCCGTCAACGCCATCAAGCGCGGCGCCTATGATTTCATCGAGAAGCCGTTCAAGGCGGACCGCCTGATCCTGATCGCCGAGCGGGCGCTGGAGAACTCCAAGCTCAAGCGTGAAGTCTCGGAACTGAAGAAGAAGTCCGGCGACCCGGTCGAGCTGATCGGCACGTCCGTCGCGGTCTCGCAGCTTCGCCAGACGGTCGAAAAGGTTGCGCCGACCAACAGCCGCATCATGATCCAGGGGCCTTCGGGTTCCGGCAAGGAACTGGTCGCGCGCATGATCCACCGCAAGTCGACGCGGTCCGCTGGGCCGTTCGTGGCGCTGAACGCAGCGGCGATCACCCCGGACCGGATGGAGGTCGCGCTGTTCGGGACCGAAGGCACGCCGGGCCAGCCGCGCCGCACGGGCGCGCTTGAGGAAGCCCATGGCGGCATTCTCTATCTCGACGAGATCGGCGAGATGCCGCGCGAGACGCAGAACAAGATCCTGCGCGTGCTCGTCGACCAGCAGTTCGAGCGCGTCGGCGGCACCAAGCGCGTGAAGGTCGACGTCCGCATCATCTCGTCGACCGCCTACAACCTCGAAAACATGATCTCCGAGGGCCTGTTCCGCGAAGACCTCTTCCACCGGCTGGCCGTCATTCCGGTTCGCGTCCCGGCGCTGGCCGAGCGGCGCGAGGACATTCCGTTCCTCGTCGACATGTTCATGCGCCAGGTCAGTGAGCAGGCCGGCATCCGTCCGCGCAAGATCGGTGACGACGCGCTGGCGGTGCTTCAGGCGCATGATTGGCCGGGCAACATCCGCCAGCTTCGCAACAACATCGAGCGGTTGATGATCCTTGCGCGCAGCGACGGTCCGGATACGCCGATCTCGGCCGACATGCTGCCGACGGAAGTGGGCGACACGCTGCCGAAGATCTCGGCGCAGGGCGACCAGCACATCATGACGCTGCCGTTGCGCGAGGCTCGCGAAATGTTCGAACGTGATTATCTGATCGCGCAGATCAACCGATTCGGCGGCAACATTTCGCGCACGGCGGAATTTGTCGGCATGGAGCGGTCGGCACTGCATCGGAAGCTGAAGTCGCTGGGTGTGTGACCGGAATTCCCGGCCAACCCGCCCGCGCTCGCATGTGAAAGAACGACATGAAGGTAGTCATTTGTGGCGCGGGGCAGGTCGGCTACGGCATTGCCGAGCGGCTGGCACAGGAAGACAACGACGTTTCGGTGATCGATACGTCGGCGGCACTGATCGCCAACATTACCGAGAGCCTCGACGTGCGCGGCTATGTCGGCCATGGGGCGCACCCGGACGTGCTGGCCAAGGCGGGTGCCGACCAGGCCGACATGCTGATTGCGGTGACGCTGTCCGACGAAGTCAACATCGTTGCCTGTGAAGTGGCGCACGCGATCTTCAACGTGCCAACCAAGGTCGCGCGAATCCGGGCGCAGAGCTATCTCGCGCCGGAATATGCAAACCTGTTTTCGCGCGAGAACGTGCCGATCGACGTCACCATTTCGCCCGAAGTCGAAGTCGGGCGGCTGGTGTTGCGGCGCATTTCCTTTCCCGGCGCGATCGACGTCGTACGTTTCGCCGACGACCGCATCGCCATGGTCGCGTTCGAATGCCTGGAGGATTGCCCCGTCGTCGGAACGCCGCTGCAGCAGTTGAGCGAACTGTTTCCCGATTTGCTTGCGACGGTCACCGGCATTTTCCGCAACGGCAAGGTAATCGTGCCGCATTCCGACGACCAGTTGCAGGCGGGCGATATCGCCTATGTCGTCTGCGATCGGGATCATGCGCGGCGCACGCTGGCGCTGTTCGGGCATGAAGAGCAGGAGGCGCGGCGCATCATCATTTTCGGCGGCGGCAATGTCGGATATTTCGTTGCCAAGGCGATCGAGGACCATCAGTCGCGCACGCGGGTGAAGCTGATCGAGAGCGATCGTGACCGCGCCGTGATGATGGCCGACAAGCTGAGCAGCACGGTCGTGCTCAACGGCTCGGCCATGGACCAGCGGATCCTCGCGCAGGCCGATGTCCAGGATGCCGATCTCGTGGTGGCGCTGACCAACAACGACCAGATCAACATCCTCGGCAGCATGATGGCGAAGCACCTGGGTGCAAAGTCCACGCTCGTCCTCATCAACGAGCCGTCCTACCAGGATTTCGCTGCGACCGCCGGCGTCGATGCCTATGTGAACCCGCGCGCCGTGACGATCTCGCGCGTGCTGCAGCATGTCCGCAAGGGCCGCATCCGTTCGGTCTACGCAGTGCAGAAGGGCATGGCCGAAGTCATCGAGGCCGAGGCTCTCGAAACCTCGCCGCTCGTCGGCAAGGCCCTGCGCGATCTCGAACTTCCCGACGGTATCCGCATCGGCGCGCTCTATCGCGACAAGACGTTCATCCGTCCTGACGGTGCCACCCGGATCAAGGCGAAGGATCGCGTCGTGCTCTTCGCCACCGCGGATGCGGTGCGCCACGTCGAGCAGCTGTTCCGCGTCAGCATCCAGTATTTCTAAAGGCGAGACGATGTCCCGAATTGCCTATGTCAACGGCGCCTACGTGCCGCACGCAGACGCCGGCGTGCATATCGAGGACCGCGGCTACCAGTTTGCCGACGGCGTCTACGAGGTCTGCGAGGTGCGACACGGCTATATCGTCGACCTCACCCGTCATCTCGACCGCCTTGGCCGGTCGCTCAGCGAGTTGCGCATCGATTGGCCGATGACTAGGGCGGCGCTCGTCCACGTGATCCGCGAAGTCGTCCGGCGCAACCGGGTAAGGAACGGCCTGTTCTACATGCAGGTCACGCGCGGCGTAGCGCGCCGCGACCACGTCTTTCCGGCGGCAGAAACCCGCCCGTCCATCGTCGTGACGGCGAAACGCACCGATGCCGGGGCCATTGCCAGGAAGGCGACCCACGGAATTGCGGCGATCACGGTGCCGGAAAACCGCTGGGACCGGGTGGACATCAAGTCGGTCGGGCTTCTGCCCAACGTGTTGGCGCGCCAGAAGGCCAAGGAAGAAGGCGCGCAGGAGGCGATCTTCGTCGATGCCGACGGCACGGTGAAGGAGGGGGCGGCGACCAATGTCTGGATCGTCGATCGTGATGGAAACCTGCGCACGCGGCCGGCAGAACACGGCATCCTCAAGGGAATCACCCGCACCACCTTGATGGACGTGGCGGTGCCGCTCGAGGTCAAAATCGAGGAGAGGGCGTTCTCGGTGGATGAGATGCTCGCGGCGCGCGAAGTCTTCATCACGGCTGCCACCAGCATCTGTTTTCCGGTCATTTCGATCGACGGCAAGCCGATCGGCAATGGTCATCCGGGAAGCATAGCACAGAATATTCGCGAAGCCTTTTTCGGCGTTGCGGAAAAGACATTGATTTGATACCAACTCTGAAGAGGTGTCGGGGAAGGTACTTGTGGCGCCTCTGATTGCTGAATTTGACAAAAATGCACCGGCGCGAAACGCCGGCAAATAAGAAAGAAGCGGCGCGATGGCGGAACGTTCTCAAAACTTGCAGGATCTTTTTCTCAACACGGTCCGCAAGCAAAAGATTTCATTGACAATTTTTCTTATCAACGGCGTCAAGCTTACCGGCGTTGTGACCTCGTTCGACAACTTCTGCGTCCTTTTGCGTCGCGATGGCCACTCGCAACTGGTCTACAAGCACGCGATCTCGACCATCATGCCCGGCCAGCCGCTGCAGATGTTCGAGAACGAAGAAGCCGCATCCTGACGGGACGTTAGGCACATTACCAAGCGTGATTCAAAATTGTCGTCGATCATTCCGGAGCTCGAGAAGCTCCGCGACGACATGCGCGCGGTCGTTATCGTTCCGGTCTTGAAAAAGACCGGACGGCAGTCCGCAGAGATCCTCTCGACCACCACGACGCGCTCGGACGAAAGTCGTCTCGAAGAGGCGACTGGCCTCGCCATGGCGATCGACCTTGAGGTCGTGCACGGCGCCATCGTTCCGGTGGCGCAGCCGAAGCCCGGCACCTTGCTCGGCACCGGCAAGATCGAAGAGATCGGCCATATCCTCGTCGAGCTCGATGCAGGCCTTGTCATCGTCGACCATCCGCTGACGCCGGTGCAGCAGCGCAATCTCGAGAAGGAATGGAACGCCAAGGTCATCGACCGCACCGGCCTCATTCTCGAGATCTTCGGTCGCCGCGCCTCCACCAAGGAAGGCACGCTGCAGGTCGATCTCGCGCACCTCAACTATCAGAAGGGCCGCCTGGTCCGAAGCTGGACCCACCTTGAGCGCCAGCGCGGCGGTGGCGGCTTCATGGGCGGTCCGGGTGAAACCCAGATCGAAGCGGACCGGCGCTTGCTGCAGGATCGCATCGTCAAGCTCGAGCGCGAGCTGGAGCAGGTGCGCCGCACACGGCAGCTGCATCGCTCCAAGCGCAAGAAAGTGCCGCACCCGATCGTCGCTCTCGTCGGCTACACCAATGCCGGAAAATCGACGCTGTTCAACCGCATGACCGGGGCGGGGGTTCTTGCCGAGGACATGCTGTTTGCGACGCTCGACCCGACGCTTCGGCGCCTGAAGCTGCCGCATGGCCGCATGGTCATCCTCTCCGACACTGTCGGCTTCATTTCCGACCTGCCGACGCACCTTGTTGCCGCGTTCCGCGCGACCCTCGAAGAGGTGCTGGAGGCAGATCTGATCCTGCACGTGCGCGACCTTTCTGACCCGGACAACCAGGCGCAGGCAAGCGATGTTCTCAGAATCCTTTCCGATCTCGGCATCGACGAGAAGGAAGCCTCCGAGCGCCTGATCGAGGTCTGGAACAAGATCGACCGGCTCGACGACGAATCGCGCGAGGCATTGCGCGGCAAGGCGGCGACGTCCAACAACACGGTTGCCGTTTCCGCGATCACCGGTGACGGCGTCGACGAACTGCTCGCCGAAATCGGACGCCGTCTTTCCGGTGTTCTGACGGAATGCACGGTCGTTCTCGGCATCGATCAGCTGCAGCTTCTGCCCTGGGTCTACCAGCACGCGATCGTCGATGGTCGTGAAGACCTGGAAGATGGCCGGGTGAGCCTTGATCTCAGGCTGACCGAGAACGAGGCCTCCGAGCTGGAGCGCCGCCTCGGAAATGGGCCGAAGCCGGTCGCGGAAGACTGGTAAGCCATAGCTGCCCCGGGGTCGGCGGCTGTCGGCCTTGGCTTAGGGTAACGGGACGCATGCGAGGGCGCGTCCCGCTCGTTCTAGCCCAGCTGCCGTTCGATCGCCTTCGCCGCCTGCCAGAGCTCTTCCATCCGCTCCAGCGTTGCCTCATCCAGCGTCTCGCCGGCCGCGCCGAGCTCGCGCTCGATATGGGCGAAGCGGCGGCGGAACTTGGTGTTGGTGCCGCGAAGCGCCATCTCCGGATCGGTGCCGACATGGCGGCCGATATTGACGACGGCGAAGATCAGGTCGCCCAGTTCGTCGCTGACCTTGGCACGGTCCTTTTCGCGCAGCGCCTGGCGCAACTCGCCGATTTCTTCCTCGATCTTGTCGAGGATTGGTTCCGGTTCGGACCAGTCGAAACCCACCTTTGCAGCGCGCTCCTGCAGCTTCAGGGCTTCTACGAGTGCGGGAAATGAGCGCTGCACCGAGCCCAGATGGTTTGCGGCCGCGTCCGGAGCCAGGCCGCGCTTGGCGCGCTTTTCCTGCCGCTCGGCCTTCTCGGCCTGCTTGATTTCATCCCATTGCAGCTTCACCGCCTCGGGCGTATCGGCGTCGGAGCGGGCAAAGACATGCGGATGGCGGCGGATCATCTTGCGGGTAACCGCTTCGACGACGTCGCCAAAGGCGAAGTCGCCGGCTTCCTCCGCCATGCGGGCATGGAAGACCACCTGCAGCAGCAGGTCGCCGAGCTCGTCGCAGAGGTCGTGCATATCGCCGCGCTCGATGGCGTCGGCGACCTCGTAGGCCTCTTCGATCGTATAGGGCTTGATGGTCTCGAAGGTCTGGACGATGTCCCAGGGGCAGCCGGTTTCAGGTTGGCGGAGCGCCGCCATGATGTCGAGCAGGCGCTTTATGTCGTGTGAAGGTTCCATGGATCTCAGTTCAGCGGAATGGCGTTTTCGTCCTTGCCCGACTGGTAGCTGTCGGAAAGGCTCTGGTATCGGGCGCGGATCCGGGCATCCTGGGCGGCGAGCCGATCGCGGGTTTCAGCGTCGGCATCCTTCGAAAGGGCAGCGATCGAGGCGGAATGCCAGAAGGCGTTGTCCTGAGCGTAACCACCCGGTTCCAGCCGGAAGACTTCCTTCAGGATCTTCAGGTCGTGCGGGATCGCGAAGGCGTCGCGCGAATCCTCGTGGCTGAAGAAGTAATAGAAATTGTCGAAGCCGGCCCAGGTGATGGCCGAAAGGCACATGGAGCAGGGCTCGTGCGTCGACAGGAAGATGAGATCACGCGTATCCGGCTTTTCCGCCATCTCGTAGAAACGCTTCAACGTATGGACTTCGCCATGCCAAAGCGGATTTTCCGTCTCGTTGTTGGTTTCGGCGAGCACCAGAGATAGATCGGACTTGCGCAGGATCGCCGCGCCGAAGACCTTGTTGCCGGCGGCGACACCCTTTTCGGTGAGCGGCAGGATATCCTCTTCGATGACGGTCAAAAGCCGCTCGGCGAGTTCTGGTTTTGTCATGTCACAGGTCTCCGGCAGGTCGTTGACCGCATTTAACGGACGTTGCCCATGCGGCGCAATGGCCGCGCCAAGGTCGGCGATTGAACAGGCTCGGAGATATTTGCTCAAAATGGTGCAGCGCCGAGCAAAACAATACGTGCCTGGAAAGGCATTGAAATTTCTGTTCCTTCAATTGTCGTGCGCCATAAGGGATATTCGCCGCAGCCTGTAGAAGGAACGACCGTCTAACCATGCCGCAGCAGCTCGCCGTTTTCCCCGCATTCTTTCGCGTCGCGCAAAAGCGCGTGGCGGTTTTCGGCAATGGCGACGAAGCCTTTGCCAAGGTGCGGCTGCTGCTAAACACGGAAGCGTCGATTGTGGTCTTCGCCGACGCGCCGGAAGCGGAATTCGCGCAATACCTTCGTGAACGCGCCATCGAACATATCGTCGCCGCCTTCGCTCCCGAGCAGTTGGACGGCGCCATCCTCGTTTTTGCCGCGACAGGCAATGCCGCCGAAGACCAGCGCATCGTCATCGCAGCGCGCGAACGCAAGATCCCGGCCAATGCCGTCGACCAACCCGATTTCTGCGATTTCTTCACGCCGGCGCTCGTCAATCGTGCTCCGGTTGCCGTTGCCATCGGTACCGAAGGGGCGGGGCCGGTTCTGGCGCAGATGATCCGCGCCCAGATCGATCAGCTGCTTTCCCCCTCGCTCGGCGTCGTCGCGTCGCTTGCCGCAAGCTATCGCGAGACGGTCGATCGCCTGGTGCCGCGTGGCGTTGCCCGCCGACTGTTCTGGCGCCGGTTTTTCCAAGGCCCGGTGGCCGACAAGGTCGCCGGCGGCGATCTGGCTGCCGCCCGCCGCGAGGCTTCGCGTCTTCTCGATGCGCCTGAGAAGGCGAAAGGCCACGTCTGGCTCGTCGGGGCCGGTCCGGGCGCTGAAGACCTGCTGACGCTCCGCGCCCAGCGCGTGATGATGGAAGCCGACGCGATCGTTTATGATGCGTTGGTGCCGCAGGCGATCGTCGACATGGGCCGTCGCGATGCGGAGCGCTTGTCGGTCGGCAAGCGCAAGGGCTGCCACACGAAGTCCCAGGATGAGATCAACCAGTTGCTGGTGACGCTGGCTGCTGAAGGCAAGCGCGTCGTCCGTCTGAAGTCCGGTGATCCGCTGGTCTATGGCCGTGCCGGCGAAGAGATGGCGGCGCTACGCGAAGCCGGCATCAGCTACGAGATCGTTCCGGGCATCACTTCGGCCTTCGCCGCGGCTGCCGATTTTGAATTGCCGCTGACGCTTCGCGGTGTTGCCTCCTCGCTGGTCTTCACGACCGGCCATGATTTGACCGGTGAAGTCCTGCCCGATTGGGCGCGGCTTGCGGTCTCCGGAGCGACGATCGCGGTCTACATGGGGCGCACCGTCGCCGCGTCGGTCGCCGGTCGTCTGATGCAGGCTGGCCTTCCGCCGGAAACGACGGTTGCCGTCATCGAGAACGCCAGCCGCGCCGATCGCCGCCTGCTGCACGGTACGCTGAAGGACCTTCCGGATCTCGAAAACCGCAGCGAGCTTGCAGGTCCGGTCATGGTCATCATCGGCGATGCTGTCGCCGGCGCCAACTTCGAGCGGTCCGAACCGCTGGTCGCAGGCAAGGTGCGTGGCGAGAAGAAAAACGTTGAAGCCGCCTTCGGGCGCAACGAACAGATTTTGAACTGAGGAAGAGGTCATGGTGAGCAAGGTTTTGACGGCAAATCGACTTTCGGACGGCATCTCCGTCTGGCTGGATGCCGCGGGCAACTGGGTCGAGCAGCTTCAGGACGCCTTCATCGCCCGCCATGCCGAGGCCGTGACGGCGCTCGAAGCCACCGGCAAGCAGGCGTTCGACGACAACAAGGTTGTTGATGCGAACGTCGTCGATGTCGAAGAGGTCAACGGCACGCTTCGTCCGCTGCGCATGCGCGAGCGCATCCGCGCCGAGGGCCCGTCGATCCCGTATGCTGCCGGCTACAATGGCCTTTCCAGCCCGAAACACGCTGCCTGAGGAACCGATACCCGATGTACCGTTACGATGAATTCGACCACGCCTTCGTATCCTCCCGCGTCGAACAGTTTCGCGATCAGGTCGAGCGCCGCCTGAGCGGTGAGCTCGCCGAAGACGCCTTCAAGCCGCTGCGCCTGATGAACGGCGTCTATCTGCAGCTTCACGCCTACATGCTGCGCGTCGCCATTCCCTATGGCACGCTGTCGAGCCGCCAGATGCGCATGCTCGCCCATATCGCGCGCAAGTATGACCGCGGCTACGGTCACTTCACCACGCGCCAGAACATCCAGTACAACTGGCCGCGTCTGTCGGACACGCCGGATATCCTTCAGGAACTCGCAAGCGTCGAGATGCACGCGCTCCAGACCTCTGGCAACTGCATTCGCAACGTCACCGCCGATCACTTCGCCGGTGCAGCGGCCGATGAAGTCGCTGATCCAAGGCCTTATGCCGAAATCCTGAGACAGTGGTCGAGCGTGCATCCGGAGTTCTCGTTCCTGCCGCGCAAGTTCAAGATCGCCGTCACGGGCGCTGAGCGCGACCGCGCGGCGATCCAGGTTCACGACATCGGCCTGCACCTGAAGAAGGACGAAAACGGCCGCATCGGCTTTGCCGTCTATGTCGGCGGTGGCCAGGGCCGCACGCCGATGATCGCCAAGAAGATCCGCGACTTCCTGCCGGAAGAGGATCTGCTCTCCTACACCACGGCGATCATGCGCGTGTACAACCTGCACGGCCGCCGCGACAACAAGTACAAGGCCCGCATCAAGATCCTCGTGCACGAAACCGGTGCCGAAGAACTCTCGCGTCAGGTCGAGGTCGAATTCGCGGCGCTGAAGGACACCGAACTGAAGCTGCCGGAGACGGACATCCAGGCGATCTCCGCCTATTTCGCGCCGCCGGCCCTCGAAAGCCGCGCCGAAGGCTGGGAGAGCCTCGCGCGCTGGAAGAAGACCGATCCGGAATTTTCCCGCTGGGTGCAGCAGAACGTGCAGCCGCACAAGCACCCGGACTACGGCATGGTGACGATCTCGCTGAAGCCGATCGGCGGCATTCCGGGCGACGCCAGTGACGCGCAGATGGATGCCGTTGCCGATATCGCCGAGGAATATGCCTTCGACGAAATCCGCGTCAGCCACGAGCAGAACCTGATCCTGCCGCATGTGGCGCTGGCCGATCTCGAGCCGGTCTACCGCGCGCTGGTCGCGTCCGGTCTTGCCACCGCCAATGCCGGGCTGATTACCGACATCATCGCCTGTCCTGGGCTGGACTACTGCGCGCTTGCCAATGCGCGCTCTATCCCGGTGGCGCAGGAGATTTCCACCCGCTTCGGTGCGCCGGAGCGTCAGGCCGAGATCGGCGAGCTGAAGATCAAGATCTCCGGCTGCATCAATGCCTGCGGTCATCACCATGTCGGCCATATCGGCCTGCTTGGCGTTGAAAAGAAGGGTGCGGAACTCTATCAGATCACGCTTGGCGGCTCCGGCGATGAGAACACTTCGATCGGCGAGATCATCGGCCGCGGCTTCGAGCCTGAGAAAGTGACCGACGCCGTCGAGACGATCGTCGACACCTATCTGGGACTGCGCCGCGACAGGGACGAGACCTTCCTCGAAGCCTATCGCCGCGTCGGCCCACTACCCTTCAAGGATGCGCTCTACGGCAGCGCGCAGGAAGCTGCCTGAGGCTCCGAGGAACAGACATGACGAAAATCTGGAAGGAAACCGGTTTCGTGGGCGATGATCCCTGGATCATCGAGACGGAGGAAACCAAGGCAGGCTCGAACGAGAAGGCGATCGTCGGTCTCGACGCCTTCCTGGTCAAGGTCGCAGACAGCGACGAAACCGGTCTCGGTGTGGTCATCGCGCCCGCCGACGACGTGACGAAGCTTGCACCACACCTCGATCGCCTGGCGTTGGTGGCAGTCGCGTTCCCGGCGTTCAATGATGGCCGCGCCTTCAGCCATGCGTCGCTGCTGCGTGCGCGTCTTGGTTTTACCGGCGAGGTGAGGGCGGTCGGTGACGTGTTGATCGACCAGATCCCGCTGATGCTGCGCTGTGGTGTCGACAGCTTTGCCGTCAGCAATGCGACGGCATTGAAGCGCCTGACAGAAGGACGTCTTCCTGGCATCGCCGTTCACTATCAACCGACGGCGAAGCCGTCCGCCGATGCGAAGTCTTACAGCTGGCGGCGGGTCTCCTGAGACTGCCGAAGGCCGCGACAGTGTGAAGCACGCCGAAATTTCCGAAAGCGACTATATTTGGAAGGGATTTCCTTCCCATTGTGCGTGGCTTGGAATATCCGGTCATTGTTGATAAACAGGGTCATCATTACAGGACTTGTAGCTAAGATGAATGCTCCGGCAAAAACGGAAGATTTCGCGATCCAGGCACCGGCGGGCGTCTACGTCGAGACGGTTACCAGCGTTGAACACTATACGGATCGACTCTTCCGCTTCCGCATGACCCGCCCTGCCGAATTCCGCTTCCGCTCGGGCGAATTCGCGATGATCGGCCTGATGGTCGGCGACAAGCCGGTCTATCGCGCCTATTCGATCGCCAGCCCCGCCTGGGACGAAGAACTCGAATTCTTCTCGATCAAGGTGCCGGATGGCCCGCTGACCTCGCACCTGCAGGGGATCAAGCCCGGCGACAAGGTGCTGATGCGCAAGAAGCCGACTGGTACGCTGGTGCTCGACGCGCTGGTTCCCGGCCGCCGTCTCTACATGTTCTCGACCGGCACCGGCATTGCACCCTTCGCAAGCCTGATCCGTGATCCCGAGACCTATGAAAAATTCGAGGAAGTCATCCTCACCCATACCTGCCGCGACGTCGCCGAGCTGAAATACGGCTTCGATCTGGTCGAGGAAATCCGCAACCACGAATTCCTGAACGAGATCGTCGGCGACAAGCTGCGCCACTATGCGACCGTGACCCGCGAGGACTTCCCGTTCAAGGGCCGCATCACCGACCTGATGGTCAACGGCAAGTTCTTCTCCGATCTCGGCCTGCCGCCGCTCGATCCGGCTGTCGATCGCGGCATGATCTGCGGCTCGACCGCGATGCTGAAGGACACCAAGGAAATCCTCGAGGCCGCAGGTCTCACCGAAGGCGCCAACAACAAGCCGGCCGAATTCGTGATCGAACGCGCCTTCGTCGGCTGACCCTTTTTTGTGCAATTTATCGTTCGAGGGGCGCGCCAAGGGTGCGCCCCTCGTCGTTTAAGGCGAAATGCCATCGAGCTATGCGTCGGCGGTAGCTCCGCCTTTCCCATTCTGCGTACCGCCCTGCGGTCCCAGCGGCTATCGTGCTCCTGCAAATCTTCATAGCGTGCGCACGCAGACATGCGAAAATAGGCGCACGACGAACCAAGCCCGCGCCGTCCTGATATGAGCCTCGTGGGCCATTTCTGGGAGTGCCCGATGAGCCATGTTTCACCAACCGACCTGGAAGCCAGGATCCGCTGCAAACCGCTGCGTGATCGCATCGCCACGCCGGAAGAAGCGGCCGCGCTGATCAAGGACGGCATGACCATCGGCATGAGCGGCTTCACCAAGGCCGGCGACGCGAAGGCCGTGCCGCTTGCCATGGCCGAACGGGCCGCTCGGGAGAAGTTTCGCATCAAGCTGATGACGGGCGCCTCGCTCGGTCATGACATCGACAAGACCCTGACGGAGGCGGGAGTTCTTGCCCGGCGTCTGCCATTCCAGTCGGACCCGGTTCTGCGCGCTGCGATCAACCGCGGCGAGGTGATGTTCATCGACCAGCATCTGTCGGAGACCGTGGAGCAGTTGCGCTCCGGCCAGATCAGTCCCATCGACTATGCGGTGGTCGAGGCGGTGGCGATCACCGAAGACGGCGGCATCGTTCCGTCGACCTCGGTCGGCAATTCCGCAAGCTTCGCGATCCTGGCGAAGAAGGTAATCGTCGAACTCAATCTCAGCCATAGTCCCGAACTCGAAGGCCTGCACGATATCTTCATTCCGGCGAAGCGCCCGAGCCGCACGCCAATCCCGGTCGTCGCCTGCGACAGCCGCGCCGGTTCACCCTACATCCCCGTCGATCCCGAGAAGATCGTTGCCATCGTCGTCACCGAGAAGGAGGACAGCGCCGCGCGGATCTCGCCGCCGGATGCGGAAACGACGGCGATCGCGGGGCATCTGATCGGCTTCCTTGAGGAAGAGGTACGCAAGGGGCGGCTCGACATGACGCTCAATCCGCTGCAGGCCGGCATCGGCGTCATCGCCAATTCGGTGCTGAGCGGCCTCGTCGACAGCCCGTTCCATGACCTGCGCATGTATAGCGAGGTGCTGCAGGACAGCACCTTCGAGCTTTTCGAAGCGGGCAAGCTGAGCTTTGCCTCGGCCTCGTCGATGACGCTCTCCAGCGCCTGGGCCGATCGGGTGTTCCGCAACATCGGCGCCTACAAGGACAAATTGGTGCTCCGTCCGCAGGAGGTGAGCAACCACCCGGAGATTATCCGTCGCCTGGGCGTCATCGGCATCAACACGGCGCTCGAATTCGATATCTACGGCAACGTCAACTCGACCCATGTCGGCGGCACCGACATGATGAACGGTATCGGCGGCTCCGGCGATTTCGCCCGCAACGCCTTCCTGTCGATCTTCGTTGCCAAGTCGGTAGCCAAGGGCGGGGCGGTTTCATCCGTCGTGCCGATGGTCTCCCATGTCGACCACACGGAGCACGACGTCGATATCCTGGTGACCGAACACGGCCTTGCGGATCTGCGCGGCCTGGCGCCGCGCGAGCGCGCACCGGCCATCATCGAGAACTGTTGCCACCCGGCCTATCGGGCGCTCCTGTCGGATTACTTTAGCCGCGCAGTCGCCACCCGCGGTGGACAGACGCCGCACATTCTGGAAGAGTCTTTCGACTGGCATGTACGTCGGCTGAAGACCGGCAGCATGATCCCGGCGGCCTGAAGTGCTTCGACGAAACCACTGTGAAAGCAATTGTTTGACGTGGTTTCTTTTGGTGAAGGTGACACCTTCTCAGGCGTCCGACAGATAGCTCATCAGCTCCGCCATCGCGGCCGACGCACTTTCCGCATCGGCCCGCTCGATCGCATCGATCACCGTGACGTGGCGGCGGACCGAGCCGGCCATCTTTTCGGGCGAGGACGAAGCAAACCAGATGCGGCGGGCATGTGTCTGCAGCGGCGCAAGCGCTGCAGTCAGGAACCGGTTCGGGCAGGCTTCTTCCATCAGTTCGTCGAACACTTTGTCGGCGACGAGAAAGCCCTCCATATCGCCTGCCTCGAGGCAGGCGGCCATCTCCGCACCGCAGGCTTTCATCGCACTTCTGTCTTCGGCGCTTGCGTGCGCTGCGACCAGAGCGGCCGCAAGCGGCTCCAGCTTCTGGCGCGTCTGCATGACATGCACCTGGTCGTCCGGCCGGATCGTGGTGATTTGCAAGCCGACGCGGGGACGGATATCCATGAGACCCTGCCAGGCCAGCTTCTGGATCGCCTCGCGAACCGGTGTTCGCCCAAGCCGGGCAAGTTCGATCAGCTGTCTCTCGGTGACCAGGGCGCCGGGCTCGAGCTTCAACGTGACGATCAGGCGTTCGAGCGCGAGGTAGGCGAGGTGAGCCTGGGATTGCGGTGACATGCCGTTCCTTTGGTGCTGATATATCAGCAGCTTGCACGAATTCCTGCAGCCAGGCAAGCGCCCAGATTGTCCGGATTTACGCCTGTCACAAGCGGCGGTTTTCCGACGCGCACGATAAAATAAGTGAATGCTTAAAAAATACGAATTTCAAAGGCATGAATAAGCGAACCTCATAGGACGTTTCCAATCGGAATCGTGTTGACGAACCGAAAGGTGCTTGCCACTCTCCCAACAAGGCCCGCACACGAAAGAGGTGTGAAGGCCGTTGCGGCAAGAACCTGGTTGCTGTTTCCTTGGTCGTAGGCGATCGAAGGCAACAGGCACAAGGTTGGGCAACAACCGTCAGCCATCGGCGTTGAGGGGCGCAAGATGCAAGTGGGCGCGTTTCTGGTCTGGTCCTTAATGGCATTTGCGGCGCTGCTGGCCGTACCCGCAGTCAGTCACACCAATGCATTGACGACGTTTTCGCTGATGGCCTCCTCTGCCGCCTTCGTCGGCATGGCGGTCGCCCAGTTCATGGCCGCGCGCCCGCCGTTCGTAGAAGCGCTCTTTGGTGGCCTCGACCGCGTCTATCACTTTCACCGCAGGATCGGCATTTCGGTGCTGTGCCTCATCCTCGTGCATTATTTCCTGAAACCCGACTTCAAGGGCCTGGCGCTGACGAGCGGGCTGAACCAGCTTGCCGCATCCGCCGGAGAGTACGCGTTTTACGGTTTCGTCGTTCTGCTCGTTCTCAGCATCGTCAAGATCATCCCGCGGACGAAGATCGAGATTCCGTACCATCTGTGGCGGTATACGCACCGCTTCATCGGCCTGTTTTTCATCATGGTCGCCTTCCATCAGATGTTCATCAAGCGTCCCTATGACGGCACCGCGCTTCTGGCTGTCTATCTCAACATGTTCGCGACGCTTGGCATCCTCAGCTATGCCTATACCCAGCTGCTGCCCTGGCTGCGAACCCGCGGCTACGAAGTCTTCGATGTCGCCCGCGAGGACGGGGCGACGGTGATTGCGGCGCGGCCGCTGCGGCGTGCCCTGCGCGCCAAGCCCGGGCAGTTCGGTTTTCTGCGAGTGCTGAAGCCGGGGCTGCGTGAGCCGCATCCGTTCACGATTGCCGGTATCGAACCTGACGGCATCGTGCGCTTCGCGATCAAGCCGCTTGGCGATTACACCCAGGCCCTGCGCGACGGCATCGCTGTCGGTGACCGGCTGAAGCTCGAGGGCGGTTATGGCCGCTTCAACCACCGCCGTGGCGGCAAGAAGCAGATCTGGCTCGCCGGCGGCATCGGCGTCACGCCGTTCCTGGCGATGGCGCGGCATCTGACGGGCCAAGAAGGGCAGGACATCCACATGGTCTATTGCGTGCGCGATCGGCGCGAGGCGATCGGCCTGGAAACCTTCGAGGGGCAGGCCGGAAAGCTCGGAAACTTCACGTTTGTCCTGCACGACAGCTCCGTGGACGGGCGCTTGGACGCGGCCAAGCTTGCGAGCGGCAGCGCGATCGATCCGGCGGACGCCGATCTCTGGTTCTGCGGTCCGCCACCCCTCAGGGAGGCGATCGTCAAGGGCCTGAAAGATCTCGGCAAGCGGCCGAAGCGGGTTGAATTCGAGCAATTTCAGTTTCGATAGTGCAGCAGATTTCAGTAGCGATTCTATTGTTTTAGGGAGTGGGTTTCATGCGCGGTCTGCAGAGAAAGCGAGAAGGCGCCTCGTTCTTGTCCGGGTTTATCCGTGGATCTTTGGCCGCTTCATTCGCGGCGCTGGTCGCCGTCTCGCTCTGTCCCGCTAGCGCCTCGGCGCGCGATGCCTTCGCGGAAGATGCCTTCTCCACCTACAAGGCCAATGTCGACAACGGCAAGTACATGTTCAACGCCGCAGGCTGCGGCGCCTGCCACGGCTCCGGCGACAACACCGAACTGCTATCGGGCGGCATGGAGATGAAGACGGCGATCGGCACCTTCTATGCGCCGAACATATCGCCACACGCCGATGGCATCGGCGGCTGGACCAACGCGCAGTTTTTGAACGCCGTGCTGGTCGGTCTCGACCGGGAGGGCAACAACCTCTATCCGGTCATGCCCTACACCTCCTATGGCGGCATGAAGCCGGAGGATGCGCTCGACATCAAGGCCTACATCGAGACGTTGCCCCAGGCGGATGCGGCGTCCAAAGAGCATGAGATAGCCTTCCCCTTCAGTCGCCAGACGACGATCACGCTCTGGAAGCGCAGTCACTTCACGGTGCCGGCCTACCAGCCGCGCGAGGAGACGCAAGCCGAGCGCGGTCGCTATCTGGTCGAGAATGTCGGCGGCTGCGGCGATTGCCACACGCCGCGCACCACGACCTACGGGCTCGACCTGGAGCGCGCTTATGAGGGCGAAAAAGATCTGAGCGGCGCGGTCGCGCCCGACATCAGCAAGGCGAAGATGGCCGGTCTTGCCTCGCCCGACGTTTTCACCAAGGGCTTGATCGAGGAAGGCAAGAAGCTCTCGGGCGCGCCGATCAGCGATCCGGTGATGCGGCGTATCGCCAGGGGGCTGGGCGTTCTTTCGGACGACGATCGCCGTGCGATCTATGCCTTCCTTGCCGATCGCGAGGTAAAGGCGCCGGCGCCGGTGGCGCAATCGGTCACGGCCGTCTGCAAGGAGAGCACGGCGACCGAAGCGCTGGGCGGCGGCAATGCGGCGCTGGCGCAGCAGGCCGATGCCTTCATCGGCAGATATTGCCGCAATTGCCACGGACCGGGCGAGAGTTCGCAAGGCAGCTACCCGGCAGGCGACCTCGCTTCGATTGCCGCCGACGCAAACTTCGTCACCCCCGGTGACGCCTCGAAGTCACGGCTCTACGCGACTGTCGTCAGCGGCCGCATGCCGCTCGGCAAGCGGCCCTCTGCCGAGGAGATCAAGGTCCTGGAGGACTGGATCAACGCTCTGAACGAAAAGAGCTTGCCGCAGACGGTCGCCGCGAAACCGGCGCGCGCCCGCCCGATGTTGGGTTATGGCGAGTTCGTCGACGCGGCGCTGAAGGACATCGAGACGGTCAGCGCCCTCGACCGCCCTTACATGCGCTACTTCTCCTACCGCGACCAGTACAACGGCATGATGGGCTGCGAGGACGACCAGACCTTCATGAAACGGATGGACGTGCTTGCCGGCGGCTTCAAGAAGCTTCTGAATTCGCTTTCCTACGGGCCGAAACTGGTGTTGCCGACAGAGGTCGACGGCACCAACGGCTTGCTGGTGCGCGTCGATCTGCGCGAACTGCAATGGGATACGGCGGACTATGACTTCCTGATCAAGCGCTACTTCTATGGGATCGATCCCGACAGCGACGCGTCGCTTTCGGCGCTCTCCAAGAAAACGGCGACGCAACTGCCGATCATGCGGGTCGACTGGTTCATGAGCAACGGCGCGCGGCCGGAGATCTACAACCGTCTGATGAAGTTGCCGACCCAGATCGCCGAACTCGAAAGGCGCTTCAAGATCGACGTCGCCGGCAACATTCGCAGGCGCGACGTGCTGCGCGCCGGGTTTGCCGACGGATCGTCCGGGGTTTCCGACCACAACCGCATGCTCGAGCGGCACGACATGCCGTTCGGCGGCTACTACTGGAAGTCCTATGATTTTGGCGGCGACGTCGGCAAGCAGGTGCTGAAGCGTTTCCCGCACGGGCCGAGGGAGTTGGCGCCGCTCGATGCGGGCCTCGTGCCGTTCGAGCATGACGGTGGCGAGATGATCTTCTCGTTGCCGAACGGCCTGCAGGGCTACTACCTCTCGACATCAGCTGGAAAGCAGCTCGACGTCGGGCCGACGACGATCGTGTCGTTCCGTAAGCGACCGATCGGCAAAGGTGTCGAGATCATCAATGCGCGGTCCTGCGTCGATTGCCACGCCGACGGTATCCTTTCGAAGCGTGATCAGTTGCGCGAGCAGATCGAGACATCGACGCTCTTCAGCAAGGACCAGCAGGATGTACTGCTTGCGATGTATGTGAAGCAGGAGGAACTGGACGAAACCTATCGCAGGGACCGGGAGCGCTTCGTCAACGCGCTGAAGGTGCTCGGCGTCACCGAGCCGACGCCCGATGGCGGCCTCCAGAGCAAGCACGCGCCGGGCGAGGCCGAGATCATCACCTACTTCGCCGACAAGTACGAGGACGAACTCGATTTCGATGCCCTGGCGGCCGAGTTCGACATGACGCCTAAGCAATTCTCCGAGGCGATCAAGCGGGTTACAAACACCGATGTCCTGCGCCTCGGGCTCGACTGGGTGACGACGCTGGAAGCCGGCGGCACCATTCCGCGCAACGAGGTCGAGCAGCAATATGCGTTGCTGATGGCGCCGCTCACCCAGCGGCGTCCGCTCGACACGACGGCGATCAACGTTGCCGGTTCCGAGCCGATGGCGGACGCCAGGCCGCAGTCGATCGCCGCCGCCGTGCCGGACTATCGCAAGGACGATGCGGGGGCTGACCACAAGCTCGAACTGGCACTGAACGTGAAGTCGACGACAGCGAAGGTCGGCGACGAGCTTTCCTTCGAACTCACTGCCAACCAGGCCTGCGAACTGCAGATCCTCTATGTCGAGGAGAACGGCAATGTCGAGGTCATCCCCGACGTCATGATCGGCAACACCACGCTTAAGCCGGGCGAGCGGCGCCTGATCCCGCAGCCGGGCACAGGCACGCTGACCTTCGACACGCCGGCGCCGGCCGAAACGATGCTGGCCTTCTGTCGCGCCGGCGGCCTCGGCGACCAGAGGCTGACGGTGGAAAAGGCACGGCAGTATGTCGCGACGTCGCGGTTGCCGCCGACGCGGGGGCTGGCGATCAACCTGGCCAAGCGGGCGCAGGGCGATGCCGGTGCCAGCAGTGTTCAGATGGTGACGTTCGAGATCAAGGATTGATGGGCGAGCCATGGTTCAGCTACGGGCATTTCTCCTCGCTTCGGCCGCTTTGGCGGTCTTCACCGCGCCGGCCATGGCCTGCAACGGCCTTCGTCTGGCTTCGGAGGCGTTGAACCGCGCCGACGAGGCCGGCACCAAGGTGGCGGCCGATCCCATAAACATGAAGGGCTGCTCGGCGACCGAGATCGCGCTGACCCGGCGCGTCGTGGCGCTCGCAACCTTCAACCGCATTGCGGCCGCGGTGGGGCAGGGCGCCAAGCTTGATACCTTCGAAGCGGAGCTGACGGCCGCAAGCCGCGACGCCGGCGGCCCCTGGCAAATCCTCGACGCGCTCGGCGATATCAAGCGCGAGCGCAAGGATTACGACGCCGCGGCGACAGCCTATCAGCAGGCACTGGAGGATGCGGCAAACGAGGAGCTGACGCCCGATTGGATGGCGCCGGACAAGGCCCATATCGAGCGGCTGGATCGCCTGGCCTCGGAAATGCGGCTCGCCGCAACCAAGCCGGTCAAGCTCGCCGCGCGCGGCGCCTGCAAGTTTTCCTATCGCGGTGTCTCGATCCGGAAGAAGGCGACGCCGGTGCGCTATGTCTTCGGCACGGCCGAGTTCACGCCTGAAGGCCTCGAGTCGGCCAAGGATCTGTTCGAATGCCTGAAGTCGGCAAAGCCGCCCGCAATCACCCTGATCGGTCACACCGACCCGGTCGGCACGCCAGAGGCGAACATGGTCTTGTCGATCGCCCGTGCCGAGGCCCTGGCGCATTACCTTGTCGATGCAGGCTATCCCGGCACCTGGACCGTGGTCGGCAAAGGCGAGGAGGAGCCGTTCAAGCCGGACGATCCGAGTGCCTATGACGAGATGATGCTGAACCAGCTCGACCGGCGGGTGGAAGTGGATGTGGGCAAGTGAAGGGGCCGCGCGAAATCCTGTTGGCGACAGGCTTGATCGCCTTGCCTGCATCCGTCGCCACCGCGGCGACCTCGGCGCTTGTTGTCGGCGTCGATGTCTATCCGCACGAAGTGAGCCTCGACGGCGCGGTCAAGGATGCGCTCGATGTGGCGCAGGCGCTGAAGGCGGCTGACGTCGGCCCGATCCGCCAGTTCGTCAATGAGCAGGCAACGAAGGCGGCCATACGCTCCGCCTGGATCGATTTGGTCGCGGGAGCGACGCGCGGCGATACGATCGTCTTCACCTATGCCGGGCACGGTGCGCAGATGCCGGAGCTGGTCGCCGGCAGCGAGGAAGACGGGCTCGACGAATTTCTGGAATTGCCGGGCTTCGACCGGGCACGTGCCGAGGAGACGGCGAGCGAAATCATCGTGGATAATGAGCTCAGCGCCTGGTTCGCGGAGGCGGAAGCCAAGGGCATTCACGTGCTGTTCGTCTCCGACAGCTGCTATTCCGGCGGCATGAACCGCTCGATCTCCGGCAAGACGCGGCTGGCGCCGATGGTGCGCGCCAAGGTGCCGCCGCCGTCGAAGGAGGCGCTGTCCGGCGCCAAGGTGAGGGATGTGGAGCTGTCGCAGGTGACGATCCTCGCCGCATCGCTCGAAAGCCAGCCGACGCCGGAGGTGGTGATCGGCGGCGAGCCGCGCGGCGCCCTGAGCTGGAGCTTTGCCCGTGCATTGGAAGGCGCCGCCGATCGCGACGGTGACGGTCGGATTTCGCGGGTCGAACTCGAAGACTATGTGTTTTCCAACGTCAAGCTGCAATCGGAAGCCTTGCAGGTGCCGAACTTCACGCCGCAGTTGGCGCGCTCCGACAAGGAGATCGTGCTGTCCCTGCCGCGCAGCGCCAAGTTCGGCGTGGCGCCAACAGCGAGTGGCACGAAGCAGACGCTGAAGTCGCCACGCGAAACCGGATGGACGGGTACGCTGCCATTGCGCGTCGTCGGTGAGATGCCTGATCTTGCCAATATCGGCGGCGATGGCATGCCCTATCGGTGGGAGGCAGCATCCGGGGTCTTCTATACGCCGAACGGAGACGTCGCCGCCGAACATGTCGCGCCCGAAAGGCTCCAGGGCGTGGTCGACAAATTCATCCTGGTGGATTTTCTGAAGGCGCTGGCGGCGCAGAGCCCGGGGGCCGTTTCGCTAAAACCCGTCAAGGACATCTATTTTGCCGGCGACCGCCTGAATGTGGAGGCGCCGCAGGGCGGCTATGCCAACATGCTGGTCTTCAACCTCGCCAACACAGGTGAAGCGCAGCTGCTCGACGTGCAGATTGCCGGAAGCGAAAGCCATGCCTTCAAGCTGCGTGACCTGGAAGTGGTCAAACCCTTCGGCGCGGACCATCTGGTCGCCATCGCGACCAATGCGCCTGTCGATGCGATCGCGGCCGCCTTCGCCAATTCGAACCTCGATGCCGCGGCGTTGCTGCGCTTGCTCGAAACGCGCCTGGAGGGGAGCGAAAGTACGATTGCCGTTCAACCGCTTTACACGAGAGGTCAGGGCCAATGAGCGCGAGCCTGAGATCGTGGGTGTCGTTCTTCCATATCCTTGCGTGTTTCACGCTTCTCACCGCTCCTGTGGTCGCCGGCGATCGGGCTTTGCTGATCGGGGTCGGCAATTATCAGAACCTGCCGGCGGAGTTTTCGCTGCCGGGGCCGGCAAACGACCTCATCGCGATGCAAAAGCTGCTTACGGAACGGCTCGGCTTCGACAGTACGTCGATCCGCGTGCTGAAGGACGGGCAGGCGACCAGAGCGGAAATCCTGTCATCCATGAACGGCTGGCTTGTCGATGCGACCAAGCCCGGCGATCGCGTCTATCTCTATTTTTCAGGCCACGGCCTGCAGGTGACGGATGCGGATGGCGATGAGGCGGATGGGCTGGATGAAGCGATTGCGCCTGCCGACATCGCTGCCGGCGAAACGGATTGGCAAGGCGCTGTCCTCGACGACGAGATCGATGCGGTGCTGGAGCGCCTGAAGGGGCGCGCGGTGACGGTCGTGATCGATGCCTGTCACTCCGGCACGATCTCCCGGTCGCTGTCCGAGGACATTGCGAAACCTATCGACGGCGCCCGCTTTCTCCCGCGTCCCGATGCCAAGCCGGTCGAGCAGGCGCTGACCCGCGGCCTTCGGATCGATCTTGCCCTCGTCGACAAGACGAAGCTCGTGGAAGCCGGGGTGACCGCCTGGAGCGCGGCGGCGCCCTATCAGGTCGCCTGGGACGATGCCCGGCTTCCGACTGCGGATCGGCATGGTGTTTTCACCGCAGCCTTCGTCGCCGGCCAGACCGGCAACGCTGCCGATGCCAATGGCAACGGATTGACGAGCAACGCCGAGCTTCTGGAGTATGTAAAGGCGCAATCTGCGTCCTACTGCGCCTCGCAGGAAGAATGCGGCAATCTCGACCCGCAACTGGACGGCAAGCCCGAGGCGCTCGGCGACAGCGCGATGGTGCCGGAAAAGCGCGATGCGGATGGCAACGGGCAGGGCGCGGACCAGAACGCGAACACCCCGGATGCGGCGGTGCCGGTCTATCAGGCGGTCAACGCCATCGATGCCATCGGTGATATCATCGGCAAGAGCGAAGCCGGCGATGTCATGCTCTCGATCGATAGGCCGACCACCATGAAGGCCGGTGAGGTCTTCAAACTGACGGTCAACAGCCGCACGGCCGGCAATCTCCTGCTTTTCGATGTCAGCGGCCAGGGCAAGGCAACACAGATATTTCCCAACGAGTTTGCGCAAAAGATCACGACGCTGGCGCCGGGCGTGCCGCTGACCTTGCCGGATGAATATTACGGCTTCGATTTCGAGGCATCGGGTGAGGGGGACGGCATTTTCGTTGCGCTTGTCGTCAGCGATGCGGTCGACCTGAGCGATCTTGCGCCAATGTCGCGGGGCCTCAAGGTGGAGGTCGATGCGCGCGAGACCTTTAGCGAGATCGTCGCGCGGCTGCAGAAGAACTGGACAGAGGATCTCGACACGCGCGGCATCCACTGGTCGGTTGGCACCCTGCGCTATCGCGTCGAGTAGGATCGAGAACGGCTAGGACGAAAAAACCCGCCTCGATGAGGCGGGCTTCTTTTCGTGTCGTCTCGGCCGATCCTAGTGCAGGATCTGGCTGAGGAAAAGCTTGGTGCGCTCGTGCTGCGGATTGTCGAAGAACTCGGCCGGCGAGTTCTGCTCGACGATCTGGCCCTGGTCCATGAAGATCACGCGGTTGGCCACCTGGCGTGCGAAGCCCATTTCATGGGTCACGCACAGCATGGTCATGCCTTCTTCGGCGAGCGACACCATGGTGTCGAGCACTTCCTTGACCATTTCCGGGTCGAGCGCCGAGGTCGGCTCATCGAAGAGCAGGATCTTCGGCTTCATGCACAGCGAACGGGCGATCGCCACGCGCTGCTGCTGGCCGCCCGAAAGCTGGCCCGGATACTTGTTGGCCTGTTCGGGGATTTTGACGCGCTTCAGGAAGTGCATCGCGATTTCTTCGGCCTGCTTCTTCGGCATCTTGCGCACCCAGATCGGCGCAAGCGTGCAGTTTTCGAGGATCGTCAGGTGCGGGAAGAGGTTGAAGTGCTGGAATACCATGCCGACTTCGCGGCGCACTTCGTCGATCTTCTTCAGATCGTTGGTGAGCTCGATGCCGTCGACGACGATCTTGCCCTTCTGGTGCTCTTCGAGGCGATTGATGCAGCGGATCATCGTCGACTTGCCGGAGCCCGACGGGCCGGCAATGACGATGCGCTCGCCCTTCATAACCTTCAGGTTGATGTCACGAAGGACGTGGAAGTCCCCGTACCACTTGTTCATTCCAGTGATTTCGACCGCAACATCCGTTGCGGAAACAGTCATTTTGGAAGCAGTGGCTGCGTTTGCCATGCGATCCTCCCCTCATTTTATCGTTTATGGGCCGTGTCGAGCACGCGTTCCATGAAACCTGAATAGCGCGACATACCAAAGCAGAAAAGCCAGAATATGAAGCCAGCGAAAATTAGCCCTGAGATCGGCGTCACCGAAGAGGCCCAGTTGGCGTCCGTGAAGTTGAAGCGGACGATGCCGAGCAGGTCGAACATGCCGATGATCGACACCAGTGACGTGTCCTTGAAGAGGCCGATGAAGGTGTTGACGATGCCCGGAATCACAAGCTTCAGCGCCTGTGGCAGCACAATGAGGTTCATCTTCTGCCAGAAGCTGAGACCGAGGGAATCCGCGCCCTCATACTGCCCCTTCGGGATAGCCTGGAGGCCGCCGCGCACCACTTCGGCCATGTAGGCCGAGGCGAAGAACGACACGCCGATCAGTGCACGCAGGAACTTGTCGAAGGTGACGCCCTGCGGCAAGAACAGTGGCAGCATGACGCTCGCCATGAAGAGCACGGTGATCAGAGGGATGCCGCGCACCAGTTCGATGAAGGCGGTGCAGAGCATCTTGATCACAGGCATATGCGATCGCCGCCCCAGTGCCAGAAGAATCCCGAGTGGCAACGACACGGCAATACCGACGAACGAAAGGATGAGCGTCACCATCAGACCGCCCCAGAGCGGCGTCTCGACGTAGGTCAGTCCGAACCAGCCGCCGGGAAGCAGGATCAAGGAAATGATCGGCAGCACGGCGAAGAGCAGGATGGCGTTGATGCCCTTGAAGGGAGCCTTCGGGATCAACATCGGAATGAGGAAAAGCACGAAGAGGATGCCGACCAGCGTCGGTCTCCAACGCTCATCGAGCGGGTAGCGGCCGTAGGCGAATTGGTCGAGTTTTGCGTTGACGAAGGCCCAGCACGCACCGCTCCAGCCATCCGGCTGCGAGCCTCCTTGAGCAACCGTGGCGCAAACGCCACGGCCGCCGCCGGTCCAGGCGGCGTCGATGAAGAGCCACTGGATGGCCGGAGGCACGAGCCACGCAAGCGCAAGCAGGCTGACGATGGTGAGCACCGCATCCTTTGGCGTCGCGAACAGGTTTTCGCGCAGCCAATGGACGATGCCACCTTCGGCGACCGGCGGGGCGGACCCTTCGATCATTGAGGTACGGACAAAAGTTGCCTGGTGTGTGTTCATGATCTTATCTCTCCACCAGGGCCATGCGGGCATTGAACCAGTTCATGAACAGCGACGTCGCAAGGCTCAGCGACAAGTAGACGACGATCCAGATCGTGACGATCTCGATCGATTGTCCTGTCTGGTTGAGGATTGTGCCACCGACGGCGACAAGATCCGCGTAACCGATCGCAACGGCGAGCGACGAGTTCTTGGTAAGGTTCAAATACTGGCTGGTGAGCGGCGGAATGATGATCCGGAGCGCTTGCGGAACCACCACCAGTCGTGTCGTCAGGCCGGGGCGTACACCGAGCGCGTGCGCGGCTTCCGTCTGCCCCTTGGATACGCCGCGGATGCCGGCACGCACGATCTCGGCTATGAAGGCGGCCGTGTAGAACGAGAGCGCCAGGAACAGCGACAGGAATTCCGGTCCGATGACCGAGCCGCCGGTGAGGTTGAATTTGCCGGCGACGGGGACGTCGAAGGTGATCGGCGATCCCGTGGCAAGGAAGACCAACAACGGCAGACCGATGATCAGGCCGAGCGACGCCCAAAGAACCGGGAAACGCTGTCCGGTGGCCTCCTGCTTCTTGCGCGCATAGCGTGACAGGAGGAAGCTGGCGACGATCGCGAGGACAAAGGCTAGAACCGTGTACAGCGAACCGTCGCCAAAGATCGGCTTGGGAAAGGCAAGGCCGCGGTTGTTGAGGAACATGTTGAGCGGCAGTGCTGCCGATTCACGCGGCTGCGGCAGGATCGCCAGGACGCCGCTGTACCAGAAGAAGATGACCAGCAGCGGCGGGATGTTGCGGAAGATCTCGACATAGGCGAGCGACAGCTTGGCGATCAGCCAGTTGTGCGACAGGCGGCCGATCCCGACTGCAAAGCCGATGATGGTGGCGGTGAAAATACCGCAGACGGCGACCAGCAATGTGTTGAGCAGGCCGACGACAAGTGCGCGCTGATAGGTGGAATCGCTGGTATAGGCGATCAGTGACTGCCCGACGTCAAAACCGGCGCGTCCATTGAGGAAGCCGTAACCGGAAGCGATGTTCGCCCGTTTGAGATTCTCGATCGTGTTGTCGGCCACCCAATAGACGAAGGCCCCGAGTAGGACGACGGTAATAACCTGATAAAAGATGCCGCGGACCTGCGGGTCGTTGATGATCGACCCCGACGGTTTCGATTTTTCAGGCGTAGTTGTGACGCCAATCGCCATGCAATGCCTCTTTCCCCTTTTCACCCTTTTGGGTGTTTTTATCGTTGGGATGGGGAAGCAGTTGTCCGCTTCCCCGGTATTTTCGGTTCGCTTTAGCGGACCGGAGGAGCGTACTGGATGCCGCCCTTGTTCCACAGCGCGTTGAGGCCGCGCTCGATCTTGAGCGGGCTGCCAGCGCCGATGTTGCGGTCGAAGACTTCGCCGTAGTTTCCGACGGCCTTGATCACGTTCACGGCCCATTCGTTGGTGAGGCCGAGGTCGGTGCCGATCTTCGAGTCAGCTTCGACGCCGAGGAAGCGCTGAACGTCCGGGTTGGTGGACTTCTTCATTTCTTCGACGTTGGCCTGGGTGACGCCGAACTCTTCAGCCTGGATCAGCGCGTAGTGAACCCAGCTGACGATATCGAACCACTGGTCGTCACCCTGGCGCACGGCCGGGCCGAGCGGCTCCTTCGAGATGATTTCCGGCAGGATCATGTGATCGTCCGGCTTCGACAGCGTCAGACGCAGCGAATAAAGGCCGGACTGGTCGGTCGTGTAGACGTCGCAACGGCCGGCGTCATAGGCGGCGTTGACTTCTTCAAGCTTTTCGAAAACGACCGGATTGTACTGCAGGTTGTTCGACTTGAAGTAGTCGGCGAGATTGAGTTCGGTGGTGGTGCCGGTCTGCACGCAGACAGCGGCGCCCGAAAGCTCCAGCGCAGATTTCACGTTCAGGCCCTTGCGAACCATGAAGCCCTGGCCGTCATAGTAGTTGACCGGGCGGAAGTTGAAGCCGAGCGCGGTGTCGCGGTTGATCGTCCAGGTGGTGTTACGGGCAAGGACGTCGACTTCGCCCGACTGCAGCGCCGGGAAGCGTTCCTTGGCGGAGGTCGGGGTGTACTTCACCTTGCTGCCATCCGCGAAGATCGCGGCGGCGATTGCCTTGCAGTAGTCTACGTCGAAACCGCTCCAGTTGCCCGAAGCATCCGGCGCTGCGAAGCCGGCGAGACCGGTGTTCACGCCGCACTGGACAAAGCCCTTGGCTTTGACGTCATCAAGAGTAGCGCCCGAAGCCGCCTGTGTGCCAATCCCCATGACAGCAGCGCCAACGAGAGCTGTCAGAATTCTTTTTGCCATTTTTAGAACCTTTTTCTGTTGTCGTTAGTTCCCGTCTGCACCGTCGCGTCTCCTAGCGCGGTGAGCCTCCGCCACCCTCCTGGCGCGAGTGTCGGCTATCTCATGCTCAATTTCCATGAGGGTCAAGAGAGGCCGCCGATTTTCTGGTTTTGCATGTGAAAAACTCGAAACAAGCCAGAAAGTTAGGCAGATCTTGGGGGTGTGGAGCGCGCTCTGGCGGAAAATTCGCCAGAAGTGGCCTCGCGACGGTCAAAACGACGCTTCATGATTTTTGCCACTTGACCGCGATTGTGGCTCGTTCGAAGAGTTTTGCATTCGAAATCTAGAAGCGGAATGAGCAATGGCAGACAGTGGCAATGTGAACGGCAAGGCAGGCATCAACACGCGTCTCGCCCATAGCGGCAACAACCCCTCCGATTACTTCGGCTTCGTCAATCCGCCGGTCGTGCACGCCTCCACGGTGCTGTTCCCGAACGCCAAGACCATGGAGACGCGGGCGCAGAAGTACACTTACGGCACGCGCGGGACGCCGACCACGGACGCGCTCTGCGACGCGATCAACGAACTCGAAGGGTCCGCCGGAACGATCCTCGTACCGTCGGGGCTGGCGGCGGTCACGGTGCCATTCCTCGCCTATCTCTCGGCCGGCGACCACGCCTTGATCGTCGATTCGGTCTACTTCCCGACGCGCCATTTCTGCGACACGATGCTGAAGCGCCTTGGCGTCACAGTCGAATACTACGATCCGATGATCGGCGCTGCGATCGAGAGCATGATCCGCCCGAACACGCGCTTGGTACACACCGAAGCGCCGGGCTCGAACACCTTTGAAATGCAGGACATCCGCGCCATCGCCGATGCCGCCCATCGCCATGGCTGCATCGTCACCATGGACAATACCTGGGCGACGCCGGTCTACTTCAAGCCGCTCGACCATGGCGTCGACGTGTCGATCCATGCGGCGACCAAATATCCGTCCGGCCATTCGGACGTGCTCTTCGGTACCGTCTCGGCCAATGCCGAGCACTGGCCGGCCCTGACGGAGGCGATGGTGACGCTCGGCGTCTGCGTCTCGCCCGATGACAGCTACCAGATCCTGCGTGGCCTTCGCACCATGGGCATCCGCCTGGAGCGGCACCAGGAGAGCGCACTGACACTGGCGAAGTGGCTGGAAACACGCGACGAAGTGGCCCGCGTGCTGCATCCGGCGCTGCCGAGCTTCCCCGGCCACGAGCTCTGGAAGCGCGATTTCACCGGCGCGAGCGGCATCTTCTCCTTCGTGCTGAAGGCGGAGAGCCCGGACCGCTTCAAGGCCAAGGCGCACGCCTTCCTCGATGCGCTCAGGCTCTTCGGGCTTGGCTATTCCTGGGGCGGCTTCGAAAGCCTCGCAGTCCACGTCGGTCTCGGCGATCGCAAGGTTGCGCTGGCGCCGACGGAGGGACCGGTTCTCCGGCTGCAGATCGGCCTTGAGGATGTGCCGGACATCCGCCGCGACATCGAAGCGGGGCTGGCTGCGGCAAACGCAGTCTGACAAGCACAGGAACGGGCGCCGCGGTTATCCGCGGCGTTTTGCTTTTCTGGGGGAGGTTCGCCGGGTGAGCCGGGCCAAATTGCAGCGGGCTGCGGCTTCCTAGCGTTCCGGCGCCCCGTAGCCGTAGAGCCAGTCGAGGTCGGCTGCCAGCGCGTCGGGCCCCTTGAGCTTCAACACCATGTCGCGGCCGATACGCACCGGGCCGCGGGCGTGATAGGCGAAATGGTTGAAGGCCGCACGGCGGCGGACGCGCGCGATGCGTGGCCTGCGAAGCGCCTCGAATTTCCGCAAGGAATCCGCGACGCTGAGGTTTTCAGACAGGCAAGCCGCAAGCGCGGATGCGTCCTCGATGGCCATGGCCGCACCTTGCGCCGCAAAGGGCGTCATCGCATGGGCCGCGTCGCCGATCAGCACTGTTTTTTGACCATCATGCCAGGCGCCGTCGTCGACGGTGCAGAGCGGCCAGTAGGTGGGCGCCACGGCCTTATCGAGAAGCGAGCGGATGCCTGGGCTCCAATCGGAAAAGGCGTTGAGGCAATCCTGGCGCCGCGCGTCCGAATCCTTGCCGACCCAGATCGCGTCGGTCTCCTTGCCCTCGATGATGGCGACGAGATTGAAACCGCCGACTTCCCGCAGAGGATAGGCAACGAGGTGGGCGCGCGGGCCGAGGAAGGCGGTGACCTCACCGCGGTTGAGCACGCCCGCGGCAACGTCGCCTGCAAGCGTCATGCGCCAGGCGATATTGCCCGAGAACCGGACACGGCCGGCGGCGGGCACGGTCTCGCGCAGCCGCGACCAGATGCCGTCGGCGCCGATGACGACGTCCGGCATGCGCCCCGTCACTGCCGCGATCGCCTGGTCCCCGGGCTTGTCGATCTGGCATCCGAGGTGGAGACGGCAGCGCAGTTCGGATTGAACAGCCTGAAACAGGATTCTCTGAAGGCTGGCGCGGTGGAGAACGGCATAGGGCGCATGCCAGCGGCGGCGCGCGAAGGTCCCGGCCGGTACGCTGGCAAGCGCGCGCAGAGAGCGGCCGTCAACGAGCCCGATGCGCTCTGGCTCCGTCCACACACTCTCAAGCTGCGCCAGCAGGCCGAGCTCGATGAGGATACGGGAGGCGTTCGGCGAGAGCTGCAGGCCGGCGCCGACCTCGGTCAGCGCCGTTGCCCGTTCGATGATGTCGACTTCGAAGCCGCGCCGGGCGAGGCACAGGGCAGCCGTGAGGCCGCCGATGCCGGCGCCGATGATCGCGACGGGGCGCGACATCGCCGCTTATCAGGCAGCTTTATGGGCGAAGAGGCAGCCGGGGGGATTGGTTTCGGTCGCCTTCAGCTTCGGATTGTAGCGGTAGAGGGTGGAGCAGTAGGAGCAGACCTTCTCGCTGTCGTCACCCATGTCGATGAAGATGTGCGGGTGATCGTAGGGAACGGATGCGCCGGTGCACATGAATTCCTTGACGCCGATTTCGATTGCCTGATGTCCGCCGTCATTCTGGAAATGCGGGATGCTGTGGCCGGCCATGTCATGCTCCGATGAATGCAAGTCTGAAGGTCAAATTTGGCGGCACCATAGTCAGCTTTGCCGGAAATGTGTAGCGGCAAAGCTGCCGCAGTTGTGGTTTTTGCCGGTGCGGGGTTTCGCCCGCCAAAGTGACGAACTAGGTTGCGCCGGATCGATATGCCCGAGGATGAATAGATGGATCTCACCCCGCCGCCGTTTTCCCGTTTCAATCATGACGGTCTGGAGATCGCCTTCTTCGATGAAGGCGACCCGTCCGGCGCGCCCATTGTGCTCATCCATGGCTTTGCCTCCAGCGCCAACGTCAACTGGGTGTTTCCGGGCTGGCTGAAGACGCTGGGCGATGCCGGCTACCGCGTCATCGCGCTCGACAATCGCGGCCACGGCAAGAGCAGCAAGCCCTACGACCCGGAACTCTATCGCCCGCAGCAGATGGCGGGGGACGCTGCTGCATTGCTCGGGCATCTCGGGATCGCCGAGGCCCATGTCATAGGCTATTCGATGGGTGCGCGCATTTCGGCCTTCCTGGCGCTCGCGCATCCTGACCGCGTGCGCTCGCTGGTCTTCGGCGGCCTCGGCATCGGCATGGTGTCGGGGGTAGGGGATTGGGATCCGATTGCCGACGCTCTGGTGGCGCCGTCGCTTGACGACGTGACCCATGCGCGCGGGCGCATGTTCCGCGCCTTTGCCGACCAGACCAAGAGTGACCGGCAGGCGCTTGCGGCATGTATCTCGACCTCGCGGGATCTGCTGACGGCACAGGATATGGCGCGCATCGAGCAGCCGACGCTGATCGGCGTCGGGACGACCGATGACATCGCCGGATCGGCCGAAGAACTTGCCGCGTTGATGCCGCATGCGCGGGCGCTCGACATTCCCGGCCGCGACCATATGCTCGCCGTCGGCGATCGGGTTTTCAAGAAAGGGGTGCTCGAATTTCTGACGGAGATCGATCGCATCTAGCGTATCGTTGTCGCCGCCAGACGCCATTTAAGTCACGCCTGATTTCCCCTATAGTAATGGCAGGCACGGACAAGGAAGGAGAGCGACGATGGTCGCCAAGACCGAACTTCGCCAGGCAGAAGCGCTGAAAGTTATGGACCCGATCTGGAATAGCCTGCGCGAAGAAGCCCGGGTCGCCGCCGAGCAAGACCCCATGCTCGCGGCCTTCCTCTATTCCACTGTGGTCAACCAGCATTCCCTCGAAGAAAGCGTGATCTACCGCATCTGCGAAAGGCTGGATCACCCGGATCTGCAGGCGAACCTTTTGCGCCAGACCTTTTCTGAAATGCTCGAGGACTGGCCGGAATGGGGCACCATCCTGCGTGTCGATATCCAGGCCGTCTACGACCGCGACCCCGCCTGCACCCGATTCCTCGAGCCAGTGCTCTATTTCAAGGGGTTCCACGCGATCCAGACGCATCGCCTTGCCCATTGGCTGTTGAAGCGCGGCCGCAAGGATTTCGCCTTCTACCTGCAGAGCCGCGCGTCCAGCGTGTTCCAGACGGACATCAACCCCGCTGCCCGCATCGGCCGCGGCATCTTCCTTGACCATGCGACCGGCCTCGTTGTCGGCGAGACGGCCGTCATCGGCGATAACGTCTCGATCCTGCACGGCGTGACGCTTGGCGGCACGGGCAAGGAGGGCAGCGATCGCCATCCGAAGATCGCAGATGGCGTCCTGATCGGCGCCGGAGCGAAAATCCTCGGCAATATCCATATCGGGCACTGCTCGCGCGTTGCTGCCGGTTCGGTCGTGCTGAAACCGGTGCCGCCGAAATCGACCGTGGCCGGCGTGCCGGCAAAGGTGGTGGGCGAGGCTGGTTGTTCCGAGCCGTCGCGCCAGATGGACCAGATCCTTGCCAGCTTCGATATCTGACATGCGGGAACCGGTGCGTAGCCTCTTTCGAGGGGTTTACACCCGCCAATGCAGCGTGCGAGAAGCGCCGCACAGTTTAAACGGCTACGGAGACGTGTTTTGAAGCCCGAAGAAATCCGCAAGCTTGAAGCCTATTTCAAGCGCACCTTCAATCAGCAGATGGTCGTCAAGGCTCGCCCGAAGAAGGACGAGTCCGCTGAAGTCTATCTCGGTGACGAGTTCCTCGGTGTGGTCTTCCGCGACGAGGAAGACGGCGAGCTTTCCTACAACTTCTCCATGGCGATCCTCGACATCGACCTCTAAGGTCCAGCGTCGGACGCTTTCAGTATAAACCCCGAAAATCCCTGGGATTTTTGGGGTTTATTGTTTTGTGCGGGAGGTTGATGTCTCTCTGGGCAATTGCTCGCTATTGCTCATCTTGGGGCTGTAGTGAACGCGGCAAGAAATTTCCTGCCGGACGCCGATATTTCATCAAGTTGTTGCATCTGTTGTATTTTATTGCATCGCACACTCGTCTTGACTTTTTGTGCAGTGCACATAAACTGAAGCCTCCAGATCAGGCCGTCACCAAGGAGACACCGGATGTTCAACTTCGACGATGCAAACAAGAAGAGCAAGGAAGCCATTGACGTGGCTGTGAAGAGCTATTCCGCCTGGACCAAGGGTCTCCAGGCTATTGCGACCGAAGCCGCCGACTTTTCGAAGAAGTCGTTCGAGGACGGCGTCGCGCATGTCGAAAAGCTGACCAGCGTCAAGAGCGTCGAGGCTGCATTCGAACTGCAGACCAACTTCGTGAAGTCGAGCTACGAAGGCTTCGTCGCCGAAGCAACGAAGATCGGCGAAATGTATGCCGACCTCGCCAAGGACGCCTACAAGCCCTACGAAGCGCCGGTTGCCAAGGCAACGGCAGCAGTCAAGGCAGCCGCTGCAGCAGCCTGATCACCGGCTAGAACAATTTCCCAATAAAAGGCCGGTCGCAACGCTTGCGGCCGGCCTTTTTGTTTTCGCATAAGCTGTGCGCAGCCCAAAGAAAGTTGATCAATCTTGCCGGTCAACGTGCGATTATGATTGCAGTGTGTTGGTTCGGTCTTAAAATCTGAAAACGAACCATTAGATAAAGGGCAAGCAGGCTGCGGCCGAGTTCGATGGGTCGCTGCTGGACAAGGAACTGACAAGAATGATCGCCATGCCGGTCCGGATGCAGCAAGGTAGCGATGATGAGGGGAACGGCAACAACCGCAGCACGTCCGTCATCACGCGTACCAAGCCGAAGACCAAAAAGCCGAGTTTGTATCGTGTTCTGCTTTTGAATGACGATTACACGCCGATGGAATTTGTCATCCATATTCTGGAGCGCTTCTTTCAAAAGAACCCGGAAGAGGCGACCCGCATCATGCTTCACGTCCACAATCACGGCGTGGGAGAGTGCGGCGTCTTCACCTATGAGGTCGCCGAAACCAAGGTGACGCAAGTGATGGATTTCGCCCGGCAGCATCAGCATCCGTTGCAATGCGTCATGGAAAAGAAATGAGGAACTAACGTGCCAACATTTTCGCCCAGCCTCGAAAAGGCGCTGCACCAGGCACTGACTTTTGCCAACGAGCGCCACCACGAATACGCTACGCTCGAGCATCTGCTTCTGGCATTGATCGACGATGCCGACGCGGCGGCCGTGATGGGCGCCTGCAACGTCAATCTTGAGACGCTGCGCAAGACCGTAACCGATTACGTCGACAACGAACTGTCGAACCTGGTGACCGGCTACGACGAAGATTCCAAGCCGACGGCCGGGTTCCAGCGCGTGATCCAGCGGGCGGTCATTCACGTCCAATCGTCCGGCCGCGAGGAAGTGACCGGCGCCAACGTGCTGGTCGCGATCTTCGCCGAGCGCGAAAGCCACGCTGCCTATTTCCTGCAGGAGCAGGAGATGACCCGCTACGACGCGGTCAACTTCATCTCGCACGGTATCGGCAAGCGGCCCGGCAGCTCCGAAGCCCGCCCGGTGCGCGGCTCCGACGATCACGAGAGCGAGCAGAAGCCCGCGCGCGACAACGAAGAGGCAAGCGCCAAGAAGCAGCAGGACGCGCTGACCGCCTATTGCGTCAACCTCAATGAGAAGGCGAAGTCCGGCAAGATCGATCCGCTGATCGGCCGTCACGCCGAGGTGAACCGCACCATCCAGGTGCTGTGCCGCCGCTCGAAGAACAATCCGCTCTATGTCGGTGACCCCGGCGTCGGCAAGACGGCGATCGCCGAAGGCCTTGCCAAGCGCATCATCGAAAAGAAGGTGCCGGAAGCGTTGCAGGATGCGACGATCTTCTCGCTCGACATGGGCACGCTGCTTGCCGGTACGCGCTATCGTGGTGATTTCGAAGAGCGCCTGAAGCAGGTGGTCAAGGAACTCGAGGACTATCCGGGCGCCGTGCTGTTCATCGACGAGATCCATACGGTCATCGGCGCCGGTGCCACCTCCGGCGGCGCCATGGATGCGTCAAACCTGTTGAAGCCGGCACTGTCTTCCGGCGCGATCCGCTGCATCGGCTCGACGACCTACAAGGAATATCGTCAGTTCTTCGAGAAGGACCGGGCGCTTGTCCGCCGCTTCCAGAAGATCGACGTGAACGAGCCGACGATTGCCGACGCGATCGAGATCATGAAGGGCCTGAAGCCTTACTTCGAAGAGTATCACCACCTGAAATACTCGAACGAGGCGATCAAGGCGGCCGTCGAACTGTCGGCCCGCTACATCAACGACCGTAAACTGCCGGACAAGGCGATCGACGTGATCGATGAATCCGGTGCCGCACAGATGCTGCTGCCCGCCAGCAAGCGTCGCAAGCTGATCACCGAGAAGGAGATCGAGGCGACGATCGCGACGATGGCGCGCATTCCGCCAAAGACGGTCTCCAAGGACGACGAGGCGGTGCTTGCCAACCTCGAGCGGGAACTGCGCTCGGTCGTCTATGGCCAGGACCTGGCGATCGAGGCGCTCGCGTCGTCGATCAAGCTGGCCCGTGCCGGCCTGCGCGAACCGAACAAGCCGATCGGCTGCTACGTCTTCTCCGGCCCAACCGGCGTCGGCAAGACGGAAGTCGCCAAGCAGCTTGCGACCTCTCTCGGGGTCGAGCTCCTGCGCTTCGACATGTCGGAATACATGGAGCGGCACACGGTTTCGCGTCTGCTCGGTGCACCTCCCGGCTATGTCGGCTTCGACCAGGGCGGCCTCCTGACCGATGGCGTCGACCAGCATCCGCATTGCGTGCTTCTGCTTGACGAAATCGAGAAGGCGCATCCGGACCTGTTCAACATTCTGTTGCAGGTCATGGACCATGGTTCGCTGACCGACCACAACGGCAAGAAGATCGACTTCCGCAACGTTATCCTGATCATGACGACCAATGCCGGCGCATCGGAAATGGCCCGGGCCGCCATCGGCTTCGGTTCTTCCAAGCGTACGGGCGAAGATGAAGAGGCGCTGAACCGCCTGTTCACGCCGGAATTCCGCAACCGTCTGGACGCGGTCATTCCGTTTGCTTCGCTGCCGACCCCGGTCATCCACCAGGTGGTGCAGAAGTTCGTCATGCAGTTGGAAACCCAGCTCGCTGAGCGCAACGTCACTTTCGACCTCGCGCCGGAGGCCATCGCCTGGCTGGCCGAGAAGGGCTACGACGAGAAGATGGGCGCGCGGCCGCTCGCCCGCGTCATCCAGGAAAACATCAAGAAGCCGCTCGCCGATGAAATCCTCTTTGGCAAGCTGAAGAAGGGCGGCGTCGTCAAGGTGACGATCGGTACCAAGGCCGATGGCACCAAGGGCCTGTTGCTCGATGCAGTTCCGGAGACAACGCCGATCAAGCCGAAGGCGGAAGTATCCCGCCCGGCAATGAAGGCGGCAAAGCCGAAGAAGGCCGAAGACAAGGAAGAGGTGGGCGCCGAGTCCGCGCCGAAGTCCAAGCCGAAGAAGGCTGCCGCCAAGGCGTCAACGGATGACGAATCCGGGGCAGGCGACGCGGCTCCCAGAAAGGGCCGCACGGTGCCGAAGGTGCCGCGCAAGAAGTAACCCCGCAAGACACGTTCGACGGCGCCGGATGCAAACCATCCGGCGCCGTTTTTCTTTGAGGACGAAATAGGAACCCCAGCGTGGTTTTTCGCCCGCGGGCCGGTCCGATAGCCTATATTCGGCTTTACTGATCCCGGACGATTCGATCCTGGATCGTCGTGGTCGAGTTGGAAACAATCCGGAATCGCCGATGAAGAGAGAAGAAGACGAGCAATCTTCGCTCGCCTGGTTCGGGAAAGGCATGCGCGGCATCTTCAGCCTGCCGGCCTTCATTCTGATGCTGTCCTTTGTCGGCTTCTGTTCGCTGACGGCCCAGGCCGGCATCCCGGTCGAGCAAGTGGTCTTCATGGTCGGCATGGTCTGGGCGCTCCCGGCCAAGGTCATTCTCGTGAGCTCGATGATGAGTGGCGCGGGTCTCGCGACCGCCTTCCTCGCGGTCTCGCTGTCGTCCGTCCGATTGATGCCGATGGTCGCCGCGCTGATACCGGAATTGCGCGGGTCACGCACGCCGACTTGGCTTCTGCTCTTCCTGTCGCATTTTGTCGCGATCACCGCCTGGGTGTTCGCGATGGAGAAGGTGCCGCAGGTGCCGCGTGAGCGGCGCGTCGCCTTTTTCGCCGGCTTCGGCATCACTCTGGTGGCGGCAAATATGTTGCTCGTCGCCGTCGTCTACCACTTCGTCGCTGATTTTCCGCCAATCGTCGCCGGCTGCCTTTTCTTCCTGACGCCGGTCTACTTCCTCGCGTCGATCTGGCATTCGGCGCGCCATCCCGTCGTCTACGTGGCGTTGCTCTTCGGCCTTGCCGGCGGGCCGCTGTTCTACTGGCTGTTTCCGGAATTCGACATTCTGCTGGCCGGCCTTGTCGGCGGCACGCTCGCCTGGCTCATCGAGCGCTTCTGGCGCCGCCGCAAGGAGGTGGGAGCATGACCTGGCAGGATGGGTGGTGGGCCTATGTCTTCATCGCGATTGCCGGCTGGCTGGCGACCGACATCTGGCGCTGGCTGGGTGTCATTACCGGCAACAAGCTGCGCGATGATTCCGAGGCACTGAACTGGGTGAGGGCTGTCGCCACCGCGCTGGTCGCAGCGGTCATCGCAAAGCTCATTCTCTATCCGACCGGTGTACTCGAACAATCCCCGCTCTGGCTGCGCGCCGGTGCCGTCGGGTTTGGGGCTGCCGCCTTCTTCCTGTTTGGACGAAAGCCGGCAATCGGGATCGCGTCATCGATTGCCGCGTTGGCGCTGGGCCTGTGGTGGTTGGGTTTTTAGGCCGGGGCGAGGTCTTTCACCTGACCGTCTGTTAAAGAGCCGGCGTCGCCGGCTCCTGGTTCCCAGCGTGGACGATGTGAGCGGGATTAAAGCGCCTGCCGTACCTTTTCCGCGTTGGCCGCGAGGATGGCGCCGTCTTCCATCGTGCCGGAATGCGGCTTCAGCGGCACGCCTGCTTGCCGCGGAATGACGTGGAAATGCAGATGGAAGACCGACTGTCCGGCCGGCGCTTCGTTGAACTGCATGATCGTCACGCCATCGGCGTCGAAAGCTTCCTTGGCGGCAACGGCCAGTTTCTGCACGGTAGCAATCAGCGCCGGCAGCGTTGCGGCATCGGCGTCGAGCAGGTTGCGTGAGGGGGATTTCGGCACCACGAGCAGGTGACCTTCGGCCTGCGGCATGACATCCATGAAGGCGATCGTTGCGTCGTCTTCATAGACGCGATGCGAGGGAATTTCGCCGCGCAGGATCTTGGCGAAGATGTTGTTGTCGTCGTAGCTCATTGTTCTTCCTCGTGTAATGAAGCCGGCTTTCACGAAAAGCGGTTCAGTCGTCCTGCCGTTCACCTTTGCGGAAAGGTCCATGCTCTGCAAGAATTTCGCCGGTTTCCTCCACATCCCTGCGCTCGCGCTGAAGATAGTCGCCGACGGCGCGGGCGAGCCCCGGATGCGTGATGAAATGGGCGGAATGGGTGGTAACGGGCATGTAGCCGCGCGCAAGCTTGTGCTCACCCTGGGCGCCGGCCTCGACTCGCTTCAGCCCCTTGGCGATCGCGAAATCGATCGCCTGGTGATAGCAGACCTCGAAATGCAGGAACGGGTGATCCTCGATGCAGCCCCAGTGGCGACCGTAGAGCGCATCGCCGCCGATGAAGTTGATCGCGCCGGCGATGTAGCGGCCGTTGCGGCGCGCCATCACCAGCAGGATATCGTCAGCCATGCGCTCGCCGATCAACGAATAGAAGGCGCGCGTCAGATAGGGGCGGCCCCATTTACGTCCGCCGGTGTCCATGTAGAAGGCGAAAAACTCGTCCCAGATCGCTTCCGTCAGGTCGCTGCCGGTCAGCCAGTCGATCGAAATGCCGTTTTCGAGCGCAGCCCTGCGCTCCTTCTTCAGCGCCTTGCGCTTGCGTGAGGCAAGGGTCTCCAGAAAATCGGCGTGGGAGCCATAGCCTTCATTGGTGAAGTGGAATTGCTGGTCTGTGCGGTGCAGAAACCCGGCGCGCTCAAGCGCAGGGATCTCGGCTTCGGGCACGAAAGTCACATGGGCCGATGAGACATCGTGTCTGCGGGCAAGCTCCTTCAAGCCCGCCGCAAGCGCATCCTGAACGGCGCTCGTGTTTTCATCCGGTGCCGTAAGCAGCCGTGGTCCGGTCGCAGGCGTAAACGGGATGGAGCTTTGCAGTTTCGGGTAGTAGCGGCCGCCGGCGCGCTCAAAGGCGTCGGCCCAGCCGTGGTCGAAAACGTATTCGCCCTGGCTGTGGCTCTTCAGATAGCAGACGAGGCCGCCGCGCAATTGGCCATCGCCGCCTTCGAGCAACAGATGCTGGCCGAGCCAGCCGGTCTTGGCCGTCGCCGACCCGGACTCCTCGAGCGCCGAAAGATAGGCATGCGAGAGGAAGGGATTGTAGACGCCGCCGGGAAACGCCTTCGATGCACCGGACAGCACGTTCCAGCGTGCCGCCGGTAAATCGGTGAAGGATTGCGCGATGCGGAGGGTGACAGCGTCTGACATCACGTTAGGAAACCAGGGTCTCCCGCGGGTCGAAACCCTCGAAGGTCATCTGATCCGCATGGGCAAACGTGTAGGCTTCGGCCTGCCGGTCGCGCACGGTCCAGGTGATGATCGTCTTGCCGAGCGTCCGTTCCTTGGTGATGAACGAGTTCGGCAGGTGGCCGTAGTGATAGGAGATGAAATCGAGCCCGAGCTGCATGGCTTCTTCGTGCACGAAGAAGGTCTCCGGATTGGCGCCTTCCGCGGTGAGGCCCAGCGGGTAGGGCGCGTCGAGCGCCTTCAGGTCCTTGAGCAGCCAATGGTCGAAGCTCATCAGGGCAACGTGACCCTTGTAGCCTTCGAGCGTTTCGAGCACGGCAGCGGCAAAGCCTTCATCGTCGCCCTTGCGGCCCTTGAGTTCGATGACGAGCGGCACCTTGCCGGCAACCAGGCGCAGCATCTGCGTCAGCGTCGGAACCTTGTCCTTCGTGCCGCCGATCGCCATCAGGCCGAGTTCGCCGGCAGTGCGCGAACGAACGTCGCCCTTGATACCGCAAAGGCGCTGCGTGTCGTCATCGTGGAAGACAACCGGAATGCTGTCTGCGGTATATTGCAGGTCGCATTCGATCGCGAAGCCGGCGTCGACGGCGCGGGAGAAAGCCGAAAGTGTGTTCTCCCACACCTGCTTGTTCATGTCGTGATAGCCGCGATGGGCAATCGGTTGGGCCTTCAGCCAGGAAATGTCAGCCATGTCGGGCACTCTGTCAGGCGATTTCGATGACGGCGTCGATCTCGACGGCGGCGTTGAAGGGAAGGGAAGCCATGCCGACGGCGGCGCGCGCATGCTTGCCGGCTTCACCGAGCACGGTGGCGAGCAGGTTGGACGCGCCGTTGATGACGAGGTGCTGCTCGACGAATTCCGGGGTCGAGGCGACGAAGCCGTTGATCTTCACCAGGCGGCGGATGCGCCCGAGATCGCCGCCGAGTGCTGCCTTGGCCTGGGCGAGGATGTTGATCGAGCAGAGTTCGGCGGCGCGCTGTGCGCGGGCAACGTCCACATCCTTGCCGACGATGCCGGTCACGGCGACCTTGCCGTCTTCCATCGGAAGCTGTCCGGAGATGTAGAGCATCGAGCCGCTGATGACGTAGGGCACGTAGTTTGCAACCGGGGTCGCAGCCTGGGGAAGGGTCACTCCGAGGTCCTTGAGGCGCGCTTCGATCTCTGCCGACATGGAAAGCTCCATTGTTGTCTTTTGTGTTAAAATCCTGCATTCAGGCCGGATCGCGGCGGGCGCCGGCTTTTCCTGCGAACGCCGCCTCGCTTCTGCCGAACGCTTGTTTATAGCATTGCCGGCGAGTCCAACAGGAGGAAACGGATGTTTCATAAAGGCTTCGGTCTCGTCACTTTGGGCAGCGCCTGTTTCGCCGTCATGACACTATCGGGCGCAACGGCGGCCTACGCAAACGCCCTTGTGCCGCACCGTGCCGTCTATGATCTCGAACTCAAGGATGCGTCGGATCGTTCCGGTATCGCCGGCATGTATGGTCGCATGGTCTACGAGTTCAATGGCTCGGCCTGCGCCGGTTATACCGTCAGCTTCCGTTTCGTCACCCAGGTCGATACCGGCGAGGAAGTGCGCCTGACCGATCAGCAGACGACCACCTACGAGGACCTGAAGAACGGCAATTTCCGCTTCCTGACCCGCTCCTTCACCGACGAGAAGTTGGACAAGGAAGTGCGCGGGACGGCGCATGAGGATAAGGCGGGCGTCAAGGTCGAACTGACCGCGCCCGACAAGCGCGAAATAGAACTCGCGGCGAGCCGGTTTCCGACCGCGCACATGATGGAAGTGATCTCGCGGGCGAAGAAGGGCGAGAGCCTCTTTGAGGCACGCATCTTCGACGGCTCCGATTCGGGCGACAAGACCCTGATCACCTCGACCTTCGTTGGCAAGTCTCGCAAACCCTCGGCGGACGAGCCGGATGCCGGCAAGGCGGGCAAGCTCAGCGGCGACAATTACTGGCCGGTGACCATCTCCTACTTCAACGACGACAAGAGCGGCGACGCGCTGCCGATCTACCGCATGTCGTTCAAGCTCTACGAGAACGGGATCACCCGCGACCTGACGATGGACTACGGCGATTTCGTCCTGAGCGGCAAGCTTGCGGACCTCGAAGTGTTCAAATCCGAGGACTGCAAATAGCCGATTGCGGTAAAAAGCGGCGTTTGCGGCTTGATTTATCGGGCGGTTACCGTTATGGGGCTGCCCATTCCACACGTGAAGCTTGGGATGTTCCGGGAGAAATCCGGATCGTTCCGCCGGTGGGCCGGTCGAAAGACATGCTCGACGCTTCGCGGAGGTTAAACCGGAAAAGGAGAAAAGGCATGGCATTGCCTGATTTTAGCATGCGTCAGCTTCTGGAAGCTGGCGTTCACTTCGGCCACCAGACGCACCGCTGGAACCCGAAGATGAAGCCGTACATTTTCGGCGATCGCAACAACGTTCACATCATCGACCTCGCACAGACCGTGCCGATGCTGTCGCGCGCCCTGCAGATCGTCAGCGACACCGTTGCCAACGGCGGCCGCGTACTGTTCGTCGGCACCAAGCGCCAGGCGTCCGAAATCATCGCTGACGCTGCCAAGCGTTCGGCCCAGTACTACGTCAACGCTCGCTGGCTCGGCGGCATGATGACCAACTGGAAGACGATTTCGAACTCGATCCAGCGCCTGCGCAAGCTCGACGAAATCCTCGCTTCGGAAGCTTCGGGCTTCACCAAGAAGGAGCGCCTGAACCTTGAGCGCGAACGCGAAAAGCTGAACCGCGCTCTCGGCGGTATCCGCGACATGGGCGGCACGCCGGACCTGATGTTCATCATCGACACCAACAAGGAATCGATCGCGATCGACGAAGCCAAGCGCCTCGGCATCCCGGTTGTCGCAGTCATCGACTCGAACTGCGATCCGGACCAGATCGACTATCCGATCCCGGGCAACGACGACGCTTCGCGCGCCATCGCTCTCTACTGCGACCTCATCGCACGCGCTGCCATCGACGGCATCGCACGCCAGCAGGGCGCATCGGGCCGTGACCTCGGCGCATCCGCCGAAGCTCCGGTTGAGCCGGCGCTCGACGAGGCCTCCGACGCCTGATCGGGCCTTGGCGGCAGATAAACTCTGCCGCCCCCAATGAAATGTCGGGACAAGGCCGTTTGTGATGAAAGTCAAAACGGCCTTGTTCTTTTCAGCCAGGGGTGGCGCCGATCCGTTCGGATCCTTGGATCCGCACAATGCCCGCGACGATGCAGTCATCACGGTGTCACAATGAAAAGCCATTCCCTGCCACACCTCCTGGTACCGCGCCCTCAAGGGCAGCGCGCCAACCAACAGACAAAGAGGCAATAAGATGAGTGTAACTGCAGCAATGGTGAAGGAACTGCGCGAAAAGACCGGCGCAGGCATGATGGACTGCAAGAAGGCGCTCGCCGAAACCAACGGCGACATGGAAGCTGCGATCGACTGGCTGCGCGCCAAGGGCATCGCCAAGGCCGACAAGAAGTCGGGCCGCACGGCTGCTGAAGGCCTCATCGGTATTGTCAGCGGTGGCGTCAAGGCCGTCGTCGTCGAAATCAACTCCGAAACCGACTTCGTTGCCCGCAACGAAGCCTTCCAGGAACTCGTCCGCGGCGTTGCCAATGTAGCGCTGACCACCGACGGCTCGGTTGAAGCCATCGCCGCTGCAAACTACCCGGCAACCGGCAAGTCGGTCGATGAGACCATCAAGGATGCGATTGCCACCATCGGCGAGAACATGACGCTGCGCCGCGCAGCTCTGCTCAAGGTCGAAGACGGCGTTGTTGCAACCTACATCCACAACGCTGCCGGCGACGGCATCGGCAAGCTCGGCGTTCTCGTCGCGCTGAAGTCGGTCGGCGACAAGGAAGTGCTGTACTCGGTCGGCCGTCAGGTCGCCATGCACATCGCTGCGACCAACCCGCTCGCGATCCGCGCCGACGAAGTCGACGCCGCTGTCGCCGAGCGCGAGCGCAACGTCTTCATCGAACAGTCGCGCGCCTCGGGCAAGCCGGACAACATCATCGAAAAGATGGTCGAAGGCCGCATGCGCAAGTTCTTCGAAGAAGTCGCTCTGCTGTCGCAGGCCTTCGTCATGAACCCGGAAATCACTGTCGGTCAGGCCGTCAAGGACGCTGAAAAGCTCGCTGGCGCACCGATCGAAGTTACCGGCATGGCTCGCCTGCTGCTCGGCGAAGGCGTCGAGAAGGAAGAGTCCGACTTCGCTGCAGAAGTTGCAGCCGTCGCCAAGGGCTGATTTCTTCACCCATATTGGGAAAACCTCGGGGCATCGCGTGACAACGCGGTGCCCTTCGTGTATCCGGCTTCGTCAATGCGCTGGACCCGCCGGAAAATACGCCGTTGCGGTTGAAACCATGGAGCGCAATGTGTCCTTATGCGCTGTGCGCCGCCTTCGTGCGCACGCGCGCCGATCTGTTCAGGAGCGACGATGCCGGCCGAGCCACTCTACAAACGCGTTCTACTCAAAGCCTCCGGCGAAGCCCTGATGGGCAGCCAGGGCTTCGGCATCGATGTCGCGGTCGCCGACCGGATCGCCGCAGATATCGCTGAGGCTCGCGCCATGGGCGTCGAAGTGGGCGTGGTTGTCGGTGGCGGCAACATCTTCCGCGGCGTGGCCGTCGCTTCCAAGGGTGGCGACCGGGTGACCGGCGACCACATGGGCATGCTGGCAACCGTGATCAATGCGCTGGCGCTCGCAACGTCGCTGCGAAAGCTCGACATCGACACGGTGGTGCTCTCGGCCATCGCGATGCCGGAAATCTGCGAGAGCTTCTCGCAGCGTGCAACGCTCTACCATCTTTCCCTCGGCCGCGTCGTGATCTTTGCCGGCGGCACCGGCAACCCCTTCTTCACGACCGATTCTGCCGCCGCCCTTCGCGCCGCCGAAATGGGCGCGCAGGCGATCTTCAAGGGCACGCAGGTCGATGGCATCTATTCCGCGGACCCGAAGAAGGATCCGACTGCGACCCGCTTCGACCGCCTGACGCATAGCGAAGTCCTCGAGAAGGGCCTCGCGGTCATGGATGTTGCCGCCGTCGCGCTTGCACGCGAAAATGCCATTCCGATCGTTGTCTTCTCCATTCACGAGAAGGGTGGCTTTGCGGAAATATTGACCGGCGGCGGTCGCGCGACCATCGTCACAGACAACTAAGAAGCTGCAGAACGGCCTTGCGGCCGGCGCATGATAGAACGGGAGTTTCCACCATGAGTGAAGGTGTTGACCTGAAGGAACTGAAGCGTCGCATGGATGGCGCCATTTCCGCATTCAAGAGCGATATCGCGTCGCTCCGTACCGGCCGCGCGTCGGCGAACGTTCTCGATCCGGTGACCGTCGAAGCCTATGGCTCGCGCGTGCCGCTCAACCAGGTGGCGAACATCACGGTTCCCGAGCCGCGCATGCTGTCCGTCTCGGTCTGGGACAAGCAGATGGTCGGCGCCGTCGATCGCGGCATTCGCGAATCGAACCTCGGCCTCAATCCGATCATCGACGGTCAGAACCTGCGCATTCCGCTGCCGGAGCTCAACGAGGAGCGCCGCAAGTCGCTCGTCAAAGTGGCACATGACTACGCCGAAAAAGCGAAGGTCGCCGTGCGTCACGTGCGTCGCGATGGCATGGACGACCTGAAAAAAGCCGAAAAGGATGGCGACATCGGCCAGGATATCAGCCGTTCTCAGTCCGAGCGCGTGCAAAAGATGACCGACGAAACGATTTCCGATATCGACCGCTTGCTCGTCGAGAAGGAAAAGGAAATCATGCAGGTCTGATCTGCTCGTGATCTGAGTCTCCTTTCGCGGACGCCTTATGCAAAACCTCACTTCCACGACCGTTCCGGAACATGTTGCCATCATCATGGATGGCAACGGACGTTGGGCGAACGCGCGTGGGCTGCCGCGCACGATGGGGCACCGCAAGGGTGTCGAGACCGTTCGCGCCGCCGTCAAGACGGCGGGCGAGCTAGGGATCCGCTACCTCACGCTTTTTGCCTTTTCCTCGGAAAACTGGAGCAGGCCGGCGGCGGAAGTCAGCGATCTCATGGGGTTGCTCAAGACCTTCATCCGCCGGGATCTTGCCGACCTTCACCGCGAGAATGTGCGCATCCGCGTCATCGGCGACCGCTCCAACCTCAGGGGTGACATTCTACCGTTGCTGGTGGAGGCGGAGGAGACGACGCGGGCAAATACCGGCATCACCCTTGTTATCGCCTTCAACTACGGCGCGCGGGACGAGATGACACGGGCCATGCGCCGTCTGGCGACGGAAGTCGCCGAAGGACGGTTGCGGCCCGAGGACATCACCGCTGAACGTATCTCGGCGACGCTCGACACATCGGACATCCCGGATCCGGACCTGATCATCCGGACCAGTGGCGAAGAGCGTCTCTCGAATTTCCTTCTGTGGCAGGGCGCCTACTCGGAATTGATCTTCGTTCCGGAACTGTGGCCGGACTTTACCCGAGAGACGTTCCTGGCGGCTCTTGAAAAATACGCCTGCCGCGAGCGCCGCTTCGGCGGCGTCACCGAGCCCACGCTGGCGGTTGGTTCCTGATGCAGACTGAACTCAAGCTTCGTATCGCTTCGGGCGTGGTCCTCGCAGCGGTGACACTGGCGGCGACCTGGTTCGGCGGCCTGGCATTCCAGCTTCTCTCGGCGCTGATTGCGCTGCTGGTGTATTACGAGTGGTCGACGATCACTGGCCTCCAGGAAGGGGATTTCCAGGGCAACGCCGTTGGTTGGCTGGCCATTGTCATCATCGCCGGCCTGATCGTGACCGGATACATCGGCTACAGCCTTCCGGTCCTGGCCGCCTTCGTCGCGCTCACCGTCCTTTGGGTAGCCCTGCAAAAGACCAGTTGGTGGCTTCCGGGCGGCATCGCCTATGCCGGACTGACCGGCATTTCGCTTGCCGCCCTTCGCGGCGCCGACGATCTCGGCCTGATGGCGACGCTGTTCGTCTTCGCCGTCGTCTGGGCGACCGACATCTTCGCCTATTTTACCGGCCGCGCGATTGGGGGACCGAAGCTTGCCCCGCGCATATCGCCCGGCAAGACGTGGTCGGGCGCCATCGGTGGCACAATTTGCGGCATCCTCGCCGGTGTTGCCGTCTTTATGGCTTATTTTTCGCTGCAAGATCTCCGAATTCCGATCATTGCGCTGGTGCTTTCCGTCGCCAGCCAAGTGGGAGACTTGTTCGAATCCTTCATCAAGCGCCGTTTTGGGGTAAAGGATTCCAGCCGTCTCATTCCGGGGCATGGCGGCGTTATGGATCGGGTCGATGGATTGATTTTCGCGTGCGTCGCGGCGTTGATTCTGGTCATGGTTCAGTATTTCGTCAGCGATGGGCGCCAGATCGCTTTCGGATCAGTCCTGTATAGCCTTTGAGCTTAGGCCCATGGGTGCTTGAGGAACGTTCATGACATATCTGTTTGATGCCCTTCAGATTCTGACCGGCTACGTCATCCCATTTCTTCTGGTGCTGACGTTGCTGGTCTTCGTACACGAGATGGGCCACTACCTCGTCGGCCGCTGGTCGGGTATCCGCATCCTCGCTTTTTCGATCGGCTTTGGCCCCGAACTCGTCGGCTGGACCGACCGGCACGGAACGCGGTGGAAACTGGCGGCGATTCCCCTTGGCGGTTACGTCAAGTTCTACGGCGACGAGGATGCGGCGAGCGTGCCGGACTACAAGCGCCTGGAGGCACTGGCGCCGGAAGAGCGCAGCCAGACCTTCCTCGGCGCCAAATTGTGGAAGCGCGCGGCAACGGTCGCTGCCGGTCCGATCGCAAACTTCATTCTCGCCATCGCCATCTTTGCCGTTCTGTTTTCCGTCTACGGGCGTCAGGTCGCCGATCCGGTGGTTGCGCGGGTGAACGAAAACAGTGCGGCTGCGCAGGCCGGCGTCGTGCCTGGAGACCGTCTGATTTCGATCGACAACACGCCGGTCGTCACCTTCGACGACGTCCGCCGCTATGTCAGCGTCCGTCCGGAAATGCCGATTTCGATTCGTATCGAACGCAACGGCGCGATGCTCGATCTGTCCATGGTGCCGCAGCGCACCGAGCTCACGGACCAGTTCGGCAACAAGATGGAAATCGGCGTCATTGGTATCCTGACCGACCAGGAAGCCGGTAACTTCCGTACGGTCAGCTACGGTCCGATCGAGGCCGTCGGGCAGGGCGTCCTGCAAAGCTGGCATGTCGTCACCGGCACCTTCGACTATCTCTCCAATGTCGTGACCGGGCGGATGAAGGCCGATCAGATCGGTGGACCGATCCGCGTCGCCAAGGTTTCGGGGCAGATGGCGACGCTTGGAATTCCATTTTTGCTGAATATTGCCGCGATCCTGTCTGTTTCCATAGGATTGCTTAACCTCATGCCCGTTCCGGTGCTTGATGGCGGCCACTTGATGTTCTATGCGGTTGAGGCCTTGCGCGGAAGGCCGGTGGGCCCGGCCGCGCAGGATGTCGCCTATCGGATCGGCTTTGCCATGGTGCTGATGCTCATGGTCTTTGCCACCTGGAACGACATATCGATGTTCTTCGGCTAGCGTTCGGCCGGGGAAACGGCGAGGGGGATTTCGACGGATACTGTGAACGATTGGTTTTCAACGGCTTGCGACGAAAGGTTTTGTTTACGATAAATCGAGGCTGTAGTGGCCGTTAAGCCACGGTTCGAATTGAAGTAAACAGAAATTAACGAGCTGGCTTGCTTGTATGGGAAAAGCGGTTAAAACGGCAACCGTGACCGGAGTCGGCACGAAACTGCCGCGCGACGTTTGGAAAAGGTAAGATTTGAACATGAAAGCTGGTTCAAGGTTTTTGAACGCGGTGTCGGCGGCTGCGCTGTCAACAAGCATTGTTGTATCCGGCGCTGGTGTTGGGTTGCTCGCAGGCACGTCCGTTGCAGAGGCCGCCACCATCAGCCGCGTCGAAGTGCGGGGCGCCACGCGCGTCAGCGCTGAGACGGTTCGTGCGAACATCACGATCGTCCCGGGCAAGAGCTTCAACAACACCGACATCGACGCTTCCGTGAAGCGCCTGTATGCGACCGGCTACTTCTCCGACGTCAGCATCAACGTTTCTGGCGGCACGCTGGTCGTCAGCGTCAGCGAGAATCAGCTCGTCAACCAGGTCGTCTTCAACGGCAACCGCAAGATCAAGGACGACAAGCTGCAGGGCGTCGTGCGCACGCAGCCGCTCGGTCCTTACAGCGAAGCGACGGTCGAGACGGACATCCAGTCGATCAAGGACGCCTATGCTGCGATCGGTCGTAGCGATATCACGGTGACGACGCAGGTCGTTCCGGTCGCCGAAGGTCGCGTCAACCTCGCATTCGTCATCAACGAAGGCGAGCGCACCAAGATTTCGCAGATCAACTTCGTCGGCAACGAAGCCTACAGCGACGGCCGTCTGCAGTCGGTCATTGCGACGAAGGAATCGGGCATTTTCTCCTTCATTACGCGGAAGGACGTCTACAATCCCGACAAGCTGCGTGCGGACGAAGAGTTGCTGCGTCAGTTCTACTACAACCGCGGTTACGCCGACTTCCAGGTCGTTTCCTCGGATGCGGCCCTGAATGAGGCGACCAACGAGTACACGGTGACGATCACCGTCGAAGAAGGCCCGCGCTACGACTTTGGTTCGGTTAACGTCGAATCGACCGTTGAGGGTGTCAATGCCGAAGAACTGAAGGGGCTCGTCGTGAGCCGTGAGGGTTCGGTCTACAAGGCCAAGGACGTCCAGGCGACGATGACCGAAATCTCGAAGCGCGTCGCTTCGGCCGGTTACCCGTTCGCTCGCGTCACGCCGCGCGGCAATCGCGATCTCGGCAACCACACGATCTCGGTCGACTACCTCGTCGATCAGGGCGAACGTGCTTATGTCGAGCGTATCGAAATCCGCGGCAATACCCGTACCCGCGATTACGTCATCCGTCGCGAGTTCGACATGGGTGAAGGCGACGCCTTCAACCAGGAAATGGTTGCGCGTGCCAAGCGTCGTCTCGAGGCTCTCGGCTACTTCTCGAGCGTCAACGTTTCGACCGCTCCGGGCAGCGCCGCTGACCGTGTTGTCGTGATCGTCGATGTGCAGGACCAGTCGACCGGTTCGTTCGGTATCGGTGCAGGTTACTCTGCAGGTAGTGGCGGTGGCTTCCTCGTCGAAGCTTCGATCGAAGAAAAGAACTTCCTGGGTCGTGGCCAGTACATCCGTGTTGCGGCGGGTCGTGGCGACGAAAGCCGCACGTACAACGTTTCGTTCACGGAGCCGTATTTCCTTGGCTATCGTCTGGCCGCAGGCTTCGACGTCTTCAAGAACGAAAACGACTTCGATGACGACAACTACAGCTACGAAGATCAGGGCTTCAGCCTGCGCGTGACCGCGCCGATCACCGAGAACCTGTCGACGACGCTGCGCTACAACTTCACGCAGTTCGACTACAGCGGTAACGTTGCGAAGCTGTCGTCGCCTTACGTTCGTGCGGTCGAGGGTGGCAACTGGGTCCGTTCGTCGGTGTCGCAGTCGATCACCTACAATACGCTCGACGATGCGCAGCTGCCGCATGACGGTATTCTTGCGACCTTCACGCATGAATTCGCTGGCCTCGGTGGCGACTCCGACTTCTACAAGATGACCGGTAAGGCCAAATGGTACTATACGGTCAACGACGAAGCCGACATCATCGCGTCGCTCGGCGGTAGCGCCGGCCATATCTTCGAAACCGGCAGCGATCTCCAGGTTTTCGACCAGTTCCAGCTTGGCACCAGCGACATCCGCGGCTTCGAGCGTAACGGTATCGGTCCGCGGGACAAGGCAACGGGCGATGCGCTCGGCGGTACGACCTACTTCACGGCTTCGGCCGAGGCGACGTTCCCGCTTCCGGGTATCCCGCGTGACAGCGGCTTCCGTGGTGCGGTCTTCGCTGATGCGGGCACGCTCTACAGCAACCAGGTCAAGATGGCCCCGGGCGAGACCGTGCAGGGTAACAACTCGTCGCTGCGTGCATCGGTCGGTGTTGGTCTGATCTGGGCTTCGCCCTTCGGTCCGCTGCGTGTCGACTACGCATGGCCGATCGCCAAGGAAGATTTCGACAAGGTTCAGAACCTGAAGTTCGGCATTTCCTCGTCGTTCTGATAAGAAGCAGTCCAGAACTGCCAGAAAAGATCGTTCTGGAGTGTATATGGAACAGAACTGGTTTTTTCCGCCCCACGATGGGATCCGCCTGGGTGACCTGGCGGATCGAATTGGAGCGGAATTGGTGGATGTCGCGGTCGCTGACCGCGCTGTCCGCTCCGTGGCGCCGGTCTATCGGGCAAAGCCCGGTGACGTCTGCTATATGTTGTCTCGCAAGAGCCGCGCCGAGCTCGAGACCTGTGAGGCATCGGCGATCATTTGCGACAAGACGATTTCGTCTCTCGTCCCCGCCCATATTCCCGTCCTTTTGACAGCGCGGCCGCATACGGCCTTTGCGCTTGCCGGTACGTTGTTGCACGAGATTGCGATGCGTCCGGCACGCAATACGAGCCTGAGCGGGATTGCGCCCAGCGCGTTCGTGGACCCGACCGCGCGGCTTGAAGACGATGTCGAAGTTGAACCGACGGCAGTCGTTGGGGCCGGCGCCGAGATCGGCCGCGGCACGCGCATTGCAGCCGGCGCGGTGATCGGCCCGGGCGTGCGCATCGGCCGCGATTGCACGATATCTGCGGGGGCAAGCGTGCTCTGCGCGCTCGTCGGCAACAGCGTCATCATCCATCCAGGTGCTCGCATTGGCCAGGATGGCTTCGGCTATGCGCCGGGCCCGAAAGGCGGGATGATCAAGATCGTCCAGGTCGGGCGAGTGATCATCCAGGATCACGTCGAGATCGGCGCGAATACGACGATCGACCGTGGCACGATGGACGACACGGTGATCGGCGAGGGCACCAAGATCGACAACCTCGTTCAGATCGGTCACAACGTCCGTATCGGTCGCTATTGCGGCATCGTCAGTGGGGTCGGCATCGCCGGTAGCACGAAGATCGGCGATGGCGTCATGATTGGCGGCGGTAGCGGCGTCAATGGCCACATCACGGTTGGTGACGGCGTCCAGATCGCCGCTATGAGCGGCGTGGCCGCCGATGTTCCTGCCGGCGAACGGTACGGTGGTATTCCGGCGCGCCCGATGCGTGATTTCCTGCGCGACGTCGCGGAAATGGCTATGCGGGCAGAGGAAAGACAGAAAAAGAAGAAGGGCGGCGCGAATGAGTGAAGCAGCAACGGTTCTCGGCACGGCGGATATTCAGGAAATCCTGAAGCTGCTGCCCCATCGCTACCCATTCCTGCTCGTCGATCGCATCATCGAGATCGACGGCGACAATTCGGCGATCGGTATCAAGAATGTCTCGGCGAACGAGCCGCATTTCACCGGTCACTTCCCCGAGCAGCCGATCATGCCGGGCGTCCTGCTCGTCGAGGGCATGGCGCAGACGGCTGGCGCGATCTGCGCCCGCAAGGTGGGAACCGGCACAAACCTGGTCTACTTCATGACCATCGATAATGCCCGTTTCCGCAAGCCGGTCGTACCTGGCGATCGCGTCGAATTCCATGTCGTGAAGCAGAAGCAGCGCGGCAATATCTGGAAATTTCACTGTGACGCAAAAGTTGACGGGCAACTTGTCGCAGAAGCTGATATCGGCGCGATGATAGTCAGCAAGGAAGACGCCTGAACATGATTGCAGCATCTGCGAAGATCCACCCGTCCTCGGTCGTCGAGAGCGGGGCTGTAATCGGCGAGAACGTCAAGATCGGCCCGTTTTGCTACATCGGGCCGAAAGTCGTTCTGGGCGACGATATCGAGATTCTCAGCCATGCCGTAGTGATCGGCCGGACGACGGTCGGCAAGGGGACAAAGATCTTCCCGAACGCGGTGGTCGGTGGCGATTCCCAGAGTGTTCATCACAGTGCTGTCGATACCGAACTTCTGATCGGTACCAATTGCACGATCCGCGAAGGCGTGACGATGAACACCGGAACCGTCGAGCACGGCGGCAAGACGGTTGTCGGCGATAACAATCTCTTTCTCGCCAACTCGCACGTGGCGCATGATTGCCGCCTCGGCAACAACATTATCCTGTCCAACAATGTGATGTTGGCGGGGCATGTCACGGTCGAGGACCGTGTTATTCTCGGCGGCGGCTGCGCGGTGCACCAGTTCACCCGCGTCGGCCGCCAGGCCTTTGTCGGCGGTCTGTCGGCTGTCAGCTACGACGTCATTCCCTATGGCATGCTCAACGGCAATCCCGGCCTGCTCAGCGGCCTGAACGTTGTCGGCATGAGCCGGGCTGGCATCGATCGTGCAACGATCCATGTGGTTCGCCGCGCCTACAAGCAGATTTTCGAGGGGCCGGAATCGATCCGGGCCAATGCCGCAGCGATTCGCGAAGACTATATGGATTGCGCGCCGGTCATGGAAATCCTCGACTTCATCGGCGCCGAGAGCGACCGCGCACTGTCGTCGCCGCAACGCGGCAAGGCCTGACCGTGATGTCTTCTGCTGCGAGCCGCGCGGCGACTGGCGGCCGGCTCGCAATCATCGCTGGTGGCGGCGCGCTGCCCCACCATGTCGCCGAAGCAGTTCGTGCGCGCGGCGAAGATCCCTACATCATCGCACTCACGCGTGAAGCCGAAGAAGCCGATTGGATCGACTTCGACCACTCGGTTCTGGCGATCGGCGATTTCGCCAATATCAGCCGGACATTCAAGGAAGAGGGCATAGACCGCGTCGTCTTGTCCGGGTGGGTTCGGCGCCGGCCGGAATGGCGCGATATCCGCCCGACATTGCGGACCCTCGCAAAGATACCGTCAGTTCTAAAGACGCTTGTCTCGGGCGGGGACGATGCGGTCCTGCGCATGGCGATGCAGCTGATCGAGGCAAGCGGCGCGCATGTCATCGGCGTGCACGAGGTGGTTCCCAATCTCCTGGCCGACTCAGGCCCCATCGGTGCTGTGAACCCTGACGCTGACGACCAACGCGACATAGAAGCGGGTATTGCTGCGGCCAATGCGCTCGGCGCGCTCGACGTGGGGCAGGGGGCGGTTGCGGTCGGCGGGCGTGTCGTCGCGCTCGAGGGTGCCGAGGGCACGGACGCCATGCTGGAGCGTGTCGCCGTGTTGAAGGCGGAGGGGCGCGTTTCCTCCCGCCGGCGCGGCGTACTCGTCAAGCTTTGCAAGCCCGGACAGGACCTGCGTGCCGACCTCCCGTCGATCGGTCCATCCACCATCGCCCTTGCCGAGCGAGCTGGTCTTGCTGGCGTTGCTGTGGAAGCCGGGCGGGCGCTGGTACTGGAACGGAACGACGTGATCAGTGTCGCCGATCGAGCGGGGCTGTTCGTCGCCGGAGTGGAGCGCGCATCCGGAGGCAACAGGCGATGATTGCGCCACGGTACAAGCTCGCTGTGATCGCCGGTGAAGTTTCCGGAGACCTTCTGGGCGCCGATCTCGTTCGCGCGCTTCGGGCGCAAAGCCATTCCGACGTCGAACTCGTCGGTGTCGGCGGCGAGGCCCTGGAGGCCGAGGGGCTGCGCTCGCTGTTCGACTATTCCGAACTGTCGATCATGGGTTTCACCCAGGTGCTCGCCCGTCTACCGAAGCTGATCATGCGCATCCGCCAGACGGCAAAGGCCATCATTGCAGCCCGACCCGACGCGCTTCTGATCATTGACAGCCCGGATTTCACCCACCGCGTGGCGCGAAAAGTCCGTGCTGCATTGCCGGACCTGCCCGTCATCAACTACGTCTGCCCGAGCGTCTGGGCCTGGAAGCCTGAGCGTGCGCCGCGCATGCGCAGCTACGTCGATCACGTGCTTGCCGTATTGCCTTTCGAGCCGGAGGCGATGGAGCGGTTGCAAGGGCCTCCGACCACCTATGTCGGCCATCGGCTTGCAAGCGACGCTAATGTGCTTGCCGTTCGCGCAAGCCGCCAGCCGCGCCTTGCAGGAGCCAAGGACGGGCGTGTTTCGACCTGCCTTCTGCTGCCGGGCTCGCGCTCGAGCGAAGTCGGTCGCCTGCTGCCTATCTTCCGCGCGACGGTCGAGGAACTCGCTGCCCGCCATCCGGGCGTCCGCTTCGTGCTTCCGACCGTGCCGCGCCAGGAGAAACTGGTGCGGGAAATTACCGCATCCTGGACCATCCAGCCGGAGATTTCCGTCGGTGCGGCCGACAAATGGGCGGCGTTCGATCGGGCCGATGCCGCGATCGCAGCTTCGGGTACGGTCATTCTGGAACTCGCTTTGGCCGGCGTGCCCGTCGTTTCGACCTATGCGCCTGATTTCCTGGTAAAATTCCTGCACAAGCGCATCCGCATCTGGAGCGGTGCATTGCCCAACCTGATCGCGGATTTCCCGATCGTCCCGGAATATTTCGGCGAATCGATCCGTCCCGGTGCTTTGACGCGCTGGATGGAGCGGCTTTCCGGCGCAACGGCGCAGCGGGCCTCGATGCTCGACGGCTACGCGCTTGTGCAGCAGCGCATGGCGACCGACCATCCGCCGGGCGACATGGCAGCCAAGGTCGTTCTCGGCTACCTCGACAAGAGGAAGTCGTAAGATCTACCGCTGCCTGAGGGCGCAATCTTCATCGACGCTTTACTGACGATGACGCCTGGCGCGCAGCGTGCGCTCGGGCAGTATTGTGTTGCTGCTCATAGCGGCCGATCACTACCGGTCGCAACCGTCGATCCAGCGCTGAAAAAAAGGCCCGGTCATCGCTGACCGGGCCTTTGTTGTCTATGCTTTTGTCGGTCTCAGCGCTTGGAGACCGGCACGTAGTCGCGCTGCGGAGCGCCGACATAGAGCTGGCGCGGGCGGCCGATGCGCTGTTCCGGATCTTCGATCATCTCGTTCCACTGGGCGATCCAGCCGACGGTGCGGGCGAGCGCGAAGAGAACGGTGAACATGGTGGTGGGGAAGCCCAGCGCCTTCAGCGTGATGCCGGAGTAGAAGTCGATGTTCGGGTAGAGCTTCTTCTCGATGAAGTACTCGTCGGTCAGCGCAATGCGCTCGAGTTCCATCGCCACTTCGAGGAGCGGATCGTCCTTGTGGCCGAGCTCGGCGAGCACTTCATGCGTGGTCTTCTGCATGATCTTGGCGCGCGGGTCGTAGTTCTTGTAGACGCGGTGACCGAAGCCCATCAGGCGGAACGGGTCGTTCTTGTCCTTGGCGCGGGCGATGAATTCCGGAATGCGGTCGGCCGTGCCGATTTCCGCAAGCATGTTGAGCGCCGCTTCGTTGGCGCCGCCGTGCGCCGGGCCCCAGAGGCAGGCGATGCCGGCCGCGATGCAGGCGAACGGGTTGGCGCCCGACGAGCCCGCGAGGCGAACGGTCGAGGTCGAAGCGTTCTGTTCGTGATCGGCGTGCAGGATGAAGATACGATCCATGGCGCGCGACAGAACCGGATTGACGACATATTCTTCGCACGGAACGGCAAAGCACATGCGCAGGAAGTTCGAGGCGTAGTCGAGGTCGTTCTTCGGGTAAACGAAGGGCTGGCCGATGTGGTACTTATAGGCCATGGCCGCGATCGTCGGCATCTTGGCGATCATGCGCAGCGAGGCAACCATGCGCTGGTGCGGATCGGTAATGTCGGTCGAGTCGTGGTAGAAGGCCGAGAGCGCGCCGACGCATCCGCACATGACGGCCATCGGGTGTGCGTCGCGGCGGAAGCCGGTGAAGAAGCGCGACATCTGCTCGTGCACCATGGTGTGGTGCGTGACGCGGTAGTCGAAATCAGCCTTCTGCGCCTTGGTCGGCAGTTCACCGTAGAGCAGCAGGTAGCAGACTTCGAGGAAGTCGCCGTGCTCGGCAAGCTGTTCGATCGGGTAGCCGCGGTGCAGCAGCACACCTTCGTCGCCGTCGATATAGGTGATCTTGGATTCGCACGACGCCGTCGACGTGAAGCCCGGGTCGTAAGTGAACATCTTCGTCTGCTTGTAGAGCGAGCCGATGTCCACGACGTCAGGGCCGATGGACCCAGATCGCACCGGAAGATCCGCCGACTTTCCATCGAGTGTTACAACCGCGGTTTTATCAGTCATCGGACCCTCCGTCTTATGGCAACGTGGCACACAGACGTGCCACGACAATGAACGTTGCGAATTTGCTATATGATTTATTTTCGACTGCCAAGCTGTACGAAAGGCAAATTGTGCGATGCGAAAATGTGCATATGGCGACGCAATAATGGCATGTTACGGCAATAAGTCCAAAGAGATCAATAAGCTCGTCCGATGATGGTGCGGTACCATTCTATATAGGTTTGCCGCTTTTTTCGGCAGATAGCGCCTCGGTTGCGGTTGCGAGACGTTGGTTGCATGATCGGCCGCGAAGTCAGGGGCTAAAGTGCGGGCGCAATGAGCGAAACGGAAATGCGGCAAGCGTCGCTCGACGTCGAACGCGGCAGCTTCGGGGTGCCCGGTTCCGATGCCGCCGTAATCGCGGCGACCGTGCCTGCAACAGGGCGACTACCCCCGTTTCTCCGGCCGTCGTGGCGGGCAATTGCGAGCCGCGCAGCCCGTTTCCGGCCTGCCGCCGTCAACCCGGCGTTCCTCGCAGCGATCGAAGAGGAAAGGGCATTCGGTCACGGTTTTGTGTTGATCCCGGTGTTCTTGATCTTCGGTGTACTCGCCTGGCTGGCGCTGCCCTTCGATATCCGGATTGCCAATCTTGCAGTGCTGCTGTGCATTTTTGGAATGGCAGCGTTGGTCTGTCGGTGGAAACTGGCGCCCGTGGGTCCTCCGCTGGTTGCCGTGACGCTGTTCATCGCTGGCATGCTGCTGGTCGCGATCGAGACATGGCGCACCGACACGGTTGTTCTCGACGCTCCGGTCACCACGAACCTGCGGGGCACGGTCTTTTCACGCGAGCAGGATGATCGCGGCCGGTGGCGTTACGGGCTGGAAATCGAGGAAACGAGCCGGCCAAAACTGCGCCGTCAGCCGCTGAAGGCGACGCTGGTGACGCGGGGCTCCGGAGAGCCGTTTCCGCTCGGCGCTCTGATCGAGGGCAGGGCGCGCCTGTCTCCGCCCTCAGGCCCGGCGCTGCCCGGCCTGAACGATTTCGCCTTCGACAGTTATTTCAAGGGAATTGGCGCCGTCGGGTTTTTCTACGGCGCGCCGAAGCTATCCGAGAAGGTCGCGAGCGAAGAGGGTGGCACTGTGGCCGCGCTGCTTTCGGCGACGAAAAAGACGATGGCCGCGATGCGGGAAACGGTCGGCGAGAGGATCCGCTCGTCGATCGGCGGCGACACTGGCGCGCTTGCGGCGGCACTGGTCACCGCAGAGGAAAGGGCAATCAGCCGAGAGACCGTCGAGGTGCTGCGACAGGCTGGGTTGGCGCACGTGCTGGCGATCTCCGGCCTCAACATGGCGCTGGCAGCCGGCACCTTTCTGATCGGCGCGCGCACCGCTCTCAGCATGGTGCCGGGGCTCGCGCACCGCGTGCCGATCAAGAAGGTCGCGGCGGCCGGCGCGCTGCTGATGGTCTGCTTCTACATTCTCATCTCGGGCGGCGCCGTATCGGCACTGCGCGCCTGGATCATGATCTCGATCATGCTGGTCGCGGTGTTCTTCGATCGCATGTCGATCAGCCTGCGCAACGTCGCGCTCGCTGCAATCGTCATCGTCGTGCTCATGCCCTCGGCCGTGGCCGGGCCAGGCTTCCAGATGTCCTTCGCCGCCACACTGGCGCTGGTTGCCGGCTACGGGCGCTGGCGCGAACGGCGCACGGGCAAGGCCGAAGCGCCCGGCAGCCGCAGCAAGGGGCGCCTCATCACCGGCGTCGCCGCGGGCATCCTGATCACCTCGCTTATCGGCGGTCTGGCAACGTCAGTCTATTCGATCGCCTACTTCCATAGGCTGCCGGCCTATGGCCTCATCGCAAACATTCTCACCATGCCGCTGATCAGCATCGTGATCATGCCGTTCGGGCTGTTCGCCATGCTGCTGATGCCGTTCGGGCTCGAGCATCTGCCTTTGATGGCGATGGCGTGGGGTCTCGATCGGATGCTCGACGTCGCGCGGTTCGTGACGTCGCTCGACGGCGAGGTCGTGACCGGCCGCATCGGCCCCATCGGCTTCGTGCTGATCGCGATCGGCGGTGTCTTTCTTTGCGTCCTGCGCAGTTGGCTCGCAATCTCTGGCATCGTGCTGATCTGCGCAGGCTTTCTCAGCCTGGTATTCGAAGGCGGCAGCCGGCCCGATATTGTGATCGCCGAGGACGGCCGTCTCGTCGGCTTGGTCACGGATGATGCCATCGCAACGAACCGGCCGCGTCCGCCGGACTTCATATTCTCGCAATGGCAACGGGCGCTCATCGTCGCGAAACATGAGCGGCCGGCCACGCTTCCGCCTGCGGCCGACGGTCTTTATCCGGCTATGGAACAGGCGGTCAGAAGAGCGCCGCCGATTGAGGGAGAGAAGGCTGCCGCGATCCGCGCCGATTTTTCATCGGCGATCGCGGCAAGCAAGGCAGGCAGTTTCGTCTGCCGCGACAAGCAATGGTGCGCCGCGCGCAGTGCGGTCGGCTGGACGATCGTCACTCTCGAAAATCCGCGCCTCTTTCCCGCCCTGTGTGATCAGGCGGACCTGATCGTGGTCGCCGTGCGTGTCGATACCGAAGCGTGCGCCGTGCGCGGAGCCCGCATCGTCGATGTCGGTACGCTGCGCCGCACCGGCGCAATCGAAATCCGGGCGGAACAGCAGGAGGGGCTCAGTTCACCCGTCATGCAATTCCAGCCGGCTTTCACGACGCTTGCCCGTCCCTGGGAGCGGCATCGCACCTATGATTGGCGCAGCGGCGCCTTCGTCGAAGACCAGCCGACGCCCTGAAAACGTCGGTCCAGCCTGGGCAATGGACGGTTGCGAAATTATTCTTGATTGATAAACTCCACAAATCCTTGTCATTCGGTTTTCCGTTGCGTAAACAGCCTCGGAAGCGCGCAAGGGTGGTGGCGGATGACGGCAAACCCTTCGCCCCGACACGACGAAATGGACCAGTACGTGAGGAACGAGATGCCGAGACGAGCCCGATCGACGATCAATTTTCTGGCAGCCGCAATGCTGGTCCTGTCCTCCGCAGCTTCTCCGACGGCCGCCCTGGCACAAGCGACAACGTCCGAACCCGTGGTCGACGGTACGCAGAGCGGCGCAACCGCGCCGTCCGCATCCGCGCCGGTGGCGGAAGGTCAGGGCACGGCCGCAACCTTTCCGTCGGTTGACCCGGCGACCCAGGCGCAGCCGGCACTGCAAACTCCAGCCGCTACGTCGGGCGAGGGGGCTCCGGTCGCGGTTGAAGGCACCACGACGACGGCTGAAAGCGCGCCTGCAACGGGCGAGGGCGCAGCAAGCCCGGTGCTGCCGCACGACCTTTCTCCAATCGGCATGTTCATGGCCGCCGACGTGGTGGTGAAGAGCGTGATGATTGGTCTTGCGCTGGCGTCCGTCGCCACCTGGGCGATCTTTGTGGTCAAGCTGCTGGAACTCTTTGGCGCCAAGGCGCGCCTGACGCGCGCGGTTCGCCTGCTGTCGGCCGCCAACGGCCTGGCAGACATCAAGGGGGCCTTCGATGGCAAGTCGGGACCGGCGCCCGAAATGGTCGTCGCGGCGATCGACGAGATGGCCCGCTCGGAGGCGGTGATCGATCACGCGCCTACGGGCGGCCTTAAGGAGCGTGTTTCGTCGCTTCTGACCCGCATCGAGGTTCGCGCCGGCAAGCGCATGACAAGCGGCACCGGCATCCTGGCCTCGATCGGTTCCGTCGGCCCGTTCGTCGGTCTGTTCGGCACGGTCTGGGGGATCATGAATTCCTTCATCGGCATCAGCAAGGCGCAGACGACCAACCTGGCGATCGTGGCGCCGGGTATCGCGGAGGCGCTCCTGGCGACCGCCATCGGCCTGGTCGCGGCGATCCCGGCCGTCGTCATCTACAACTATTTTGCCCGCTCGGTCGGTGGCTACAAGGTGATTCTCGCCGATGCCGCTGCAGCCGTTGAGCGGCTCGTCAGCCGCGACCTCGACCATCGCCTGGCCCGCAAGGCGCAGCCGCGCCGCCAGGACTTCGGTCACGCCGAGACGACCATCGCACGGATCGGGTGACACATGGCTGGAAAAATCAGCGACGGCGGCGGCGATCTCGACGAAAACGCCGAGATCAACGTTACTCCCTTCATCGACGTCATGCTGGTGCTGCTGATCATCTTCATGGTGGCGGCGCCGCTTGCCACCGTGGACATGAAGGTCGACCTGCCGCAATCGGCCGCCAAACCGGTCCCGCGGGACGACAAGCCGGTCTTCGTGACGCTGAAGGCCGATCTGGCACTGGCGATCGGCAACGATGAAACGGCACGCGAGAGCTTTGCCGACGAGTTGAAGCGCCTGACCGAAGGCAATACCGAGACACGCGTCCTGCTGCGGGCGGACAAGGCTGTCGACTACGGCGAGTTGATGACGGTGATGAACCTCATTCAGAATGCCGGCTACACCAAGATTGCCCTCGTCGGGCTGGAAGGCGCGCCGGGACGCTGATCCCGGCCGGCTATCGTGTCGCCTCCGCTGTTCGCGGTGCAATTCCCTCCCGTTTTTCCGGCGCAAATTGCCGCTGTCGCTTGAAACCGGCCGGTCGCCGATTTATGAGCTTACCTCAAAGGCTTTCCGACGGGAGCCAGTAGACGATCGTGCGTGCTTGCCCGAAACCGGGCGCCGCGCCTATCCGGACCACGAGGGCACTACCATGAATTTCGAAGCAGCGCGCACCAAGATGGTGGACAACCAGATCCGCACGACGGATGTCACGTCCCACTCGATCCTGTCCGCGTTCCTGAGCGTCCCGCGCGAGGAATTCGTGCCTGCCAAGATGAAAGAGCTCGCCTACATCGATACGGATATCGCGCTCGAGGTTGCCAACGGCAACGCGCCGCGCTTCCTGATGGAGCCGTCGCCGCTCGCCAAGCTTCTCCAGTTGGCCGAAATCGCCAAGTCCGATGTCGTTCTGGAGATCGGCTGCGGCACCGGCTATGCATCCGCACTGCTGTCGCAGGTTGCAGGTTCGGTCGTCGCGCTCGAAAGCGATGAAGGCCTCGCTGCCACCGCGACCGAAACGCTGTCCCGCCTCGGTTACGACAACATCGCCGTGGTAACCGGCGAACTCGAGAAGGGATACGCCGCCGAGGCACCCTACGACGTGATCTTCGTCCACGGCTCGGTCGAAGTCCTGCCGACCGCTTTGTTCGGGCAGCTGCGCGATGGCGGGCGGCTCGTGGTCGTTGAAGGATTTGGCAATGCTTCTCGCGCTAAACTCTACGTGCACGAGCACGGAAAGACGTCCGAGCGCCCCGATTTCAACACCGCGGTCAAGCCGCTCCCCGGCTTCCGTCGTGCACAGGAATTTGTTTTTTGAGGTCCCACTTATTGAGGGATATCAACAATTAAATGCGCTGCTAAAATAACAATGTTGCCAATTCGCAACGGGGTACTTGTTTCTTTTTGAAATGGCTGCGCAGAGTATGGCTGCCCAGTTGTCGGAATGCTGATTCCGGGTTTCAAAGAGTGCAGTGGTAGTGATTTGCTCACCAGTGGGCGGTGTGAGCGCTTCATCGCCGTGTCTAGTTGGGGTCGCTTTTTGCAAAAAGAGCGGCGCCGCGGAAATAGAGGGCAGGCTCTGCCGCCCCGATCGGAGAGAGAAGTAATGGTGTCGATTGTCCGCAAAGCGGCCCTCATGGCCGCCGTTTCGACAAGCTTGCTGCTTGCACCGCAAGCAGTACTGGCCGAGACGATCTTCGGCGCAATGGCCAAAGCCTACGCAAACAACCCTGACCTGAATGCCGCGCGGGCCGGCCTCAGGGCGACCGATGAGAGTGTGCCGATCGCCAAGTCCGGCTTTCGCCCCCAGGTGGCAGCCTTCGCGTCCGGAACGCTTTCGACCATCGACCGGGAAAAGACCCTGAGCGAAGACCTCCACCAGGGACAGGTCGGCATCACCGTAAACCAGATGGTGTTTGACGGCTTTCAGACGCTGAACAATGTTCGCGCCGCCGAATCGAACGTGTTTGCAACCCGCGAATCGCTGCGCGCCAACGAGATTTCCATTCTCCTTTCGGCCGCCACGATTTACTCCAACATCGCGCGCGATCAGCAGCTCGTATCGATCCGCAAGCAGAACATCGCGTTCCTTCAGGAGCAGGTGAACGCGGCCAAGGCCCGTCTGGACGTGGGTGAGGGTACCCGTACCGACGTAAGCCTTGCAGAAGCCTCGCTCGCCAACGCCCAGTCGCAGCTTATCGTCGCCGTCGCTCAGTTGAAGCAGAGCGAAGCGACCTATGTGCAGATCGTCGGCGACGTGCCGCGGGGCATCAAGCAGGCCTCGCCGGCTTCCAAGAGCCTGCCGCGCACGCTCGATCAGGCCGTCGCGACCGGTCTGCGGGAAAGCCCGATCATTCTGTCGGCACAGTACTCCGTTGATTCGGCCGGCTATCAGGTCAAGTCGGCGGAAGGCACGATGCTTCCCGGTGTGACGCTGCAGGGCCAGGTTGGCCGCACCACCGGCAATGCCAGCCAGTTCGATAGCAATGCATCGAGCATCACGGCTCGCCTTGAGGTTCCGATCTATCAGGGCGGTGCCGAGTACGGCCAGATCCGCCAGGCCAAGGAACGCCTCGGCCAGCAGCGCATCCTCGTCGATTCCGCCCGCGCTTCGGTGCAGCAGACAATCGTTTCGGCCTATGCTCAGCTGGAAGCCGCGATTGCGCGCATATCTGCCAACAAGGCGCAGATTTCCGCTGCCAAGCTGGCGCTCGATGGCGTGATCGAGGAGCGCAAGGTCGGCCAGCGCACGACCCTCGACGTACTCGATTCGCAGCAGGACGTGCTTCAGGCGCAGGAACTCCTCGCTCTGGCGCAACGCGATGCCGTCGTCGCCAGCTATTCGCTGCTTGCGGCCTCCGCGCGGCTGACGGTCAAGGACCAGGGGCTTCAGGTCGCGGAATATCGCTCCGAGGAGCACTACGAGGCGGTCAAGGACAAGTGGATCGGCTTGCGGACCGTGGACGGTCGCTAAGAGCGTCCTCTCGTCTTTCCAGATATTGCAGCAGCGCCCCGGTATCCCCGGGGCGTTTCTATTTTTTCCCCTGAAAACAAATCTGTGCAAGAATCCGGGGGACTGATTCGTGGCGTTTGTTTCGTCCGCGAACTCACTTAAGGTTTGTCGGAAATCGGCGCATGTCCAGTTTTGGAACACATGTCTGCCGAGTCAAACGAGGATGGAAATGGCACAGCTCAATGTCGCGCGTGAACCGTCGATGGATGAAATCCTGGCATCCATTCGCAAGATCATTGAGAGCAACGAACCCGGGCAAGCCGGGTTCGCGCCGCACGAGCAGTTCGAGGACGAGGCTAGCGACGAGATCGAATTGACCATCGACAGCGAGATCGAGACCATCGCCTTTGGCCGACGCGATGAGCGGGACGAGCCCCCGAAGTCGGCCTCCGTCGCGCCGGCCGTGGAAAGCCCGGCGGTACAGACTGAGCCGTCGTCGGCAGCACAGCCGCCGCTTTCGCTGGCCGATGTCGCGGCGCGGGTTCGGGCCGCCTCCGAGCGTCATGCCACGGGTTTTCCCGCACGGGAGGTTCAACCAGCGCCGCAGGTCGTCGCCATTCAGGACAGTCCTGTCGTCACCTCGCGCATGGCCGCGGTTTCTGCCCCGAAAGCGCCGGTGATCGAGCCGGTTGCCGAGGTTGAGGCGCTGGCCGAGCCAGAGGCCGCCGCGCCGCCGCCAGTCGAACTACCGGAAGTTTTAAGCGCGACTCCGCCCGTGGCAGCCGTCGCGCTGGATGCGCCCGCGCCGGAGACGGCACTTGCGGCGATCGTCTCCCCGGAGGTCGGCCGCAAGGTCGCTCAGTCCTTCGGCGATCTTGCCCACGCAGTGGATCAGGGATCGCGACGTTCCTTTGATGAAATTGCCAAGGCGATGCTGCGGCCGATGCTGCAGGAATGGCTCGACGACAATCTGCCGACGCTTGTCGAGCGGCTCGTCCGCGAGGAGATCGAGCGGGTCGCGCGCGGCCCCCGGCGCTAAAAGCCGAAGCCGAACACGAAAGAAGCCGCGCTGTCGTCGCGGCTTTTTGCGTTCGTGTTGACTTGCGCCGGCCGTTCCGGTTTACAAGACGCTGACATCAATCTCGTAAATTGGCTCCAAAATGCTTGATAAGACCTACGATTCCGCATCCGTCGACCCGCGTATCGCCAAGAAGTGGGACGAAGAAAACGCGTTTCGTGCAGGGGCGGGTGCCAAGCCCGGCGCCGACAGTTTCTGCATCGTGATCCCGCCGCCGAACGTGACGGGTTCGCTGCACATGGGCCACGCGCTCAACAACACGCTTCAGGACGTGCTGGTTCGCTTCGAACGCATGCGCGGCAAGGACGTGTTGTGGCAGCCGGGCATGGACCATGCCGGCATCGCGACCCAGATGGTCGTCGAGCGCAAGCTGATGGAGAGCCAGCAGCACCGCCGGCAGATGGGCCGCGAAGCCTTCATCGAGAAGGTCTGGGAATGGAAAGCCGAATCGGGCGGCCTCATCTTCAACCAGTTGAAGCGGCTCGGCGCGTCCTGCGACTGGTCACGCGAACGCTTCACCATGGACGAAGGGCTGTCCGAAGCCGTTCTCGAGGTCTTCGTTTCGCTCTACAAGGAAGGCCTGATCTACAAGGACAAGCGCCTGGTCAACTGGGACCCGAAGCTCCTGACCGCGATTTCGGACCTGGAGGTCGAGCAGCACGAGATCAACGGCAACCTCTGGCATCTGCGCTACCCGCTGGAGCCCGGCGTCACCTTCGACTATCCGGTTGCCTTCGATGAAGACGGCAAGGCGACCGAGTGGGAAAAGCGCGATTATCTCGTCGTTGCCACCACCCGTCCGGAAACCATGCTCGGAGACAGCGGCATCGCCGTCAATCCCGAGGATGAGCGCTACAAGCCGCTGATCGGCAAGCACGTCATCCTGCCGATCGTCGGTCGCCGCATTCCGGTCGTTGCCGACGACTACGCGGACCCGACCGCCGGTACCGGCGCGGTGAAGATCACGCCTGCGCATGATTTCAACGACTTCGACGTCGGCAAGCGCGCCGGTCTGCGTGCGATCAGCATCATGACGATCGAAGGGCGCATCACCATCAAGGACAACGAGGATTTCCTCGAAGGGCTCAGCGATCCGGCTGCCTTGCATGGCGCCTGGGACGAACTCGAAGGCAAGGACCGCTTCGAAGCGCGCAAGATCATCGTTCGTATCTTCGAAGAGGCAGGCCTGCTCGACAAGATCGAGCCGCACAAGCACATGGTTCCCCATGGCGATCGCGGTGGCGTGCCGATCGAGCCGCGCCTGACGGAACAATGGTACGTTGACGCCAAGACGCTGGCGAAGCCGGCGATCGCCGCGGTCAAGGAAGGCCGGACCAACTTCGTTCCCAAGAACTGGGAGAAGACCTATTACGAGTGGATGGAGAACATCCAGCCCTGGTGCGTTTCCCGTCAGCTCTGGTGGGGGCATCAGATTCCGGCCTGGTACGGTCCGGACGGTCAGGTCTTCGTCGAGAAGACCGAGGAAGAGGCGCTGCACGCCGCGATCCAGCACTATCTGGCGCATGAAGGCCCGATGAAGGCCTATGTCGAGGACCTGCTCGAGAACTTCAAGCCGGGCGAAATCCTGACGCGTGACGAAGACGTTCTCGACACCTGGTTCTCCTCGGCGCTCTGGCCGTTCTCCACCCTCGGCTGGCCGAACGAGACGCCGGAACTGGAGAAGTATTACCAGACCGACGTGCTGGTCACCGGTTTCGACATCATCTTCTTCTGGGTCGCCCGGATGATGATGATGGGCCTGCATTTCATGAAGGATGCCGACGGCACCCCGGTCGAGCCGTTCCATACGGTCTATGTCCATGCGCTCGTTCGCGACAAGAACGGCCAGAAGATGTCGAAGTCGAAGGGCAACGTCATCGATCCGCTCGAACTGATCGACGAATACGGCGCCGACGCCCTGCGCTTCACGCTGGCGATCATGGCCGCCCAGGGGCGCGACGTGAAACTCGACCCGGCGCGCATCGCCGGCTATCGCAACTTCGGCACCAAGCTGTGGAACGCGACGCGCTTTGCTCAGATGAATGGCGTTACCAGCAGCGATGGCTTCATTCCCGAAGCCTCGTCGCTCACCGTCAACCGCTGGATCCTGACGGAACTGTCGCGCACCATCCGGGACGTTACCGAGGCGCTCGATGCCTATCGCTTCAACGACGCCGCCGGCAGCCTCTACCGGTTCGTCTGGAATCAGTTCTGCGACTGGTACCTCGAGCTGCTGAAGCCGATCTTCGGCGGCGAGGACGAAGCGGCAAAGCGCGAGTCGCAAGCTTGCGTCGCCTATGTTCTCGACGAGATCTACAAGCTGCTGCACCCGTTCATGCCGTTCATGACGGAAGAACTCTGGGCGCAGACGGCGGGTGAGGGGCAGGAGCGTTCGACGTTGCTGTGCCACGCCGAATGGCCGGCGCCGTCCTATGCCGATGACACGGCGGCCGACGAGATCAACTGGCTGATCGATCTGGTCTCGGGCATTCGCTCGGTCCGTTCGGAGATGAATGTTCCGCCGGCGGCAACGGCACCGCTGATCGTGGTCGGCGCCAACAACCTGACGCGCGAGCGCCTGCAGCAGCATGCCCAGGCGATCGGTCGCCTGGCGCGTGTCGAACATATCGATCACGCCACTGTCGCCCCGCGCGGCAGCGCCCAGATCGTCGTTGGCGAGGCAACGGCCTGCCTGCCGCTCGGCAACTTGATTGACCTCTCGGCCGAGAAAGCGCGGCTTGAGAAGGCGATCGCCAAGGTGGAAGCAGAGCGCGAGCGTATCCTCGGCAAGCTGGCAAACGAGAAGTTTGTCGCCAACGCCAAGCCGGAGCTGGTCGAAGCGGAACGTGAGCGACTCGTCGAACTCGATCTCCAGAAGGAATCGCTGAGCGTTGCGCTGACGCGCGTCGCCGAGGCCGGCTGAGGCGAGAAATTCGCTGGGAACGACGCGGGCGTTCAAGAGAATGCGCGACCGTCAAGAATCGAAATCCGCGGCAGAAATGCCGCGGATTTTTATTTTAGAAAATCAAGATAAACTTCCGCCTATCGAGATTTGGCATTGATTCGATCAGTTGAATCCGCTGGGCGAGCGATTAAGCGCGCGTGGTGTTTGAACGGAACTTCAACGGAGTTTTTCGTCGTTCTACCGCAAAAAGCGATAATGTTGTTCCGGTGACACAGGTTTCCGATGGTTTGGAAATCCATTCTAATTTAGTGGATTTAATCCATGATTTTAGAAAATGGTTCCAATCTGGCGCCATTGTGGCTAAATCATGAGAATCTTACGTAAATTCTGTGACCGATCGGGCGTGCTACCTGCTAGATCTCGCATTTGCGATTTCACGGGATCGTGAGAATACTTCGGCCCACACGACATGAGGTGGAATGTCGCAGTTTGCAGTGCAGGGGGAGGAGCTGGATGGCTCACATGAATTTTAAGCGGGGTGTTCTGTCGGTAGCAGCGGGTTTGCTGTTTGCCTCCGCCGCGCACGCGGGCGGCCTTGAACGCGGCGGTTACAACATCGATCTGCTGTTCGATCCGTCGGATTATGCGGGGGAAGCGTCGGCGACCTATGTCAATCCGCAGCGCGAATTGAAGAACGTCCGTGATACCGATACCGGGAACACCAACATTCTTACCGGGACTTTTGGTGGCGGCAATCTCAACAACAGACCGAATACTGCTGACGACACCGAGAGCTACTGGGTTCCGCGCGTCGGCGTTAAGGCGGCCTTTGGTGACAGCGTCGACTGTATGGCTGACTACTCCCAGCCCTGGGGTGCCCACACCAATCCGGGGCAGAACTGGGCCGGTGCCAACAGCAATATCGAAACGAAGGTAGAGAGCGACAACTATGCCGCGACCTGCTCCTACAAATGGGACATGGGGCCAGGCCAGTTCCGTGTGATCGGCGGCGTCTTCTATCAGGAAGTCAACGGCTTCAAGGAACGGCTGGTTCAGGATTATACAGGCACGCCGCTCGCTGGTGCCTTTACCGGCATTGGCAGGCTCGAGCTTGGAGGGCATGGCTGGGGCTGGCGCGCAGGTGCTGCCTACGAAATCCCCGAGTATGCCTTGCGAGCGAGCCTCGTGTACAACAGTGCTGTCGATCTGGATAACCTCTCGGGCTTCATCGACCTTCGCCAGCTGGGCTTCGTTGTACCGGGCGTGGGCCTTGTGACCGGTACGAAATACGACGTAAACGGTGCGGCTTCGATGCCGGACTCGCTGGAACTCAAGCTGCAGAGCGGCTTTGCACCCGGTTGGGCGGCATTTGGCTCGGTGAAGTGGACGGACTGGAGCCAGCTTCAGGTCCTGAAATTCTGCCCCGCCACGGTCTCCCGTACTACGCCATGCACGAGCCTTGATCTTCTCTACCGTGACGGCTGGACCATCACCGGCGGTGTCGGCCACAAGTTCAATGATCAATGGAGCGGCGCCGTCAGTCTGACCTGGGACCGCGGCACCAGCCACGGTTATGGGACGCAGACCGACACCTGGACGCTGGGAACCGGTGTTTCCTACACGCCGACCGAAAATCTTGAGTTCCGTCTTGCCGGTGCGGTCGGCATCATGACCGGCGGCAGTTCCGGCGCGGTCAAGTATGGCGACGACGTCATTGGTGACGACGTTTCCTACGATTTCGACGACGACTTTGTCGGTGCCATTTCGACATCGATCAAAGTGAAGTTCTGATCCTTCGTCATCTGATCCTGCAAGGCCCGGTTTTACCGGGCCTTTCTTATGTGTGGAGCCTCTTAACCACGCGTCCGCACTGTCCCGCAATGTGACGATTCAGCAACACTTTTAATGCTAGAGTTTGCTAGGATCAGACTCGTTCCGGCTATGTCCATTTCCCGCCACAAACAGGGAGCAGCGATATAGGAACAAGCCTGCAATGTGAGTGTGATACCTGCAGCGTTTGGGGTGAAATGAAACTTGGATCGACGACCGTCATGACAGATGTGCCCTCTGGCACGCCAGTGCAAGTGGTCCATTAAAATGACGGCTTCGGGAACTATGTCTAAGTTTCATTGTGGAAAGGTTGCGTCGGCTTTGTCGGCGAAGTTGGTGAAGTTCGCGGCGGCGGGTCGTCCGGGCTTGTGTGTTTGCAGCGGTGATGGGTTCGGCGTGGCCGGCTGGAACGGAAGAATTAGACTGTGATGCTTGCGGGTGAACTAAAGTCACTAAAGGTTGCGATACTCGGTGTGTCGCTGGCGGTCTGTGGGACCCTCGCCATGCCGGCCTACGCTTTTGATCCCGGTGCGGGCGTCACCAAGGAATCGGGTCCTTTCGCCCTCTTCAAGTTCGGGTTTTCCGCCTACAAGAATGGCCGCAAGGACGAGGCCGTAGAAGCTTACAAATACGCGGCCGAGAAGGGCCACACCGGCTCCCGCTGGGCTCTCGCCAACATGTACGCCTATGGCGACGGTGTCGCCGAGAACGACCTCGAAGCCTTCAAGATCTACAGCGAAATCGCCCAGCAGGGCGTAGAGCCGGGCTCGGAAGACACCGGCTACTTCGTCAACGCGTTGATCTCCCTTGCCGGCTATTATCGCCGTGGTATTCCCGACAGCCCGATCAAGTCCGACATGTCCCAGGCGCGCCAGCTCTATTTCCAGGCGGCATCGACCTTCGGCGTCGCCGAGGCGCAGTTCCAGCTCGCACGCATGCTCTTGTCGGGCGAGGGCGGTAGCGTGAACGTTCAGCAGGCCAAGAAGTGGCTCAACCGTGCGCGCAAGAGCGGTCACGCCGGCGCCATGGGTGTCTTTGGCAACGTGATTTTCCAGGAAGGCCAGACCGTTCGTGGTCTTGCGTTCATGACTGCGGCGCTCGATCAGTGTTCGCCGAAGGATAGGCCCTGGATGCAGTCGATGCAGGAGCAGGCCTTTTCGCTTGCCAGCGAAGACGACCGGCGCACGGCCATCGCACTGTCGCAGAACCTGCATATGCAGGGCGACGACGACTGATTGTTTCGTCGGACGATCCCCAAACCGGCCCGGCCCAGGGATCATTTCTCCACATAGTAAGATCTGGAACAACGCGCCTTAGGCTGAAGCGGGCGCGAACGAAAACGTTCCGATCACGGGCACGTGGTCCGAGGGCTTCTCCCAGGCGCGGACATGTTTGTCGATGGATGTCGACACCAGGCGGTCGGTTGCCTCCGGCGACAGCATCAGATGGTCGATGCGGATGCCGAAATTCTTCGGCCAGCAGCCGGCCTGATAATCCCAGAACGTATAGAGCGGCACAACGTCCGACGTCGCGCGCACCGCGTCGGTGAAGCCGAGATTGCGCAGCCGGCGAAATGCCGCGCGCGTTTCCGGCAGGAAGAGGGCGTCGTTCTGCCAGACCCTGATGTCCCAGCAGTCGTGTTCCTCAGGGATGACGTTGTAGTCGCCGGCAAGGATGAAGGGTTCTTCGAGCAACAGGCGCTGCTTCGCATAGCCCTCGAGCCGGCGCATCCAGGCGAGCTTGTAGGGGTACTTCTCGCTGTCGACGGGATTTCCGTTCGGAAGGTAGAGCGAGCAGACGCGAATCACGCCGCCTTCGACCGAGAAGACACCTTCGATGAACCGTGACTGTTCGTCCGTATCGTCCCCAGGCAGGCCGCGATTGACCTCGTCCGGCCGCAGCTTGGAAAGCAGCGCGACGCCATTGAATCCCTTCTGGCCGTGTGTTTCGACATGGTAGCCGAGCGCTTCGATCTCGAGGCGCGGAAAGCCGTCGTCCACCGATTTGATTTCCTGCAGGCAAACGATATCCGGCCCGCTTTCCTTCAGCCAGGCCAACAGGCTGTCGATTCGCGCCTTGACGCCATTGATGTTCCAGGTGGCAATCTTCATGGCTCGAAACGCCCTTCCATGTCGGTTAAGTCCTTGGCGGGCTCATTTCTAGCCGCTCCGGATTCTTTTGACAAATCCGCTACCTGCGGGTTTTCAACAGCGCATGCGAAGCGCGCCGGCGCTTCTTATCAGAGCAGCGGCGGTCGATACGGTATACGCTTCAGGCGCCGAATTGATTCCGCCCGATGGCCGGCTATAGTCCCGCCCATGATCGATCTCGTGCAGAATTATTGGCCGCATATCCTGGCGCTCCTGTCCTTCGCGCTTGGCATCCCCGCGGCCATTCATGCCGCGATGACGAAGGACGACGTGCGCGCCGCGGCCGGCTGGGTCGGTGTCGTCCTGCTTTCGCCGATCGTTGGCGCACTGATCTACGCCGTTGGCGGCATAAACCGCATCAGGCGCTCCTCGATCGGCTCGCAGCGCGCGCTGTTGCGCGGGCAGGGGCCAGATCAGTTCGGCCGCTTCGACGTGTCGGGCGCTGACATAAAGGTGCGGTTCGGCGACCGGTTTGCGGCGATGAAGATCCTTGGCGACCGCGTTTCGCGCCATCGCATGTGCACGGGCAATCGCATATCGGTGCTCGCCGGCGGCGATGCCGCCTATGCCGCGATGTTAGACGCGATCGCTGGCGCGCGGCGCTCGATCCTGCTCGAAAGCTATATATTCGATCGCGACGTCATCGGCCTGCGCTTTGCCGACGCCCTGATCGCGGCCGTGGCGCGCGGCGTCGAGGTGCGGGTGCTGATCGACGCCGTTGGCGCGCGTTACTCTGTGCCGAGCATTGTCGGTTACCTGGAGGCGGCAGGCGTTCCGACGGCGGTGTTCAACGGCAACATCATCATGGGGCTACGGCTGCCCTATGCCAACCTGCGCACGCACCGCAAGATCCTCGTGGTCGACGGTCAGGTTGCCTTTGCCGGCGGCATGAACATCCGGGTGGGCTTCACCAGTGAGATCGCCGGTCAGTCGCCGGCGCAGGACACGCATTTCCGCATGCTCGGGCCGGTGGTCGCCGATATCTTCCAGGTCTCGGCCGAAGATTGGCAATTCTCAAGCGGCGAGGTTCTGGCGGGCCCCGCCTGGGCGATCGAAGAGGCGCCACTGCAGGCGGATGCGCCGTCGGTGTTGATGCGCGCCGTGCCATCCGGGCCGGACGCCACCAACGAGACCAATCACAAGATGCTCATGGGGGCGTTTTCGGTCGCGCAGAAGAACATCCGGGTAATGTCGCCCTATTTCCTGCCGGACCGCGAGCTCATCAGCGCGCTCGTCACGGCCGCGCGCCGCGGCGTCGAGGTGGATGTCATCGTTCCCGCGGTCAACAATCTGCTGCTGGTCGACAGGGCGATGACTGCGCAGTTCGATCAGGTGCTGAAGGGCCATTGTCGTGTGTGGCGGGCGAAGGGCGCTTTCAACCACTCCAAGCTTTTGACCGTGGACGACCGCTGGGCCTATGTCGGGTCCACCAATCTCGACCCACGCTCCTTGCGGCTTAATTTCGAGTTCGACCTTGAGGTTCTAGACCACGGGTTCGCCGAGGCAATCAATGGCACGATCTCCGACATTCTCGCCTCAGCCGAACCAGTCACGCTCGAAAGGCTGCGCAAGAAGTCGTTCGCGGATCGATTGGCGAACCGCATTCTCTGGCTGGGATCGCCCTATCTCTGACGCAAACGGCCCCGTTCGTGGTTCAAGCGGAGCCGGCTAGAAGGCGTGGGGCGCTGGCGTCAGATGGAGAAACTCGTTCCGCATCCGCAGCTTGCAACCGCATTCGGATTCTTGATCTGAAACGACTGGCCGAGCAGGTTGTCGACGAAGTCAATTTCCGAGCCGCCCATATAGACAAGCGACAGGCTGTCGATCAGCACCTTGGCCTCGTGCTTTTCCAGGACCAGGTCGTCGTCATTGCTGCTGTCGACCAGGTCGAACTTGTAGGAAAAGCCCGAGCAGCCGCCGCCCTCGACGGACACCCTCATGGCGTTGTTGTGGCTGTCGGAACGCAGGATCGTGGCGATCCGCTTCGCTGCAGCATCCGAGAGGGTCACGGTTTCATGCGTCATATCTGCCTCCTGCCGGGGTCAAGAACCGGAGAGAATTGCCCTATATTCAAGCACGCGATCTGGCCGGTTTCGGGGCTTTATTCAAGACCGGCGGCCAAGCCGTTGCTTCCGCTTGCGGAATCGGTCGATCTTGCATCACGCGTTTCCGTAGCTTTCACTATAGGTATGAAGGCTTGAATGCCCCGTCAATGGGACGACGAATTAGGTGGAAGATGACATTCGACAAAAATGCGCTCGGCTTCGGTTATGGTGAACATGCGCCGTTCGCGTCGAATCCCTGGATGACACGCGGCAGGCTCTTTCCCGAAGCGACGAGCGCGACGCGCTCCGATTTTCAGCGCGACCGCGACCGCATCGTGCACACCACGGCGTTTCGCCGCCTGAAGCACAAGACGCAGGTCTTCATTGCCGCCGACGGCGATCACTACCGCACCCGCCTGACGCACACGATCGAGGTGGCGCAGATCGCCCGGGCCCTGGCGCGCGCGCTCAAGCTCGACGAAGATCTGGCCGAAGGCGTCGCTCTCGTGCACGATTTCGGCCACACGCCCTTTGGCCATACGGGCGAGGATGCCCTTCACGACATGCTGAAGCCCTATGGCGGCTTCGATCACAATGCCCAGTCGCTGCGCATCGTCACCAAGCTCGAGCGGCGCTACGCCGAGTTCGATGGGCTGAACCTGACATGGGAAAGCCTGGAAGGCCTCGTCAAGCACAATGGGCCGTTGCTGAATGCAAACGGTGAGGGCGCCCGTGGGCCGGTACCGCAACCGATCCTTGATTATTGCGCGCTGCATGATCTGGAACTGGCGAGCTTTGCGAGCCTCGAGGCGCAGGTCGCGGCCATCGCCGACGATATCGCCTACAACACCCATGACATCGACGACGGCTTGCGGGCCGGCTATCTCACCTTTGAAATGCTCGAGGACGTGCCGTTTCTCGCGCGCCTGATGCGCGAGGTTCACGACCGTTATCCCGGTCTGGAAAGCAGCCGCTTCACGCATGAGATCATGCGCCGGCAGATCACGGCGATGGTCGAGGACGTGATCGGCATTGCGCAACAGCGCATCGGCGAGATACGCCCGCAGAGCGCCGCCGATGTGCGCCAGGCCGGCACCGTGATGGCGACCTTCTCCGAGGAGATGGGCGAGACGGACAAGCAGATCAAGCGCCTGCTGATGACCCGGATCTATCGGCACCCGGAAGTCATGCGTGTACGGGAAAATGCCGCCTCGATCGTCTGCGATCTCTACCATGCCTTCATGGACGACCCGCAGCTGATGCGGGAGCACTATTGGATCGACCAGATTGCCGGCATGGCGGAGCCGGCGCGGGCGCGGCACGTCGGAGACTACCTCGCCGGCATGACTGACACATTTGCGATCAGCGTGCACAAGCGCTTGTTTGACCATACGCCCGATTTGCGCTAGGGACGCCCCGCCCGGAGGCTTACGGTTCGGCCGAACCGAGCCTCCTTTTTGAGTTTTGCGCCGGTCACTCGTGGCCGGGAAAAGCGGACGGATCAGATGAATCTCTTCACGGACTTCGAATCAAGAATTAAGGACATTCTCGAAACGCTTGAAAGCGTTCGAGAAAAGCGATCCGAGCTTGACTTCGGCCGTGTCAACGTCGAGCCGCCGCGCGATCCGAGTCATGGTGATGTTGCGACCAATGCTGCGATGGTGCTGGCAAAGCCGCTCGGCATGAACCCGCGCGCGCTTGCCGAACTCATCGTCGAGAAGCTCAAGCAGGACCCGGAAGTCACCGACGTTTCCGTTGCCGGTCCGGGCTTCATCAACGTCCGCCTTTCGGTTTCCTACTGGCAGAAGCTGCTGTCGGACATGGCGCGTGCGGGCGTCGACTACGGCCGCAGCGCAGTCGGTGGTGGCCGCAAGGTCAACGTCGAATACGTATCGGCCAATCCGACCGGCCCGATGCATGTTGGCCATTGCCGTGGCGCCGTTGTCGGCGACGCGCTGGCCAACCTTCTGGCCTTCTCCGGCTATGAGGTCACGAAGGAATACTACATCAACGATGCGGGGTCGCAGATCGACGTTCTCGCACGGTCGGCATTCCTGCGCTATCGCCAGGCGCTGGGCGAAGAGATCGGCGAGATCCCGCCGGGCCTTTATCCGGGCGATTATCTCGTGCCGGTCGGTGAGGCGCTCGCCGACGAATACGGCACCAGCCTTCGGCTGATGCCCGAAGACAAGTGGATGCCGCTCGTCAAGGACCGGACGATCGACGCGATGATGGCAATGATCCGCGAGGATCTCGCGGCGCTGAACGTCAATCACGACGTCTTCTTCTCCGAGCGCACGCTGCACGCGAACGGCGCTGCCGCCATCCGCACCGCGATCAACGACCTGACCTTCAAGGGTCACGTCTACAAGGGCACGCTGCCGCCGCCGAAGGGGCAATTGCCGGAAGACTGGGAAGATCGCGAGCAGACGTTGTTCCGCTCGACCGAGGTTGGTGACGATATCGACCGGCCGCTGATCAAGTCGGACGGCAGCTATACCTACTTCGCCGCCGACGTTGCCTACTTCAAGGACAAGTTCGACCGTGGCTTCGACGAGATGATCTATGTGCTCGGGGCCGACCATGGCGGCTACGTCAAGCGCCTGGAAGCGCTGGCGCGCGCCGTCTCCGGCGGTTCGTCGAAGCTTACGGTTCTGTTGTGCCAGCTGGTCAAGCTCTTCCGCGACGGCGAGCCGGTGAAGATGTCGAAGCGCTCCGGCGACTTCGTCACGCTGCGCGATGTCGTCGATGAAGTCGGTCGCGATCCGGTGCGCTTCATGATGATCTATCGGAAGAACTCGGAACCGCTCGACTTCGACTTTGCTAAAGTAACAGAACAGTCGAAGGATAACCCGGTCTTCTACGTGCAGTATGCGCACGCGCGCTGCCGCTCGGTCTTCCGCCAGGCTGCGGAAGCATTCCCGGACCTGAACCTCGAATCGGTCGATCTCGCCAGTGCCGTTCTGGGTCAGATCTCGGATCCGGCGGAGCTGCAGCTCGTTGCCAAGCTCGCAGAATATCCGCGAGTTATCGAGGCTGCGGCACAGGCTCAGGAGCCGCATCGCATCGCGTTTTACCTGTATGATCTTGCCGCCGCCTTCCACGGTCATTGGAACAAAGGTAAAGAGAATCCAGAATTACGTTTTGTTAACGATAAAAATAGAGAATTAAGTACTGCCAGACTCGGGCTGGTGCATGCTGTCGCTTCGGTATTGAAATCCGGCCTGTCTATTACAGGCACCTCCGCACCGGAGGAAATGCGATAAGTATTGTCACCATTTTCCCACAATGCACTGGCACAGCGATACAGGCAATTGTGAGTGGAGAGCATGGCAGACAAACAATTCGCACGAAGCGGGCCGGCTGAATTCGATGTATTGGCAGACGATGATCCGTTGGCCGAACTCGCCCGGATCGTCGGTTACGATGCCCGGCCGGCCGTCCAGCAGTTGCAGGAACTGCAGCGACACCAGGAGGCGGTGCGTCAAGACCCCGCCTTCGATCTCGAAGACGAACTGCTTCGCGCGTTCGACAGCTACGACGCGCCGCGATCCGTGCCGCAGCCGGCTGCAGTCCAGCCGGCTCCGATCGAAGAGCCCCGCTTCGAGGCTGTAGCCGAACAAGAAGGACCTCGGTTCGATCCGGTAGCAGAACACGTCGTCGTACACGAAGAGCCGGTGGGGGAGCCCGTTGCCGAGCTTGAAGAGCCGATGTTCCTCCAGCCCGAACGCGTCGAGGCGGCGCCAGCCCCCGTCGCTGACGAGGACTATGCCGAGGTTCATGCCTTCTCCGTCGCGCCGCAGGTTGCCGAAGCCGGCAACACTGAGGCCTACGTCGATGAGCCGTCGTTCGATCTTGAACGCGAACTCGAATTGTCGCTTGGCGAAGCCGATCTGCTGTCGGACGATGTTGCCGATGTTGCCGAGGTTGCTCCTCACGTCGAGCCGCAGGAAAGCGATGCACTTGACCAGATCGTCGATGCTTGGCAGCCGCCGGCCGTCGAAGCCGCTTCGGCCTGGGCCGAGCCGGCTCCGGTTGCAGAGGCGTTTTCGGCCTTTGAACAGCCGCGCTTCGATGTGGTGGAGCAAGAGCGCGAAATTGAGCCTTCCTATCAGATTGAGCCTTCCTATCAGGAAGACCTGATTGCAGCTCAACCAGTCGTCGAGCAGGATGTCGCTCGCGACGATCTCTTGGCCGACATCGAACGGTTCCCGGTTCCGCCGGTTGCCGCGATGGTTGCCGCCGCGGTCCAATCGCATCCCGCCCTTCATTCGGAAACGCAGCCTGTCGTGGCACCGGTGGTCACGCCAGCGGCTGCCACTGCCGCTCCGATAAAGAAGAGCCCTTATCCCTTTACGCCCACCTTCAGCCGGGCGACGCCGGTTGCATCCGCCTCGGGTGCCAGCCAGCAGCGTGCCTTTGCCGGCCCGTTGGTATCGTCGGTCGCAGCACCTGTCGCCGCTGTTGCTGCGCCGGTTGCTGCCGTCGCTGCTGCCCCAGTTCAGGTCGCGGAACCCGTGGTCGAGGCGACCAAGCCAGTTGCGCAGCCGGAGCACGAGCCGAGCTTCGACATCGAGAACTTCGAAATGGAGCTCTCCGACGAGGCGCTGAAGCTCGACTTTGCTGATGTTGTTGTCGATGAGCCGGTCGTTGCCGCCGTCGTACCGCAAGCACCGGTGCAGCCGGTCGTGCAGGCCGCCGTTCCGCAACGCGAGCCGGAGCGGTTCGTCGAACCTTACGTCGCCCCTGCGCCGGTCGAGCGCCAGGAAGCACAACCCGAGAGCACGCTGCCCTTCGATCCGTCGATGATTTCGGAAGCCGAGAACGGCGTCGCGCCGATCGCTGACATGGACGTGCCGCAGCTGCCGGTCATCGAGACGGAGAAGCCGGTCGCCTATCCGGCCGACTACGATCTCGATATCGATGCGGAAATGGCCCAGCTCTTCGGAACGCCCGCTCCGGTCAAGGAAACCCGTCCGGCTGCCGTCGAAAAGGTAGAACCGGCCCGTCCGGCGCCGGCTGTTGCCGCTGCTCCGGCCTTGGGTCAGGGCTCGCTTGACGATTTCGACGAATTTGAAAAGGCGATGGAAGAAGACTTCCGCCGCTCGATCGTCGAACGCCCTGCCGTCGCCCGCGATGCCGAACGGCTTTCCGCCGCGCAGGGCCAGCAGGATGCCGGCGAATACCGCGAATATGGCACCGGCCGTCGCTCGCAGCGCACGATGTTGCTGGCGGCAAGCGTTGCCGGCGTCATCATCCTTGGTGGCGCTGCTGTTTACGCCTGGATGGGCGGTAGCGGTGCGGTCAACTCGGCCGAAGGCCCGAAAATCATTCTGGCGGACAAGGCCCCGGTCAAGGTCGTGCCCGAGGAGAAGGGCGGCAAGACCGTGCCGAACCAGGACAAGGCGGTTTATGACCGCGTTGCCGGTGCTCAGGCTGGCGCGCCGCAGCAGGAAGCTCTGGTCTCTTCGACCGAGGAGCCGATGGATGTCGTCCAAAGGACGCTGACGCCGGAGACCCTGCCGCTCGAAGGCAGCGACGAGGCCGAAACCCTTCAGACGGCTCTGCCGAACGAAGAGGACGGCGATCGCCTGCTGCCGGACGGTGGCAATAGCGAGACCGCGGCCCAGGAAGAAGACAAGACGCCGGCCGTCGCACCGAGGAAGGTGCGCACGATGATCGTCAAGCCGGATGGAACGCTGGTCGCTCGCGAAGAGCCGGTTGCAGCACCGGCGACCGATGTCGCCGGCACGACCCAGCCGCTGCCCGCAACGCCTTCGAACGACGTCGCGGCTGCAGGTCAGGCTTCGGCCAGCACCGACCAGGTCGCGCTCGCCGCAACGGGCAACGTCAACATCGAGCAGGTTCCGGTGCGCAGCGTTACGACGACGGCTTCCGCCGGTGGCGAAAAGGCTCCGACGCCGCAGACTCGCCCGGCCGCACAGCCGGTGGAAAACGCCCGCCCGGCGCAAGAGCAGGCCGCTCTCCCGGCTGAGACGCAGCCGGCACAGCAGGTTGCCACCGCATCGGTTCCGGCCGGTGGTTATTTCATCCAGGTCGCATCTCTGCCGTCCGAAGCCGAGGCGCAGAAGTCCTACAACAGCCTGTCGAACAAGTTCGGAAGCGTCATTGGCGGCCGCGGCGTCGACATCCGAAAGGCGGAAATCGCCGGCAAGGGGACCTACTACCGCGTCCGTATCCCGGCCGGTTCTAAGGACGAGGCCAATGCCCTTTGCTCCAAGTACAAGGGCGCCGGCGGAAGCTGCCTGGTTACCAAGTAAACGGGCATAGTGATCGAGTTAACGAAAGGCGCGGCCGAGGAGGCCGCGCCTTTCGCGTTTTCGGGCTTTCGATTGCCCCATGACCTTGTGAAATGAGTGGGGGTGCCCTGTCTTTGTGACTTCGCGCCGGGCAGCCCGCGCTCTATGCTTTTGGGATGAGCGAATCAAAAGCATTTATCTCCGGCTGCAAGGGCCTTTCCCTCACGAGCGACGAGCGCGATTTCTTCGCGGCAGAACGCCCCTGGGGCTTCATCCTGTTCGGGCGCAACATTGGCGAGGCGCAGCAGATCTCGGATCTGGTGGCAGCCCTTCGCGACAGCATCGGCAATCCCAATGCGCCCGTGCTCATCGACCAGGAAGGTGGGCGCGTTCAGCGCATCCGCCCACCGCTCGTTCAGCAATATCCGAATGGCGCGGCGATCGGCGAGATCTATCGCCGCGACGCGGAGCGCGGTCTGCGGGCCGCCTGGCTGATGGGGCGTCTGCATGCCTTTGACCTGATGCGCTTCGGCATCACCGTCGATTGCCTGCCGGTGCTCGACGTGCCGGTGCCCGGCAGCCATGACGTCATCGGCAACCGCGCCTACGGGCACGATCCGGAGACCGTCACGGCCATCGGCCGTGCGATGGGCGAGGGGCTGAAGGCCGGCGGCATGCTGCCGGTGATGAAGCACATGCCGGGCCACGGCCGCACCTTCGTCGATTCACACCACAATCTGCCCGTCGTCAGCGCCACCTTCGATGAGCTTGCCGCGAGCGACTTCCTGCCCTTCGTTGCGATGAAGGACGAGGTAATGGCGATGTCGGCGCACATGGTGTTCACAACGATCGATCCGGACAATCCGGCCACCACCTCCGCGAAGGTCGTGCGCGAGATCATTCGTGGCCATATCGGCTTCAACGGCCTGCTGATGTCGGATGACGTGTCGATGAACGCGCTTGCCGGCGACATGACCACCCGCGCGCGCAACATCATTGCCGCGGGACTTGATCTCGTCTTGCATTGTCATGGCATAATGGAGGAAATGAAGGCCGTCGCGGATGTCGTGCCGGTTCTGGCCGGTGAGAGCTTGCGCCGGGCGAGGGCCGCAGAAGCCGCGTTCCGGGCGCCCGACGATGCGAGCGAAGTCGATTTGCGGGCGGAGTTCAACGCCCTGTTTGCAACGGTCTGAGGCAAACGAAGACTGAAGGCAAACAGAGACTGAAGGAAAGGGGCGGGCTGCCAGTGAGCAATGCGGGCGAAAGACAAGGCAAGCCTGCGTCGAAGGCGCCGATGGACCCGCTGTGGCAGGACGAGACTGCCGAGCGCGGACTGCATGAGGAAGCGCTGGTGGTCGATATCGCCGGCTTCGAAGGTCCGCTCGACCTGCTGCTGCATCTCGCCCGAAGCCAACGCGTCGACCTTTCTCGCATTTCCGTCCTGGCGCTCGCCGAACAGTACATCGCCTTTATCGAACGCGCGCGCAGCATCCGCATCGAGCTTGCGGCCGATTACCTCGTCATGGCGGCGTGGCTCGCCTATCTGAAGTCGCGGCTGCTGATCCCGCAGCAGGCGAAGGATGATGGTCCTACCGGCGAGGAGATGGCCTCGGCGCTGGCCTTCCGGCTGAAGCGGCTGGAAGCGATGCGCGAGGCGGCGACGCGGCTCATCAACCGAAACCGGCTCGGCCGGGACGTTTTCGTCCGAGGCGCACCGGAGCATATCGTCACCGAGAGGAAATCCGGTTTCGACGCTTCGCTCTACGATCTGCTGAGCGCCTATGCGGGCCTGCGCCAGCGACAGGCGATAACCCAGGTGACGATCGAAAAGCGCCACGTCTGGTCGCTGTCCGATGCGCGGCTGATCCTGGCCCGTATGATCGGCGGTCTCGACGACTGGACGGCGCTAGATCATTTTCTGGTGCGCTACATGACGACGCCGAAGGAGAGGGCAACGGCAATCGCCAGCTCCTTTGCCGCGTCGCTCGAAATGGTTCGCGAGGGCCGCCTCGAAATTCGCCAGGAAGAAGCCTTCGCGCCGATCTATCTTCGACGCGGACCAAATCCGATCGATGCGGAGACCCTTGCCGAAATGGAGGCAGCCCGTGGCTGAAGCCCAGAAGTACCTGCCTGGCGTTCCCGACGAGGAGGACGAGATCGAAGCGGCATCCTTCGATCCACGGCTTGAGCAGGAAGCCGAGCGTATCGCCGAAGCCCTGGTGTTCGCTTCGGCGCAGCCGGTGTCCGAGGCCTATATCGAGAGCCGGCTTCCGGGGGGCGCCGATGTGCGCGCGATCATGCTGCGGCTGAAGGCCCTTTATGCGACGCGCGGCGTCAACCTCGTTCAGGTGGCCGACCATTGGGCCTTCCGCACGGCCGCCGACCTCTCCTTCGTCGTTCAGACCGACGAACAGGAGGTCCGCAAGCTTTCACGAGCCGCCCTCGAGGTTCTGTCGATCATCGCCTACCATCAGCCGGTGACCCGCGCCGAGATCGAGGATATCCGCGGCGTGCAGACCTCGAAGGGTACGCTCGACGTGTTGATGGAGGCGGGCTGGGTCCGGTTCCGCGGGCGCCGGCGCACACCGGGGCGTCCGGTGACCTTCGGCACGACGCGCGACTTCCTCGATCACTTCGGGCTTGAGGAACTGCGCGACCTGCCGGGCATCGAGGAATTGAAGGGCGCCGGGCTGCTCTCCGGCCGCGTGCCTTCGAACCTCAACATCCCCGTTCCGACCGGCGATGACGAACTTGCCGAGAACGAGGATCCGATCACCCAGCTCGACCTGGAGGAGCTGGGGCTCTTGACACCGAAGGGCGAAGAAGCCGATTAGAAAAACCTGATTATAGATATCGGCTTTCCATGGTGTCGGGCTCTGCTGGCCCTGCGCCACTGGTGTCAAGGAATGCAAGAGCATGGTTTCAGATCCGCAGGACGCTCCCGTCATGACCACGCGACGGACAGCGGGTGTCTCCTTCGCGGCGAGCCTGACCTTCGAAGATATCCATCACAGCTATCACGCCAAGGAAACGATCAAGGGCGTCAGCCTGGCAGCAAAGGCCGGCGAGGTCCTGTGCCTGCTCGGGCCTTCGGGATCCGGCAAGACGACCCTGCTGCGCATCGCCGCGGGCATCGAGCGGCAGAGCGCCGGGCGTCTGATGCTCAACGGCCAGGAAATTTCCGGTCCCTCTGTTTTCCTGCCCCCGGAAAAGCGTGGCGTCGGGCTGATGTTTCAGGACTTTGCGCTTTTTCCGCACATGACGATCCGCGACAATGTCCGTTTCGGTCTGACGGCGATCCCCAAGAAGGAAGGCCTGATCCAGGCGGATGCGGCCCTCGAGCGTGTAGGCCTGTCGCACTATGCCGATCAGTATCCGCACGTGCTGTCCGGCGGCGAGCAGCAGCGCGTGGCGCTTGCCCGCGCGCTCGCGCCGCGTCCGGCGGTGCTGTTGATGGACGAACCCTTTTCCGGCCTCGACTCGCGCCTCAAGGATTCCATCCGTGCCGACACCCTCGCGATCCTCAGGGAGACCCGGGCTACGGCGATCGTCGTCACGCATGACGCTGAAGAGGCGATGCGCATGGCGGATCGCATCGCGCTCCTGAAGGACGGGCGCCTCGTTCAGGTCGGGACGGCCGACGAACTCTACCGTGAGCCGAGGGACCTTTTTGCCGCCGGCTTCTTCTCGGAGCTCAACGTCTTCGATGCCCAGGTTCGTGGCGGCCGCGTCGAAACGCCGGTCGGAAGCGTTGCAGCCGGCGCCCATCCGGAAGGCAAGCGCCTCTCGGTGGCCGTCAGGCTGTCTGGAGTGCGCGTCGGCGAAGAGGATGGCGACATTCCCGCCCGCATTCTCTCCCGTCGCTTCATCGGCGTGGTCGAGCTTCTGGAGCTTGCCGTGCCGCGTTGTGAGGAGGTGGTCCGGGCGCGCATCAGGGCGGACCGATTGCCGCATGGATTGCGTGATGTAATGCTTTCAGTTAACGAGCGGGATATATTACTGTTTGAAAAAAGCAGTTCGGCATCTTAGGGTCTGTCACAACGAGACGCGTGCTTGAGGCACGCCTGAAAATTGACATGTGATAGAGCCTAAATCGGGGAAGGCTCAGAGGAGTAAGAGCATGGGTTCGTTAAGCATTTGGCACTGGCTGATCGTTCTGGTCGTGGTGCTGCTCTTGTTCGGTCGCGGTAAGATCCCCGAACTGATGGGTGACGTTGCTAAGGGCATCAAGAGTTTCAAGAAGGGCATGTCCGACGATGAGGCGGCTGCTACCGACAAGACGCTCGACGGCAAGACCGTTGACCACAAGTCTGACGAAGTTCGCTAACAGTCTGGTGTCGGTGAAGCCTGTCCGGTGTCCATACCGGGCTGGCGGCATCAAGGGTTTGCAGGACATATCGCATGCTTGATATCGGCTGGACCGAGCTCGTCGTTATCGCAATCGTTCTGATCGTGGTTGTCGGGCCGAAAGACCTTCCGCCAATGTTGCGGGCTTTCGGCCGTATGACCTCGAAGATGCGCGGCATGGCATCGGAATTCCGTCAGCAGTTCGATGAAGCGCTGCGCGAAGCGGACCTTGACGAGGTTCGAAAGACCATCAGCGACGCGCAAAGTCTCAATCCGGCCAATGCGTTGCGCGATGCAATCAATCCGCTGCGCCAGATGGGCAACGATATCAAGGCGGACCTGCAGAAGGCGGCCACACCCGACCAGCCTGCGACACCGAGCAGCGTCGATACGGTGACCGCCGTCGAACCGCCCGTTGCGCCGGCCGCGGTCGAAACCAAGCCTGCAGATGCGGTTGCCGCCGCGGCAATCGGTTCGGCCAATCGCCAGATCGAGCGCGCAGAGGTCGCCGCCGCGCCGGCAGAAAAGCCGAAACGTGCGGCCAAGGCGAAAGCCGATCCGGCCCCGGCCGTAACGAAGGCCGCGCCCAAGTCGGCAACGACAGCGCCCAAGGCCGCAGCACCCACGCCCAAGGCGGACACGGCCGCGGCGAAGTCTTCTGCCAAAGCGCCCGCGAAGCCGGCCGCTGAAAAGAAAAAAGTGACGCCGACAGTGGCAGAGCCTGCTGCCAAGACGTCAAAGCCGCGCACCAGCGCGCGCAAGAAAGGTGAAGCATGAGCGGCGATATCGAGGACCGGCCGCAGCCGCTGATCGAGCATCTGATCGAATTGCGCAGGCGCCTGATGTGGGCCATCGGCGCGTTCTTCGCTGCGTTCCTCGTCTGCTTCTACTTCGCCAAGGGCCTGTTCAACCTGCTGGTGCTGCCGTTCAAATGGGCCGTGAGCTGGGCGGGCCTCAACCATCGCAATGTCGAGCTCATCTACACGGCGCCGCAGGAGTTCTTCTTCACCCAGATTAAGGTGGCGATGTTCGGTGCGCTGGTCATCGCCTTTCCGGTAATCGCTGCACAGATCTACAAGTTCGTGGCACCTGGGCTCTATAAGAACGAGCGCGCAGCGTTTCTGCCATTCCTGGTCGCGTCACCGCTCCTGTTTCTGCTTGGCGGCGCGCTTGTCTATTTCTTCTTCACCCCGATGGTGATGTGGTTCTTCTTGGCCATGGAGCAGGGCGGTGGCGAAGGGCAGGTGGCCATTCAGCTCCTGCCGAAGGTCTCGGAGTATCTGAGCCTGATCATGTCGCTGGTCTTCGCCTTCGGCCTTGTCTTCCAGCTCCCGGTCATCACCACGCTTCTTGCCCGCGTCGGCTTCGTGAGCTCGCAGGGTCTTGCCGAGAAGCGCAAATACGCGATCGTGATCGCCTTCGTTGTCGCGGCCGTGCTCACGCCGCCCGATCCGATTTCCCAGATCGGCCTTGCGCTGCCAGCCATCCTTCTCTACGAAATTTCGATCTATACGGCGCGACTCGTCGAAAGGCAGCGGGCAGCGGACGCGCTCAAGAGCGAGGCTGCTGAGTCGCAGGAAGGATCTTCCGGAGAGGTCGGCCCCGCCAAGGGCTGAGCATTCGAGATTTCGCGCCGTGATCTGACCAACGCGTGGAACGAAAATGCTTGATATCAAATGGATCCGTGAGAATGCCGAGATGCTGGACGCCGCCCTGGCGAAGCGGGGCGCGGAGCCTTTGTCGGCATCTCTGATCGCGCTCGACGAACGCCGCCGTACGAACCTTCAGGCGCTGCAGGACATGCAGTCGCGCCGCAATGCGGCCTCGAAGGATATCGGCGCGGCCATGGCGCAGAAGAATGCCGAGCTCGCCGATAAGCTGAAGGCCGAGGTTGCCGACCTGAAGAACGCCATGCCGGCGCTCGAAGAGGACAGCCGCAAGATCGAGGCCGAGCTCAACGACGCCCTGTCGCGCATTCCGAACATCCCGCTGGACGATGTACCCGTCGGTGCGGACGAGACCGGCAACGTCGTCAAGAGCGTGGTTGGCAAGAAGCCCAGCTGGAACCACCAGCCGCGCGAGCATTTCGAAGTCGGCGAAGCACTCGGCCTGATGGATTTCGAGGGCGCGGCCCGCATTTCCGGCTCGCGTTTCACGATCCTGAAGGGGCAATTGGCGCGGCTCGAGCGCGCGCTCGGCCAGTTCATGCTCGACCTGCACACCCAGGAACACGGTTACACTGAAGTGCAGCCGCCGCTTCTCGTGCGCGACGATGCGATGTACGGCACCGGCCAGTTGCCGAAGTTCGCCGAGGATCTTTTCCGCACCACCGACGGCCGCTGGCTGATCCCGACCGCGGAAGTGCCGCTGACCAACATCGTTCGCGAACAGATCCTCGAAGGCGAAAAGCTGCCGCTGCGCTTCACTGCGCTGACGCCGTCCTTCCGCTCGGAAGCAGGCTCTGCCGGTCGCGACACCCGCGGCATGCTACGCCAGCACCAGTTCAACAAGGTCGAACTGGTGTCGATCACCGATGCGGAATCGTCGATCGACGAACACGAGCGCATGACCGCCTGCGCCGAGGAGGTGCTGAAGCGCCTCGGCCTGCATTACCGCGTCATGACCCTTTGCACCGGCGACATGGGCTTCGGCGCCCGCAAGACCTATGACCTCGAGGTCTGGCTGCCGGGGCAGGACACGTTCCGCGAGATTTCGTCGTGCTCGGTCTGCGGCGATTTCCAGGCACGCCGCATGAATGCCCGCTATCGCACCAAGGAAGACAAGGGAACCCGCTTCGTTCACACGCTGAACGGCTCGGGCGTTGCTGTCGGCCGCGCGCTCATCGCCGTCATCGAGAATTATCTGAATGACGATGGTTCGATATCGGTGCCGGAGGTGCTGGTTCCCTACATGGGCGGCCAGACGCGCATCGAAAAGGTTGCCTGAGCGAACGTCGAGGGGAGTACGGCATCATGCGGATCCTGCTGACAAACGATGACGGTATTCACGCCGAGGGGCTGTCGGTGCTCGAACGGGTCGCCCGGACGATTTCGGATGACGTCTGGGTCGTCGCGCCGGAAGCGGACCAGAGCGGCCTTGCCCATTCGCTGACGTTGTCGGAGCCGTTGCGGCTGCGGCAGATCGCGGAAAAGCGCTTTGCGCTTCGCGGCACGCCGACCGATTGCGTCATCATGGCTGTCCGCAAGGTGCTCGATCGCAAGCCCGATCTCGTGCTGTCCGGCGTCAACATCGGTGCCAACATGGCCGACGACGTGACCTATTCCGGCACCGTCGCCGGCGCCATCGAGGGAACGCTGCAGGGCATCCGCTCGATCGCGCTGAGCCAGGCCTACAATCACACGGTCGGAAAGACGGTACCTTGGGATGTTGTTGAAACCCATGCGCCGGCCCTGATCCGCAAGCTGATGAAGGTGGACCTGCCTGACGGCACGCTGCTCAACGTCAACTTCCCGAACTGCTCGGCGGATACCGTCGCCGGCACGGAAGTGACGTCGCAAGGCAAGCTCGATTTCGGCCTGTCGATCGACGAGCGAACCGACGGTCGCGGCTTTCCCTATTTCTGGCTGCGTTTCGGCGAACGCTTCGGCGATTTCCGCGCCGGCACCGACATTCACGCCCTGCGTGAAAACATGATCTCGGTCACGCCGCTTAAACTCGACCTCACCGACTACAGTGTCCAGGATCGCCTGGCGCGGGCGCTCAACGAGGGAGCCGTTGATTGAGCGCGCGGGTGTCGGAACAGGAAGGCTTTGCCAAGATGGTGCTGCGGCTGCGCGCCGAAGGCATTATCAACCATGACTTGCTGAAGGCCGTCGAACAGACGCCGCGTAGCTACTTCGCGCCGCCGCAGTACCAGGCCGAAGCCCATTCGCAGCGAACGATCCCGCTCGATTGCGGTTCGTTCATGGAGGGGTACGACTTTGCGGTCCGTCTGTTGCACAGCCTCAATCTGAAATCCGGCCAGCGTGTTCTCGAAGTCGGCACCGGCAGCGGCTTCACCGCCGCGGTCATGGGACGCGTCGCCGAGCGCGTGCTGACGATCGACCGCTATCAGACGCTGGTCGGCATCGCCCAGAAGAACCTCGAAAAAACAGGTGTTCGCAATGTCATCGTCCGGCATGCCGACGGCAGTGCCGGCGTGCCGGGTGAGGGCACCTTCGACCGGATCCTGATCACGGCCGCCTTCAACAGTCTGCCGCGCATGTTTTCGGATCACCTCGTTTCGGGCGGCACCCTGCTGGTTCCGATCATGATGAGCGAGACCCATTGCCGGGTCGTGCGCGTCAGCCGTACGGGCAGCCGCTTCGATCGCGAGGATCTGTTCGACGCGCCTTACCTTCCGATCGTGCAGCAGCTGGCGTCGTTTCTCTAAATATTGAATTCCCGTCCGCGCGGGTGAGGAGCGCCGGTTGCGCCGGCGTCGACTATTAACGACCCCTTAACTTTCTCCAGTCTCGCGCAAGCTTCGCGCCATACGCCTGCCGTGCACGGACAGGGTTCCGCCTGCGAGTCGTCGCTTGCCTTGCGACGTCGGCGGACACCGGTCGCGAGGTACGGAGACGGCACATGCAGATCGCGAACAGGTTGACGGCGGCAGCATCCGGCGACGGGCTGAACAATCTTGCCGGGCGCAATGCCGGCCAGACGAATTCCGCGGGCAAGGATGAGCAGGCGGCACAGGCGCTCGCCGCGACTTTCTTTGATCCGACGCCACGCATCTCGCTTTCGGCCGATGCCCTGCTTTATCTCGGTCAGACCAAGAAGGCCTCCGACGGCCAGCCGGCGCTCACCCGCGAGGAATGGAACAATCGCCTGTCGCCGCAGCTGGCCTCGCGCGAGTACCAGGCCTTCGGCAAGTTTCTCGATTCGGGCGATCACCAGGCCTATTACAAGAGCTTCATCGACTACTACGACGGTCTTCGGCCGGAGGACCAGAACAGTCTGCGCTATTTCGGGACACGCGAAGCGGCCGTTGCCGGCCTGCGGTCGCTCGAATATGAAGAAGCAAGCGGCGCGGACGGAGATACCGCCTTCCAGACGCTGGTGAGCGTCCTGCTCGAGGAAGACAAGACGGCCCAGTCCGAAACCCTGGCGCAGCCGGCCGGTCGGCAGATTTTTGCCTGGGACCTGACGAGCATCAGCTACGAAGAGGACCAGACGGAACGCCGGTCCGTGTCCGAGATCGAGCGCCTCTATTCCGAACTGATCTAGCGTTACGCTTTTCCTGCCCGGGCGGCCGCTGCGGCGGCTGCTGCTAACATGCGCTTGATGGGCGGCGGTCGGCCTATGGTTAGCATTTGGTCAAATTAGTCCTTTGGTGGGGTCTACCTTAACCACGCGGTAACTCTAATACGCTTTAATCAATCCACATCGAGTTGCGTTCGGAGTGGGTAAGCGTCATGCGTAAGTTTGTATCTCCCGGGGTTGGAAAGTCGACGATCCGCCTTTGCGTGGCGGTCCTGCTGGCAGGCGTCGCAACAGGCTGCAGTTCGGATGCAAGCCGGTTTGACGGCCTGTTCTCCCGGTCCGACAACATCACCACAAATTCCATCCCCCGAGACGCAACGCCGGTTCCGCGCGGCGATGTGTCCGTCGGTCAGATGGCGGCAGCGCCGGTTGATAACCGTGGTTCAGCCCTCGGTCAGCCCTATCCCGCGGCAGCCGGGCAGGGTGCCTACGATCCGGTAAACACGGCCTCCACGCCCGTATCCAACGCCCGCGTCGCCTCGACCCCGATCTCCGTTCAGCGCACCACTCTGGCTGACCCGAGCGCTGCTGGAAACCAGCGCGCCGAAGCCCAGCCGTTCCCGGCAGCACGCCAGCAGGCCGCACTCGCCACGCAGCAGACGCTTCCCGCAACGGTCAAGGAAACCGCAAGCAAGAGCGGCTGGACGACGCAGAACGCTCCGACGATCATGGTTCGCCCGGGTGACAATGTCGCCGTTCTCTCCAAGCGTTTTGGTGTCCCGGAAAAGGAAATCCTGAAAGCCAACGGTCTGCAGTCCGCAGCGCAGGTCGAGACCGGTCAGCGTCTCGTCATCCCGACCTTCGGCGTCGCAGGCAGCGCTGCCAAGGCGGCTGCCACCAACTCGATCGCTGGTCTCGATGGCAGCAACCGCCAGCCGTCGCCGCTGCCGGTCAACCAGCGCGACGTCGCGATCCTGCCGGGTTCGGCCCAGTCCCGCGAAAAGGGCGAAGGCAAGTCCGACGTCGTTGCGGGCAAGCCGGCAACGAACGGCGAGGGTGCCGGCGGCGGATCCTACACCGTCAAGCCGGGCGACTCGCTCAACCGTATCGCCAAGACGACGGGTGTCTCTGTTGCCGCCCTCAAGCAGGCGAACGGCCTGACGGCCGAATCGATCCGTGTTGGCCAGACGCTGCAGCTGCCCGTTGCAAATGGTGCCGCTCCGGACCAGGTCAAGACGGCCTCCGTTCCGAAGAAGGCAGAGCAGCCGCAGGTCGCTTCGCTCGACAAGAACAAGCCGGCCGAATACCAGGCGCCGGTTGCCAAGCAGAGCGTCAGCGAAGTCGCCAGCAAGTCGACCGACATGGGCGAAGATTCGCCGAAGTCGACCGGCATCAGCAAGTACCGCTGGCCGGTGCGCGGCGCGGTCGTCGCAGGCTACGGCGCCAATGTCGACGGCAACCGCAACGACGGCATCAACATCTCTGTGCCGGAGGGCACGCCGATCAAGGCCGCCGAAAATGGTGTCGTCATCTATTCGGGCAGCAGCCTGAAGGAACTCGGTAACGCCGTCCTGGTCCGTCACGACGACGGCACGGTCACGGTCTACGGCAATGCGTCCGAACTCAAGGTTCAGCGCGGCCAGAAGGTTCAGCGCGGCCAGACGCTCGCGGCCTCCGGCATGACCGGCCGGGCAAGCCAGCCGCAGGTTCACTTCGAGGTGCGCAAGAATGCCACCGCGGTAAACCCGGCGACCTTCCTCGAATAGTCTCGATCGGTCGCAGAGCCGACCCGGATCCGATGTTATGGCACCGCCTGTCCTTTTGGGCAGGCGGTGCTTTCTGTTTCACGATATCGGTGGAGTGCGTCGCTCGCAACGCGCTCGGTTACCCGTCGATCCTGTGGCGCAGGCGCCCGGCGAGATCCTGGATGAACTGCCAGGCGACGCGGCCGGATCTCGCGCCACGGGTCGTTGCCCATTCCAGCGCCTCGGCATGCAGGGTTTCGCGATCGCGCTTGAAGCCATAGTGCTCGGCATAGCCGTCGATCATCGCCAAATAGTCGTCCTGGCTGCATTTGTGGAAGCCGAGCCACAGGCCGAAACGGTCGGACAGCGATACCTTCTCTTCGACCGCTTCCGACGGATTGATGGCCGTCGACTGCTCGTTCTCCATCATGTGCCGCGGCAGCAGGTGCCGCCGGTTCGAGGTGGCATAGAGCAGCACGTTGGAGGGCCGTCCTTCGACACCGCCGTCAAGCACGGCCTTCAGCGACTTGTAGGACGTATCGTCGTGATCGAAGGACAGGTCGTCGCAAAACACGATCACCGGGACCGGCGCGGTCTTCAGAATGTCCATCAGCGCCGGCAGGGTGGCGATATCTTCGCGATGGACCTCGACGAGCTTCACCGCAACGCCGGTGTCGCGCGCAACCTGCGCATGGACCGATTTCACCAGCGAGGATTTGCCCATGCCGCGCGCGCCCCAGAGGAGCACGTTGTTGGCCGTGAAACCCTCCGCAAAGCGAAGCGTGTTGTCGAGCAGGATGTCGCGGACGTGGTCGACCCCGGTGATCAGGGACAGTTCGATGCGGTTCGGCTTGGCGACCGGCTGCAGATGGTGCGTCGCCGGTGCCCAGACGAAGCACTCGGCAGCGGTCCAGTCGTTGGCTGCGGCGGCTGGCCCTGCCATGCGCTCGATCGCCGCGGAAAGCTTCTGCATTTCCCTGATGAGTACGTCGATCTTTGCTTCCGGCATATGTCTCTCTCCACTCGCTGAATCAGGTGTTTGGCCGTACCGTCCTGATTCGAGGCGGCGTGGCCCTGGTGTTTACCGTAACCGCGTCGCGGCCTGGTCCCACCAGAAACCCGGTAGCACGCAGGTTTACGCTGGAAAAGGTCACCAAGGCCCGCGCGAGGGGTTCTCCTCTTGTGTAAATTGTGTCAGAGGCACAGGAACGGGTACGGGTGCCCGCGGCTTTGCAGAGCGGCCGGGCGTCCCTATATTCCGGCCGATTTGGCGCGGAGGAACCGCCGATATTTGAACTCAAGGAGTGATCGATGTTCATTACCGAAGCTTTTGCGCAGACTGCCGGCGCCCCTTCCGCCGGCGGCGCGGACATTCTCATGTCCATCCTGCCGTTCCTGCTGATTTTCGTCGTTATGTATTTCCTGATCATCCGTCCGCAGCGCGCTCAGATGAAGCGCCGCGAGGAGCTCCTCAAGAACATCCGTCGCGGTGACCAGGTCGTGACCGGCGGCGGCATCGTCGGCAAGGTTACCAAGGTCGTCGACGACAGCGAACTCGAAGTCGAAATCGCCGATGGCGTGAAGATCCGTGTCGTCCGCAGCGGCGTGTCGGAAGTTCGCGTCAAGGGCGAGCCTGTCAAGGAATAAGGCAGGAACAGTCACCCCCCAGCCAAGCAATTGGAGCGTTTGAGGCATGCGCAGATTACCGCCGTTGAAACGTATCCTCGTCTGGTTGGTGGCGCTTGCCGGCATAGCCTTTGCGCTGCCGAATGTTCTGACCCGGGAAGAGGCAGCCGAGCTTCCGGCTTGGCTGCCGCACCGCCAGGTGGCACTCGGGCTCGATCTCCAGGGCGGCTCCCATTTCATGCTGCGGGCTGCGCGTAGCGACATTGTCGCCGAACGGCTCGAGACGATCGCCAACGAGGTCGGCAAATCACTGCGCGATGCCGATATCGCCTATATCGGCCTTTCCGGCGAAGGCCAGTCGATCACCTTCCGCGTTCGCGACCGGTCGCAACTTTCAGCCGCTCGCGAGCGGCTGAAGCCGCTGACGGCGCCTGTCGAGATCGGTGGCTTCGGCTCCGAGCCGATTTCCGAGGTTGTGTTCGACAGTGCGGAACCGGATGAGCTGGTTCGCCTGCGCCTGACGGACGAAGGCATCGACTACCGGCTCTCGCTGGCCGTGGCGCAGTCCATCGATGTCGTGCGCCGCCGCGTTGCCGAAGTCGGCGCCACCGATCCGCTGATCCAGCGTCGCGGCGACGACCGGCTGATCGTGCAGGTGCCCGGCCTCGGCGATCCGCAGCGGTTGAAGGACCTGCTCAGCCAGAGGGCCAATCTGGCTCTGCGGATGCTCGACACCTCCGTGCCCGTGCAACGGGCCGTCGAGGGGCAGCCGCCGTCCGGGACGGAAGTCCTCTATTCCTTCGACGACCCGCCGGTGCCCTATCTCGTCGAAAAGGCACCGCTGCTTGCCGCGGCGAATTATGTTTCGGCCCAGCCGGAACCTGATGCTTCCGGCGAAAGCGCGTCGGTTGCCATCAAGATCGATGCCGCGTCGCAACAACGCGTTGCCGCCCTTGCGGCGCAGCCGCCAAGGGACGCAGCGATCGTTCTCGACGGACAGGTCATCGCGACGCTCAAGCTGTCGGAGGCGGTCAACGGCGATACCTTGCGCATCTCTGCGGACCTGCCGACCGAAGGTGCGACCGACCTTGCCGCTCTCGTCCGCACGGGACCGCTTCCCACGCCCCTGACCTTTGTCGAAGAGCGGACGGTTGGCCCCGGCGTCGGTGGCGACGCCATCGCCGATGGCCTGAAGGCCGGCCTGGTTGCTGCCATCGCGGTCGCCGCTTCCATGATTTTCTTCTACGGCGTCTTCGGCGTCTTTGCCGTCATTGCGCTTGCCCTGAACATTGTCCTGATCATCGCGGCGCTCTCCCTCTCGGGCGCGACGCTGACCCTTCCGGGCATTGCCGGCATCATTCTGACGATCGGCGTCGCGGTCGATTCGAACGTGCTGATCTACGAGCGCCTGCGGGAAGAGGTTCGCGGCGCCGAGCCTCTGCGGCGCACGATCAACGACGCCTTTTCGCGCGTGTTCAGCAGCATCTTCGACGCCAACCTGACGATGCTGATTGCGAGCGCAATTCTCTTCTATCTTGGCTCCGGATCGGTACGCGGCTTTGCCGTGACGCTCGCAATCGGTAGCGTGACGACGCTCTTCACCGCCTTCACGGTGACCCGCCTGATCGTGAAGCGCTGGCTGCGCCACTGGAAGTCGGAGCGCCTGCCGAAGGGTATTCGGACTGGCCGCTTCAGCGACCTGGACATCCGCTTCATGCGGATCCGCAACCCGGTCTTCATCCTGATGGCGGCCCTGTCGCTTGCCTCTGTCCTGCTGCTTGCCGGCATCGGGCTCAATCTCGGCGTCGACTTCAAGGGCGGCTCGATCATCGAGCTGCATTCCAAGGGCGGACCGGTCGAGGTCGCCGATCTTCGCGCGCGCCTCGACGAGCTGAATTTCGGCGAGGTCCAGGTGCAGCAGCTCGGCTCGGGCGAAGACGTTCTCGTTCGGGTGCCGTCGCAGGAAGCGGGCGACAACGCCGAGCAGACGGCCGCTGGCGTCATCCGGTCGGAACTTTCGGACGAGTATGATTTCCGCCGGGTCGAGGTGGTCGGCCCCGTCGTGTCGGGCGAACTGACGCGTGCCGGCACCATCGGGCTTGCAGTTTCGTTCCTGGCGATCCTGCTCTATGTGTGGCTGCGTTTCGAATGGCGCTTCGCCGTCGGCGCGATCATCGCCACGACGCACGACGTGCTGCTGACGATCGGTTTCCTGGTGCTGACCGGCATCGAGTTCAATCTCGGCAGCATTGCCGCGGTTCTGACGATCGTCGGCTACTCGCTGAACGACACGGTCGTCATTTACGATCGCATCCGCGAAAACCTTGCGCGCTACAAGCGCATGCCGTTGTCGGTGCTGATCGATACGTCGATCAACCAGACGCTGTCGCGCACCATCCTGACAGCGCTGACGACCGTTCTTGCACTGACAGCGCTTTATCTCTTCGGTGGCGGCCTTATCCGCGCCTTCAGTGTTACAATGCTGTTTGGCGTTATCGTCGGAACGATCTCGTCCATTTACATCGCCGGGCCGATCCTCATCCTCTTCAGAAAGCGCACCGACCACATTCCGGGGGACGAGAACGCCTCCGGCGCGGATACGGGTGCGGCGGGCGCGGCAAAGGTTGCTGTTTGAAATGCCTAAGGGAATTGAAATTCGCGAAGCCCATTTTCCGGGACGTGCGCCCATCGATGCCTACGGTAATGGTGGCTTTCGCTTCGCAGACATGTCGCATCGTGGCTCGATCCTGATGCTGCCCTCGGGAGTCTATGCATGGGACGTCGCGGAGGGCGATGCGCTGACTGTCGAGAAGTTCTACAAGGTCGTCGATGAGGCGAAGGACATTGAGGTGCTGCTGGTCGGCACCGGCAAGGACATTCGCCCGCTGCCGGCCGATGTGAAGACAGCTTTACGCGCCGCCAACATATCGTCGGATCCCATGAGTACCGGGGCCGCTGTCCGCACCTACAATGTGATGCTGGCCGAATCGCGCGCAGTCGCCGTCGCACTGATCGCCGTCTGATCGAGCCTGGGGAAGACGACGTGCACGACAATTCTGCCCAGATTCTGGCTGACCTCAGGGACACCGACCGCGACCGCTATCTCGCCTGCCTGCTTGCGCCGGCCGACAAGCAGCCAGCCCTTGCCGCGCTCTATGCCTTCAACGCGGAGATTGCGCGTATCCGCGATCTCGTGCACGGGCCGATCCCGGGCGAGATCCGCATGCAATGGTGGCGAGACCTCATCGGCAACGACGCGTCGACCGGGGAAGGGCATCCGCTCGCTGAAGCGCTTCTTGGCTGCATTCGTATGCACCGCCTGCCGGTCTCCGTGTTCGAGAACATGATCGATGCACGGATCTTCGATCTCTACGACGATCCGATGGAGGACCGCTCGGCGCTCGAGGGCTATGCCGGCGAGACCGCCTCGGCGCTGATCCAGCTCTCGTCCCTGGTGCTTGATCCTGACAATGCTGCGAAATCGGCCGAAGTCGCCGGGCATGGGGGTGTCGCGCAGACGGTCGCAGGCCTGCTCATGCTGCTGCCGCTGCATTTGCGCCGCGGCCAGGTCTACCTGCCGGCCGAGTTGCTGCGCGCCACCGGTCTCGATCGCGAAACGCTAATCGCCGGTGAAGACAGCGCGGCGATCGGCCAGGCGATCCGGGCTTTCGCGGGCTTCGGGCGGGATCATCTCGCCAAGGCGCGTGCGCAGATGGCAGCGATCGCGCCGTCGAATTTCCCCGCCTTCATACCGCTTGCGCTTGTCGAGCCTATCCTTAACCGCGCGGAGGCTGCGGGCGCCGGGCTTCTGCAGAAACCCATCCGCCCGGCCCAATGGCAACGGCAATGGTGGATGTGGCGTGCCGCACGCCGCCGTCGCTTCTGATCGATCCGGACGATCGACCAGAGGTTCGGTCTGCTCAGGCATTCGCGGGCGCGTTTGCCGAGACGACAAATTGGCACAAGCCTCGCAGCGTATAGAAACGCTTTATCGGCGTCATGCCGAGCGAAGGGGAGCGCCCGCGGATGCTTTGGTTATTGCTCATCGCCGTCATCGTTTTGGTCGGCGCATTCTACATGTGGATGAACGCCCGCGCCGAGCGGGACTGGGACAATCCCGATGCCGGCTCTGCGATGGTGGAGTTCGGCCGTGCCTTTCCGGACGAGGCGATCCGGGCGCTGCACTCGACGGCGGACCGCACGGCGATCTTCCTGCGGCTGCATGACGGCAAGGCCGGCTTCATCCAGTCGCACGGCACCCACTATGTCTGCCACGTGATCCAGCCCGGAAAGGTTCGGGTCAATAGCTCCGAGACCGGCCGAGGCCTGATCGTGCATTTCCCCGATTTTGCTTATCTCGACAACGACTTCGAATTTCAGAGTGCCGGCGAGGCCGCCGAGGTTTCGCTCTGGCTGCTCGGCAGCTTCAGCCCGAAATCGGAATTCGAACAGCCGGCGATCGAGCCGCCGCACACGGCGCAGGCGACCGAGTAAGCTCTCTCCGCGCACTGCTATAGGAAAAGGCCCGCTTGCATCGCTGCAAGCGGGCCTTTTGTCGTTTCCTTGATGCGTTTCCGAGCCGTCAGGCGGACTTGCCGAGCCAGGCGGCGCAATCGGCGAGTGCGCGCGACGCCGTCGCCTGCTTCTTGGCGACCGCCTTCTCCTTGCCGCGGAAGCGCTTGACGCCTTCCGGCTTGACGATCGCGCCCGGGTCGAGCGGCGGGAACAGCCCGAAGTTGACGTTCATCGGCTGGAACGAGCGCTTGCCCGGTTCATCGTCGGAGACGATATGCCCACCGGTGATGTGATTGAGCAGCGCGCCGAAGGCGGTGGTCGCCGGCGGTGGGACCAAAGTCTCGCCCTTGCGCTCGGCGGCGGCGAAGCGGCCGGCGAGCAGGCCTATGCTCGCGCTTTCGACATAGCCTTCGCAGCCGGTGATCTGTCCGGCAAAGCGCAGGCCCGACCGCGACTTCAGCGTCAGCGTTCCATCGAGCAGTGTCGGCGAGTTGATGTAGGTGTTGCGGTGCAGGCCGCCGAGACGGGCGAATTCGGCATTCTCCAGGCCCGGGATCATGCGGAAGACTTCGGCCTGAGCGCCATACTTCAGCTTCGTCTGGAATCCGACCATGTTGTAGAGCGTGCCGAGCGCATTGTCCTGGCGCAGCTGTACGACGGCATAGGGCTTGACGGTGGGGTTATGGGCATTGGTGAGGCCCATCGGCTTCATAGGCCCGTGGCGCAGCGTCTCGCGGCCGCGTTCTGCCATCACCTCGATCGGCAGGCAGCCGTCGAAATAGGGCGTGCCTTCCCATTCCTTGAAGCCGGTCTTGTCGCCGGCGATCAACGCATCGACGAAGGCATTGTACTGCTCCTCGGTCATCGGGCAGTTGATGTAGTCCTTGCCGGTACCGCCGGGGCCGACCTTGTCGTAGCGCGACTGAAACCAGCAGACGTCCATGTCGATGGTCTCGGTGTAGACGATCGGTGCGATGGCGTCGAAGAAGGCGAGCGCATCGGCGCCCGTTTCTGCGCGGATCGCCTCGGCAAGGCCGGGTGCGGTCAGCGGACCGGTCGCGATGACGGCGAGATCCCAATCTTTCGGCGGCAGGCCGGTGACTTCCTCGCGCACCACCGTGATCAGCGGATGGGCGGCGATCGCCGCGCTGACCGCGTCGGAGAAGCCGTCGCGATCGACCGCGAGCGCACCACCGGCCGGCACCTGGTTGGCATCGGCCGATTTCATGATCAGCGAGCCGGCAAGGCGCATTTCCGCGTGCAGAACGCCGACCGCGTTGCTGGTCGCGTCATCCGAGCGGAAGGAATTGGAACAGACGAGTTCGGCGAGGCCGTCGGTCTTGTGGGCGTCAGTGCCGCGCACGCCGCGCATCTCATGCAGGACGACCGGTACGCCGGCTTCGGCGATTTGCCAGGCGGCTTCCGATCCGGCAAGGCCGCCGCCGATGACGTGGATGGGGGAGTGGGAAGAAGTGTCTTTGCTCATGGCCGGCTTCCTATCACGGCTCGGCCTTTCGTTCCAACGCCTATAAACGAAAACGGCGCCCTGAAGGCGCCGTCTTGGAAGTCCTGGTCGTTCGTTCCGATTAACGGAAGGAGCGGGCCGCAATGTTGCGGATGTCGTAGCGGGTGATGCCGATGTCATTGAGAGCGTGGTTCGACAGGTTGCCGAGCTCGCTGACAGTGCGGCGGTAGTTGATCCAGCTTTTTGCGATACGAATCGGGTTCATGGTCTTTTCCTCAAAATCAGGTTGTCGCGACAGCCATCTGTCTGCGTCGTTGAGGTTCTTATACGCTTGTCTAATTAGAAGGTGGAGTGCAAAGAAAATGCAGCTGCTATGCATTTGTGCAGTGCATCGCCGCATAGATGGGCACCGCTTCAAAAGGCGGCATCGATTAAGGATTGATTAAAGTCTTAATTGTCCGCCGATAAGAGACTGTTTTCAAACGTATTTACGAGCTGATGGCGAGAGACGACGAAGCACCTCTCGTAAGCCCGGTTCCGTTGCATGGGCAGTGGCAGATGGCGGAGCATCCGGTGTCTCTCGCAAGTGCGAAGGCGTCACCTGGATCGTACTGGCGGCGCCAAAAGAAAACGCCCCCCGGAATGAACCGGAGGGCGTCTACTGGAGGTCGGTTGCGCGTAAGGCGCAGCCTGAATTACTTGATCGCCTGGCGAGCAACGTACGGGATGTCGCCACGGCCGATGCCGAGGTCAGACAGTTCGCGGTCGCTCATGCGGCCGAGTTCGTTGCAGGTCTGACGATACTTGCGCCAATTGTTGAAAGAGCGTGCGAGGTTCATGATCCTATCCTTTCTAGGGTCGTGTGCCAGCGCTTAATCTCTCTTGCTGGCCGTCATCTGATGCTCTGGAATATAATCGTTTTGAGCAGAAGTTACAGAGACAATGCTGCATCGCACCCATGCAGGCCGTGCAAGCCTCTGTGCGATGGCGCGTTTGCGGCAGGCGTCTAAAACGCGCGGCACAATCGACTTGTCGTGGCTGGAAGCTGCCCGAAATGTGAGGGGCCAGAAACAAACAACGCCCGCTGGGGGAGGAGATCCAGCGAGCGTCGCTTTGTTCTGATCGACAACCGGGAGGAGGAGTGTCGCCGATCCAAATCGAGGGGCGCTGGGAGGAGGAGTGCGCCGCCCCGATCGATGAGTTGAAGATAGTACGCAGGCGGGTGGAAGGGTAGCGCTGTTCCAGAATGGCACCTATGCATCCAATGCATGGCGTGGGGCGAGCGCAGCGAAATTATGCACGAATATTGTGCAGCTGCGCAGACGCAGGCTTCTTTGTGGAGAGGAGGGCTGAAAAGAATAACGCCCGCTGGGGGAGGAGGTCCAGCGAGCGTCATTAGGAGTGATTGGCAACTGGGAGGAGGAGTGTTGCCAATCTGATCGGAAGAGCGCTGGGAGGAGGAGTGCGCTCGTCCGAATTCCGTCGGTTTTACCCGGGCCTTTCTCAGCAAACTGAGGCGGTTGGCCATTTCCGCTGGCGACCGTCTGGCTTCATGCCTTCGTTCGCCTTTGATGATTTGAATATAGGACCTTTCAATCGATTTGTGCAGTGCAATATCCGCATGGAAGATATGCGCATTGCGCAAGCCGTTCATTCGTCCCTATCGGTTTGGTGCGCAACTGCCGCAGGGCGATTGTGTTTCCGCGCCGATACGTGGTTAGTTGGGGACTGAACGGAACCAATTCAAGCATCGGATTCTAGGCTGGGGGCAGGATGTACCGCGCGCGTCTCGAACGAGACTTCAAGCATTGGGTCGACAAGGGGCTGCTGCAGGAGAATGCGGCGCGTGCCATGCTCGCCGAATATGACGGTCGCGAGTCGACGTTCCGGGCCGGGCGCGTCCTGCTCATTCTCGCCGCGCTACTTTTGTCCGCCTCAATCCTGCTGCTTGTTGCCGCCAACTGGGAGGCGCTGCCGCGTCTTGCCCGCGTGGCCGGCATCGTCGCCTTGGTCTGGGGCTTTCACTTTGCCGCCGCCTGGCTGATCCGCACCGGACGCCCAACGCTCGCCGCTGCCGCGCTCGTTCTGGGGGCGGCTGCCTTTGGCGGTGGCATCGCCCTGATCGGGCAGATGTATCATCTGTCCGGCGATGCGGCCGACGCCGCGCTGCTGTGGTTTGCTGGCGCCGTACTCTCTGCCGTGGCGTTTCGCTCCGCAGCCATGGCCGCGGTTACCGGCGGGCTCGCCTGGTTCTATTTCGCAACGGTGCTGAAAGACGACGGGTTCAGTGCGACGCCGGACTGGCGCATGTGGTCCGTTCCGACGCTTGCCGTGATCGTCGTGCTGCTGGTGCGTTTCACGACCGCCGACAGGGTTCGTCATCTCGCCTATCTGCTCGTCCTGTCGTGGCTCGCCTGGCTTTATCTCGATAATGCATCGCTCGCCTTTGCCGGTGGCCTCGCTGCGTGCGGGCTCGTGGCCTTTCTCGCGGCGACGCTGCCCGGCTCGCCGCTTCGCGCGCTTGCGGTCGATGCCGGTTCGGCACCCACCTTCTATTCCTTCGCGCTCGCCTTGCTCGGTTTTACCGCTCTCCAATATGAAGCCGTCGGAGTGACGACGGAGGTCGCGACCGGGGCAGGGACGCTGCTGGTGGCGCTCCTCGGCATTGCGCTTGCCGGGGCGCAGAACGGCGCCGTGCGCTATCTCGGCTACGTCGCCTTCGCCGGCGAGCTTCTCTACCTCGCCTTCGAGACCCTCGGCTCTATGCTCGGCACCTCCGGTTTCTTCCTTATCTCCGGATTGGTGGTTGCTGGCATCGCCTGGCTCGTCATCCGCATCGAGGGGCACTTGGCAAATGCGCGCGGGACGGAGGCGCCACAATGACCGCTGCAAAGACCCGTTGGCTGAACCCATTTCTGGCGGCCCTGCTGGTTGCGGGCGTACAGACGGCGGCCCTTGGCTATATGATCGAGAGCAGGGCATCGATCCTTAGAAGCGGCCGTGACGTGCTGTTGAAGACCGTGCCCGTCGATCCCCGCGATCTGCTTCGGGGTGACTACGTGATCCTGAGCTACGACATTTCCAGGCTCCAGCCGGAACTGTTCAAGGGCGATACGCCGAAGCAGTCGGAAGAGGCGCAGATCTACGTTCGGCTGGAAAAGCAACTCGACGGTTTCTGGGCGGCGACCGAAGCGTCCTTCCAGCCGCTTGGCCTCGCCGGCGACAGCGTCGTCCTTCGCTCGCTGCCCTTTATCTACTATCCTTCGTCCGCGCTCTCGTCCGTCAGTGTGGAATACGGGATCGAGCGCTTCTATGTGCCGGAAGGCGAGGGGCGGACGCTGGAGGAGGCGCGCAACGCCGAGGCGCTCTCCGTCAATATCCGCGTGGACGCCAAGGGAAAGGCCCAGATCCGCGAGATCGCAGTCAATGGCAGCCCGGTCTATGAAGAGCCTCTCTATTAAGCTGCGCCGTCCCCTGCCGGATCGGTGGTGGAATTCCCGCATTTTCCCTTTGATCCCGCGAGAACGAGTGATATAGAGACGCCGCGCTCGGGAAAGCCCTGAACTTTTCAGCATGCCCTTTGTATCCGCGGTATTCCGCTGGTTGGACTTGCGGGAATACGAACAGGCGGTGCGATTGTCTGAACGCGGGTATGGTGAAATTGGTAGACACGCCAGATTTAGGTTCTGGTGCCGCAAGGCGTGGGAGTTCAAGTCTCTCTACCCGCACCAGAACAGCGATCGCGCCCGAAGTCCGGATTCTGCAGGGATGAAGGGGGCTGGAGTGCCATTTTGCTTGCAAAACGGTTGCAGAACTGCGTAAAGCCACTCCCGGCAAATGGATCGGCTCACGTGCTCGCCAGACCTTTCGAAGGGGAAGAGCACAGTCAACGTGAAATGAAGGTTTGAACATGCAGGTTATCGAAACGCTCGCTGAAGGGCTGAAGCGCGAACTCAAGGTCGTTATCCCGGCCAAGGACATGGAAGCTCGTATGAACGAGCGTCTGGCCGAAGTGAAGGACCGTGTGAAGATCAACGGCTTCCGTCCGGGCAAGGTACCGGCCGCGCATCTGAAGAAGATCTACGGCAAGTCGATCATGGCTGACCTCGTCAACGAAATCGTTCGCGACAAGCCCACCGAGATTCTTTCGGGCCGTGGCGAAAAGTCGGCGACCCAGCCGGAAATCGCGATGACCGAGGACGAGGCAGAAGCCGACAAGATCCTCAACGCTCAGGCCGACCTCGAGTTCACCGTTGCCTACGAAATCATCCCGGCGATCGAGCTCAAGGACGTCAGCGGCATCAAGGTGACCCGCGAAGTCGTCGAGATCGCTGAAGACGAAGTCAACGAGCAGATCCTCAAGATCGCCGAAAGCGCTCGTAGCTACGAATCGAAGAAGGGCAAGGCCGCCAACGGCGACCGCGTCACCATCGATTACCTCGGCAAGGTCGACGGCGTTGCCTTCGACGGCGGCAAGGACGAAGACGCTGAGCTGGTTCTCGGCTCCAACCGCTTCATCCCGGGCTTCGAAGAACAGCTCGTTGGCCTGAAGGCTGGCGACGAGAAGGTCATCACCGTGACTTTCCCAGCTGAATACCCGGCTGCAAACCTTGCTGGCAAGGAAGCCACCTTCGACATCACCGTCAAGGACGTGGCTGGCGCCCAGGACATCGAAATCAACGACGAACTGGCCACCAAGCTCGGCCTCGAATCGGCTGACAAGCTGAAGGAAATCGTCCGCGGCCAGATCGAAAGCCAGTACGGCAACCTGACCCGTCAGAAGGTCAAGCGTCAGATCCTCGACCAGCTCGACGAACTCTACCAGTTCGAAACGCCGGAGCGTCTCGTCGAAGCCGAATTCGAAAACATCTGGCGCCAGATCAACACTGACCTCCAGCAGGCCGGCAAGACCTTCGCTGACGAAGAAACCACCGAAGAAGAAGCCCGCGCTGAATACCGCAAGCTCGCTGAGCGTCGTGTTCGCCTCGGCCTCGTTCTCTCGGAAATCGGCGAGAAGGCCGGCGTTCAGGTCAGCGACGACGAACTGCAGCGTTCGCTGTTCGAACAGCTGCGCCAGTTCCCGGGCCAGGAAAAGCAGATCCTCGACTACTTCAAGAACACCCCGGGCGCCGCTGCTTCGCTGCGCGCTCCGCTGTTCGAAGAAAAGGTCGTCGACCACCTGCTCGGCGAAATCTCGGTAACCGACAAGACGGTTTCGAAGGAAGAGCTGACGGCTGACGACGAAGAGACCGAAGGCAAGGCTGCCAAGAAGGCTCCGGCCAAGAAGAAGGCCGCTGCCAAGGCTGAAGCCGCCGAAGGCGAAGAAGCTGCCGCTCCGAAGAAGAAGGCTCCGGCCAAGAAGAAGGCCGCTGACGACAGCGCCGAGTAATCGGATCGAAGCCTTAGGAATCGAAAGGCCCTGCCGCTTGCGGCAGGGCCTTTTTCGTTGTGGCTCGGCAAACCCATCGTCCTGTCGAAGCGCTGACCGGGAGCCGATTTTTGGCCCCGCCGAACGCGCGACGGACTAAGCGATGTCGAGGAGGAGGGCGCGGTGGTCGGAGACTTCGGGCGCTGCGACGACATCGAAGCGAGCGACGGTGACTGCGCCATTCGCCAGCATGTAATCGGCAAAGCGGCCGCTCTTTCGATAGTGCGAGGTGCGCGTGTCCGTGTGGCCGCGGGAAACGACGAGGTCGACGAGGCCCAGCTGCCCCAGCGTCTGAAACGTTTGGCTGTCCGGGAGCACGTTGAAGTCACCGCAGACGACAAGCCGCTCGTCGCCGGGCCAGACCTGGTGGATGAGACCCACCAGCGCGTCGGCCTGCGCGCGGCGTTCCGGACTGTCGTTCTTGCCGCCGACCTCCCGCAGCCCGTGCATCTGCGCGATAGTGATGGGAGTGCCAGCGTCGTGATCGAACAGTCGGATGCAATGGGCGTTGCGCGCACGCGGATGCGGCCCCCAACCGTCGGGCGAAAAGCCGCCATGCACGAAGCCGAGTGCCTGGCCAATGACGGAATAGCCCCGCCGAACGAAGGTCGCCAGGCCGAACTCCGATGCCACGGGCGCGTCACCGGCAAAGAGAATCCCTCGCGCCGTCGGGCAGAAGAATCCGTCATGTCCTGGAAGTACGGCGGCGATCTCGTTGAAGAGGTTAGCGCGTTGCGGCAGTTCCACGTCCGCATCGCGATAGCTCAGCCATTCGGCCTCGGTCGTCGGTGATCGCGCGATCTCCTGCAGGCACAGGACGTCGGCGTCGACATCGGCGAGATACTTCATCAAAGGCGAATGGAGCTTGCCGCCCCAGGCATTGAGCGAAAGGATGCGCATGGTGTTCGGCTCTCTTGATCGGGAGAGGTGAAGCTAGCCGATTCGCCGGCGTCCCGCGCATTTCAGATGACGGTTTTGAGGGACGGGCGGGAGAGGCCGGCCGTAGCGCGGAGCCACCATCGGTGCCCTTCGGGCGTTTGGCCGCCGCCGTCATCGTTGACGACGGCCGGCTCTGTCGCTGGAAGCTTACGCTTTCGGTGCTTCCTGCTTGATCTCACCCATGCGGTTCCAGGCGTCGAGGCCGGCAATCTTGTAGGCTTCGGCCAGCGTCGGGTAGTTGAAGGTGTTTTCGACGAAATACTCGACCGTGCCCTTGAGGTTCAGCACCGCCTGGCCGATATGCACCAGCTCCGTCGCGCCTTCGCCGATAATATGCACGCCGAGCAGGCGGCGGGTCTTCAGCGAGAAGATCATTTTCAAAAGGCCGGAATCGAGCCCCATGATGTGGCCGCGCGAGGTCTCGCGGAAGCGGGCGATGCCGCATTCGTAGGGGATGCCGCGTTCCTTGACCTCTTCTTCCGAGAGACCGCAGGTGGAGATCTCAGGCACGGCATAGATGCCGTAGGGGAAGTATTTCTGCGGCTCCATCGCGATCGCGCCGATGGCGACGCGGGCGGCGATGCGGCCCTGTTCCATCGATGTCGAGGCGAGGCTCGGGAAGCCGACGACGTCGCCGGCGGCATAGATGTTGGGCACGGAGGTCTGGAAGGTCTCGGGATTGACCTTGAGACGCCCGCGGCTGTCGGCTTCAAGCCCGGCGGCCGGAAGGTTGAGCGTATCGGTCGCGCCCATGCGGCCCGCGGCAAAAAGCACCATGTCGGTCGTGATCTTGCGGCCGTTGTCGAGCGTCAGCAGCACCTTACCATCCTCGAGCCTTTCGACCGTTTCGGCCTTCTGCCCGAGATGCAGTTTCATGTTGCGGTCGCGCAGCTGGTAGATGAAGTCTTCTACGATTTCCTTGTCGATGAAATCGAGCATCGTTGTCTTCGGGTCGATCACCGTTACCTGGGTGTCGAGCGCGCTGAAGATCGTGGCGTATTCGATGCCGACGACGCCGGCGCCGATCACCACCAGTGAACGCGGCAGGGTCTCGATGTCGAGCAGTTCGTCGCTGTCGAGCACGGTCTTGCCGTCGAACGGCATGTAATCCGGGCGGAAGGGCTTGGTGCCGACGGCAAGCATGATGCTGGTGCCGGACACGAGCATGGTCTCGCCGTCGTCCTTGACGACCTCCAGTGTGGTCTGATTGACGAAGCTCGCCTTGCCGCGCATCTGCTGCACGCGGTTGCGCGCAAACTGGTGTTCGAGAACCTCGACCTCATGATTGAGGGTGATGATCAGGCGCTGCCGGAGGTCGTCGGCGCTGATCTCCTGCTTGACGCGATAGGAGCGTCCGTAAAAGCCGCGCTCGCGCCAGCCCGAAAGATTGAGCGCCGTTTCGCGCAGCGTCTTGGAGGGAATCGTGCCGGTATGAACCGAAACGCCGCCGACGCGTTTTCCCTGTTCGATGACGAGGACCTTCTTGCCGAGCTTGGCTGCCTGGATGGCGCCGCGGCGGCCGGCAGGTCCGCTTCCGACAACGATGAGATCGAACTGGTTCATAGGCGTGTCCGTTAGAAGGTGGAATCGTTGTGCGTTGCGAAAACTCTCGCTCGCAAGCCTCTATACCGTCAATGGCACGGTTTGATGAAGTGGTTTTCATAGCCGAAACAGCCGGATGAGAATATATAAGGGAGTGCGCGTATGCTTGGTTCCGTTAAGACATCCGGAGCCCGTCGGTGTCGTATTTGCCTGGGAGGCTGACGATGGGATTGGAGCTGACGAACAGGGTTTTGCCACAGTCTGACGGTGAAGCCGTCATGCCGCATTCACAGCCGCGCGCCGGCGTCGTTGCGGCCGCGGTCTACGAGAACGGCGTGCGCGTCCGCGATATCCGCATCGAAGACGCAGGCAAGTGGCGCGATCGTCCAGGTGCGGTGGTCTGGATTGGCCTGCATGAGCCCGATGCCGAACTGTTGCGGCAGATCCAGCAGGAATTCGATCTGCATGACCTGGCGATCGAGGACGCCTGCAAGGCGCATCAGCGGCCGAAACTGGAGATCTATGGCGATTCGATCTTTGTCGTCGCCCGCACCGCGCACATGGTCGGCGACGAGATCGCCTTCGGCGAGACGCATCTGTTCGTGGGGCGCGGTTATGTCATCTCGGTCCGGCACGGCGCGTCGACCTCTTACATGGCCGTGCGTCAGCGCTGCGAAGCCTCGCCGGCAGCCCTTGCCCATGGCGAGAACTACATCCTCTATTCGATCCTCGATTTCATCGTCGACAACTACATGCCGGTGATCGAGGCGATCCACGAGGAAGTCGAGAAACTGGAGGACCGGCTGCTGCGCGAGCGGTTGGTCAAGGGCGACATCGAACGCCTGTATCTGCTGCGGCGCAATCTGTTGCGCCTGCGAAACGCGGTCGTGCCGCTGGTCGACGTCTGCCGACGGCATGAGCACATCGATCTGCCGGGCATGGATGCAGCACTGCAGCCGCTCTTCCGTGACGTGACCGACCACGTGCGGCGCGTTCAGGAGGATATCGACGCTTTGCGTGAAGTGCTCGCCTTCACCTTCGAGGCGAGCCTGATGGTCGGGCAATCCGAGCAGACGGAGATTTCGCGCAAGCTCGCGTCCTGGGCGGCGATCCTCGCGGTGCCGACGGCGATTGCCGGCATTTACGGAATGAACTTCGACGACATGCCGGAGCTCAAGTTCCGCTATGGCTACTTCGTCGTGCTGGCTGTCATCATCGGACTGTGCGGCACGCTCTACCGCTTCTTCCGCCGCGCGAAATGGCTTTAGGCCCGAGCGCCAATCAGGCCGACTTTGCCAGTTCCGGACTTGGAGGACGTCGTGGCAAGCCTTCTGGAAACGCTTGGGGACCTGATCGGTACGAACTGGAAGCGCCGCGACGTGGCCAAGCGGTACTCGCGAACCTATGTCTGCCGCTGTGGCAGTCACATCTTCTTCGGCAATACCCTTTGCAACAGCTGCCAGGCGCCGCTCGGATATCTGCCGGGTGAAGGCGTCCTGATACCGCTTGAACCGGGTCCGCAGCCGGACACGTGGGACGCGGGTGGCGGGCGGCAGTTGCTGAAGTATTGCAGCAATCGTGACACTGCCGCGTTGTGCAACTGGATGCTGACGGCGAGCGAGCCGAGGTCCCTTTGCATTGCCTGCCGTCTGAACAGGACCATTCCGAATCTCGATTGTGAGGACAATGCCCGTCACTGGGGGCTGATCGAGGCTGCGAAGCGACGACTCGTTTCGCAGCTGCTGTCGCTCGGATTGCCGGTGAAGTCAAAGGTCGACGAGGACGAGAAGCACGGTCTGATGTTCGATTTCCTGCGTTCGCCGGAGAACGGGCCGCGCGTGCTGACCGGGCACGTTGACGGTTTGATTACGGTCAACATCGAGGAAGCGGATTCTGTTCAGCGAGAGAAGATGCGGCTCGAACTGCATGAACCCTATCGCACGCTGCTCGGTCACTTGCGACACGAGGTCGGTCACTACTATTGGAATAGGCTTATTCTCAACGGCCCTTGGCTGGAGCCCTTTCGTTCGCTTTTCGGAGATGAGCGCGCCGACTATGCGGCGGCATTGAAGGCGAACTATGAGAATGGCCCTCCCGTAGACTGGGCCGACCGATACATCAGCGCCTATGCTTCCACACATCCCTGGGAAGACTGGGCGGAAACCTGGGCACACTATCTGCATATGATCGATAGCCTTGGCACAGCGCTCGGGTTTGGGCTCGATGCAGAAGATCTTGAAGCGATTATCGAGCCGTTTGAGCGCGACGCCTTGTATGCGCCCGAAGACACCGGCGCCGACGGGTTTCTGTCGCTGTTGAACTCCTGGATTGAAATGACGATGGTGCTCAACGAGCTGGCGCGCAGCATGGGCCAGCCGGACTTCTACCCATTCGTGATGTCGAAGCCGTCAGTGGCGAAACTGCAGTTCGTGCATATGGTCGTCGAGGCTTCTCGCTCGGCGGGGACGGAGTCTGTCGAATCCGGCCTTTCGGGGTGACCGCTTTCGCCACTGTTTGCGGCAGAGTGGCGCCACTACCGGGCTGGTGCCTCCGCCGTGCGAAACGGCTGGGTGCCGGCGTGATCAGAACAGTCGCAGGCCCTTCAGGCTAACGTGTCCGTCTTTTCCGATGATGATGTGATCGTGCACGGCGATGCCGAGCGGTTTGGCCGTCTCGACGATCAGCTTGGTCATGTCGATATCGGCGCGCGACGGGGTCGGGTCGCCGGATGGATGGTTATGAACGAGGATGATCGCCGTTGCCGAGAGTTCGAGTGCTCGTTTGACGACTTCACGCGGGTAGACCGGTGTGTGGTCGATCGTGCCTTTCTGCTGCACTTCGTCGGCAATCAGTGTGTTGCGTTTGTCGAGGAACAGGATGCGGAACTGTTCCTTCGTCTCGTAGGCCATCGCCGCGTGGCAATAGTCGATGACGGCGCTCCAGGACGAGAGAAGCTGCTTCTGGCGAAGTTCGCTCTTGAGTGTTCGGTGACCGATCGTGGAGATCAGCTTGAGGTCGAGGGCAACCGCTTCGCCGATACCGCTCACTTCCTGCAACAGCGCGATCGGGGCGCCGAAGACACCGGCGAGCGTGCCGAAGCGGGCGAGCAGGGCCTTGGCGATCGGCTTGGTATCCTTGCGCGGGATCAGCCGAAAGAGCAGCATCTCCAGGATTTCGTAATCTGCAAGCGCCGAGTCGCCCTGTTCCCGGTAGCGCGTCCGCAACCGGTCGCGATGACCGTGATAGTGCGCCTCGGGTTCCGGCGCCTTCTTCGTCACCGGTTTCCCGTCCAGCTGCAACTGCGGAAAAAACGTCCTCTCGTCCGCGGATGGCGCCAAGTCGCCGTCAGGGGAGATCGGACGTTTCGTCATGCGGCGCCGATCGTGCTGACGCCGGGCTTGAACAGGCCCGCCGGCGAAAGCGTGAAGATCTCGCAGCCATCGGCGGTGACGCCGACCGTGTGCTCGTATTGCGCCGACAGCGACCGGTCACGGGTGACCGCGGTCCAGCCGTCCGAGAGCACCTTCACATGCGGGCGGCCGAGATTGATCATCGGCTCGATGGTGAAGATCATGCCCTCGCGCAGCTCCGGGCCTTCATTGGCGCGGCCATAGTGCAGGATGTTCGGCGCATCGTGGAAAAGCTTGCCGACGCCGTGGCCGCAGAAATCGCGCACCACGGAGCAGCGCTCCGCTTCGGCATAGACCTGGATCGCTTCGCCGATGGCGCCAGTGCGGGCGCCGGGGCGCACGGCGGCAATGCCGCGCATCAGGCTTTCATGGGTGACGTCGAGCAGTCGCTCGGCGGCACGCTTGATCTCGCCGACCGGATACATCCGGCTCGAATCGCCGTGCCAGCCATCTACGACATAGGTGACGTCGATGTTGACAATATCGCCTTCGCGCAGCGGCTTGTCGTTCGGTATGCCGTGGCAAACGACGTGGTTGATCGAGGTGCACGACGATTTCGTGTAGCCGCGATAGTTGAGCGTCGCCGGTAGCGCGCCATTGTCCATGCCGAACTCGAAGACGAACCGGTCGATCTCGTCGGTGGTGACGCCCGGCTGCACCCGCGAGACGAGCTCGTCCAGACAACGCGCGGTCACCTGGCAGGCTTTTCGCATGCCCTCGAAACCTTCCGGTCCGTAGAGCCGGATAACGCCGGTATTCTTGTAGGGCGCAGACCCTGCCTCGATGTAAGTCACCATTCCAAAGCTTTCAGTTGTTCCAGTCGGATTTCATAGAGCAGCGAGGGCCGCTTCGTCCACTGCCATCAATCCGGTCGGGCGGATTTGCGTTGGCGAAACCTGACATTTGACCGCGTAGGCCTCGACACCACGTGACATCGCGCGGTCGAACGCGCGTGCATAGGCGGGATCGAACTCGCGGCAGATCCTCAACCGGTCACAGTCATCACGCTGCACGAGATAGATCATCACCGCACGGTGACCAGCCTCGACCATATCACCGAGCTCGTCGAGATGTTTCGCACCGCGCGTTGTCGGACTGTCAGGAAATTCGGAAAGACCGGGCGTGCGGCTGAAATGCACGTTCTTGACTTCGACATAGGCACGGCCGCGCTCGGGATCGCTGAGGAGAATGTCGATGCGCGAGTTGCGCCCGTATTTCTGCTCGCGCGCACTGTGTTCATAGGTATGCAGGTCGGAAACGAGTCCCAGCCCGATGGCTTCTTCCGCAAGCCGGTTGGGCAGGCCGGTGTTGATGCCGACCATCGTCCCGTCGGCTTCGACGATTTCCAGCATATGGCGGTATTTCCGCGTCGGGCTGTCGTGTTCCGACATCCAGATGCGCGAACCTGGCGTCGTCAGCCCGCGCATCGAACCGGTATTGGGGCAGGATCCAGTCATCGCCGTGCCATCCGGCAACAGGGCGTCGAAGAGAAAGCGCTTGTAGCGCTGCACGAGGATCGCGGTCGTCAGCGGAGGATCGAAGAACAAGGCAGGTCCTGCAAAAATGGTTCAGGCGCGGGCGCGCACGTAGGAGCCCGGCGCTTCCTCGAGCGAGTTCAGCGGCCCGCCCGGCTTGCGGGGCGCAACGCGTCGCTTGTCGAGTTTCTCGATCCATTGGTGCCAGTGCGGCCACCAGGATCCCGGTGTTTCCTTGGCCGCCTTGAACCAATCGTCGAAGTCACCCTTGGGCGCGCCGCCGGTCCAGAACTGATACTTGCCCTTGTCCGGCGGGTTGACGACGCCGGCTATGTGGCCCGAGCCCGAGAGAACATAGGTGACCTTGCCGCCGAACGAAGCGCTGCCGAGAAACACAGAGCGTGGCGGCGCGATGTGATCTTCCTTGGTCGCGAGATTGTAGATCGGGATCTTCACGTCGCCGAGCGACACCTGCTTTCCGGCAAGCACCATCTCGCCCTTCGAAAGCTTGTTATCGAGGTAGCAGTTGCGCAGGTAGAAGGAATGATTGGCCGCCGGCATCCGCGTCGAATCGGAGTTCCAGTAAAGCAGGTCGAAGGGCAGGGGCTCCTGGCCCTTCAGGTAGTTGTTGACGAAGTAGGGCCAGATCAGCTCCGAAGCGCGCAGCATGTTGAAGGCGGTCGCCATCTTCGAGCCGTCGAGATAGCCGGTCACGCTCATGTTCTGCTCGATCTGGCTGATCTGGTCCTCGTCGACGAAGACCTTGAGGTCTCCGGCATGGGTGAAATCGACCTGCGTCGTGAACAGTGTCGCCGAACGGATCCGGTCGTCGCCCTCGGCAGCGTGCAATGCCAGCGTTGCGGCAAGCAGGGTGCCGCCGACGCAATAGCCGATGGCATTGACTTCGCGCTCGCCGGTCGCCTGCTCGACGATATCGAGCGCAAAGCCGATGCCTTCGCGGGCGTAGGCTTCCCAATCCTTGGTCGCGTGCCGCTCGTCCGGGTTCACCCAGGAGATGACGAAGACCGTGTGCCCCTGGTCGACCGCCCATTTGATGAAGGATTTCTGCGGGTTGAGATCGAGCACGTAGAACTTGTTGATCCAGGGCGGGCAGATCAGCAACGGCCGCTTCAGCACGGTCTCCGTCGTCGCCTCGTATTGCAGCACCTGGCAGACGTCGCTCTGGGCAATGACTTTGCCCGGTGTCATCGCGATATTCTCGCCGATCGCAAACTTGCTGGTGTCCGTCTGCCGGAGCTTGAGGTCGCCGCGACCGGCGGCGATGTCCTCGGCAAACATCTGCATGCCCTTGACCAAGTTGGCGCCGCTCGAGGCAACGGTCTCACGGTAGAGCTGCGGGTTGGTGGTGACGAAGTTCGTCGGAGACAACGCGCTCGAAACCTGCCTTACGTAGAAGGCAGCCTTGTGTTTCGTGTGGTCGTCGAGCCCCTCGGCGTCCTCGACCATGCGTTCGGCCCAGTCCGACGTTACGAAATAGGCCTGGCGAATGAAGTCGAAGAACGGGTTCTTCACCCAGTCCTCGTCGGCAAATCTCTTGTCGTTGCGCTGGAGGGCGGCAGGCGCGGACGTCTCTTCGCCGGACATGCGGTGCAGCGTGCGCGACCAGATCTCGAAGAAGCTGCCCATCAGGTGAGTCTGCGCTTCGAGCGTGCGGCGAGGGTCGGAGAGCCAGTACTCCGAGACCTTGGACAGCGTCTTGACCATGTCGGTGACGGGCTCGGCAAAGGTATCGGACTTCTGGCCCGATTCCCGCGGCGCCAGCCAGGCAGAGGCCGCCTTGCCAAGCTGTTCCATGGCGCGGGCGAGGTTGACGGCGAGGCTTTCCGGATCCTTGACGATATAAGGTTCGACGGATTTGGGATCGAAGCCTGCGTAGCCGTCCTTGCCTTCCGCATTCCTCTCTGCTGTCACCCGGCGTCCTCCACAGCATCTTGTTTGTTTTGTATTTTTACATTCTGCCCGAAAATGATTACAAGGGCTAGCGCATCGTCGCGCCATCAAAATAGAGGTCGTCTCCAGTATGCTTGCCGTCGGAAAACAGCGTTCCATCACCTGGGTTGCCGGGATCGTTCTGCTAGGCACGCTTGCTGGCTGCAACAGCCAGGGGACTAACTTCGAGAATTATCCGTCGGTCTATGGCCAGAAGCCGGCCGCAACGGCGCAGATGACCAACGAAGAAGCGACCAATATGCAGGCGCGCCTGAGCTCGCTCGGCGCTGCGCGCAAGTCCGGCGCGATCTCCGAAGCGGAGTACCAGCGGCGCCTGAAGGAGATGCGCGCGCTCGCCGAACAGCACGGCACGGACACGCTGAAAGAGATCCAGAATTAGCGCTTGCCTTTCCGGTGATTTGGACGCAAAGCGTTCAATGGCCGCATGGACGGCCGTTCACCACAGCGCACGGTTTCGCAAAGGCTTGAGCCGCTGGCGGGAGCGTGCGCCAAACGAGGTTTGGAGATGGAAGAGTTTCACAAAGTCCGGCGTTTGCCGCCCTATGTTTTCGAACAGGTCAACCGTTTGAAAGCAAGCGCGCGAGCGGCCGGTGCTGACATCATCGACCTCGGCATGGGCAATCCGGATCTACCCACACCACAGTCGATTGTCGACAAGCTCTGCGAGGCCGTTCAGGACCCGCGCACGCATCGTTATTCGTCGTCGAAGGGCATTCCCGGGCTGCGTCGTGCCCAGGCCGCCTATTACGCCCGCCGCTTCGGCGTCAAGCTCAACCCGGATACCCAGGTCGTCGCTACCCTTGGCTCGAAGGAAGGCTTCGCCAACATGGCGCAGGCGATCACCGCACCTGGCGACGTCATCCTGTGCCCGAACCCCACCTATCCGATCCACGCCTTCGGCTTCCTGATGGCCGGCGGTGTTATCCGCTCGATCTCGGTCGAGCCGGACGAAACCTTCTTCGGGCCGCTGGAACGCGCCGTTCGCCATTCCATCCCGAAGCCCTTGGCGCTGATCCTCAACTATCCGTCGAACCCGACGGCGCAGGTAGCGACGTTGGACTTCTACAAGGACGTGATCGCCTTTGCGAAGAAGCACGACATCATCGTGCTGTCCGATCTCGCCTACTCGGAAATCTACTTCAACGACGCGCCGCCGCCGTCGGTGCTGGAAGTTCCGGGCGCGATCGACTGCACGGTCGAGTTCACCTCGATGTCGAAGACATTCTCGATGCCGGGCTGGCGCATGGGCTTTGCCGTCGGCAACGAACGGCTGATTGCGGCACTGACGCGCGTGAAATCCTACCTCGACTACGGCGCCTTTACGCCGATCCAGGTGGCCGCCACCCAGGCGCTGAACGGCGACGGCAGCGACATCGCCGAAGTGCGCAACATCTACAAGCGCCGCCGCGACGTGATGGTCGATAGCTTCGGCAAGGCCGGCTTCGAAGTGCCGCCGCCGGCTGCGACGATGTTCGCCTGGGCGAAGATCCCGGAGAAGTTCCGTCATCTCGGTTCGCTCGAATTCTCAAAACTCCTCGTCGAGAAGGCTGATGTCGCGGTCGCTCCCGGTATCGGCTTCGGCGAGCAGGGCGACGACTACGTTCGTCTCGCTCTCGTCGAGAACGAGCACCGCATCCGTCAGGCGGCGCGCAACATCAAGAAGTTCCTGTCGACCGCCGACGAGACGATGCACAACGTCATCTCGCTGAACGCTCATAGGTAAGAAGTCGGGAGGCGTTTTGACGCGCGCCTCCTTCCACACTGGCCCCGCTGTTCTCGCGGTGCGCCCTCTACATGTTAGGAAATGGCTATGGCAGATGCCCTCAAAATCGGCATTGCGGGCTTGGGTACCGTCGGTGCCTCGCTCGTGCGAATCCTCCAGGATCGTCACGAGATGCTTGCGACAACGTGCGGACGGGCAATCGAGACCACGGCCGTAACGGCGCGCGACCGCAACAGGGATCGCGGCGTTGATCTTTCGAAGACCGCCTGGTTCGACGACGCCATCTCGCTTGCGCGTGACGCCGATATCGACGTTTTCGTCGAACTGATGGGCGGCTCCGGCGATCCGGCCTATTCGGCCGTCAAGGCGGCGCTGCAACGCGGCATTCACGTGGTCACCGCCAACAAGGCGTTGCTGGCTGCCCATGGCATCGAACTTGCCAAGATCGCCGAGGAGAAGGGCGCGCTGCTCAACTACGAAGCGGCTGTTGCCGGTGGTATCCCCGTCATCAAGGCGCTGCGCGAATCCATGACCGGCAACACGATCTCGCGCGTCTACGGGATCATGAACGGAACCTGCAATTACATCCTGACGAAGATGGAGAAGGAACAGCTGTCCTTCGAAGCCTGCCTGAAGGAAGCCCAGCGCCTCGGTTACGCCGAAGCCGACCCGGCCTTCGACATCGAGGGCAACGACACGGCGCACAAGCTGTCGATCCTGACGAGCCTTGCCTTCGGAACGGCGATCGCGGCCGACGACATCTACCTCGAAGGCATCACCAACATCTCGATCGACGACATTCATGCGGCCGCCGATCTCGGCTACCGCATCAAGCTTCTCGGCGTCGCCCAGCGCACCGAAAGCGGCATCGAGCAGCGCGTCCATCCGACGATGGTGCCTTATGATTCCGTCATCGCTCAGGTCGATGGCGTGACCAATGCGGTTGCGATCGAATCCGACATTCTTGGCGAACTCCTGATGGTCGGCCCCGGTGCCGGCGGCAACGCGACAGCTTCGGCCGTGCTTGGCGATATCGCCGACATCGCCAAGAGCCGCCCGGGCGCCCAGCACGTCCCGGCCTTCGGCCGTCCGACCAATGCACTGCTTCCCTACAAGCGTGCGCAGATCCAGAGCCACGAGGGCGGCTACTTCATCCGCCTGAAGGTCGTCGACCGCACCGGCGTGTTTGCCAGCATCGCGACCCGCATGGCCGACAACGGCATCTCGCTGGAATCGATCATGCAGCACTCCAAGCAGCTGATGGACACGGGCGAACCGCAGACGATCATCCTGGTCACGCATGCGACATCGGAGCACTCCGTTCGCGATGCGATCAAGGCGATCAAGGGCGAGGGCTACCTCGTCGGCGAACCGCAGGTCATCCGCATCGAACGTCCGAAGGCAAACTGAGGGCGACAGGTGCCTTCGAGCCGTTCGGCATGGCAGTGCCCAGCGCTGCTTGCCGCCGATAGATTGGAAGCCTCGCCGTGCAAGCAAGCCGGCGAGGCTTCTTTCTTTATGCCTTGGGCGCCGATAGCAGCGCAGATCCCTGCGAAACGTGGATCTCTGTGTATGCCGTTCTGAAAACGGTCACGATTTCCAGGGTTATGCGCTAAGAGGAATGAAGCGCCAAGCGGGTGGACGAGCATGGAAGAATTGGTGGATCCGGTACAGCGGGCCTTTCTGAACGTCGAGCGGTCGGTCAGCGGCCAGCGATGGGTGTCGCGCCTCGACCAGGCGGGTCAGAACCGGGCGCTCGCCATCAGCCAGGTCCACGGCTACTCCGACCTGCTCGGGCGCGTGCTTGCCGGCCGTGGCGTCGTGCTAGACGATGCCGCAAGTTTTCTTGATCCGACGCTTCGCTCGCTGATGCCGGACCCGGACAAACTGACCGATTGCCGCAAGGCTGCAGAGCGTCTGGCAACGGCTATCAAGCGCCGGGAAAAGACGGTGGTCTTCGGTGATTATGATGTCGACGGTGCTGCGTCTTCGGCGTTGATGGCGCGTTTCCTGCGCCATTTCGGCGTCGATGCGGAAATCTACATTCCTGACCGGATTTTTGAGGGCTATGGCCCGAACCCGACGGCGATCGAGCAATTGATCGACAACGGCGCCGATCTCATCGTCACCGTTGACTGTGGCTCGACCAGCCATGAGTCGCTTGCCGTTGCCGAGAAACGCGGCGTCGATGTCGTGGTCATTGACCACCATCAGGTCGGCGCATCGCTGCCGCCCTGCCATGCGCTGGTCAATCCCAACCGCGAGGACGATCTCTCGGGGCAGGGGCACCTCTGTGCCGCCGGCGTCGTCTATCTGGTTCTCGTCAATACCTTGCGTGTGTTGCGCAACGCCGGCGACAGCCGCGTCGCTTCTTTCGACCTGCTGGCCCAGCTCGATCTCGTGGCACTGGCAACCGTATGTGACGTCGTGCCGCTCAAGGGGCTGAACCGCGCCTACGTCGTCAAGGGACTGATCGCAGCGCGCCATATGGGCAATGTCGGGCTTTCGGCACTGCTAAGGAAGGCTGCGATCGGTGGCCCGGTCACGCCCTATCACCTGGGCTTTCTCGTCGGCCCGAGAATCAATGCCGGCGGACGCATTGGCGATGCGGCACTCGGCAGCCGGCTGCTGGCGATGGAAGACGCCGCCGAGGCGGAGAAGATCGCGGCGCAGCTCGATGAGCTCAACCGCGAGCGGCAGGCGATGGAAGCCGTCATGCTGGCTGAGGCTGAAGCTGAGGTTCTGGCCGAATACGGCACGGGCGAGGGCGCTTCGGTGATCGTCACCGCGCGCGAAAACTGGCACCCGGGTATCGTCGGGCTGCTTGCAGCCCGCATCAAGGAAAAATTCCGCCGGCCGACCTTTGCCATTGCCTTCGATCCCAATGGCAGAGGAACCGGCTCGGGTCGATCGATCAACGGCTTCGACATGGGCAAGATGGTCCGCGCTGCCGTCGACGGTGGTCTGCTGGTAAAGGGCGGTGGCCATGCCATGGCTGCCGGCCTCACCGTCGAGCGCGCGAAACTCGGAAAGCTCCGGCAATTCTTCGAGGAACGTGCCGAAGCCGCCGTGCGTGAGCTTGTCGCCATCCAGACGCTGAAGGTCGATGGCGCGCTTGCAGCATCCGGTGCCACGCTGGAACTCATCGACCTCCTGGAGCAGGCAGGCCCCTATGGCTCAGCCCACCCGCAGCCCGTCTTTGCCTTCCCGCAGCATCGCCTGCGCGACAGCCGCCAGGTCGGCGCCAACCACGTCAAGGTGACGCTGGAGGGCCAGGACGGCAGCCGTCTCGACGGGATAGCCTTCCGGGCGACCGAGACGCCGCTCGGCGACTTCTTGCTGTCGAGCCGGGGCACGTCCATTCACGTCGCAGGCTCCGTTTCGGCGGATCTCTGGCAAGGCCAGCGTCGCGTGCAGCTTCGCGTAACGGATGCCGCCAAGGCGCTTTGATCGGCTGGTTTCGACGTTGTAACCCGCGGAATCCGCAACGGGACTGATCAAGTGATGATCGCGTCCGCCGAACTGATCGAAAAGACGTTCAGGCCGGATACGTCGCTCTCGATTTTCTTGAAGCCACGGGCAAGATAATAGGGCGAGTTTTCAGGGCTCGCGCACAGAAAGCAGGTCTCGCGCCCCAGAGATGAAGCCTGCTTGAGGGCGGCTGCCATCAGCTTGGCGGCAATTCCTTGCCGGCGGGCTTCAGGTTCGACCCAAAGAGCCGCAACCCACGGGGCATAGTGTGGGCGTTCATCAAGGTCGTTCTCGATGATGAAGACCGATCCGAGGTATGCCCCCGCCGGTGTGCCACCAAGGCAAACGGGATGCCACGTCCGTCGATCATCGGATCGAGATGTGCGCGATAGGCCGCCAAGGACACGTCTGTATCAGTCCACCAGGCATTCCAGGCCCGATCAGCAATCGTATCTGCCCAGCGCGGGCAGGTTCTCGATTTGGAAATTTGGATCATCAAAACTCCGAGCCGCAGTGCAGCGATGCAATGGATGGTAGCGGAACCGCATAGCGGTGCAATCGTGTGATATTACACGTTCGGGTTGTTGCCGGTGTGTGTTGGGTTGTCGGAGCTTGGCACGCCCAACGGGAATCGAACCCGTGTTACCGCCGTGAGAGGGCGGCGTCCTGACCGCTAGACGATGGGCGCACATGCGTTGCAGTTCGCTGCCAGATATTACGCTCGTTCAGCGCAAATCACGACAGGAAGATGAGCTGCAGCCCTGCGGAGAGCATTGCTTGATATTAGGAATGTGCGGGAGAAATTCAACACAGTGGCACGCCCTAGGGGAGTCGAACCCCTCTTCCCAGAATGAAAATCTGGTGTCCTAACCGATAGACGAAGGGCGCACTCGCTGTGTGGGCGCCTTATAACCAGCGACTCTGGATACCGCAAGCGCCAATCTCAGGATTCTTGTGATTTTCCTGTTCAAAATACCAGGAAAGATTCACGCCGGCACAAGGCGGAAAGGCGGGTGTCGAAACGCGCGTTAAATAGCTGTTTCAACGACAGAAAATCGATTTCGAATTGGGGGAGGAGTTCAACACAGTGGCACGCCCTAGGGGAGTCGAACCCCTCTTCCCAGAATGAAAATCTGGTGTCCTAACCGATAGACGAAGGGCGCACTCGCTGTGTGGGCGCCTTATAGCCAGCGACTCTGGATACCGCAAGCGCCAATCGCACGATTTTTGTGCTTTTCCTGTTAAAATCACCGAGAAAAATTCGGCGACTGAACGGCCGGAATCGGAGATGCGTTCGACGCAGTGAACGGCTGATCAATTTCTGAAAGCGCTGATTTTGGGGGGGGGAGAGGATATCAACACAGTGGCACGCCCTAGGGGAGTCGAACCCCTCTTCCCAGAATGAAAATCTGGTGTCCTAACCGATAGACGAAGGGCGCACTCGCTGTGTGGCCGCCTTATAGCCAGAGGATTTCAGAACCGCAAGCGGCAATTTTCATATTTCTGTAAAAATTCCACAGGCCTGAGGGATTGGAGGCTTCTCGTCGAATCCTCCATGGAAACAAATGGTTGCCTTCAACCCTTGGCGCGTCGGCAGCGCCAGTTCCAATCCCGCTGTGCACCGATATCGATATGGACTGACTCCGTGTGGCAATAGGTGCCGACGCCGCCGCGGCCGGGAACGCTGCGCAAGAATTCGGCGAGATCCCACTTGCTGACGCCCTGAACCTGAATGTCGGCCGCCTCGCAACGGGTGTGCAGCGACTGCTTGGCGCGGTTGACCTTGATCGGCCTCAAGCCCGAGGTCACCATGACCTGCTTGCCGTAATGAGTTTCCACCTTCTTCAGCATCTGCATGAGCTCCGGCTTGAAGCAGCCGGCATCGACCTTTTCGGTCTGCAGAATCAACCCGCTCGGCGCCAGTCGGGCGAGACCCGAGAGCGAAGCGACCTGAACCGGCGCGCCGTCGTCGTCATCGCCGAGATGCTCTTCGTGCTCGTAGTTGTAGAGCGAGTTCAATTTGACGCCCGGAAGCGTGTAGGCGAGGGAGGCCGTTTTCGGCTGGCTCGCATTGCTGGTGGTAATCGTCTTCTTTTCCGCCGGCGGAGCCGAGCGAAGTGCCACCTGCTGCGGCTTCTCCTTACGCTTGCCGGCAAAAAGGGCCGCGAGCGTCCAGGTTTTGGACGTGTCCTTGTTATCGTCCGCTGGTGTTGCTTCGGCTGCCGCCTGCTGCACGGCTGCGACCTCGGTCGCTACCGGCGCGGCTTCGGCATTGGCAACCGCCTGCGGCGTCGAAGAGGTCTGGCCGCCGGCGGCAGCCTCGGCGCTCAGCGGCACCGGAACGGCAACGGGGAGGGTGGCGTCCTGCGCCGCGGACGGAGCATAGGCGGCGACGGCGGTGTCCGTCACGACGTCGGTGGCCATGTTGGCGGCCCCCTGTTGCGGCGCGATAACTGGTAGCGGCTGTCGCTGGGTGCCGCTGAAAAGACTGTTGTTGGTTGCGTTCATGCCGGGCTGCCCGGCGGGGAGCGGAACAGTTCCCGTCGCCTGCGCCTGGCCGGTCGTCGCTGCCTGCGCGGCAGGCGCCTGACCATAGATGCTCGATGAGGCGGCGCGCAGGCCGGTTCCCTGCATCGTCAGCGATTGCGGCTGTCCGGCATCCTGGGGAACTATGGCATTGCCCGCTGCCTGTTGCGCCTGCGCATCGCTGCCTAGCGCGACCACCTGTCCGTCCTGGACCGTGGCCTCCGATTCTGCGGTTTGCGCCGGGGCTGCCTGCCCCTCGGCCTTCAGCGCGGTCGCGGCATCGTTTTCCCCGACCGCCGACATGCAGCCGCTCAAGGCCAGCAGCGAAACGGATAAAGCTGCAGCCCGCGCAATGGTGACGAGCACCGCGCTCTTCGTTTCCGGATGTTGCAACGTCCTATCCCCGCTCTCCGTGCATGACCGGCGAAGCCTCGCCTTGTCATGCATTAAGTCTCAGCTCCGAAACATCGCTCAGAACAAACAAACTCATGCTTCTCGCGGCGACCGGAATGAGCACCACGGGAAAAGATCAGGCCAAGTACAAAAGGGGGTCGCCGCCACGAGACATCGCGGATAGGACCCGGCATCAACGTTTCGCGCGAAAAAGTACTCAACGATACGCGATTTGTAAACCGGCGCTAACCTTGAGCCCGCATGTTTCCAACATGCAAAGGCCCGGATAGACCGGGCCCTGGATCATTCATAGCTGCTGCTGATCGACGGCTCGGCCATGCTTGCCGGATTTCACCGACAGCACGGGGCCATCTTCGTTCGCGAGAATTGTGCGGAGCTTACCAGACGCCCGTATTGGCCATTGATGCCCAAGGTTCCTGCGGCGGACGGTTTTCGCCTTTCTGCAGGATCTCGATCGAAATGCCGTCGGGAGAGCGAACGAACGCCATGTGGCCATCGCGCGGCGGCCGGTTGATGGTCACGCCGTTTTCCATCAGGTGCTGGCAGAAGCCGTAGATGTCGTCGACTTCGTAGGCGAGGTGGCCAAAATTCCGTCCCCCGGTATAGTCTTCCGTATCCCAGTTGTAGGTGAGTTCGAGACAGGGCGAGAGTTCGGCGCGGGCGCGATCGATGTCGCCGGGAGCGGCCAGAAACACCAGCGTGAACCGGCCCTTTTCGTTTTCGTAACGGCGGATTTCCATCAGGCCGAAAATCTTGCCGTAGAAGTTCAAGGCCTCGTCCAGATTCTTGACGCGAACCATCGTGTGCAGATAGCGCATTGCAATGTCCCTGTTTTGCAGAAGATGGCGTATAGTGGTCCGTCAGCAAGCCAGAGGCAAGGCTGCGTCCCCATATTAGTTCTCGGCCAAAATATGCCGAGGGTCTTGCGTATCCGCGGCGGGACGATGTTATTCTGGTCAATAAGAATCAGTTAACCGTATCGGTAGTCGCGCGTAAACGAGGGGCTGGGAGAGAATGGCGGATAGGACATCTTCGAAAGACGTCATGCATGGTGACGACTTTGGCAGCGATGCTCTCGACCTCATCGAAATCACCGGCGTGATCAAGTGGTTCGACGTCGCCAAGGGGTTCGGTTTCATCGTTCCGGACAACGGTATGCAGGATGTGCTGGTGCACGTGACCTGCCTGCGCCGCGATGGCTACCAGACGGTTCTTGAGGGCGCGCGGGTCGTTGCGCTCATCCAGAAGCGGGACCGCGGTTATCAGGCGTTCCGTATCCTCTCGATGGACCAGTCGACGGCGGTGCATCCGTCGCAGCTGCCGCCGGTCCGCACCCACGTCCAGGTGACGCCGACGAGCGGCCTAGAGCGCGTACTCGTCAAGTGGTTCAACCGCACCAAGGGTTTTGGGTTCCTGACCCGCGGCGAGGGAACGGAAGACATCTTTGTGCACATGGAAACGCTCAGGCGTTTCGGTCTGACCGAGCTGCGGCCGGGCCAGGTGGTGCTCGTCCGGTTCGGCGATGGCGAAAAGGGCCTGATGGCCGCAGAGATCCATCCCGACGGTCCGTCGCCGACGAGCCGGTCGCACTGATGGTCGCGGTTCGAGACCTTTTCGGAAAAAGCGCCCTCCTGGCGCTTTTTTTGTTGCTTGCACTGACGGTATCGTCGTTTGCCGACGTCCAGTTCACCAAGGACAAGATGCGCCTGGTCAATGCCGACAAGGCGGTGCACGAGCTGACGGTCGAACTCGCCGTCGATCCGGCCCAGCGAGAGCAGGGCCTGATGTTTCGCACATCCATGGCGCCGGATCACGGCATGCTGTTCGATTTTGGCGAGACACGCCGCGTGATGATGTGGATGAAGAACACCTATCTGTCGCTCGACATGCTGTTCATCGACAACAAGGGTGTCGTTCGCACGATCCATGAAGGTGCCGTGCCTTTTTCCGAAGCGATCATTGATTCGAAAGAACCGGTGGCTTTCGTGCTTGAGCTCAATGCCGGCGCGGTCAAGCGGCTGAATATCCGTCCTGGAGACCGGCTGGAAGGCGCCCGCATGCCGTCTTCGAAGCCGTAGGCGCCGGGGCCACGTCGCGGCCGTCCTTGTCCTTCCCCGATCATTTCCTAAATTATGTCTCTGAACCCCACGGGTTTCATGGTTGAGATCGTGAAGCCTTTCGGGCAGACTGCGTGCTAACGAGTTACTAATATTCTTCTGGCGACAACAGGAGGCATCCGTGATGTTCCGGAGTGTGCTTGTTGCAATCGTAGCGACCTGCGCCGTTGCGCAAACCGCGATGGCAGCGGACCTGGCGGCCGATCTGAGCCAGCCGCCGGCACCGGTCGTGCAGCCAACGCCGGGGTTCGTCTGGACCGGCGGCTATGTCGGCCTACAGGGCGGCGGCGGATGGCTCAACGGAGATTTCAGTGCGCCTGGCGGCAGCGCTTCGGAAGATTTCAATGGTGGGTTGCTCGGCGCCTTTGCCGGTTTCAACTTTCAGCAGGGCGACTGGGTTTACGGCATCGAGGGTGACGTCAACTACAATTGGAACGACAAGACGTTCGATGTCGGTGGAACCTCGACGGAAGTTGGTACCGACGTTTCGGGCGCAATACGCGGCCGCGTCGGCTATCTGTTGAACGACAAGGCGCTGCTCTATGGCGCCGGCGGCTGGGCGGTGACCCGCGGTTTCGTCGATGTGCCCGGCGCATCGAAGGAAAAGGAAACCTTCAACGGTTGGACGATCGGTGCCGGTGTCGACTATTCATTCACCGACAGCCTCTTCGGCCGCGCCGAGTACCGCTACAACGACTATGGCGACAAGGACTTCGGCGGCGTCAATGTCGATCTCGACCAGCACCAGTTCACCGTCGGTGTCGGCGTAAAGTTCTGACCAGCAACCATTGGCATCATGGAGCGCCGGCGCTGTGCCGGTCGCTCCATGATGCCCTTCGACTACGGGCCCCCGCGGGCACGCTGGGCAATCTCGGCCCGGTCATCTTCCGCCGTGAGATCGAGGACGATGCGGCTGCCGTCTCTGATCGGGCGTTGCAGGGCCTTTCGCGATTCGGGCAGAAGGGTGATTCGCCCCGCGGTTTCGAGCTTGGTCAGCCTGGCGCGTGAGAGCGCGAGTTCCGCCGATAGCAGGCGGTCGACGCGCAGGCTGTTTGCCAGGCGCGCGACAACGACGATCTCAAGCCGTGCGCTATCTACGGTCCCGCTCAACACGCGCCGTTCCACGTTGGAATCGGACAGATCCTCGATCCGGTCCGTGCATTGGCGAAGACCCTCGATGTCGAACGCCACCTGGCGGATCCAGGCGGGATCGTTGCTTTGTAGCGCTGCGAGTGCGTCCGGCGCGACGCTTGTGACAGTCCGCCGTTCGAAGATCGGGCGGTTCCAGGTGTCTTCGCAAACGGCGCAGCGATAGATCAGCCAGGCGTCGAGCCGCCGTCCGTTGGCGTTCAGCCGCGTCTTGCCGCTGCAGACGAAGGGGCGTTGGCCGCCGCAGCGGCTGCATGCAAGCCAGGGGCGGGGTGCGGTTTGGGGTTCGATGGTCCACTGGACCGTCAATGTATGAGACATGTCGTCTGGTTCTTCCAATTGGAAGTCCATCGAGACGACGGTTTGAGTACCCGTTCCGGGGACGCGGTCTGGCAGCTGTTGGGCGTGATGGTTCCGCCTGACGAAGGTACGTCGGGCTTGAGATCGGCAATGCCATTCCGGTCTCGAACCGCCACCTCAACGAACGCATGAAAATTCAATCCGACAGCGGGAGCGCTATCGGGCGTACTGGGTGAAACTAGCGAGACCGGATTTTACAAAGGCAAAGCGAAACTCCAGGAGAGACAGCGCGATGGTGGCTGCTTGTGCGTCCTACACGCTTGCACGCATGCCGAAAAGTGCAACGAAGACACAGGTTCGCGCCAAGGTGGCGCGCTAGGCAAAATTTGGCCACAAGCGAATTCGGCGCATTGAGCTAGAATAAGCCTTATACCTCCAATCCGAAGCGGATCGGAAATGCTTGGATCCGCTTCTCTTTTTTGAAGGTGGCTTGCGTCGAAGCCCCGCCTGATTAGCTGGCGCGGTGAAGGATCACAGCAGGCGGTTCCGAAACCGCAGGTTGCGCATCGGACGCGACGCGGTTGCGCCCGTCTCGCTTGGCAGCATAGAGCGCGGCATCCGCCCTGTTGAACAATGCCTCCCAGGAACGCTCCGCGCCGCTGGCGGTAGCAAGCCCGATGCTGAAGCTGACCGCAACGGTTCGCCCGCTGCTTGCGACCCGCAGTTCCTCCACGGCGCGGCGCAACCTCTCGGCGATTGCAAATGCCTGTGTCTCGCTTGTCCGCGGGAGATAGAGCCCGAATTCCTCACCCCCGAGACGCGCGAAGCTGTCGCCTCTACGCAGATTTTTCCGGACCAGATCGGCGAAGGCGACGAGCACCTGATCGCCCGTATGGTGGCCGTAGCGGTCGTTGATGCGCTTGAAATGGTCGAGGTCCATCACGATCAGGCAATCGCCCTGCCAGCTCGCCTGAGGCAGTTGCGCCAGAAACCATCGCCGGTTACCGACGCCGGTTAGCGCATCGGTATGCGCAGATCGGCGCAACTCCGCTTCCGCCCGCTCCTTGACGAGCACGAGCGCGAAGAGCGCGATGGCGAAGTGGCAGATGATCGAGAGAAAGAAGGCGTAGGTCGTGGTGATCGGCACGATGCCGGGCTTGAGGAGGCCAATGACCACCGCAAGACAAAGGCTTGCCCCGACGGCCATGGCGGCCGCCAGCATGGAGCGCGCCGGCAGCGGCTCCTTCGAGCGGTCGGCGATGACGGCAGCAGCCGAAGCCGCGAGGAAAAGAAAGGCGGCGGCGTTGAAGACGCTGGCCCTGACGACGTTGACCATGTGGAAATGCGTGGCGAGACCGGTGAGCGCGCCGGCAAGCGGCACAAGAAGCGCCAGCCAGTCCGCCAGCCGGCGCCGGCCGCCGCTGAGGCGCCGCACGCCGATCCAGAATAGGGCGTATCCGCCGATCCCGAGCGTGAAGCTGGAAAGCCTCCACAGAGTGGGCGGTAACAGCTTTTGCTCGCCATAGCCCGCGAGCGTCGAGGCGAGCGCCAGGAAGAGGAAGCCGCTCGCCAGGATACCAAGCCCTTCGTCCCGCGGCGATTGCCAGCGCGCATAGAGGAAGCAGAAGGCGCCGATCAGGAACGACGACTTGTGAAGTAACAGAACGGTGGCAAGGTCGAGTTGGGCAGTCATTGGATCGCTCGGGCGGGCTTGGGAGGCGGGCAGGGCTGGAAAGCCCGCCGGTCCGCTCTATCCACAATGGATTGAGCGCTTCCTAAATTCTTATGACAAATAGGCATTCTTGTCCCAATTCGGGACAACTCGATCGATTGCCAATGCAAACGAGCGATCTTATGGCGATGTTTAGCCTGCAGATCACGAACGGATTGAAAAAAGGGAAAGTGACGCTTCCGTCTCGATGAATGGTCGGAGTGGAGAGATTCGAACTCCCGACCCTCTGGTCCCAAACCAGATGCGCTACCAGACTGCGCTACACTCCGTGCCAACGGCGCCGGAGATACACGCTTCGTAGCAGGGCTGCAACAGCAAAGTTTCCCAAAGCCACATCTACGATTGGGACAAACGCATAAGTTCGCTCATCTCCTACCGGAAAGCCAAATTTATCCGGCCAAAAGTCATTCCGTTTTAAATCATTCTGCGTTATGGGAAGACGGAATGCTGGCGCCCGTGAACGTTGCCAGCGAAAGTATGGAGCCGTTCGAAACCATGTCCGCAAAGATCTATCGTCCAGCAAAGACCGCCATGCAGTCTGGCAAGGCCAAGACGAACCTGTGGGTGCTGGAGTTCGATCAGGAAAAGCCGCGCACCATCGACCCGATCATGGGCTACACCAGCTCCGGCGACATGAAGCAGCAGCTGCGGCTGACGTTCGAAAACGCCGAGCAGGCAATCGCATACGCCGAGCGCAACGGCATCGAATACCGCGTGATCGCGCCGAAGGAAGCGACACGCAAGAGCGTGTCCTATCCGGACAACTTCCGTTTCAACCGGATGCAGCCCTGGACCCACTAAGGTCCTTCAGCCGCATTCGACGGGCAAAGCCCGGGACGGCCCCTTAGCTCAGTTGGATAGAGCACCTGCCTTCTAAGCAGGTTGTCGCAGGTTCGAATCCTGCAGGGGTCGCCAATAATTTCAAGCGCTTAGCTGGTGCTTTGATCGCTTAAAAGTGCGCCGTTTACGGTTCCCTCGCTACCGTTTACAGAACTCATTACATGATGATCTGCGAGACTGCGTCATCGCCGGCTTGTCTTCTCAGTGTCGATTTCTCATCCGCCATGAGCGGCAGATCTCCGGTACGTCAGCACGCGGCGGATAGGTCCGGCGTTTGCTCCGCAACACTCGAGGAGAAGGCTACGCGCGTTTCCGGAAGCAGGAAAGAAGAGCGGTAACGGGCTTGAACAAGAGCCTATGGCCCTTGGTGTACATGCGGCCAGGCCGATGGATCGTCAGCGCATAGAGATACGAGCGCTTCCCTTGCAAGTAGGACCGGAATTTTTGCACGACCTGGATTCGGCTCTTGCGTCGTGGTGAGGCGAATCGTTGTAGAACAGAAGGAGCACGCCGTGTCTCCACGTGGAAGTGTAATTCCGTCAGCCCTGAAGTGGTCGCTCCCCAAAAAAACGGGCCGGCGGATGGTTTCCGACCGGCCCGTTCCGGCAAAAGGCGGAAAGGGGAACGTCTCTGCGCGGGGCTGCAGCGCCGCGCGTAGGGAGATCGATACGGTTCGATAATGCCCGAAAGGCAGTATTGGAATTGACATTTCCCGCTTGAAATTTGACATTTCCCGCATGCCTTCCGATGGACGTCTGCAATCTGTGATCGAAGTTTCTGTCGTCATCTTGCCGGAGTCGTCGATCATGTCGCTTGCCTCCGTCTTGGATCCGATGCGCGCTGCAAACCGCATCTCGGGCCGCGATGTGTTTCGCTGGCGGCTGCTTTCGGCCGATGGCAAGCCGGTGGTCTTGACCTGCGGTGTGCCGATCGCGGTCGAGGGGATGCTGCACCCGCCGCTTGCCGGCGACGCGCTGCTGGTGATCGGCGGCTTCAACCTTGATCGTCACGCCAGCAAGAAATTCATCGGCGCGCTGCAGGAGTGCTCACGGCACTTCGACATCGTCGCCGGCATCGAATCAGGCTGCTGGCTGCTCGGCCGCAGTGGTCTCCTCAATGGCCGCAAGGCGACGGCGCATTGGGAGGAACTGGAGGATTTCAGTCAGGCGTTTCCAGAGTTGGCCGTACTTGGCGACCGTTTCGTCGTCGACGGCAAGTTCTGGACCTCGGGCGGCGCTTCGCCGACCTTCGACATGATGCTGCACTGGATCACGCAGCGGCTGGGGTCTGCCCTGGCGCTCGATGTCGCCAGCATCTTCGTCTACGACCAAACGCACAATGCAGCCGACGTGCAGCCCTATGTTTCTCTCGGGCGGATCGAGACGCGCGACCCGAAACTCGCCGAGGCGATCCGCCTGATGGAGCGCACGCTGGAGCGTCCCTTGACGATCGCGGCACTGACAAAGCGGCTGTCGATCTCGCAGCGCAAGCTGGAGTTGCTGTTTGCGCGAGGATTATCGACGAGCCCCGGCGCCTATTACCTTCGCCTGCGTCTTCAGTTCGCCCATCGACTGGTGCGAGATTCTGCTACCCCGATCCGAGAGATTGCCCTTCGATGCGGTTTCGACAGCCTGTCCGCCTTTTCGCGCGCCTATAGCCGCGAGTATGGAATGAGTCCGCTGAAGATGCGACTGGCCCGCAGAGGAGCGGAGGCATAGTCAGCGCATCCCGTTAGAGGTCATCGACAATTTAGGGCCGCATCGGTCTCGTCGTGCAACGAGAAAGAGAGGGCTCCGCATGTTTCACTGGTCGCCAATCCGTTTGAGAGAAGGCAGCATCGTCGAGCCCGGCAATTTCGGGCGCATGATCAGGCGCTACCGGCCAGATCAGTTTGGCGACGGCTGGCGGTTGGCCCGGGAACTGCTCTTCGAGCAGGCCCGCGAGGCCTACGCTCCCAAAGCTTCCTCGCGGCTGAATGCCTGCTTCATGTGTCCGACCTATGATGACGCCATGCGATATCAGGCGGCCTACGATCCTCACTTCCTACAAGTGCTTCACGAGGTGGAGATTGTTGAAACTCGGTGCGTCGTAACATGCCGGTGCGCTGAGCCTGCTGGATGAGAACCAGAACATGTCCCTCCTGGATTCCTATCGCCGTCAGGCGCGCGACTATTGGGAAGGCCGGGGCGAGGGGGATCGCGAACTGCTTACGGCGTCGTCGATCCGGGTTGTTCGGGTGTTTTGACCCATTCGCCTTCCGACCGCATCATTGACTTTCGTTATGCATGGCGTGTGAAGCGGTTTGACGGCCAGGCGTCGCTGGGCTGAGCCGGCCGGGTGCAGTGGCGGGGCAACCAGACGCTAATGAACCGTTTGTGGCGGCTCGTCGGTAAAGGCCTGGATGCCGTCGCGCTGCACCGTGGCGATAAACTCCTCGAAAGCTTCCCTGTCGGTCGGGAAGGGTTCCTCCCATGTCGTCGAGAAGCCCTCCTCGTCGATGACCTCGAGGGTCCAGTCGCGATTCGTGCCTGCCTCCCGGTAGATCCGCAATTCCACGACGACGCCGTCGTCACTGAATTGGCCGGAAAATTCCGAAAACTCGTAGTTCTGTTCTTCGTCAGTCATTTCCGAAGTGTAACACGCTTGCTTGAGGGCGTCCTGCTATGTTCGGCCTCGACTATGCTGCTCGCAGCTTTAGCCGGGCACACAGGCACATCCGATCGTCTCTACGAAGGTTTGGACCGGAACGCGCCTGTTACCTTGGTGAATGGTTCTGCCGCTACCGGCAGCGGGCCTCGTAGCGGCGGCCATAGCGGTCGCGATAGATGCAATAGCCCTGGCGCTCCTGGGAGCGTCCGATCAGGTTGCCGATAACGCCACCGGCGACCGCGCCGATTGCCGCGCCGCCCCAGCTGTCGCTGACCGCCCCGCCGATGATCGCACCGGTGCCGGCGCCGATCGCCGTGCCTTTCTCGGTCTGCGTGCAGGAAGCAAGCGTACCAATCATCAGAACCGCAATGACAAGCTTTCTCATGCCTTCATCCCTTTGCTCTATACCAAACTGGGCAGTTCACCGCTTTGCATCCTCAGCGAGAGCCTCAGCATCTACTCAACGCGACGAATTGTCGATAGCACGGAATGCAACAGGCGAAAGATGGGGCGCGGCGCGCACCGAAAGTTGGAGCCAATACGCGCAAATGATGATGAAACTCAGCGTCGGAAACGCTGATAAATAACAAATTTCATTGGGGTTTTCGTGGTGAGCGCGCAGGGATTCGAACCCTGGACCTACTGATTAAAAGTCAGTTGCTCTACCGGCTGAGCTACGCGCTCCCTGGCCGCGGCGGTGAAGCCCGGCGGAAGTGGGCGGACATATGCACGCGTGTTTCCCCCCGGTCAACCGAAAAATTGCGGGTTTTGTGAAGAAACGGTGCATGGCGCAATGATCGCCAAAAGGTGATTGGTATCATCATGATCCTGCGGCTAAGGAATGGCCCAAATGCCGCGTGCCGGAGTTCTTGCCGTTGTCGATCGCCGATATTTCCATCTGGACCGCCGTCCTTGCCGGCGCCCTTTCGTTCCTTTCTCCCTGCGTTCTGCCGCTCGTACCGCCCTATCTCTGCTATATGGCCGGCGTCTCGGTCGATCAGTTCCGCAGCGGCGACGCGGCGACCATCGGCAGCACGAGACGTGCTGTCTTGCCGGCGGCACTGTTGTTCACGTTCGGCTTTGCCACCGTCTTCGTGGCGCTCGGGGCGGGGGCCTCGTCGATCGGCATGGTGCTTCGACAGCACATGGACCTGCTGTCGCGCATCGGCGGCGTGATCATCATCATCATGGGCCTGCATTTCCTTGGCGTGTTCAAGATCGGGCTGCTCGCGCGCGAAGCCCGTTTCCAGGGCGGCGGCAAGCCGGCGACGCTCTCGGGCGCCTACATCATGGGTCTGGCCTTCGCCTTCGGCTGGACGCCCTGCATCGGCCCGGTCCTCGGCACGATCCTTGGCGTCGCTGCCGCACGTGACACCGTGTCCGATGGCGCGATGCTGCTGGCGATCTATTCGCTGGGCCTTGCCGTGCCTTTCTGGATCGCTGCTGCGTTTTCCGGCTCCTTCATGCGCTTCCTCTTCCGCTTCCGCCGCCATCTCGGTCTGGTCGAGAAGCTCATGGGCGGCCTCCTTGTGCTGGCAGGCCTTGCTTTTCTCTTCGGCTTCATCAGTTCCGTCGCCATCTGGTTCCAGACGACCTTCCCGATCCTGATGAAAATCGGCTAGGGCATACCCTCGTATTTTAGAATCACTTTTTGGCCGGACCGGCCTAATCGTCAGGGCGGTTGATGCGCTAGGCGTGCGGGCGTCGGCGCGGGAAGGTGAAGGATGCGGGGGACAAGATGACGGAAATCGCGGGCCTGGTGCTGCCGTTCTTCGGCCTGATCTTCCTCGGTTATTTGACGGCGCGCTTTGTCCACCATCCGGGCGAGGCGATGGGGTGGTTGAACACCTTCATCATCTACCTCGCTCTGCCGGCGCTGTTCTTCAAGCTCGTCTCGCGCACGCCGATCGAACAGTTGGCGCGCGCCGACTTCATCCTCACGACCGTCGGGGCGACCTACATCGTCTTCTCGCTGATTTTTCTCATCGGCGTCTATGTCAGGCGCAACTCGATTGCCGAAGCGACGATTCAGGGCTTTGGCGCTGCCTATGGCAATATCGGCTACATGGGGCCCGGCCTTGCGCTTCTCGCCTTGGGCGATGCAGCTGCTGTGCCGGTGGCGCTGATCTTCAGCTTCGAGAATGCCGCGCATTTCGCGGTCGCACCGGCGATGATGGCGATATCAGGCGGCCGGCAGGAAAAGCCGCTGGTGCTTGCAGCCAGCGTTGCACGCAAGATCATCCTGCACCCGTTCATTCTCGCCACACTTGCCGGCGTGGTCGCCGCCTTCTTCGCGGTACAGCCGCCGGTGCCGGTGCAAAGATTGATCGACTATCTTGCGCAGTGTGCGGCACCTTGCGCGCTCTTTGCCATGGGTGTGACGCTGGCGCTGCGCCCGATTAAGCGCATTCCCGTCGAGATCGGCTACATCGTCCCGGCCAAGCTGCTCTTGCACCCGCTGGTCATGTTCACGGCGATGAGCCTGACGGGGAACTATGATCCGATCTGGGTGCAGACGGCCGTATTGCTCGCAGCCCTTCCGACGGCGACGAACGTCTTCGTCATCGGCCATCAATATGGCGTGTGGCAGGAGCGGGCCTCGGCGACGATCCTCATCACCACGACGCTTTCGGTCGCGACCGTCACCGGTCTGCTTTACCTGATCCGCTCAGGCGCTCTTCCGCCCGATCTTTTCCCGTAAGCCTTCCTTGAAGGCATTGAGCGCGCTGCCGGGGTGGACGCCTTCGCGCATCAAGAGGCTGCGCAGCGGCCCGACGGCGGAAAGCACATGCAGCCCCAGCGCGCGAAGCGCCTGCACCGGCAGGAATCCGGAAAGTAGCGAGCGGTTGAGGAGATCCACGCTCGCCGTACGGCTGATGATATCCGGCCGGCGGCGGCTGTCGAAGCGATCACCGATATCGCCGGCAAGCGGCTCGCCGCCGGATGCGCCGATGATATTGACGAGCGTCATCACATCGCGAAGGCTGAGATTTAGCCCTTGCGCGCCGATCGGCGGGAAGGCGTGCGCCGCTTCGCCAAGAAGCACGACGCGGCCCTTGCCGAAGCGCTGGGCGGTCATGCCCGAAAGCGGGAAGGATTGCGGCGCGCCTTCGACCGTTGCCTTGCCGAGGATCGATTGCATCCGGTCTTCGACGGCGCGAGAGAGCGCCGCAAGATCGAGCGTCAGCGTTTGCGCGGCATCTTCGGGCTTGCGCACCCAGACAAGACTGGAGCGGTTGCCCGGCAGGGGCACTTGCGTGAAGGGGCCGCTTTCGGTGTGGAACTCGGTCGAGATGTTCTGGTGCGGGAGCTCGTGCGCAAAGTTCAAGACGACCGCCGTCTGCGGATAGGACCAGGTGCTGACGGAGATCTTCGCCGCTTCGCGCACCGGCGACCGACGGCCATCGGCGCCGACGAGCAGATGCGCGCTGCATTGGCTGCCGTTTGCAAGCTCTATCGTTGCGACCGTGTCCGAAAGTTCAAAGCCGATCGCCGACGTGGTGATACGCGTCAGCGTCGGGCTCTCTTCGGCGCGGTGGCGGAGAATATCGATGAAAGGGGCATTCGGAATATTGTAGCCGAAGGCGTCGAGCCCGACTTCGGAAGCGCGGAAATTGACTGGTGGCGCGCGCAACAACCGGTTGGTGCCGTCGAGGATGCGCATGGTCGAAAGCGGCGCGGTCAGCGGCTCGACCTTTTCCCAAAGATTGAGCGTCTTCAGATATTCGATCGATTGGTCCATCAGCGCCGTAGTGCGTCCGTCGGCAACCGCCGGCTCCGGTCCGATCAAGGCCACGCGGTAGCCAGCATCCGCAAGCGCGATGGCCGCGAGGGATCCGGCAAGGCCCGCACCGATAATGGCGATGTCGAAGTGGTCCATGATGCAAAAGCCCTTTCGCGCAAGCTGTGAGGCGTCTTGGCCCAGCCTCGATCATACCTCTAGTCGTCGGCGCATGCGAAATAAATGGGTAGAATCAGCGCAGAAGCAATTTGCAGGTGTCCACAGGACAATGGGGCGAGGGGAGGCTGTAATACTTGAATTTTAGTGGCGATGCGTTGCAAAGGGTGCATATTACGGGCAACGCGCCGCACAGCGGTCGAGGCGGGTCAAGGCCCGCACGGGGAAAACAGCAGGGGTGGGCGGCGTCCGCAGATGAAGTTCTTTAACTACAGACGAGTTCCCTACGCCGAGATTCGCGCCTTCTCCGTGCATATCTTGACCGCATCGGGATCGTTTCTCGCCTTCCTGGGTGTCGTGGCTGCGGCCGAGCACCGTTTCGTCGACATGTTCTGGTGGCTGGGGCTGGCGCTGCTCGTTGATGGCATCGACGGGCCGATCGCCCGCAAGGTGCGCGTCAAGGAAGTGCTGCCCAACTGGTCGGGCGACACGCTCGACAACGTCATCGACTACGTGACCTATGTGCTATTGCCAGCCTTTGCGCTCTACCAGAGCGGCATGATCGGCGAGCCCTGGTCGTTCGTCGCGGCCGGCGCGATCGTGGTTTCGAGCGCGATCTATTATGCCGACATGGGCATGAAGACGGACGAATACTTCTTCTCCGGCTTCCCCGTCGTCTGGAACATGGTCGTCTTCACGCTGTTCGTCATCCAGGCGAGCGAGTTGACGGCGTCGATCGTCGTCTTCGTGTCGGTGGTCCTGACCTTCTTGCCGATCAACTTCCTTCATCCGGTTCGCGTCCAGCGCCTGCGACCGCTGAACCTCGGCATCTTCCTTCTGTGGTCGGCGCTCGGCATCTACGCGCTGCTCCTGCATTTTGCGACGCCGGCATGGGTCGTCACCGGTTTCGTCGTCACAGGCATCTATCTCTACGTGATTGGCTTCGTGCTGCAGATTTTCCCAAGTCTCGGCCGGAAATAGGAGCAGGCAATGGCACAGGCGATTGTGGTACGCGAACTCGGAGGACCGGAGGTCCTGAAGCTCGAAGGCGTGACACTCTCGCCGCCGGGGCCGGGTGAGGTGCAGATCCGGCAGGTGGCCGTCGGACTCAATTTCATCGACGTCTACTTCCGCACCGGCCTCTACAAGTCAGCTTTGCCCTTCGTGCCGGGCAAGGAAGGCGCCGGTATCGTCACTGCGGTTGGCGACGGCGTCAGCCTGTTCTCCGTCGGTGACCGCGTCGCCTATGCGTCGGCCGCTGGCGCCTATGCGAGCGAACGCAATGTCGATGCCGCGCAGTTGGTGAAGGTGCCTGACGGCATCAGTCTCGAGACCGCGGCCGCGATGATGCTGAAAGGCATGACGGCGCAATATCTGCTCAACCAGACCTATCAGGTCGGGCCGGGCACGACGATCCTCTTCCATGCCGCAGCCGGCGGCGTCGGGCTCATTGCCGGCCAGTGGGCGAAGGCGCTTGGCGCGACTGTCATTGGTACCGCGGGCTCGCAGGACAAGATCGATCTGGCGCTGGCGCATGGCTACGACCACGTGATCAACTACCGCACCGACAATTTCGTCGCACGGGTCAAGGAATTGACCGACGGCCGCGGCGTCGATGTCGTCTACGATTCCGTCGGGCGTGACACCTATCCGGCGTCGCTGGATTGCATCAAGCCGCGCGGCCTCTGGGTCAGCTTCGGCAATTCGTCCGGTCCGGTGGATGCCTTCAGCATCGGCATCCTGGCTCAAAAGGGCTCGCTTTTTGCGACGCGTCCGACACTCTTTGGTTACGTTGCCACGCGGCCTGCGCTGGAAGCGTGTGCAAATTCCCTGTTTGATATTGTGCAAAGCAACAAAGTGCGTATCAATATAAATCAGACTTATCCGCTCGCCGATGCGGGGCGAGCGCATACGGATCTCGAGACAAGAAAAACAAGTGGAACAACACTGCTGATTCCGTGATCGAAGCCTTAAGGCGGACGCGGATCAACAGAGGGGAAAGAGGGCAGCGTGCCTGTTGAGGGAGTAGCGGCGAACGGTCATCTATTGGCTGTGAGCAACCTGACGAAATTGTTTGGCAGCTTCGCGGCCTGCAATGGGATCAATCTGCAGATTGAACCGGGCGAAATCCACGCCCTTCTCGGCGAAAACGGCGCCGGAAAATCGACCCTGGTCAAGATGCTGTTCGGCGTATTGTCGCCGACGGCCGGAGAGATACTCTGGCAGGGCCAGAGCGTGCGCATCGCCAATCCCGCGGCTGCGCGCAAGCTCGGCATCGGCATGGTTTTCCAGCATTTTTCGCTGTTCGAGGCACTGACGGTCGCAGAGAATATCGCGCTTTCCATGGATGCGAACATCTCGTTGGCGAGGGTGGCGGAAGAGGCGTCCCGTCTGTCGCACGCCTATGGCCTGCCGCTCGACCCCAAGGCGCATGTGGCGGATCTCTCGGTCGGCGAGCGCCAGCGCATCGAGATCGTGCGCGCGCTCCTGCAGAACCCGCGCCTCATCATCCTTGACGAGCCGACCTCGGTGCTGACGCCGCAGGAAGCCGATCGCCTGTTCGAAACACTCTACAAGCTGAAGGCAGAAGGCCGTTCGGTTCTCTATATCAGTCACCGGCTGGAAGAGGTGCAGCGCATCTGCGACCGCGCAACAGTGTTGCGCCACGGCAAGGTGACCGGCGCCTGCGATCCGAAGACGGAGACCCCCTCGTCGCTGGCGCGCATGATGGTTGGCGGCGACGTCGCGGCGGTGACGGCCGAAGGCACCAGCGCCAAGGGTCAGGTGCAGCTGGAAGCGCGGCACTTGAGCGTGCCGGCGCGCACGCCTTTCGCCGTTTCGCTGAAGAACATCTGTCTCAAGGTGCATGCCGGCGAGGTGCTGGCGATTGCCGGTGTTGCCGGCAACGGCCAGGGCGAACTCTTCGACGCGCTCTCGGGCGAATATCCGGTTGCCGACGACAATGCGGTGCAGATCCGCCAGAAGCCGGTCGGCAACCGTAACATCAACGCCCGCCGGCTGATGGGCGCGGGTTTCGTTCCCGAGGAGCGCCAAGGCCACGCCGCGGTATCGGCGCTGCCGCTCTCGGACAATCTCGTGCTTGCCCGCAGTCGCTCGGACGCAAAGGCGTTCCTCGGCGGCGGCTTCCTCAAGATCATCCGTCGCGATGCGGTGACGAGCGCCACGAAGCGCATCTCCGAGGCGATGGACGTGCGCAAGAGTGGCGAGGATCCGCCGGCCGGCTCGCTTTCCGGCGGCAACCTGCAGAAGTTCATCGTCGGGCGTGAACTCGACCGCCAGCCGAGCGTGCTCGTCGTCAACCAGCCCACCTGGGGCGTCGATGCGGGTGCTGCCAGCCGCATCCGCCAGGCGCTCGTCGATCTCGCCAAGTCCGGATCTGCCGTGCTCGTCATCAGCCAGGATCTCGATGAGATCTTCGAAGTGGCGACGGAGATCGCCGTCATCAGCGACGGAAAGCTCTCCGATCCCTATCCGGCCAAGGAGCTTTCGCGTGAAAAGATTGGCCTGCTAATGGGCGGCATGTACGGCAAGACGGAAGGCACGGAGGCCGCACATGCGCATTGAACTGGAAAAGCGCGCCAAGGTCTCGACGCTGTTTTCGATCCTGTCGCCGTTCATCGCCTTCCTGCTGACGATCGTCTTCGGCGGCATCATGTTCGCGCTGCTCGGCAAGAATCCTGTGATGGCGCTCTACAGCTTCTTCGTCGAGCCGCTGAGCGAGGTCTGGTCGCTGCACGAACTGGCGATCAAGGCGGCCCCGCTGATCCTGATTGCCGTCGGATTGTCGGTCTGCTTCCGTTCCAACAACTGGAACATCGGCGCCGAGGGCCAGTTCATCATGGGCGCGATTGCTGGCTCGATCCTGCCGGTGGTCTTCTACGACTGGCAGTCGCCGCTGGTGCTGCCGCTGATGATGCTGATGGGCATGCTCGGTGGTGCGCTGTTTGCCGCCATCCCCGCCTTCCTCAAAGCGCATATGAACACCAACGAGATCCTGACGAGCCTGATGCTGGTCTATGTCGCCCAGTTGTTCCTCGACTGGCTGGTGCGTGGACCCTGGCGCAATCCGGGCGGCATGAACTTTCCGGAGACGCGCACCTTTGCCGTCGATGCGATCCTGCCGGAAATGCTTGCCTCCGGCCGTACCCACTGGGGCTTCGCCTTCGCCATCATAGCGGCGATCCTCGTCTGGTTCATGATGCGTTACACGCTGAAGGGCTTCGAGATTTCCGTGCTTGGCCAATCGGAGCGGGCAGGGCGCTTTGCCGGTTTCTCCTCGCGTAAGATGATCTGGTTCTCGATGCTGCTTTCCGGCGCCTTTGCCGGCCTGGCCGGCATTTCCGAGGTCAGCGGCGCGATCCAGCAGTTGCGCCCGGTCATCTCGCCCGGCTACGGCTTCACCGCCATCATCGTTGCGTTCCTCGGCCGCCTCAATCCGCTCGGCATCGTCGCCGCTGGCCTGGTGCTGGCGCTCACCTATCTCGGCGGTGAGGCGGCGCAGCTGTCGATCGGCGTGTCCGAAAAAGTCACGCGCGTCTTCCAGGGTCTCCTGCTCTTCTTCGTGCTCTCCTGCGACACGCTCATCCACTATCGCATCAAGCTGGTCTTCGACCGGTTGACCGCGACTAACAGCGAGGGGAGCCGCTGATGGGTATCGTCGAAGCGATCCTTTTGAGCGTCATCACGGCCGCAACGCCCCTGGTGTTGGCCGCAATCGGCGAACTGGTGACCGAACGGTCCGGCGTGCTGAACCTCGGCGTCGAGGGCATGATGATCATGGGGGCGGTCTCCGCCTTCGCAATCACCCAGATCACCGGTTCGCCCTATCTGGGCATGCTTGCAGGCATCGCCTGCGGCGCGCTGTTCTCGCAGCTCTTTGCCTTCCTCACGCTGAGCCTGGTGGCAAACCAGGTGGCGACGGGCCTGGCTTTGACCCTGCTCGGCATCGGCGTCTCCGGCATGATGGGTGAGAGTTTCCTCGGTATGCAGGGCGTCAAGCTTCAGCCGATCGCGATCCCGCTTCTCGCCGATATCCCTTACATTGGGCCGCTGCTCTTCCGGCAGGACATCATCTTCTATCTTTCGATCGCGATCGTCGCAGGCGTTCACTGGTTCCTGTTCAAGAGCCGCGCTGGCCTCAAGCTGCGTGCGGTCGGCGACAGCCACGCCTCAGCACACGCGCTCGGCGTCAACGTCATTCGCACCCGTTATCTCGCCGTGATGTTCGGCGGCGCCTGCGCCGGCCTTGCCGGCGCACAGCTGTCGCTCGTCTACACGCCGCAATGGGTGGAGAACATGTCGGCCGGTCGCGGCTGGATCGCGTTGGCGCTGGTGGTCTTTTCGTCCTGGCGTCCGTGGCGGCTGGTGGCCGGAGGCTATCTCTTCGGCGCGGTTTCGATCAGCCAGTTGCACGCGCAGGCCTTCGGTCTGGGCATTCCCTCGCAGCTCCTTTCGTCGCTGCCCTATGTCGCGACGATCGTCGTCCTCATTCTCATTTCGCATAACCGGCGCATGACCCTGATCAATACGCCGGCATCGCTCGGCAAACCGTTTGTGCCGGACCGGTGATCGCAAGCATTTCATACTGACGTTTCTCAAACCGACAGAGGTCAAGAAAATGAAAAAACTACTGCTCGTTCTCGCAAGCTCCGCGGCCGCGCTCGGCTTTGCCACCGGCGCAAGCGCCCAGGAAAAGGCCAAGGTCTGCTTCGTCTACGTTGGTGCAAAGACCGACGGCGGCTGGACCCAGGCGCACGACATCGGCCGCCAGGAGCTGGAAAAGGCGCTCGGCGACAAGATCGAGACGCAGTATCTGGAAAGCGTGCCGGAAGGCCCGGATGCCGAGCGCGCGATCGAGCGTCTGGCACGCTCGGGCTGCGGCCTGATTTTCACGACGTCCTTCGGCTTCATGGATGCGACGATCAAGATCGCGCAGAAGTTCCCGGACGTGAAGTTCGAGCATGCGACCGGCTACAAAACCGCGCCGAACGTCGCGACCTACAACAGCCGCTTCTATGAAGGCCGCTACATCCAGGGCGTGATCGCCGCCAAGATGTCGCAGAAGGGCGTCGCCGGCTACATCGCTTCCTTCCCGATCCCGGAAGTGGTGATGGGCATCAACTCCTTCGTCATCGGTGCGCGTTCGGTCAACCCGGACTTCAAGATCAAGGTCGTATGGGCCAACACCTGGTTCGACCCAGGCAAGGAAGCCGATGCTGCCAAGGCATTGGTCGACCAGGGCGTGGATATCCTGACGCAGCACACCGACACGACGGCTCCGATGCAGGTTGCCGCCGAGCGTGGCATCAAGGCCTTCGGCCAGGCCTCCGACATGATCAAGGCCGGCCCGGAAACGCAGCTGACGGCGATCGTCGATACCTGGGGCGCTTACTACATCAAGCGCACGCAGGCCTTCCTCGACGGCAAGTGGGAAACGACGTCGAGCTGGGACGGCCTGAAGGATGGCATCCTGACGATGGCGCCCTACACCAACATGCCTGACGATGTGAAGAAGCTCGCGGAAGACGCCGAAGCCAAGATCAAGTCGGGCGAACTGAAGCCCTTCACCGGCCCGCTGAAGAAGCAGGACGGCAGCGAATGGCTCGCAGCCGGCGCGTCGTCGGACGACGGCACGCTGCTCGGCATGAACTTCTACGTCGAAGGTGTCGACGACCAGCTGCCGAAGTAAGCAAGCGTCTACGAAACACAATGCAAACCCCGCCATTTCGGCGGGGTTTGTCGTTGGGAGATCGCGTAAGGGTTGCTTGTCCGTTCGGCGGTGCGCGGTTTACGGTTTTGCACCCGCCCTGGGGCTTTCCGGAATCGACCGTTCAAACTACATTCATTTGCACAGGTTTAGGGGTGACCTCCGTGCTTCGCACGAAGGCGTTGTGGCGCAGCGCGCCGTATGAAGTCAGGCAGGGGAGTGCCTGGAGGAGATGGATTGAACAGGAGTGTGCTGGAAACCGTTGTGTCCGGCTCGCGCAAGCGCACGAGCCACGCACATGTTGTCGATCAACTCGGCAAGGCTATCATATCCGGCGAATTTCCAGTCGGCTCCATTCTTCCGGGTGACCCGGAACTCGCGGCCCGTTTCAAGGTGTCGCGAACCGTTCTGCGCGAAGCGATGAAGACGCTCGCCGCCAAGGGGCTGGTCGTGCCGCGGGCGCGAATCGGCACCCGCGTGACGCCCCGCAACGACTGGAACCTGTTCGACAACGATATCCTGACCTGGCATTTCGAGTGCGGTGTCGACGAAGAGTTCCTCTATCACCTCAGCGAGGTGCGCCTGGCCTTCGAGCCGCATGCCGCCGCGCTCGCGGCGCGAAACGCGTCGGAGGCCGAAATCAGCCGCATGATGCGGCTCGCGGTTGCGATGGGCGAGGAAGGCCACAGTGCCGAGAGCCTCGCCGGCGCTGACCTGAAATTCCACCTTGCTGTCGCCGAGGCCTCCGGCAACCCCTTCATGCGCACGGTCGGCGGGCTGATCGAAGCGGCGCTGGTCGGTGTCTTCAAGCTGAGCTCCCCGGTCGCCGAAAAGGGCGGTATAGACGAAGTCGCCCGCAACCATATTCGGATCGTCGAGGAAATCGGCAGGCGTGACGAGGTCGGCGCGCGCCTTGCGATGGAAAACGTGATCAAGATCGGACGCGAGCGCGTTCACAGCGCCCTGCACAGCCGCAGTTGATGCTGCCTGCGGTCGAGATTGTTCAACAAAACAGCGCTCGACCCTTCCAATGTTCAGAAGATTGCAGCGATTTCATTGCTTGTGCTTGCTCGGATCGCGCGCTGGCCTTATTTGGTGAAGGCTCGCTCCTTGCGGAGCGACTTTCGTCAACGGTGACCTGGAGACCATGTCCGAGTTTTTTGTCATTTTCGTCCTGCTTTTGATCAATGCATTTTTTGCTCTCTCGGAAATGGCAATCGTCTCGGCAAGCAAGCCCATGCTTCGCCAGATGGCAAAACAGGGAAATGCCCGCGCCGAGGTGGCGCTGCGCCTTGCTGAAGACCCCGGCAAGTTTCTTTCCACGGTTCAGGTCGGCATCACGCTCGTCGGCACCTTGGCCGGCGCCTACGGCGGCGCGACCATCGCTGCGAAGTTTGCGCCGCTGCTCGATGAGATCGCCTGGATCAATCCTTACGGCAACACGGTTGCCCTCGTGCTTGTCGTTACCCTCATCACCTTCCTGTCGGTGGTTATCGGCGAACTTATCCCGAAGCAGCTGGCGCTGAAGAATTCCGAGGTGCTGGCGATGTTCGTCGCGCGCCCGATGCATCTGTTGTCACGGATCGCAGCGCCGGTCGTCTACCTCTTCGAGACGGCGGCATCGCTCGCCATGCGTCTTCTCGGCATCCGCCCCGACGATCCGGATCATGTGACGGAAGAGGAAGTCCACGCGATCATGGCCGAAGGCGTCGAAAGCGGCGCGATCGAAAAGTCGGAGCACGAGATGCTTCGGCGAATCATCCGCCTCGGCGACCGCAACGTGAAGTCGATCATGACCCACCGCACCGAGGTGAGCTTTATCGACGTCAACGACAGCCTCGAAACGGTTGGCCGCAAGATCGATCAGTTCGGCCATTCCCGCTACCCGGTGGTTGACGGTCCAAGCGGCGACGTTCTCGGCGCGGTTCTGGCAAAGGAAATTCTAAACGCTCCGACCTCCGGACCGTTCGATGTCCGCAGGTACATCAAGGAAATCCACACATTGCCGGAGACGGCGTCGTGCCTGAAGGCACTGGAAGCCTTCAAGTCGTCGAGCATCAACATGGCAATGATCGTCGACGAGTACGGAAGCACCGAGGGTATCATCACCATCGCCGATATTCTCGAAGCGATCGTTGGCGTCTTGCCGTCGAACTACGACGACATCGAGCATGCCCTGATCCGCCAGCGCGAAGACGGAAGCTACCTTGTCGACGGCCGCACGCCGATCGACGAAATCCACCTGACAATCGGCATCGAAGGCATCGACGCCGATGGCAATTTCGAGACCATTGCCGGCTTCCTCGTCCAGCAACTGCGCAAGACGCCGGAAGAGGGCGATGTCGCGATTGCCCATGGCTACCGCTTTGAAGTGGTCGACATGGACGCGCGCCGTATCGACAAGATCCTGGTCAGCCGCTCGGATGAGACGGTCAATTGATTCGCATCCCGGCCTGATGCTGTAAAACAGTGACAGCGCCACGCTGACATGGCGCTCTATGACGAAGCCACGTGATCATCGCCGAGATCGAACGGGAACAAAGGTCGGGTTCTGCCCGGCCTTTTGCTTTTGCGGGCCCAGATGGCTCGCGCTTGGTTTGTTCAGCGAATCCTGAGAATGTCGCAGGTCGTGCCCGCGGGCGCCTCGGCCGCGTGCGGCGGCCGCACGATCAGGCAATCGGACTGCGCGAAAACCTTCATCATCGACGAGTCCTGCCGCGAGAAGGGATGGGCAAGCAATGCGCCGTCGCTGTCCCTCGTCAGGCGCGCGCGCACATAGTCCTGCCTGACATCGTTACCCGGAAGCGGGTTTGCAAGCCGCGCGGTCGTCAATCGGTCGCGCGATGGCAAGCGGGCGAGCTTACGGGTCAGCGGCTCTAGGAAGAGCAGGGCACAGACGAGGCTGGAGACCGGATTGCCCGGTAGGCCGAGCACCGTGGTCTTTCCGAGTTGTCCCACCATGAGCGGCTTTCCCGGCCGCATGGCGATGCGCCAGAAGTCGAGCGTCATGCCGCAGGCAATGAGCGTCGACTGCACCAGGTCATGGTCGCCGACAGAAGCGCCGCCGAGCGTGACGATTACGTCGACATCGGCGTCCTGAGCTCGCCTGATCTCCGCACTGATCGCGTCCCGATCGTCGCGGACGATCCCGAGATCGATGACCTCCGCGCCGTTGTCGCGCGCGATCGTCGCGACTCCGAAGCTGTTGGAGGCGATGATCTGATCGTCGCCCGGCTTGCTGCCCGGAGCCACCAGCTCGTCGCCCGTCGCCAGGATGGCGATCCGCGGGCGTTTGAAGACCGGCAGGCTGGCATGGTTCATCCCGGCAGCGAGCGTCAAGCGCCCGGCATCGAGCACGTCGCCCGCCGAAAGTCCCGCTTCGCCGGCGATAAAGTCCTGGCCTGCGGTTCGGATATGTCGCCCCTTGCCGGGCACGAATGTGGTGCGGATCCGGTTGCCCGGCAACCGCTCGGTATCTTCCTGGATGATCACCGTATCGGCGCCCGATGGCACTGGCGCACCGGTGAAGATGCGCACGGCTTCGCCCGCCTTCATCTCGCCCTTGAAGCCGTGGCCTGCCGCCGATTGGCCGATCACGGTCAGTTCGGAGCCGATGGTCTCGATGTCCCGGTGGCGCACGGCGTAGCCGTCCATCGCCGAATTGTCGAAGGCCGGGTGGGTGACGCGCGCCGGAATATCTTGAGACAGCACGCGGGCAAGCCCGTCATGAAGGCCGACGAGTTCCGTCAATTGCGGTGGCGTGGCGCCGTGGAGGATTCGCTCGAGCGCGTCTTCGACGGACAGCAACGCCATGGCCTCAGTTCCCTTCGCGTCGGTAGTCGCCGGATCGTCCGCCGGACTTGCTTACCAGCTGGATGCCGCCGATTTCCATCTCGCGATCCGCGGCTTTCGCCATGTCGTAGATGGTGAGGCAGGCGACGCTGACAGCCGTCAGTGCTTCCATTTCGACGCCGGTGCGCCCCGTCAGCTTGGCAAGCGCCTCGACCCGAAGGCCAGGAAGCGTCGGATCCGGCGTGATGTCGACGGTGACCTTGGTCAGCATCAGCGGGTGGCAGAGTGGAATGAGGTTGGCGGTCTGCTTGGCAGCCATGATGCCCGCCAGCCGCGCCGTGCCGATGACGTCGCCCTTCTTGGCGTCGCCTTCAAGAATGAGCGTCAGCGTTTCCGCCTTCATCCGCACATGGCCCTCGGCGACGGCGATGCGCACCGTCTCGGTCTTGTCGCCGACATCCACCATGTTCGCTTCGCCGCTGCCACCGATATGCGTGAGCGTCGGCTTGCTCATCACTCGGCCGCCAGCGTGGTCGCAACGCCCGTCAGAAGTGCGCGTGTTGCTGATTCGACGTCACTCTTGCGCATCAGGCTCTCGCCGACGAGGAAGGTCGTGATGCCGCTCTTTTCCAGCCGCTGGCAATCCGCATGCGTGAAGATGCCGCTTTCGCCGACGAGCAGACGGTCGGCAGGCACCATGCCCGCAAGCTGCTCGGAAACAGCGAGATCGACCTCGAAGGTCCTGAGGTTGCGGTTGTTGATGCCAACGAGCGGCGAGGCGAGCTTCAGCGCCCGTTCCATCTCTTCGGCGTCATGCACCTCGATCAGCACGTCCATGCCGAGTTCGAAAGATGCTTCTTCAAGGCGGCGGGCGTCGTCGTCGCTGAGCGAAGCCATGATCAGAAGGATGCAGTCGGCGCCCCAGGCACGTGCCTCGAACACCTGGTAGGTGTCGAACATGAAGTCCTTGCGCAGCGCCGGCAGGGCGCAGGCCGCGCGCGCCGCTTCGAGAAAGGCAGGCGCGCCCTGAAAGCTCGGGGCGTCCGTCAGCACGGACAGGCAGGCCGCGCCACCGGCCTCATAGGCCTTGGCGAGTGCCGGCGGATCGAAATCCGGGCGGATCAGCCCCTTCGACGGGCTTGCCTTCTTGATTTCGGCGATCAGTCCAAACGTGCCGGCGGCCTTGCGTGCGGCGAGCGCCGCATGGAAGCCGCGCGGGGCGGACTGGTCAGCGATGCGCGCCTTGAGCTCGTCGAGCGCGACGTGCGACTTGGCGGCGGCGATCTCGTCGCGCTTGTAGGCTTCGATCTTGCGCAGGATATCCGTCATGTGCCGATCCTTCCTCAGGCCGCGTTCGAAACGCTGATCAGGCGCTGCAGGGCGGTCTTCGCGCCGCCGCTTGAAAGCGACTGGCGCGCGAGCGCCATGCCTTCGGTGAGGTCCTTTGCCCGTCCGGCTATCATCAGCGATGCGGCCGCATTGGCAAGGGAAATGTCCCGATAGGGGTTCTCGGCACCGTCGAGCACCGCCTGGAGCGCGACCGCATTGTGCGCACCGTCGCCGCCCTTGAGCGCATCGATCGTCACCGTCGGAAGCCCGAAATCCGCCGGCGTCAGCGTGAAGGTCGAAATCTTGCCGTCCTTGAGTTCGGCGACCTCGGTCGTGCCAGTGGTGGTGATCTCGTCGAGGCCGTCGCCGTGAACGACCCAGACATTGTCCGAGCCGAGATCGCGCAGCACTTCGGCGAGCGGCTGCACCCACTGCGGCGCGTAGACGCCGACGAGCTGGCGCTTGACGCCTGCGGGGTTCGAGAGCGGACCGAGCAGGTTGAAGATCGTACGCGTTCCAAGCTCCACCCGCGTCGGGCCGACATGGCGCATGGCGGAATGGTGTTGCTGGGCGAACATGAAGCCGACACCGGCCTCGCGGATGCATTTCGAGATCGCTTCCGGACCGATGTCGAGCTTGACGCCGAGGCAGGAGAGCGCGTCGGCCGTGCCCGACTTCGAGCTCAGCGCGCGGTTGCCGTGCTTGGCAACCGGCACGCCCGCGCCGGCGACGATCAGCGATGCAAGCGTCGAGATGTTGTAGGTGCCGGCGCCGTCGCCGCCGGTACCAACGATATCGACCGCGTCCGCCGGGGCATCGACCGGCAGCATGCGGGCGCGCATCGCGCCTACCGCGCCGACGATTTCATCGACGGTTTCGCCGCGCACCCGCAATGCCATCAGGAAGCCGCCGATCTGCGACGGCGTTGCGGCACCCGACATGATGATTTCGAAGGCGGCACGTGCGTCTTCGCGGTTCAGCGCCTCGCGGGCGGCGACCTTGGCGACGAATGGCTTCAGATCACTCATCCATGGTTTCCTTGGGCCTATCGTTGCGCAATGGCGGTTTCAGCGAGCGTCTGGTTGATCGAAACGCCGTAGGCGGCCTGCAGCGTGGCGACCATCTGGTCCAGGATGTCCTCGCCGCTGACGCGGGCGAGGGCCTCGATCTGGCGGCTGTCGTCCTGCAGCACGTCTGCCGGGCCGGCGGTGTCGACCGAGGTGACCTGCAGAAGGATCTGACCTTCGCCGCCGATGCCGGGAGCATTGGTGACAAAGCCGTTCGCGCCGGAGAAGGCGGCGGCGACGGCCGCCGGGCTGAGAGCGACGTCCGCGGTTGCGCGCGTCAGGCCTGCCTTGGTTTCGACGACGAGGCCGAGTTCGGTCGCGACGTCGGCGAGCTTTGCGCCCTGTTCGACGCGCTGCTTCAGTTCACCGGCCTTCTTGGCCAGGGCTGCACGCTGCTGCTCGGCCATCCAGTCGGCGCCGATTTCGTCGCGGGCTTCGTCCATCGTGCGATCGCGCGCTGGAATGACTTCATCGAGGTCGAACCAGACGTAACCTTCGCGGCCGACATTCACCGGCAGGGTTTCGGCGCCGACGTCGGCCTTGAAGACTTCCTGGAGAAGAGCTGCCTGTTCCGGCAGGCCGACGACGTCATCGCCGTTCTTGTCCTTGCCGGTCGCGTCCACCGCATCGACGGTTACGAACTTCAGCTTGAGCTGGTCGGCGACTTCCTTGATCGGCGCGCCGGAAGCGCGCTCGTCTTCGATCTTGTCATGCAGGCGCATGACTTCCTCGCCCGCCGTGGACAGGGCGATGTCCTTGCGCAGTTCTTCCTTCACTTCGTCGAGGCTGCGGACGGTTTCCGGGCGAATGTTCGTCACGCGCAGGATGACGGGACCGAAGGCACCGTCGACAACCGGGGTCACGCCGTCGGCCTGCAGCGCAAAAGCGGCTTCGCCGATCTTGGCGTCGGGAACGCGATCCTTGGTGAATTCGCCGAGAAGTACGTCGGCGGAGGACTTGCCTTCGGCCTTCACGAGATCGTCGAAGCTGGTTCCGGCAGCAAGCTTTGCCGACGCTGCGTCTGCGGCTTCACGCGAGGTGAAGGAGAGCTGTTCGATGGTCCGCGCGGCAGCGCTGCGGAAGCTTTCCTTGCGGCGTTCGTATTCGGCGCGGATCTCGTCGTCGGTCACAACGGTCGGATCGGCGACGTCGGTCGGCTCGAGCTTCACGTAGGTGATCTTGCGATACTCCGGCGCGCGGTAGTTCGCCTTGCGGCTGTCGTACCAGGGAGAAAGCACGTCGTCGCCGGGCACCTTGACGGGATCGATGTTGGCATTCGAGAGCAGCAGGTAATCGATCGTGCGCTTCTCGTGCCGGTAGGCGCCGATCGCGTCGGTGAGAACCTTCGGAGCGACATAGCCATCCGACAGCGCGTCGACGATCTGCGAGCGGATCGCGGTCTGGCTCTGGCTGTTGATGTAATCCTGTTCGCGCAGGCCCGCATTGCGCAGCACGCTCGTGAACGTCATTCGGTCGAACTGGCCGTTGACGCTGTGGAATGCCGGATCGTCGGCGATGAGCTTTGCGAGCCGATCCTGCGACAGGCCGAGATTCATGTCGTTGGCGAGCTGGTCGAGAGCGGCGCCGGCGACGATCTGCGAATAGACCCGCTGTTCGATGCCGAAAGCGCGCGCCTGCTGCGGCGTCAGCCGCGTGCCGAGCTGGCGGGAGGCTTGTGCCAGCATGGTCTCGTAGGCGAGCCGGAACTCCGGGGGCTTGACCTTGACGTCACCGACGACGACCACCGCGTCCGACTGGTTGGTCATCGTCAGCGACGAGCCGCCCCACACCATGAACGACAGAACGAGAACGATTAGCAGGCCTTTGACGACCCAGGTCTGGGCGGCGCTTCTCAGAAATTCGAGCATGGGGGCAGAAACCTCGTTGCAATGCGGTGGCCATCGGCCAAACGAGATCGTTCCTTAAAACAAACGAAACAGGAAATGAAGGGTTGTTTGCCGCAAATTGCGCGCGCTCACGGGATCGTTGATCCCGGTGGTGCACCTGTTTTTTCGGTGCCCGCCGCGACACGATCACGGCAAGCGAGGACCTTGCGAAACGCGTGCGCCTTACGGGCCGGCGCGAACGTTGAAGTTGATGTCGGATTCATTAGCCGGCAACCGAAAAATATCTGTCGCATTGGCTCGAACATGCCGCTGTTCTGTGGTTCTGTTGCAGGGGCGGAGCGATTCTCTCGAGCTTCCGCGGGAAGATTCCATGCAGTCGACAATCGTGATGGTAAACCTGTTTGGAGCAGTGGCGCTGCTTCTCTTCGGCCTGTCCCTGGTCAAGGACGGGGTGACCCGTGCCTTCGGGGCGCGGTTGCGCGCCGGCCTCGCTCAGGGAACCGACGGCTCTCTCCGTTCCTTCGTGACCGGACTTGTCGCAACGCTTGCGCTGCAAAGTTCCACGGCGACGGCACTGATGACGGCATCCTTCGTAGAGAAGGGGCTTATCCGTTCGCGCATGGCGCAGATCGTCCTGCTAGGCGCCAATCTCGGCACCGCCATGACCGCCTGGATCGTGGCGACCGGCATCGAGTGGCTGTCGCCGCTTGTCATTCTCATCGGCGTGGTCTTGCACCGCGCCAGCCGGTCGAACGCCCGCCAGGGCCTGGGTGCTGCCTTCGTCGGGATCGGCCTCATGCTTCTGTCGCTGCAACTCTTGGGCGCGGCGACGGAGCCGATGCGCGACAGTCCGGCCCTCGGGGCGTTCCTGTCGATGCTCGATAGCGCCTGGCCGGTGGCGCTGCTCATTTCCGCGGGACTTGCCTTTGCGTCGTCGTCGAGCCTCGCTGTGGTGATGCTGGTGCTGTCGCTCTCGACGACAGGCATCCTCAGCGTCGGGCTGACCGTGGCACTCGTGCTTGGCGCCAACCTTGGTGGCGCTGTTCCGCCCGTCATGGCGACGCTCGGTTCCGCGCCGTCGGCGCGCCGCGTCACCATCGGCAACCTCGTCGTTCGTGCCATTGGCTGCCTAATCGCGCTGCCGTTGACAGGCATGAGCGTGGAGTTTCTGCAGAGCCTGCCGCTGCCGCGCCAGAACCTGCCGGTCGACATTCACCTGGCCTTCAACCTTGCGGTCGCCATTCTTGCCTGGCCCTTCGCCGGATTGCTGTCGCAGCTGATGGCCCGGTTCATTCCGGATGGAGAAGCGGAGGAAACCGGCCCGCGCTATCTCGACGAGGGCACGCTGAATACGCCTGTCATGGCGCTTTCGGGCGCCACTCGCGAGGTCTTGCGCGTCGGCGACCTGGTCGAGGCGATGTTGATGCGCGCCGCGAACGCCTTCAACAACAACGATCTTTCGGACATCCGCGATATCGGCAAGTTCGAAAAACAGGTCGATCAGCTGCAGCAGGAGGTGAAGATCTTCCTGTCGCGATTGGGCCGCGATGGCCTGAGCGCCGACGACGGCCGCCGCTCGATCGTCATCATCGACTACGCCATCAATCTCGAACATATGGGCGACATCATCGAGAAGGGGCTGTGCGAGCAGATCGCCAAGAAGGTCAGCAACGGCCTGAAGTTCTCGGAGGAGGGCTATCAGGAGCTGAAGAGCCTCTTCAATCTGACCATCGACAATCTGCGTGTCGCGCAGACCATATTCGTCACCCGCAACGCCGATCTCGCAAAGCAGCTCATCGAGGTGAAGGTCAACGTTCGCCACATGGAAAAACGCTCCGCCGAGCGCCATATCGAGCGGTTACGCGACGGACTGGTCCAGAGCCTGCAGACGAGCTCCCTGCATCTCGACATGCTCAGGGATCTGAAGCGCGTCAACGCGCATATCGCTTCCGTCGCCTATCCCATCCTTGAGGAAAACGGGCTGCTCAGCGAGAGCCGCTTGCGGCCGGGCGCTTAGTCATCGGCGTCCGTCAGCCGCCGACGTTGGCCGCAGGCTTCAGGCCGTTGCGGACAAAGGCGTCGTAGCAGCGTGTCAGCGTGATCCGGCTGTGTCCCGTCTCGAGGCTCGGCAGATAGAGCGACAGCAGCGTCCGGTTGACGTTGGTCACCGGGCAGGTCGGTACCAGCGCGATGTCGACAGCAGCGATGGCGGCGCGAACATCTTCGTCCGGCGGCGGAATGGCGCGGAACGGATCCGCGCCGATCGCGACATGCCGAGGCGCGCTGCGGTCCATCAGCCACGGAAAGGGATTGGTGAAGTCGACGTTGAAGATCGTCTCGAAGCGCACGCGGTTTGAAGCTTCGTAGGCCCTGAGCGCATCGACCGCGTCGTCGACATTCATCAGCCATGCCGCCTGAAAATCGAAATCGCTATAGAGGAGGAACGACGGCAATTCGCCGGCCTTGGCGAAGGCGTCGAAAGCGGAGCGCTCGGTCGCGTAGAGGGTGCGCAGGCGCTCGGCGCGCAGTGCCAGTATGGGCCGCACATTGACGGCGCCCATGGTTTTGAGGTTGCGGCTTTCCAGCGGCACGTTGTTGACGGCCCCGATCCAGGCGCGGGCGCTCTTTTGCGCGACGGCCGTGACCGGCGGCAAGGCTGCCGCCAAGGCAAGAATGGCGACGGCGATTGCGGTGGATCTTGTTTTGGCGGTCGCGACCTCGTCGATCGCAAGCTTGAGGAGCAGCGGCAACAGGAAAATGAACGCCTGACTGCCGGTGTTCTGGCTCTCAAAGACGATGCCGGCAACAACGAAGGCCGCCAGCCAGAGAAACGGCTTGTCGAACGTCCTGCCAATCGCCGTCATTGACGGACTTCTCGCAAGTTGGCGTAGCGACTGGGCGAAGGACGAAAGGTGGCTTCCGAAAAGCACCAGGCAAAGCAGTCCGGCCGGGATCAAAAGGCCGGCATTGAGCGAGGCGGCCTGCAGCAGGCGCGGCAGCAAGCTGCCGTCATTGACGGAAAGCAGCGCCAGGATATCCGAAAGATAGGCGGAGACGCCGCTGAAGGCGACTTCGACGGTGGCGAGGACAGCAATGACCACAAGCCCGGCTGTAATAGCCGAGCGGAACGGCAGGCGTCCTGCAGCAAAGGCCATGAGGCACATGAGCGTGCCGGCAACCGCGCCGGTGATCTTGACGAAGAAGAGTGCCGCCATGGCGCCGGCGACCGTTGCGACGAGCAGCCGGCGATCGCGCACATGGATGAGTGCGGCTGCAAGCACATAGAGAAGCTGGCAGACCTGGCGGTTGTAGATGCCGAAACCGTCGGAGCCGGGGTAGGGGTAGAAGTCGCCGGTGTTGAACGGCAGCACCGAAAACACCAGGAACGGCAGCAGGATCGCATAGGCAAGTGCCGTCGAACGCTTCTGGACATCGACGACCACCAGCGCGATCAGCGGTCCCGTGGCGAGAAGCAGGCACCAGCTTGCCAGGAGCAGCGGCTGGCCGTTCGGAAAGATGCCCTGCAGGCCGGTGAAGAGATAGTAGCCGAGGGCGCCGACGGGGGTGAAGAAATCGACTGACGGGATCTGGCCGTCGCGGATGCGGTTGGCAGCATCGAGATAGAGATAGTGGTCCCAGAACATCGGGCCGATCGGCTGCGGGATCGTGAAGCTCACCAGAACCGCGAGTACGCCAAGTACAAGGGCCAGCAGCAGAAGCGGAGATCGGGCGAGAAGAACAACCGCGCCGGTAGGCTTTGCCGGTGTGTCGATGTCAGTGCGGCTGTGCATTGCGGCTTGATCCCCCGAAGGAGCGATGCACCCGCACGGTTTTGCTGACACAGGCTCCGCGCCTTCTTATGCCATCATCCGGTTTTAAGCCGGTTAATGCGACGTGATTGTGAGAATTATGCTTCTCGCAATATGTTGCTGCTAGCACCGCGCCGAATCGAACGGCGATTTTGTACTTGAGCCGATTCCAATCTAAGGAATTGCGCAGAGGGCGTGAGCCTGGAAGAGACCAAGGAGAGATATATGGAACGGACGTGCCTGGCCATCGTTTTGGCTGCGGGTGAAAGCACGCGGATGAAATCGTCCATGTCGAAGGTGCTGCATCCGGTGGCCGGCCGGCCGATGATCGCCCACGTCGTCGAGGCGCTCGCAAATGCTTCCATCTCCGATATCGCTCTCGTCGTCGGCCGAGACGCCGACGCGGTCTCGGCTGCCGCCGACATCGGTGGCGTTTCGGTTTCCTCCTATCTGCAGAAGGAACGGCTCGGCACCGGTCACGCGGTGCTTGCGGCCCGCGATGCCATCGCAAAGGGTTACGACGACATTCTCGTCGTCTTCGGCGATACACCGCTGATCAAGCCGGAGCCGCTTCGAGCCGCCCGCGAGGGACTTGCGGCCGGCAATGAGGTGGTGGTGATCGGCTTCGAGGCGGCAGACCCGTCGGGCTATGGCCGCCTGATCGTCAAGGACGGTGCGCTGCTTGCCATTCGCGAGCACAAGGACGCAACGGAAGAAGAGCGCCGCATCACCTATTGCAACGGCGGCCTGATGGCGATCGACGGTCGCAAGGCGCTCGACCTTCTCGGCCGCATCGGCAACGCAAACGTCAAGGGCGAATACTACCTGACCGACCTGGTCGAGATCGTTCGCGAGATCGGCGGGCAGGCGATTGCCGTCGAGGCCCCCGAAGAGGAGCTGACCGGCTGCAACACGCGCGCCGAACTCGCCTTCATCGAGCGCCTTTGGCAGCAGCGTCGTCGTCACGAGCTGATGCTGTCGGGCGTATCGATGATCGCGCCGGAAACCGTATTTCTCGCCTGGGATACCGTGCTGGAGCAGGATGTCCTGGTCGAGCCGAACGTCGTCTTCGGCCCGGGCGTGCGCGTCGAAAGCGACGCGATCATTCACGCCTTTTCGCATGTCGAGGGTGCGACGGTGCGCGCCGGTGCGACGGTCGGCCCTTATGCACGCCTACGCCCGGGTGCCGATCTCGGTGAAAAGTCCAAGGTCGGCAATTTCTGCGAGGTCAAGAAGGCGGAGATCGGCGCCGGCGCCAAGGTCAATCACCTGACCTATATCGGCGATGCCTTCGTCGGCGCGGGCACCAACATCGGCGCTGGCACGATCACCTGCAACTATGATGGCGTGAACAAGCACGAGACGCGGATCGGCGAAAATGCCTTCATCGGCTCGAATTCGTCGCTGGTTGCGCCGGTTACGATCGGTGACGGCGCGCTGGTTGCTTCCGGCAGTGTGATCACTGAGGACGTGCCGGCCGACGCCGTCGCCTTCGGCCGCGCGCGCCAGGAGATCAAGCCCGGCCGGGCACGGCTGCTGCGTGAGCGCTACCAGGCGGTGAAGGCGGCCAAGAAGGCGGCGAAGGCTGACAGCTAGGCCTATGATGCCCGCGCGCTGACGCGTGCGGGCGCCGAGCACTTCGGATTGTCGCACGCTCCTTGGATCGGGTTGGATTCGCGGGAACATGCGGCGGCGTTAAACATTGAAATCGAAAGTGAAATCGGGGCGGATTGCCTCGATCCGCAAATGCTTTACCAAGGCAGCGCGCCGGGCGGCATCTTTCGCCCTCGTTGAACAGGGGCGCCGATCACGGCGCGGGGACGAATTCGGAGACGACTATGTGCGGTATTGTAGGCATCGTTGGCAACCAGCCGGTATCGGAACGACTGGTCGATGCGCTGAAGCGCTTGGAGTACCGCGGCTATGATTCCGCCGGTGTCGCCACCGTCATTGGCGGCAAGCTGGAGCGCCGGCGCGCCGAAGGCAAGCTCGTCAATCTGGAGATCAGGCTGCGCGAAGAGCCGCTCGCCGGCACGATCGGCATTGCCCACACCCGCTGGGCAACCCATGGCGCGCCGACCGAGCGCAACGCGCACCCGCACTTCACCGACGGCGTCGCTGTCGTGCACAACGGCATCATTGAGAATTTTGCCGCGCTGAAGGACGAGCTGATCGCCGGCGGCGCCAAGTTCGAGACGGACACCGACACCGAGGTCGTGGCGCATCTGCTCTCCAAGTTCCGTCGCGACGGGCTTGGCCGGCGCGAGGCCATGCACGCGATGCTGAAGCGCGTCACCGGTGCCTATGCGCTGGCGGTGCTGTTCCAGGACGATCCTTCGACGATCATGGCGGCGCGCAACGGCCCGCCGCTTGCGATCGGTCACGGCCGCGGCGAAATGTTCCTCGGCTCCGACGCGATCGCGCTTGCGCCCTTCACCAACGAGATAACCTATCTGATCGATGGCGACTGGGCGGTGATCGGCGCGAACGGCGTGCATATCTTCGATCTCGATGGCAACGTCGTCGACCGGCCGAAGCAGCTCTCGACAGCTGCCGCCTACATGATCGACAAGGGCAACCACCGGCACTTCATGGAGAAGGAGATCTATGAGCAGCCGGAGGTGATCGCGCATGCGCTCAGCCACTACATCGACTTTGCCGGCAACCGCATCAAGGCGCTGCCGGGCACGATCGATTTCGCCAAGGTTCCGAGCCTTGCGATTTCCGCCTGCGGCACTGCCTATCTCGCCGGTCTCGTCGGCAAGTACTGGTTCGAGCGTTACGCCCGCTTGCCGGTGGAAATCGACGTTGCGTCCGAGTTCCGCTACCGTGAGATCCCGCTGCCTTCTGATGCGGCCGCGCTGTTCATCTCGCAATCCGGCGAAACCGCCGATACGCTGGCGTCGCTACGCTACTGCAAGGAGCTCGGCCTGAAGATCGGCGCCGTGGTCAACACGCGCGAATCGACCATCGCCCGTGAATCCGACGCGGTCTTCCCGATCCTTGCCGGCCCCGAAATCGGCGTTGCCTCGACCAAGGCCTTCACCTGCCAGCTCGCCGTGCTGGCTTCGCTCGCGATCGGCGCCGGTCGCGCCCGCGGCACGGTGAGTGCCGAGGAAGAGCAGGTCCTGGTTCGTTTTCTCGCCGAAATGCCGCGCATCATGGGCCAGGTGCTGAACGCCGTTCAGCCGAAGATCGAGCTTCTGTCGCGCGAGCTGTCGAAGTGCCGCGATGTGCTCTACCTCGGCCGCGGTACCAGCTTCCCGCTGGCGATGGAAGGGGCACTCAAGCTCAAGGAGATCTCCTATATCCATGCGGAAGGTTATGCCGCCGGCGAACTGAAGCATGGGCCGATCGCGCTGATCGACGAGAACATGCCGGTCATCGTCATCGCCCCGCACGACCGCTTCTACGAGAAGACCGTCTCCAACATGCAGGAAGTGGCGGCCCGCGGTGGTCGGATCATTCTCATCACCGACGAGAAGGGCGCTGCCGCTTCCACGCTCGAGACCATGGCAACGATCGTGCTGCCTGATGTCGACGAAGTCATCGCACCGATGATCTTCTCGCTGCCGATCCAACTGCTTGCCTATCATACGGCGGTGTTCATGGGCACCGACGTCGACCAGCCCCGCAACCTCGCCAAATCGGTGACCGTCGAATGATCTATGTCCGGCATGAGCGCCCGGGAGATGAGAAGGCGATCCGCGACGTCACCGCGGCCGCCTTCGAAGGGCATCCGCACAGCGACCAGAGCGAGCCCCTCATCATCGAGCGGCTGCGTGAGGCCGGCGCGCTGACCGTCTCGCTGGTCGCCGAGATGAACGAGGAAATCGTCGGGCACATCGCCTTTTCGCCAGTAACGCTCGACCCGGCGGAAAGCGGCTGGTTCGGTCTCGGTCCGGTCTCGGTTAAGCCGGACGTTCAGGCCCAGGGCATCGGCAGGCAACTGATCCTCGAGGGCCTCGAATGGCTGCGGGCGGAAGGCGCCTCGGGCTGCGTCGTCGTCGGCGATCCGGCCCTCTATCAAAAGTTCGGCTTCCGCAACGAATCGGCTCTTGTATTCCCCGGTTGTGCGCCGCAATATTTCATGGCGCTGGCTCTTTCCGGCGCGATGGCGGCCGGCACGGTCGCCTATCATCCGGCCTTCGGCGTCGAGTGAGGTTGAGACGGAAGAAGCATGACGGAACATTCCAAACGCGGCTATATCGCGACGCGGCTGCGCAATTACTTTCTGACCGGCTTGATCATCTGTGCGCCGGTTGCGATCACCGTCTGGCTCGTGCGCACCTTCATCGATTGGGCCGACGGCTGGGTTAAGCCCTATCTGCCGAACTTCTACAATCCGGATACCTATTCGCCGGTTGCCATTCCCGGCTTCGGCCTGCTCGTCGCCATTTTCGTGATCACCTTCGTCGGCTTCATGACCGCAAACCTCGTCGGTCGGTCAATCGTCAATCTCGCCGAGTCGCTCGTCAATCGCACCCCGTTGGTCCGCACGATCTACAAGTCCACCAAGCAGATCTTCCAGACGGTGCTGCAGGAGCAGTCCTCCTCCTTCAAGAAGGCCGGGCTGATCGAGTATCCGAGCCCGGGCATCTGGTCGCTGGTGTTCATCGCAACGGATGTGAAGGGCGAGATCGCCTCGAAATTTAAGGAACGCGGCATGGACATGGTGGCCGTCTTCCTTCCGCCGACCCCGATCCCGACGGCGGGTTTCCTGCTGTTCATCCCGCGCGACAAGATCATCCCGCTCGACATGAGCGCGGAGGACGCGGCGAAGCTTCTGATCTCGGGTGGCCTTGTGACCCCCGACCAGAAGCCGCTCGCCAACGCCCCCTTGAAAATCACCCAGCAGGAGACCGCCTGACGCCTAGAGCGCCGTGCGTTCCAATGAACGCACAAAGGATGCTTTAGCCGGCGCGCAGGAAGCGGATGGCCTCGTCGCGGCGGTAGAGATAGAGCAGCGTGCGGAGCGCTTCGCCGCGCTCCGAGGTGAGGTCGGGGTCGCGCTCGATCACGTAGGCGGCGTCCTTGCGCGCGATTTCGAGCAGATCGCCGTGGGCTTCGAGGCTGGCGATGCGGAAGCCGGGCGTGCCTGACTGGCGTGTGCCGAGCAACTCGCCTTCGCCGCGCAGCTTCAGGTCCTCCTCGGCGATCAGGAAGCCGTCTTCGCTGTCGCGCAGGATCGAGAGCCGGGCACGGCCGGTTTCGCCGAGCGGACCCTTGTAGAGCAGGATGCAGGTGGATGCCTCGTCGCCACGGCCGACGCGGCCGCGCAGCTGGTGAAGCTGGGCAAGGCCGAAGCGTTCGGCATGCTCGATCACCATGATCGTCGCGTCCGGCACGTCGACGCCGACTTCGACGACGGTGGTCGCGACCAGCAGGCGGATCTCGCCGTTCTTGAAGGCGAGCATGACGGCGTCTTTCTCCACGCCGTTCATGCGGCCGTGCACCAGGCCGACATTGTTGCCGAAGCGCTTGGCAAGGCTCTCGTATCGTTCTTCGGCCGACATGACATCGACGGCTTCGGACTCTTCCACGAGCGGGCAGATCCAGTAGGCCTTCTTGCCCTCGCGTAGTGCGGCGTCGAGCCGATCGACGATATCGTCCACGCGTTCCGTTGGGATCGTCACGGTCTGGATCGGCTTTCGTCCGGCGGGCTTTTCGGTGAGCTTCGACACATCCATGTCGCCAAAGGCGGCAAGCACGAGGGTGCGCGGGATGGGCGTTGCGGTCATGACCAGCATATGCGGCGAGATGCCCTTGGCGGTCAGGCGCAGGCGCTGGTGAACGCCGAAGCGATGCTGTTCGTCGACGACGGCCAGCGTCAGCTCCTTGTAGCTCACCGTATCCTGGAAAAGCGCATGCGTGCCAATCACCATCCGGGTCTCACCGGAGGCGATCCGTTCGACAATGGCGTCGCGTTCCTTGCCCTTCGTGCGGCCGGTCAAAACGTCGATGGCGATGCCGGCAGGGGCGGCCATTCTGGCAAGCGTCGCATGGTGCTGGCGTGCGAGGATTTCCGTCGGCGCCATCAGCACCGCCTGCCCGCCGGATTCGACGGCTGCCAGCATGGCCATCAGTGCCACCATCGTCTTGCCGGAGCCGACATCGCCCTGCAGCAGCCGCAGCATGCGGTCCGTCCCGGCCATGTCCTTCAGGATGTCGGCGATTGCCGTCGACTGGCTGTTCGTCAACGAAAAGGGAAGGGCGTCGATGACCGGACGAGAAAGCACGCCGGTCGCGTGAACCGGTACTCCCGCGACCTTGCGCAGGCGCTGGCGAACGAGAGCCAGGGACAATTGCCCGGCGAGAAACTCGTCATAGGCAAGGCGGCGGCGGGCGGGTGCCTGCGGATCGAGGTCGGTCGCGTCGCGCGGATCGTGCAGCGCGCGAAAACTCTCGGCCGCGGTGCCGAAACCCTGCTTCGTCAGCAGCGCATCGTCCATCCATTCCGGCATTTCCGGGACGCGGGCGACCGCTGCCTCGATCGACTTACGCAATATCCTTGGCGAAAGTCCTGCCGTTAGCCCGTAGACCGGCTCGACCAGCGGCAGGTTTTCCGCCTCGCTGGCCCGAACCGCATAATCCGGGTGAACCATGGACGGGCGGCCGTTGAACCAATCGACCTTGCCGCTGACGATGACCGTCTCGTCGACCGGCAGCGATTTTTCCAACCAGTTGCCCTTGACGCGGAAATAGGTGAGCGCCAGTTCCCCGGTCTCGTCATGCAGGAAGACGCGATAGGGCAGGTTGGGCTTGCCGCGCGGCGGCGGCTGGTGGCGATCGACCCGACCGGTGATGGTGACGATCACTCCTTGCGGCGCGTGGGCGATGCCCGGCTGCTGGCGCCGGTCGATCAGCGAATGCGGCGCGTGAAAAACGAGGTCGACCACCCGACAGTCCTCGATCGTCTCGCGACCGAGCAAACGGGCATAGAGTTCGCCGATCTTCGGGCCGATGCCCGGAAGCGTGTCGAGCGGAGAGAAGAGCGGATCGAGCAGGGTGGGGCGCATGGCGATGAAATTGCGACGATAATTCGGGCTTTGGCAAGGCTGACAATCGGCTATTCAGAGTTTATAGAGCCGTTGACGACAAACCGTACCCCAAAGCCTTGCGCGTTCGTCCGAGTGTGCGGGCGTCATCGCGGGCGGCAGGAAGGAATTTCCCATGACCGGAATCTCTCGCACCAGCGCCGATCTCGATCCGCGTCGACGGCGGATCCTGTTTCGCGCCTGGCATCGCGGCATTCGCGAGATGGATCTGATCCTCGGGCAGTTTGCCGAGGCCGAGCTCTCGACGCTTTCTGAAGCACAGCTCGACGAACTCGAGACGATCATGGGCGAGGAAGACAACGATCTCGTCAAGTGGATCATCGGCGAACAGCCGGTGCCGGCTCACTATCAGACGCAGATGTTTCAGCGCATCGCTGCCTACCGTCCGGATTTCGACAAGCTTCCCGAAGAGATGAAATAGACCGATGATGCTGGCTGGCCTTGATCCGAAGAAGATTGTCGAAGCACAGCGAGAGATCACGATCGGGCCGGTCCCTTCCGGTGCCGAGGCGCTGATCCTCGCCGAGTTGGCCCGTGCAGGCCAGCCGGTCGCCTACATTCTTTCGGACGGCCAGCGGATCGCCGATCTGGAACAGGTCCTCTCATTCGTCGCGCCCGACATTCCGGTGCTGACGCTTCCCGGTTGGGACTGCCTTCCCTATGACCGCGTCTCGCCGAGCGCCGACACCTCGGCACGGCGGCTGGCGGCGCTGAGTGCCTTGATTGCGCACAAGAAGAAGCCGCATGCGGCGATCGTGCTGGTCACGGTCAACGCCGCGCTCCAGAAGATCTCGCCGCAGGACGTGATCCAGAGCCTGGCGTTCTCGGCTCGTCCGGGCAATCAGGTGCGCATGGACGACATCGCGCTGCGGCTGGAGCGCAACGGCTTCGAGCGCGTTGCGACCGTGCGCGAGGTTGGCGAATACGCGGTGCGTGGTGGCATCCTCGATGTCTTCGTGCCCGGAAGCGGCGAGCCGCTGCGCCTCGATTTCTTCGGCGACACACTCGAAACCATCCGCTCCTTCGATCCGGCAAGCCAGCGCACCACCGGTCAGGTCCGCTCCCTCGATCTCAATCCTATGAGCGAGGTGTCGTTGACGCCCGAAACGATCAGCCACTTCCGCAAGCACTACCTATCGCTGTTCGGTGCGACGACCCGCGACGACGCGCTTTACCAGGCTGTCTCCGAAGGCCGGCGTTATGCCGGCATGGAGCATTGGCTGCCGCTGTTCTATGACGGGCTGGAGACGGTCTTCGACTATCTCGACGGCTTCCGTATCGTCACCGATCATCTGGCGCGCGAGGCCGCGGCCGAGCGCTCGAAGCTCATTCTCGACTATTATGACGCCCGTCTGGCCTCGGCGTCTCCGGGGAAGGCGCAGGCCACCCAGGGCACGCCCTACAAGCCCGTTCCGCCGGAACTGCTTTATCTGAGCGCGCAGGGCTTCAACGCCGGCCTGAGCTCACGCGATGCCATTCGCCTCTCGCCCTTCAACGAGCACGAGGGCGAGGCCCGCCAGGTCATCTCGGTCGATGCGCGCCAGGGCATGCGCTGGGCGAAGTCGGCGGGCGAGGGCGAAGCCGAAAGCGAACGCGTCAACGTCTTCGATCAGGCGGTCAAATACATCGCCGAGCGGCGCTCGAAGGGCGCCAAGGTGGTGATCTCAGGCTGGAGCGAAGGCTCGCTCGACCGCCTGCTCCAGGTGCTTGCCGAACACGGTCTCGGCAACGTCAAGCCGATCAAGGCGCTCGCCGAGGTTAAGTCGCTGAAGCCGGGTGAAGCGGCCGCGGCCGTGCTCAGTATCGAGGCCGGATTCGAGACGGGTGATCTCGTCATCATCGGTGAGCAGGACATTCTGGGCGACCGCATGGTCCGCCGCTCGAAGCGGCGCAAGCGCGGTGCCGACTTCATCGCCGAAGTCGCAGGCCTCGACGAGGGCAGCTATGTCGTGCACGCCGAACACGGCATCGGCCGTTTCGTCGGCCTGCGCACCATCGAGGCGGTCGGCGCGCCCCATGATTGCCTCGAGCTCGTCTATGCCGACGATGCCAAGCTGTTCCTGCCGGTCGAAAACATCGAGCTTCTGTCGCGCTACGGCTCGGAAGGTACCGATGCGATCCTCGACAAGCTCGGCGGCGTTGCCTGGCAGGCGCGCAAGGCCAAGCTCAAGAAGCGGCTGCTCGATATGGCCGGCGGCCTGATCCGCATCGCTGCCGAACGTCATACACGCCGCGCGCCGGTACTGGCCGCGCAGGACGGCGTCTATGACGAGTTTGCCGCCCGCTTCCCCTATGACGAGACCGAAGACCAGCTGAACTCGATCGAGGCCGTGCGCGAAGACCTCGGCAGCGGCCGTCCGATGGACCGGCTGGTTTGCGGCGACGTCGGGTTCGGCAAGACCGAAGTGGCGCTTCGTGCAGCCTTCATTGCCGCCATGAACGGCGTGCAGGTGGCGGTCGTCGTGCCGACGACGCTGCTTGCCCGCCAGCATTTCAAGACATTTTCCGAACGCTTCCGCGGCCTGCCGATCCGCATCCAACAGGCATCCCGTCTCGTCGGCTCCAAGGAACTGGCGCTGACGAAGAAGGAAGTGGCCGATGGCAAGACCGATGTCGTCGTCGGCACCCACGCGCTCCTCGGCACGTCGGTCAACTTTGCCAATCTCGGCCTCTTGATCATCGACGAAGAGCAGCACTTCGGCGTCAAGCACAAGGAGCGGCTGAAGGAACTGAAGTCGGACGTCCACGTCTTGACGCTTTCGGCAACGCCGATCCCGCGCACGCTGCAACTGGCGCTGACGGGTGTCCGCGAACTGTCGCTGATCACCACGCCGCCGGTCGACCGCATGGCGGTGCGCACCTTCATCTCGCCCTTCGACGCGCTGGTGATCCGCGAAACGTTGATGCGCGAGCACTATCGCGGCGGCCAGAGCTTCTATGTCTGCCCGCGCTTGAGTGATCTGTCGGAAATCCACGATTTCCTGAAGTCGGACGTTCCGGAGCTGAAGGTGGCGGTTGCCCACGGACAGATGCCGGCAACCGAGCTCGAAGACATCATGAACGCTTTTTATGACGGGCGTTACGATGTGCTTCTTTCGACGACGATCGTCGAATCCGGTCTCGACGTGCCGACGGCCAACACGCTGATCGTACACCGCGCCGACATGTTCGGTCTTGCCCAGCTCTACCAGCTTCGCGGCCGCGTCGGCCGCTCGAAGGTGCGCGCCTTCGCGCTGTTCACGCTGCCGGTCAACAAGACGCTGACGGGCATGGCAGAGCGCCGGCTGAAGGTGCTGCAATCGCTGGATACGCTTGGCGCCGGCTTCCAGCTGGCGAGCCACGACCTCGATATCCGCGGCGCCGGAAACCTGCTGGGCGAAGAACAGTCGGGCCATATCAAGGAAGTCGGCTTCGAGCTTTACCAGCAGATGCTCGAGGAAGCCGTCGCCGAACTCAAGGGCGAGGAAGAGATCCACGACACCGGCTGGTCGCCGCAGATTTCGGTCGGAACGCCGGTCATGATCCCGGAACACTACGTGCCGGACCTGCATCTGAGGCTCGGTCTCTATCGCCGCCTCGGCGAACTGACGGACCTCAAGGAGATCGACGGTTTCGGCGCCGAGATGATCGACCGCTTCGGCCCGCTGCCGATCGAGGTCCAGCACCTGTTGAAGATCGTCTACATCAAGTCGCTCTGCCGCACGGCAAATGTCGAGAAGCTCGATGCCGGCCCGAAGGGCGTCGTCGTGCAGTTCCGCAACAAGGAATTCCCGAACCCGGCGGCACTCGTCGGCTACATCGCCAAGCAGGGCACGCTTTCGAAGATCCGGCCGGACCAAAGCATCTTCTTCCAGCGCGAACTGGCAACACCGGAAAAGCGCCTGTCGGGTGCAGCAATGGTGATGACCCAGCTCGCCGGCCTCGCGAAGTAACAAAAAACCGTACTGCCGCGCAGTGTGGCAGTACGGTCAGGTCTGTCGAAGCAGATCTGTTTCGGCTCGCCGCGCGATCAGTTCGGCTTGCCGCTCGCCTTCATCTCGGCGATTTCACGTACCGCATTGGTCAAGACGTCGACCGATTGGGCGCCCATCACCGCATATTGTCCTTCGAGGATAAAGCAGGGGACACCGGTCACGCCCATTTCGCGGGCCATGCCGACCTCCTCCTTGACCGCGTCCTTGTCGGCATCGGAACCAAGCAGTGCTGCAATGACGGGGCGGTCGAGGCCGGCCTGCTCGGCGATATCGAGAAGCACGGCGTGGTCGCCGACATTTCGGCCTTCTTCGAAATTGGCCTTGAACAGCAGGCCGACGACGGCCGACTGCGCTTGCTCGCCGTTGGTTGCGGCCCAGCGGACAAGCCGATGAGCGTCAAGCGTGTTCGGGCTGATCTTCACCGCATCGAAATCGAAGGCGATGCCGTCGGCATTGCCGAGTTCGCGCAGCGTGTCGTGAGCGCGGTCGACGGCCGCCTGGCCGCCGAGCTTCTCGGCAAGATGACGCTTGTGATCGATCCCCTCGGGCGGTAGGTCTGGATTGAGCTGGTAGGGGCGCCAGTTGACCGTGACAAGCACGTCCGGAACGTTGGCAATCGCCTGGTCGAGCCGAGCCTTGCCGAGATAGCACCAGGGACAAACGACGTCCGAGACGATATCGATGCTGACGGTTTGCATGGTGTGGGTGCCTTTCCTTTTTCCGGTATGACGGCGAGATAAGCCGGTTTGAACCGGCTTTCAATGCGTTACCAAAAGGGAACCGACCCTCTATTGCGCGTCTTGATCCCACCAGGTCGGAAGCTGGTAGCCGTAGAGCGGCATCACGTCCGGCCGGCCGATATGCTTGCGCCGCGCCACCCACTGGGCGTCGAGGTGGTAGAGCGGCACCAGGTAGGAGTTGTTGACGAGCAACCGGTCATGCGCGCGCACGGCCGCCGTGAAATCTTCGCTCGTGCGGGCCTGCAGGATGTTGTTGACCATCCGATCGACGTCCTTGTCGGCGACGCCAGCGAAGTTGTCGCTGCCTTGCCGGTCGCGCGCCTGCGAGGTCCAGCGCCCGGCCTGCTCGATGCCGGGTGACAGCGTCGAGGGGAAGGATTTGATGATCACGTCGTAATCGAAGGACTGGCTGCGCTGCTGGTACTGCGAATCGTCGACGGTGCGCACGGTCGCCTGGATGCCGAGAGGGGCGAGAAACCGCTGGTAGGCGAGCGCAATTTTTTCCTGGCCGGCATTCTGGCTCATGATCTCGAAGGCAAGCGGCTTGCCCTGCGGATCGACCATCTTGCCGTCCTTGATCTGATAGCCGGCCTCGCGCATCAATGAGACGGCGACACGCAGCACGTTACGGTCGCGGCCGGACGCGTCGGTCACCGGCAGGCGGTAGGTGCCGTCGAGGATCGCCGGGTTGATTCGATCGCGGGCGTCGCCGATCAGGCCGAGTTCTCGGTCGTCGGCCGGTGCGCCGAGAAAGCTCAGCGTTGAGTTCTGCCAGTAGCTCTGGGTGCGCGTATAGGCGCTGTCGAAGAGGTTCTTGTTGACCCACTCGAAGTCGAACACCAGCGCCAGACCTTGGCGGAGCTTCAGATTGTCGAACATCGGCCGGCGGGTATTGAAGACAATGCCGAGCATGCCCGACGGCGTCTTTGGCGTGAAGGTTTCCTTGACGACGTCGCCGGAGCGAACGGCCGGGAAATCGTAGCCGCGCGCCCATTTGGTTGCGCTGCCTTCGGGATAGATGTCGATCTCGCCCTTCTTGAAGGCTTCGAACAACGAGTTCTCCTGGAGGAAATACTCAACAGAGATCTCGTCGTAATTGTCTTGGCCGACCTTCGAGGGCAGGTCCTTCGCCCAATAGTCCGGGTTTCGCTTGTAGACGATGCGCTCGCCCGGCTTCACCTCGGCCACGCGATAGGGGCCGGAGCCGAGCGGCGGCTTCAGCGTCGTCTGGTCAAAGGTCGCAAGGTCGATGGCATGTTTCGGCAGCACTGGCGACAGGCCGAGCAGAAGCGGCAGCTCACGGTCGGCATCCTCGGTGAAGGTGAAACGCACGCTGCGCTCGCCGACTTTCTCGAGTTTCGCCACCTTGGCCATGCGGTTGCTGAAGGGGACACGTCCCTTGTCGCGCAGCAGCTCGAAGCTGAAGATCACGTCCTCGGCGGTCACCGGCTGCCCGTCGGCCCAGCGGGCCTTCGGGTTGAGATTGAACTGGATGAAGGTGCGGTCGTCGTCCCACTCCACGGTTTCGGCGAGCAGGCCGTACATGGTGAAGGCTTCGTCGCGCGAGCGCTGCATCAGCGATTCGTAGACGAGGTTGCCGTATTCCGGATCCCACATGCCGCGCGCGGTCGTGCGCATGCTCTTCAGGATGAAGGGATTGAGGCTGTCGAAGCTGCCGACGACGCCGTAGGAGATCTTTCCACCCTTTTTCACGTCCGGATTGACGTAGGGAAAGTTCTTGAAATCGGCAGGCAGCGCCGGCTCTCCGTGCATGGCAATCGCATGGACAGGAGCGGCTACCGCAGCAGTACCGAATGAAGTGGTGGTCAGGATCAGCGCCAGACCGGAAAGAATTGCACGCAAGGTCACCTCCCGTGAGGGGTATCAACAGGCCGATTCCCCGAACGTTACCAATGCCGACGGATGAATCCAACCGATCCGCGGTCCAAATTCCGCCCACTATGAAGTCAAAAAATGACAGGAAACACTGGATAATCGAAGCGAGCCAATGTAACAGGTGTTTCCGGAAACGGGGTCATGCATTTGCCTTATTTGGCCAACAGGACAACGGCGGCTGACGATACTCACCTGCGGAACAACTGTTCCGTTACCGGATTTCAGGAGACGGAATCACAATGATGTTCAAGTCGAATATTGCAAAACGTTCGGGCATGGCAGCGCTGGCGCTCACTGTAGCTGCTGCGGGCGTTCCGAGCGTTGCGTCTGCACAGCAGGCTGGCGGCAAGCCGCCGCAGGGCTGGTTCAAGGTTTGCACCAAGCAGGAAGACAACGATGTCTGCATCGTGCAGAACCTGCTGACCGCCAACAACGGCCAGCTCGTGACCGCTGTCGGCCTCATCACCGTTTCCGGCAAGGTCAACCGCAAGATCATGCAGGTTTCGGTACCGTCGGCGCGCCTCATCCCGACCGGCGTTCAGATGCAGATCGACGGCGGCAAGCCGGTCAAGCTCGACTACGCCATCTGCATGCCCGACAAGTGCGTTGCCGAAGCGCCGCTTTCCGACCAGCTGATCGCCAGCCTGAAGAAGGGCAATGAGGTCGTCTTCACTTCGGTCAACTTCCAGCGCGCTCCGAACCCGATCAAGATGGCCCTCACGGGCTTCACCGGTGTCTACGACGGCGAGCCGATCGAGCAGTCGCAGCTCGAAGAGCGCCAGCGCCTGCTGCAGGAAGAAATGCAGAAGAAGGCCGAGGACGCACGCAAGAAGCTTGAAGAAGCCCAGAAGGCTGCCAAGCAGAACTAAGCGGTCCTCCGCAAACGCATAAAGAAACGCCCGGACCTCGCGGTCCGGGCGTTTTCATTTGTTCGAGAGCGAAGCGGCCTCAGTGGCGAAACGTTGCCTTGGGCCTGTAGTGACCGACGCCATCCTTATCGAACAGGGCATCGACTTGCGCGTGGCGCATCGGCCGGTCGCTGTCGTCGAATTCCAGGTTCTGCTCGGAGACGTAGGCGACATACTCGCTGTCGTCGTTCTCGGCGAACAGGTGATAGAAGGGTTGATCCTTGCTTGGGCGGATCTCCTGTGGAATGGCGTTCCACCACTCCTCGGTGTTGGCGTATTCCGGGTCGACGTCGAAAATGACGCCGCGGAACGGGAAAACCCGATGGCGAACCACCTGTCCGATCTCGAATTTGGCGTTTCTCTGTTTCATGACGCAACACATCCTTTCAGGAGATTATCTGGGTTGGCGAACCCAAAACATCAATAGGGACTTCCCTTCTGCCCTCCGTTGATCGATCTCGCCATGCGTGTCCCGCGGACGCGCAAAAGTTGTTGGCAACATAATATCACACAATTCGACGGTTTCGTGCCGCTCCCTGCGCGGAAGCGCTTGCAATCCGTGCGCGCTAACGAAAAGGCCGGCAGCTCCTTTTAGGGAGCCGCCGGCCCAAAGCACGGCTTGGACCGGTGGTCGATGCCGCCGGTCGCACGGTCTTAGACCGAGTAATACATGTCGTACTCGACCGGATGCGGGGTCATTTCGAAGCGCATGACTTCCTGCATCTTCAGTTCGATGAAGGAATCGATCTGGTCGTCGTCGAACACGCCGCCAGCCGTCAGGTACTTGCGGTCCTTGTCGAGGCTTTCCAGCGCTTCGCGCAGCGAGCCGCAGACGGTCGGGATCTTCTTCAGTTCCTTCGGCGGCAGGTCATAGAGGTCCTTGTCCATCGCCTTGCCCGGGTGCAGCTTGTTCTTGATGCCGTCGAGGCCGGCCATCAGCATGGCTGCGAAGGCGAGGTAGGGGTTGGCGGTCGGATCCGGGAAGCGGACTTCGACGCGCTTGGCCTTCGGGTTGGTGCCGAACGGAATGCGGCACGAAGCCGAGCGGTTGCGCGCCGAGTAGGCGAGCAGAACCGGAGCCTCATAGCCTGGGACGAGACGCTTGTAGGAGTTCGTCGACGGGTTGGTGAAGGCGTTCAGCGACTTGGCATGCTTGATGATGCCGCCGATGAAGTAGAGGCAGCTTTCCGACAGGCCGGCATATTCGTCGCCGGCGAAGGTCGGCTTGCCGTCCTTCCAGATCGACAGGTGCACGTGCATGCCCGAGCCGTTGTCGCCGAAGATCGGCTTCGGCATGAAGGTTGCCGTCTTGCCATAGGCATTGGCGACCTGGTGCACGACGTACTTGTAGATCTGCATCTTGTCGGCGTTGCGAACCAGCGCGTCGAACTTGACGCCGAGCTCGTGCTGGGCGGCCGCCACTTCGTGGTGGTGCTTTTCAACCGTCACGCCCATCTCGGACAGGACCGTCAGCATTTCGGAGCGCATGTCCTGGCAGCTGTCGATCGGTGGAACTGGGAAATAGCCGCCCTTGACGCGCGGACGGTGGCCGAGGTTGCCGGTCTCATAGTCGGTGTCGTCGTTCGACGGCAGTTCCGAGGAGTCGAGTTTGAAGCCGGTGTTGTACGGGTCGGCCTTGTACTTGACGTCGTCGAAGACGAAGAATTCGGCTTCCGGGCCAACGAAGACGGTGTCGCCGATGCCGGATGCCTTCAGGTAGGCTTCAGCCTTCTTGGCCGTGCCGCGCGGGTCGCGGTTGTAGGATTCGCCCGAAACCGGATCGAGAATGTCGCAGATGATGACCATCGTCGACTGCGCGAAGAACGGGTCCATATGCGCTGTTTCCGGATCGGGCATCAGCACCATGTCGGACTCGTTGATGGCCTTCCAGCCGCCAATCGAGGAGCCGTCGAACATGACGCCATCGGCGAACATGTCTTCGTCGACGCAGACCACATCCATCGTTACGTGCTGCAGCTTGCCCTTGGGATCGGTAAAGCGCAGGTCGACGAACTTGACGTCGTTGTCCTTGATTTGCTTCAGAATATCGCTTGCAGTCGTCATTTGCCGTTATTCCCTGTGTGAGATGACGAGGATTTGAAAAGAACCGGGCCGAACGGCCCGTGATGTCAGATGGCGTCGAGGCCGGTTTCGCCCGTGCGAATTCGGATGACTTCTTCCACATTGGAAACGAAAATCTTTCCGTCACCAATGCGGCCGGTTTGCGCGGCGTTGCGGATCGCCTCGATGACGGCCTCCGCGTTTTCATCCGCCAGCACCACTTCGACCTTTACCTTCGGCAGGAAGTCCACCACGTATTCGGCGCCGCGATACAGCTCCGTGTGGCCCTTCTGCCGCCCGAAGCCCTTGGCTTCCGTGACGGTGATACCCTGCAGGCCGACTTCCTGAAGGGCTTCCTTCACTTCGTCGAGCTTGAAGGGCTTAATGATCGCTTCGATCTTTTTCATGAGAAAATGTCTCTCCGCTTCTCCCTTGATAGCAGGATCATGCCCGCTCGCCCTGAATATGCACGTTGCATGCCAGTTTTTCTGCGAAAATCTGTCAGAACGACAAAAAATCTGCTGTCGGCGCGCCGATTGCGGGATTTCATACCTTCGGCGGACCCGATCTGCCTATTTTTTATGATTTCCGATCGAAAGATGCCCGCTTCTTTCAGGGCCCCTACGTCATGGCAGAGGCGAAGCTTGTTATTTGAGCAATAATTATATGCAAATGCCTTATTTTAAGGCAATCATGGCGTTGGGGCTGAGGCCTTGCTTCACGCGCGCGGGCATGGATAAGTCTGGCGCATGCGCTCCGACCTTCAGCACCTGTTGATCACGCCCGCCGAAATGACGGCAATCGACCGGGCGGCGGCCCAATCCGGCATCGATAGCTTTACGCTGATGCGCAACGCCGGACTGGCGGTAACGGCGGCGGCCCTGCGATATTTTCCGGATGCCCGCCGCTTCGTCGTGCTCTGCGGTCCAGGCAACAATGGCGGCGACGGGTACATCGCAGCCCGCGGCCTTGCCGAAAGCGGGGCGGATGTCGCCGTGTTCGTCCTCGGCGATCCCGCCAGCCTTCAAGGCGATGCAGCGCGGGCCTGGTCCGACTGGAGTGGTCCTGCTGCGCCAATCTCTGCATTCGAACCACAGGCTGGCGATGTCGTCATCGATGCGCTCTTCGGGGCGGGCTTGTCACGCGACCTCCCTGACGACGTCGCTCACCTCATAGAACGGGTCAATGCCAGCGGCGTTCCGGTCGTTGCGATCGACCTGCCGAGCGGCATCGACGGCCGGACGGGCGAGATCCGGGGCGCCGCCTTTGCCGCTCGCCACACCGTCACGTTCATGGCGCCAAAGCCCGGTCATTGGCTTCTGCCCGGGCGATCCCTCTGCGGCACGCTCGAGGTGTTCGATATCGGCATTCCCGCGCGCATTGTGCGTGCCGGCGCAGGTTCGCTGCGCCTCAACGCGCCGTTCCTCTGGGCGGGCTGGGGAGGTGACCTGGCGGCCTCGACGCACAAGTTCAAGCGCGGGCATCTGGTCGTTTTCTCAGGCGACCGCCAGGCAACGGGCGCGGCGCGACTTTCGGCGGCAGCGGGCCTTGCGGCTGGCGCTGGCCTGGTTACCGTCGCCACCGGCAAGGCCGCGCTCGGCATCAATGCGTCTCATCTGACGGCGGTGATGGTGAAGGAGGTAGACGGCAAGCGAGAGCTTATCAAATGGCTGCAGGACCAACGCCTGGGCAGCTTCGTCCTTGGGCCGGGCTTCGGCATCGGCAAGAAGGCGAGGGACTTTGCGCTTGCACTCTGCGATCGCGCGCTGGTGCTCGACGCCGATGGCATCACCTCGTTCCAGGCAAGGCCCGGCCAACTTTTCGCGGCACTGGCGAAAGGCAGGGGCCAGGTGGTCATGACGCCGCATGATGGCGAGTTCGCTCGCCTCTTTTCGGAGATTGCCGGAGACCATGGGCTTTCGAAGATCGAGAAGGCGCAGGCCGCGGCGCGGACGAGCCATGCCGTGATAGTCTACAAGGGCGCCGACACCGTCGTTGCCGCGCCGGACGGGCGGGCGGTCGTCAACAACAATGCGCCGCCGTGGCTGGCAACCGCCGGATCGGGGGACGTACTTGCCGGCATCGTCGGCGCACATCTGGCGAAAGGAATGCCGGCCTTCGAATCGGCGACCGCAGCGGTCTGGCGCCATGGCGCAGCCGGGGCCAAGGCAGGGCCAGGCTTGACCGCTGAAACGCTGATCGGCGCGATACCGCCGATCAGTTGATCGAAAACTCACGGACCGAAAGTCGCCTCCCGAGAAGGGGCACCGCGTCCGGAAGGAACATAGTGCTATTAGCCGCGCGTGCCCTTGGCGATCGGCTCCTGGTAGGTGAAGCCCAAGTCCCAGGGGAAATAGATCCAGGTGTCCTGGCTGACTTCGGTCACGAAGGTGTCGACGAGCGGTCGGCCCTTCGGCTTTGCGTAGACGGCAGCGAAATGCGCCTTCGGCAGCATTGCCCGTACTTCGGCCGCGGTCTTGCCGGTGTCCGTCAGGTCGTCGACGATCAGCACGCCTTCACCGCCGTCCTTGGTGATTTCAGGCGTGATGCCCTTCAGCACTTTCATCTGCCCCTGCGTGTCGTAGTCATGGTAGGAGGCGACGCAGACGGTTTCGATCATCCGGATATTGAGTTCGCGCGAAATGATCGCAGCCGGAACCAGGCCGCCACGGGTGATGCAAACCATGGCACGCCATTCCTGGCCGTTGTCGGCCAGCCGCCAGGCAAGCGCCCGGGCATCGCGGTGGAACTGGTCCCAGGAAACGGGAAAGGCTTTATCGGGCAGCGACATGGGTGGGCTCCGGCTTGTCTGAACGAGGGTAAGGCGAAGCGTCCGGCAGATCGGGCAGGCGGGAACGCGTCATCCTGATTTGCCGACATGCAATAACGGCATTGAGGCCTTGAGTGCAAGGGCTTCGCGCTATCCCTTTGCCCGCGCGTCGGCGATTGCCTGAATCATCGCCTGGACATCAGCCTCCGCTGCAGCAAGCGCTTCCGGATCGCGGGCCCGCACGACGATATCCGTCGAGAAGGTCTTGCCGTCAAATTTCGGGTAGGAGCCGATGCTCGTTTCCGGATGGTTCTTCTGCACGTCGGTCAGCGGGCTGCCGATATCGCCTTCGCCGAAGGGCGAGCGCACGGTGCGGGAGAGGAGGGGTGAGCCGACATTCAGACCGGGCAGCAGCGCGTCGAGCATGGCCTGGAAGACCTGCGGAACGCCGGCCATGACATGCACGTTGCCGATGGCGAAGCCCGGCGCTGTCGATACCGGGTTCGGGATATGGCGTGCACCGAGTGGCATGCGCGCCATGCGCTTGCGCGCGTCGGTAAACTCCATGTTGCGGCGTTCGTACATGGCGCCGAGCAGCGCCATCGCCTCCGGCTCGTAGACGCATTCGACGCCGAAGGCGCGCGACACCGCGTCGGCGGTGATGTCGTCATGAGTCGGGCCGATGCCGCCGGAGGTAAAGACGTAATCGTAGCGGCTGCGCACCGCATTGATCGCCTCGACGATCGCCACTTCGTCGTCGGCGACGATCCGCACTTCCTTGAGGTCGATGCCGACCATCGTCATCATGTCGGCGAGGTGGCCGATGTTCTTGTCCTTGGTACGCCCCGACAGAAGTTCGTCGCCGATGGCGACCATGGCGGCAGTGACGACTTTTATGCTGCTCATCGGGTGATCCTGTTTGTTTAGTCAGTCATTTAACAGTGAATTATTATTGTTCACATTGCGAGAACAGTCTGTTTCCCGGACGGCTCCTGGCATGCGGCTGCATTTTGATAAATCTTCCGCGCAGCAGTGATCAAGTGGGATCGCTTGTATCCAAAGGAGCAATTATGGCCAAGGTTCTCGTTCTCTATTATTCGGCATACGGACATATCGAAACCATGGCTTACGCTGTGGCCGAAGGTGCCAAGTCTGCGGGTGCCGAAGTCGACGTCAAGCGCGTTCCGGAACTGGTGCCGGCCGAGGTCGCCAAGGCCTCTCACTTCAAGCTCGACCAGGCCGCGCCAGTCGCCCATGTCGAAGAGCTTGCCCAATACGACGCGATCATCTTCGGCGCCGGCACGCGCTTTGGCACCGTTGCCTCGCAGATGCGCAACTTCATCGATCAGACCGGCAGCCTGTGGGCGTCTGGCAAGCTGGTCGGCAAGGTCGGTTCGGTCTTCACGTCCTCGGCCACCCAGCATGGCGGTCAGGAATCCACCATCCTCGGCTTCATCCCGACGCTGATGCACCACGGCATGGTCGTCGCTGGTCTTCCCTATGCCTTCCAGGGTCAGATGGGCCTCGACGAGATCAAGGGCGGCTCGCCCTATGGCGCCTCGACGATCACCGATGGCGACGGCTCTCGCCAGCCGTCCGAGGTCGAGCTCCAGGCTGCCCGCTTCCAGGGCGCGCACGTCGCCAAGATCGCCGCCAAGCTTTCGGCCTGATCATCTCGACGCAATCGTTTCAAGAGTTTAGGCGGCGCCGCAAGGGGCCGCCTTTTTGTTTGACGGCTAGCCTTTCCGGGTGATTCGCGAATGTGGCAATTCGTACCACACTTGTGCTAATATCCGCGGCGTTCGGCATTGAGTATGCCTTTGACGAGGAGGAATGCGGGGCTGTGCGGCAACGGCCCGCCGAAGACGGGAACGTCTTTCGGACTATTGGGAGGGAAGCATGGCGCGGATTACTTACACCATCGTTCCTCATGACGGCGGATGGGCCTACAAGGCCGCCGACGCCTATTCGGAACCCTTTCCCAGCCGCGAAACGGCGCTTGCCGCCGCCAAGGCCGCCGCCGCCGAACAGCAGGTCGGCGGCGACGACGAGGAGATCAGCTTCCAGGACGAAGAGGGCCACTGGCACTTCGAACACACGGATGGCGGCGATCGTCCTGAAGCAACCGTCGAAGACGGCTGAAACGGTCAAGGCGACCGGCTCATTGCGAACACATAGCGTTTAGTATTGCGTGCACACCATCTCTCCCACGGAGGATATTCGATGCACTACAGCGTTCAGATCTTCACCTGGACCCCGCGGCAGGGTGTCCACCAGGTCGGATCGGCAATCGAGGTGGACGCCCCCAATTCGAAGGCGGCAGCGGTCTCGCTTCTCGGCCTCAGGCTGGAAAACCAGGGATGCGCAACGAAACTCGCCGTCCGCGTCTGGCACGACGACGCCTACCAGGCGGAATGCGATTGTTATTACTACAACAACTGAGCGGTCGCTCTTTGCCGCGTAAGCCTGTCACTCCAGAGTGACAGTCTGACGTGCGCTAACTATTGATCCTGAAATCCGTTTGTCTGGTGCGGGCGACGGGGGTCGAACCCGTACAGCCAAGGCCGAGGGATTTTAAGTCCCTTGCGTCTACCAGTTTCGCCACGCCCGCATGCAGCCTAGATCAAACACTTAGGCCAAACAGTCAAGGGTGATCGGGGTGGACAATGCGCTTAGGCGCGTTCTCTCGTCTTCATGAAGCGAAAGACGGCCGCGGCAATCAGTGCCCCAAGGCCGTAGACGATAAACGCGTCGACAAACGGCGAGCCCGAATTGAACGAGTAGATGGCGGGTGCGGCAAACAACAGAACCGCCAAACCCGCGAGGCGCGAGGAAAAGACGCTCAAAGCCGAAACCTTCCGCAGCAGCCATCCAATGAGCATGCCCACCAGCACCATCGAAATCGCTGCACCAACCAATTGCGCGAACGGTCTTCCCCTAAACTGAAAACAATGCGTGAAAATATGATGATTCGCATGCGGTAGCTAAATGTTTCCGCCTGTGTTTGTTGATCGCTCGGGCACTTGTTACCGGCTCTTAAGGGGTCAATCGTTCCAGGATCATGCTCAACCCGCCGAGATGCTCGATCTCGCGAAACCTCGGATGCGTCTCCGGCTTGTCGTGATGCTCGAAAGACCAGGTGAGCGCGTGTGGGACATAGACACCCCAGCTTCCCGCATCAAGGGCCGGTACAATGTCCGATTTCAGAGAATTGCCGACCATCAGGCTTTTGGTGGCGCCGTCGCCGTGACGTTTGAAGATGCGCTCGTAGGTGGCGACGGTCTTGTCGCTGACGATCTCGACGGCGTCGAAATAGTCGCCAAGGCCGGAGGCGGCGAGCTTGCGCTCCTGGTCGAAGAGATCGCCCTTTGTGATCATGACAAGGCGAAAGTGGCCGTGAAGTGCTTCGAGCGTTTCCTTGACATGCGGCAGCGGCTCAACCGGGTGCACGAGCATGTCGCGCCCGGCGGCGAGGATCTCGGCGATGACTGAGGAGGGCACCTTGCCATCGGTGACGTCGACGGCGGTTTCGACCATGGAGAGCACGAAGCCCTTGATGCCGAAGCCGTAGAGGCCGAGGTTGCGCTTCTCCGCCGCAAGCAGCCGCTCCGACAGGTGTTCGGTGTCGGTGTGGGCGCTCAGAAGCTCGGCGAAGCGCGCTTCCGTCAGCCGAAAGAACTGTTCGTTCTGCCAGAGTGTATCGTCGGCATCGAAGCCGACGGTCGTTACTGCGTGGGGCATGGTATTACGGTCCGGCAATCTTGAATGGTTGGTCGACGCTGGCGGTTTTGCCGCTGTTGACGTCGTTGAAGTGGAAGCGCAGCACATAGTCGCCGGCGGGAGCACCGGAGACGTCGATGGTCAGCGTCGAATAGATTTCCTGGTTTCTGAGGTGGCCGGTGAAGGTGAAATCACCGAACGCCTTCTGGCCCGCGAGCACGTCGCCCTTCGGGTTGAGAATATCGAAGTCGACGGTGAAGTGGCTTTCGAGTTGGCCCTTCGTCGCCGAATCCTTCCAGGTGAGGCCGATCGGCTCGATATAGGAGATCAGCGACTCTCCCTCCTTGAAGACCGCGCCCTCGCGCGGGTCGTACATGGCGTAGCCGGTCGGCGCCTTGGTCACGAAAACCGCCTTGCCGATCGCCAGCGGCAGCGTTTGCGAGAAGTCGCTTATCGCTTGGCGGAGCAGCTCATGGGCCTTCGCCGCGTCGCCGGATGCCGCGAGCTTTTCGGCTTGCACCGCTGCGTCGGCAAGCGGGCCGGCATGGGCGACGAGCCCCGCCGAAAGCGCCATGGCGGTGGTCAGCACCGCCAGACGACGTATATGTTTCACCATGACGTTCCCCCATCGCCGGTTTCGACCGACATTCGGCATCTGCTGCACCGAGTCAAGACGATAGGGCCGCGAGGCGAATGGTCAATGCTTCCAGAAGACCGGCGTCAGGATTACCAACACGGTCAGCACTTCGAGACGACCGAGCAGCATCATCAGCGACAGCAGGTAGAGCTCGGGATCGCCGAGCGTCGAGAAGTTGCCGGCCGGGCCGATGATAGGACCAAGGCCCGGGCCGACATTGGAGAGGCAGGTAATGACCGCCGAGGTCGCCGTGACCAGATCGTAGCCGAGGGCGCCCATGGCGAGACTGCCGAGTACCCAGAGCAGGATATAGGTGATGAAGAACAGGAAGATGGCGCGCTGCGTGTCGGCATCGACCGTGTTCTTGCCGTAGCGCACCGCATAGATCGCATTCGGATAGACGAGTTTGTTCAGTCCCGACCGGATCGCGTTGAAGAGCACGATGAAGCGATAGGCCTTGATGCCGCCGGCGGTCGAGCCGGAACACCCGCCCATGAAGGTGGCGATGAAGGCGGCGATGATCACGAAAGGCCCCCAGAGGGTGTAGTCCTGGCTGGCATAGCCGCTCGTCGAGAGGATCGAGGTGATGTTGAAGAAGGAGTGCGCCAGCGCCAGATGGAATTCGACGCCATTGGCGAGCCGGTGGTAGATGGCGACGGCAATCGAGAAGGCTGAGAGATAACCGAGAAATACGATGATCTGCGGGTCGCGCAGGGCATCGAGCCTGCCGCGAGCGACGAGCACGATCAGGATCGAGAAGGGCAGGCTGCAAAGCGCCATGAAGAAGGTGGCGGTCCAGAGCAGCGGAATGCTGCCGAAATAGGCGAAGGATGCGTCATGGGTGGAAAAGCCTCCCGTCGCCACCGTCGACATCGCATGGTTGATCGCATCGAAGCGGTTCATGCCGGTCAGGAAATAGCCGATCGCGCAGAGAAGGGTGATGACCACATAGACCGCCAGGAAGGCGCGGCTGAAGCTTGCGAGGCGAGCAAAGGGTTTGTCGCTGGTGTCGGAGGACTCCATCTTGAAGAACGACATACCGCCGACCCTGAGATAGGGGATGATGAACAGGCCAAGCACGACGATGCCGATGCCGCCTAGCCAGCAGAGCAGCGACCGCCAGAGCAGGAGTCCCGGCGGCGCATCGTCGAGACCGACGATCACGGTCGCGCCGGTCGTGGTGATGGCAGAGACGGATTCGAACAGCGCCTGGGCAAAGTCGAGCTTCATGGACGACAGCCAGAGCGGGATCGCGCCGACCACCGAAAAAACGGCCCAGAGCATGTTGACGAGAACAAAGCCGAACTTCTTTGAAAACGGCGGCGGGCCCATGCGCGTGGCCATGAAGGTCGCAAGCGAGAGGCCGCCGACCATGAAGGAGGACGCGGCAAAAATGCGCCAATCCGGATGGCCGTAATAAAGGTCGACCATCGCCGGCACCAGCATGGCGCAGGCGAGGTATATGCCGAGGATCGCCGAAATGTGCACGGCATGCCGGATCAGGGTTGCGTTCAAGCGTTCATTTCCCGGAAGAACAGTGTGGGCGTGCCGGTGGATTGGGCGGTGCGCCATTTTCAACGTCGGCCCGATTCGAGTCAAAGCCATGGCTTCGGGCGTTGCGATGTGCAATAGCGACCGCCAGCGACCAACTCAACGGAAGACCGCACGTGATGAAGCAGGATGTCGAAACCGCAACCGAAGCCTTGCGGGAGATCTTCCCGCCGACGCCGCTGCAGCTCAACGAACACCTGAGCGCACGCTACGGCGCCAACATCTATCTGAAGCGCGAGGATCTTTCGCCAGTTCGCTCCTACAAGATCAGGGGCGCCTTCAACTTCTTCCGCAAGGCGATCGGTGCCGGTGCCTCGGGGATGACTTTCGTCTGCGCCTCGGCCGGCAACCACGCCCAGGGCTTCGCCTTCGTCTGCCGCCATTTCGGCGTTCCGGGTGTCGTTTTCATGCCGGTGACGACGCCGCAGCAGAAGATCGACAAGACCAGGATGTTCGGCGGCGAGTTCATCACCATCAAACTGGTCGGCGATATCTTCGACCAATGCTACAAGGCTGCCCGCGACCACGTGGAAGCGATCGGCGGCGTCATGGTGCCGCCTTTCGATCACGCCGACATCATCGAGGGGCAGGCAAGCGTCGCGGCGGAAATTGCCTGGCAACTGCCGGAAGGTGTCATTCCTGATCTCGTCGTGCTGCCGGTCGGCGGTGGCGGCCTTGCCGCCGGCGTCACCGGCTACCTCAAGGACAAGGTCGCGGCCGATCATTTCATCTTCTGCGAGCCGTCGGGTGCGCCGAGCCTGCGGGAAAGCCTGGAAACCGGCAGCGTCGTGACCCTCGACCAGGTCGACAACTTCGTCGACGGTGCCGCCGTCGGGCGGATCGGCGATCTGAACTTTGCTGCGTTGCGGCGCTTCTCGCCTGACCAGGTTATGCTGCTCGCTGAAAATGCCATCTGCCGGACGATCGTCGACATGCTGAATGTCGAAGGCGTCGTGCTAGAGCCGGCTGGGGCCCTTTCGATCTCGGCGCTCGAAGCGCTAGGCCCCGAGGTGCTTGCGGGCAAGACGGTGGTGGCGGTCGTTTCCGGTGGCAACTTCGATTTCGAGCGTCTGCCCGACGTCAAGGAGCGGGCGATGCGCCATGCCGGTCTCAAGAAATACTTTATCCTGCGTATGGCGCAGCGGCCGGGCGCGCTTCGCGATTTCCTCAACCTGCTTGGAGACGAAGACGACATCTCGCGCTTCGAGTATCTGAAGAAGTCAGCCCGCAATTTCGGTTCCATCCTGATTGGCATCGAAACGAAACATGCGGAGAACTTCCCGGTGCTGAAGGCTCGCTTCGACGCTGCCGGGCTGCGCTACCAGGACATTACCGAGAACGAGATCCTCTCGAACCTTATCATCTGATCGGCGTGAGGGCGTCGCGGTCGAATATCGGCACTTAAGCTTTGACAGTGTCGACCGCGGCGTCTAAGTCTTGGGCATGGCATCGTTTTTCTCGAAATTGTTCGGCCGCTCCGGCAACTCTGAAGACCAGGCGCAGGCAGCACCGGGGAAATCCGAGTCCTATGCGGAATGCACCATCCGCGCGACGCCGATGCGCGAGGGCTCCCAGTTTCGTCTGGCGGGCAACATCGAGAAAGTCTCGGCCGAAGGCGGCGCCAAGGTCCGCAGCTTCATCCGCGCCGATCTCTTCACGTCCGAGCAGGACGCGATCGACGCGGCACTGCGCAAGGGGCGCCAGATCATCGACCAGACCGGCCCGTCGCTGTTTTCCGACGACGCCCCGTCGCGCCAGGTCTGAGCCGCGCACCTACATTCAAGATAATCTAAAATAAACAGAACATTGTCTGCCGCAGCTCATGTTCTGCGGCAGGAATGACGTGGGCTTGTGTCTGCGGTTTCGCCTGCTGGATCGGCCACGCGCCAGTGTGTGGGCCGCCGCAAGCGGCAGCCCACTGATCGGTTCGTGGCTCAGAGCTTGATGCGGAAACGCGCAAAACCTTCGGCAGCGTCTCCAGCGTCCTCGATCGTCACGCCCTTCACCTGCGCCAGGAACTGCCGCGCCTTCGGTCCGCTGTCGAATGTCACGCTGGTGCCTGCGAGCGGGACGAAGGTCCAGTTGGCGTCGGCCGACGGGTTGATCGTGCCCTGGTCGATGATGTAGCGCACCACCACATCGCGGTTGGTGTCGGGGGCCACGAAGACCACCTTGTCGGCGCCGATGTCGGGGAAGTTGCCGCCGCCGCCGGCGCGGTAGTTGTTGGTGGCCACGACGAATTTCTGGGCCGGATCAATCGCTTGTCCGTTGAACTGCAGGTTCTTGATGCGGTTCGAGGCGGCATTGATCGTGTTGCCGTCCTTGTCGAACTTCGGCGGTACGGAAAGGTCGATCTGATAGGTGACCCCGTCGATGACGTCGAAATTGTAGGACGGGAAACCGCCGTTGATCAGCGGCGCGTCGGAAGCGCCCGGCTTGACCTCGTTGAAGATGCCGGCCGACATTTCCAGCCAGTTGCGTACCTGCTCGCCGGTAATGACCACGGCCTGCACCGTGTTCGGATAGAGGTACAGATCCGCGACGTTCTTGATGGCGATGTCGCCGGCCGGAACGTCGGTGTAGTAGTCGGCGCCGCCGCGACCCCCGGCCTTGAAGGGGGCAGCCGCCGAAAGTACCGGCAGGTCGCGGTGCTCGGTCTCCTTCAGCATCTCCTTGATGTACCAGGCCTGCGCCTGGCTGACGATCTGCACCGACGGATCGTCAGCAACCAGGGCAAAGTAGGAATAGAGCGGCGCGCTGGTCTTGCCGACGGGCGTGCGCACATAGGCAAGCGTCGCCTCGTGGTCCTTCTGGGCGGCCGCCAGGACCTCCGGCTTGTCGGCGACCTCGGCGATGACCTTCTTGTCCTCGCGGCGATAGATCGGGCGTGCCTCGCTCGTCGAACTGACGACGCGCCATTTGCCGCCGTCGCGCTCGATCAACAGGTCGATCAGGCCGAGATGCGAGCCCCAGAATCCGCCCATGACGCCGGGCTTGCCGGAGATCAGTCCCTTCTCGTTGTCGACGCCGGCAATCTCCTTGAACTTCGGTCCGGGGAAATCCAGGTGGCTGTGGCCGGTCACGATCGCATCGATGCCTTCGATTGCGGCCAGCGGCACGGAGGCGTTCTCGAGGTTCTCCGCATAGGCCTGCTGGCCGATACCGGAGTGCGAGAGCGCCACGACGATGTCGGCGCCTTCTTCGCGCATCTGCGGCACCCAGGCTTCGGCCGCCTTGACAATGTCGCGGGCGTTGGCCTTGCCTTCCAGGTGCTTGGCGTCCCAGGTCATGATCTGCGGCGGTACGAAGCCGATGAGGCCGACGCGGACCGAATGCTCCTGGCCGGAACCGTCCTTCACCTTGCGGTCGAGAATGACATAGGGCTTCAGGAAGAGTTCGTCCTGGCGCGCATTGGCGGCAAGCGATCCTTTCGTCAGGTTGGCGCAGACCACGGGGAAATTGGCCCCGTTCAGCACCTTGAACATGAAGTCCAGACCATAGTTGAATTCGTGGTTGCCGAGCGTGCCGCAGTCATAGCCGAGCACGTTCATGGCGGCGACGATCGGGTGGATGTCGCCATCCTTCATGCCGCGCTGATAGGCGATGTAGTCGCCCATCGGATTGCCCTGCAGGAAGTCGCCGTTATCCACGAGGATGGAGTTCGTCGCTTCGGCGCGGATGGCGTCGATGATCGAAGCGGTGCGCGCAAGGCCGACCGTGTCGTTAGGTTTGTCGCCGTAGTAGTCGTAGGGGAACACGTGGACGTGCAAGTCCGTCGATTCCATGATCCTGAGATGCGCCTGATTCGCGGCGGCGCGCGCCGAGAATGGATGCAGCATGACGAGTGCCGACGAGGCCGCGGCCCCCGCGAGAAGCGAGCGGCGCGTGAGGTGAAGCGGGGAAGTCATCGATGTCATGCGGTCCTCCATTTATCAAGAATGCGGGTCTTCATGGAAAAGGAATACAATTGGGAGTTGTGTTCGCTGGTCAGCGAACGACGGTGGGTTGGCGCCGACTATGCCGGAAAGCCGCCGTTTCCGAAAGCGGCAGATTTTCGCACTGAAAAGGTCGAGCAACAGCGGACACCTGGTAAAGTTTTCTTCAAGTTTCCTGGTTAACGGTGCTCCACGAAACGGAACTTTCTCAAGCACATGCCAAACGCCAACCTTCTTCTCTTCGTCGGCGAGGCGCTGGTCTACGTGACGGCGATGATCGGGCTGTTGCACCTTCGTGCCCGACTGGGGCTCGGGGTATTTGTCGCCGCCCTTGGCGTCATGCACTTCATCGAGACCTATCTTGCAGCGGTCTTCTATGTGCAACTGCCGTTCGGCGTGATCTCGCCGGGATCGGCCGTCCTGTTTTCCGGCAAGTTGATGATGATCCTCCTCCTCTATGTGAAGGAGGACGCAGCAACGGTGCGCCAACCGATCTATGGTCTGCTCGCCGGCAATTTCCTCACCGTAGCGCTCAGCCTTCTGCTGCGGCAGCACGATACGGTATCGATCGTCGCGGAGCGCTCCGCCGACCTCGTCTTCATCGACGAGATGGGATGGCTGATGGTCTGGGGGACGACGATCCTCTACTTCGATGCGCTGATGATCATCCTGCTCTACGAGCGCCTCGGTCAGTGGTTGCGTCACTTCGTGACCGTCCGTTTCCTCATCTGCGGTGTCGTGGTGCTCACATTCGATCAGGCCGCCTTCTATGCGGCGCTGCGCTGGTGGAACGGCGCGCCGGCGGAGGTCTTCTGGGGCGGCTGGATGGCGAAGATGCTGGCGGCACCCTTCTATGCCATTGCCGTCGGCCTTTATCTCAACCTCTCGCGCCACCCGTCGCTTGCCATGTCGGACCGGCCGCTCGGCGACATCTTCAACACGCTGACCTTCCGCGAGCGCTACGAGGATCTGTTGTCGCGGTCCGGGCAGGACACGCTGACGGGCTCGCTCGACCGCAGCCGGTTCGAGGTCGAAGCACCGGAAATGCTGCGTATGGCCACCGGCGCGAACGCTGCCGTTACCCTGATGATCATTGACGTCGATCACTTCAAGGGCGTCAACGATCGCTTCGGGCATCTCGAGGGCGACCGCGTGCTGCAACAGCTGGTCGAAACGGTGAAATCGAAGATTCGCCCCGTCGATCGCCTGTTCCGCTACGGTGGCGAGGAGTTCGTCATCCTTTGTCCGGAGATGGACCAGGCGGATGGGCTGCGGCGCGCCGATGAAATCCGGATCGCGATATCGAGCCAGTTGTCGACGCCGGATGGGCGCCCGGTGACGGCGAGCATCGGGCTCTCTTCGACGCCGGCCGATGGGGGCTCGGTCGAGCATCTGCTGGCGCAGGCCGATTTGAGGCTCTATGCTGCCAAGGGACGCGGCCGCGATTGCGTCGTCGGCCGGTAGAGTCTTCGGCCGCCTTCAGATGCCGACATTCGGCCGGTCGATGATTTCGCGCAGCGAGAAGCTCGAGTTGATCTTCACCACGTGGGGCAGGGCCGAAAGCCAGTCGCGGTGAATGCGCTCGTAGTCCTGCAGATCCTTGGCCGCCACCCGCAGGATATAGTCGTATTCCCCCGACATCAGGTAGCAGACGAGCACGTTCGGACAGAGCTTTACCGCCGCCTCGAATTCGGCGAGCGTCTTGGCGAACTGCCCCGAGAGCGAAATGTGCACGATGACCACGATCTGGTAATCGAGCGCCTTGTGGGCGATCCGGGCATGGTATCCGGCGATCGTTCCCGATTTTTCCAGGATGTCGACCCGGCGCGAGCAGGCCGACGGCGAGAGCCCGGCCTTGGCCGCGAGGTCGGCATTGGAGATCCGCCCGTTCTGCTGAAGAATGCGCAGAATCGCATGATCGATGGCGTCAAGTTCGCTCATTGGTGATTTCCCTCGATATTGCTCCAAATGCCGCAATATTTTTCGAAATCAATGCGCGTTGGCTTTCGTCTTTGCAAGGACATTCGATTGTCCGCGTGTTTTGCTGATTGCCTCGTCAAAAGCGGCGCAAAGCCCATTACAGGAGAGGAACGCAAGGATGCGTGTCGGTTGCCCGAAGGAAATCAAAAACCATGAATATCGTGTCGGCCTGACGCCCGGCTCGGTGCGTGAATATGTTGCCCATGGCCACGAGGTAATCGTGGAAACCAAGGCCGGGGCAGGGATCGGCGCGGACGACGATGCGTACCGTGCCGCTGGCGCGAAAATCGTCGCGACGGCAAAGGACGTGTTCGAAAAATCGGACATGATCGTCAAGGTCAAGGAGCCGCAGCCCTCCGAATGGGCGCAGCTGCGCGAAGGCCAAATTCTCTATACCTATCTGCATCTTGCGCCCGATCCGGAACAGACCAAGGGCCTGCTCAATTCCGGCGTCACGGCGATCGCCTACGAGACCGTCACCGACGATCGCGGCGGCCTTCCGCTGCTTGCGCCGATGTCCGAAGTTGCCGGGCGCCTGGCGATCCAGGCCGGTGCGACCTCGCTCCAGAAAGCCAATGGTGGCCGCGGCATCCTGCTCGGCGGCGTGCCCGGCGTGCTGCCGGCCAAGGTGACCGTCATCGGTGGCGGCGTAGTCGGCCTGCATGCTGCGCGCATGGCGGCGGGCCTCGGCGCCGATGTCTCTATCCTCGATCGTTCGATCCCGCGTCTGCGCCAGCTCGACGATCTCTTCGCCGGCCGCGTGCACACGCGCTATTCGACCATCGACGCCCTGGAAGAGGAAGTCTTCTCGGCCGATCTCGTCATCGGGGCCGTGCTGATCCCGGGCGCTGCGGCACCGAAGCTCGTGACCCGCGAAATGCTGACCGGCATGAAGAAGGGAGCGGTCATCGTCGACGTCGCCATCGACCAGGGCGGCTGCTTCGAAACCTCGCACGCGACGACCCATTCCGATCCGACCTATGAGGTCGATGGCATCGTGCACTACTGCGTTGCGAACATGCCGGGTGCGGTGCCAGTGACCTCGGCGCATGCGCTCAACAACGCCACGCTGCATTATGGTCTGCAACTCGCCGACAAGGGCCTGAAGGCGATCGCCGAAGACCGGCATCTGCGCGCCGGCCTCAACGTGCACCGCGGTCGAGTCACCAACGCGCCCGTCGCCGAAGCGCTCGGCTATGATGCCTATGCGCCCGAGGCAGTGCTGAACGTCGCCTGACAATCGGTTCGGCCCGGCAGCAATGCCGGGCCGATTTCGTCTCAGGCCAGCTCTATCCGGCACTGGTAGCAATTGTTCCGGGTGGAACGGACGTGCACGGAGGCAACGTCCGATCTCGCCAGCAACTCGGTCGCGCGACTTTCCACTTCTTCCCTGACAACGACGTCGCCTGTTCCATAGACGATGCGCTCGTCCGCGCCGTAGCCGCGCAGCAGGTAGTCGGCGCGTGAGTTCAGGATCGGCGGCAATGCGTCGCCATCATGCGCCGGGCAGGCCTCGGCGTGCATGAACACGGGCCCGGTTTCCGCATAGGGCTGCAACGAGGCAAACGGCCGAAGCGCGAAAACCAGATAGGGTGCGCCGGCCTCGACATAATCCAGGCAATGACGGCAGGGTACGCCGCCGCCATCGGAGACCTGTCGTTCCGGCGCATTGCCATAGGCGTCCAGCCCACCTTCTCTCATCCGGCGGGCTTCCGCGTCGGACATAGGAATATAGCGCAACGACATGGTGGATCTCCTTGATCGGCTTCTGTTGTTCGATCAGGAGACTGCACCGGCAGCAGCCATCGGGACACCCGGAACTTGCCGGATGGTGTTCTTCAGAGGTTCTTCACCAGCGTCAGAAGTTCGGCATCGGTCAAAGGCTTGACTGTGGCTTCGCGGGTCGCGACCGGCGAGAAGCCGAATTGCTGATAGAGCTGCAGCGCGCGGGGATGGTCGAGGTTGTTGGTGGTCACCGTAAGCTTGCTCGGGTTCAGCGCCCAGGCGGCAAACAGCGTTTGCAGCAGGAACCATTTGCCGAGCCCGAGGCCGAGTGCGTGTTCCATCAGCCCGAAATGCACAAGCTCGACCACGTCGTCGTCGCCCTGATGCAGCTCGAAGAAGCCGGCCGGCGCGCCGTTGACGTAGAGGACCGTTACGCTCCGCCGCTTGTCTCCAAGCAGGGCTGCCAGATCCTCGTCGCTCATTCGCAGCCGTTCGGTCCAATGCCAGCGGCGTCCGACGCGCAGATAGAGAAACCGATAGTAGCCGAGCGGAATGTCGGAGACGCGCAGGATCGCGGTCTGGATATTGACCGGCATCGGCAGGCTCTGCTTCGGCGGAGCCGTCATTTCGAGTTCGGTGACGTGCGCCGTCAGTGAGGTGAGCTTCGGAGTGCGCATGGCGTCACTCGCGACCCGTGACGACAGCGGTGTCAGCGCGTCCGCCCCATTCCGACCAGGACCCGTCATAGAGCGTGTTGTCGGTGTGGCCGAGCGATTGCAGCGCCAGGGTGATGATGGCGGCAGTCACGCCCGATCCGCAGGTGGTGACCACGGGCTTTGAAAGATCGACGCCGGCAGCGGCGAATGTCTGGCGGAGGCTCTCGAGATCCTTGAGCTTCCCGTTTTCCGAAAAGACGCCGGACGGCAGGCTGTAGGCGCCCGGCATGTGGCCCGAACGAAGACCGGCGCGCGGCTCGGCTTCCTCGCCATAAAAGCGCGGGGCGCCACGGGCGTCGGCGATCTGGATCGCTCCATCGGCGACGATCTGCTTCATCCCCGCGAGAGACGTGACCGCGGCCGGCGTGAAGCTCGGCTTGAACGTGGCTGGCTTGGGCGAAGGCACGTCCGTGCTCACGGGTCGGCCTTCCCGGTTCCAGCCGTCCATACCGCCATCGAGCACATAGACATTCTTGGCGCCCATAATGCGCAATTCCCACCAGACGCGCGGCGCCGTCATGATGCCGGGGCCGTCATAGACGACGATCGTATCCGTCTCGCTGACGCCGAGCGCGCCGACGGCTTCGGCAAAAGCTTCCGGCGAAGGCAGGGTGTGCGGCAGGCCACTCGTATGGTCGGCAATAGCGTCCTGGTCGAAGAAGACCGCACCGGGAATGTGGCCGGCGTCGTATTCCGCCTTCGGGTTGCGCTTCTGTGCCGGCAGATACCACGACGCGTCGAGGATCCGGATCGAGGGATCGCCAAGGCGCTCCTGCAGCCAATCGGCGGAAACGACAAAGGCGCTCTTGTTGTTGGTCACGGTCGCAACTCCTTACTCAAACTGATGCGCGGTCTTCGGGGGTGCCGAAGCGGATACGGAACCGGCGGTTCTCCTTACCCTTTTTCTCGATCTTGGCGATATGGATGGCGCCGACTTCCTGCGTTTCCGACACATGCGTGCCGCCGCAGGGCTGGCTGTCGATCGCCGAGTTCTCGCCGATGCAGACAAGGCTGACGCGCCCAAGGCCGATCGGCGGGCGAACATTCTTCGACTTGACAATGCCGGGGTTGGCGGCGAGTTCGTCGTCGGTGATCCACTGGACGTAAACGGGGTGGTTTTCGTCGACGAGCTTCATCAGCGCTGCCGTGACCTCGTCCCGGTCGATCGTCTCGCTCATGTCGAAATCGACACGGCTCTCGTCCTCGCCGACCGATGCTCCGGTAATCGGGAAGGGACAGACGACCGAAAGGAGGTGGCAGGCCGTGTGCATACGCATCAGCCGGTAGCGGCGGGGCCAGTCGATGTGCAGAACCAGCTTCTCGCCGATCTCGGGCGCCGGCTGGCCCTCGGCCGGCACATGGACGATGATGTCCTTGGTCTCCCCGTGGCGGGCGACCGCGATGTCGATGCGGCTGCCATCGGCGCGCTCCAGAAAGCCCTTGTCGCCGGGCTGGCCGCCGGAGGTGGCATAGAAGCAGGTCTGATCAAACTCGATCCCGCCGTCTTCGAGGATTCCGGTGACGCTGGCCTCGCAGGTCGAGAGGTAGAAGTCGTCACGGAAGAGCGCGGTCACGGTCCTGGTCATCGCATTCCTATCCAACTGATTCGTATGGCACTGCAATGTTGGAAGCCATCTTCAACCATGTTGGAACCGGCAGCCCCTTGGAGGCGAGGAAGTCCGGGTTGAAGAGCTTCGACTGATAGCGGTTACCATAGTCGCACAGGATCGTCACGATCGTATGTCCCGGTCCGAGATCCTTGGCGAGCCGTACCGCGCCGGCGATGTTGATGCCCGTCGAACCACCGACGCAGATGCCTTCCCGCTCGATCAGATCGAAGACGTATGGCACCGCTTCCGAATCGGGGATCTGGTAGGAGAAGTCGGGCGTGAAGCCTTCGAGGTTGGCAGTGATGCGGCCCTGGCCGATGCCTTCGGTGATCGAGCTTCCCTCGGACTTCAGTTCGCCATTGGTGTAGAAATTGTAGAGTGCGGCCCCTTGCGGATCGGCAAGGCCGATCTTGATTGCCGGGTTCTTCGCCTTCAGCCCTTGCGCGACACCGGCCAGCGTTCCGCCGGAGCCGACGGCGCAGATGAAACCGTCGACCTTGCCATCCGTGTCGCGCCAGATCTCGGGCGCCGTGGTCTCCACATGGGCGTCGCGGTTGGCAACGTTGTCGAACTGGTTGGCCCAGATGGCGCCGTTCGGCTCGGTCTTCGCCAGTTGCTCAGCAAGGCGGCCGGAAATCTTCACGTAGTTGTTGGGGTTCTTATAGGGAACGGCGGGCACTTCGACGAGCTCGGCGCCAAGCAGCCGGAGGGCGTCCTTCTTTTCCTGGCTCTGGGTTTCCGGGATGACGATGACGGTGCGGTAGCCGAGCGCCTGGCCGACGAGCGCCAGCCCGATGCCGGTGTTGCCGGCCGTGCCTTCGACGATGACGCCGCCCGGCCGCAACTGCCCGGTGCGTTCCGCATGGCGGATGATCGAAAGGGCCGCCCGGTCCTTCACCGATTGTCCGGGGTTCAGAAACTCGGCCTTGCCGAGGATCGTGCAGCCTGTCGCGTCGGAAACGGATTTCAGCCGGATCAGGGGCGTGTTTCCGATTGCTTCGAGCACGGACGGGAGAATGGCCATTTTCAGAACCTCGTGTTTGAGGACAGGCACCGCGGCAAGGCGGCACGTACCAGGTAAAAACGAATGGCGGCCAGCGAATATCGACAACGTTCCGGTACCGCCGAAATGTTGGCGTGTTTTCGGCTCAGCCTGCACTTCAGGCAAGAAATAGCGTTTCGCCGTCGCTCTGTCCCGAACAAAAATCGTCTCCAGGGACTGCGAGAGCCGGCGGCAAGGAGCGCTGCCGCGAAGAAGGGCCGGGCAAGTCATTTTTCGCCCACAGAAGGAGATGCGTACGTGTTTCCCGGCGCGTGCCGAGGAGTGAGTGATGAGTATTCAATCTACGAAATCGGAACAGAAACTGGCTTGGGTAACGGGCGCAAGCTCGGGAACCGGGCGGGCACTGGCGCTTGCGCTGGTGCGCGAAGGTTACTCCGTCGTCGTGACGGCGAGAAACCACGACAGGCTCGTGGATCTGCAGCATGAAGCGGCAAGTGAAGGGCGGATCACCGTGCTCGACGGCGATGTCACCGACCCCGCCGACATGGAGCGGGTGATGGCGGCGATCGAATACGATCACGGGCATCTTTCGCTCGTGGTGCTGAACGCCGGGGTCGCGCTGCCGGTGCGGGGAGGCGAGCTTCACCGCGAGGCCTTCGAGAAGAGCTTTGCCGTCAACCTCAACGGCGTCGTCAACTGTCTCTTGCCGGCGGTGGAGCATATGAAGGCGCAGGGGTACGGACACATCGCCATCGTCTCGTCGGTCGCCGGCTATGGCGGATTGCCGACCAGTGCCGCCTATGGCGCCACCAAGGCCGCGCTGATCAATATGGCTGAAAGCCTGAAGTTCGATCTCGACCGGCTCGGCATCCGGCTGCAGATCATCAGTCCCGGCTTCGTCGATACGCCCGGGACCGCACATATCCGATTTCTGAGACCGGCGCCGGTGACCAGCGAGGAGGCGGCAAGGCGTATCGTCGCCGGCCTGAAGTCGCGACGGTTCGAGATTGCCTTTCCGCGCCGCTTTGCCTACGCGATGAAGCTCATGGACCTGCTGCCCTACAGCCTCTATTTCCGCGTATTGAACTGGCTGACCTGCAGCAAGGCGGAGGCCATGGAAGGCAAGAAGCACGCCGGACCCGGCGGGCACCCGCGTCAGGCGGTGTGAAGCACCAGCACCGCGCCGAAGATGAGAGCCAGTCCGACCCAGCCGATCGGCTTCAGCTTCTGGCCGAACAGGAAACGGCCACAAATAGCCGTTCCGAAGATCCCGGTTGCGCCAAGCACGGCATAGGCAATGGCGAGCTCCATGCCCTTGGTGGCTTCCGCCAGGAAGGCAAAGGCGGCGAGCACCAGCAGGATCGAGAGGATGCCCCAGCCACGGCGGGCGAACCCCTCCGATTTCGTCGATGCAAGGTTGGCCCCAATATCGAGGATGCCGGCCACGACCGCGAGAACGAAGTAGATGCTAGGCGCGCTCATCGGCGGCTCCTTCGTTCATCGCGTCGTCCTCTTCGTGGTACTCGCCGGCATTGACGAGCAGGATGCCGACGATCGCCATCGAAAGTCCGAGCATTTCGCGTCCGGTCAGCACATGGCCGAACACGAAAACCGAAACCAGTGTGATGATGGCGACGCCCGAACCTTCCCAGATCGCGTAGGCGACGCCCACCGATATCGTCTTCACGGCCTTCGCCAGGAAGACGTAGGAGAGCGCGATCGAGACATACATGACGATGTGGCCGAGGTAGGAGCCGCTTTCGGAAGCGGCCTTCATCACCGTCAGGCCCACCACTTCAGTCGCGATGGCGAGCGCGAGGAAAAACCATGCAAGACGCATGCTGTACCTTTGAACAGAAACTTGGATCGACCGCCTATTAAGCGCTACGGGTGACGCGGTAAAGACGCGGCGTACGCTTCACTCGAAGACGATCTGCCGGACATCGATGTTGCGGGCGCGGAACCCAGCCTCGCAATAGTAGAAGTAGAACTCCCACAGCCGCTTGAATCGCAGGTCGAAGCCGAGCGGCTCAATCCTGCTCCAGACCGCCCAGAACCGCTCCCGCCATTCGCCGAGCGTGCGGGCATAGTCGACCCCGAAGCCGAAGTCGTTGATCATCCGCAGGCCGACATTGCGGCCAAGCTCGACCAGATGCTCGCGCGTCGGCAGCATGCCGCCCGGGAAGACGTATTTCTGGATGAAATCCGGATTGGAGCGATACTCCTCATAGGATTCGGGCTTGATCGTGATGATCTGCAGTCCGGCCTTGCCGCCGGGTTTCAGGCACCGCTTCAGCTGCGAGAAATAGGTTGCCCAGAATTTTTCGCCGACGGCCTCGAACATCTCGATGGAGACGATGCGGTCATAGGCGCCTCTTTCCTCGCGATAGTCCTGGAACTTCAGTTCGACACGGTCGGCAAGGCCGGCCCGCTGCATGCGTTCGCGCGCGAAGGCCAGTTGCTCGCGGCTGATCGTCAGCCCGGTGACCTTGCAGCCGATTTCCGCCGCCGCGAATTCGGCAAAACCGCCCCAGCCGCAGCCGATCTCGAGCACGTGGTCGCCGGCACGCAGATTCGTCGCCTCGGCCAGCGCGCGGTACTTGGCTTTCTGCGCCGAGCGGAGATCATTGGCGCCGGTGGCGTAGAGCGCGGACGAATAGGTCATGCTCGGATCGAGCCATTCGCTGTAAAACGCATTGCCGAGGTCGTAGTGGGCCTGGATGTTGCGGCGGGCACCGGAGCGGGTATTGGCATTGCGCCAGTGCAGGAACTTGTCGAAGAGGCGCAGAAGCCCGCGCGCGCGGTTCGGAAAGTTGTTGCCGATTTCGGCGTTGACGAGGAAGAGTTCGAGAAAGGCGCCGACATCGGGACTGTCCCAGTCGCCGTCGATGTAGCTTTCCGCGGCCCCGATGGTGCCGCCTGAAATGGCGCGCTGGGGCAGGTTCCAGTTGTTGAGATTGAGGATGGCGCTGGGGCCGGCCCTGGCGCCTTTGATCACCAGCCGGCGGCCATCTGGCGTGGCGAGCATCAGCGTTCCCACCTGAAGGTGCACCAGCGCGCCAAGCACCATGCGCGCCTTGAGCGGAAAATCCCGCACGACCGTTGCCAGGTTGTCGGAAGATAGCTCCACGGCATCGGCTAATGCAGCAAAATCGGCTTCCAGATTACGCATACACCACCCCCTCAGCTGTTGCATCCGTAAGGTGAGCCTAGCCGCAATCGGGCGAGACGCCAACTGAGGAATTCTACCGGAGGCTCTATGGGCCTTCGGAATCTCCCGGCGCGCTTGTGATCTGCCGGAAAGCCGCCAGTGCCCGGTCCCGCGCAACGGCATGGTCGACCATCGGTTTGGGGTAGGTCGTGCCAAGTTCGATGCCGGCTTCCGCAAGGGCTGCGGGTGGGGCTGCGAAGGGGCGATGGACATAGCGCGGGGAAAGGCGCTCGAGTTCCGGCACGAAGCGCTTCACATAGAGACCGTCGGGGTCGAATTTTTCGCCCTGGATCAGCGGGTTGAAGATCCGGAAGAACGGTGCGGCGTCCGCGCCCGATCCGGCGACCCATTGCCAGCTTGCGCCATTGTTGGCCGGATCCGCGTCGACCAGCGTGTCGCGAAACCAAGCTTCTCCCCTGCGCCAGTCGACGAGCAGGTCCTTGATGAGAAAGGAGGCGACGATCATGCGGACGCGATTGTGCATGTAGCCGTGACGCCACAGCTGGCGCATGCCGGCATCGACGATCGGGTATCCGGTGAGCCCCTTGGTCCAGGTGGTGAAATCGTCGTCGTCGTTCAGCCAGTGGAAGCGGTCGAATCGACGGTCGAGGTTGCGGCGGGGGAGCTCAGGATAATGAAACAGCAGATGGTAGGAGAATTCGCGCCAGGCGAGCTCCTTGCGGAAGGTGGCAGCCCCTTCGCCGCTGTCGGCCTGGGGGCCCGCTGCCGCGTGCCAGGCCTGCGCCGGCGAGATTTCGCCAAACGCCAGATGGGGTGAGAGCAGGGATGTGCCATCCGCGTCGGGGAAGTCGCGGCGACGTTTGTAGGCGTCGAGCTTTTCGTCGATGAATTCTTCGAGGCGGGCGGAGGCACCGTCTTCGCCCGGCGTCCACACCTCGCCGAATGTTGCTGCCCAGTCCGGCTTCGTCGGCAACAGCGACCAGTCGTCGAGGCGCTCCGATCGCGGCCAGGTTTCCGGTGCTGCAACATGGTGCGGCCGGTCGATCGGCGGTGCCGGCTCGTTTTTCAGCACGAGCGCGCGCCAGAACGGCGTGAACACGCGGTAGGGGCCGCCGGTGGTCGTCAGCAGCCGCATGGGCTCGTGCAGTAACTGCCCAGCAAAACTCTCGGCGGTGATGCCCCGTTCTGCCAGCGCCTTCTTGAGCGCGGTATCCGTGGCGATGCCGCTCGGGTCGTAGCGACGGTTCCAGTAGATGCGCTCCGCGCCGCTTGCGCGCGCGATCTCGACGATCACGTCCAGCGGCGTGCCTGATCGAAGAACGAGGCTTGAAGTGCGCTCGGCAAGACTTGCGCCCAAAGCTTCAAGCGAATGGTGCAGCCACCACTCCTGAGCCGCGCCAAGCGGGCCGTTGCCGCTGTCGGCGGGTTCGCGAATATAGAGGGGAATGACCGCGGCTTCGCCGGCAGCGGCCGAAAGAGCGCGATTGTCGGCCAGGCGAAGATCCTTGCGGAACCAGACGATGATGGGCGGCGCCGCGGCCTTTGTCATGGAGAACCATCAGGAGGTTGGGGATTGATCACCTATGGAACATAGGCGCAAAATGAAAAAGAGCCATTCGCATCGCTGCAAATGGCTCTTTTAGAAAGTGGCTCCCCGGGCCGGATTCGAACCGGCGACCTGTCGATTAACAGTCGAATGCTCTACCGCTGAGCTACCAGGGATCATCCGCGCCGCTGTTGTGCTGTGCGCTTCAGAAGTGAGGCTGCTAATACGCATGCTTTTCTGATTTGCCAAGCGCTTTTTTCAAAAAAAATGACAAGTTCCGTTGCGAGGCTGTGGAGAAGTCCCCAATTGTGGGAAAACACGCCGGATAGGGAATGATGAATAAAAACAGGAAGCAGATGCATTTCGGCATTGATCCGCAGACACGACAGATCGTGCTGGGCAAATGGCGCATAGCGCTGCCCGACTCTCCGCTCTTGCGCATCCTGCTGGGTTCGCTGCTGGTGTTCTGCGGTTTTCTAGGCTTCTTGCCCGTGCTGGGCTTCTGGATGATACCGCTGGGCCTGATCGTGCTTTCCCACGACATTCCCTCGGTTCGCCGCCGTCGTCGTCGCCTGGCCGTCTGGTGGGCGCGATGGCGCGGGAAGACCAATTCCTCGAAGGGTTCCTGAGCCGGGCGCAGAATTATCGATCTTGTTGTCGAGGGCAGGGTGGTCGGCGGTTTCGAAACCTCGCGGCCGCCCCGCATCAATTCCGAATCTCTCAACAAGGGCCGTGGCCGCGCAGGCGAATGACCGGTTCGTCGCCGTCTTCCCTTCTGTTGGGGTGCCCTCGAAAACTTTTCGGCAACGCATCAAACGCATAATGCGGTCTCGAATCAGGATGGGGACCGATGGCCAAAGCCACTACGAAACGTCGACGCCGCAGTTCGGGCAGAAGCAGCAGCAAGCAGGGCGGCATGGCGCCATGGTATCTGGCCGCAGCGCTCACCCTTGGCGGCGTCATGGCCTATGACCATCGCGCCGAGTTGCGGCACTGGCCCGTGGTTTCCGATGTCGTGGCATTTGCGTCGCGAACGGAAACGAAGCCGAAGCCTCCGCGTGCCGTTCCTGAAGCGCAGGAGCGCGTCGCGCATCAGGCGGACAGGCACAAGCCGAATCCGAAGCCCGACCCGGTCACCAAGGTCGCTCTGGCCGCACCCGTGCCGTCGGTGAATGTCGGGGTCACGCCGCCTACCCCTGTCGTGCGGCCGAATGAAGAGGTGAAGACGGCGTCCATCCGCACCGACCAGTTCTATTTCTGTGGCATTCGCAACGACAACTGCGTGATCGATGGCGCCACTTTCGTCTTTCATGGCGAGACGATCCGCGTCGCCGACGTCGACGCGCCGCGAATCCGCCAGGCAAGCTGCGACAAGGAGCGTTCGCGCGGCTTCTACGCCAAGCAGCGCCTGCGAGAGCTGCTGAACGCGGGCGACTTCAAGCTGGTTTCGGCAGGCGGGCGATCAGACGCCAAGGCCGGCGAAAAACTGCGCCTGGTTACCCGTGGCGATCAATCTCTTGGACGCGTGCTTGTCTCCGAGGGGCTCGTGCGCCCGTGGGATGGACGCCCGACGCCCTGGTGCTGAGATCAACTGGGAGCCGATCGGCGGACATCGGCGATCGTTCTGTGGAAAGTATCTATCCAACAAATCGACGGCGCGTTTTTCAGAAAATGCCTCTTGCGGTTTTTCTGCAATCATTCTAAATCCGCGCCAACGCTTGGTTATCCGAGCTGTGAGGCCTCGTGGCGGAGTGGTGACGCAGAGGACTGCAAATCCTTGTACCCCGGTTCAATTCCGGGCGAGGCCTCCAATATTTTCACCTCGTTTAAATTGGTTCGACGTTCTGCCCTGGGGCAGCGCGGGTCGTTTCGCGACCCCACGTCCGCGCAAGCCACGTCTCCTATGCCTCCGTCGGATCTTATCGCTTCGGTGAAATCGGTAGAGGGGGAACGATGACTCCGCTGAGATCAGCCGCATCGGTAGCGTCCGTCAACATTAAGAACGGAGGCAATGGCATCAATGAAAAAGAGACTGATCCTGACGGCGTTGGCGTGTATTGCGGCGACCGCTATTGAGGCGCACGCGGACGACCTGGTTTTCCAGCTGAAGAACAACACCAGCGTGGTCCTGACGAACTTTTATACGTCGCCGGTCGGCGTCAATGAGTGGGAAGACGATGTTTTCGGTCGGCAGGTCCTGAACCCTGGCGAGAGCATGGAGATCACCATTGCCGACGGGCGGGACGTCTGCAAATACGACATGCGATTCGAATTCGAGGAGGGCTCGGCCCTCGATACGACCGAGGACACGCAGGATCTCTGCGAGCTCGGCGAATATACGATCCACGAATAGGCGATCTGGATTTCAGGTCACCCGAAATGGAAAGAGCCTCGCCAATTTCCTTGGCGAGGCTCTTTTTTGATTCGGCGTTCTGCCTGGAATTCAATGGTAGCGGCGGATCAGCCCGACGAGCTTGCCCTGGATCTTCACGCGATCTGGTCCGAAGATGCGCGTCTCGTAGGCGGGGTTGGCGGCTTCGAGCGCAATCGACGCGCCCTTGCGACGAAAGCGCTTCAGCGTCGCTTCCTCGTCGTCCACGAGCGCCACGATGATGTCGCCGGGATTGGCCGAGTTGCCGTTGCGGATGATCACCGTGTCGCCGTCGAAGATGCCGGCCTCGATCATCGAATCGCCCTTCACTTCAAGGGCGTAATGTTCGCCGCTGCCGATCATGTCGAGCGGCACGGTGATGTCATGGGTGTTGTTCTGGATCGCCGAGATCGGAACGCCTGCAGCGATGCGCCCCATCACCGGGACGGAAACGGACGTGCTTTCGGCAACCGGGGCGGGCTTCGGCGCAGCAGGAGCGGCCGCCGGCGGCTTTCCAAGGCTGCCTTCGATCACGCTCGGCGAGAAGCCCCTGCGCGGCTGCTGCTGGCCGGCGGCGTAGGCTTCCGGAAGCTTGATGACTTCGAGCGCGCGCGCCCGGTTCGGCAGCCGGCGAATGAAGCCGCGTTCTTCGAGCGCGGTGATCAAACGGTGGATGCCAGACTTCGACGCCAGGTCGAGCGCATCCTTCATTTCATCGAATGACGGCGGTACGCCCGACTCCTTCATGCGTTCGTGAATGAACAGAAGCAATTCCTGTTGCTTGCGGGTCAGCATGGCACGTCGCTCCAGAGGCGTGAAACAAATCAAGAACAGACACTATCTGTTCCATATGTGTTCCGCAAGTGCCTAAAATTCCGTGAATTCAGGCGATTGGCCGCTTCTGCGGGTGCCGATCGGTCACTTTTGCGGGAGCAGGGCGCTTATCGGCGACGGTTGCGTGCCAAAATCGCGCCGGATGACGCCAGTCGCGCAGCTGATTCGAGCGAATCACGGGGCTCTATGAGGAGAGATTTAGGTCGCTTGCGAGGTCGAGCAGGCGTCCTCGAACTCCTTCACCGTCTCTGCGCTGTTGTCTTCCGGCAGCACCGCGTCGGCGGCGTCGGTCGCGACGGGCGTGTCGCCGTCATAAACGAAGGACTGGATGTAGAACGCCAGTGCGCCCTTCCACACGTTGCGTCCATCGATCTGATGGCACGGCACGGCCCGTTCGAAATCGGTCTGGAGTTCATCCACCGTCGCGGCGCTGAGCTTGACGTCAGGCATATTGGGCGATGCGACTATCGAAGCGAGAAGCAGGGCGGCAAGCACGGGAATCGTCCACTTGATGAAGGGGTGGCACTACATGGTGGGAAACGATGTGAACCGTGCTTTCGTTCCGAAGTCCAGCAAGCATGGCGATCACTCTGCCGTGTTCAACAGCTCTTTGCCTGCAGGCTGTGTCCGATTTGCGCCAGCCGCTCCACCTCGAGTTCATCTTGACCGTTCCTCTTGCGACGCGCGAAGAACGCACCGGCAGTATCGGCTCTAGGGTCGGGGGTGGGGGATGCGCAAAAATCCCTGCGAGGAAGGGGCTTCACCGTCTCGACAGGAGGTCAAAAAAAGATAACTTTGCGTGGAAAGTGGGGTAATTGCATGCGTAGATTGTCGTTGGTGGTGCTCGGTCTGTTGCTCACGGCCGGAGCGGCGTCTGCTGAAGATGGGCGTTCGAACATCTGGAAGCGGATCAACGCCTGGACGGTGGGTTCCGATCCATCCCTGGGAGGCTCGTGTTACGCCGCGACGAGCTATGATGCAGGCGCAATCCTTCGTATCGGCTTTTATCCGCGGGGGTCGGCGAACCTGGCGTTTCTTTCGATCGGCAATGCCGAGTGGAAATCCATCGAGCCGCAGCGGGAATATGACGTCGCCTTGCAGCTCGACCGGGGTCGCCAGTGGCCGGCCGTTGCATTCGGCGTCGATCTTACCGGCGCCAAGGCCCTCGTCGTGAACTTTTCCAACACCGACTTCTTTACCGAATTCGTTCGCAAGAACACGTTGGCGCTGGCCTTCGAGGGACGCGTCGTCGCGAGCCTCAGCCTGCGCGATTCGATGAAGGCGGTGAGCGAGATGTTCAAATGTCAGGAGGCGGTTAGCGCCTTGATCCCGAACGGCGGGCAGGGGGCAGCGAACGATCCCTTTGCCGGCGCCGGTGGCACTGGCCCGAACAACGATCCCTTTGCCGGTGGCGGCCAGACCAAGTCGTCGAAAGATCCTTTCGCCATGTGATGGGCGCGTCCGCTTTCCGCAGAGAGGTGAATATTCCTAAAATGTTGCTGGTATCGGGCTCGGTACCCTCGACAGCGGCGCGGGTACCTATCAAAATGCGGGCAAACGGGGGTTTTGCATGCGTAGATTGCTGGTCGGATTGGTAAGCTGTCTGATCGCCGCGGGATCGGCCGCGGCCGAGGAGTCCGAAATCATCAAGTGGAAGGACGTCGACGGTTGGACCGTTGCATCCGACACCTCGATGGAGGGCTCCTGCTTCATATCGTCGGAATTCGACGGCGGCGTCACCTTGCGGCTCGGGTTCTATCCCAAGGGCTCCGAGTCGCCGCTCTACATGAGCTTTGCCAGCGACGACTGGCGGTCGCTCGAGGTCGGCAAGGAATACGACCTGACGTTCCGCTTCGACAAGACCGAGCCCTGGAGCGCTTCGGCGACCGCTGCTGGCGATGCGAGCGGAAAGTTTCTGTTCGTGAACGTCACCGACGCCGAGTTCCTGACGGGCTTCGTGCGCAAGCGGGGCCTGGCCATCGCGTTCGAAGATCGCGTGATCGCCAATCTCAGCCTGCGCGGCACTGGCCCCGCGGCCGAAGAGCTGATGAAGTGCCAGAAGGCAGTCGACGAGATCATCGCCGACGAAGGCCGCAAGTCCAAGGAGAAGAAGGCGGATCCGTTCAATGCACCGAGCGAGAAACGCTCGGCACGGGATCCGTTCAGCCTCTGAAAACAGGGGCGCGTGAGCGGGCGTTGTTGCGCGAAGGCCGGGCGGTGGCCGGGACGAGTGGTATCCCCAGAGTAACGCGAACTTGCGATCTGCTTACAAATCAGCCGCTGATCCAGTGCTTCGGCAATTGGCTCAATTCTGTTTGCCTTGGTGGAGCCGAAGGGAGTCGAACCCTCGACCTCCGCAGTGCGATTGCGGCGCTCTCCCAACTGAGCTACGGCCCCGTGCCATCCAGTCAACACGACGGCCGCCAAGCCTGTCAATAGACGCGCGCCAGCACGCACGCTCGAACGTCGTTGCCCGATCCGGCTAGGCGAAGTGCGGCGTCGTTCTCTGAACCGCTTGCGCACTCCACCCATTGTCGAACTCTGCCGGCGGGTTTACCCTGCAACCGGACGATGGCGCTCCGTGAGCCTCGTTGAAGTGTCGGCGGTACACGCCAACCGTCATTTCAGATGGTTTGAACGCCAAGGCCATCATGGATGAGGGCCATCTTTCGCCCTATCTGGAGGAAATGCGCAGGTTGCTCGGCGATGCCGGCGTCTCGGTGAGTGACAAGAACATCCTGGTGACCAGCGGCAGAGTGCGGGCCGGCTACAGGATCGGCGAGACGTTGTTTGCCGAGGCCGATCCCAGCACGTTTCGAGGAATTCTCCACATCATCGGCGAGCGGCCCGGGACCATGCACCATGCCTACTCCGTGTACATCACCGTCGCCAAAGGAAAGCGCTGGGCGGAGAAGGACATCGATCACGACATGACGAAGCTGGTCAGCAACGTCGCCGATACCGCACTTGCACCTAAAGAAGCGGCCAAGGAAAGCTTGACCATTATCCGGGAGATCATCGGCAAGGACGTCAACAGCAGCCGGCGATTCGGGTGACCCTAAACGCGTTGTAGGGCAACAAGGCACTCGCTGTCCGGCGGCGTCGGCGGTCGTGAATCGTGTCGCCGCCGCATGCTGCTGCTTTCGGAGGGCAGAAAACGCGGTTGCTTCTTCGGAGCGTGACTTTCCGACGTCAGAACCGCTTCTTCAGAAAGTAGCGCGCAATCGCCCCTTCACCGCCTTCGAGTTCACCAAAGAACTCGAAGCCGAGCTTTTCATAGAAGGGCCGGGCCTGGAATTCGAAGGTGTCGAGCCAAAGGCCGACATAGCCGCGCTGGCGCGCGATCTTCTCCGCTTCCTCGATCAGGCGTCGGCCAAGGCCTTGGCCGCGGTATTCATCGGGAACGGCGAGGTAACGGATAAAGGCCCAGCCATATCCATCCGTCGCATAGAGCCCACCCGTCGCGACTTTCGTCTCCGGATCGCGAAGGACGATGGCAAAACCGGGCAGATCGGCCATGCCGCTATGGGCATGGTTGTAGGCATCCAGCGGCGCAACGATGCCGCTGAGGTCCTCCCGGTTCGGGTCTTCGAGAATAATGTCGATGATCGGAACAGGCTTCAAGGGAACCCAATCAAATGGTGGCTCGGTCTGTATATTCGCGTTTTGTTCTATAAAGCACTCCAACCCGAGGAAAACCTCGGGTTGGCAATGATCGTGGCCTTCGTTCAGTCGTCGTCGTCAAAGGCGACGACGACGTGGCTCAGCTGCAGCCGCTCGTTGCGCCGCAGGTGTCGCACTTCTCGCAGGTGCCGTTGCGCACCATCGTGAAGTTCTGGCACTCGGTGCACATGTTGCCGGTGTAGCCCTGCATGATCGAGCGGGCGCGGCGTTCGGCTTCCACCTTCTTGGCATCCGACTTGGCCGATGCCGCTTCGGCGGCTGCCTTGTCGGAGAAGAGGGCGGTGACTTCCTGCTCGACTTCGTCGGCGATCTCTTCTGCCAGTTCCGCAGCCCGCTCTTCATAGTCGCGCTTGAAAGCGACGATTTCCGAAGTGGCGATCGCGGTCGTTGTTTCCAGCTTGCGCACCGTGTTGCCGGCGATCGCCGTCACGGTCGCACCCGAGGAGGCGCGAGCGGGGGCACCCGTCGACGAGCCCTTGGGTTCGCTGGAGGCCCGGTCGCCGGTGCCGCCGACGATCGTCGGCTTGTAGCCGCGCGTCCAACCTGTGGAGATCAGGTTGGTCTTGCCTTCCTGGATGCCCTTGCCGAGTGCGGTGTTGCCGAAATCGGACGTATCCACGTGAGCAAGATCGTGACGGCCGAGATAGGAAACCGCCAGTTCGCGGAAGACGTAGTCGAGGATCGACGTCGCGTTCTTGATCGCGTCGTTGCCCTGGACCATGCCGGCCGGCTCGAACTTGGTGAAGGTGAAGGCCTCCACATATTCTTCGAGCGGCACGCCGTATTGCAGGCCGAGCGAGATGGCGATCGCGAAGTTGTTCATCATCGCACGGAAGGCGGCCCCTTCCTTGTGCATGTCGATGAAGATCTCGCCGAGCCGGCCGTCACCGAACTCGCCGGTGCGCAGATACACCTTGTGACCGCCGACGACGGCCTTCTGGGTGTAGCCCTGGCGACGGTTCGGCAGCTTTTCGCGGGCGCGGATCACCTTCTCGATGACGCGCTCGACGATCTTCTCGGTGATGGTGACGGCCTGGGCGGCGGCAGGCGCCTGGATCAGATCCTCCAGCGCATCCTCGTCCTTGTCGTCCTCGATCAGCGAGGCGTTCAGCGGCTGCGACAGCTTGGAGCCGTCGCGATAGAGGGCGTTTGCCTTCAGCGCCAGCTTCCAGGAGAGCATGTAGGCGTTCTTGCAGTCCTCGACGGTCGCCTCGTTCGGCATGTTGATCGTCTTGGAGATGGCGCCCGAGATGAACGGCTGGGCGGCGGCCATCATGCGGATGTGGCTTTCGACCGACAGGTAGCGCTTACCGATCTTGCCGCAGGGGTTGGCGCAATCGAAGACCGGCAGGTGCTCGTTCTTGAGGAACGGTGCGCCTTCCAGCGTCATCGCGCCGCAGACGTGGATGTTCGCCGCTTCGATGTCCTTCTTGGAGAAGCCCATGTGGTCGAGCAGGTTGAAGTCCATCGAACCGAGCTGTTCGTCGGTGACCTTCAGCGTGCCCTTGAGGAAGTCGGCGCCGAGCGTCCACTGGTTGAAGACGAACTTGATGTCGAAGGCGCTCTTCAGAGCGGCGTTGACCGCTTCCACCTTTTCGTCGGTGAAGCCCTTGGCCTTCAGCGTCGACGGGTTGATCGCCGGCGCCTGGTTCAGGTTGCCGTGGCCGACAGCGTAGGCTTCGATCTCGGCGATCTGGCTCTCGCCGTAGCCGAGCGAGCGCAGGGCTTCCGGAACGGCGCGGTTGATGATCTTGAAGTAGCCGCCGCCGGCGAGCTTCTTGAACTTCACAAGCGCGAAGTCAGGCTCGATGCCGGTCGTGTCGCAATCCATGACGAGGCCGATCGTGCCGGTCGGCGCGATAACCGTTGCCTGGGCGTTGCGGTAGCCGTGCTTTTCGCCGAGTTCCAGCGCCTTGTCCCAGGCGCTCATGGCGTGGATGACGAGGTCCTGGTCCGGATTGTCGCCATGGATGAGCGCAACCGGGTTGACCGAGAGAGCTTCGTAACCGGTCGTCTCGCCATAGGCGGCGCGGCGGTGGTTGCGGATGACACGCAGCATGTTGTCGCGGTTCGGCGCAAAGCCCGGGAACGGACCGAGCTTCTCGGCCATCTCGGCCGAGGTGGCGTAGGAGACACCGGTCATGATCGCGGTCAGCGCACCGGCAATGGCGCGGCCTTCGGCACTGTCATAGGGAATGCCCGAGGACATCAGCAGGCCGCCGATATTGGCGTAGCCGAGGCCGAGCGTGCGGTATTCGTAGGAAAGCTCGGCAATCTCGCGGGACGGGAACTGCGCCATCATGACCGAGACTTCGAGAACGATGGTCCACAGGCGGACGGCGTGCTCGTAGTCGGCAATGTTGATGCGCTTGGTCGCTGCGTCCTTGAACGTCATCAGGTTCAGCGAGGCGAGGTTGCAGGCGGTGTCGTCGAGGAACATGTACTCCGAGCACGGGTTCGACGCGCGGATGGGGCCGGCGGCGGGGCTCGTGTGCCAGTCGTTCATCGTCGTGTTGAAGTGCAGGCCCGGATCGGCCGACGCCCAGGCGGCGTAGGAGATCGATTCCCAGAGGTCGCGTGCCTTCAGCGTCTTCATGACGCGGCCGTCCTTGCGGGCGGTCAGGTGCCAGTCGCCATCGCCTTCGACGGCGCGCAGGAAGTCGTCCTTGATCGAGACCGAGTTGTTGGAATTCTGGCCTGAAACCGTGAGGTAGGCTTCCGAATCCCAGTCGGTGTCGTAGGTCTTGAACTCGAGGTCCTTGTAGCCCTGCTTGGCGAACTGGATGACGCGCTGGACGTAGTTTTCCGGAACCAGCGCCTGCTTGGCGGCGCGGATCTCGCGCTTCAGCGCCGGGTTCTGCTTCGGGTCATAGCAGGCGTCGTCCGTGCCTTCGCAGTTGACGCAGGCCTTCATGATCGCCTTCAGGTGCTTGGCGACGACCTTGGAACCGGTGACGAGCGCAGCAACCTTCTGCTCTTCCTTGACCTTCCAGTTGATGTATTCCTCGATATCCGGATGGTCGATGTCGACGACGACCATCTTGGCGGCGCGGCGGGTGGTGCCGCCCGACTTGATCGCGCCGGCGGCGCGGTCGCCGATCTTCAGGAACGACATCAGGCCGGAGGACTTGCCGCCGCCCGAAAGTTTTTCGCCTTCGCTGCGCAGATAGGAGAAGTTGGAGCCGGTGCCGGAGCCGTACTTGAACAGGCGCGCTTCACGCACCCAGAGATCCATGATGCCGCCTTCGTTGACAAGATCGTCACCGACCGACTGGATGAAGCAGGCATGCGGCTGCGGGTGCTCGTAAGCCGACTTCGACTTCGTCAGCTTGCCGGTGAAGGGGTCGACATAGAAGTGGCCCTGGCCGGGGCCGTCGATGCCATAGGCCCAATGCAGGCCGGTGTTGAACCATTGCGGCGAGTTCGGCGCGACGCGCTGCGTGGCGAGCATGTAGGCAAGTTCGTCTTGGAAGGCGGAGGCGTCTTCCTCGGTATCGAAGTAGCCGCCCTTCCAGCCCCAATAGGCCCAGGTGCCGGCCAAGCGATCGAAGACCTGACGGGCATCGGTTTCGGAACCGTATTGCTCATCCTTCGGCAGCGCCTTCAGCGCATCCGTGTCGGGAACCGCGCGCCAGAGGAAGGAGGGGACATCGTTCTCCTCGACGCGCTTCATCTTGGCGGGAACGCCGGCCTTGCGGAAATACTTCTGCGCGAGAATGTCGGCGGCAACCTGGCTGAACTGAGCCGGTACGTCGATATCGGCAAGGCGGAAAACGATCGAACCATCGGGGTTCTTGATCTCACTCGTAGCCTTGCGGAATTCGATCTCCGCATAGGCGGATTGCCCGGCTTTCGTGAAACGACGTTCGATCTTCATTGTCCCTGGTCCTTCGTGTTGCCTAGCGCCCGCCACAGGCGCAATTGTCCCCGCCCGGCCGCGAGGGGCATCCCGCAGCCAGTCTCAGCTTCCGTCCTTGGAGAGAAACCCACAACTGGGTGACCCTGTATCTTGTGAGATAGGCTGGCTGCAAATACTAAATATAGTATCAACAACTTCTTCAAGCCAGCCAAATATTGCCCCGGTGGACCCGAAAAATCGCACAGAAATCCTCAGGGCGACCCCATGGTGAAATCCATGACTGCCGCCTTTCAGAACCGCCGATTTTGGGAGAGGAACCGGGACTTGAACAATCCGGTCCGCCGCCGTTGCAACGTGAAATCCATTAACCGTGAATCGTCCGGGGGCGTCAAGGGGTGGTTTGTGACGGAAGTTTGAGCGCTAGATGTTGTGTGGGTCAGCTGTGGAAAACGGGGACATCGGCCAATGCCATGAAAATCAGGCACTTCCGGAGGTTGCCTGTGAGACTGACGCAACGGTCGGCGCCCAAACGAAATTTTGACGGGTAAAAACCCGCATAAAAAGTGTCCCTTACGGCAGGCTCGGTTGCATCAGTGAAAGCGATATGGGGTGGGGCAGTGATTCGTTTATTAACGGTCCCGTAAGCACCGGTATCGGTTCGCAGCCGACGTCGGCGCAGCCCGCGGGAGGGCGGATCATCGACGCTCTGCGACAGGCCTGGGACTAAAGCGAGTGGTATGGTTCGGGGGCGCCGATGCGCTCCAAGCGGGCCAGACGCGTCTGCGCGCAATCTGGCCCGCTCATGTCAGTCGACGCGCTTTTGCAGCTCGCGTGCGCCGTTCGGTGCATTCACCTTGCCCTCGGTGATGAAGTAGGCGAACACGTCGCGCGGTTCCTTCTTGGCCTTGCGATCAGGCGCACTTTTCTCAAGGCCGCTCGGCTCGTCGCCGGCTGCAAACGCCTTGGCGCGATCGGCCCAGAGGTCGAGCTTGTCGGCGGCATAGCAGGTCTTGATCTCGTCGCTGCCCTTCTGCAGGCGGAGATAGACGAAATCGGCGGTGACATCGGCGATCATCGGATAGTCAGCATGCTCGGCGAGCACGACGGCGACGCCGTATTTCTCCAGCAGCGAGACAAAATCCGGAGACTGGAAGGTCGGATTGCGGACCTCGACCACATGGCGCAGTGGCAAGCCGTCCTGTTTCTCCGGCAGAAGCTTCAAAAAGCCTTCGAAATCGTCGGGCTCGAACTTCTTCGTCGGCGCGAACTGCCAGAGGATGGGGCCGAGATGGGCCCCAAGCTCGGTCAGTCCCTGCGTCAGGAAACGCTCCATGGATTCGCCGGCTTCCGACAGAACCTTGCGGTTGGTGACGAAGCGGCTCGCCTTCAGGGAGAAGATGAAATCATCGGGCACCTCCGACGCCCACTTGGCGAAGGTCGCAGGCTTCTGCGACGAGTAATAGGTGCCGTTCACCTCGATCGCCCGAAGCTCTTTGCCGGCAAATTCAAGCTGCCGCTTCTTTGCCAGCGTGTCGGGATAGAAGGTGCCTTCCCAGGGCTCGAAGGTCCAGCCGCCAATACCAACGCGGATCTTTCCGGATTTTGCCATGCCATCCTCCTCAACGACGGCCATCGCTTGACCGCCTACTTTTTACTCTTTGATCGATTTCGTCATGTCCACGAGTGTCCACCCTGGACGATAGGGATTGGGTCGGCGACCCGTTTCTTGAAATCCATAGGCGCGATAGAGCGCAATGTTTCGCTCCATGCGTGAATTGGTGTAGAGCCGCACCTCCGGCAAGCCCCACTCGGCCGCCTTGGCATCCACGAAGCGCAGCAATTCGATACCGAGCCCCTGGCGCTGATAGGCCGGGGCAACCGCCAGGCTGAAGATCATAAGGTGATCGGCGTGCCGTTCGACAACGGCAAGCGCCGAGACAGCCTCATTTCGCTCCCGAAGCCAGACTTCGCCACGAAGGATACGAGGCGCGTAGTCTTCGGTGACCGGGAGCGGCGGCCCACCAAGCAGCGCCTGATAGGGCTCATAGGCCGCCTCCGTCACGCTCTGCACGGCGGCCAGATCTTTGAGACGAGCAGGCCGCATCATGCCAACACTCCTAAAGCGCGCCGACCAGTTCGGCGAACCTACTCCGCCGCTTCGACCTTCTTCATCGGCCGGCGCTCCAGCAGCTCCTTCAGGAACTGGCCGGTATAGGACCGCTTCTCTTTCACGATGTCTTCCGGCGTGCCGTTGGCGATGACCTCGCCGCCGCCGTCGCCGCCTTCAGGGCCGAAGTCGATCACCCAGTCGGCGGTCTTGATGACTTCCAGATTGTGCTCGATGACGACGACCGAATTGCCCTGGTTGACCAGCTCATGCAAGACTTCAAGAAGCTTGGCTACATCGTGGAAATGCAAGCCGGTGGTCGGCTCGTCGAGGATATAGAGCGTGCGGCCGGTCGAGCGTTTCGACAGTTCCTTGGCGAGCTTGACGCGCTGGGCTTCACCGCCCGAAAGCGTGTTGGCCTGCTGGCCGACCTTGATATAGCCGAGACCGACCTGGTTGAGCGTGACGAGCTTGTCGCGCACCGAAGGAACCGCGGCGAAAAAGTCGACGCCTTCCTCGACGGTCATGTCGAGCACGTCGGCGATCGACTTGCCCTTGAAATGCACATCGAGCGTTTCGCGGTTGTAGCGCTTGCCATGGCAGACGTCGCAGGTGACGTAGACATCCGGCAGGAAGTGCATCTCGATCTTGATGACGCCGTCGCCCTGGCAGGCCTCGCAGCGGCCGCCCTTGACGTTGAAGGAGAAACGGCCCGGCTGATAGCCGCGCGCCTTGGCCTCCGGCAGGCCGGCGAACCAGTCGCGGATCGGCGTGAAGGCGCCGGTATAGGTCGCCGGGTTCGAGCGCGGCGTACGGCCGATCGGCGACTGGTCGATGTCGATCACCTTGTCGATATGCTCGAAGCCATCGATGCGGTCGTGCTCGGCCGGGTTTTCGCGCGCGCCCATGATGCGGCGGGCGGCGGCCTTGTAAAGCGTCTCGATCAGGAAGGTCGACTTGCCGCCGCCGGAGACGCCGGTAACCGCGGTGAAGACGCCGAGCGGGATCGAGGCGGTGACGTTCTTCAGGTTGTTGGCGCGGGCGCCGACAACGGTGATTTCCTTTTTCTTCTTCGGCTTGCGGCGTTCGGAGGGAACGGCGACCGAAAGCTCGCCGGACAGATATTTGCCGGTCAGCGATTTCGGATTGGCCATGATGTCCGACGGCGACCCCTGTGCGATGACCTCGCCGCCGTGGATGCCGGCAGCCGGGCCGATATCGACGACGTAGTCGGATGTCAGGATCGCGTCTTCGTCATGCTCGACGACGATCACCGTGTTGCCGATGTCGCGCAGATGCCGAAGCGTGTCGAGCAGGCGGGCGTTGTCGCGTTGATGCAAGCCGATCGACGGCTCGTCGAGCACGTAAAGAACGCCTGTCAGCCCCGAGCCGATCTGCGAGGCCAGCCGGATGCGCTGGCTTTCACCGCCTGAAAGCGTTCCGGAATTGCGCGACAGGCTCAGATACTCAAGACCGACATCGTTGAGGAAGCGCAGCCTGTCGCGGATTTCCTTCAGGATGCGGACGGCGATTTCGTTCTGCTTGGCATTCAGACGTTCCGGCAGGGCCTCGAACCAGTCACGGGCGATGCGGATCGACATCTCGGTCACCTGACCGATATGCAGCTTGTCGATCTTGACCGCCAGCGCTTCCGGCTTCAGGCGGAAACCGGCGCAGGCCGGGCAGGGCGCAGCCGACATATAGCGCTCGATCTCCTCGCGCGCCCAGGCGCTGTCGGTTTCCTTCCAGCGGCGCTCGAGATTGGGCACGATGCCTTCGAAGTTCTTGGTGGTGTTATAGGAGCGGGCGCCATCCTCGTAATGGAAGACGATCTTTTCTTCCGTTCCGTGCAGGATCGCGTTCTGCGCCGCAGCCGACAACTCGTTCCAGCGGCTGCCGAGCTTGAAGCCGAAGACCTTGCCGAGCGCTTCCAGAGTCTGGTTGTAGTAGGGCGACGAGGATTTCGCCCAGGGCGCAATTGCGCCGTCGCGCAGCGTCCGATGCTCTTCCGGCACGATCAGCGCCGTGTCGATCTTCTGCTGGCTGCCGAGACCGTCGCAGGTCGGGCAGGCGCCGAAGGGATTGTTGAACGAGAACAGCCGCGGCTCGATCTCGGAAATGGTGAAGCCGGAAACCGGGCAGGCGAACTTCTCCGAAAACAGCACGCGCTCGTGGGTTTCGTTCAGCGACTTGTTGGCCGAACCGCCAGCGGCGGTTTCTTCTGGCGGTAACGGCTTGTCGGCGAATTCGGCGACGGCAAGGCCATCGGCGAGCGTCAGGCAGGTCTCAAGGCTGTCGGCAAGGCGCGAGGCGAGGTCGGGGCGGACGACGACGCGGTCGACCACGACGTCGATGTCGTGCTTGTACTTCTTGTCGAGTGCCGGAACCTCGGCGATTTCGTAGAAGGTGCCGTCGACCTTGACACGCTGAAAGCCCTTCTTCATCAGCTCGGCGAGTTCCTTCTTGTACTCGCCCTTGCGGCCGCGCACGAGCGGCGCAAGGATATAGAGACGGGTGCCTTCGCCGAATTCGAGCACCCGGTCGACCATCTGGCTGACCGTCTGGCTTTCGATCGGCAGACCCGTCGCCGGCGAATAGGGAACGCCCACGCGCGCAAAGAGCAGGCGCATATAGTCGTAGATTTCGGTGACCGTACCGACCGTCGAGCGCGGGTTGCGCGAGGTCGTCTTCTGCTCGATCGAGATTGCCGGCGACAGGCCGTCGATCTGGTCGACATCCGGCTTCTGCATCATCTCGAGGAACTGGCGCGCATAGGCCGAAAGGCTTTCGACATAACGGCGCTGGCCTTCGGCATAGATCGTATCGAAGGCAAGCGACGATTTGCCCGAGCCGGAAAGGCCGGTCATCACGATCAGCTTGTTGCGCGGCAGATCGAGGTCGATGCCTTTCAGATTGTGCTCGCGCGCACCACGAATGGAGATGGTCTTGAGTTCACTCATCGGAAGCCAGCTTTTGCATGTCGGTTGAAAGCCCCCTATGTAATGACGCTAACGCCCATGTCGAGGCGCAATCGGCAAAACAGGCGGCCAATTCGAGTCGGTTGACAGGATCATAGTCAAATACTAGAACAAATAAAGAACAAATCGTCCATAAAACGACCAAAACTGTTGTGGATTATGTGTGAGGCGGGGCGTATCGGCGGGTTCAGACCGCTAAGATGCGCGCTCTTGAAATTCCAAGCCGGGCCGACGGTCCGGTGAAACCACGGGAAAAGCAACATGGCTGGAAGCGTCAACAAGGTGATCTTGATCGGAAATGTCGGGGCAGACCCGGAAATCCGGCGCACGCAGGACGGCCGGCCGATCGCCAACCTGCGCATCGCAACCTCGGAAACCTGGCGCGACCGCAACAGCGGCGAGCGCAAGGAAAAGACAGAGTGGCACCAGGTGGTGGTGTTCAACGAAGGCCTCTGCAAGGTCGTCGAGCAGTACGTCAAGAAGGGCGCCAAGCTCTATATCGAAGGCGCGCTGCAGACCCGCAAGTGGCAGGACCAGAACGGCAATGACCGCTATTCGACCGAAGTGGTCCTGCAGGGCTTCAACTCGACGCTGACCATGCTTGACGGCCGCGGCGAAGGCGGCGGCTCCGGTGTAAGCCGTGGCGGCGGCGGTGGAGCCGGTGACTTCGGCGGCGGCGGCAACTATGGCGGCGGCGGTTACGACGATTACGACCAGCCGCGCCAGTCTTCCGGCGGTGGCCGTTCGGGCGGTGGCCAGGGCGGTCAAGGCGGCCAGGGTGGTGGCTTCTCGCGCGATATGGACGACGATATTCCGTTCTGATCGCAAGCGGATCCTTTTGACGAAAAACGCCACGTCCCAAGGACGTGGCGTTTTTTGTTTCCGGTCTTTGTCGACGGCGTCGGGCGAAGAATGCGCGCGGCCGTCCGACCTCAGCTCGCCATCGCGGATTTGACGCCGTCGACGACGAACTGCACGGCGAGTGCCGCCAGGATCACGCCGAGCAGGCGGGTGAGAATGGCGCGACCGGTGACGCCGAGAAAGCGGTCGATGCGCTCGGCGATGACGAGCGCCAGGAATAGGCTGACGATCGACAGCGCGATGACGATGATGAGCTGGGTACGCTCGACGGCGGTCGGGAACGATCCGGCAAGCAGGATGGTCGCCGAGATCGCACCGGGACCGGCAATCAGTGGCAGGGCGAGCGGGAAGACCGCGATGTTGTGGATGTGATCCTTGACCGTCGCGTTCTCGCCGGTCTTTTCCTTGCGCTCCTGCCGCTTCTCGAAAATCATCTCGAACGAGATCCAGAAGAGCAGCAGGCCGCCGGCGATGCGGAAGGCGCCGATCGAGATGCCGAGCAGGCCGAGGATACTGTTGCCGAAGAGTGCGAAGGCCGCGAGAATGAAGAAGGCGATCAGCGAGCCGCGCGTGGCCACCTGAAAGCGCTCCTGGCGGCTGAGCCCGACCGTGAGGCTTAGGAAGATCGGCGCAAGGCCGGGCGGATCGAGCGTGACGAGAAGCGTTGTAAGCGCATTGACCAGCAGATCGACATTGAACATCCGTTTCCCCTTCCGGATTTCGCCCCGGGTTTTCCCGGTGGCATGAGGTATTGTTAGGCAAGTTCCCCTTCCGGATTTCGCCCCGGGTTTTCCCGGTGGCATGAGGTATTGTTAGGCAAGCGGCGCTGGCTTGGGAAGGGGGCGACAAACAAAGTCTCAGCAAGGGCTTAATGAGCAATCGCTGCGCCCAGGTGGGGCGCAAACGGGCGCCGTGGACGTCATTGGCGGCCAGGCTCTTCCGATTTCGCGCGCCATGCCCTACAAAAGCCTGCTCCGGCGGCAAAAGACTGTTCACAACTGCCGTGCGGCTCATCGGTTCCTGCTGGGATAACCGCGTGAATCGCACAGCGAATCAAGGCATTACAAGGACATCTTCACAGTCCGGCGGGCAAGTGGCGCCAAAGGCCGCAAATTGGCGCTTCCGATGGCAATCCGCTATAAATATCCGACTGATTCTGAACAAAGATCGTGATCACCATTGACTGAGCAAAGCACCCCCGGCGGCGGAAAAACTCCGCCAGGCATCGAGCCGATTTCCATCATCGAGGAAATGCAGCGGTCCTATCTCGATTACGCGATGAGCGTTATCGTCAGCCGCGCGCTTCCCGACGTGCGTGACGGTCTGAAACCCGTGCACCGCCGCATCCTCTACGGGATGAGCGAGCTCGGCATCGACTGGAACAAGAAATACGTCAAATGCGCCCGCGTGACCGGGGACGTGATGGGTAAGTACCACCCGCACGGCAACGCCGCGATCTACGACGCGCTGGCGCGCATGGCGCAGGACTGGTCGCTCCGCCTGCCGCTGATCGACGGCCAGGGCAACTTCGGCTCCGTCGACGGCGACCCGCCGGCAGCCGAGCGCTACACCGAATGCCGCCTGCAGAAGGCCGCCCATTCGCTGCTCGACGACCTCGACAAGGAAACGGTCGACTTCCGCGACAACTATGACGGCACCCTGCAGGAGCCGGCAGTCGTTCCCGCGAAGTTCCCGAACCTGCTCGTCAACGGCGCCGGCGGCATCGCCGTCGGCATGGCGACGAACATTCCGCCGCACAACCTGGTCGAAGTCATCAACGGCTGCATGGCGCTGATCGACAATCCGGCGATCGAACTGCCGGAACTGATGGAAATCATCCCCGGCCCGGATTTCCCGACTGGCGCGCTGATCCTTGGCCGCTCGGGCATCCGCTCGGCCTACGAGACCGGCCGCGGCTCCGTCATCATGCGCGGCCGCGCCCATATCGAGCCGATGCGCGGCGACCGCGAGCAGATCATCATCACCGAGATCCCGTTCCAGGTGAACAAGGCGACGATGATCGAAAAGATGGCCGAGCTGGTGCGCGAGAAGCGTATCGAGGGCATCTCGGACCTGCGCGACGAATCGGACCGCCAGGGCTACCGCGTCGTCATCGAACTCAAGCGTGACGCCAATGCCGACGTCATCCTGAACCAGCTTTACCGCTACACGCCGCTGCAGACCTCGTTTGGCTGCAACATGGTGGCGTTGAACGGCGGCAAGCCGGAGCACATGACGCTGCTCGACATGCTGCGCGCCTTCGTCTCGTTCCGCGAGGAAGTCGTTAGCCGGCGCACGAAGTACCTGCTGCGCAAGGCACGCGACCGCGCCCATGTGCTCGTCGGCCTTGCCATCGCGGTTGCCAACATCGACGAAATCATCAAGCTCATCCGCCATGCGCCGGACCCGCAGACGGCGCGCGAGCAGTTGATGGAGCGCCGCTGGCCGGCCCATGACGTCGAGAGCCTCATCCGCTTGATCGACGACCCGCGTCACCGCATCAACGAGGACGGCACCTACAACCTCTCGGAAGAGCAGGCCCGCGCCATTCTCGACCTGCGCCTGCAGCGCCTGACAGCGCTCGGCCGCGACGAAATCGGCGACGAACTCAACAAGATCGGCGAGGAAATCAAGGATTACCTCGACATCCTGTCGTCGCGCCTGCGCATCATGAGCATCGTCAAGGACGAGCTCGTCGCCATCCGGGACGAGTTCGGCACTCCGCGCCGGTCCGAGATCATGGAGGGCGGCCCCGACATGGACGATGAGGATCTCATCGCCCGTGAAGACATGGTCGTGACCGTCTCGCATCTCGGCTACATCAAGCGCGTGCCGCTGACGACCTATCGCGCGCAGCGCCGTGGCGGCAAGGGCCGCTCGGGCATGGCGACCCGGGACGAGGATTTCGTTACCCGGCTATTCGTTGCCAATACCCACACGCCGGTTCTGTTCTTCTCCTCGCGTGGCATCGTCTACAAGGAGAAGGTCTGGCGCCTGCCGATCGGCACGCCGCAATCGCGCGGCAAGGCTCTGATCAACATGCTGCCGCTGGAACCCGGCGAACGCATCACGACGATCATGCCCCTGCCTGAGGACGAGGCGACCTGGGAAAACCTCGACGTCATGTTCTCGACGACCCGCGGCACGGTTCGCCGCAACAAGCTGTCGGACTTCGTCCAGGTCAACCGCAACGGCAAGATCGCGATGAAGCTCGAGGAAGAGGGTGACGAGATCCTCTCCGTCGACACCTGCACGGAGCGTGACGACGTCATGCTGACGACAGCGCTCGGCCAGTGCATCCGGTTCCCGGTCGACGACGTGCGCGTATTTGCCGGCCGTAACTCGATCGGCGTTCGTGGTATCAACCTCGGCGACGGCGACCGCATCATCTCGATGGCGATCCTTGGCCATGTCGAGGCCGAACCGTGGGAGCGTGCAGCCTATCTCAAGCGCGCCGCGGCGGAACGTCGGGCGACGAATGGCGACGAGGAAGAAATCGCTCTGGTCGGCGAGGAAGTCGCTGACGGCGGAGAGCTGTCGAACGAACGCTTCGAGGAGCTGAAGGCACGCGAACAGTTCGTGCTGACGGTCTCGGAGAAGGGCTTCGGCAAGCGCTCGTCGTCCTACGATTTCCGCACCTCGGGCCGTGGCGGCAAGGGCATCCGTGCCACCGACACCTCGAAGACGACGGAAATCGGCGTTCTTGTTGCTGCCTTCCCGATCGAAGACAACGACCAGATCATGCTCGTCTCCGATGGCGGCCAGCTGATCCGCGTGCCGATCAATGGCGTCCGGCTAGCGAGCCGCGCGACCAAGGGTGTCACCATCTTCTCGACCGCCAAGGATGAGAAGGTCGTGTCGGTCGAGCGCATCAGCGAGCCGGAGAGCGATGAAGAGGAAGGCGAAGAGGCAGTCGTCGAGAACGGTGCGCCGGAAACGCCAGTCGAATCCGAGGATTAAGCGCTCCACTTGAAGTGCCAAGTAAACAGAAAGCCCGCCATTTTGGCGGGCTTTTTCGTGGGTCGGCACCAGTATAGAGCCGTTAGCGGGAGGTGCCTGAAATCAGATTTCGGTATTCGCGTCTGCGAGCGCAGTGCCACGAATATAGGCCCGCAGCCCCGCGGCAAGTGCGTCGAAAGTGACGCGACAGCGGGGCGCCGTCTTCAGGTTCTCGTGCATCGCCAGCCAGGTGTCGAGCTTCATCTCGAACAGTTCCGGCAGCACCGGGAGAAGATCGGGATCGCGCGCCGCAAGCCCGTTCTGGCAGATACCGATGCCGAAGCCGGCGCGGATTGCAGCCAGTTGGGCAAGGTTGCTGTCGGCCTTCAGCGTAAAACGTGTCGCCGGCAGTTCCGGCGAGCGGGCGATGATCGCTCGGATCGCCGCCGTCTCGCGGTCGAAACCGATCAGGCTGTGATCGCTAAGCTCGGCCAATGTCTGCGGCATGCCGTGTCTCTCGATATAGCGGCGATGGGCGTGAAAGCTTAAGGGAACCGCGCCGAGATGGCGGGCGATCAGCGCATCCTGAACGGGCGCCACCATGCGCACGGCGATATCCGCCTCCTGCCGCAAGAGGTCTTCGACCGTGTCCGAAGCGGAAAGTTCGATTGTCAGCTCCGGATAGGTCTCGTGCAGTTCTGTGAGGATGGGCGGCAGCACCTCGATGCCGATGACTTCGCTGGCGCTGATGCGGACTGTGCCGCTGACTGTATCGCGCTGGCTCGACGCGGCGCGCAAGAGCGCGGCCGATGTCGCAGCGAGCGTCTCGGCATAGGGCTTGAGCGCCAGCGCGGCATCGGTCGGCAACAGGCCGTGCGGGGAGCGCACGAAGAGCGGATAGCCGAGCGCGGCTTCCATGGCGTCCACGTGCCGGCCAACGGTTGGCTGCGTCAAGCCAAGCTCGCGAGCAGCGGCCGACAGCGATCCCTCGTCAAGAACCGCGAGGAACGTACGATAGAAATCCCAGCTCAAATCCATCTTGCTCATGCATTTCAGTATAGCGGTGCAATATTGTTCGGCAATTGCGTTTAACCCGTGAAAGCGTGATCTTCCCTTCATCGAAACGGATGGAGCGTGACATGACCGAGATGCAGCAGAAAACAAGACGCGCGCTGGTGCTCGGTGCGACGGGCGGTATCGGCAGCGCCGTCGCGCGCGGGCTCAAAAGGCGTGGCTGGCAGGTGCGTGCCTTGAACCGAAACGCTGCGACGGCGGTGCAGACCGAGCCGGCGTTCGACTGGCGGCAAGGCGATGCCATGAACGCGAGCGACGTTCGCACTGCTGCCGAAGGCGTCGATCTGATCGTGCATGCGGTCAATCCGCCCGGCTACCGCAATTGGGGCACCCTGGTGCTGCCGATGCTCGACAATACGATCGCCGCCGCCAAGGCCACCGGCGCACTTATTCTTTTGCCAGGAACGATCTACAATTTCGGCCGCGACGCCTTTCCCGTCCTGACGGAGGACGCACCGCAGAACCCGGACACCGACAAGGGCCAGATTCGCAAGGAGATGGAGCGTCGCTTGAAGGATGCGTCGGAGGCGGGTGTCGACGTCGTCATCGTCAGGGCAGGCGACTTCTTCGGTCCCGGTGCGGCCAATAACTGGTTTTCGCAAGGGCTGGTGAAACCGGGCAAACAGTTGGGCGCAATTTCCTACCCGGGCCGCGAAGGCATCGGCCACCAATGGGCCTATCTGCCCGATGTGGCCGAAACCATGATCCGCCTTGTCGAGCGCGCCGAGGACCTGCCGCTTTTCGCCGTTTATCACATGCGTGGCTTCCTGGATCGCAATGGAACCGAGATGATCGCGGCGATCCGCCGGGTCGTTGGCAAGCCCGCGCTTCCCGTTCGCGCCTTTCCGTGGTGGCTGATCGACCTGGCGTCGCCCTTCGTTCCGCTCTTCAGGGAGTTGCGCAAGATGCGTTATCTCTGGCGTGAACCCTTGAGAATGCCGAACGAACGGCTGCTCGCGGTGCTCGGCGAAGAGCCGCACACGCCGATCGACGAGGCAGTCGCAACGACGCTCCGCGGGCTTGGTTGCCTGAACGACCGGCCGGCGCTTCTACAAGGGGGTGCCGCAGGCTAGGGCGCGCCCATGTCCAGGATCGATTTCGGCTGGGCTCTGATACCGGTCAGTTCCGGAAGACGAGGCAAGCACCGCCGCTCTTGCGAATCGTGGCGCAAAGCTTGTTTGCGTCCGCTTGGGTCTCGCGGCCGATGCGTGCGGCGTAGCGGATTCTGAGGCCAAAGCTGGCATTGCGCTCGCGCAGGAGAAGCGCCTTCTCACTGCGGATCGGCTCCGGCAGGCGCTTGACGGCGCTGACGAACAATCGCTGCGCCACCGACTTCTGGAAATGCGCGGCAAGCTGCACGCCCCAGGGCGCCCATTCCGCCTCGTCGATCACCTCGATGTCGCGCAGGTTGCGGGTGCTGGCGAGTGCCACGCAACCGTCGATGAAGTTCTTGTTCTTGTCGAGCGTCAGGTCGAGGATCTTTGGTGGATTGTCGCGCCAGTCCTCGACGCTGTAGGCGGTGATCGCAAGCACGTAGTTGCGTGTTTCCGCCGGCAGCCAATCGACCTCGAGAAAACGTTCGAGCCCGTTCTCGCCGGCATTGTAAGCGGCAGCCGCATAGCCGAGATTGCCGTAGCGCGACTTGAGTTCGTTCAGATACTCCGCCGACTTGCCGAGCGCCTCGACCACATCGAAGCTGTTGTTGAGCCCTCGCATCTTCGCCGTTCCCGGCATGAATTGCGCGATGCCTTCAGCGCCCTTGGGGCTGACGGCATTGGGCCGAAACAGGCTTTCGCGCCAGATCAGGCGGGCGAAGAAAGCCGCGGGCAGGTCGTTGACGGCCGCATAGTGGTCGATCACGCCGCAGATATCGCGAGCGAAGTTTTCCTTGCTGATGCAGAGCGACTTGGCAGGGTCGGTGGCCGACGGGCCGGAATAGACGCATTTGGGCTGTGGGGCGAGATCATCGATACGGGCCGCCGCGGGGAAGGCGCTCAACGACGGGATGCTGACAGCCAGCGCCAGTGCCGCTTTCGCGACACGTGCCCAGGCGCCCGATCTGACCTGCTGCCGAAGACCCACGTCAAAATGTTTCCAGAAACAGTCCTTGAAGGTTCATAGCATCTCGTGCCGGCTCGACAAACCACCATTGTCGAGGCGGCGCCGCGGCTTAGCGCGGCGAGCCCGTCTGGAGCACCAGTTGCATGAATGTCAGGTCGAGCCAGCGGCTGAACTTCGTGCCGACCTCGCGCAGTCGGCCGGTATCCTCGAAACCCAGTTGGGCATGAAGGCGGATCGAGGCTGCGTTCTCCGACTCGATCCCGGCGATCATCACATGCTTGCCCAGCCGCTCGGCCTCGGCGATCAGCGCTTCCATGAGTTTCCGGCCAATGCCGCCACCGCGCCGATCCTTGTGAACATAGACGGAATGCTCGACCGTGTGGCGGTAGCCATCGAAGGCGCGCCAATCGCCGAAGGACGCATAGCCTATGACATCGCCTTCGTCCGAGACCGCCACCAGCACCGGATAGCCCGCGTCCGTGCGCGCCTTCAGCCAGGCCGTTCGATTGGCGACATCGACCAGGGTATCGTTCCAGATCGCCGTCGTGTTCGCCACGGCGTCGTTGTAGATGTCGCAGATGATTGGCAGATCGTCTTGAATGGCCGCCCGGATCAGCATGCTTGCTCCTCGCATTCGTTCACTATATGACTACGAAATGGATACTAAAGTAGCCAGTCTGGATCAACGGCTCAGTGAACGAATTCGTCTGGAAAGACAGGCGCGCGGCTGGTCGCTGAGCGAGCTTTCGGAACGCTCGGGCGTCTCGCGCGCGATGATCCACAAGGTCGAGCGGGGCGACAGCAGCCCGACGGCGACGCTGCTGGCAAAGCTCGCCGGTGCGTTCGGGCTCACCATGTCCAGCCTGATCGCGCGGGCCGAGATGAGCCAGGGCAGGCTGTCGCGACGCCAGGATCAGGCGGTGTGGCGCGATCCGCAAACCGGCTACCTCCGGCGCCACGTCTCGCCGATGTCGGATCTGCCGCTCGAGCTTGTCGAGGTCGAGCTTCCGGCCGGCGCCGAGGTGCCGATCCCGGCATCCGCCTATGCGCTTCATCGCCGGTGGATATGGGTAAGTGCAGGGCGCCTGACCTTCGTGGAAGGGCTGGAGACCCATACGCTTGGCATCGGGGATTGCCTGGAGCTCGGCCCGCCGCAGGATTGCGTCTTCCGCAACGCCGGCGCAGATGCCTGTATCTACGCCGTTGTCCTGTTGCGGACGGGTTGAGTTTAGCGGTCGAGTTCGGCGATGGCGATCCGCGCCATTGCGAGGTCGTTCTCGACACCGAATTCGTCGTTGTCTTCCAGGAACCAGGCTGCGGAAAGCCCGGCATAGGCAAGCACCCAGTTGAGGATACGGTGTGGGTGAAGCCCGGTCTCCTTGGCGACGATGGGCAGATGCTGCTGCAGCCGGCCCGGAGCGGTAACCAGGGGCAGTTCCGGATTGCAGAAGAGGTTGGCGTAGTCGTAGCCGCGATCGCCGAGCACGCGTTTCGGGTCGATCGCCAGCCAGCCGCGGTCGCCGAAATCGAGGATGTTGGCGTGGTGGACGTCGGCATGCAGCACGACCGGCGGTTCGGGATCGGCAAACAGGCTTTTCGCCGCCTCGAGCGCGCGGGCAAAGAGCCCGCCTTGAGCGGGAGCAGCCGTTTCCAGAGAGGCGAACCACCTGTCGAGCGGCACGAGATCGCCAGGAACCGGTGTTAGGCGCGGCGCATGAAGCGCGGCGACGGTGCGGCAGATGATGCGTGTCACGTCCTCGTCGCTTCCGGTCATTGCCATGTGGAAGAGGTTGCGCCGGCTGTCGGTGCGCTCCATCAGCACCGCGTCGCCATCGGCTTCAAAGACCTTTGCAGCGCCTTGCCCGTTCCAGTAGAGCAGCGGCAGGCGGCCATACTTCTCTTCCGGGTCCTCGGCGACCTTGAGCATCGCCTGATGGCCGCGATAGCGGACGGGGTAAAGACGGCTGGAGGGGGTTACGATGACGTCGCCGTCAGGATGCAATGACCATTTTTCTGAATATAGCGAAAACATAAGCTCTTCATTCCCAAGGACAAATGCTCCGCCAAGGAGGCGGAGCATTGCCATGTGGGAGTGTCAGGCGACCTGTTCAAGGGCCGGATAGTCGGTATAGCCCTTGGCGCCACCGCCATAGAAGGTTGCCTGATCCGGCGTGTTGAGCGGCGCATCGCGCTTCAACCGCTCGACGAGATCCGGATTGGCGATGAACGGTTTACCGAAAGCGACGAGGTCGGCTTCGCCGTCCTTGACCGTCTTCACCGCGAGCGCCCTGTCATAGCCATTGTTGGTCATCCAGGCAGCCTTGCCGCCAGCGGCCACATAGGTCGAACGCAGCGCGTCGTAGTCGAATGGCTGGTCGCCCTGCTGGTGGTCGCGCGGGCCGCCGGTCGCGCCTTCGATGATGTGGATATAGGCGAGGGGATATCGAGCGAGATTCTTGACTACATGGCCGAAGACCTGCTGCGGTTGCGGATCAAAGGCATCGTTGGCAGGGGTGACGGGTGAAAGGCGGATGCCGACCCGGCCGGCGCCGATTTCATTCGTCACGGCATCCATGACCTCGAACAGGAAGCGGGCGCGGTTCTCGATCGAGCCGCCATAGGCGTCCGTGCGGTGGTTCGAACCCGAACGCACGAACTGGTCAACGAGATAGCCGTTGGCCGCGTGGATCTCGATGCCGTCGAAGCCGGCGTCGATCGCGGCGCGTGCGGCCTTGCGGTAGTCCTCGACGATCGCCTTGATCTCGGCGATCTCCAGCGCATGCGGCTCGGAGGTTTCGGCAAAGGAACCGGTACCGTCGGCATTGACCAGATAGGTCTTGGACTTGGCGCGAATGGCCGACGGCGCCACGGGCTTGCCGCCGCCCGGCTGCAGAGAATCGTGCGAAATGCGGCCGACATGCCACATCTGGACGACGATCCGGCCGCCCTTGGCATGCACTGCGTCCGTCACCTTGCGCCAGCCGTCGAGCGCTTCCGGCGTATAGAGGCCCGGCACGTCGGCATAGCCCTGGCCTTGCTGGGTGATTGCCGTTCCCTCCGTGATCAACAGGCCGGCCGTCGCACGCTGCTCGTAATAGGTCACGTTCAGGGTGTTCGGAACAGCGCCCGGCGACCGGTTGCGGGTCAGCGGCGCCATCACGACGCGGTTCTTCAGCGCGATGTCGCCGATGGTGATGGGGTCGAAAAGCGAGGCCATGGGAGGTCCTTTCAGGGAGGAGGTCTGCTTGGGGAGAAGGTGCGTCTTAGAGATCGCCGAGGCTCTTGAGGAAGGCGGCGATCGTCTCTTCATCGCGGCGGTAGAAAATCCATTGGCCAACCTTGCGGGTGGTCACCAGGCCGGCGCGCTGAAGCACAGCGAGATGCGAGGAAACGGTCGACTGCGACAGGCCGCAGCGTTCGAACTGGCCAGCACATACGCCGAGATCGAGCGGATGCTCCTGGCTCGGAAAATGGTGCTGCGGCTCCTTCAGCCAGGCGAGGATGTTGACCCGCACGGGATGGGCAAGCGCCTTGAGGATTTCGTCTCGGTCCATTGTATATCGCCGTATCGTGTTTTATCGATAAATGTATCGCTAAAACACGATATTCAAATCACAAGACCGTGAGCGTGGTGCAGGCAAAAAAAGAGGGCCTCAAGAAAACTTGGGCCCTTGTAGTTGTGAAGGTAATAAGAACCTCCAGAGGGGAACAGCTAATGCGGTGGCGGGGAGGAGAAGCCACCAAGAATGCATCAGCTGCATTTTGATATGGGAAGCGAAGTATCGGCTTTCAATAGCCGGCTGTGATTTTCATCACGGTTCGCCTGTATCTAACAGTAGACAAAAAAAGAGGGCCACAAGATGACTTGGGCCCTTATAAGTTGTGAAGGTAATTAAACCTCCAGAGGGGAACAGCTGCTGCGGTGGCACTGGGAGGAGAAGCCACCAAAGATGCATCAGCTGAGTTTGGTATGCTGCTTTTTTGGGCGCGCAACAATCATTTTCTGTGCATGACAGCCATGTCATGCACGCATCCCTGCCTATTTCTGCGGCGCACAATAAAAATGCGCCGCACAATTTAGCCGGCGCATTGGTAATATCGACGTAAAAACAGAAGGTTGGCAGTCTTTCGCGAAAATGCTCGGAAAATGAGCATTCGCGCGGAGCGCGCTAAAAGTTCCAGTTGCGGGCCTTGGCGACGATGTAGTCGCGGAAGACCTTGAGCTTGGCCGCGTTCTTCATCTCGTCCGGATAGCAGAAATAGGTATCGAAGGACGGGATGTCGGCGCTGATCGGCAGCTGGATGAGGCCAGGGTCGCGGCCGACGATGTAGTCGGGCAGCATGGCGACGCCGATGCCGAGCAGGCAGGCGCGCTTGATCGAGGTCTGGCTGTTGATCTGCAAATGCGACACGCGCGGATTGTCGGAATCGCGGCCAGCGATCTCGAGCCAGTTGACGTCGAGCAGATAGTTCGGCGCCGGCTCGCCGAAGGTGATGATGCGGTGGTTGTCGAGATCCTCGACCGACTGCGGCTCGCCATACTTGTTGATGTAGGACGGAGCTGCATAGACGTGCATGTGCACGGTGAAGAGCTTGCGCTGGATGAGATCCGACTGCTGCGGCTGACGCAGGCGGATGGCACAGTCCGCATGGCGCATGTTCACGTCCAGTTCCTCGTTGTCGAGGATGAGCTGAACCTGCACCTCCGGGTGCAGCGACATGAATTCCTGGATCTTGTCGGTGAGCCAGCCCTGGCCGAGACCGACGGTGGTGGTGATGCGCAGCTTGCCGCTCGGCTTGTCGGTGGTCTCGCTCAGCTGGACCTTGACGCTTTCGAGCTTCATCAGCACTTCATGCGCGGTGCGATAGAGGATCTCGCCCTGTTCGGTGAGGATCAGGCCGCGCGCATGACGGTGGAACAGCTTGATGCCGACATCCTGCTCCAGCGAGCTGACCTGCCGGCTGATCGCGGACTGCGAAAGATGAAGCTTGTCTGCCGCATGGGTGAACGACCCAGCCTCGGCCGCCGCGTGAAAAATGCGCAGTTTGTCCCAGTCCAGCGACATGAAGTCCCCCATAAGAAACCACTCCGGAAGACGGGGTCCTGTCTTCCGGGCGTGGCTGATGCATCTGTTCCCACACGGGCGAGGTGCCTCAGCGACACCACCCCGATTCGCAGCTTCTATTCGGCTGCAATTGCGACGGGCATATGACCCGCCAGGTATTTCTCGGCCTCAAGTGCTGCCATGCAGCCCATGCCGGCCGCCGTAACCGCCTGACGGTAAATGTCGTCCGTAACGTCGCCTGCGGCAAAAACGCCGGGCACGTCGGTCGCCGTCGAATCGGCTGCGGTCCAGAGATAGCCGTTGGACTTCTGCCGAAGCTTGCCTTTGAAAAGTTCGACCGCAGGTGCATGACCGATCGCGACGAACACGCCGTCGGTGACCATGTCGGAGGTTTCGCCGGTCTTGGTGTTGCGCAGCTTCACGCCGTTGACGGAAGCGGGCATCGGCGGCTTGGCCGGCGCACCCAAATATTCGACGACCTCGTGATCCCAGATCACCTTGACGTTCGGCTTGGCGAACAGGCGCTCCTGCAGGATCTTTTCGGCGCGGAAGGAATCACGGCGGTGAACGACGGTCACGGTCTTGGCGAGGTTCGACAGGTAGAGCGCTTCCTCGACGGCCGAGTTGCCGCCGCCGACGACGATCACGTCCTTGTTGCGATAGAAGAAGCCGTCGCAGGTGGCGCAGGCCGAGACGCCGAAGCCCATGAAGGTCGGTTCGCTCTCGATGCCGAGCCACTTTGCCTTGGCGCCGGTGGCGATGATCAGCGCGTCCGCCGTCCAGTCGTTGCCGCTGTCGGTCTTGATGCGGAACGGACGAACCGACAGGTCGACATCGGTCACGAGATCGTTGACGATCTCGGCGCCGACATGGGTCGCCTGCTTCAGCATCTGCTCCATCATCCACGGGCCCTGGACCGGATCGGCATAGCCCGGGTAGTTTTCGACGTCCGTCGTGATCATCAACTGGCCGCCCTGTTCCATGCCGGCGATCAACACGGGCTCGAGCATGGCGCGCGCCGTATAGATGGCGGCGGTGTAGCCAGCCGGGCCGGAGCCGATGATCAGCACTTTCACGTGACGGGCAGTCATAATCTTGTCCTTCGTTCATCGGAGAGGATTGCGTCCCCATCCGATTCCATTGCGTCAATGGGAAATCGTTCCATACTTTAGGTATTCCCCACCATGACTTTCAAGAGCGCACAGCCTGATACACACAAGTGCTTGAGCCTGAAGCCCGGTTTTGCCACCAGATGACGCGCTTAAGGCACAGGCGTCGGCCCGGCATCGATCCGCGTCTCGCGCCGGGGCGCGCGACGGCAGTGGAGCGCACTTCGTGTCGCTTCTGACGATGTCCACCTCTATTTGCACATCTGCCGGCATCGCCAACGCCATTTTCCCGCGAATAGTCGGCCGGGCTCCTTGTTGTCCAGCGGGTTTGACGATATTTCACGCGGATTCACTTTGCTGGAGAAGCATATGGGGTTGAATGCCGGCCGTGCATGGTTGCACTGCGAACGCGCTGCGCTCGGCCACGCACCGACTCGAGACGACCTTGCCCTTGACGAGCGCGCCTTGCCGAAAATCTCGACCGAGACGATCGCGGCAGCGCCGGGATAGGGACGCATCAGTCGACGTCGCCCACGATCGGGGCAACCTCACCATCGGCAGACACAAGTTTTCGACTTTGCCTCGCGCTCAAAGTCACCACGAAAAGGACGAACGTTCATGACGAAACAAGTCGAGCTCGACGCTATCGATCTCAAGATCCTTCGCGAGCTCCAGCGTGATGGCCGGATGACCAATGTCGATCTCGCGCAAAGGGTCGGCATCTCTGCGCCGCCGTGCCTGCGGCGCGTGCGCAAGCTCGAAGAGACGGGCGTCATCAAGGGCTATCACGCGCTGCTGAACGCTCCGGCACTCGGCTTTGATCTCGTCGCCTTCTGCATGGTGGGCCTGAAGCGCCAGTCAGAAGCCGATCTGAAGGCCTTCGCCGCCGCCACCGCCGAATGGCAGATCGTCCGGCAGGCCTGGACGGTTTCCGGCGAAAGCGATTTCCTGCTGCATTGTGTCGCCGAAAACCTCACGACTTTCCAGGATTTCGTCATCGAAGTGCTGACGGCCAACGAACGCGTCGACACGGTGCGCACGATGCTGACCATTCGCCAGGTCAAGGATATCGGCCTCGTCCAGATCTAAGGCCCGCCCATGAACAAGCTTCCGCTGTCCGCCTTCATCATCTGCCAGAACGAAGAAGCCTATCTCGGCAATTGCATCGAGAGCCTCGAGCAATGCTCAGAAATCGTCATCGTCGATTCCGGCTCGACCGACGGAACGGCAGCACTCGTGCAGTCCTACATCGACAAGGGCTGGCCGATCCGCTTCCTGCGTGAGCCGTGGCGGGGCTATGCCGGCCAGAAGCAGTTCGCGCTTGATCAATGCACGCAGCCTTGGTGCTTCAACATCGATTCCGACGAACGCCTAGACGAACCGCTGAAGGCGCTGCTGCCGTCGCTGCTCGATGCGCCACCGGAGACGGTTGGCTGGCGCGTCGCGCGCAGGCCTTATCTGATCGGCTACGGCTACACGCCGGAGCGCGCGCACGAGCGACGGAACCTGCGGCTTATCCGCCAGGGCAGGGGCCGCTACGACCTTAACCAGAAGGTCCACGAAGGCATCGTGCCGGATGGCGCGGTCGGCGCCGCCCCCAAGGGCAGCCTGCTGCACTACCGGCCGCTGATCATCGACGAGCAGATCCTCAAGGAAAACAAGTACTCGACGCTGAAGGCCGACCAGCAATTCGCCGCCGGCAAGTCGGCGAGGCCCTACAAGATGCTGTTCAGCCCGCCGCTCTATTTCCTCCGGCTCTATTTCCGTAACGGCCTGTGGCGCTGCGGCTTTCCAGGCTTCATCGAGGCGATGACGGGGGCGGTCTACGCTTTCCTGACTGCCGCCAAGATCTATCAGAGGCACGCGCTGAAACGCCACCCGAACCATGACGACATGGATCGGCGGCAGAACCAGCGGTGAGGTTTCCATGAAAGTCATGCATTTTCACTTCGGCAAGGACGGCGGCGCTGAGCGCTTTTTCGTCCACCTGGTCAACGCGCTCGGCGAGCGCGGCGTCGAGCAGACCTCGGTTATCCGGCCGGGTCGCATCTGGCGGAAGGACATTGAGGGCGCGACGCGCATCATCGAAAGCAACTTCCGCAACCTGTCGCTCGACCGCATTCTTTTGCCGATGAAGGTCAGCAGCATGGCGCGGCGCGAGAAGCCCGACGCGCTCTTTGCCTGGATGCCGCGCGCCAGCCGCCTGATGCCCAACTACAAGGGCTGCATCAAGATCTCGCGTCTCGGCGACTATCCGCTACGGCTTGACTACTTCCGCAACACCGATTGCCTCGTCTGCAACACGCCGGGTATTGCCGAGCATGTGCGCAAGATCGGCTGGAAGCGTGACGTCGAGGTGATTTCCAACTTCACCGGAACCGAGCGGGTCGCTCCGATCAGCCGCGCCACGCTCGACACGCCTGAAAACGTGCCTGTCGTCATGTCGATGGGGCGCTTCGTCCCGCGCAAGGGCTTCCACACCCTGATCCAGGCGATCGCCAAGGTGCCGGATGCCTATCTCTGGCTGGTGGGCGACGGCGAAGAGCGGGAAAACCTGGAAAAGCTCGCTGCCGACCTCGGCGTGTCGAAGCGCGTGCGCTTTGCCGGTTGGCAGAAGGACACGCGGCCTTTCCTTGCTGCTTCGGATATCTTCGTCATGGCATCGAGCCATGAGCCGCTCGGCAACGTTATCCTCGAAGCTTGGGCGCAAGGTACGCCAGTCGTGTCCAGCCGGTCGGAAGGACCGCAATGGTTCATGCGCGACGGCGAAAACGGCTTGATGGTCGATATCGGTGACACCGACGGCTTTGCCCAGGCGATCGACAGCATCGCGGGCGATCCCTCGCTGGGCGAACGTCTTGCCGAACGCGGCCATGAGACGCTGATGAACCAGTTCTCGAAGCAGGCGATCACCGACGCCTATCTGAAGCTCTTCGCTTCGAAGCGCTAAGAGAGTTTAGTGCGAGGCTGCCACGCGGTGGCAGCCTGTCAGGTACGCATCAGGCGTTCATAGACGGCATTGATCGCGCGGGCCTCGCCCTCGATCGCAAAGGATGCGCGGGTTAGGCCCAGACCGTTGGCGCCAGCCAAGGCCCGGCGGTGATCATCGTCCATGAAGCCAGCAGTCGCCTCGACCATGGCCTGCAGATCGTTGGCGGCGATCACCGTGCCGGTTTCCTGCTCGCCGACGACGACCAGTTCCGAAAATGCGCCGACGTCGGTCGCGATAACAGGAACGCCTGTTGCCATCGCTTCGAGCGGCGTCAGCCCGAAACCTTCCCAGCGCTGCGGCGCAACGAAAAGGTCGAGCGCGCGGTACCAGTCCGGAATGTTGGTATGTTCACCAACGAAACGGATGCGGTCGGTAAGCCCGGCCTTTGCGACCCGCTCTTTCAGCTCGTTCTCGAATGCGAAATGCGGGCCGGTCGCGCGACCGGCGACGATGGCGCTCCAGCCGGGCCGGCAGGGCAAAAGCGCAATCATGCTGTCGACGAAGAGATCCGTACCCTTTTGCTTACGCACCCGCCCGAAGCAGCCGACATATTTTTGCGCCGGATCCAGCCCGAGCGCGGCCTTTGCCGCACTTGCGTCGGTCGGTGGCTGGAAGCGCTTGGTGTCGATGCCGTGAAGGATGACCGTGTTCGGCACCTGCAGATAGGCGGAGGTCTTGCCGCTCGTCGCGATCACCGCGTCCATGCGCGAAATCAGGAACTGGCTCCAGCCGGTGTGGCGGCGCTGCGAAGCGGAGGTGAAGACAATCTTCAGCTTCATGCCAAGCAGGTCGCGCAGCACGATCGCCGGCAGCATCTCGACATTGCGGCGCGCATGCCAGACGCGGCAAGGCCGGCCGTCCGGAGCACTCCACAGACGCAGAAGATCGCGGAAGCGGATCGAGGGCAGGGTGTCAGGCAGGCCCGGACCAAGCACGGCGATCTTTTCGCCGAGCGCGTGCTGGATCGGAATCAACTGGATGATGGTGGACGTCACGCCCGAGAGACGGCGCTTGAAATTGGGAGCGATGACCTCGACGTTCCGGATATCGGCCACGAAAGCGCACTCCTTGCGCGAGCAATGATCGTCTTTGGGAGAAAGAGAAATGGGGCGAAGGGAGACTTCGCCCCTACTGGGGCTGATCAGCCCCAGTTGACGGCGAGAATCTCGTAGGCCTTGGAGCCGCCGGGGGCGTTCACTTCGATGGAATCGCCAACTTCCTTGCCGATCAGCGCGCGGGCGATCGGCGACGAGATCGAGATGCGGCCGGCCTTCACGTCGGCTTCCTGGTCGCCAACGATCTGGTAGGTCTTTTCCTCTTCGGTGTCTTCGTCGACGAGCTTCACCTTGGCGCCGAACTTGATCTTGGAGCCGGACATCTTCGAGAGATCAATGACTTCCGCGCGGGCGATCAAGTCTTCGAGCTCGGTGATGCGGCCTTCGTTGTGGCTCTGCGCTTCCTTGGCAGCGTGGTACTCGGCATTTTCCGACAGGTCGCCATGTGCACGGGCTTCGGCAATCGCCTCGATGATTCGCGGTCGTTCTTCCTGCTGGCGCCAGCGCAGCTCCTCCTGCAGGTTGACGAATCCGCCCTGGGTCATCGGCACTTTTTCGACCATTTCAATGTCCTTCATCAAGCACGAGGCGCCGCCCTTTGGGCGGCGCCAACGCAAAAGAAAACGGTCTCCGGCGCGCAAACGCCGGAACCGTCCGAAACTTCGAACCCTCGTTATAGCAGAAACGGAAGCGCGAAAGCCAGATATTTCGCCGTCGTCCACCGAACCCTGAAATGCCGCTGCAACTTGTGGGGGAGGCGGATGGCTGGCAAGCTGAGAAAAAAGCGCTTTACCTCAACTGCGGTTGAGGTCGTACACAGGTGCCTGTCCCAGCTAACGATGACGGAACATTCCACGTGGTCCCGACGAACGACGATACCAAGGCAAGCGAAAGCAAGACGGCGCCCGAGGAGGACGGCCGTTGGAGCGAATTGCTTCGGCCGGACTATCTGGCAACGACCGCCGCCCTCTGTCTCGGCGTCGCGCTGTTTGCCTTCAATGAGTTCTTCGTGGCGACGGCGTTGCCCACCGCGGTCGAGGAGATCGGCGGCGCCACGCTTTTGTCCTGGGCTGTCACGCTCTATCTCATCTTTGCCATCCTCGGTGGCGCCGTTGCTGCCACGCTCAAGGCACGGTTCGGCGCGCGCGGCACGTTGATTACGGCCGCGCTTGTCTTTGTCGTCGGAACGATGATCGCAACGACTGCCGGCAGCATGCCTCAGGTCCTTGCGGGTCGCGTGTTCCAGGGGTTCGGCGAGGGGATCATTGCCGCGGTCTGTTACGCGCTCATCCCGGAACTCTTTCCTGCCCGGCTGGTCCCGAAGATCTTCGGAGCCGAGGCGATCGTCTGGGCAACAGCGGCTTTCGGCGGTCCATTGGTGTCCGGCTTCCTGACCGAGCATTGGTCCTGGCGCGCGGCGTTCGCTGTCAACATTCCCGCAACAGCCATCTTCGTCGCGCTCGTACTGGCGATCGTGCCGCGGCAGAAGGCGGCGCCCACTGAAAAGCCGCGCCCGATCCCGCTCTTGCGCCTGATCGTCGTCGGAACCGGCATCCTGCTGATATCGCTGTCAAATACGGCAACCACCATGCCCCTGATGATCGCCGCGCTTGCAACGGCGCTGACGATCCTGTGGGCGGCCTTCGCCACCGACCGGCGGGCAGAACATCCGATCCTGCCGACCGGCGCCTTCGCGCTGGCGAAGCCACTCGGCACCGGTCTATGGGTTGTCATGCTGATGCCACTGGCACAGGCGTCCGGCTCGATCTACCTCATCTATGGCCTGCAGCATGTCTGGAGCTTCAGCCCCACGGCCGCCGGCTTTTCCGGTGCGCTGATGGCGATCTCCTGGAGCACGGCCGCTATTCTCGTCGCAAGCCTTCGCTCGCATGACCTGCGCGTGAAGCTCATCCCGGTGGGGCCAGCACTCCTCAGCCTTGGGCTTGCAGGCCTGATGATCGCCTTCGCGATCGACGAGTTTCGGCTTGTCTTCCCGAGCCAGATCGCGGTCGGGACCGGTTTCGGCCTGTCCTGGGGAACGCTCAGCCAGTTGATGATGGACGTCTCGCCGCGTGGCGAGCGGGACAAGACCTCGGCATTTCTGCCGACATTGCAATCGGCGGGTTATGCGATCGGCGCCGCGATCTGTGGACTGACTGCAAATCTTCGCGGGTTCGATGAAAATGCCGACATCGCGACCATGCATGGCGCCCTGTTCACCGTCTTCGTCGTCGCCTGCGTGATCTCGACGGCGTCCCTCTATCTTGGCCTCAGAACCGTGCGGCTCGCATCCAAGAGCCCGCGGCGCGGTCGGGGCGGAAGCGCGGTCGAGGTGTTTGCGGCGGATTAGATCACTCAGGCAGCAGCGCGGAGCGACGCCCCGACGTGGCAGCGGCCAAGCAGCGCTCGCTGTTCGATGCCCCGGCCGATGGAAGGCACGATCGTTGCCAGCAGCTTGCGGTTGCTGGAGAGGACATGGACCTTCAGCGAACCATAGTCGGCATCGCGGCCGATCTTGTCTGCGATGCGCTGGCCGTAATAGAGGGCCGATCCCTCGTCGAAATGGCTGATACCGTCTTCGTCGACGAAGTGCTCGTCGCCCCACAACAAATCAAAGAAATAGAGTTGCACGATCTTGCCCCATGTCGCGCCCGCCGGCGAAGCCGCCGATCTCTCTGTGCGCAGGGTCATAGAAACATGTGCTGCGGGAATGCAGGCTGAACCGGTCGTTCATGCGGCGTTCAGCGGCGAGCGGGCTGTTGAAGCGCAACAGTCCTCGAGCATGGCGGCGGCGCGCGAAGGTTTCGCGCGCCGCTCTCGTTCTTAGGCCTTGAAGTAGCTCTGCAGCGGGCGCACTTCGAGGCTGCCGGCCTTCAGAGCCTTGATGGCATGGGCAGCCGCTTCCGCACCCGACATGGTCGTGTAGTAGGGCACCTTCTGCATCAGCGTCGCGCGGCGTAGCGACTTGGAGTCCGAGATCGCCTTGTTGCTGTCGGTGGTGTTGAAGACGAGCTGGACGTGACGGTTACGGATCGCGTCCTCGACATGCGGACGGCCTTCCTGGACCTTGTTGATCTTGGTGGCGGCAATGCCGTGTTCACCGAGGAAGCGAGCCGTGCCGCCCGTCGCCATCACCTTGAAGCCGATGTCGACAAGGATGCGGATCGCCGGAAGCACGCGGGTCTTGTCCTCGTCGCGCACCGAAACGAACACCGTTCCATCGCGCGGCAGGTCGACGCCGGCGCCGAGCTGCGACTTGGCGAAGGCCAGCGCATAGTCGGTGTCGAGGCCGATGACTTCGCCGGTCGAACGCATTTCCGGGCCGAGCAGAGTGTCGACGCCGGGGAAGCGCGCAAACGGGAAGACCGCTTCCTTGACCGCGATGTGCTTGAGGTTGCGCGGATCCGGCTTTTCGCCATAGGCGGCAATCGCAACGTCGAGCGCTTCGCCGGTCATGACGCGGGCGGCGATCTTGGCGATCGGCGCGCCGATGGTCTTGGCGACGAAGGGCACGGTGCGCGAGGCGCGCGGGTTCACTTCAAGCACGTAGATGGTGCCGTCCTTGATCGCGAACTGTACGTTCATCAGGCCGCCGACATTGAGCGCCTTGGCAAGGGCTGCCGTCTGGCGCTCGAGCTCGTCGACCATCTCCTTGTCGAGTGTGTGCACCGGCAGCGAGCAGGCGCTGTCACCCGAATGGATGCCGGCTTCCTCGATATGCTCCATGATGCCCGAGACGAAGACGTCCTTGCCGTCGCAAAGGCAGTCGACGTCCACTTCCGTTGCGTTCGTCAGGTAGCTGTCGAACAGCAGCGGGTTCTTGCCGAGCAGGGTGTTGATCTGACCGGTCTTGTCGTTCGGGTAGCGCTGCTTGATGTCCTCGGGAACGAGGCCCGGAACCGTGTCGAGCAGGTAGCTCTGCAGCATGCTTTCCGAATGGATGATCTGCATGGCGCGGCCGCCGAGAACGTAGGACGGGCGCACGACCAGCGGGAAGCCGATCTCGGCAGCGACGAGGCGGGCCTGCTCGACCGAGTAGGCGATGCCGTTGTTCGGTTGGTTGAGGTCGAGCTTCATCAGGAGCTTCTGGAAGCGGTCGCGGTCTTCGGCAAGGTCGATCGCGTCAGGTGCGGTGCCAAGGATCGGGATGCCGTTCTTTTCGAGTGCTTCGGCGAGCTTCAGCGGGGTCTGGCCACCGAACTGGACGATGACGCCGACGAGTTCGCCCTTTTCCTGCTCGGCGCGCATGATCTCGATCACGTCTTCGGCCGTCAGCGGCTCGAAGTAGAGGCGATCGGAGGTGTCGTAGTCGGTCGAAACCGTCTCCGGATTGCAGTTGATCATGATCGCTTCATAGCCGGCATCCTTCAGCGCGAAGGCGGCGTGGCAGCAGCAATAGTCGAACTCGATGCCCTGGCCGATGCGGTTGGGACCGCCGCCGAGGATGACGACCTTCTTGCGGTCGGAAACTTCGGCTTCCGAGCGAGCGGCGCCGACGAAGGGGGTCTCGTAGGTCGAGTACATGTAGGCGGTCGGCGAGGCGAACTCGGCAGCACAGGTGTCGATGCGCTTATAGACCGGGCGGACATTAAGCGCATTGCGCAGTTCCGCCACTTCCTTCGGGCGCTTGCCACCGAGCGTAGCGAGGCGGGCGTCGGAGAAGCCCATGGCCTTCAGCATGCGCAGGTTCTCGGCATCGACAGGCAGGCCATGCCCGCGGATGCGCGCTTCCATGTCGACGATCGCCTTGAACTGGGCGATGAACCACGGATCGATCTTGCTCGCCTCGTGGACTTCCTCTTCGCTCATCCCAAAGCGCAGCGCCTGGGCGACCATGCGCAGGCGGTCCGGGGTCGGCGTGCCGATCGCGGCACGAATGGCGTTACGGCCATCGCCGTTCTCGTCCATGTCGGGGATTTCGATTTCGTCGAGGCCGGTAAGGCCGGTCTCGAGGCCACGCAGCGCCTTCTGCAGCGATTCGGCAAAGGTACGGCCGATCGCCATGACTTCGCCGACCGACTTCATCGCGGTGGTCAGAACCGGCGATGCGCCGGGGAACTTCTCGAAGGCAAAGCGCGGGATCTTGGTGACCACGTAGTCGATCGACGGTTCGAACGAGGCCGGGGTCGCGCCGCCGGTGATGTCGTTGTCCAGTTCGTCCAGCGTGTAACCGATGGCGAGCTTCGCGGCGATCTTGGCGATCGGGAAGCCCGTCGCCTTCGACGCCAGAGCTGAAGAGCGTGAAACGCGCGGGTTCATTTCGATGACCACGAGACGGCCGTCCTTCGGGTTGACGGCGAACTGAACGTTCGAGCCGCCAGTCTCGACGCCGATCTCGCGCAGAACCGCGATCGAGGCGTTGCGCATGATCTGGTATTCTTTGTCGGTCAGCGTCAACGCAGGGGCAACGGTGATCGAATCACCGGTGTGCACGCCCATCGGGTCGATGTTTTCGATCGAGCAGATGATGATGCAGTTGTCCGCGGTGTCGCGGACCACTTCCATCTCGTATTCCTTCCAGCCGAGCACCGATTCTTCGATCAGCACTTCGGTGGTCGGCGACGCATCGAGGCCGCTGCCGACGATGTCGAAGAATTCCGTGCGGTTATAGGCAATGCCGCCGCCGGTTCCGCCGAGCGTAAACGACGGACGGATGATGGCGGGAAGGCCGACATCGTCGAGCGCCTGCGCGGCAATCGCCATCGCGTGGTTCATGTAGCGCTGCTTGCGGTCGCCTTCGCCAAGGTTCCACTGGTTCTCGAGGTCGTCGAGCGCCTTGTCGAGCTCTGCGCCCGAAAGCCGGCTCTTCAGTTCGGCGCGCTCGGCCTCGTGCGTCTTGCGGTCATGGTCCTTGATGTCGGTGGCGTTGGCGAGACGCGACTTCGGCGTCTCCAGGCCGATCTTCGCCATGGCTTCGCGGAAGAGGGCGCGGTCTTCGGCCTTGTCGATGGCATCCGGCTTGGCACCGATCATCTCGACATTGTAGCGGTCGAGAACGCCCATGCGGCGCAGCGAGAGCGCCGTGTTGAGCGCGGTCTGGCCACCCATGGTCGGCAAGAGCGCGTCCGGGCGCTCCTTGGCGATGATCTTGGCGACGACTTCAGGGGTGATCGGCTCGACATAGGTTGCGTCGGCAAGGCCCGGATCGGTCATGATCGTCGCCGGGTTGGAGTTGACGAGGATGACGCGGTAGCCTTCCTCCTTCAGCGCCTTACAGGCCTGGGTGCCGGAATAGTCGAATTCGCAAGCCTGACCGATAACGATCGGCCCCGCGCCGATGATAAGAATGGACTTGATATCTTGGCGCTTCGGCATGGTCGATCATCCGTTTCTAGCTGCGCGAAAAACCGGCCGAGGTGGGAGGTCACCGGCCGGGCACGCATTGATGGGTCTTTTCAGGCTAGAAGCGGCTTATAGGCAAATGTTTCTGCAAGCGAAACCCCGAAAATTCCGGAATCGACAGGAACCAGCCATATTTGCGCGCCTCTGGCCACGCAGTGCGCTCTGCGCGCGGCGAAACAGTGCTGCGAATGTCAAGCGCGGCCTGGGATGACGAGAACCTTGACTTCTCCGGCGGCCGGCGGATGCGCAATGACGTCGGCCGCTTCGCCGAGCGTTACCCGCCGCGAAATCAGCTTGTCGATCTCGATGGCGCCCGTGGCGACAAGGTCTGCCGCACGGCGGTGGACGAAGGGGTTGATGAAGGATCCGAGCACCCGCAGTTCGCGAAAGAGAATGTCGAACGGTTCGATTTCCACGGTCTCGCCCTTCGGCATGACGCCGAGAATCACGACGGTTCCACCGGCCCTGGCAAGCCGTGTCGACTGCCAGACGGTTTCGGCAACGCCGGCGCATTCGATGACGACATCGACCCCGCCGGGAACGAGCCCGGTGTCGCCGGCGATCTGCTCGACGATATTGGCAGAGGAAGGATCGACCGTCGCCGTCGCGCCGACCTCTTCGGCAAGGCGGCGCTTGGCCGCCTGCCTTGTCGACAGGATAACCGTTGTCGCGCCCGCGAGGCGGACGAGCTGCACCACCAACAGGCCGATCACGCCGCCGCCGAGAACGACGACGGAGTAGCCGGCGCGGATGCCCGCCATATCCACGCCATGCAGGCAGCAGGCGAGCGGCTCGCAGAAGGCGCCGTGCACGGGATCGAGGCTCAACGGTATTTCATGTGCCTGCTTGCGCGGCATCACCACATATTCGGCAAAACCACCGTCACGATGGATGCCGATCGCCCGGAGATTGCGGCAGAGATTGATGCGCCCGGCACTGCATTGCGGACAGGTGCCGCAGGCGATGTTGGGATCGCCGGTGATTCTGGCGCCGATTGCGATATCGGAAACACCGCTTCCGACGGCCTCGACGATGCCGCAGAATTCGTGGCCGAGCGTGACCGGCGGGCTGGAGGGGAATTCGCCGTGCAGCAGATGCCTGTCCGTACCGCAGATGCCGCAGGCCTCGACGCGTACCAGCAGATCGTCCGGGCCGGGCAGGGGCTTTGGCACTTCTGCGACCCGCAACTGACCGATGCCTTCGAGCCGCAATGCCTTCATGACCGTGCCTCCTCGCCTTTGCACGATTGCGAATAGGACCGGCAAAGCGGGTTTGCGTCAAGGTGGTCGCGGTTGCTCAAAGCGGGCGGCTGATGAGTCCAGCTGCCCGCTTGCCGTCAGCGCTTTCGCGATCTGCCCGTCGCAGCAGAAAGATTGGTGAGATCGCGAACTTACGGGTCGCGATTGCGTTTTACAACGACGTTAGGGCCGTCTTATAAAAGAGCAAACCGACAACGCCTTTCAGAGGCCGGGAGGACAGATCATGGAATGGAAGGGCCGCCGCCAATCCGATAATATCGAAGACCAGCGCGGCGCGAGCCCCGGCGGCGGAAATCCGTTTGGGCGTGGTGGCGGCTTTCGCATGCCGACCGGGGGCGGCGGCATGCGGCGCGCCGGCGGCGGTATGAGCTTCGGCACGATCATCTTCCTCGTCGTCCTCTACTTCATCCTCAAGGCCATGGGCATCGACATGCTGCAGGTGCTGGAAGGCGGCGGTGGCCAAGTGCAGATGCCGGGCTTCGAGCAGAGCGACGGCTCGCCAGCGCCGCAGGGTACGGCTCAGGAAGAAGAAATGAAGCAGTTCATGGCGACGGTGCTTGCCGAGACCGAAGACACCTGGAACGGCATCTTCCAGGCGAACGGCCAGCAGTATGAAGAGCCGAAGATGGTGCTCTTCCGTGGCCAGGTGCGCTCTGCTTGCGGCTTTGCTTCGGCCGCCTCCGGGCCGTTCTATTGCCCTGGCGACCGCAAGGTCTATCTCGATATGAGCTTCTTCGACGAACTCGCGCAGAAGTTCGATGCGGCCGGCGATTTCGCCCAGGCCTATGTGGTCGCACACGAGGTTGGCCACCATGTCCAGAACCTGATCGGCGTTCTGCCGAAGTTCAACCAGATGCGCCAGTCGATGAGCGAGACCGAAGCCAACCAGATGTCGGTGCGCGTCGAGCTGCAGGCGGATTGCTTCGCCGGCGTCTGGGGCAAATACACCCAGCAGAAGGGCCTGCTTGAACAGGGCGACCTTGAGGAAGCGCTGAATGCCGCCACGCAGATCGGCGACGACACGCTGCAAAAGCGCATGCAGGGCTATGTCGTTCCCGAAAGCTTCAACCACGGCACGTCCGAACAGCGCATGCGCTGGTTCAAGCGCGGCTTCGACAGCGGCAAGATGACGGCTTGCGACACGTTCTCGGGCGCGGTCTGATTTCTTTCAACCGGAATCAACGAAAGGGCCGGCTCGACAGCCGGCCCTTTCGTTTGTGGCTTAGCGCTCGCTGTCCATATGGGCGAGCTGGGCCTGCGGATAGCGCGCCCCGGCTGCCGCATTCTTCGGTACCGCCTGTTCGATCACCGCCAGATCATCTGCGCTAAGATACACATCGCGTGACGCCAGCGCCTCCGCCAGCCGATCGCGCCGCCGTGCGCCGACGAGCGGTATGATGTCCTTGCCCTTGGCCGCCACCCAGGCGATCGCGATCTGCGCCACCGACACGCCCTTGCCGTCGGCGATCTGTCTCAAAGCATCGACGAGGGCGAGGTTCCGGTCGATATTGCCTTCCTGAAACCGTGGGCTCATGGCGCGGAAGTCGCCCTTGGCGGCCGCACCTTTCTGCCAGTGGCCGCTGATCAGCCCGCGTGAAAGCACGCCGTAGGCGGTGATGCTGAGGCCGAGTTCGCGGCAGGTCGGCAGGATCTGGTCCTCGATCCCGCGTGAAATCAGCGAATACTCGATCTGCAGATCGACGATCGGATGCACGGCCGCCGCACGCCGGATGGTCTCGGACCCAACTTCCGAGAGGCCGATGTGCTTGACGTAACCGGCCTTCACCAGATCGGCGATTGCGCCAATGGTGTCCTCGATCGGCACATCCGGGTCGAGGCGGGCAGGGCGGTAGACATCGATATGGTCAACGCCGAGCCGCTGCAGCGTGTAGGCGAGGAAGTTGCGAACGGCCTTGGGCCGGCAATCGTAGCCGGACCAGTTGCCGGCGGCATCGCGCAACGCCCCGAACTTTACGCTCAGCAGCGCCTTGTCGCGCTTGCCACCTTTCAGCGCCTCGCCGATCAGCATCTCGTTGTGACCCATGCCGTAGAAATCGCCGGTGTCGAGCAGCGTGATGCCGGCCTCCAGCGCGGCATGGATCGTGGCAATGCTTTCGGCCCGGTCCGCGGGGCCGTACATGCCGGACATGCCCATGCAGCCGAGGCCGAGCGCCGAAACCGAGGGACCGGTCTTTCCGAGTGAAACGTAATCCATCTTCGTTCTCCTTCTACAAGGCCGAAAAACAGCCGGCAGCTTGCCCTGTGTTCTGTTTACTTCGTTCGGATCCGTGCGATAATTCGATCTCAACCGAACGACTTGTACGAAATTCCGCACAATGAACGATTTGCCGCTTGCCGACCTCGATGCCTTCACTGCTGTTGCCGCGGCGCGGAGCTTCCGCGCGGCTGCGAAGAAGCGCGGGGTCTCCGCGTCGGCGCTGAGCGAGGCCCTTCGCCGTCTTGAAGCGAAGCTGCAGGTGCGCCTGCTCAACCGCACGACCCGCAGCGTGACCCTGACGGAGGCGGGCACGCGGTTGCTCGATCGGTTGACGCCGGCGCTCGGCGAGATCGCCGGCGCGCTCGATCAGGTCAACGAGATGCGCGACAGTCCGGCAGGAACGCTGAAACTGAACGTTCCGACCATCGTCGCCCGCGAAATACTACCACCGATCATCGGCCGGTTCTTGCTCGAGCACCCGGCAATTTCGCTGGAGGTGACGGCGGAGGACGGCTTCGTCGATGTCCTCGCCGCGGGCTTTGACGCCGGCGTCCGCTACGAGGAACGCGTCGAGCGTGACATGATCGCCATCCCGATCGGGCCGAGCCGCCAGCGTTACGTTACGGCCGCGGCACCGGACTATCTCGCCAGGTGCGGTGTGCCAGCCCATCCGCACGACCTGCTTGAACACGCCTGCATTCGCCACCGCTTCGCCAGCGGCTTCTCGCTTCCCTGGGAGTTCGGCGAGGGCGAGGCGGCGCTGACGATCGCGCCGCCGGCCGTCGTCACTGCCAACACGATCGATCTCGAACTCGGGGCGGCCATCGACGGTCTTGGCGTGATCCGGACCTTCGAGGAGTTCATCGCGCCTGCGGTTGCCGCAGGGCGCCTGGTGCCGATCCTTCAGGCGTGGACGACGAGCTTCTCCGGCCCGCTTCTCTATTATGCAAGCCGCAAGCACATGCCGGCGCCGTTGCGCGCCTTCGTCGACTTTCTGAAGCGCGAACAGCGACGGGACCATCGCTGAGGCACAGGCTGTACGCTGCCTGATGTATCAACTATTGCGATAGTCCCATCAGATAATTTGAGACGTTCACGGATTGTTTCGTGCGAAATGATCCGTTACACCTAAATTGGTAGCGTTGTTCACGTTCTGTCTCTTTTCCCGGGGCAGGCCGCCGGGGAGGGATCGCATGCGCGACGAGAAATTTGTGCGACGCGGCCTGTTCCTCGTCTTCCTCATCCTGTTTCTCGATATCATCGGCATCGCGATCATCGTGCCGGTGCTGCCGGCCTATCTCGAAGAATTGACCGGCGCCAATGTCAGCGAGGCGGCGATCGACGGCGGATGGCTGCTGCTCGTCTATGCGGCCATGCAGTTTCTCTTCGCGCCGCTGATCGGCAATCTCAGCGACCGCTTCGGCCGCCGCCCGGTGCTGCTCGCATCGGTCTTCACCTTCGCGCTCGACAATCTCATCTGCGCGCTCGCCACCAGCTACTGGATGCTGTTTATCGGCCGCGTGCTCGCCGGCATCAGCGGCGCGAGCTTCGGCACGGCGTCGGCCTACATTGCCGATATCAGCCATGACGGAAATCGCGCCAAGAATTTCGGGCTGATCGGCATCGCCTTTGGCACGGGCTTCGCGCTCGGGCCGGTGCTTGGCGGTCTGCTCGGCGAACTCGGGCCACGGGTCCCGTTTTACGGGGCGGCGGCGCTCTCCTTCGTCAACTTCATCCTTGGCATATTCCTGCTGCCGGAGACGCTCGACAGCGCCAACCGCCGCCGGTTCGAGTGGAAGCGTGCCAACCCGCTCGGCGCTCTCAAGCAGATGCGCAATTATCCCGGCATCGGCTGGGTAGGGCTGGTCTTCTTCCTCTTCTGGCTCGCCCACTCCGTTTATCCGGCCGTCTGGTCCTTCGTGTCCAGCTACCGCTACGGCTGGAGCGAAGGGCAGATCGGGTTTTCGCTCGGGATCTTCGGCATCGGTGGCGCCTTCGTCATGGCTGTCATCCTGCCGCGCGTCGTGCCGCGGCTTGGCGAGTGGCGCACGGCCATGCTCGGCCTGACCTTCACCACGCTCGGTGCCATCGGCTATGCCGGCGCCTGGCAGGGGTGGATGATCTATGCGGTGATCATCGCCACCGCACTCGAAAGCCTCGCCGATCCACCGCTGCGCAGCATCGCCGCGGCCCACGTGCCGCCGTCGGCGCAAGGGGAGCTTCAGGGCGCGCTGACCAGCATCGGCAGCATCACCACGATCATCGGCCCGCTGATCTTCACCCAGGCCTTCGGCTATTTCACCAGCCCTGCCGCGCCCGTCGCCTTTGCCGGCGCGCCCTATGCACTCGCCAGTTGCTTCCTCGTCGGCGCGCTTGTCGTGTTCTTCCTGAAGATACCGAGAAGCAAGGCGGTCGGACCTCAAGACGCGGAGACTGTCGGGCCGGCCGCCGCCGCCGCGCCGGAAGAACCAGAGGCGATGGCGCGGCACCGACTGCACGGAAATTGATCAATTTCCGTGATCTATCGATGAAAGTTTGAGCAACCTCGCCCTTGCGGCTGGCTCTTTGCCCGACGGTATTCTATTTCCGGATTCCTCCCCCCGATCTTCGGTTGCGGCCCGGGGCCGTATTGACTGCCAGGAATCTGCCATGCTGACCGCGAATGCGAGCCCGATATCGTTGACGACCGACAATTCCTGGCGGACGCACTATCGCGCGAGCTTCTATCTGGGCGTGCCGTTCATCGGTGCGCAGCTGGCGCAGCTCGCCATTAACACGACGGACGTCCTGATGGTCGGCAAGCTCGGCGCCACCGAGCTCGCGGCCATCATCCTGGCGACCCAGATGTATTTCACCGTCTATGTTTTCGGCAACGGATTTGCCAATGCGGTGGTGCCGATGGCGGCACAGGCGGTCGGTCGCGGCGACAAGGTTTCGGTGCGCCGCTCGGTGCGCATGGGCATGTGGGTGGTGATGCTTTACGGCCTTCTGACCGCGCCGATTCTCTGGATGGCCGAGCCGATCCTGCTATTTGCCGGCCAGCAGCCCAAGGTCGCAGCGCTCGCGGGAGAATATGTCCGCATCGCGCAATGGGCGATCTTCCCCGGCCTCATCTTCATGGTGCTGAGGGCGTTCCTGAGCGGCCTGGAGAGGGCAGGGATCATTCTCTACGTCACGCTGGCGACGCTCGTGCTCAATGCCGCGCTCTGCTACGTGCTGATCTTCGGCCACTTCGGCTTCCCGCAACTCTGCATCTTCGGTGCGGCGGTTGCGGCGCTTGGCGTCGCCGTGCTTGGCGCGGCGCTGACGATCGCCTATATCAAGAGCAAACCGGAGCTCAACCAGTACGAGCTCTTCGTCCGCTTCTGGCGGCCCGACTGGGTTGCTTTCCGTGAAGTCGTTTTTCTCGGAATTCCGATTTCGCTGACGATCCTTGCCGAGGTCAGCCTCTTCACCGTCGCCTCGCTGCTGATGGGCACGATCGGTACGGTCGAACTTGCGGCCCACGGCATCGCCCTGCAATTCGCCTCGATCGCCTTCATGATCCCGTTGGGGCTGGCGCAGGCGGCCACGGTGCGCGTAGGTCTTTCCTATGGCCGTGGTGACCTCCTGGGCGTCAGGCGCGCGGCGATCGCTTCGCTGGTGCTCGGCGCTGGCTTTGCCATGGTCGGCAGCGCCATCTTCGCATTCTTCCCGAGCCAGCTGGCCGCCCTTTATCTCGACACCGCCCGCCCTGATGCTGCGGCCGTGCTTGCCTTCGCAGCGCCGCTCATCGTGATCGCCGGCGCATTCCAGCTCGTCGACGGCATGCAGGCGATTGCCGCCGGCATGTTGCGCGGCCTCAAGGATACCAAGGTGCCGATGCTGCTGGCCTTGATTTCCTATTGGCCGATCGGCTTCGTCTGCGCCTGGGCCTTCGCTTTCCTGTTCAATTTCGGTGGGATCGGCGTCTGGTTCGGCTTCGTGCTCGGCCTTGCCGCCGCCGCGGTGCTGCTGAACTGGCGCTTTTTCCGGATGCTGGGCACGTTGGAGGCCAAGGCCGCCGCCAAGCAGGCGGCAGAGTAACGAGGCGAGCGGGGGCTGCCGAACGCAAAGAAAAAGCCGGACGGGCAGGGGATGCCGTCCGGCTTACAATGGCGGTCGCCTCAGGGAAGGGAACGACGGCCGCTTACTACCACGCTTCGTTTACGAAGCTTTGGAACCGCTAGACGTTGAAGCCGTCGAGCCGTTCCGAGCCCTGGCGATCGCGCTGGAGGTCGCGTATCGTCCGGGCAAAGTCGATCAAGAATACGAGACTGGTGACCGCTGCCGCGATCATGAACAGGGTGGCCATAGTGCCCTCCATCAACGGAAGATCTTCTGGGTCGCGTAGCGCTCGCGCCGGTCACGGGACTCGTTGCGCAGTCCATGTATCGTCGCAAAGATCATCGCGAAAAACATCGCCATCGAAAACAGAGCAAGTCCCATAGCCGTAATCCTTTCGCATCCTAAACGGCGGTACGTTCAAAAAAGTTCCGTTGTTACTGGCGCTACACTTAACGTCTTTGGTGTGAAGCACCGTTGAACATGGCATTCATCTAGCATTCATTCTTTCTGGCCCGCTGTTTCCCAGGGAACAGGGCCAAGCGCCGTACAACTCTTGCGATCCGTCGCCGTCCGTGACAAAAGGCTTCACCAAACGGAAACAGGTGCGATGACCACGGCATTTTATCCCGGCTCCTTCGATCCGATGACGAACGGGCATCTCGACGTGCTCGTGCAGGCGCTGAACGTGGCGGCGAAAGTCATCGTTGCAATCGGCATCCATCCGGGCAAGGCGCCGCTGTTTTCCTTCGACGAACGCGCCGAGCTCATCCGCCGTTCGCTCCAAGAATTTCTGCCGGACAGGGCAGGCGACATCGACGTCATCTCCTTCGACAATCTGGTCGTCGATGCGGCGCGCGAGCGCGGCGCGAAGCTTTTGGTGCGCGGCCTTCGCGACGGCACCGACCTCGACTACGAGATGCAGATGGCCGGGATGAACCGGCAGATGGCGCCGGATATCCAGACCTTGTTCTTGCCCGCAGGCACGGCATCACGGCCCATTACGGCCACATTGGTCCGCCAGATCGCGGCCATGGGCGGCGACGTCAGTGCCTTCGTGCCCAAGTCCGTTTACGAAGCACTGCAGGCCAAACGCCGCCCCTGACGGGCGGCCCCAATTCACCACGCAGGGAGAAATTATGAAAATCCTCCACCTCGCTTTCGCCGGCGCCATCGCGCTTGCTTCCTTTACGGGAACGGCGTTTGCACAATCGGCAGACAACTTCCTGACGATCACGCTCAAGGACGGCCCGGTCGTCGTCGAGCTGCGCCCCGACATCGCACCGAAGCATGTCGAGCAGATCAAGGCGCTGGCCGCCGCCGGTGAATACGACAACGTCGCGTTCCACCGCGTGATCAAGGGCTTCATGGCCCAGACCGGCGACGTGCAGTATGGCGACATGGAAAACGGCTACCAGCCGCAGGCTGCCGGTACCGGCGGTTCGTCGCGTCCTGATATTCCGGCCGAGTTCTCGGACGTTCCGTTCGAGCGCGGCACGGTCGGCATGGCCCGCTCGCAGGACCCGAACAGCGCCAATTCGCAGTTCTTCATCATGTTCGCCCCGGGCGACTTCCTCAACGGCCAGTACACGGTCGTCGGCAAGGTCGTCTCCGGTATGGAGAACGTCGACAAGATCAAGCTCGGCGACGACGCCAGCAACGGCTCCGTCACCGATCCCGACCGCATGATCAGCGTCAAGGTCGGCAAGTAAAATCAACAGAAGGAGAAAACCCATGGCCGAGATCAAGGATCCGGAAAACACGATCATCCTGGAGACCACCAAGGGCCAGGTCATCATCGAGCTTCTGCCTGATGTCGCTCCGGGGCACGTCGCCCGCATCAAGGAACTGGCCCGCGAAGGCGCCTATGACGGCGTGGTGTTCCACCGCGTGATCGAGGACTTCATGGCTCAGACCGGCGACGTCCAGTACGGCAAGACCGGCGGCGAACACTTCAACCCGGCACGTGCCGGCATGGGCGGCTCTTCGAAGCCGGACCTGAAGGCCGAATTCTCGAACGTCAGCCACATTCGCGGCACCTGCTCGATGGCCCGCAGCCAGATGCCGAACTCGGCCAACTCGCAGTTCTTCATCTGCTTCACTGATGCGCCGTGGCTCAACAAGCAGTACTCCGTTTGGGGCCAGGTTATCGAAGGCATGGAGACGATCGACAAGATCAAGCGCGGCGAGCCGGTGCGTGATCCAGACTCGATCGTGACGATGCGGGTTGCCGCAGACGCCTGATTTGCGCTAATGCACGAACCCGCCCCGGTCGCCAACTGCGCCGGGGCGGGTTTTTCTTTGTCTGAAGATAACGATGCGCGTAGACCTGTTCGACTTCGATCTCCCGGAAACCTCGATTGCGCTTCGGCCCGCAAGCCCGCGCGACAGCGCCCGCATGCTCGTGGTGCGTCCCGATAGCGCCGACGTTCTGGCGGACAAGGGCGTGCTCGACCTGCCGTCGTTCCTGAGGGAAGGCGACGCGCTTGTCTTCAACGACACCAAGGTGATCCCGGCCCAGCTCGAAGGCATCCGCCGGCGCGGCGAAGAGATAGCGACGCAGGTCTCGCTGACGTTGCACATGCGGGTCGCACCCGATCGCTGGAAGGCTTTCGCCCGCCCGGCGCGGCGGCTCAAGGTCGGCGACCGCATTGCCTTCGGCCACGGTGGCTCGAGCTGCTTTCTCGGAACGCTCGACGCGACCGTCGAGGAGAAGGGCGATGCCGGCGAAGTGACGCTGCGCTTCGATCTCTCCGGTCCCTCGCTCGACGAAGCGATCATGGCGGTCGGCCACATTCCCTTGCCGCCCTACATCGCCTCCAAGCGCGCCGAGGATGCCCAGGACCGCGCCGACTACCAGACCATGTATGCCCGCGAGGAGGGCGCCGTTGCGGCGCCGACCGCCGGTCTGCATTTCACCGACCGCCTGTTCGCCAAGCTCGACGAGGCCGGCATCGAACGGCATTTCGTGACGTTGCATGTGGGCGCGGGCACGTTCCTGCCGGTCAAGGCCGACGATACCGACGACCATGTGATGCACCAGGAGATCGGCCACGTCGATGCCCGCACGGCCGAAATGCTTAATGCCGTCAAGGCGAGGGGCGGCCGCATCGTCTGCGTCGGCACGACCTCACTGCGGTTGATCGAAAGCGCCACCTCGGAAGACGGCACTGTCAAGTCCTGGTCCGGTCCGACGGGGATCTTCATCACGCCCGGCTACCGCTTCCGCGCGGTCGACATGTTGATGACCAATTTCCATCTGCCGAAATCGACGCTGTTCATGCTGGTTTCGGCCTTCAGTGGCCTGGACACGATGCGCGCGGCCTACACGCATGCGATCGAAACCGGCTACCGCTTCTATTCCTATGGCGACGCCAGCCTGCTTTTCCGGAAAGACTAGATGACCGAGACCTTCCAGTTCAAGCTTCTCAAGACCGATGGCAAGGCCCGTCGCGGCGAAGTGTCCATGCCGCGCGGCACGATCCGCACGCCGGCCTTCATGCCGGTTGGCACCGTCGGCACGGTCAAGGCGATGTATCTCGACCAGGTCAAGGATCTCGGCGCCGACATCATTCTCGGCAACACCTACCATCTGATGCTGCGTCCAGGCGCGGAACGCGTCGCCCGGCTTGGCGGCCTGCATGGGCTGATCCGCTGGCAGGGCCCGATCCTGACCGATAGTGGCGGCTTCCAGGTCATGTCGCTTGCCGGCCTTCGCAAGCTCGACGAGCAGGGCGTCACCTTCAAGAGTCACGTCGATGGCGCGCTCTTCCACATGTCGCCGGAGCGCTCGATCGAGATCCAGGGCTTGCTCGACAGCGATATCCAGATGCAGCTCGACGAATGCGTGGCGCTGCCGGCAGAGCCAAAGGAAATCGAGCGCGCGATGGAAATGTCGTTGCGCTGGGCCGAGCGCTGCAAGGTTGCCTTCGGCGACCAGCCGGGCAAGGCGATGTTCGGCATCGTCCAGGGCGGCGATATCCCGAAGCTGCGCGAGCGTTCGGCCGAAGCCCTGAAGGGCCTCGACCTCAAGGGCTATGCGGTTGGCGGGCTCGCCGTCGGCGAGCCGCAGGAGGTGATGCTGCGCATGCTCGACATTACCTGCCCGATCATGCCGGTGGACAAGCCCCGCTATTTGATGGGCGTCGGTACGCCTGACGACATCCTGCGCTCGGTCGGTGAGGGCATCGACATGTTCGACTGCGTGATGCCGACCCGCTCGGGACGCCACGGCCTTGCATTCACGCGCCACGGCCGCATCAACCTGCGCAACGCGCGCCACGCCGAAGACATGCGCCCGCTCGACGAGCAGTCCTCGTGCCCGGCAACGCGCGACTATTCGCGTGCCTATCTGCACCATCTCATCCGCTCGAACGAATCGCTCGGCGGCATGCTGCTCAGCTGGAACAATCTGGCCTACTATCAGGAACTGATGGCCGGCATCCGTCTGGCGATCGACGAAGGTCGCTTCGCCGACTTCATGGCCGAAACCCAGGAGACATGGCGGCGAGGGGACCTTCCCCCCGTCTGATGGCCGCCTGCGGACCGGTGCCTCAGATCGCCGGTCCCGAAGCCGACTGCAAAATCATCACGCCGTTGATCTTGTAGCTACCATCCGGCTGCTTCACGAGTTCGTAGACGGCTGTCCAATCCTTGCCGTCGGGTGCCGAGATCAGAACTTCCTGCAGCACCTGGTCGCCAATCACCTTCGATCGGCCGAAAGCGAAGTTGCCAGGCCGATAGACGGGCTGGTAGCCGCGCTTCACCATCTCGAAGAAGCTTGCCTTGTCGGGAAATTTGCCGCGGACCGCGGGTGAGGTGAAGGAGTAGGCGGTTTCCGCATCATCCTGCAGAAAGGCTGCGATCTGTTCCCGTATGATTGTCCGCGCCGTATCGACGGGTTCGTCCGCGCGCGCCGCGGTCACGGCTGCCAGTTGCGCCATCATGCCGAGGGCAATTGCAAAGCTCCTGAACATCGCCGATCTCCATAGCTGCAATGGAAGACCTTAGGACAGTCACGGCTTTTGGAAACAGGAGCGTTGGTTGCCGCTTCGAATAACGCATCCGATTGGTTTATATAAACAGTTTTAAATCAATGTCTTATTGCTATGTATGAAAGTCTTGTATCAGGCATCATAAGTTAGTGATGTCTGCAAAATGGCTTGCATAGGGCCGGCGGCGGCGAGGCGCCCGTTGCCGATGTGCAAACGAGCGGAACGCCAACCGCCGGGGAAGTCGATCTAGCTGAAAGTCGTCGTCATCCATTCCTGCCATTTCGGCTCGCTGTCTTTCGCTCGCGCCTTGGCATCGTCTCCATAGTGATAGAGCGCGATGCTGGCGTTTGTGCCATCGCCGGTCGAATAGGTCCCGATGAGCGCGATGCCAGCGCCGGGTTCCTTCAGGCGCAGCAGCAGATAGCGTTGCTTGGCGTCCTGCTGCACCCGTTCGACGATGCCGGCAAGGCGTTCGGGCTTTGGTGGCGTGCTGCGCTCTTCGCCGACATTGGCGCCGAGAAGCCCCAGTGCTTCGGTCAGGCGTGCCCAGACCGTGGCCTCCGGTTTCCCGCTGGAAACCATGGCGAAGCTGCTGACCGCCGTCTCGCCGGCGAAATGCGCGAGATAGATTTTCAGGATCTCGAAGAACGCCGGCCATCCGCCCTCGAAGCCTTCCAGCTGGTCGTCCCAGTCGTCGCTCGATGTGAACAGCGAATGCACCATGCGCAGCACGCAGCGATCGCCGGAGCGCGCCGTGACGGTGATTTCGGTTGCGACCGGCGGCGCGCCTTCGCTCCACTCGCGCTCCACATAGGCAAAGCGGGCAGGTGGCTCCCAATGCGTCACCTCGCCGGTCGAGGCGCCGTTCGGACCGAAGTCGAAGGCGATCTTGCCTCTGACGTGCTCGTCGATTTCGGTCTTGGTGAACCAGGCATTGTTGCCGCTGCCGGTTGCGATCGCCTGCCAAACCTTTTCAGGTGAGCCGGGCACGATCAGTTCCATTTCAACCCAGCGCTTTCCGCTGCCATCCTTCTTGATAGGCATGGGATATCCTTTCAGGAGTTGGTGTCGTTGGGGCCGCCGTTGGCTGCGCCGTCGTCGCTTGGCGCAGGGTAGGAGGCGATGATGAGCCGGTGAGGCCGGGCTCCCGGCGCGCTTTCGTCGTGGTAGCGCGCAGCAAGCGTGCTCACCGCCTGGGCGAGATCGGCGGTAAAGGCGGCGCGCTCCGCGGGCGAGCGAAAATTGATGACGGTGTCGATCGACAGCGTCGCCAGCCGTTTGTCCTGCGCCCGGGCACTGCGCAATAACCCGCCGACCTCGCGGACCATGCGGGCCGCCAGTGCGACCAGATAACTCGCAGACAGGCGATCGTTGCTGCGCCCGGGATCGGCGGCAATCGGCCCCAGCGCCGCCGGCGAAACCACATAGGATGTGGCGGTTGCAACCATCAGGCGCTCGGTCAGCCCGCCCCAGCGGCGTTCCTCAGCCGGTTCTATCAGCTTGTGCTCTTCGAGCGCACGCAGGTGGTAGTTGACCTTCTGGCGCGTCAGGCCCACCCGCACAGCCAGCGCGGCCGCCGATGCCGGCGCGGCAAGTTCCGCCAGCAAACGGGCCTTGATCGGCTCCAGGGCAAGCGCGGCAGCGGCCGGCGCATCTATGACGTCGAGATCGAGCATGCTGCCATGATCGCCTTGACAATTTTTTTTGTCAAGGCGATCATGGCAGCTAATGCGGGTAGGGGGTGCGCTGAGTGCCCGCGTAGCATGCACGATTTCAGCTATGCAGAGCCTTCCAGCCATTCAGGCTCACTTCAATGGAGCCAGTCATGCGGACGACACTTCGCCAGGCAACCAAAGCCGATCACGATCGCCTCGAAGAGTTGCAACGCCTTGCTTCGCTCGCAACCGGCGATCACCACAAGGAACTCCTCGACAATCCTGATGTCTTCGGGGTCGCCGAGGAACACCTCCCGAATTCGCTGGTTGCCGAAGCGAACGGTGAGGTCATCGGCTTCTGTACTGTGCTGCCCATATCCAGCGAATCTGCAGAGCTGGACGCTATCTTTGTCGATCCGAGTGCATGGCGACGCGGCATCGGCAAGATGCTGTTGGCAGAAGCGGAGCAGCGTGCGTCCAGTGCGGGCGCGCTCAAGATGTGGGTGACATCCGGCGTCTATGCGACTTCCTTCTATCGGTCCTTGGGGTTCCAATCCGCCGGGATGGAGATAACCGCCTTTGGTCCGGCGGAACGCTTGGTCAAGGAACTGAAACGAGCTGAGCCGGGGTAGGTTGCCCGGTTGAGCGTCTCCACGCGATGCACCGCCACTATTGCCGACCGCTTGGCAGTTCGTCGTTTTCCCTGAATGTTGCCACCCAAGGTGGTGGGTGGCAAATGTATCCATGGGAGCGTGCCGATGAATGCCGGAACGATCGAGGTTTACCGTCCACGTGATGTTTCCGTCCTGGGCGATTGGGACATCGGCGGTCTCAAGCTCAAAGCCTATGGCCTTGCAGCCGTTGGCAGGCACGTCGATGATGCGATGGTGGTGTTCGCTCAGTCATTCGTCCGACAGGACGTGATTTCGCGCGTGGCGGCTGAGGGCGACAGCAACGGCCTCGGCTTTGTCATCATCCATGCCGGCAGCCTCGGTATCTCCATCTCTGCGCACTGGTGGATACAGGGCTCGGTCCTGTGTCAGCACAATTATCGCAAGCTCTATTCGGCTTCTGAGCCGACGACATGGAAGAGCGTGCCGCTTTCGAAGCGGCCTGAGAGACAGGGACGTGACGCAAGTGACGAGGGCGCGCTTTGGGCAAGCGCTGGGAGCATGTCGCACTTGGAAATAGAATCCACCCAAGCTACATACAAAAATCACATAAGATAGATTATGGAACTAACGTGTATGCCGGAAAGCATGGATTGCGGCTGAACGTTGCCTTGGCGAGCTTGACCCGGCCTTTCCAGCCTGCTTAGCGTTCCCGAACCGAACACCTCATTTTTCAAGGCCAGATGTGATGAGCGAATTGCGCGTTCTTTCAGATGCTTTCATTCCGGAACTGCCAAACCGCTACAAAGGCAAAGTTCGCGAAAACTACGACCTGCCCGATGGCAACCGCATCATTATCGCGACGGACCGCCTCAGCGCCTTCGACGTCATCCTGACGTCGATCCCGAACAAAGGTCATGTGCTGACCCAGACGGCGCGCTACTGGTTCGAGGAAACGGCCGACATCTGCCCGAACCATGTGGTCAGCTATCCGGACCCCAATGTCGTTATCGGCAAGCGGCTCGACATTCTGCCGGTCGAGGTCGTCGTGCGCGGCTATCTCGCCGGAACCACCAGCACCTCGATCCTGACCAAGTACCGCAACGGCGAGCGCGAGATGTACGGCATCACCTTGCCGGACGGCATGCGCGACAACGAGAAACTGCCCAAGGCGATCATCACGCCCACCAGCAAGGCGTTCGACGGCGGCCACGACGAGCCGCTTTCGGCTGAAGCGATCCTCGAGCAAGGGCTGTTGACGAAGGAACAGCTCGATACCGTCTGGCAATATGCGTTGGCTCTCTTCGCCCGCGGCCAGCAGCGCGCCGCCGAGCGCGGCCTGATCCTCGTCGACACCAAGTACGAGTTCGGAACCGACGAAAACGGCACGATCATTCTCGCCGACGAGATCCATACGCCCGACAGCAGCCGCTACTGGATCGCCGACAGCTACCAGCAGAGCTTCGAGCGCGGCGAACGCCCCAGGAGTTTCGACAAGGATTTCGTGCGCGCCTGGGTTACCGCGCGCTGCGATCCCTACAAGGATCCGATTCCGGAGATCCCGGTTGATCTCGTCGTGCAGACCTCGGCGGTCTACATCGAGGCCTTCGAGCAGATCACCGGCCAGCGCTTCGTTCCGGATCTTTCGGGCGCGACGGTGCTGGAGCGAATCCGCGCCAACTTGACGCCGTATTTCTCGAAATAAATCAGTATATTATGTATTTATCTTAATCTGATTTAGGCGTTGAGCGTAGGATCATCGACATCGAATTCGAGCCGCATCAGGTCGTATGCCGGCTCGATATGGTCAGGCGTTTCGCCTTGTACAGTGTCGTAATCGAGCGGCACGTGCATGTGCGTCAGCACCGCCCGTTTCGGGTTCAGGCGCTCGATCCAACCGAGCGATTGCACAAGCGACAGGTGGCTCGGGTGGAACTTGTACTGCAGCGTGTCGATCACCAGCAGATCAAGGCCGCCGAGCTTGGCGACGGTTTCTGCGGGAAAATCGCTGACGTCGCTGCAATAGGCAAAATCGCCGATGCGGAATCCCAGAGAGTGAATATTGCCGTGAAACTGCATCAGCGGCCGGAAAGCGATCGGCCCGCCGGCGCCTGATATCACCACGGGCGGCAGGTCATCAGGAATGATATGCGGCTCGACGATCGGCGGATAGCCGCTTCCCGGAGGCGATTCCAGGCAATAGCCAAACCCTTCGCGAATGCGGCCCATCGTATATACGTCTGCCCAGATCGGCACCCGCCTCCGGTTTTCGATGACGTAACCGCGCAGGTCGTCGATCCCATGCAGATGGTCGGCATGGGCATGGGTATAGATCACAGCATCGATGTGGCGCACATTCGTTGCGACCATCTGCGCGCGAAAATCCGGTCCGGTGTCGATGACGACGCTCGTCTTGCCACCGTCGGGCGCGATCTGCTCGACGAGCAAGGCCGCGCGCATGCGCCGGTTTTTCGGGTTTTCAGGATTGCAGGCGCCCCAGTCACCGGTGATACGCGGCACGCCTGGTGACGAGCCGCAGCCGAGAATGGTGAAGGCGCGCCGGAACGCCACGTCAGAGCCTCGGCATCTTGGAGAAGACGCGGAAAGCATTCTCCGTGGTGATCCTTGCAATCTCCTCAGTGGTCACGCCGATCGTCTCGGCAAGCACGGCTGCCGTATGGGCGACGTAAGCCGGCTCGTTACGCTTGCCGCGGAACGGTTTCGGCGCGAGATACGGCGCGTCGGTCTCGACGATCATCCGGTCATGCGGCACGGTCTTGGCGATCTCGCGCAGTTCCTCGGATTTCGGGAAGGTCAGAATGCCCGAGAACGACACGTAACCGCCGAGCGCGACGCCAATACGGGCAAGCTCCGGACCGGAAGAGAAGCAGTGCAGAAGGAAAGGGAAGGCCCCCTTCCCGGTCTCCTCGGTCAGGATCGCCGCCATGTCGTCATCGGCCGAGCGGCTGTGAATGACGAGCGGCAGCCCGGTCTCGCGGGCAGCCGCTATGTGACGTCGCAGGCCTTCGACCTGAGCCTCACGCGGTGCGTTGTCATAGAAATAGTCGAGACCCGCCTCGCCGATCGCCACCACCTTCGGATGGGCCGAAAGCCTGACGAGATCCTCGGTTCTGATATCCAGCTCCTCGTCCGCATTGTGCGGATGGGTGCCGACGGAGCAGAAGACATTCGGATAGCTTTCGGCGATCGCGAGGATCGTCTCGAACCGCTTCACGCGGGTCGAGATCGTGATCATCTGCTCGACACCGGCCTCGTGCGCCCGCGCGACGATGGCATCACGCTCCGCTTCGAAGTCGGGGAAGTCCAGATGGCAATGGGTATCGATCAGCATGCTCAAAATGCCTTACTGCGCTTCCGGTGGCACGTAGCGCGGGAAGACCGGCTTCGGCGCCTCGAGCGGCGTGCCCGAGACGAGGCGTCCCGCCTCACCGAGTGCCGCGAAGTCACGCTTGTCGGCGGGGGCAGCCACCAGATCGAGCAGCTTGGCCGAAGATTCCGGCATGAACGGCTGCAGCAGGATGGCAATCTGGCGCACGACTTCGGCCGTCACGTAAAGCACGGTGCCCATGCGGGCCGGATCGGTCTTCTTCAGCGCCCAAGGCTCTTGGCCTGCGAAGTAGCGGTCCGTCTCGGAAACGACGGCAATGATCGCCGCCAGCGCCCGGTGGATCATCTGCTTGCCCATTTCGTCGCGCGTGATTTCGTGCAGCGCGTCGGCAGCGGCCAACATCGCCTTGTCCTCGTTGGTCAAGGGGCCGCAAACCGGCACCTGGCCGTCGCAGTTCTTGACGATCATCGACAGCGAGCGGCTCGCCAGGTTGCCGATGCCGTTGGCGAGGTCGGAGTTGATGCGGGTTGCGATCCCCTCCTCGCTGTAGCTGCCGTCCTGCCCGAAGGAGACTTCGCGCAGGAAGAAGTAGCGGATCTGGTCGAGACCGAAATGCTCGACGAGGTTGAAAGGATCGACAACGTTGCCGAGCGACTTCGACATCTTCTCGCCCTTGTTGAGAAGGAAGCCGTGCGCAAAGACGCGCTTGGGCAGCGGCAGGCCGGCCGACATCAGGAACGCCGGCCAGTAGACCGCGTGGAAGCGGATGATGTCCTTGCCGATGACGTGGATATTCGCCGGCCAGAACTTGGCGCGCGGACCCTTCGGATCGTCGAGATAACCTGTCGCGGTGATGTAGTTCGTCAGCGCGTCGACCCAGACATACATGACGTGCGCCGGATCGTTCGGCACCTTGATGCCCCAGTCAAACGTGGTGCGCGAAACCGAGAGATCCTTGAGGCCGGATTTCACGAAGGAAATCACTTCGTTGCGGCGCTCGGCCGGACCGATGAAGTCCGGGTTCTCTTCGTAATGCTTCAGCAGCTTGTCCTGGTACTCCGACAGCTTGAAGAAGTAGCTCTGCTCTTCGACCCACTCGACCGGCGTTCCCTGCGGGCCGTAGCGCACGCCGTCGGCGCGCAGCTCGGTCTCGTTTTCCTGGTAGTAGGCTTCGTCGCGCACCGAATACCAGCCGGCGTAGGAGTCCTTATAGAGGTCGCCGGCCTCGCCCATGCGGATCCAGATGTCCTGCGACGCCTTGTGGTGGCGCTTCTCGGTCGTGCGGATGAAATCGTCGTTGGACGCGTTCAGGGCGACCGCCATCTTCTGGAACTCCGCCGAGTTACGGTCGGCAAGCTCCTGCGGCGTCACGCCTTCCTTGCGCGCCGTCTGCTGCATCTTCTGCCCATGCTCGTCCGTGCCGGTCAGGAAGAAAACCTCACGTCCGTCGAGGCGCTGGTAGCGCGCCATGGCATCCGTCGCGATCAGTTCATAGGCATGGCCGATGTGCGGCTTGCCGTTCGGGTAGGAAATCGCTGTCGTGATGTAGAAGGGGGACGTGTCTCTCATAGGCGGATTCGATCTATCTCGGATTAAGCTACGCACGCTCTTAGCGCATACGCTTGAAGGAAGAAACATGCGATCCATGAAAAGCCCCGCCGGAACAACCGCTGACACCGCCCTCCTTCTTGCGGGCTTCGCGTGCAGGACGTAGAACAAAACGGAAACAATCTAGGGGGGATGAGTCGTGCTGGATCAACTTGGCAGCCAATTTGAAGCCGCGTCGGCCGGCTATGCCGCCGCGCACGGGATCGAGCGCGATCTCGACTGGTTCATCTTGAAGATGCAGGAGGAAATGGGTGAACTGACCCAGGCGTGGAACAAGCTCAGCGGTCGCGGCCGATCCGAGGGGAAATCGCCGGACGATCTCCGGACACAGATGGCCGACGAGACCGCCGACCTTCTCGGGCATGTGCTGCTCTTCGCGCAGCACCACAAGCTCGACCTTCACGCAGCGATCGAGCGCAAATGGCGTTTTCAGCCGACGCTATAGCGCCGCTTTCATATCGTCGAGTAAAGACAGGATGGTTTGCTTCCGGTCGAGATTATAGGCGTCGCTGACGGTCAGCCGCTCGGTCACGGTGGCTGACAGCCGGGCGAAGCGCTCGGCGCGCATGATATCGCCGGAAACGGCCGCCTCGCGCGCCTCGCGCATGATGCGGTCGCTGGCAAGGGCCTGGAAGAAATCGAAGATCGTTTCGCTGTCCTTGCCGGCGAGGGCGTCGGCGAGCTTGTGCATGTCCTTTCGGACAGCCGGTCCCTGCCCCGCAAGGATGCCCTCGAAGGTCGCGGCGATTTCCAGGCCGCCATAATTGATCAGCTTCAGCGCCTCGGCGACGCTGCCGCTGGCGGCAGCGATGATGCGGCCGGCATTCTCGCCCTCGAGATCGAAACCGAGATGCGCCAATGCCTGGCCGAGCGGTGCTGCGTCGAGCGGCTTCAACCGCAGCGGCAGGCAGCGCGAGCGGATCGTCGGCAGCAGTTTCCCGGGTGCATGCGTCAGCACCAGGAACAACGAGCGGCGCGGCGGTTCCTCGAGGATCTTCAGGATGGCGTTGGCCGCATTGCGATTGAGATCGTCGGCCGGATCGATGATGACGATGCGCCAATTGCCCGTGCCGGAGGTCTGGCTGAAGAACTTGCCGGCGCGCCGAACCTCGTCGACCGTGATCGCCCCCTTCGCCCTGCCCGTCTTTTCATCGATCGGGCGGGTCAGATGCAGGAGATTGTGCGAGGCGCCGGAGGCGAGCTGCCTGCCGATCGCCGAGCTCGGGTCCGGGTCGGCAAGTGCTTCTGGCGCATCGGCCGGCTCGGGGTGTTTCAGGATGTGGTAGGCAAAGCGGAAGGCAAGCGTGGCCTTGCCGATCCCTTCCGGTCCTTCGATCAGGATCGCGTGGTGCCCCTTGCCGGAGCGGTAGCTCTGCGCCAGGAAGGCTTCCGCCTGCTCATGGCCGAACAGGCGATTGTTCTCCGCGGACGCAATGGCACCATCAAGGACGCCGGCTCTTTCGCTCATGACACGACTTCCTCGGCGGACGCGTCCGTGCCGTCGCCGTGCGGCAGAAGCGCTTCGACAAGCGAAAGCACCTCGGCGGCGATCGCCTCGACCGGCTGCGTCGCGTCCACCACCCGGCACCGCTCGGAGTCGCGGCTGGCAATGTCGAGAAAGGCGTCGCGCCGCTTCTCGTGGGTCTCCAGCTGTTCCTTTTCGAAACGATCTGGGTTGTCGTCGCCGGCGCGGCGTTGCGCCCGCTCGAGGCCGACACTGGCGGGCAGGTCGAAGATCACCGTGCGGTCCGGCACGACACCGTTGATCGCCACGCGCTCGAGGCTCTCGACGAAGCTTTGTTCGAGATTGCCGGAAATTCCCTGATAGACGCGCGAGGAATCCATGAAGCGGTCGCAAAGCACGATCGTACCCTTGTCGAGCGCCGGCCGGATGACCTCTTCGACATGGTCGCTGCGGGCTGCGGCAAAGAGAATCGCTTCCATCCGCACCCCGAAGGCTTCCGCAGCCCCCGAAAGCAGCACGTGACGCACAGCCTCGGCGCCGGGAGAGCCCCCGGGCTCGCGTGTCGTCAGCACCTCGTAGCCGCGCGCACCCAGGGATTCGGCCAGGAGGCGGAGCTGCGTCGACTTGCCGGCACCTTCCCCACCTTCGAATGTAACGAACAGACCTTTTTTCAGCGACACCATGCTTTCCCGTATCGGCATGCGATTTGGCCCTGTTTAGCCGATTGGTTCTCCGGGCGAAACCGTCAGTTGACGATTTGGCAGATGCATTGCTGCGCCGGCCTTGCGCCCACGGCCTAAAGCCAGAAGAAAAGCAGTTCCTGCAGGGCGTCGACCGCGCGGCTCGTCAGGGTTCCCTGCCCCACCGCGCCGGCCGTCTTGACCGGGACTTCGCGCAACAGCTTCTCGCCGTTCCACAGTTTGACGACGCCGACTTCCGTGCCGGCCGACACCGGCGCCTGCAGGGGCCACCTGTAGACGATGCGGGCCGTCAGCCGCTCGGGGTTATTGACCGGTAGCAGCACGTCGACCGGGCCGCCGGCCACCAGCGCGACGTGAGATGCATCGCCGCCATAGACAGCCGCCTCACCGATCGCCTCTCCATCGGCGAAGATCCGCTTCTTCTCGAAGGCGGTCATCGCCCAGTCGAGAACCTTGCGGCTCTCCTCGATGCGCTCCTTGTCGGTTTCAAGGCCGCCCATCGCAAGGTAGACACGGCGGTCGCCGCGCTGCAGCGATGCGGCGAGCGAAAAGCCGAAACCCTCTGCAAAGCCCGTCGCCAGGCCATCCACGCCGATATTGGCCGAAATCAGCGGGTTCTTGTTGCGCTGGATGATCTTGTTCCATTCGAATTCCGGCTGCGCATAGAGCCGGTAGAGATCGGGATGCGCCTCGTGCAGATGGCGGACGAGCGTCACCAGTTCGCTCATCGTGATCTTGTTGCCGGGATCGGGCAGCCCGGTCGCGTTGCGGAAGGTCGCAACCGGCATGCCGAGTTCGCGTGCGCGCGCTGTCATGCGTTCGGCGAACGCACCTTCGCTCCCGGTCATGCCCTCGGCGAGAATGATGCAGGCATCGTTGGCAAGCTGAACTGCGACGCCCTGCAGCAGATCAGCGACCCGGATGCGCGATTTCAGCGCGGCAAACATCGTGGAAGTGCCGGCCGGTGCGCCGCCGGTCCGCCAGGCATGCTCCGACACGTCGTAGAGGGTCTCGGGCGAGATCTCGCCCTTGCCGAGCGCCTCCGCGACGACTTCCATGGTCATCAGCTTGGCAAGCGAAGCGGGCGGGATTGGGTCGTTTTCGGCACGCGAGAAAAGCACCGTGCCGGTTTCGGCATCGACCAGCAGGATCTGTTTTGCCTTGGTGTCGAAGGCGGGTGCCGGCGTTTGCGCGAATGCGGCGCCGGCAAACAACGCAAGGCCCAGGAATGCGGCCGAAAGCATCTTCATGCGCATGGGAAACTCCGGTTTCCCTTCGGGCATAGCAGCGTGGTCATTTTGGCACAACGCCGAGAACTGTTAACGGGCCGAACCGTTTGTTTTCTGGCGCTTGGCGTAGTCGACGATGACCTGCGGGGTCAGCTGCTTCTTGTCGACCATGATCGCTTCGAAGGGCGATTCGGCGTCGCTGACGCGAACTTCGTAATAGGCCGCCGCATAGGCCATGTTGCCGTTGGGCGTTGGAATGTACTCCGGCCGCTCGCGCGGGATCGGGCCGATTTCCGGCAGCATGACGAATTCGTTGAACGACGCCGGCTGCTGGGCAAACTGCGGCACGGGTGCGGCCATCGCCGTCACCGGTTCGCTGACATCGAGCGACGCCTTGGCCGGAACGGTGATCGTGCCGAGGCTTTGCTTGCGGAACGGCTCGTTCGAGGCAACCATCACGCCGGTCGCGATCTGCCCTTCCGGCATGATGCTCGGGCCGCGCTGGCCCTTCTCGACATAGGATGCCATCAGGTAAGGCATGTCGTTGCCTTCGAGCGGCGCACGGCCGACATATTGCACCTTCACCTGCGCGCTGCCCTTGCGCTTGATGTCGAGCAGGTCTGCCGTCTTCGAGGAAACGTCGATGATGCGGCCGTATTCGTAGGGGCCGCGATCGTTGACGCGCACGATGACCGAGGTGCCGTTTTCCATGTTGGTGACGCGGGCGTAGCTCGGCAGCGGAAAGGTCGGATGGGCGGCCGACAGATGCGCCTTGTCGTAGACTTCGCCGTTGGCGGTCAGGCGCCCGTGGAAGGCCGAGCCGTACCAGGATGCCATACCCGTCTTGTTATAGCCGAAGTCTTCCTTGGGCTGGTACCACTTGCCTTTGACCTGATAGGCCTTGCCAACCTGAAAGCGTCCGCCGCCCTTCGGGATGTTGTTGCCGGTGGCAACGCGAGGGCTCGCCTTCACGCCATAGACGGATTCAGGAAAGTACTCCTTGCTGCGCGCAGTTTTCTTGACGTTCGACGTGGAGCCGCAGGCGGTAAGCGCTACGCACAGCGCCGGAATAGCCGCAAGGCGCAATCCCTTGACCAGAAATGCCGCATTTTTACTGGAGGTCATCTGTCCCACAACATCGATCGATAAAGCCGTACTCGAAACCTTCCGCTTACCCCCAGCGGAAATCTCGACGTCCCGAAACGGAACAGGTGTGTATTCATGACATCATCAAGGCAAAAATGCGAACTCATCCACAGGCCGGCGCCGCATTTCGCGAGTTATGGTTTATGGCTGGTTAACGCGATCGGGCCCGGCGCCTGCTCTTTAAAGCGGTCGAGAAAATCTTGCAGCGACGCATGTTAATTCTTGCAAAGCGCCGAGGCTTCGCGCAATAACGCCGTGCCCGGCACGCAGTCTCGCGGTGCTTCAGGCAAGGACAGGTGGCCGAGTGGTTTAAGGCTCTGGTCTTGAAAACCAGCGTACGGGAAACCGTACCGTGGGTTCGAATCCCACCCTGTCCGCCATTTCCCTTTTCTGCCACCCACTAGTTGTCGAGCCGACGAGATGGGACTAACTTACGCAGCGTAATGACGGTGCCAAGTCCTTTGGGGAGCGGGATCGACATGCGCGTTAAAGATGTAATGACGACCTCGGTCGTCAAGCTGTCCCCTGACAACAGCGTCAGGCAGGCAGCCCGGATCATGCTCGACAATCATGTAAGCGGCCTTCCCGTGGTCGATGGTGATGGAGCCCTGGTGGGCGTCATCAGCGAAGGCGATCTCATTCGCCGGAGCGAGCTTGGCGGCGGCATTCCGGTCGCCGACCCTGCCGGGGCGGCGGACGAGCGGGCGAGCGCCTATGTGCGCCGGTCCTCCTGGAGGGTCGGTGACGCCATGACGGCCAATCCCGTGACCATCGACGAGGACGCCTCCGTCGCGCGGGTCGCGGCGGTGATGCAGGAGCGCGGGATCAAGCGCATACCGGTTCTGCGGAACGGCCTTGTCGTCGGTATCGTCAGCCGCGCCGACCTGCTGCAGGCGATCTTGTCCGCAAAGCAGGACGAGACGGCGGCGGGCGATGAAGCCATCCGGCGCAGCATCCTGGTGCGCATCGGCGAAAACACCGGCCTTGAGGGCCTGGATATCAAGGTCGCCGTCACCGACGGCATCGTGCATCTCTGGGGCAATGTGGAGACTGCCGATTGCCGCAAGGCGGCGCGCATCCTCGCCGAAAACGTGCGTGGTGTCCGCGGTGTGGTCGAGCACTACGCCGAGCCCTATCCGCAATAACATGTGCGTCGAGACCGCCGCGGCCTGAGTTCGCGGCGCTGCAAGCGTGTTCCTGCTGCTGTCGTTCAAACTTCAAGCGTTCCACCACCTGCCCGCCGCAGAAAAACAGCAACGACCGTAGCGAATTCGAGAGACTGCGATGGCTTGCGCGACGGCAAGCCGGAGGGAATTTCAGCATATGTCCTTTTGACCGGGAGGCTCAGATGGTTTCGCCTGAAACAGCATCGATGAAAGAGACGGCATCCGGAAAATCAGCAGCACCGTTGTCATCAGACGAACTCCGCCTGATGGACGCCTATTGGCGTGCTTCGAACTACCTGTCGGTCGGTCAGATCTACCTGCTCGACAATCCGCTTCTGCGCGAACCGCTGAAGCGCGAGCACATCAAGCCGCGTCTGCTCGGCCATTGGGGCACGTCGCCGGGCCTCAACATGCTCTATGTTCACCTCAACAGGGTGATCAAGCGCGACGATCTCGACATGATCTACATCATCGGTCCGGGACACGGCGGGCCGTCTCTGATGGCGCATGCCTACCTGGAAGGGACTTACACGGAGTTTTATCCGAATATCGCCGAAGACGCCGAAGGCATGCAGCGGCTGTTCAAGCAGTTCAGCTTTCCCGGCGGCATCCCGAGCCATGTGGCGCCGGAAACGCCCGGCAGCATCCATGAAGGTGGCGAACTCGGCTATGCACTCAGCCACGCCTATGGCGCCGCTTTCGACAACCCCAATCTCGTTGTTGCCTGCATCGTCGGCGATGGCGAGGCGGAGACCGGGCCGCTTGCGACCGGCTGGCAGAGCAACAAGTTCCTCAACCCTGCCCGCGATGGCTGCGTGCTGCCGATCCTGCATCTGAACGGCTACAAGATCGCCAATCCCTGCTTCCTCGCCCGCATCCCGCACGACGAACTGAAGAAGTTCTTCGAGGGCATGGGCTACAAGCCCTATTTCGTGGAAGGACATGATCCGGCAAAGGTTCACCAGCAACTGGCGGACGTGCTCGATACGGCGATGGCCGAAATCCGGCAGATCTGGGACGATGCCCGCATCAGGGGCAATCTGAAGCGCCCGGCCTGGCCGATGATTATCTTCCGCACGCCCAAGGGCTGGACCTGCCCGCCGGAAATCGACGGCAAGAAATGCGAGGACTACTGGCGCTCGCACCAGGTGCCGATGGGCGAGATGGACAAGCCCGAGCACATCCGCGTCCTCGAACAATGGATGAAGAGCTACCGCCCGGAAGAACTCTTCAGCGACGAGGGCCGGCTGAAGCCGGAGATTGCGGCGCTCGCGCCATCGGGACATCGCCGCATGAGCGACAACCCGCATGCAAACGGCGGCCTGCTCTTGCGCGACCTGAAGATGCCGGCATTCCGGGACTATGCCGTCGACGTTCCGAGCCCGGGCGCCACGACCGTGGAAGCGGCACGCGTGATGGGCAAGTTCCTGCGCGACGTGATGAAGAACAACATGGATGCGAAAAACTTCCGGCTGTTCAGCCCGGACGAAAACAACTCCAACCGCTGGCAGGATGTGCTCGAGGTCACCGACCGCTGCTACATGGCCGAGATCTATCCCGAGGACGATCACCTCTCACCGGATGGCCGCATCATGGAGGTCTTGAGCGAGCATCAATGCCAGGGCTGGCTCGAAGGCTATCTGCTGACTGGCCGCCATGGCTTCTTCTCCTGCTACGAAGCCTTCATCCACATCATCGATTCCATGTTCAACCAGCATGCCAAGTGGCTGAAGGTCTGTAACGAGATCCCCTGGCGTCGGCCGGTCGCCTCGCTCAATTATTTCCTGAGCTCCCATGTCTGGCGGCAGGATCACAACGGCTTCAGCCATCAGGATCCGGGCTTCATCGACCATGTCGTCAACAAGAAGGCAGAGGTCGTCCGCGTCTATCTGCCGCCGGATGCCAACACGCTGCTGTCGGTCACCGATCATTGCCTGCGCAGTCGCAACTACATCAACGTCGTCGTCGCCGGCAAACAGCCGGGGCCGCAGTGGCTGACGATGGAGCAGGCCGTGCGCCATTGCAGCATGGGTGTGAGCATCTGGGATTGGGCGAGCAACGACGCCAACAGCGAGCCGGATGTGGTCATGGCCTGCTGCGGCGACATTCCGACGCTGGAAACGCTTGCTGCCGTCCAACTGCTGCGCGAGCACCTGCCGGAGGTCAAGGTCCGGGTCGTCAACGTCGTCAATCTGATGAAGCTGCAGCCGGCGGAAGAACATCCGCACGGCCTTTCGGACCGCGACTTCGACGGCATCTTCACCAGGGACAAGCCGATCATCTTTGCCTTCCACGGCTACCCCTGGCTGATCCACCGCCTCACCTACCGCCGCACCAACCACGGCAACCTGCATGTGCGGGGCTACAAGGAAGAAGGCACGACCACGACACCGTTCGACATGGTGGTGTTGAACGAGCTCGATCGTTTCCATCTGGCTGGCGACGTCATCGACCGCCTGCCGCAGCTCGGCGCGCGGGCGGCCTATTTCAAGCAGGCGATCCAGGCCAAGCTGATCGAGCACCGCGAATACATCGAGAAACATGGCGACGACATGCCCTCGATCAGCGGCTGGAAATGGGGCGTTAAAGGCGCGCAGCCTTTCAAGGCCGGGACATCGACCGAAGGGGACAATGTCTGAGGCCCGCGCACGGCTGGATTGACGGTCGCCCTCCCCGGCTTGCCTGGGCTTGCGAGCCGCTCCGCAAGGGGCGTCTCGCGCATCCGATACGAATGAACCCTCATCGTCATTGCGGCTGGCTGCCATGTCGGAATTGCTGTCGACAGATCCCGAACTGAACCGGATGCCGACCGAGCAGGATCTTGCCCGGTTGCAGTTCACGACGCTGCTCTACTATCTCCACTGCACCAACCCGGACAACGGCCTGGTTCGTGACAAGACTCAGGAAGACGCACCCGCAAGCATCGCCGCAGTCGGCATGGCGCTCGCGACGATCCCGGTGCTGGTCGAGCGCGGCATCGTCATTCGCAAGTTCGCCGCCAAGATCGCGCGTCGACGGCTGCAGTTCCTCTTTGAATGCCCGCAAGGGCCGGAACCCGACGCTTCCGGCTACAAGGGCTTCTTCTACCACTTCCTCGACATCGAGACCGGCCGGCGGGTGTGGGAGTGCGAGCTGTCGACGATCGATTCTGCCTTCCTCTTTGCGGGCGCATTGACGGTCGCCGCCTATTTCGACGGCGACAGCGCTGAGGAAGCCGAGGTTCGCCGGCTGGCCAACGCGCTCTATGAACGGGCCGACTGGAACTGGGCGTGCGACCACGGGCTGACGCTGACCCATGGCTGGCGGCCAGAAAACGGCTTCATCCCCTACCGCTGGCGCGGTTACGACGAAGGGTTGCTGCTCTACATCCTCGGCCTCGGCTCGCCGACCCATCCACTGCCACCGGAAGCCTACACCGCCTACACCGCAAGCTACGACTGGCGGAACCTTTACGGGCGCGAGCTGCTCTATTCGGGACCGCTCTTCACCCACCAGCTCTCGCACATGTGGATCGACTTCCGCCGCATCCGCGACGAGTTCATGCGCGAGCACAACAGCGACTATTTCCAGAACAGTCGCCATGCCACCTTCGTCCAGCAGGAATATGCCATCCGAAACCCGCTGAATTTCGTCGGCTACGGCGAACATTGCTGGGGCTTCACCGCAAGCGATGGTCCGGGCTGGACAAAGGGCATGGTGAACGGCGTCGAGCGGGAGTTCTTCGACTACATCGCCCGCTGCGCACCCTTTGGTCCGGATGACGGCACTGTGTCGCCCTGGGCGGTGGTCGCCTCCCTGCCCTTCGCGCCGGAGATCGTCATCCCGACGGTCTGGAACTGCGCCCGCATGAACCTCGGCATGACCAAGCTCTACGGCTTCAAGCCCTCCTTTAACAGAAGCTTTCCGGTGGAGGGAAGCGAAACCGGTTGGTGGGTCAGCCCCTATCACTTCGGCGTCGACCAGGGGCCGGTGGTGCTGATGATCGAGAACTACAGGACCGGCCTGCTCTGGAACATCATGCGCCGGTGCGGGCCGCTGGTGGTGGGCTTGAGGCGGGCGGGCTTTTCCGGCGGCTGGCTCTGACGGCCAACGCAACAAAGGTACTCTAATGGACAGCCAGCCAGTGCCGATCAGAACAACCGCACTTCGCTTCGCACGGGCTGTCCGAATTTTCCTGACCTCCGAAGTTGGCGGCCGCGCTTGGTTGATGTTCTTCGGGCTCATGCTGCTGCTCTTCGGCCTCAACGTCGTCAAAAACCTTGTCGGCCGCAATTTCATGACGGCGATCGCCGAGCTCCAGATGAACGAATTCATCCGGCAAGCCGTCTTCTATGTCTGCGTCTTTGCGGTGCTGACCGTCGTCGGCGTCACTGCGCGCTTCGTGGAGGAACGGCTGGCGTTGCTCTCGCGCGAATTCCTGACCCGCCGCGCCGTCGACATCTATCTGGAAGACGAGGCTTACTACCGGCTCGAGGTCTCGGGCACGCTGAGCCATCCGGACCAGCGGATATCCGAGGACATCCAGGCCTTACGGTCACCACGCTCTCCTACATCATCATGCTGTTCAGCAGCACGCTGACGGTGGTGACGTTCTCGGGCGTGCTCTGGTCCATCAGTCCGCTGCTGTTTGCCGTTGCCGTGCTCTATGCCGCCTGCGGCTCATACATGACGATCGTGCTGGGGCGCCCTCTTTCTCGACCGGATCGAGGCTACGCTTGGACGTGAGACCTTCCGCAATACGCTGAGGCTTCTCTGTGAGCGTTCCATCACCTGCATCAACAACGGCGAGGAAGGCGATACGCGCGACCTCTACCGTGCCCTGCTGGATTGCCGGGAGGATGGCAGTTGGACGTGGACCGACGAGCGGACTTGACCCAAGCCGAGGTCACGGAACGCGGCGCCTTTTTAAGGGCGCCGTCTGACGGACGCGCGCTCAGGGGAGCGGTACCCCAAATGATCGATTGGAACGATCGAACTCACCGCGGCGCAACGATGCCCTGGTAGTAGTCTCCGTCGCCGCCGACGACGCGCGGCGGGCCACCGGCGGTTTGCGAACAGGCGGCCAGCGTGGCGAGCGTGAGCAGCAATACGATCGTTCTCATGAAGTCGGTCCCCTTCTGGCCTGCGTTCCGGCTATGTCCTTGAGACTTGAGAGAATCTGCGGCGGAGCCGGTTAGAAAACAAGTACTAAAATGGTGGTATAACAAAATGTATGATCGTTGAAGATGCAATCTGCGTCGACCGCCGCCCGCCAAGGGGCGACAATCCGGACACGGTCAACAATGGATGAATGGGCCGCTAGATCGGATGCTGCCGGTTCGTCTGTTCGCGTTCTCTCCAGTATTGCAGCCGAAGTCGCGGCGCCATGATCCAGGCGATGAAGGGGGTGATCAGGAAACAGCTGACGACCACGACCGGGATCGCATATTTGGCGTTGGCCGTGAGGGCCGGCACCGAAAGAACGATGAGGATCCCGATGGCGAACAGGATGGCGTTGACCATCAGGCCGACCATGATCGCGAGTTGCAGCCGGACGGACATATCGACCTCCCGAAGATTCGGGGCGTACCGCCCCTTAAGCGCTCATTTGCGCGACCGATTGTAGCAGACCGCCCTCTTTCGCGAAATGGTGGAGTTGCGCGGCGTCTTCGCCCCTGTCGCGGGCGCAAATCTGCTCTATGCTGTTAGACGAGCGATTGAAGACGCACCCGCCAGCCCGGCAAGGCACGGCAAACGTGGTCGATCCGCGCTCGCCCAAAGGAGATCGCATGACGAGCCCATACGAAACGCTCGGTGTCAGCCGCGACGCGACGCAAAAGGACATCCAGAGCGCTTATCGCAAGCTTGCCAAGAAGCTGCACCCGGATCTCAACCCGGGAGACAAGAGCGCAGAAGACCGCTTCAAGGCGGTTTCAGCGGCCTATGCCCTGCTTGGCGACGAGGACAAACGCGGAAAATACGATCGCGGAGAGATCGACGAAACCGGAGCGGAAACGCCGCCCCGGCACTATTACCGCGACTATGCCCAATCCGGAGATACGGGGGCACGCTACGAAAGTGCGCATGGCTTTTCGGATTTTGCCGAGGCCGACGATATCTTTTCGAGCTTCTTTTCGCGGCGTGCGGGCGGACAGCAGCAGCGCCAGCGCGGTCGCGATACCCATTTCTCCATGGAGATCGCATTTCTCGACGCGGCGAACGGCACCAAGACCCAGATCACCCTGCCCGGCGGCGGACCGGCGCTCGACCTGACCATTCCGCCCGGCACGCGTGACGGCCAGACGCTGAGGCTGCGCGGCAAGGGCGAGCCGGGTCGCGATGGCGCACCGGCCGGCGACGCGCTGATCGACATTCGCGTCCGCCCGCATCCGCTCTTTGCCACCGATGGCGACGACGTGCGCTACGAGGTACCGATATCGCTGAGCGAGGCGGTGCTCGGCGGCAAGATCCGCGTTCCGACGATCGATGGCGCCGTCAACGTGTCGATTAATCCGCACACCAACAGCGGCAAGACGCTGCGACTGAAGGGCAAGGGACTGCACAAGCCGGGCGGCGGCCATGGCGATGCCTATGTCAGCCTGAAGATCGTGCTGCCGCAGACCCCGGACCCGGCGCTTTCCGCTTTCGTCGAAGGCTGGGCCGCCGGCAAGACGGAAGATCCGCGCAAGGGCATGGGAGGATGACCTATGAACGACCGTGAATTCTGCGAACATCTGGATATCGAGGTCAAGGTTTTGCGCATCTGGGTCGAGCAGCGCTGGTTGATGCCCCAGGAGGCCGACGCCGGCTGGCTGTTCGAGGATGCCGACCTTGCGCGCGCGCGGCTGATCCAGGATCTGACGGGCCCCATGGGCGTCAATGACGACGGCGTCGACGTGGCTATGCGGCTGCTCGACCAGGTCCACAGCCTGCGTGGCCGCCTGACCGTGTTGATGAACGCCATTCGCTCCCAGGAGCCGGCGGTTCAAAAGCTCATCCTGTCGCGCGCCGAAGAGGACTAGGCGACGGCCGGCTCTTTCAGCAGCCCGATCGTTTCGGCGACAAACAGGGTATCGACGAACTCCGTCAGGTCGACGATCCGATCGTCGCGGAACGTGAACTTGTCGATGATCTCGGTTCGCTCGCGGGTCTGCGACGGGATGAAGCGAACAAAGCCGGCGCGGTGGACGACGACGGTATCACCATCGGCATAGCAGCCGACCATCTCCATCTCGCTCAGGTCCCAATTGTTGACGAGCGTCGCGAAACTGTCGCGCACCGTTTCCGGCGTGTTGACGGCAAGCGCCATCGTGCCGAGCCTGCCGCTTCCGACGATGCGGAAGCTGAAGTCCGGATCGAGTTGCGCCATCATCGTGTCGAGGTCGTTGACATTGCGGGCGAGATAAAGGGCCCGCACCCTGAATTCCAGCATGCTTCGCTCGGTCATCACAACCTCCCCGTTTCTATTAGAACGAGTGTGTTTTAACTTTAGAGATCGCGCAAGTATTAGTGATGTGCCGGCTCGCTCCGCACGGGGCGCGGCGACCATCGTTAGAGTTTTCCTAAAATGCAACCACCAGTTTTTACCCGCCTTCAGGTGAAACTGAGCGACAAGAATGGATTGCTAACGGGAAGGCAGGAAAGACGTGACTCAGATCGTCACAGTATCCGCAACGACGGCGGCCTATGCGGCGGAAGCGCTGAAGCCGTCCGCACGCGTGCGTGGCGACGGTCCGACCGACGAAGCGATCACGTTGCTCTCGGCGCGTCGCACCGAAGAGCCCAAGCTGACGCCGGTCTCGATCCCCAAGACCAAAGGCGCCCTGCCCCTCTCTTTCATGCTGGCCACGGCCGACGGCCGTCTGCCGGAGCGCTCGGAAGCCGAAGCCCTGCGCCGCTATCTCGAATTCATGCGCGACGACGACGGTGGTTCCGAGAACCAGGAAAACGAAGGCCGGCAGGATGAACCCGCCGGCCAGGAGGATGAGAGCGACCCCGCTTGAGCGGCATCGCGATTTCTCGGGTCAATGATGCTTCTGGCCGCCGGCTGCCTCGCCGCCCTTGGCCGAGCCGACCGGGAATGTCGCATCGACCTTGCCGGCCTTTTCGAAGACGAGCGTGACGGGGACCGTTTCGCCTTCCTTGAAGGGCGTCTTCACGTCCATGAACATCAGGTGCAGGCCGCCGGCCTTGAGCTCGACCGTTTCGCCGGCCGGCAATGCCACGCCGTCGTCGAGCTTGCGCATCCGCATCACGTCGTTTTCCATTTTCATCTCATGGATCTCGACCCGTGCGGCCGCGGGGCTCTCGACAGCAACGAGCCGGTCTTCACCTGCCCCACCGTTCTTGATCGTCAGGAAGCCGCCACCGACCTTGGCACCGGGCAGCATGGCCTTCACCGTGCCGCCGGTGATATCGAGATCGCCGACCTTCGCCGAGCCGCCGGCTGCAGCCATATGCCCGCCATGGCCGGCATGTGGATCGGCGGCATCGGCCATCGTTACCGTGACGGTCGGCGCCGGGCTTTTCAGGTCATGCGCATTTTGGCCCTCGGCCGCCACCAGGTCCCAGACGACCTTGCCTTCGGTGCCGCAAAGCTGCGTGGTCGGGAAGGCGAGCACCGTCTCCTTGTCGAAGCCCGAGACTTTGCCGCGCACGACGAAGGTGTCGTAATATTCGTCGGGAAGATTGCCGCCCTTCCAGCGGATCTCCAGCGGGCCGGATGTGACCTTCTTGCCGTGATTGTCGTAGGTTTTCTGGTAGTCGCCCTTGATGATCTCGATCTCCCAGCCGGGCTTCGGCTGCGGCTGGGCGAAGACGAAACCTTCCGGCAGCTTGATCTGTACTTCCGTCGTCGGCTTGCCGTCGCAGCCATGGGGAACCTGCAGCACCGCCTTGAAGGTGCTCTCCACCGGCGCCGTGTCCTTCTCGAAGGTGGCGTGGGCGTGGGCGATGCCGCTTGCGGCAAGGGTAAGGCCGAGCGAAAGCGAAGCGATCCTGGTCTTTGTCATGTCGTAATCTCCTGACCACGCGCCGGGCTTTGCCCGATGTCCGGTGGTCCAAGCCGCTTGAACGCGGCAAATTGTATTGGGATGCGAGAGGAGAATTACGAGCGCGCTGGAGGCCCGCGCGAAGGCGGCAGCAGCCGCAGATGCTGATTGGGTGCCGCGTTTACAGCGGCGATCGGAGAAACCTGCCACGCGCCCGCTTCGGCGCGAAGGCTCTCGGTTGGCGGAGCCGGCAGCAGAATGGAGCCCGAAAGACGGCAGGCCTCGCAGATCGGGGCCATCGCCTGGCCCTTGCCGCTTTCATGGTCGACGCCATCCATGCCGAAGCAGATTTCGCCGATCGTTCCGTCAGGCAGCTGATAGGCGGAAATTTCAGCCGGGCTCAGTGTCTTGGCGCTGAGCGGCTTGTGGGCGAAGGTCAGGAAAACGAGCGCAAAGACGGCGATCAGCCGCACTGCTATCCCGAATTTTCCGTCGCGCCCTGTCATGGTTATCCCCGGTATCTGTCTTGGGTTATCCTCAACCGGAGAAGAATGCAAAGGCAGAATTGCCGCACCCGGCTCGGCTGCGTCTTTTGGTCGTGCGACAAAAATGTGTTTCAGCGCGACACCGCCCCCTTGCCAACATCCCGCCTTCGCCGTTATCTGGAGACGATCTTGTTGGGAGAAGCCGGCTCAAACCGGTGCCGAAGGAGCAACCGCCCCGGAAACTCTCAGGCCAAAGGACCAGCAAGGTGCCGGCAGGACTCTGGAGAGAAGCGTTTTTACGCTCGCCGAAGGGATAACAATCTCAGGCAAAGGGACAGAGGGGGCTCGAATCGACGGCGATTGACGCCGGAAGTGTGAGCCGGCGCGGGAGCGCCAGACCTGGAGGCCGGATTTGGAAAACAATCCTCATTTGAAACAGACGCCGCTGCATGCGCTGCACCTTTCGCTGGGCGCGCGCATGGTACCCTTTGCCGGTTACGACATGCCGGTGCAGTACCCCGATGGCGTGATGAAGGAACACCAGCACACCCGTGTTGCCGCCGGTCTCTTCGACGTCTCGCATATGGGCCAGGTCATCGTGCGTCCGAAGTCCGGCAAGGTCGAGGACGCAGCGCTTGCGCTTGAAAAGCTGGTGCCGGTGGACGTTCTCGGTCTTGGCGAAGGCCGGCAGCGCTATGCGATCTTCACCAATGCCGAAGGCGGCATCCTCGACGACCTGATGATCGCCAACCGCGGCGATCACCTGTTCCTCGTTGTCAACGCCGCCTGCAAGGATCAGGATTTCGAGCATCTGAAGTCCGGCCTTGCCGACACCTGCGACGTCACCATGCTCGACGACCGCGCGCTGATCGCGCTGCAGGGGCCGCATGCCGAAGCCGTTCTTGGCGAACTCTGGGCCGATGTTTCCGGCATGCGCTTCATGGATGTCGCCGAAGCGGACCTTCACGACGTCACCTGCATCATTTCGCGCTCGGGCTATACCGGCGAGGACGGTTTCGAGATTTCCATTCCCGCAGCTTCCGCCGTCGATGTGACACAACGGCTGCTGGAACATCCCGATGTCAAGCCGATCGGTCTTGGCGCGCGCGATTCGCTGCGTCTGGAAGCGGGCCTTTGTCTCTATGGCAACGACATCGACACCACGACCACGCCGGTCGAGGGCGCCATCGAATGGGCGATGCAGAAGGCGCGACGCGCCGGCGGCGCCCGGGCGGGCGGCTTCCCCGGTGCCGACCGCATCCTCTCGCAGCTCGCTGACGGCGCCTCGCGTCGCCGCGTCGGCCTGAAACCTGAGGGACGCGCGCCGGTTCGCGGCGGCGCCCATCTCTTTGCCGATGCCGAGGGCAAGACCCCGGTCGGTCAGGTGACCTCGGGCGGTTTCGGCCCCTCCGTCGATGGCCCCGTCGCGATGGGCTATGTCGATGCCGGCCACACGGACGTCGGCACCACCCTTTTTGCGGAAGTGCGCGGCAAGTACCTGCCCCTGGCGGTCGCTGCCCTTCCCTTCGTCAAACAAACCTACAAACGCTGATCAGGAGAGAGCGATAATGTTGAAGTTCACCGACGAACACGAGTGGCTGAAGGTCGAAGCTGGCGTTGCAACGGTCGGCATCACCGAGCACGCAGCCGGCCAGCTCGGCGACCTGGTCTTCGTGGAATTGCCGGAAACCGGCTCCACCTTCGCCAAGGGCGACACGGCGGCAACGGTCGAGTCCGTCAAGGCGGCGTCCGACGTCTATTGTCCACTTGACGGCGAAATCGTCGAAGTCAACCAGGCGATCGTCGACGACCCGTCGCTGGTCAACAGCGACCCGCAGGGCGCCGCCTGGTTCTTCAAGCTCAAGCTTGCCGATCCGAACGCAGCCGACGCCCTTCTCGACGAAGCGGCCTACAAGGAGCTCGTCGCCTGATGAGCATGCCCAAGGATTTCACCTTTACGGACTACAAGCCGTATGACTTTGCCAATCGGCGTCATATCGGCCCGTCGCCGGCCGAAATGGACGAGATGCTGAAGGTCGTCGGTTATCCGACGCTCGACGCGCTGATCGACGACACCGTGCCGCCGTCGATCCGCCAGAAGACGCCGCTTGCCTGGGGCGCGCCGATGACCGAACGCGAGGCGCTCGACAAGATGCGCGAGACGGCCAACCGCAACCAGAAGCTCGTGTCGCTGATCGGCCAGGGCTACTACGGCACGATCACGCCGCCTGTTATCCAGCGCAACATCCTGGAAAACCCGGCCTGGTACACGGCCTACACGCCCTACCAGCCGGAAATCAGCCAGGGCCGCCTCGAGGCGCTGCTCAACTACCAGACGATGGTCTGCGACCTGACCGGCCTCGACGTTGCCAACGCCTCGCTTCTCGATGAAGCGACGGCAGCCGCTGAAGCCATGGCCATGGCCGAGCGCGTTTCGAAGTCGAAGGCCAAGTCGTTCTTCGTCGACGAAAACTGCCACCCGCAGACGATCGCACTGCTGAAGACCCGCGCCGAGCCGCTCGGCTGGCAGATCGTCATCGGCAATCCCTTCACCGATCTCGATCCGGTCGACGTCTTCGGAGCGATCTTCCAGTATCCGGGCACCTACGGCCAGGTGAACGATTTCACCGGCCTGATCGCGCGTCTGCACCAGACCGGTGCGATCGCAACTGTTGCCGCCGATCCGCTGGCGCTGGCGCTTTTGAAGTCGCCTGGCGAAATGGGCGCCGATATCGCCATCGGCTGCACCCAGCGCTTCGGCGTTCCGGTCGGCTATGGTGGCCCGCATGCGGCCTATATGGCCGTCAAGGACGCGCACAAGCGTTCGATGCCCGGTCGTCTGGTCGGCGTTTCGGTCGATGCCCGCGGCAACCGCGCCTATCGCCTGTCGCTGCAGACCCGCGAACAGCACATCCGCCGCGAAAAGGCGACGTCGAACATCTGCACCGCGCAGGTGCTGCTCGCCGTCATGGCCTCGATGTACGCCGTCTTCCATGGCCCGAAGGGCATCAAGGCGATCGCCCAGAGCGTTCACCAGAAGACCGTTCGTCTCGCCATGGGCCTCGAAAAGCTCGGCTACACCGTTGAGCCGGATGTCTTCTTCGACACGATCACCGTCGAAGTCGGTAAGCTGCAGGGCATCATCCTCAAGACCGCGGTCGCCGAGGAAGTGAACCTGCGCAAGATCGGCGAAACCAAGATCGGCATCAGCCTGGACGAGCGCTCGCGCCCCGTCACGCTCGAAGCCGTCTGGCGCGCCTTCGGTGGCGACTTCAAGGTGGAAGAGTTCGAGCCGGGTTACCGTCTGCCGGAGGCGCTGCTGCGCACCAGCGAGTACCTGACGCACCCGATCTTCCACATGAACCGCGCCGAAAGCGAGATGACGCGCTACATCCGCCGGCTGTCCGACCGCGACCTCGCGCTCGACCGGGCGATGATCCCGCTCGGCTCCTGCACGATGAAGCTGAACGCGACGGCGGAAATGCTTCCGATCACCTGGCCGGAATTTGCGGAGATCCATCCGTTCGTGCCGAAGGATCAGGCGGCTGGTTACCAGCACATGATCGAGGACCTGTCGGAAAAGCTCTGCGCGGTCACCGGCTATGATGCGATCTCGATGCAGCCGAACTCCGGTGCTCAAGGTGAATATGCCGGTCTCCTGACGATCCGTGCCTATCACCTCGCGCAGGGCAACGCCCATCGCGACGTCTGCCTGATCCCGACCTCGGCGCACGGCACCAACCCTGCCTCCGCCCAGATGGCCGGCATGAAGGTCGTCGTCATCAAGGTCAGCGAAAACGGCGACATCGACATGGACGATTTCCGTGCGAAAGCTGAGCAGTACGCCGAAAACCTCTCGTGCTGCATGATCACCTACCCCTCGACGCACGGCGTGTTCGAGGAGAACGTGCGTGAAGTCTGCGAGATCGTGCACAAGCACGGCGGCCAGGTCTACATGGACGGCGCCAACATGAACGCCATGGTCGGCCTTGCCCGCCCCGGCGACATCGGCTCCGACGTCAGCCACCTGAACCTGCACAAGACTTTCTGCATCCCGCACGGCGGCGGCGGTCCCGGCATGGGCCCGATCGGCGTCAAGGCGCACCTGGCACCCTACCTGCCCGGCCACCCGGAAACGGACGGCCAGGACGGTGCAGTTTCGGCAGCTCCCTTCGGCTCGGCCTCGATCCTGCCGATCTCCTGGAGCTACTGCCTGATGATGGGCGGCGAAGGCCTGACCCAGGCGACGAAGGTGGCGATCCTCAACGCCAACTACATCGCTGCCCGGCTCAAGGGCGCCTATGAGGTGCTCTACAAGTCGTCCAAGGGCCGTGTTGCGCATGAGTGCATCATCGACACCCGTCCGCTGGTCGAAAGCGCCGGCGTCACCGTCGACGACGTCGCCAAGCGCCTGATCGACTGCGGTTTCCACGCTCCGACCATGAGCTGGCCGGTTGCCGGCACGCTGATGATCGAGCCGACGGAATCGGAGACCAAGGCCGAAATCGACCGCTTCTGCGAGGCGATGCTGGCGATCCGCGAGGAAGCCCGTGCGATCGAAGAAGGCCGCATGGACAAGACCAACAACCCGCTGAAGAACGCTCCGCACACGGTCGAAGATCTGGTGGGCGAATGGGATCGTCCCTATTCGCGCGAGCAGGCCTGCTACCCGCCGGGCGCCTTCCGGGTCGACAAGTACTGGTCGCCGGTCAATCGCGTCGACAATGTCTTCGGTGACCGCAACCTCGTCTGCACCTGCCCGCCGCTGGAAAGCTACGCGGAAGCCGCAGAGTAACGACATCGACCGGCGGAGCAGCAATGTTCCGCCGGTTGTCTTTCCGGCGCGCCTGCGCCCTGATGGATGCGCCGCATCTGCGCTCCGCCTGATTCCCTGGAGATCTTGACGTGTCACGCCCGTAGCGTGCGGGCCGCAGCTATCGGCGCGCGCTCATGCCCGGTGGCAGGATCGTGCTTTCGACCCAGAAGCGGATGAAGGCCTCGGCAAAGCGGCGATACTCGATGACCGAGGAGGGTTTTGCCGCATAGGCATTGGCGCCGGCACCGTAGCACTGAAGCGCGTCGGCCGGATTGATCGAAGACGTCAGCACGATGATCGGGATCAGCGCAGTGGCGCGGCTCTTGCGCACACGCCTTAGAAGCTCGATGCCGTCGCTGCCGGGCAGCTTGATATCCATCAGCATGTAGTCGAAATGCCCGCTGGCGAGCTGCCCTAGGGCCTCATCCGCATCGGTCGCCAGAACGAGTTCGATCGATTTATCGACCTGGGCAAAGGCGCGCATCACGAAACGCGCATCGTGCGCGTCGTCTTCCACCAAGAGCAATCGCTTTGGCGTCGAGGTCACCTTGTTCCGCCCTACTTCGCCTTCCTCAGCCACCTCGGAAGCAACACGATGAAACGTGCGCCTTCTCGGAAGCTCGTGTCAAGGCAGATCGAACCGCCATGGCTTTCGGCGATGCGTTTGGCGAGCGACAGGCCGATTCCGGTACCGCCATAGACCGTCTCATCCTTGTGCAGCCGCTGGAACACTTCGAAGATTCGGGTCGCAAACCGCGGATCGATGCCGATGCCGTTGTCCTCCACCACCAGTTCCACCGTCTGGTGCAAATTGTTGCCGTGAATGCGGATGAGCGGGCGACGGTCGGCGTGCCGGTACTTGATCGCATTGCCGACGAGGTTCTGGACCAGGCGGCGCAGCAACTCGGGATCCCCCTCCAGTTCCGGCAGCGGGCCGACCTCGAAGGTAGCGTTGGCGTCGCTGGCGTCAGCGGCAAGGATAGCCAGCGTCTCCGAGACGACGTCGCTCAGCTTCACCTCGGTCCAGTCGGTGATGCGATGCGCGATCTGCGCATAGTCGAGCAGGCTGTCGACCACGCGGTTCATGCGCCGGACGCTGTCGCGCAAGTGCCGGGCATTTTCGGCAAGTTCGGTCTGATTGCCTGCCTTGAGGTCGTCTTCGATCATCTCGGAGAACATCGAGATGTGCCGAAGCGGAGCCTTGAGGTCGTGGGAGACAGTGGCGGTGAACTGATCGAGCGCTTCGTTCTTGTGCTCCAGTTCCTGTCGTTGCCGCTCGAGCGCGAGTTCGGCGCGCTTCAGGTCCGTGACATCGACACGCGCGACGACCGTGTTGCCGTCCTTGGCCTTGATGTTTTCAACCCGCAGCCAGCGGTCGTCGGCATAGCGGTGGATTTTCGGCTTTCCGTCCGGATAGCGGAAATCGCGCAGCCGCGAGGCGATCCACTCGTCGCCTTCGCGCGTGCCCGGCAAGGCGTCCGGGTAATGACCGCCCTGGCGCGCCAAGAGCAGGATTTCCTCGGCGGTGATGCCGGGCTTGAGTGCCTGGCCGGCAGGCCCGCAGATCGCCTGATAAGCCCGGTTATAGACGACCAGCCGTTCCTCCCGGTCGAAGATGGCAAAGCCTTCGGGCATCGCTTCGAGCGCCGCATTCAGCATCTCGGAAGCCTTCTGCCGTTCGCTCACGGCTTCGGTCAGGTCCGAAATGTCTCTGATGATGCCGATGAGCGCCAGTTCTTCGCCGGCGTCGTTGATCAGCGGCGTCGTGCGCAGATGCCCCGAAAACGTCGAGCCGTCGCGCCGGACATAAAGATAGTTCGAGGATCGGGGCGCGGTTTCGTCCACGCGCGCCGCCCGGTTCCGCAGGCGCTTGGCGTATTCCGCGTCGGTCGCGTAGATCAGGCGTACGGACTTGTCGATGAACTCCGCAACCGGATAGCCGAACTGGCGGAGCGCTGCATTGTTCGCGGAACGGATGATCCGCTCGGCGTCGATGATAATCACGGGATCGGGAAACGTTTCGTAGAGCGCCTTGAAGACGAGATCTTCGTTCAACGCCGCCATGTCCCTCTCCCTATTCCATAGATGTGTATCTCAGCAGAAAAAAGGCCCGGCGAAAACCGGGCCGACCTATCCAATTGAAGGAATGGTAAAACTTAGTTGGCGCGCACGACGGCGTCGCCCTGCGCGGCAAGTGCCGCCAGATCGGCCGGCTTCAACTCGACCGATTCACCGCACCCGCAGGCGGATGTCTGGTTGGGATTGTGGAAGGTGAAGCCGGAACGCAGCGTCGTCACTTCGAAATCCATCTGCGTGCCGAGCAGATAGAGCACCGCTTCCGGCGCAATCCAGACCTTGGCGCCCTGATGCTCGATCAGATCGTCCTTGGGATTGGGTTCGGTCACGAGATCAACGGCATATTCCATGCCGGCGCAGCCACCCTTCTTGATGCCGACGCGAATGCCCTTGGCATCGGCGCCGGAATTCTCGACGATCGCGCGCACGCGGCCAGCAGCAGCGTCGGTCAGGCTCATCACGGCAAAGCCCATGGGCTCATTCTCCTTGTCGTCACCGGGGTAAAGGCCCGGCGCCTTACAGAATCAAATGTAGTATCCGTGCCTTAACGGATCAATATCGCAGGGCTCAGTACCAGCCGACGGCGACCTGTGCTTCCTCGGACATGCGGTCCGGCGTCCACGGCGGATCGAAAGTCATCTTGACCTCGACACCCGAGACACCCTCGACGGCGCCGACGGCATTCTCGACCCAGCCCGGCATCTCGCCCGCCACCGGGCAACCGGGTGCGGTCAGCGTCATGTCGATCTTGACCATGCGGTCGTCTTCGATGTCGATCTTGTAGATCAGGCCCAGTTCGAAGATGTCGGCCGGGATTTCCGGGTCGTAGACGGTCTTCAGCGCGGCAATGATATCGTCGCTGAGGCGTGCAATTTCTTCGGCCGGAATCGCCGAATGGACGATGCCTTCACGAACGTCGATCTTTTCTTCCGTAGCATCAAGGCTCATGTCAGGCCTCCTGAACTTTCTCTTCTGGTTCAAAGATTTATGAGAAGTCTTTGAACCTTCTATATATTATTCCTCAAGCGAAAAACTTGCGAGCGTGTTCCAGCGCCTCGACCAGAGCATCGACTTCCGCCCGGGTATTATAAAGGCCGAAGGATGCACGGCACGTGGAGGTGACGCCAAAGCGTTTCAAGAGCGGCTGGGCGCAATGCGTGCCGGCGCGAACGGCGACACCTGCGCGGTCGATCACCATCGACACATCGTGCGAATGGATGCCGGCAAGCTCGAAGGCAAAGATGCTGCCCTTGTCGGGCGTATTGCCGAAGACCCTGAGCGAGTTGACCGCCGACAGGCGCTCGCGCGCATAGGCCGTCAGGTCCGCCTCGTGCGCCTGTATGGCTGCCCGTCCGAGCTTTTCCATATAGTCGAGTGCGTAGCCAAGACCGATCGCTTGCACGATCGGCGGCGTGCCGGCTTCGAAGCGATGCGGCGGATCGTTGTAGGTGACAGTGTCTTCCGTGACCACTTCGATCATCTCGCCGCCACCAAGGAAGGGCCGCATCTCTTTCAGACGATCGGTCTTGCCGTAGAGCACGCCGATGCCCGAGGGACCGTAGAGCTTGTGGCCGGTCATCACGTACCAGTCGCAGTCGATGTCCTGGACATCGACCGGCATGTGCACGGCGCCCTGGCTGCCATCGACGAGCACCGGAATGCCGCGCTCACGGGCGATGCGGCAGATTTCCTTGACCGGAACGACGGTTCCGAGCGCATTCGACATATGGGTGATGGCGATGAGCTTGGTCTTGTCGGTCAGGCACTTGACGAAATCTTCGACATGAAGCGCGCCGTTGTCATCCACCGGGATCCAGACGAGCTTGGCGCCCTGACGCTCGCGGATGAAGTGCCAGGGAACGATGTTGGAGTGGTGCTCCATGATGGAGAGCACGATCTCGTCGCCCTCGCCAAGGACAGGCATGCCGTAGCCATAGGCGACCGTGTTGATCGCCTCGGTCGAGGACTTGGTGAAGATGACGTTGTCGACGGATGGGGCGTTGAGGAAACGGCGCACCTTTTCGCGCGCCGCCTCATAGGCTTCCGTCGCGGCATTCGACAGGAAATGCAGGCCGCGATGGACGTTGGCGTATTCCTTGGAATAGGCATGGGAGATGGCATCGATCACGACCTGCGGCTTCTGTGCCGATGCGCCGTTGTCGAGATAGACAAGCGGCTTGCCGTAGACGGTTTTCGACAGGATCGGGAAATCCTTGCGGATCGCTTCGACGTCGTAGGCAGGCACCGGTACAGTGTGTTCCATGTCTCTTAATCCAATTGCCCTGGAGCGCCGCGCGTCCCTTAAGACGCGCTAAGCGCGCTGCAACATGTTGAGCCGCTGCATAATTTACCCTCAAATCGCTGCCGATTTAAGGAATTACGCAAGGAGCCCGTCAGGCGTGCTTGTCGAGCCAGGTCGAGATGACGTCTTCCAGTGCCTCGACCAGCGCTTCGTGGTCTTCAAGCTCTTCGACGATCTCGGCAACGAAGGCATTGACGAGCATAGCCCGCGCCTTGTTTTCCGGAACGCCGCGCGCCATCAGGTAGAAGAGCTGCGTGTGGTCGATATCGGCAACCGTCGCACCGTGGCCGCACTGCACGTCGTCAGCAAAGATCTCCAGTTCCGGCTTCGCCGAGAGATCGGCGTCGTCGGACAGAAGCAGCGTGTTGCACGCCATCTTCGCGTCGGTCTTCTGTGCGTCCTTGGCAACCAGGATCTTGCCCTGGAACACGCCCTTGGCGCGGTCGAACACGACGTTGCGGATGATTTCCGTCGAGGTCGTGTGCGGCACGTTGTGGCCGAGCGTGAAGGTCACGTCCGTGTGGGTCTCGCCGCCGAGCAGGTTGATTCCGCGCAGTTTGAAGTCGGCGCCCTCGCCGCTCGTCTTGCCGTGGATCTCCTGGCGCACCAGCTTGCCGCCGGCGTTGATCACGAAGAGGTGCAGCTTGGCATTGGTGCCGATGTCGAAGCGGATCTGGCCGAGATGGGTATCGGCTGCGCCCTGCTGCTGCAGGATGATCCAGATGATATCGGCGCCTTCGCCGACCGTCACGTCGCTGACGGAGGAAACGAAGCTTTCGGCGTCCTTGGTCGACAGATGCCGCTCGATCACGGTTGCCTTGGCGTTGGCGCCGAAGGTGACCGGGAAGCGGGTGTGCGCCTGGCCGAGGCTCTGAACCAGCTGGATTTCCAGCGGGTTTTCGAGCGTCGCATCGTCGGCGACAGCGATTTCGAGACCGCCGCGAACGAGACCGCCGTTGATGCGGCCGATCGCGTCGTCAAAGCCGAGCACGGCGAGGCCGGCTGCGGCCGAACCGTCGAGCAGACTGTCGACATAGGAACGGACCGTCACGCCCTCGGGAAGGCTGCCCTTGGCCTCTGCCTGGCCATTGCGGACGGAAAACACCGTCGAGCCCGGAACCAACGCGTCGACGCGATCGGCAAAAGCCGTCGGGTCGGCAGCCGGCACCGCGCGCAGTAGCGTGCGCAGATCGGTATAGTGCCAGGATTCGACGCGGCGGGTCGGAAGGCCGGCGGTGCGCAGTTCGTGCACCAGCGTGTCACGCACCGAGAGGACCGAGCCGTCGCCCGGCAGATCACCGATCTGCGCGGTATAGGCATCGACGAGCGCCGTTTCGGCCGCCGTCATCTTGATTGCCTGTTGCATATTCATTCGAACACTCCTTCGACAGGCGTCAGGCCGCGGCCTCGATGATTTCCGCGTAGCCGTTGGCTTCGAGTTCGTGTGCCAGCGTCTTGTCGCCCGACTTGATCACCTGGCCCTTGTAGAGCACGTGAACCGTGTCCGGCACGATGTAGTCGAGCAGGCGCTGGTAGTGGGTGATGACGACGACGGCGCGATCCGGCGAACGCAGCGCGTTGACGCCGTCGGCGACGATCTTCAGCGCGTCGATGTCGAGGCCCGAGTCCGTCTCGTCGAGCACGCAAAGCTTCGGCTCAAGCAGCGACATCTGCAGGATTTCGGCGCGCTTCTTCTCACCGCCGGAGAAGCCGACGTTGAGCGGACGGCGCAACATTTCCGGAGCGATCTTCAGCTCGGCTGCCGCTTCCTTGACGCGGCGCATGAATTCCGGCGTCGTCAGTTCGTCTTCGCCGCGATACTTGCGCTGCTCGTTCATCGCCACCTTCAGGAACTGCATGGTGGCAACGCCCGGGATTTCGACCGGGTATTGGAAGGCCAGGAAGATGCCTTTGGCGGCGCGCTCGGCGGCGTCGAGCTCAAGAATGCTCTCGCCGTTGTAGAGGATGTCGCCTTCGGTGACTTCGTAGTCTTCGCGGCCCGACAGAATGTAGGACAGCGTCGACTTGCCGGAGCCGTTCGGGCCCATGATGGCGGCGACTTCGCCGGCCTTCACGGTCAGGTTCAGGCCACGGATGATTTCAGTGCCGTCTTCGGCGATGCGGGCGTGCAGGTTCTTGATTTCAAGCATTTCTATCGTCCTCTTGGGAAACGAACGTTCGTTCGCGCGCAAACTCTTGTGCGCGCCATTCAATTTTCAGTTCAAGGCCTTAGCCCACCGAGCCTTCGAGCGAGATGCCGATCAGCTTCTGCGCTTCGACGGCGAATTCCATCGGCAGTTCCTGGATGACTTCCTTGACGAAGCCGTTGACGATGAGTGCGATCGCCGCTTCCGTCGGGATGCCGCGCTGCAGGCAGTAGAACAGCTGGTCCTCGGAAATCTTCGACGTCGTGGCTTCGTGCTCGAACTGTGCCGTCGAGTTCTTCGCCTCGATGTAGGGCACGGTGTGCGCGCCGCACTTGTCGCCGATGAGGAGAGAATCGCACTGGGTGAAGTTGCGGGCGTTCTCGGCCTTGCGGTGGGCCGAAACCTGGCCGCGATAGGTGTTTTCCGAAACACCGGCGGCAATACCCTTCGAGACAATGCGGCTCGACGTATTCTTGCCGAGGTGGATCATCTTGGTGCCGCTGTCGATCTGCTGGTGACCGTTCGAAACGGCGATCGAGTAGAACTCGCCGCGCGAACCGTCGCCGCGCAGGATGCAGGACGGATACTTCCAGGTGATCGCCGAGCCGGTTTCGACCTGCGTCCAGGAGATCTTGGAGTTCTTGCCACGGCAATCGCCACGCTTGGTGACGAAGTTGTAGATGCCGCCCTTGCCTTCCTTGTCGCCCGGATACCAGTTCTGCACCGTCGAGTACTTGATTTCGGCGTCATCGAGCGCAACGAGTTCGACGACGGCAGCGTGAAGCTGGTTCTCGTCGCGCTGAGGCGCCGTGCAGCCCTCGAGATAGGACACGTAGGCGCCCTCTTCGCAGATGATCAGCGTGCGCTCGAACTGGCCGGTGTTCTTCTCGTTGATGCGGAAGTAGGTCGACAGTTCCATCGGGCAACGCACACCCTTCGGCACGTAGACGAAGGAGCCGTCGGTAAAGACAGCCGAGTTCAGCGTCGCATAATAGTTGTCGGTCGTCGGAACGACCGAACCGAGATACTTCTTCACCAGATCCGGATGCTCGCGGATCGCCTCGGAGATCGACATGAAGATCACGCCGGCCTTCTTCAGCTCTTCCTTGAAGGTGGTAACGACCGAGACGCTGTCGAAAACGGCATCGACGGCGATCTTGGACTTCTGCACGCCGGCGAGGATTTCCTGTTCCTTCAGCGGAATGCCGAGCTTCTCGTAGACCTTGAGGATTTCCGGGTCGACCTCGTCGAGCGACTTCGGACCCGTTACGCCCTTGGGAGCGGCGTAATAGTAGATCTCGTTGAAGTCGATCTTCGGATAGTTGACGCGCGCCCAGGTGGGCTCTTCGAGCGTCAGCCAGCGGCGATAGGCCTCAAGGCGCCACTTGAGCATCCATTCCGGCTCGCTCTTTTTTTCAGAGATGAAACGGATGATGTCTTCGGAAAGGCCCTTGGGGGCCTTTTCGACTTCGATGGTCGTCTCGAAACCGTACTTGTACTGGTCCACGTCGATCTGACGGACCTGATCAATGGTCTCCTGCACGGCAGGCATGTCGTTCTCCAATCTTGCCGGATCCAAGGTCCGGCAGCTTGTCAACACGATGCGAACTTGGCGCACCGCTTATGTAATGGCTAAAAGGCGCTTTTCACCCTGTTTGCCAAGCGGAAAATTGCTTTTCCGCAATTTCGTCCGGTCGTTCCGCTCAGGCCGCTTGCCCGGGCATCCGTCGTCTTGCTGCTACCTTTGCAAAGACCGCGGCGCAACGGTCGATATCAGCCTGTGTCGTGCCCTCGCCGATCGAGATCCGAAGTGCGCCCTGGCGCGGATCGTAACCCATCGCCGTCAGCACGTGGCTCTGCCCGACCTTGCCCGAGGAGCAGGCCGAACCCGCCGACAACGCCACGCCTTCGAGATCGAAGGCGATCTGTCCGGTTTCGGCCTTGAGGCCAGGAAGCGTGAAGAAGGTCGTGTTGCAAACGCGCGAAACGTCGCGGCCGTGAATGACGACGTCCGCCGCGGCCGCAAGCATGTCGGCTTCGAGCTTGTCGCGCAGCGCGCCGACATGGCTCATGCGCTGGCCGACACCTTCGCCTGCCTTCCTGGCGGCTGTGGCAAAGCCTGCAATCGAGACCGTATTTTCCGTGCCGGAGCGGTGTCCCTTCTCCTGTCCGCCGCCGCGGATCAGCGGCGCGGGCATCATGACCTCGCCGCGCGCCACCAGAGCGCCGGCGCCCTTTGGGCCACCGATCTTGTGCGAGGAGATGATCAGGAAATCGGCGCCGAGGTCTTCGATGGAAAGCGGCAGTCTGCCGGCAGCCTGCACCGCATCGACGACGAGAATGCCGCCATGAGGGCGGACGATCTCTGCGATCTCGGCGACCGGCTGGATGATGCCCGTTTCGTTGTTGACCAGCATGACCGCAACCATCGGTAAGCCGAGCTGGCGGTCATGCGCCGTCAACAGGTCCCGCAACGCCTGGAGATCGACGACGCCATTCGATGTCACCGGGATTTCGCTGAGCGCTTCACGCGGGAAGCGCCCGCCTTCGCGCACCGCCGGATGTTCGATCGACGAGGCATAGAGCCGGCCGATCTTCAGCGGCGTGCGGCCCATGCGAAAATCGGGCGTCAGCACCAGGTTGGCCGCTTCCGTGGCGCCGCTGGTAAAGATGACGCTGCCGGGCTTGGCGCCGCAGAGCAACGCCACGTCGCGACGGGCATTTTCGACGAGCGTGCGCAGCGCGCGGCCCTCGCCGTGAACGGAAGAAGGGTTACCGAGAAGGTCGAGCGCCGACAGGCAAGCCTCGCGCGCTTCCGGTAGAAGCGGCGCCGTGGCGTTCCAGTCCATATAGATGCGCGAACTCGACATGATTTCCTTCGCTAGATCAACAGGTCACAAGCCCGCAACCTCTGGCGATGCATTTTCCTTGAATTTTCCGCGCCGCTTGCCTTATGAGACGAAGCACAAGGCGGAATGCCCGCACAGAAGTTTTGAACGGTTCTAAACTAGGTTTTAGAAAAGCTGACTGCTTTCGTCAAGACTCATCGCGATCTGAACCCAAGATTCGAACCAGGAACACTCCCGGAGAGCCAATGCCCGAAATCATCTTCAACGGACCCGCCGGCCGCCTCGAAGGCCGTTATCAGCCTTCGAAGCAGAAGAGCGCGCCGATCGCCATCATCCTGCACCCGCACCCGCAGTTCGGTGGCACGATGAACAACCAGATCGTCTACCAGCTCTTCTACATGTTCCAGAAGCGCGGCTTCACCACGCTCCGGTTCAATTTCCGCGGCATCGGCCGGAGCCAGGGCGAATTCGACCATGGCGCCGGCGAGCTTTCCGACGCAGCCTCGGCGCTCGACTGGGTGCAGAGCCTGCATCCCGATTCCAAGAGCTGCTGGGTCGCCGGCTACTCCTTCGGCGCCTGGATCGGCATGCAGCTCCTGATGCGCCGCCCGGAGATCGAAGGCTTCATGGCCGTCGCGCCGCAGCCGAACATCTACGACTTCTCGTTCCTCGCGCCCTGCCCGTCCTCTGGCCTGATCATCAACGGCGATTCCGACAAGGTCGCGCCGGAAAAGGACGTCAACGGTCTCGTCGAAAAGCTGAAGGCCCAGAAGGGCATTCTCATCACCCACAAGACCGTGCCGGGCGCCAACCACTTCTTCAATGGCCAGGTCGAGGGCCTGATGGGCGAATGCGAGGACTATCTCGACCGTCGCCTCAACGGCGAACTGACGCCGGAGCCGGCCGCAAAGCGCATCCGCTAAAGACCCTGACCAAAGTACAGAAACGCCGCGTATCCCTTCGGGTGCGCGGCATTTTTTATGGACAAATGCGCCCAGTGGTCGTGCGCCTGAGGGCCACGATAGGGCTCACCCGACAGGGTGAGTTTCAGCGCCGTGCGATCGGCGTATAGTGCAAGTCTAGGCTGTTTGGGTGGGGCAGAGCCGAGCAGTGTTCGCAGGAGGGGAGCCATGTCGCAGGTGTCGAATGGGTCGGCGTCCTCACCGAGGTGGCTAACCTTGCCCGCCACGCCAAAGCTTCCGGCCGGCGGTCAAGAGGGTGTTGTCGAGGTCGCGGACGCCAGGATCTGGTATGCGGTCTACGGTTCGGGCGCTCCCGTCATTCTGCTCCATGGCGGGCTCGGCAACTCCGACTATTGGGGGCTTCAGGTCGCCGAGCTTGCCAAGAGCTATCAGGTCATCGTGATGGACAGCCGCGGCCACGGACGCAGCTCCCGGGGTAGCGGGAGCATGAGCTATGATCTGATGGCAGGTGATGTCATGGCACTAATGGCGCACCTGACCTTGCCGAAGGCGTGCATTGTCGGCTGGAGTGACGGCGCGATTATCGGGCTCCTGCTGGCGATTCGACACCCGGACCTCATAGCCGGTGTCTTTTCCTTCGGGGCGAACAGCAATCCGTCCGGAACACACGATCTGTCCAAGAGTGCAGTCTTCAACGCCTATATCGCGCGAACGGGCGAAGAGTATGCTCTGCGGTCGTCGACCCCAGCGGGATTTGAGTGCTTCTTCCGCGAGATGAATGCGATGTGGACTTCGCAGCCGAACATCACCGCCATCGATCTTCAGAAAATCCGGATCCCTGTCTGGGTGGTGGACGGGGACCATGAGGAAGCCATCAAACGCGACGACACGCTGTTCATCGCCGACAACATTCCGGGTGCCGGCCTGTTGATCCAGCCTGAGGTCAGCCATTTTTCGATACTACAGAACCCGCACCAGTTCACCGAAGATATCCTCCGGTTTCTCCGAGAAAAATGCATCGCCTAGACGCCAGTGGCCTACGATCGCCCGATCCAGTGCGGAACGCTGGGATTGACGACCGTGGTCGGTGCTTCGGCGCATTCGACGCGGTTGCGACCGTTGGCTTTCGCCGTGTAGAGCGCCTCGTCAGCGCGCTGTATCACGGGCTCCAGCGCCTCACCGGTACCGACGGCCGTGACGCCGAAGCTTGCCGTCACCCGTGCGGCTTCCGGCAGGCCGCCGATCTGCTGGGACATGATCGCTGCACGCATGCCATGGGCGACGACGCGCGCTTCCGACAGATCCGTGCAGGGCAGATACACCGCGAACTCTTCACCGCCGAGACGGCCGGCAACGGCGCGATTCGGCATGACGTCCATCAGCACCCGGGCGAATCGGCGAATGACTTCGTCGCCCGTGAGGTGGCCGTAGGTGTCGTTGACCAGCTTGAAGCGGTCGAGGTCGGCAAGGATGAGTGTGCCGGGCGTCTGGGTGGCGCGGGCGTGCAGCAGCGGCATGACCCGCTCGATGAAGCCACGGCGGTTGTAGAGGCCGGAGAGCAGGTCGATTTCCGAGCGCGCCTGCGCGTCGTCGACGATCTCCTTGACCATCACGCCGAGCATGGCAAGGCCGGCGCCGACAATGAGGATCGCACCGAACGCCTGCGAGATGAGCGCGAAGGGGCTGGAAACGTAGTCCTGGGCCGTTGCGCCCGAGCCGGCGACGACCGCGGCATAGATCTTCACGAAGTAATAGGCGGCCGAGAGCGCCAGCAGGCCGAACAGCAGCCAGTCAAAGAAGGTGCGGCGGCCGGAACGCAGGACGACCGATGCCGTCCAGGCCTGGATCACGACAAAAGGCGCCTGGTACGGGATGGCATGCTGCCAGGTGCCTCTCGGCAGGTCGTAGATCGCCAGGTCCAGGCAAACGCCGGCAACGAAGAAGGCGCCGAGCAACGGCAGGCGCACCGGCACCTGATAGAAAAGGCCGAGGCCAAACCGCAGGAGACAGAAGCCGCCGAGTACGCAGGCAAAGGCGCTGATGGCAAAAAGCCGCGGGGTCGAGGAAAAAGGAACGATGGCTTCGCACACGGCTGCAAGCGAGGCGACGGCAAATCCGGCGGCGCACCAGAGCGCTGTACGCCGCTGCCGGCTCTTTGCAGCAATGATGAGAAATGCGGCTGTGAAGATCTGCGCGATGATGAAATTCACGGCCAGCAGAGAAATCACACCACCCATCGAAGAACCCGAAACCCTCGTGCGGCACCAAGCCGCTCCTCGCCACCTCCTGTGGCAGCGGCTGAGATCCTAATTCGCTGTTGCGAAAATTTGATTAATCCGTCCGGGTGACGAACTCATGGCGAAACGCGAGATCAACTTTAAGTTTTCGCCGCGCGCCGGCCGCCGCTGACTGGCTGCCGCACGCCCGTCGTTCCCGGATAGGTGAGCGGCAAACCGCGCAAGGAGCGAACGGCGAGATACGCCCAGGCCTCGGCCTCCATTGAATCGCCGTTGAAGCCCACGGTTTCCGCCGCAAGCACCGTCGCGGCCTCTTCCTCGGCAAGTAAAGCAAGGTCGCGCATGATCACCGGATTGAGCCGCCCGCCGCCGCAGACGACATAGGTGGCCGGCCGCTGCGGCAGGTGCCCGGCCGACTTGATGATCGCTGCCGCCGTGACATGGGCTAGCGTGCGGGCACCGTCGGCGAGGCCAGCGTCGCTTCCAGCCGGCGGTGCAAAATCGTTCCGGTCCAGCGAGCGGCGCGTGGTCGCGGTGAAGAAGGCATTGGAGAGATAGCGCTCGGCAAGCGCCGGCAGCACCGTTCCCTCGCTGGCGATCATGCCGCCCTGGTCGAAGGGAATGCCCGCATGCGCCTCGACCCACTGGTCGATCAGCGTGTTGCCGGGGCCGCTGTCATAGGCGATGAGCGTCTCGCCTTCGCCGATGAAGGTCAGGTTGGAAATGCCCCCGATGTTGACGAAGACAACCGGGGCTGCAAGGCCGGCCGCGCCACGCGCCAGTGCCGCGTGGTAGGCGGGGATCAGCGGCGCGCCCTGCCCGCCATGTTCCATGTCGTTGGCGCGCATGTCGTAGACGACATCGATGCCCGTTTCTCCGGCAAGCAGCACACCGTCGCCGATCTGTACCGTCAGAGCCTCGTCGGGGCGATGCAGCACGGTCTGCCCGTGAAAGCCGAGCACGTCGATATCCGCCGCAGACAGGCTGTTCTGCTTGAGGAAGGTCTTGACCGCTTCTGCGTGTCGCAGAGTCAGGTCGCGCTCAAGCTCGTCAAGGGCGCCCGGCCTTTGGTCACGTTGCGTAATCGCCTTCGCGTCGACAAGTCCCTGTTTCAAGCGATCCCGAAAACGCGCATCGTAGGGAAAGCCGGCGGATGGGCCGCGCTCGACGACGGTCTCCCCATCGGTTCGAAGCAGGGCGACGTCGATGCCGTCCATGCTTGTGCCACTCATCAGGCCGATCGCGGTTCTTGTCTGTGTCATGCGGGTCAATATTTCCAGAATCACTTTTGAAGTGATTATGCGCAAAAACAGTGCTAAACGCCCGTTCGTTCAAAAACTCCCCCCGCAAGAGAGACAGATCATGTCCGGTTTCAAGTCCGATTTCCTTCACACCCTCAGCGAGCGTGGCTTCATCCACCAGATCTCCGACGAGACTGGCCTGGACGAACTGTTCCGCAAGGAAACCGTGACGGCCTATATCGGCTTCGACCCGACGGCGCCGAGCCTGCATGCCGGCGGCCTGATCCAGATCATGATGCTGCACTGGATGCAGGCGACCGGTCACCGGCCGATCTCGCTGATGGGCGGCGGCACCGGCATGGTCGGCGACCCGTCCTTCAAGGACGAGGCGCGCCAGTTGATGACGCCGGCGACGATCGACGCCAACATTGCCAGCATCAAGACGGTGTTCTCCAATTACCTCAACTACGGCGAGGGTCCGAAGGACGCGTTGATGATCAACAACGCCGACTGGCTGCTCGGTATCAACTACCTCGAATTCCTGCGCGATGTCGGCCGTCACTTCTCGGTCAACCGCATGCTGTCCTTCGACAGCGTCAAGACGCGGCTTGATCGCGAGCAGTCGCTGTCGTTCCTCGAATTCAACTACATGATTCTGCAGGCCTACGACTTCGTCGAGCTGCATAAGCGTACCGGCTGCCGTCTGCAGATGGGCGGCTCGGACCAGTGGGGCAACATCATCAACGGCATCGACCTCGGCCACCGTATGGGCACCGAGCAGCTTTACGCGCTGACCTCGCCGCTTCTGACGACTTCGTCGGGCGCCAAGATGGGCAAGTCGGTCAACGGCGCCATCTGGCTAAACCCGGATATGCTGTCGGCCTACGACTTCTGGCAGTACTGGCGTAACACCGAGGATGCCGACGTCACCCGCTTCATGAAGCTCTACACGACCCTGCCGATGGCTGAAATCGACCGCCTCTCCAAGCTTGGCGGCTCGGAGATCAACGAGGTCAAGAAGATCCTGGCGACGGAAATCACCGCCATGCTGCACGGCCGCCCGGCCGCCGAGCAGGCGGCGGAGACCGCCCGCAAGACCTTCGAGGAAGGCGCGCTTGCCGCCGACCTGCCGTCGGTCGAAATCCCGACCGCCGAACTCGAAGCCGGCCTCGGCCTGCTGACGCTGATCGTGCGCGCAGGCCTTGCCGCCTCCAACGGCGAAGCCCGTCGTCATGTCCAGGGCGGTGCCGTCAGGATCAACGACGATGCGGTCAGTGACGAGCGCCGGGTCATCGGCACCGGCGACGTGACCGCCGACAATGTCGTCAAGCTGTCGCTCGGCAAGAAGAAGCACATTCTGGTGCGCCCGGCCTGAAGCGGAGCACCACTCAAGGATTAGAAAGGCCGGCCCGACAGCGCCGCGCGTCTGTTAAGACGCGCAAAGGTCGCTGTAGAACTTTGAAGTGCTGCATGTTTTGTCCTTAAATCGGCGACGATTTAAGGAACATGCAGTGCGCCGGCTTTTTTATTGGAATTCGAAGATGCTGCGGAAGACGCCTGGCGCGATGATCGACAAGGGGTTGATCGTCAGCTTCGGCTGGTTGAACGGGCCGTTGAGCTTGAAGGTGATGCCGAGCAGGCCGCGGTCGCGGCCGTTGCCGAGCAGCACGCCGATCAGCGGCAGTTCGCCGAAGATGCGGTTGAGCCCGTAGGCCGGCATGAAGGTGCCGGTCATGTCCATGATGCCGTTGTTGTCGCGCACCGTTCCCTGGAAGGTCGCGCCGACATCCGTCCCGCGCAGCACGCCGCCATCGACGCGGATCGCGCCGCGGTCGAGCGCCAGTTGCGCGAAGCCGCGTTCGAAGCGGGCCGAGCTCACGTCGATGTCGCGCCGCACGGCCTGGTTGAGGCTTCGGCCGTCGGCACCGGTTGGCGTCGACACCATCGATTGCAGGCGCTGCTCGCCGACAAGCTGGAACTTGCGGATATCGACGCTGCCGCGCCACGAACGGCCGCCGCGATCGCGTAGCTTGAGATTGAGCAGGCCGCCGCGCATGTTCTGGTAGATGTCGGCAAACCGCGCCAGCGCGCCGGCATCGCCCGTGGTCAGTTCCAGCGTGTTGTCGGCGCCGGCCTTGGCGAGCCGGGCAACCAGCGCCTGGCCGCTGCTCGTGACAGCCGAGAGGTTGACGTCCTCGATCTGGCGTCCGCGTTCGCCGTAGACGAGATTGACGTTCGACAGCGATTCGCCGTTGAAGCCGGTGACACGGCCAAGCTGAGCCTTGACGGTGATGTCGTCGCCACCGCCCTGGCCCTGGTCGCTTCCCGATTTCAATTGCGCAAGGATCGGCCTTATGTCGGCCGCGGCGCCGCTCAGTGACGCCGTGTAACCGCTCTTGGTGCGATCGATGGCAACCTTGAAGTCGTCACCTTGCGCGAGGCGGACATTGTCCAGGTCGGCAGAGACGAGGCCGCGATCGTCGACCTGAAAAGTGCCACGCGCGCCGAAACCGTCGCCGGCAAGCGCAAAGTCGCTGATTGTCGACAAGTCGTCGTCCGTGCTCGACGTGAATTGTGCTTCAGCCGGTATGCCGACACCCTTGCTCCACCCAATCCAGGGAAGCGACAGCGCCGCCTTGGCAAGTCCGATCTTCACCTTTTGCTTGCGGTTCTCGTCGATGGTGACATCAATCGTAATCGGACCGGAGATTATGCTCGAAGGGCCCGATGCGATCTTCTGCCAGACGCCGTCTTCAAGCGTGCCCGAAATATGGCGCGAACGCTTCACCGTCGAATTCACATCCACCGGCTCAGTGAGCTTGACCTTGACCTTGGCGCCTTCAATCCTTGCATCAGCCTCCAGAACCGCCTGCTGATTGTCGACGCGGAACGTCCCGACGAGGTCCGTCACGGGGCGCCCTTCGAGGGCCTTATTCACGCTGACCTTATCGAGCTGCATTTCCACCTGATAGAGCGGCTTCGGCGGCTTCTGATCCGAGATGAGGCCGAATCGGGCACCGACGACAGCCGTCAGGGGGCCGCTGAAATCTTCCGGTAGCAGGGGGGTCTTTTGCAGCGCCTGGATCGGCTTGTAGCTGACGAGCTCGGCGATCGCATCGGCATTGCCGCCAACCTCGATCTTCATCTCCGCCATCAGCGGTTTCGTATAGACGTCGGGAAGGATGAAGTCGCCGCCGTTGAGCGCGACCGAGCGTCCCGACGGGAAGAAGGCGGTCCCCTTCTCGATCTCGGCCGTCATGCGCTGGCCGCTCAGCTTGAACTTGCCGGATGTGTCGCGCAGCGGCGGTATCTCGCCGGTAATGTTGATGCGGGTGTCGTCGATGTCGAAATTGATATTGAGTTCCTGCTCGTCGAGCTTGAGCTCGCCTTCATTGGTGGCGATCCGGCCCTCTGCGACCGACACCTCAATGCGGGCATTGGTAACCGTGCCGCCGAAGAGGTTGGCGATCGCCCAGCGGCGCGCGCCCTTGGCGAGCCACCACGGCCACAATTGTTTGACGGCGGTCGCCTCCATGCGATCGCTGACAGAAGCGAAGCTGATCTGTGGCGAGGTCTTGCCGAAGGCGACGGAAAGCGAGCCAAACATCGAACCGAGCGGGGTCGACACCGCAAGCTGGTCGAAGATCAGTTGGCGCTTGTCCGACACGAAGCGGCCATTTGCCTTGGCATCGAAGATCAGCGGCGCATCAGCGACGTCTTCCGGGGCGGAGCTTGCATTCTTGAGCAGGAGGTCAATGGCAAACCCGGTCTCCGTTGCGCCGGCAATCTTGTCGAGGTCGATGATCGCCCCGGTGAACGGAAAGGTCGAACGGCCGATCTTGACCGACGACGGCAGGATCTCGACGGACGAGCGCTCGAAGTCATAGGCGACGTCCATTTGCGAGGCATTGAGGGTCGAGATGAGGTTGCCTGCGTGGAACTCGCCCTTGGACGTGCGCACCGTCACGCGCAGATCCGGTTTCGCGTTGCTGGCGGCCCGCGTCGCCTTCAGCGACAGCCCGGCCGACGCGACGACTCCGAAGGGCGGCTCCGAACCAACCTTGCCATGGTAGAAGAAGGGCGCGAGCGGCAGATTGGTGATCGACGCTTCGAAGCCGGTCATGTGTCCCTTGTCGCCGAGGGCGTCGGCGCTGAGATCGACCTCCACCCCATCAACGGTGACGCTGCCCTTGACGCTCATCGACCCGCCAGAATTTCGGTTGAACTCGAGCGCCTTGGCGACGACGGGCACGACGCGATCGCGGGAGCCGATGACGGAGAAACTGAAATCCGAGAGCGTGACCTTCTGGCTGCCGCGGCCGGCTGCCATCTGCGACATGCGATCGACGTGCGAGAAGATTGCTTCGAGCGCATCGCCGACGTCGGCAATGCGGATCTTGGTCAGATCGAGCGGCTCGCCGCGCGGCAGCAACCCTGTATCGAAGTCGCCGCCTTCCGCCTCGAGATTGGAGACGGCGATGCGGCCGGTCATCAGCGCCAGAGGGTCGAGCGCGATCGAGATCGCACGTAGCTTGGCAACCGGCTGGCCGGAGGAGGCTTCGCTGAGCGCCACTTCGCGGGCCCTCAGCGCAATCGCGCCGCCTGCGGTCATGCGCACGACGGTGCTGCCGACCTCGGCGCGATAGGTGTCGCCGAGTGCTGCATTGAGTGCGGTGCGGGCGCGCGCATTGAGCGTGCTGTCCATCATTCCGCTTTCGATGACGACGATGAGGATTGCCGCGATGGAAAGCGCGAGCAGCGATATCAGCAGTGCGATCTTGGCGCAGAAGCGCGCGGCTCTGTTCTTGCGCGGCGCGTGCACGATCATGGGTTCGTGCGCCTGCGCTGAAGGCAACGCATGCAACGCGACGATGTCTTTCTTGCGAAAGCCGACTTTTTCGCCGCGGATCTCACTCATCAGCGCGGACGTCCTCCGTTCGATACGAGCTTCGTCGCCGCCCTTCGTCTCTCACGGTACGGGGCGACTACTTCTCGCTTCTGTAGACCACATGTCATCGTGCCGAGTCACCAAGGGACGCGGGACCATGCTGTGGACAGCGACCACCTGCGATGGAATTCGCGCGCGCAGGCGATTGCAACGTTTCGTAGCGGCCCATGCCGTCCGAAACCTGTCGAATCTAGCACAAATGCGCTGGACGGCGGTCGACGATTTTCGCTATGCCCAAGAGCATCGCGTGCCCTGTGGCGCGCAAATATCGCTCGACTACCTTGAGCACTGCACGTTTTGCCCTTTGGTCGGCAAAGACCAATGAAAACATGCAGTAGTGCGTGATTGTCTGCAAAACTTGGCGGAAGGAAGGTTTAATCATGGCAAGACCCGCTCCCGGAGATGTCGCTCCCGACTTCACCCTGCCGCGTGACGGCGGCGGTACGGTTTCGCTCTCGGCCCTGCGCGGCCGTCCGGTCGTTCTGTTCTTCTATCCGAAGGACGACACGCAGGCCTGCACGCTCGAGGCGATCTCGTTTTCGGAGCTGGCCGGCGAATTCGCCGCAGCCGGTATCGCCCTGATCGGGCTTTCGCCCGATTCGGTGAAGAAGCACGACCGTTTCGCCAAGAAGCACAACCTGACGGTGCCGCTTGCCGCCGACGAGGAGAAGGCAGTGGTCGAAGCCTATGGCGTCTGGGTCGAGAAGATGATGTACGGGCGCAAATATATGGGCGTCGAGCGCAGCACCTTCCTGATCGGCGCTGACGGTGTCGTCGTCAGGGTCTGGGAGAAGGTGAAGGTGGACGGCCACGCCCGCGAGGTTCTTGACGCTGCAAAGGCGATCTGAGGACGCCGATGAGCGAGTTGCCCGTGTTTCACAGCCTGCGGGGCGGTGCCGTCGAAGCGATCCGCGCCGCGGACCTCGAGGTCAAGACGGCGCTTGCGCAGGAAGCGGCGCGTCGCTGGCAGCGCCGCACGCTGTCGCTGCGCTCGCCGCTCGACCGGCCGGTGCCGGTACGCCCGGGCCGGCCCGACAAACCGGTGCTGACGCCACCGACCCAGGTCAAGCGACGGTCTCTCGGCTCGCTGAAGGGCCGAATCGCCCTCCTCCATTCGATCGCCCATATCGAGTTGAACGCCGTCGATCTCGCCCTTGATATCGTTGCCCGCTTTGCGACCGAGCCGGTGCCCAATTCCTTCTTCGACGGCTGGATGCGTGTCGCCTTCGAAGAGGCGAAACACTTCCGCATGGTCCGCCAGAGGCTGAACGACCTCGGCGCAGACTATGGCGACTTGCCCGCCCATGACGGCCTCTGGCAGGCGGCGCATGATACGCGCAACGACCTGACGGCGCGGCTCGCCGTGGTGCCGCTCATTCTCGAAGCGCGCGGTCTCGATGTGACGCCGGCGCTGCAGGCCAAGATGCGCGAAACCGGCGACTTCGAGAGCGCGGCCGTGCTCGACGTCATCTATGAGGACGAGAAGGGCCACGTCGCCGTTGGCGCCAAATGGTTCCGTTTTCTCTGCGCCCGCGAGAAGAAGGACCCGGCGGCGACCTTCCAGGCGCTGGTGCGCGCCAATTTCCGCGGTCCCCTGAAGGCGCCGTTCAACGATATCGCCCGCGCCGAGGCCGGCCTGACGCCGTCGTTCTACAGGTCGATGACCGCTTCGACCAATCGATGAGTGCGGCCGCCGCTGGGTTTGGCTGCCGAACGGCCCACAGCGGACAATGCCGCCGTTATGTCTGTTCGAAGCCAGCGTCCCGCAGCCGGATTCTTATGAGCCCGGCGCTGCGAGAAGCGGAGATTTCCCGCTCGACATCGACAGCAGAACCATGAAGGACGGTTCGAATGACGCCGTGCATCTCGTTTTCCAGATTTTCATAGTCATTCTTGGCCATGCGGTCCTGAAGGCGTTCGTGCAGGACAAACTCCAACGTCTTCCGACGGCGCCTGTCCCGGAGAAGGACCTCGTAGTCCCTTTCGGAAACGTCGAAATCGAAGCTCTTGCTCCAGTGGCCGCAGTCTACGGGTATTCCCATGGACAGGCGGCCATCCTCTTGAAAGACGCTCAGTTCCCAACCCTCACCGAGTAGCCTTTCCACCGGATAGTCCCCTTCGCCTCACCTGCCGGGCCCGCACTTCCGCAGATGGGAAGAAGGGCTTTGGGCTCGAGTAAGCGGTTAGCAGGGCGTGCCGCCGGGGGCAACAACGAGGATGTTCAAGGCCCGTCGGAGCATCCGGCATCACGGCTCCGCAATCCTGGTCAATCAATTGTTAACCCTAACAAAGTGTAATGATCCCCAGGTGATGCGAGGCAACGCGCACATGGCGGGAGAGAACGGGTGTCTGGACATCAGGCAAATCGTACCTTTGGAAAACGCAAGCAGAATCACGTCCTGATCCTGGCCAGCGGCGACAAGGTCCGGCACATGACCGTGCGCCCCTGGATGGCGGCAATCGCCGTCTCCTTTGCCGGCGTCTGCAGCATCGGCTATCTCGCGGCCACCTCCTATCTCGTTCTGCGCGACGACCTGATCGGCGGTACGATTGCCCGCCAGGCCCGCATGCAGCATGAATATGAGGATCGGATCACGGCGCTGCGGGCGCAGGTCGACCGGGTCACCAGTCGGCAACTGCTCGACCAGCAGGTGGTCGAGGAAAAGGTCGAGAAGCTCTTGCGCCAGCAGATGGCGCTGACATCGCGCAACGGAAAACTCGGCGCGCTGGTCGAAAGGGCCGAGAATTCCGGCGTGACGACCGCAACCGACAAGCCCGCGACCGTTGAGCCGCTTGCCTATGACAAACGCGCCGACGCGAGCGGCAGCGGTAGTGTGAAGGCAATCGAGAAGCTGATGGGACTGAACGTTGCGCCGGTCAGTGCTGCGGCTGTCCCCGCCCTCGCCTATGCAGCACCCGATGCCGGCGAATCAAGTTCCGACCGCGCCGACCGGATTTTCTCAAAAGTGACGCTCTCGCTGAAGGATGTCGAGCGCGAGCAGATGACGCGGGTCCAGCAGCTGACGGACGGCGCGGCGAAAACGTCGGGTGCGATTCGCTCGATCGTCGGGCGCACCGGTGTCGACCTGCCCGTCGATGATGTCGCCGAGTTGATTCCGGCCAACGACATATCCGGCTCCGCCGAGGCAGCGATCGGCGGCCCCTTCGTCGAGCCTGTGAACGATGACGATTTCGGCCGTTCGCTTGCCGCACTCGATACCGCACTCCTGGAGCTCGACCGCACGCGCGCCGAGGTCCGCAAGCTGCCCTTCGGCAACCCCTCGCCGGCCAGCGACATCACCAGCGATTTCGGCAACCGGCTTGATCCGTTTCTCGGGCGTCTGGCGCTGCATGCCGGCATCGACTTTCGCGCAACAGTCGGCACCCGCATCCGCTCGGCGGCCCCTGGAACGGTGACCAATGCGGGGCTGACCGGCGGCTATGGAAACATGGTCGAGATCGACCACGGCAATGGTGTCGCGACGCGCTACGCCCATCTTTCGACGGTGCTGGTGAAAGCCGGCGACCGGGTGAAGGCTGGCGAAGTCATTGCCAAGTCCGGCAACACCGGGCGCTCCACCGGACCGCACCTGCACTATGAAATCCGGCTGAATGGCAATGCCGTGGATCCCATGCGGTTTCTGGATGCGAGCACCAAGCTTGCAAGCTATATGAACTGACGCTACCGCGCGGTTCCGCTTGACAAGAAATGCGACAGATTCGCCACTATTTACCTTTTACTGCTTCAACGTGCTGGATTTCTTGACTTTCGGCGGCGTTCAGCTTAAGAGCGCGGCCACGTGCTCGTGCGTTTTCCATCGATCGATCAGTGTTCTATTGAACCGGAACGGAAACAGATTTCCCTTTGACCAATTTTGCTGACCTTGGCCTGAGCCAAAAAGTTCTCTCCGCTGTCACCGATGCGGGCTACACAATCCCGACCCCGATCCAGACAGGCGCTATCCCGCCGGCGCTGCAGCGTCGTGATATTCTGGGCATCGCCCAGACGGGCACGGGCAAGACCGCTTCGTTCGTGCTGCCGATGCTGACGCTGCTCGAAAAGGGCCGCGCCCGCGCGCGCATGCCGCGTACGCTCATTCTGGAGCCGACGCGCGAACTCGCCGCACAGGTCGCAGAGAACTTCGACAAGTACGGCAAGAACCACAAACTCAACATCGCGCTTCTGATCGGCGGCGTGTCCTTCGACGAGCAGGACCGCAAGCTTGAGCGTGGCGCTGACGTGCTGATCTGCACGCCCGGCCGCCTGCTCGACCACTTCGAGCGCGGCAAGCTCTTGATGAGCGGCGTGGAAATCCTGGTCATCGACGAAGCCGACCGTATGCTCGACATGGGCTTCATTCCCGATATCGAGCGCATCGCCAAGCTGATCCCGTTCACGCGCCAGACGCTGTTCTTCTCGGCGACGATGCCGCCGGAAATCCAGAAGCTTGCCGACCGCTTCCTGCAGAACCCGGAGCGCGTCGAAGTCGCCCGCCCGGCTTCCACGGCTCAGACGGTGACGCAGCGCTTCGTTGCGGCGCATGCCAAGGATTACGAGAAGCGCGCGGTACTGCGTGATCTGATTCGCGCCCAGGACGAACTGAAGAACGCGATCATCTTCTGCAATCGCAAGAAGGATGTCGCCGACCTCTTCCGTTCGCTCGACCGCCACGGCTTCTCCGTCGGTGCGCTGCATGGCGACATGGACCAGCGGTCGCGCATGACGATGCTGGCCAACTTCAAGGACGGCAACATCAAGCTGCTCGTCGCCTCCGACGTTGCGGCCCGCGGCCTCGATATCCCTGATGTCAGCCACGTCTTCAACTTCGACGTTCCGATCCATGCGGAAGACTACGTCCACCGCATCGGACGCACCGGCCGTGCCGGCCGCTCGGGCGCCTCCTTCACGCTGGTCACCAAGCGCGACACGAAATTCTCCGACGCCATTGAAAAGCTGATCGGCCAGAACGTCGAATGGCTGAACGGCGACCTTTCCAATCTGCCTGAGCCGATGGAAAGCCACGACACCGGCCGCCGTGAACGCGGTCGTGATGGCCGCAAGGACCGGAAAAAAGATGGGGATCGTGGCTCGAGGGGCCGTTCCGATCATAAATCCGATACCGTGCGTGCCGATAGTGAGGCCGAAATTGAAACAGTCGTGGAAAGGGCGGAATCGGTGAAACCGGCACGCAGCGCAGAGAACAAGCAGGCACAGAACAATCGTGGCGATCGTCCGGTGCGTGCATCGAACCCTGCCAACGATGACAATCGCGACCGCCGCAACCGCCACCGCCGCGACTATGACGACGGCCCGACGCCGGTCGGTTTCGGCGACGAAATCCCCGCATTCATGCTGATCGCCGGCAAGGCCTGATCCAAACGGATGGGCCAGCCAGGCGTCGATTTTCCGGGCTTCGGCTGCGGACTTGTCATTGTGCGCGATGGCAAGATCCTGCTTTACAGGCGCTTGAAGGCGCCTGAGGCCGGTTACTGGAACATCGTCGGCGGCAAGGTCGATCATATGGAACGCTCGGAAGCTGCGGCCCGACGCGAGGCCGAAGAAGAAAGCGGCCTCAAGATCCGGTCGAGCGAATTCCTCTGCCTGAGCGAACAGGTAATCGAAGCCGATCGCCAGCACTGGATCTCGATGATCTATGTGACCCGGGATTTCTCCGGCGAGCCGCAACTCGTCGAGCCGGACAAGCTTTCCGAATTCGGCTGGTTCAGCCTCGACGCCCTGCCCCAACCGCTATCCCGTTTTACCGCCGACGCTGCTGAAGCCTTGCGCAAGCAGGAACACGGTGTCGCCGCATAGCTTGGCGGCGATTGGTCAAATCGCTGCCGGCGTTCATCGGGCGCGTTTCATTCCGCAATTTTTCGGGTGCCGCTGTTGGAGGAATAACCGTCTTCCGAGCGCAATGCCTGGTGGCGTGTGACGCCGGAAGCGAAAATCCTCTCCAAAAACTCGCCGAGCACCCCTTGTGATTCGTCACGCGGGATACGGTGCCCGCAGTCGAATACCTTTAGGTCGACGGGCACGCCGGCGTCGGACAAGGCTTCGTAAAACGCCTCTGCCTGGGAAACGGGCGCGCGGTCATCATGCCGTCCGTGCAAAAGCAGGATCTCCGACCTGATATTACCAACATGATGCAAGGCGGAGCGAGCCTTAAAGGCTTCACTGAAAAGCCCGGCCTCAAGTTCTATCGCCTTCCGGATGCCCATAGGAGCGTTGTCGAAAACGCTCTCGAGATCATAGACGCCACTTGCCAGAACGACGGCACGAAGGTCGGATAGCTGAGCTGCGACCATAGCCGCAGCGACCGCGCCGCGGCTGTTTCCATAGAGAACAATCCGGTCCGGATCGATTGCGGGGTGCTCTCTCAGAAAGGCGACGGCAGCAATGATGGCTTGCTGCGTTCGGGGGCCACAGAAATCCGCGGGCCCGTCCGAGGCGCCGAAGCCTGGCTGGGAAACCGCCGCCGTCACAATGTTCAGTCGGGACGAAATCCGCGTGAGAGCGCCGCTGTCGACAAATTCGCTTGCGCCGAGACGACGTCCGCCCTGGTTGCCGTGGATAAGCAGAATTGCACCCGTTGGCGCGGTTCCGATGGCAGACGCCTGGAACAGCTCAACGGCCGTTCCGTCACCTTGCGGGATCATGTGTCGTGTGACTGGCATGCCTGAACCCACTCGACGTCACCTGGACGCGCAGATAGGCGGCGCGGTGATCTATATTTCATCTGAGGCGCCGCGCATATGTTGGGCGGCCTACTTCCGGGAGCGCCGCGCTGCCTCATAGGCAAGCCGCACCCAGCGAGCCATCTCGTCCGGATCGTCGAATGCGTCGTCCGGAATGCTCCAATAGGGCATCTTCACCGGCTTGCCCTTGCCGTCATAGGCCCATTGCCGCGAACCGGCCGCCTCAAGCGCCGGCGCTGTTTGCTCGTCGCCCTTGAGCAGGATTTCGCCGTCGACCTCAAGCGCGAAGATCACGCCTTGGCAATAGATGCCCTTTCCGCCGAACATCCGCTTGATGGTCACCGGCCCGAGGACTTCGAACATCTCTTCGATTGCGGCATTATCCACGCGTCTGTTCCTCCAAGATACCGCCAGCGGCGACGATCTGTTCCGGCGTATCGAGATCGAGGCGCGCCGCGGCACCGAGTTCGACATCGATGACCGGCAGGCCGCTCTTTTCGATGATGTGCCTTGCGCCAACGTCTCCGAGCAACTGCCGGATCGCCGAAAATGTCTGGCGCGGCAGGATCACCGGATTGCCGCGCTGCCCGCCGGCGGTCGCCCGGATGATCGAGCGGCCGCCCTCGGCGACGAAACGCTCGATGAGCCGCCGCAGGTCGTCGCCGGTAATCCCGGGCATGTCCGCCAACATGACCAGCATGCCGGCCGCCCGCGTCCCAATTGCCGAAAGCCCCGCCGTCAGCGAAGAGGCCATGCCCGAGATGTAGTCGGGGTTGGCGACGAACGTCACCGGCAGCCCTTGTAGCGCGTGGCGGATGTCGGCCTCGCGGTGGCCGGTCACAACGCTGACCCTGCCCGGCGCGGCCTTGAGCGCAGCTTCGACGCTGCGGCGCACGAGCGGCACGCCGTCGAAGGTGGCGAGAAGTTTGTGTCCGCCGTCCGCGCCCATCCGGCTGGCCCGGCCGGCGGCCAGAACGACGACAGAAACCAAGGGCAAAGACAACTCCGTTGCAGTATCGCGCGGCTGCGGCCGCGTCGGGATTTCGCTCAGGAGACCGCCGACCCCAAGGCCGGTAATGTCATCGAAGCTCGGCCACTCGCCGGCAAGGATACGGTCGAGGATCCAGTCGAAGCCGTTCTCGCGCGGACTGCGGGCGCAGCCGGGCGCACCGATCACCGGTGTCTCGCCGACCCGGCCGAGAACGAGAAGATTGCCGGGATCAACAGGCATTCCGACGTGATCGACCACGCCGCCGGCTCGCCGGATTGCCGCGGGAACGACGTCGTCGGGATCGGCAACCGCTGACGCGCCGAAGACGACAATCAGGTCGTGCGTTTCTCGCATTTCGGCGATCGCCGTCGCAACGGCGTACTCTCTGTGCGCGACGCGCCGTTCTGTGAGGAGTTCGCTTCCGGCCTGTCGCAACCGCGCCGCCAGGATGGCATGTGTCTTGTCCATCACCTGCGGCTTGAGGTTTGGCAACTCCGTTGCTATCAATGCCGTGCGCCGCGCCGCAAACGGCTTGAGCTCGAAGGGGCGATGGTCGCGCAGCAGCCTTTCCGCCTGCTCGACGAAGGCCCCGGCGACCGCAAGCGGGATGATCTTGATCGTCGCGACCATATCGCCGGGCTGCACCGGCACATGGTCGGCGAGACAGGCGAAAGTGATGGACGGATCTATGCGGTTCAACCGATCGACGATTTCGCGGCTCGCAACGAAGAGACCGGCGACCTCGGAATAGACATTGACGCGGCCGGTCGCAGCCCGCGAGAACCGGAGATGGTCGGGGGCGATGGCCGTGGCAATGCGCGTGGCCGCCTCGTCTTCCGGGAAATCGCCGGCATCAAGCCGCGCAACCACAACCGCATCGACGCCGGCGGCGATCAAAGCGGCGATGTCGGCGGCCGTGAGCCGATGCCCCTTCGGAAGCCTGAGGTCGCCGGCCTTCACCGCATGCGCGAGCATGGCGCCCTCTGCTTCCGCGACCTTGAGCGGCCCGAACCTCATGCTCCACTCCCCGCGGCGCCAACGTCACGCCGTCGCAGCGCCTCGATGATTTCGGCGAGGATCGCAACCGCGATTTCGGCCGGACTTGCCGCGCCGATATCGAGGCCGATCGGTGCACTGATGCGGGCCAGGTCGGCATCGGCGACCCCCGCATGCCGCAGCCTTTCGATCCGCGTGGCGTGGGTCTTGCGGCTGCCGAGCGCGCCGACATAGAAGCAACCGGCCGACAATGCCGCCCGGATCGGTCCGTCGTCGATCTTCGGGTCGTGCGTCACGGCGACAAGGGCTGTGAAGCGGTCGAGCGGTCTGAGTTTCAGGGCGTCCTCTGGCCATTCGGCGATGAGGTCGACACCGGCAAAACGTTCCGGCGTGGCGAAAGCCGTGCGCGGATCGATGATGGTCATGTCGAAACCGGCAACGGGCGCAAGCTGCGCCAGGGCCTGTGAAATGTGCACTGCGCCGATGACGAGGATGCGCGGCGGCGGCAGATAGGCATTGAGGAAGAAGGCACCCTGCCCGGTCTCGACGATGCCGGCCCGGCCGGATCGCAAGGCACGGGCAACGGCCTCGCGCCAGGGTTCGGGACAGTCGTCGCCTTCGAGGTGGACGCGGACGTCGCCGGCAAGGTCGCTGACGGTGACGGCGGCGCGGCGGGCCGCGCGCGCAAGGTTGAGTTTTTCCAGGATCGCCCGTTCCATTGTCAGCCGTTTACTCGCTCCAGCAGGATCCGGATCCTGCCGCCGCAGGAAAGACCGACGCGCCAGGCGGTCTCATCCGCGACGCCGAATTCGAGTATTTTCGCAGCACCCGAGACGATTACGTCGGTTGCCTCGGTGATGACGGCGCCCTCGACGCACCCACCCGAAACCGAGCCCTGAAAATTGCCGTCGCCATCGATCACCAGATGGCTGCCGACCGGCCGTGGTGCCGAGCCCCAGGTCTCGATCACCGTTGCGATCGCCACCCGGCGTCCCTCCTTCAGCCAGGCCTCGGCGATGTCGAGCGGATCGAGAACATTGACTGCCTGCCCCATGCTTGCCACCTCCCATCAGTGCCGTTCATCTTGGTTCGATGAACCGCCTCGGATCCGCCTGGCGGGAGCCCTGCCCGGAAAGCGCCTTCACCAGTTCGCCAATCGATTCAAGATTGTGCACGGCCCGGAATTCGTCAACATGCGGCAGCATCGCCCGCACACCGCGCGCGCGCGCTTCGAAGCCGTCGAAGCGCAGCAGCGGGTTGAGCCAGATCAGCCGCCGGCAGGATCGGTGCAGGCGATCGATCTCGATTTCGAGATCGGCCACGTCGTCGCGCTCCAGACCGTCGGTAATCAGAAGCACGATCGCACCCTGCCCGAGCACGCGCCGCGACCAGCGCCGGTTGAACTCGTGCAAGGTCTCGCCGATGCGCGTGCCGCCGGACCAGTCCTTGACCGCAGCGACGCAGTCATCGATCGCCGCGTCCGGATCGCGATTGCGCAATTGGCGCGAGACATTGGTCAGCCGGGTTCCGAAGAGGAAGGTATGCACACGCCGCCGCTCCTCGGTCAGCGCATGCAGAAAGTGCAGAAAGATGCGGGTGTACTGGCTCATCGAGCCGGAGATGTCGGCGAGCACGACGAGCGGCGGATGGACGACGCGCCGCTCCCGAAACCGCGGAAGGATCAGTTGGCCGCCAAAGCGCATGGCATCGCGCATGGTTGCGCGCGGGTCGATGCGGATCTGACGCTTCGAGGCGCGGAAGCGCCGCGTGACGACGCGGTCCATCGGCAGCGTCAGGGCCGAGAGCGCACGCTTGGCTTCGGCAAGCTCGGCAGCGTTCATCTGCGCGAAATCGGCACGGCGCAGAAGCTCGCGACCGGAGACCGTGAAACGGGCATCGACCTCGATCTCCGGCTCGTCGCGTGGCGGTCGATCAGCCTCGTGCCCGGAAAGCAGCGCGTCGCTGACGCGGGTTTCGCCTGCCCGGCGCTGTTGCCGTTCGCTCTCGCGTTCCGGCGCCAGCGGCGACATCATCGCGATCATCTTTTCGACGAGACCGCGCGACCGCCAGAATAGGCGAAACGCCTCGTCGAAGACCGGCTGGTCCTCGTGACGCTTGACGAAGACGCATTGCAGCGCGGCGTAGAACGCGTCCCGTCCGCCGATCCCGATCAACGCCACTGCATCGATGGCGTCGGCGATGGCGCCTGGCCCGATCTTGATGCCGGCGCGCCGGAGCGCGCGCGCGAAGAAGACGATATTGTCGGCAAGCCGTCCGTCGCCTACCGCGATTGGCGGGGGAACATCGTTCCTGTACTGCTCCCGCGCCTCCGTCATCAGTTTGCCGCCAGCAATTCCGCCTTGACCTCGGAGAGCAGCTTTCGCCCCTCTGCTCCCTCTATCCTGGCGATGTCGTCCTGGTATTTCAGCAGCGTTCCGAGCGTGTCGGCAATCGTCTCCGGATCGAGCGCCAGCCGGTCAAGCTCCGTCAGCGCCGTTGCCCAGTCGATGGTTTCGGCAACGCCCGGGTTCTTGAAGAGGTCGATCGTGCGCAGCCGCTGCACGTAGGCGATGACTTCGCGTGACAGGGTGGCGTTGCAGCCGGGAACCTTGCGGCGAATGATCTCCAGCTCCTGCGCCGCCTTGGGATAATCGACCCAATGATAGAGGCAGCGCCGCTTCAGCGCGTCATGGATCTCGCGGGTGCGATTGGTGGTGATGATGACGACAGGCGGTTCGTCCGCCCGGATCGTACCAAGTTCCGGAATCGTCACCTGGAAATCGGACAAAACTTCCAGCAGGAACGCCTCGAAGGCTTCATCTGTCCGGTCAAGCTCGTCGATCAGGAAAACGGGCGCACGTCCTCCGTTCGACGAAATCGCCTGCAAGACCGGGCGGCGGATCAGGAAACGTTCGGAGAATATGTCGCTTTCGACTCGCTTGCGATCGACCTTGCCGGATGCTTCCGACAGGCGGATTTCGAGCATCTGCGCTGGATAGTTCCATTCGTAGACGGCCGAGGCGACGTCGAGACCTTCATAGCATTGCAGCCGGATCAATGGCCGGTCGAGCGCCTTGGCCAGTACCTTGGCGATCTCGGTCTTGCCGACGCCGGCTTCGCCTTCGAGAAAAAGCGGGCGCTTCATCCTGAGCGCAAGAAACAGCACCGTCGCCAGCGCCGTGCCGGCGAGATAATCATGCGCCTCCAGCAATGCCATCGTCTCTTCGATGGACTGTGGCAGGCCCGTTGCCGCCTTTATCGCCATGTCTCCTCCACCACGGCCCGAATCGATCGCTGGAAGCTGGAAGGGGACAAGATCCACCGGCGAGCTCAACGACTTAGAGCGATCTTCTCATGTTGCGATGAGCAGTCGATCGCTGAATAAAAACTTATAGCGAGTGGTATCCGCGGTCCACATAAATGAGCGGCGGGCGGGACGACCCGATCGAGACGTCGACGACCTCGCCAAAGAGCACCAGATGCGTGGCGATCGTCTTCACCTCGACCAGACGGCAATCGAAAGCGGCGGTGGCGTTGACGAGGATCGGCGCACCGGTCGTAAGCCGCGTCCACTGTCCGAGCGCAAAGCGCAGATCCATGTCGAGCTGGTCGCGGCCGGAGAAACCATGGGCCAGCGCCCGGTGCTCGTCGCCGAGCAGGTTGAGCGCAAAGCTGTCGCTGCGGGTGAAGATCTCGTTGCGCGGATTGGCACCATTCAGGCAGACGAGAACCGTCGGCGGGCTATCGGAAACCGAGCAGGCCGCAGTCACGGTGACGCCGCGCCGCTCGCTGCCGTCAGCGGCGGTAATGATCTGCACGTGACCGGCCAGGCGGCTCATCGCGTCGCGATAACTGATAGGGTCCAGCCGGGTCTTCTCCAACACATCTTTCTCCGGGCGATGTCAGGCACATACATAGACGCTGTCAGAAAATATGAAACCCGCGGGAAGGAGATTCTTGCACATCTGCGACGTGGCCGTGACGCAGATTGAACCTTCTTCACCAGGAGCGACATCTTTTCCTTTGACGCCGCGGGGCACTTCCTTAAAACATGCAGCAACGACCGTGCCTCGCGTCAGACGCGAGCGGCAACGGAAGAGGAAGCTGTGGTGGCTCGCCGTAGGATTTTGCCCCGGATCGGTTCGGACGGGGAAGCTTGCGGCGGCGGAGTAAGTGAATGCGTCGATCCATTGTCACCAGCCTCATCCTTGCCGGACTGGTGCAGGCAACGCCGGCTTGGGCGGCCGGTATCAAGGTGGCGGTCGTGGCGCCGGTGGAAGGCCCGTTCGCGCCGCTCGGCAAGCAGATTATAGACGGCGCAGGCTTCAAGGCCGGTGATCGCGGCAGCGAGATCGTCGTCATTCCCGAGACCTGCGATACCGCCGGCAACGAGGCGCTGACCAAGGCATTGCTTGCGGCGGGTGCCGAGGCCGCCGTCGGCTTTCTCTGCACCGAAAGCCTGGATGCGACGCTTCCGGCCCTGACAGAAGCGGGCTTGCCGGCAATCACCCTGAGCGTGCGCTCCGATATCCTGATGGAAGACGCGCTCAAGAACAAATGGCCGCTCTTCCGCCTCGCGCCGAGCGGCAATGCCGAGGCCGTGGCCATCGTCGATGCCATCGTCAACCGCTGGAAGGACAAGCCCATCGCGCTCGTCGACGACGGTACGATCCACAGCCGGGAGCTGGTCGAGGCGGTGCGCGCAGCGCTTGCCGAAATCGGCATGACACCGGTCTTCAGCGACACCTACCGACCGGCGCAGGAGCAGCAGATCAACCTGGTGCGACGCCTGGTGAAAAGCGGCGCAACCCACGTCTTCACCGGCGGCGACCGGCAGGATACCGCCGTTATCGCCCGCGATGCCCTTGGCGAAGGCGCGAACCTCACCTTGCTTGGCGGCGATGCCTTGAACGCGGCCGATCTCACGGTTCCGCTTGCCGATGGCGTGCTTGCAGTAACGCTGCCGGATGCGGCGCAATCGCCGGAAGGCAAGCCCTTTGCCGACGAAATGCGCGCCGCCGGCATCGAGCCGGAAGGTTATGTGATGCCGGCCTTCGCGGTGATGGCGTTGCTGGAGGAAGCCAAGGATAGAGCAGCACAGGACGACAAGTCACTGATCGAAGCGATCGCAGGCAAGGGGCCCTACCCGACCGTTCTCGGCCTCACCGCCTTCAACGCTGCGCACGAGCGCGCCGACAATCCCTACCGTTTAATGCAGTGGCAAGGCGGCCATTTCGTGCCTGCGGCCGCTGAAGGAGCCACGCCATGATGCGTCCCGGGCCGCTGAACCTGATCACCGATGTCAAAGGTCTGACGGTCGGCAACGCCGAGGACCATCGCCTGAAATCGGGCGTCACCGCGATTGTCTGCGACCCGCCGGCAACGGCCGCTGTCCAGGTTCTGGGCGGTGCGCCAGGTACCCGGGAAACCGACCTTCTCGACCCGCACAACACGGTACAGACGGTCGATGCGCTCGTTCTTTCCGGCGGTTCGGCCTTCGGGCTTGACGCTGCGTCCGGTGCGCAGGCCGCCCTCAGGGAAATGGGCCGCGGCTTCGCCGTCGGCCCGCACCGGATCCCGATTGTCCCGACGGCGATCCTCTTCGACCTCATCAATGGTGGCGACAAGGATTGGGGCCGCTTTCCGCCCTACCGCGAACTCGGCTTCGAGGCCGTCGGGCGGGCTGGCGCGACATTTTCGACCGGTTCGGCAGGCGCCGGCACCGGTGCGCTGACCGCGGGCCTGAAGGGTGGGCTCGGTTCAGCGTCCACGGTTCTGCCGAACGGCGTCACCATCGGCGCGCTTGTCGCCGTCAATGCGCTCGGATCCGCTACAGTCGGCGACACCGGGCATTTCTGGTCCGCGCCCTTCGAACTGGATGACGAGTTCGGTGGGCTTGGCCTGCCCCACCCGATGCCGGCCGACGCGGCCGACATCCGCATTAAGTTCCGCGACCGCCAGGCGGCCGTCGCCAACACGACGATCGCGGTGATCGCGACGGATGCGGTGCTGACGAAGGCCGAAGCGAAGCGCCTGGCGATTGCCGCCCATGACGGCTTTGCCCGCGGGCTCTGGCCGGCGCACACGCCGCTCGACGGCGACCTGATCTTCGCGCTTGCGACCGGCGCCAGCGGTAAGACGCCGACAACAGAGGATTTCATCGATCTCGGCGCGGTTGCCGCCTCGACCATGGCGCGCGCGATCGCCCGCGGGGTCCACGACGCGACGCCGGCGGAAAACGATCTCATGCCCTGCTGGTCAGAGCGTCGCTGACGCAGCTTTGATCGCAGGCATGTTGTTTGCGGGGCTCGGCGGTGCTATTCCCGCGGAAAACACGCTGGAGTGCGCCATGACCCACCCTATCCGCATTGCCCCGTCGATCCTGGCGGCCGATTTCTCCAAGCTCGGCCAGGAGGTTCGCGATGTCGTCGATGCCGGCGCAGACTGGATCCATCTCGATGTCATGGACGGTCATTTCGTGCCGAACATCACCTTCGGCCCCGATGTCATCAAGTCGCTGCGCCGCTATACCGATGCGACGTTCGACTGCCACCTGATGATTTCGCCCGCCGACCCGTTTCTTGAAGCCTTCGCCAAGGCCGGCTGCGATATCCTGACGGTGCACGCCGAAGCCGGTCCGCACCTGCATCGCTCGCTGCAGACGGTCCGTTCGCTCGGCAAGAAGGCGGGCGTGTCGCTCAATCCGGCAACGCCCGAAAGCGCCATCGAATACGTGCTCGATGAGCTTGACCTGATCCTCGTCATGACCGTCAATCCGGGCTTCGGCGGGCAGAAGTTCATCGACGCCACCGCGGAAAAGATCCGTCGTATCAAGGCGATGATCGGCGATCGTCCGATCGAGATCGAAGTCGATGGCGGCATTGCGCCTGAAACGGCAGCCATTGCCACCGGCGCCGGTGCCAATGTTCTCGTTGCCGGCTCGGCGATCTTCAAGGGCGGCTCGGTCGAGGCCTATCGCTCGGCGATCGAAGCGATCCGTGCGCCGGCCGAGAAGGCCTATCGATGACAGCACGCGCGGCAATTTCCGGTCTTTGTTGCCTGGCTGCGGCCGCCGCTGCATCGCCGGCCCTTGCTGGCGACTATGCCGCACTGCAGCCGATCGGCTTCTCGGCCGACGGCAATGTCTTTGCCTTCGAGGAGTATGGCGTCCAGGACGGCTCCGGCTTTCCCTATTCGACCATCTATGTGATCGACACGCGCAATGACAGCTTCCTGCCGGGCGCGCCGGTGCGCGCCGTCAGCCGCGAAGACGGCAGCCCGCTGTCGAAGGCGCGCCATGAAGCCCGGCGTCGGGCAGCACCCTTGATCGATGCCTATCGCCTGGCCGATGCGCCCGGGCTGCTCGCGGCCTTCAACCCGATCACGGAAGCCAACGCCAAGCCGCTCTCGCTGACCTACGATGCCTTTGCAGCCGATCAAGCCTTCCGCGAGACCTATACGGTTACGCTCGAGGAAAAGACCTTCGAGCCGGACGGAATCTGCAAGGACTTCCTGAAGGAAACCAAAGGTTTCCGTCTGTCGATGACGATGAAGGCGGGCGCGCCGGCAAGCGACGTGCTTCAGGATGACAGTCGCATACCGGAAAGCCGCCGTTGCCCCACCGGCTATCAGGTCGGCGGCGCCATCACCCACCGCAACGACGACGGTTCGGAAACGCATGTGATCATGGTGCTCGTCAAGTCGCTCGGCTTTGAAGGCACGACGGACGGGCGCTGGATCGCGATCCCGACGCGGATCGCCAAATGAACGAGGCGGCCGCCAGCGTCGAAGCGAAAGCGGGGCGTGCGGCGGCCGGTGCCCGGAAACGGGCCCGCCTCGCCCGGTCCGTGCCGAGCCTTCCGCTATTGCTCTTCGGCGCGCCCTTGTGGAGCGCGTCGATGACGCTGTCGGCGTGGTTTGCGCTGTGGCTGCGGGAACGGGACGCGACCTTCCATCTGGCCGAACTGCTCTGGGTCTTCGGGGCCGGCGCTCTGTTTGCCTGGCCGCCGGCGCTGTTTCTCGCCCGCTTCGCGGCGATCGGACGCCGCGTGGAAACGCGCTTCGCTGCCTATCTCTTCTTCCTCTCGCTCGGCACGATCGGGATGACGGCACTGCTTTTCGCGCTCGACTACCGCGAATTCTATGCGCAGTGGCACGCCCCGATCGGAACCACGACGTGGCTCTTCCAGTTCGCCTTTACGACGCTGATCGCCTTCTACCAGTTTCTGGTCATGGGCCTTCGCCTCTATTTGCCCGTCGGCGGTGTTATACTGTTCGCCGTCTGCCTGTGGCTGGCAAGCGCACGCCATGAGCAACGGCGTTGAGCTTCGCGGCTATCTTTGCTAGAGCCACGGCCATCCCTCCACTGACGACGAAAGCTTAAGCCCATGATCCCCCGTTACTCCCGACCGGAAATGGTGGCCATCTGGTCGCCGGAAACGAAATTCCGCATCTGGTTCGAGATCGAGGCTCACGCCTGCGATGCGCTTGCCGAAATCGGCGTGATCCCGAAGGATGCCGCGCGCACGATCTGGGAAAAGGGCGGCGCTGCCACTTTCGACGTCGCTCGCATCGACGAGATCGAGGCCGTCACCAAGCATGACGTGATTGCGTTCCTGACGCATCTCGCCGAATTCGTCGGCCCCGACAGTCGCTTCATCCATCAGGGCATGACCTCGTCCGACGTGCTGGACACCTGCTTCAACGTCCAGCTGGTGCGCGCAACCGACCTGCTTCTCGCCGATCTCGACAAGCTGCTCGAAGCCTTGAAGCGCCGCGCCTTCGAGCACAAGGACACGGTGACGATCGGCCGTTCGCACGGCATCCACGCCGAGCCGACCACCTTCGGTGTCAAGCTGGCGCTCGCCTATGCCGAGTTCGACCGTTGCAAGCAGCGCCTGCTGGCCGCACGCGAAGAGGTCGCCACCTGCGCGATCTCGGGCGCCGTCGGCACCTTCGCCAACATCGACCCGCGCGTTGAAGAACACGTCGCCGAGGCGCTTGGCCTGAAGCCGGAACCGGTTTCGACCCAGGTCATCCCGCGCGACCGCCACGCCATGTACTTCGCAACCCTCGGCGTCATCGCTTCGTCGATCGAGCGCCTGGCGACGGAAGTCCGTCACCTGCAGCGCACCGAAGTGCTTGAAGCGGAGGAGTATTTCTCGCCGGGCCAGAAGGGCTCGTCGGCAATGCCGCACAAGCGTAACCCGGTCCTGACCGAAAACCTCACGGGCCTTGCCCGCATGGTTCGCGCCTTCTCGATCCCGGCGATGGAAAACGTTGCGCTCTGGCATGAGCGCGACATCTCGCACTCCTCGGTCGAGCGCATGATCGGCCCGGATGCGACGGTGACGCTCGACTTCGCGCTCGCTCGTCTGACCAGCGTGATCGACAAGCTGCTCGTCTACCCCGAGAACATGATCAACAACATGAACAAGTTCCGCGGGCTCGTGCATTCGCAGCGCGTGCTTTTGGCGCTGACGCAGGCGGGTGTGTCGCGTGAGGATGCCTATCGCCTCGTGCAGCGCAACGCCATGAAGGTCTGGGAACAGGGCAAGGACTTCCTTGAGGAACTGCTGGCCGATGCGGAAGTCCGCGCGGCGCTTTCCGAAGAGGACATCCGCGAGAAGTTTGATCTCGGCTACCACACCAAGCACGTCGACACGATCTTCAAGCGCGTCTTCGGCTAAGGGTCCGCGCTGAGCGGACGGCGGTAGGCCTTTGGTTTTGTTGCCATGCCCGCATTTGGAGCACATCGCTCGAATGCGGGCATTTGCGTTAGCAGGAAATTCACGCATTGCGTGCAAAGCTCAGGGTCTGTCAATCCAGGTTCTGAGGATCGCATGGCCTACAAGGACAGTGTCGAGCGGGCGACGCAGCGCACGCAAACGAAAATTACAGGTACGGTGACCGTCAAGTCCGGCTCCAGCAGCGGCATCGTCAAGGACCTCTCAGCCGAGGGCATCTGCTTTCAGCTGCTCTTCGACATCGGCGCCAAGACGGGACAGGAAGTGACGATCAGAAGCGAGGAGCTCGGCTTCCTGACCGGCATGGTCCGCTGGTATCGCGGTGACAAGATCGGCATCAAGCTCAACCTGTCGTCCAACACGGCGGCGCAGATCTCATCCTATTACAAGCACTTTCGCTAGGCCGGGCATCTCGGCAAGCACGCCAAAGGCGCCGCAAGTCGATCGACATGCGGCGCTTTTTCCGTTGAGCGGTTATCCTGCCTTCGGTTGTCAGCGATCAGTGTGACCGCGCGCGCGGACCGGGTTCCACCATCTTGCGATAGAGGTGCCAGGTGGCGTGTCCGAAGATCGGCATGATGACGGCGAGGCCGACGAAGACCGGGATCGAGCCGATGACCAGACCGGCAGCGATGATGAAACCCCAGACGGCGACGGGCACCGGGTTGACGAGCGTTGCGCGGATGGACGTCTCGACCGCCGACACGGCGCCGACGTCACGATCGATCAGCAACGGGAACGACACGACGGATGTTGACAGAACGATGACGGCGAAGACGAAGCCGACGGCGTTGCCGACGAGGATCAGGTTCCAGCCCTGGTCAGTGCCGACGATACCGTTCCAGAAGGCCGCGATCGAAACCGGTGGTTCTGCCCCGAAGATCTGCACATAGAGCGCCTGGGCGACCAGCAGCCAGATGATGAAGACAACGAACAGCATGGCGGCGACGGCCATGATCGACGGCAGCGCCGGAGAGCGGTGCAGGCGAAGCGCGTGTGGCCAAGAGTAGTCCATGCCGAGTTCTCGCCGTCGGCTGATCTCGTAAAGGCCGATCGCGGCGACCGGGCCGATCAGCGCGAAGCCGGAGACAAGAGGATAAAGCAGCGGCAGCATGTTGGCGCCGGCGCTCCAGGTGATCAGAACGACACCGGCTATCGGATAGATCAGGCAAAGAAAGACGTAGTGCGATGGTTTCTCGCGAAAATCGTCAAAGCCCAAGCGTAAGGCGTCGAATACATCCGCGACGCCGATCTTTTTTATTCCGGGATGGGCGACACTCGCGTCCGCTCCCGACAGGACATGGAATGTTGTCATGGCTCACACTCCTCAACGAACCAGAGCGGCCACGGAACAGAGATACGGCGAACCAAGCCGCACCATCCGCGACCGTCCGTTCGATTATACAGAAAATGCGACGGCTGTCGCCTGCCGCCTCTCGCCACGTTAAGCGGTCGTCAGGAGCGCGAAACATCGAGCCTGTCAGCCAGGCTCCCAAGGGCGACGTCCAGGCCGTGACGAACGGGTTGGGCCGCAGGCCTTGACTTCCGCGCCTTTCAGCGCCACATCGCGGCCACCATGAAAGTTTCCGACGCCCATATCCTCATCGTTCCAGGCTACACCAACTCCGGACCGGAGCACTGGCAGACGCGCTGGGAGCGCAAGATGTCGACCGCACGCCGCGTCGAACAGGCGGAGTGGGCAAAGCCTGTCCGCGACGATTGGGTGGCGCGCATGGTCGACGAGGTCAATGCTTCGGAAAAGCCTGTTGTCATCGTCGCCCATTCGCTGGGCGTTGCGACGGCCATCCATGCCCTGCCCCATTTCAAGAAGCCGATTGCCGGGGCTTTCCTGGTGGCCCCGCCCGATGTTGCCAACCCGGCGATCCGTCCGAAGCATCTGATGACCTTCGGCCCCTATCCGCGCGATCCGCTTCCCTTCCCGTCGTTGATGGTCGCCAGCCGCAACGATCCCTTCGGTTCCTACGAGCATGCGGACGACATCGCCAACGCCTGGGGTTCGCTGCTCGTCGATGCCGGAGAATCCGGCCACATCAACACCGAGTCCGGCCATGGGCCGTGGCCGGAGGGCACGATGGTGTTTGCCCAGTTCCTGAGCCGGCTTAAACCCTGACGCGCCGCGGCGGCCTATTGCGGCCATATTAATCCGACGTTCATTGTCCGCGGTCATCATCGCCGGCATGATGCGACTCGTCTCATGATGGAGCCGAGCGCTGTCGAACCTTGATCTGTGCCCGCATTGACCGGATCCTTCCGTTTGGTTGCCCGGCCGCAGATACTGGACATGGGAAGTGGCCGTAGACGAACGTCTCACCAAAGGTGCGCAAAACGCACCGGCGCATCCGGATGCTCTGACGCAGGCCACCCTGGAACGGTTGCCGGCAGGCGCCGTCATTGTCGATGCGCACGGACGGATACTGGCTGCCAACGCCCGCGCCTGCGACGTGTTCGGCCGCACGCTTTCACAGTTGCGACACGCCTTTCTGAGCGACTTCGTGGCGGACGAGGATCGGCCGCGTGTGCCGCCGCGCGCAACGTCGGCGGTCGCCGAGACGATCCATTTCCTCGGCTCCAGCCGCTCCGCGCCGATGCTCGTTGCCTGTTCGCCGGTGCTGTTTGGCGATGAAGCCGCCTCGCTGCTGCTGATGTTGCCGGCCGACGATTTCGTCAACGAGATCGCCGGGTTGCGCAACGACGAGACCCGCTGGAAATATGCCCTCGACGGCGCGCTTGAGGGCGTATGGGATCACGACTTCGAAACCGGAGACCTGTTTTATTCGGCCACCTGGAGGCGGCTTCGCGGCCTGCCCGAAGATGCCCAGGTCGACGGTACGCTCGAAAACTGGATCCAGAACGTTCACCCCGACGACCATGCGCATGTGCGTGCGGCCATCGAGCGGCAGGATTCCGGCGAAGCGATCTTCAACACCTTCGAGTATCGGGAGCGCCACGCCGACGGTCACTGGATCTGGATCGAAAGCCGCGGCGCCTCCGTTGCCTACTGGCCGGACGGCAGGCCGAGCCGCATCATCGGGACGGATACCGACATCACCGCCCGCAAGGAGGCCGAGGCGCGGCTAGAGGAAGTCTCCCGCCGCCTGAGGCTGGCGCTCGGCGTGTCGAAGATCGGCGTGTTCGATTTCAATCTCGATGTGCTGCGCGACGACTGGGACGAGCGCATGTTCGAGATCTATGGTCTCGACCCCGCTGATGGCGCGCCGACCTCGGAGGCCTGGGAAAACTGCCTGCACCCTGACGACCGCGACGCCGTCATTGCCAGAACCAATGAAGGCATCGCCTCGGGAAAGCCCTACGCCAACGCCTTCCGCATCATGCGTCCGGATGGGGCGGTCCGCCACATCCGTTCGAATGCGGCGACCTATGTCGATCATCTCGGCACACGCAAGCTTATCGGCGCCAACTGGGACGTCACGGAAGACATTGCGCTGCAGGAAGAGTTGCGCCAGGCGAAGGCATCGGCCGAAGCGCGCAACCGTGAACTCGAGCAGGCCCGGATCCGGATCGAGTACAACGCGCTGCACGACTACCTGACCGACCTGCCCAACCGTCGTTACCTGGATCAGATGCTGACGGAGAATGTCGCCGTCAACGCGATCCTGCATATCGATCTCGACCGCTTCAAGCAGATCAACGACACGCTCGGCCACCAGGCCGGCGACGCCATGCTGACGCATGCGGCCGCGATCCTGCGCGCGCACGCCCGCCACGACGATTTCATCGCCCGCATCGGCGGTGACGAGTTCGTCATCCTCTGCCGCCGCGACCGCGACCTGCCGCAACTGACCGAGCTTGCCGAGCGCATCGTCCATGCCTTCCGCCGCCCCATCCCCTATGACGGTCAACTCTGCCGCCTGGGTGCAAGCATCGGCATCGCTTTTAGAGGCGGCGAAGACTTCGAAGCCAAACAGCTGCTGATGAATGCCGACATCGCCCTCTATCGGGCAAAGAGCGTCGGACGTGATCGCGTCGAGGTGTTTTCCGAACTCATTCAAACCCAGATCCTCAATGCCAAGCGCATCGGTGACGACATTCGCCAGGCGATCGAGGAAGGGCAGTTCACGGTTTACTACCAACCCCAGTTCCATGCGCGCTCGCTGGAGATATCCGGCGTCGAGGCACTGGTGCGGTGGAACCACCCGGAGCGAGGCATTCTCGCCCCCTTCCATTTCCTGAAGGTGGCCGAGGAGATCAACGTCCTGCCGGCGATCGACAGGAAGGTGGTCGAGCTCGCCTTTCGCGACTTTCAGTCCTGGCAGAAGGAAGGGCTCGGGGTTCCCAAGATCTCGGTCAACATGTCGTCGCCGCGGCTGCGCGATCCGGGGTTGATCGCTGATCTGCGCGACATGCGGATCCCGCCAGGTATCCTTTCTTTCGAGCTGCTCGAGTCCATCTTCCTCGATGATCCGGAAGACGAAATCGCCGAAACCATTTCGGCGCTCGGCGACCTCGGCATCGAAATCGAAATCGACGATTTCGGCACCGGCCATGCTTCGATCATCGGCCTGCTCAACCTCAATCCGGCCCGGCTCAAGATCGACAGGGCGCTCGTCGGCCCGATGACCGAAAGCGCCAAGCAGGCAAAGCTGGTGCGGGCGATCATCGACATCGGCCACTCGCTCAACATCGCGGTCGTCGGTGAAGGCGTGGAGACCTGGGAGCATGCGGCGATGCTGCGGGATCTCGGCTGCGACGTGCTGCAGGGCTACGCGCTTGCGCGGCCGATGGACCGGCTGGAGCTGGAGCAGCGTTTGCGCCGCGGGTGGAAGCCGGTGTTCGGCGGTCCGGACAAATAAAAACCGCCCGGCCAGAAGGACGGGCGGCGCTTCAATCGATCTGGCAACAGCCTTTCGGCTTACTTGCTCTGCAGCTGCTGGACAGCTTCGCCGAGCAGTTCGAGCATCCGCACGCGGATCTGCTCCTCGCTCTGGGCAACGCCTGCCGCGTCGAAATCCGCCTTGATCTTGCGAACGACGTCTTCATGGCCGGCTTCTTCGAAATCGGCAGCCACCACTTCGCTGGCATAGGCGTCGGCGTCGGCCTTGCCGAGCAGGCCGGCGGCCCACAGGCCGAGCAGCTTGTTGCGACGCGCTTCAGCCTTGAACCTCAGCTCTTCGTCCATCGCAAACTTTGCTTCGAAGGCCTTTTCGCGATCCTGCATCGACGTCATCACTCAATCTCCCTGAGAATTCCATGTCTGAAATCAGTTTATCGCCATAAATCAAAACGCGGGTCAAACTGCAATGTGAACTTTTCCGGTTTGATGACTTTCATGTTACCCTTTGTGCGGTTCCTCAGATCGCATTTGATCAAGGATCAGGACATCGCCGCTTCGTGAGGCGGCAGCAACCTTGGCGCACTTTGAGAAGGCGCGCGGCGCCCCATGCAAATCAGGGGAACGGGCAGATACGCCGATTGTGAAATCGGTTCTTTTCGGCTATGGACCCCGAGAGATGTTCCACGCGCGTCCCGAGAGCGCCAACAACTACAGAGACAAAATCCATGAATCGTCGCCGCCGTATCTACGAGGGCAAGGCCAAGATCCTCTATGAGGGTCCAGAGCCGGGCACGCTCATCCAGTTCTTCAAGGACGACGCGACCGCCTTCAACAAGAAAAAGCACGACGTCATTGACGGCAAGGGTGTGCTGAACAACCGGATTTCCGAGTACATCTTCACGCACCTCAACAAGATCGGCATCCCCACGCACTTCATCCGCCGCCTCAACATGCGCGAGCAGTTGATCAAGGAAGTCGAGATCATCCCGCTTGAGATCGTCGTGCGCAACGTCGCCGCCGGCTCGCTGGCCAAGCGTCTGGGCATCGAGGAAGGCACGGTCCTCCCCCGCTCGATCATCGAGTTCTACTACAAGGCCGATGCGCTCGAAGACCCGATGGTCTCCGAAGAGCACATCACCGCGTTCGGCTGGGCAAGCCCGCAGGAACTCGACGACGTCATGGCGCTCGCCATCCGCATCAACGACTTCCTCACGGGCCTGTTCCTCGGCGTCGGCATCCAGCTCGTCGATTTCAAGATCGAGTGCGGCCGCCTGTTCGAAGGCGACATGATGCGCATCGTGCTTGCTGACGAGATCTCGCCGGACAGCTGCCGTCTCTGGGACATCGAGACCCGCGAGAAGCTCGACAAGGACCGTTTCCGCCGCGACCTCGGCGGCCTCGTCGAGGCCTATCAGGAAGTCGCCCGCCGTCTCGGCATCATGAATGAGAACGAACCCGTGCGCGGCACCGGTCCGGTTCTCGTGAAGTAACTTCGGGGAAAATCAAAGTGATCAAGGCACGTGTAACCGTGACGCTGAAGAACGGCGTTCTCGATCCGCAGGGCAAGGCAATCGAAGGCGCGCTCGGTGCGCTCGGCTTCGACGGCATCGGCCAGGTTCGCCAGGGCAAGGTCTTCGACCTGCAGATCGAATCCGCAGACAAGGCCAAGGCCGAGGAAGACCTCAAGGCCATGTGCGAAAAGCTGCTCGCCAACACGGTGATCGAGAACTACAGCATCTCCTTCGGCTGATCCTACAGGCGAAGGGGGCGTTCCGCGCCTTCGGGCGCGGAACCAGACGTTACGAAATGCCGGAGCAGCCGCTGGTCCCATGGGAAACGCCGCTGCCATCGTCGCAGCAGATGCCTGGCTCGTCGGAGTGCGGCATCAAGATTGATCTTGCCGTATCGGAGACAGAGATATGAAGTCAGCCGTCGTCCAGCTTCCGGGCCTCAACCGCGACCGCGACATGATCGCGGCCCTCACCAAGATCTCCGGCAAGGCGCCTGTCACCGTCTGGCAGACCGAAACCGATATTCCGGATGTCGATCTGATCGTCATTCCCGGCGGCTTCTCCTATGGCGATTACCTGCGCTGCGGCGCGATCGCTGCGCGCATGCCGGTCATGCAGGCGATCAAGGCCAAGGCGGAAAAGGGCGTCAAGGTTCTCGGCGTCTGCAACGGCTTCCAGATCCTCGTCGAGGCGGGGCTCCTGCCCGGCGCGCTGATGCGCAATGCCTCGCTGAAATTCGTCTGCCGCGAGATCAAGCTCGAAGTTGTCAACGCCGATACCGACTTCACCCGCGCCTACTCCAAGGGCCAGATCATCCGTTCGCCGGTCGCCCACCACGACGGCAACTACTTCGCCGATGCCGAGACGTTGAAGACGATCGAAGGCAATGGCCAGGTGGTGTTCCGTTATGCTGAAGGCACCAACCCGAACGGTTCGATGAACGATATCGCCGGCGTCATGAACGCTGAAGGTAACGTGCTCGGCATGATGCCGCATCCGGAAAACCTGATCGAAGCAGCCCACGGCGGTTCCGACGGTCGCGGCCTGTTTGCGTCTGCCCTCGAAGTAATCGCCGCTTAACCATCCGGCTGGTAGAAGGCATTCGACCCATCCCCATTTGCGAGCGAGACCGTCGATGCCTTCATTTGCCCCTGCACGCCTGACCGGCCTTGCCTGCACGGCCTTCGGTCTTGTGCTTCTGGCTTCGTGCCAGTCGCCGAAGCCGCCGGCACCAAGCCCGAACACGGCGGCGCTGCCGACCATGGAACGCGTGGCGCTCGGTGCCAGCAGCTGCTGGTTCAAGTCGGGTGACGCCGAATTCAAGTCCTATCGCCTGGCGCCCGAGCTCAACTCCTTCTCCGGCCGTCCGCGCATCCTGATTGTCCCGCGCAAGTCGCCCGAGGCACGCCCCCTCGCCGTCGTTCAGGCCGAGGGCAATCCGGCCCGCCTGCAGGCCTTCGGGCCGCTGATGAGCGAACCGACGGGAACGCGCATGGCCGCCGACATCAAGCGCTGGGCTGCTGGCGGACAGGGCTGCAAATAGCCCAAGCTGAACGTGTCGAATTGATCCAAGGGCCGGTTGACCTCAAGGTTGCCGGTCCCTTTGCATTTCGGACGGTCGTTCCGACCCGATCGGCTAGCGCCAGAACGGGACAGACGATTCCTGGCGCGCGTCTTTCTCGCAAACGCCGATATCCTTGAGCTGCCACTCACTCAATTCCCCGAGCGCCAGCCGGCCGCGCCGCTTTGCAGCCAGCGTGCAATAGAGTCTCCAAAGACGCGTCAGCAGGCTTTCGCGCTCTTCCGAATAGTCGCCACCCAGCAATGCGCCGGTGCAGCCTGCGGACTTCGCCTCCGAGCGGGACAAACAAATTGTATCGATTGTACTCATTGATAACCCCAATGCAGCGATTGCTATCGTTGTGTCGGTGATAATTGACATATTTCGCGCTGTAATCTAAAGAATTGTCACTATGACAAATTGGCTCCCGGACATTCAGCAAGGTCATGGCCCGCTCTACGCGCGGATCGCCGACCAGATCGAACAGGCAATTGGCAATGGCGCCCTGCCCGTCGGCGCCAAATTGCCACCGCAACGCAACCTCGCCTACGACATCGGGGTGACAATCGGCACGATCGGGCGCGCTTACAATATCGTCCGCGAGCGCGGGCTGGTGAGTGGCGAGGTCGGACGCGGCACCTATGTGCTCGACCATCCCGAAAGCCGGCCGCCGGAGCAATCGGATCCGCTGACGACGTCGCTTGCCGGCACCCGCCCCCTGGTCGCGCCCGTCGGCAAGCTCAGGTTCGACAGCACAGCGGCGCCGGACATCGGCCAGGGAACGGTGCTGAGCGAAGTGTTGGGTGAGATCAGCCACGAGCATCACGCCGACATCGCCAGCTACGCGCGGAACTTCCCGGATCATTGGTTCGAAGCCGGGTGCCAATGGCTGGCGCGCGGCAGTTTTCGTCCCAAGCCTGAAAACATCGTGCCGACGCTCGGCGCCCATGCGGCCGTCGTGGCGGTGATCGCGGCGGTGACCGCCCCCGGCGATCGCATCGCCTTCGAGACCCTCACCTATTCGCAGGTCAGCCGCAGCGCCGGCCTGATCGGTCGCCGCACGACGCTGGTCGAATCCGACGCCTTCGGCATGATCCCCGACGACTTCGAGCGCGTCTGTGCGCAGCAGCATCCCAAGCTCGCCTTCCTGATGCCGAGCGCGCAGAACCCGACGGTGGCCGTCATGCCGCTCGCCCGCCGCCAGGCGATCGCCGATATCGCCCGCAAATACGGTGTCTGGCTGGTCGAGGATGATCTCTATGGCGCCATGACCGGCGACCAGACGCCGCTGCTCGCCGAGCTTGCGCCCGAACGCACCTTCCTCGTCGGCGGTCTTTCGAAGTCCGTTGCCGCGGGTGTTCGCGGTGGTTGGGTCGCCTGCCCTCCGCATTTCGGCCAGCGCATCCGCATCGCCCACAAGATGGTTAGCGGCGGCCTGCCGTTCATCCTTGCGGAACTGTGCGCGCGCCTGGTGCTCTCCGGCTCGGCTGCGGCCTTGCGCAGCCAGGGCATCGAGGAGGTTCGTGCCCGTGAGGCCATGGCGCGCGAAGTCTTCGAGGGCATCGAGTTCGCCTCGCATCCCTGCATTCCGTTCCTCTGGATGAAGCTGCCGGACCCCTGGCTGTCCGGCACCTTCAAGCAAGCGGCGCTGCAGGAAGGGGTGCTCGTCGACGACGAGGACGAGTTCAAGGCCGGTCGCACCGATCGCGTCTTCCATCGGATCCGCATCGGCTTCTCCTCGCCACCCCAGCGCGCCGAAGTCAGGGCTGGCTTCCAGACACTGAAGCGGCTGCTCGACAGCGGCCGAGCCGGCTACGACAGTTTCGAGTGACGATCGAAATCCACGGCGTGACTTTCGCGCAAGCTTACGCAAGATACTATTTTAGCAGTATCGCGTAGATGATTCGCCCCCCTAAGGATTTCGCATGCCGCTACCGTTTCGCCCGGTCTCGTCCCGGCTGATCGCACCCCTCCTTTTCGTCACGACCACCTCCGTCATCGCCGCGCCGGCGCTGGCTCAGGACGGCGTCTTCGACGAAATGCGCTTCGGCGTGACGACATCGATCGCCAGCGGCGGCAAGCAGGAAGACGGCGTGTTTCCGTCGTTCACGCTCTACTTCGATCCGTTCAATGCGGATGGCGCGGCAGATTTCGGCGAGAAGCTGTTGCGGCCGCGTGTCTATACCGGTGCAGCCGTGGCCACCGCGTCGAACGGCGTCAACCAGGCCTATGCCGGCTTGAGCTGGACCTTCGACATGACGCAGCGGCTCTTCGTGGAGTTCGGCGCGGGCGGCACGGTTCACGACGGCGATCTCGACGATCCCAACGGTTCCGGTCCGCAACTCGGCTGCCGCTTCCTCTTCCGCGAATACGCCGCCGCCGGCGTGCGCCTCGACGAACACTGGAACGTCTCGGCGACCGTGGAGCATGCGTCGCATGCCAATCTCTGCGACGGTCCCAACAACGGCCTGACACGCGCCGGCCTTGCGCTCGGCTACAAGTTCTGACGCTGACCGCCGTATTGGCCTCTGCAATGCCTTGTACGGCCGTCAACCGCTGTTGATCGCCCGTATTTTTCTGTCGCGCCGCGTCGCAGCATAGGTTAAAGAAGCCGCAAAGCGCCCCCTGTTTCTGTTGCGGTTCGCACGCGCCATATTCCTCGCTAGTGGATTGCGCGCCGCCCGAAGGATTTGACGGTCGACGATGACGATTTCCAACACCCGCCCCATCACCCCGGACCTCATCGCATCGCACGGGCTGAAGCCTGACGAATACGAGCGCATCCTTGGCCTGATCGGGCGCGAGCCCACCTTTACCGAGCTCGGCATCTTCTCGGCCATGTGGAACGAGCACTGCTCCTACAAGTCCTCCAAGAAGTGGCTGCGCACGCTGCCGACCAAGGGGCCGCGCGTCATTCAGGGCCCGGGTGAAAACGCCGGCGTCGTTGACATCGACGATGGCGACTGCGTCGTCTTCAAGATGGAGAGCCACAACCACCCGTCCTATATCGAGCCCTACCAGGGGGCGGCGACCGGCGTCGGCGGCATCCTGCGCGACGTCTTCACCATGGGCGCCCGTCCCGTCGCGGCGATGAACGCGCTGCGCTTCGGTTCGCCTGATCATCCGAAGACCCGCCACCTCGTTTCCGGCGTCGTTGCCGGCGTCGGCGGCTATGGCAACTCCTTCGGTGTTCCGACCGTCGGCGGCGAAGTCGAGTTCGACGCCCGCTACAACGGCAACATTCTGGTCAACGCCTTTGCTGCCGGCCTCGCCAAGAGCGACGCCATCTTCTACTCCAAGGCAGAAGGTGTGGGCCTCCCGGTCGTCTATCTCGGTGCCAAGACCGGCCGTGACGGCGTCGGTGGCGCCACCATGGCGTCCGCCGAATTCGACGAGTCGATCGAAGAGAAGCGCCCGACCGTTCAGGTCGGCGACCCCTTCACCGAAAAGTGCCTGCTCGAAGCCTGCCTCGAGCTGATGACGACGGGCGCCGTCATCGCCATCCAGGACATGGGTGCAGCCGGCCTCACCTGCTCTGCCGTCGAAATGGGCGCCAAGGGCGACCTCGGCATCGAGCTCGACCTCGACACCGTTCCGGTGCGCGAAGAGCGCATGACCGCTTACGAAATGATGCTGTCGGAGAGCCAGGAGCGCATGCTCATGGTTCTTGAACCGGCAAAGGAAGAAGTCGCCAAGGCGATCTTCGTCAAGTGGGGCCTCGATTTTGCGATCGTCGGCAAGACCACTGACGACCTGCGCTTCCGCATCCTGCACCAGGGCGAAGAAGTCGCGAACCTGCCGATCAAGGAACTGGGCGACGAAGCCCCGGAATATGATCGTCCCTGGACCCCCGCAAAGTCCGCTGCGCCGCTCGCATCCAACGATATCCCGCAGGCCGATGTCGCAGACGCGCTCGTCAAGCTCGTCGGCTCGGCCAACAACTCGTCGCGCCGTTGGGTCTACGAACAGTATGACACGCTGATCCAGGGCAACTCGCTGCAACTGCCGGGCGGCGACGCCGGCGTCGTGCGCGTCGAAGGCCACGCCTCCAAGGCGCTCGCTTTCTCGTCCGACGTGACGCCGCGCTATGTCGAAGCCGACCCTTACGAAGGCGGCAAGCAGGCGGTCGCCGAATGCTGGCGCAACCTGACGGCAACCGGATCGCTGCCGCTGGCAGCCACCGACAACCTCAACTTCGGCAACCCGGAACGCCCTGAGATCATGAGCCAGCTGGTTCATGCCATCAAGGGTATCGGCGAGGCCTGCACCGCGCTCGACTTCCCGATCGTGTCCGGCAACGTCTCGCTCTACAACGAGACCAACGGCCAGGCGATCCTGCCGACCCCGACGATCGGCGGCGTTGGCCTGATCAAGGACTGGTCGAAGATGGCGCGCATCCGCTTTGCCGCTGAAGGCGAAACGATCCTCGTCGCCGGCGCCCCTGCCGGTCTCGGCTCGCACATCGCTCAGTCTGTCTACATGCGCGACGTTCACGGCCGCACCGACGGCCCGGCACCGCATGTCGACCTCGCGCACGAGCGCAAGGTTGGCGACTTCGTCCGCGGCCTGATCGTCGACGGTCTTGTCACCGCCGTGCACGATTGCTCGTCGGGCGGCCTGGCGCTTGCCGTTGCCGAAATGGCGATGGCTTCGGGCATCGGCGCCTCGGTCGACGCCGTGGCCGGCCATGATCCGATCGCCACCTTCTACGGCGAAGACCAGGGTCGCTACGTCGTGACGGTTGCCGCCGGTGCGCTCGATGCGGTTGCCGCCCGTGCGAAGGCTGCCGGCGTCTCGCTCCCCGTCATCGGCAAGACCGGCGGCGACGCCGTCAAGCTTGGCGATGCCAAGGCCGTGTCGGTCGCGGATCTCCGCGCCGCCCATGAAGGCTGGTTCCCGGACTTCATGCAGGGCGACGTCGCGCCTGAAAACTAAGAGATCGAGGACGGGAGCTGCGGTTTCTGCGGCTCCCATATCTCTTTTGCGGTGCCTGCTTGCAGGCGCTGCCGGGAGCGACCATTTGATCGTGTTCACGCTGGCAACAGCCCTGCCTCACCCAATTCAGCAATTGCGTTCCGCCCCTGAATCGTGGTTCCCTTGTTTCATGGACAACGTCGGCAGGTTGCTGACGTTGCAGAATAAAAAGGGAGTTGGCGTATCATGCCCATGACACCAGGCGACATCGAAGACATGATCAAGGCAGGGATTCCCGGAGCCAAGGTCACGATCCGCGATCTGGCCGGTGACGGCGACCACTATGCCGCCGAAGTCGTGGCGGAGGCGTTTCGTGGCAAGAGCCGCGTGCAGCAGCACCAGATGGTCTACAATGCACTGAAGGGCAATATGGGCGGCGTGCTGCATGCCCTTGCACTTCAGACGAGCGCGCCGGAGTAAGCTGGCGTGGCTGACCTGATCAAGGAACTCGTCAGCGGCGTCGTTGACAGTGCGCTGAAGGAAATCCTCAAGAAGACCGGCGTCAAGCGAACCACCACCAAGCGGACCAAGCGCCGGACACGGCCGACCTCTTCCGGTGGCGGCGGTCTTCTTGGCGACATTCTAGAGGCGGCCCTCCGCAAGCCGGCAAAGAAGCAGGTCAGTCGGCGGAAAACGTCGGCGGCGCGCAGCAAGACGCGGCGCCGCACGGCCTGAGTGGTATTAAAACCACATCTTGAGGACCATCAATATTTGTTGCGATTGGGTGGTGAAAATCACCAATATGCATGCTATCTAAGACCCAATCGATATCCGGCCCTTGAAGCCGGCGCAGGAAGGATGACAGGATGAGCGGAATTCACGAATTCATCGACAACGAAGTCAAGACGAACGATGTGGTGCTCTTCATGAAGGGTACGCCGCAGTTCCCGCAGTGTGGCTTCTCCGGTCAGGTGGTCCAGATTCTCGACTACATCGGCGTCGACTACAAGGGCATCAACGTGCTCGCCGACGCGGACCTGCGCCAGGGCATCAAGGACTATTCCAGCTGGCCGACGATCCCGCAGCTCTACGTCAAGGGCGAATTCGTCGGCGGTTGCGACATCGTGCGCGAGATGTTCCAGGCCGGCGAACTTCAGTCCCACCTTTCCGAGCAGGGTATCGCCGTCAAGGGCGCTGCCGCCTGATCTAAGGACGCCTTGTCCCGATCCATCGGAGAAGGCGGGTAACCGCCTTTTTTGATTCGGACCTCGCTGTCCGGATTTCGATTTTCGTTGTTTTCCCAAAGGCTTTGCGCGCTTGGTTCGCGCGATGACCGTTTGAATGTTTGTGAAAGCGGGCTTCCTTCCTGTAACGTTTCCGGCGTTCTGAAGCGAGGCCTGGGCCGAGTTTCGGCCTGTCATGAAGCAGTCGCGATCGTTCGGCATAAGCAGCAACGGTTCCCGCTCCGGCCTCCCGGCACGGAAAAGACCCCGTCGCTGCCGATCGATGCTCCCGCCGTTTCATGCAGGCCCGGTCCAATTGGTGCGGCTGCCCGGTCGCCCCCGCCTGACATCTCTGTGCCGACCGGCATTAAGCCAGCCGACATCCTTTTTTCCGGCACCTCCCGGACCCAGACCCGTTTCGCTTGGCGCTGACCGCGCCGCTAGGACTTTTGAAATGACAAGCACGACCAACGACGACGCCCTGCCCGGCCTCACGAAATTCCAGTTCATCGCGCTGATGGCCACCCTGATGGCGACGAACGCGATTTCGATCGACATCATGCTGCCGGGTCTTCAGGAAATCGGCGCGAGCCTCGGCGTGGCGTCGGAAAACGAGCGGCAATACATCATCACCGCCTACCTGCTCGGCATGGGCGTGGCGCAGCTGTTCTTCGGTCCGTTGTCCGACCGCTTCGGGCGCAAGCCGCCGCTTCTGGCCGGCCTTGCGCTTTATGCCGTCTGCGCGGTCGCAATCGCCGTCGTGCCGACCTTCGGCCTCATGCTCGCCCTGCGCTTCATACAGGGCGCCGGTGCGGCCGCGACGCGCGTCATCACCATCTCGATCGTCCGTGACGTCTATGGCGGCCGGCAGATGGCCGAGGTGATGTCGCTGGTCATGATGGTGTTCATGATCGTCCCGGTGATCGCCCCGTCGATCGGCCAGCTCATCATCAGCTTTGCCGAATGGCACATGATCTTCGTCATCGTCGCGCTTTATGCGGTGATGAACATTGCGATCGTGCTGACGAAGCTCGGCGAAACACTTGATCCGGCGCACCGCCGCGCCTTCACGCCGTCGGTGATCCTCAGCGGTTTCCGCATCGTGCTGACCAACCGGCTGTCGCTGCTCTACACGCTCGCCACCTCGGTCATCCTTGGCGCGCTGTTCGGCTTCATCAACTCGGCGCAGCAGGTGCTCGTCGGCGTCTACGATCTGGGCGTGTGGTTTCCGCTTGTCTTTGCGGCTTTCGCGAGTATGATGGCGGTCGCTTCCTTTACCAACTCCCGCCTCGTCCGCCGCTTCGGCATGCGGCCGTTGTCCCATGCGGCACTCTGCGGCTTTACGCTCGCTAGCTTCATCTGGATGTCGGCCTCCCTCTATGCGCCGCTGCCCTTCCCGGTCTTCGTGGTCCTCTATTGCGCCACGATGTTCCAGTTCGGGCTGATCGCGCCAAACTTCAACGCCATGGCCATGGAGCCGCTCGGCCACGTCGCCGGCACGGCGTCCTCGGTCCTCGGCTTCATGCAGACGATCGGCGGGAGCGTGATCGGAGCCTTCATCGGCCAGTCCTTCGACGGAACGGCCACTCCGCTTGCCACCGGTTACTTCACTGTCGCTGCGATCGGCCTCGTTTTCGTGCTGATTGCCGAACGCGGCAAGCTGTTCAAACCGCACCATCAGCCGGCCGGCTGATCTCTACCGCGCCACGCGTCTCTGGAGACGCGTAAAGGTCGCTGTAGCGCTCCAAACCGCTGGCCAGCTTTTTCCAAAGATTGAATTTACGGGTTATCCCAATGTCCACCATCACCAATCAATCCGAACATGTCGACGGGGTCTCGGGGGCCGAGCGCCTGAACATGGGCATCGTCGAATTCATCATCACCATCGCCGTCATGACGGCGAGCGTCGCCATCGCCATCGACAGCATGTTGCCGGCGCTGCCGGCGATCGGCCAGTCGCTGAACGTCGCCAACACCAACGACAGCCAGCTGGTCATCGGCGTCTTCTTCCTCGGCTTCGGCATCTCGCAAATCTTCTTCGGCAGCCTGTCCGACGCCTTCGGCCGTCGCCGCGTGCTGCTCGGCGGGCTCGCCTTCTTCACCGTGTCGATGTTTGCCGCCGCCCTCACCCAGAGCTTCGAGACGCTGCTGATCCTGCGCTTCATCCAGGGCATCGGGGCTGCGGCGATCCGCATCACCACCATGGCGATCGTGCGTGACTGCTTCGGCGGCCGCGAAATGGCGCGCGTCATGTCCTATGTGATGATCGTCTTCATGATCGTGCCGATCGTCGCACCTTCGATCGGCCAACTCGTGATCCTCTATGCCAATTGGCACTGGATCTTCATCCTGATCGGCATCATCGGCGCGGTCCTCTTCGTCTGGGCCTTTTCCCGCATGAAGGAGTCCCTGCCGCAAGAGGAGCGCATGCCGCTCTCCGTCGGCGCGGTGGCGTCGGGTTTCAAGACCGTGCTCACCAACCGCATCACCTGCGGCTACATGATCGGCATGACGATGTTCACCGCCGTCATCTGCGCCTATATCGTTACCGTCCAGCAGATCTTCGGCGAGGTCTACGGCCTCGGCGAGTGGCTGCCGATCGCCTTTGCCGGCACGGCCGGCGGCATCGCGGTTGCGAACTTCGCCAACGGCTTCTTCGTCCGGAGCTTCGGCATGCGCCGCATCTCGCACGTCTCGATGATCCTGTTCACGTTGATTTCGGTCGCAGGCTTCGTGATGTCGCTCTCCGGCACGCCGGCCTTCGTCGTCAGCTACCTGATGTTCTCGGTGCTCTTGATGTTCTTCGCGGTGATCGCAACGAACTTCACCGCGATCAGCTTGGAGCCGATGGGGCACCTGGCCGGTACCGCAACGGCGATCACCGGCTTCGTTTCGACGACCGGTGGCGCACTCATCGGCGGCGCTGTCGGCCAGCTCTTCAATGGCACGTTGCAGCCGCTGTTCGGTGGTTTCGCGCTCTTCGGCGCGGTGACGATCCTTGCAACGCTCTGGGCTGAAAAGGGCAAGCTCTTCACCCATCCCGGCGACAAGGACGTCTCCATGGATCACGGCGGCGGCCATATGTAACGGCCGCCATAAGGGAAACAAAAAGCCCGCCCGGATCGCTCCGGGCGGGCTTTCGCATTTTCGGGCCGCTTCGAACGGCTCAGACCGTGAAGACCTCGCGGCGCAGCGTCTCCCAGCTTTCCTTGTCGGTCGCCAGCAGCAGGCCGCCATTGAGATGGGACGGCAGGTAGGGCGAGCCGTCGAAGCGGGCGGCATAGGCGCCGGCTTCCTGCGAAATCAACGTGCCGGCCAGGTGGTCCCAGGGCATCAGCTTCTGGTACATCAGGAAGTGGATGTGGCCGCCGGCAAGCATGCGATATTCATGCGCGGCGCAGCGGTAGCTGGTGGCGATGCGCACCTTGGCCATGTTGGCCATGACTTCGCGGCGCGCTTCCTGCTGGTAGAAACCGGTCGAAGCGCCGCCGACCATGGCCTCGAGCGGCACGCCGGCGGTCACCGACAGGCGCTCCTGCGATCCGTTGGCGCGGCACATCCAGGCGCCGGAGCCCTTCTCGGCGATCACCCAATCGTTGCCGAGCGGATCGTAGATGATGCCGGCAACCGTTTCGCCCTTGGCGACGACGCTTGCCATGACGCCGAAGAGCGGCACGCCGGCAGCGAAATTGAAGGTGCCGTCGATCGGGTCGACGACGACGGCGAGGTCGGCATCGGCGAGCTTTTCGAGCAGCGCCGGGTCGGCGGCAACCGATTCTTCACCGACGAACAGTGCGCCTGGCGCGACGTCCTCGATGCGCGCCTTGATCAGCCGTTCGGCCGCTTCGTCGCCTTCGGTCACGAGGTCGATGGCTTCCGATTTCACCCTGACGTCGCCGGCTTCAAGATTGCGGAACCGCGGCAGGATCTCTTTGACCGCCGCTTCCTGCAGGAGGTTGGCAAGGCCGGCAATGTCGACGGGATGGCTCATTCTTTGGGCTCCGGTGTGAGGGACTGGAAATCGAACAGCTTGGGATCGAGCAGGTGCGAGGGGTTCACGTGGCCGAGCGCACGCAGCATCGTGTCCTTGCGGCCCGGCATGCGCCGCTCGATATCGGCAAGCATCGCCTTCATCGCATTGCGCTCCAGGCCGTCCTGCGAGCCGCAGAGGTCACAGGGGATGATCGGAAACTCCATGGCCGCGGCGAACTTGGCGAGATCGTCCTCGGCCGCATAGGCGAGCGGCCGAAGCAGCATCAGGTCGCCTTCGTCGTTCAAGAGCTTTGCCGGCATCGAGGCCAGCCGGCCGCCATGGAAGAAGTTCATGAAGAAGGTTTCGAGGATATCCTCGCGGTGGTGGCCGAGCACCAGCGCGTCGCAGCCCTCTTCGCGCGCGATGCGATAGAGGTTGCCGCGCCGCAGCCGCGAACAGAGCGAACAGTAGGTCGCCCCCGTCGGAACCTTTTCCTTCACGATCGAATAGGTGTCGCGATACTCGATGCGATGCTTGACGCCGATCGATGCCAGGTATTCCGGCAGGATGTGCTTGGGGAAGTTCGGCTGCCCCTGGTCGAGGTTGCAGGCAATGAGCTCCACCGGCAGCAGCCCGCGCCATTGCAGGTCCATGAGCAGCGCCAGCAGGCTATAGCTGTCCTTGCCGCCGGAAAGGCCGATCAGCCAGCGCTTCGATCCCTTCAGCATGCCGAAGTCGTCGAGGGCCTGGCGGGTCTGTCGAAGCAGACGCTTGCGCAGCTTGTTGAACGAGACGGAGGACGGCATGCGGCTGAACAGCGGATGCGCGCCAGCGTCGATAGCGGCGTCATCGAACGCGGCTTCAACCGGATCTTGGGGCTGGCTCAATGAAAGGTCCATGGCGGGGATCCTGTGCGGCAGGCGGGCGCAACCGGCGCCCGGCTCATCTTGGGCAGCACTTGCCCGCTCCGGCCGTCAAGATCAAGGGAAATCGGCCTGAAGGCGTAGATCGCCCGCGTCGGAGCGGTTCAAGGGCCGAAGACCGACCAGCCGGTGCGCGCCGCCAGCATTTCGAGCGCCAGAGATCCGAGCAGCGAATTGCCGTTTTCGTTGAGGCCCGGCGACCAGACGGCGACCGACGCCTTGCCGGGCGCCACCGCCAGAATGCCGCCGCCGACGCCGCTCTTTCCCGGCAAGCCGACACGATAGGCGAAGTCGCCCGAACCGTCATAGTGGCCGCAGGTCAGCATCAGCGCGTTGATGCGCCGCGCCCGCTGGCGCGAAACGACGTTGTGACCGCTCAGCGGGTTGCTGCCGCCGGCGGCCAGAAACAGCCCGGCCTTGGCGAGCTGGCTGCAGGTCATCGAAAGCGCGCAATGGTGGAAATAGACGCCGAGCACGTGGTCGACGGGATGGTCGAGCTTGCCGAAGGAGCGCATGAAATTGGCAAGCGCAAAGTTTCGGTAGCCGGTGGCCGTCTCCGAGCGCGCGACCTCATGGTCGATAACGATCTGGTCGTCGTCGGCGAGGTAGCGGACGAACTGCACGATTTCGCCGATCAGCTCCCGCGGCGTGTGGCCGGCAAGGATCAGGTCGCTGATGGTGATCGCGCCGGCATTGATGAAAGGGTTGCGCGGCTTGCCGCCCTCTTGCTCGAGCTGGACGATCGAGTTGAAGGCCGAGCCCGACGGCTCGCGGCCGACACGGTGCCAGATGTTCTCGCCGTGCTTGCCGAGCGCCAGCGTCAGCGTGAAGACCTTGGAAACGCTCTGGATCGAGAACGGTACCTCGGCATCGCCGACGCGGTAGATCTGGCCGCCTGTGGTCACGATCGCCATGCCGAAATGCTTGGCATCGACGCGCGCGAGCTGCGGAATATAGTCGGCGACTTTGCCCTGGCCGAACCGCGGGCTCAGCTCCCGATGAATGTCGTCGATGATCGCCTGCAGATCCTGCGGCTTTTGCTCTTCGGGCACAGGGCTTCCCTCTTGGTCATCGCCTTCGGATCGAGGCGACGATAAGGCGCTTGTTCGCTGGGGTCCGCGGTTGCGCGGATGCTGATCGGCACTGACAAAAAAGCCGCCCGTTTCCGGGCGGCTTTCGAAACGTCACAAGGCGTGAGCCTCGGATTAACGCGAGTAGAATTCGACGACCAGGTGCGGTTCCATGACGACGGCGTAAGGCACGTCGGAGAGAACCGGAACGCGGACGAAGGTCGCGACCATCTTGTTGTGATCGGCTTCGATGTAGTCCGGAACGTCGCGTTCAGCGAGCGAAACCGATTCGAGAACGGTTACGAGCTGCTTCGACTTTTCCTTGACTTCGATGACGTCGCCCGGCTTGCAACGGTAGGAACCGATGTTGACGCGGACGCCGTTGACCTTGACGTGGCCGTGGTTGACGAACTGACGGGCAGCAAAGACCGTCGGAACGAACTTGGCGCGGTAGACGATCGCGTCGAGGCGCGATTCGAGCAGGCCGATCAGGTTTTCCGGGGTGTCACCCTTGCGGCGGTCAGCTTCAGCGAAGATCGCGCGGAACTGCTTCTCGCGGATGTCGCCGTAGTAGCCCTTGAGCTTCTGCTTGGCGCGCAGCTGTACACCGAAGTCCGAAAGCTTGGACTTGCGGCGCTGGCCGTGCTGGCCCGGGCCGTATTCGCGACGGTTTACCGGGGACTTCGGACGGCCCCAGATGTTTTCGCCCATACGGCGGTCAATTTTGTACTTGGACGATTCGCGCTTGCTCATCGCATTTCCTTTCAAACGGTTACACCGGCCTGTTTCCAAACCGGATCAAGGAAACACGCCCTCCTCTGAACCCATTTTCGGGGTTCTGACAGGTTTCTCACGATCAAGCTGACGGAGAAGCCACGGGACATGTCAAATGAAACACCGGACATTTCTGCCCGGCGTTGGGGCGGCTTTAGTGGGTCCGGCCCCTATTGTCAAACGAAATCGTGACAAACAGCCGTTGATCACGCCGGATCACCCGACGGCGCTTGCTCCAACGAAATCAGCAGCTTCCTGAGGAGCGCCGAGAGCGCTACGCGGTCTTCCTTGCTCAGCGCGTCGAGGTAGCGCGCTTCGCTCGCCATGTCGGCACGAAAGGCGTTTTCCGCAAGCGCTATTCCCTTTTCCGTCAGTCCGACGACGCTGCTGCGGCCATCGGACGCCGAGCGTTCCCTCAGGATCAATCCCCCTTTCTGCAGCCGGTCGAGCCGATGCGTCAGTCCGCCCGACGAAATCATCAGCAGCGTATAGAGATCCGTCGGCGTCAGCCGGTAAGGCGGGCCGGATCGCCGAAGCGTCGAGATCACGTCGAACTCGCCGCGGTCGATGCCGAAGGATGCGAAGGTCTCTTCGATCGAGGGGCGCACCAGATTGGAAAGCCGGTAGGCGCGACCGAGGATGGTCATCGGCTCCGTGTCGAGGTCCGGCAGTTCGCGGTCCCATTGCGCCCGCAACCGGTCGACGTGATCGCTCTCGGTCTTTTCGTTTTGCATCGCTTGCTCCAGGTCTTCGAAACTATCTTGACGAGAAGATAGTTTCGAATAATATCTTCTCGAGAAGATAGTTCATTGCAACCGACAAGCCAACCCGATGAAGGCCAGCATGTTTCATGTCATTCCGCGCTCAGAGCAAAAACCGAGCCCCAAGCGGACCATCCTGTTTGAAGGTGGGCAATATGGCACGCCGATTTCGCTCTTCCTGATGGATGCTGAGCCAGGCCAAGGGCCGGCGCTGCATGTGCATCCCTATCCCGAGACCTGGCTCATTCATTCCGGCGAGGCAGAGTTCACGGTTGGAGATGAGACGCTGATCGGTAAGACCGGTGACATCATCGTTGTCGAGGCCGGCACGCCCCACCGTTTCGTCAACAATGGTACGGCGCGGCTCGAGATGACCTGCATCCACGCGTCCGACCGGGTCATACAAGAATTTATCTGAGCCATGCCGACACGGTCGGCATCTCTCGCCTTGAGTTCCCGCGAGAAACGAAGGCTTGATCTGTAACCGGACTCACTCCGCCGCAGCGGCGGCCGCGCCGGTAACATCCGGCCCGTTGGCGTCGCCTGGAGCGGTCTCGCTGCCGAGGTCCGGGAAGGCAACGATGCGCTTTCCGGCGAAATCCGCATGGATGACGATCAGCCCATGCTCCTCGAAGTAGCCGAGCAGACGGCGGGCCCGCCTCGCGGAATGGGTGCCGTAGGCACGCGCGATCATCGCGTCGGAGGGACACGGCAGGCCACGGACGGCCGCCTGCGCCATCATCAGGAACACGGCCTGCAGATCTTCGGTGACGCGATCGGCAAGCTGCAGGGCCTGGGCCCAGGTCTCGCTCGCAGCAGTCTCCGGATCGACGCCTGAGCGCGCGACCGCCATCTTGCGGCGGAACGCGCCAAGTGACAGGGCCGTACCGGACGGCATGCGGCGAATGCGGCAGCGCACCAGGAAGTCCTGAAACAGTTCCGCGTCCGGCCGGAAGGCTGCCTCCGGATTGGCGAGGATTTCCGCAAAGACGCTGTCGAGCAAGGTCTCTTTCTCGTCAGCGGTCATCTCCGGCTGCGTCGGCCTTGCCTCGATCGGCGCGACCGGCTCGGGCCGTGGGCGCGAAAGCTCGGCCAGTATGTCGGTCGTCGGGCGCGGCGGCGCAACGGCGCGGCGCATGATCGGCCGGGTCAACTCGTCCGGATCCGGCGTGAAGATGAGGTCCTCGACGTCCTGCGGCGCCTCCGGCAGCGGCATCAGCTTCGGGCTCGTCGACCGGGCCGAGGTCTCCACCGTGCCGATCGTTACCTTGAGCGGGCGGCGCGACAGGGCCGGACCGAGTGCGACGAACGAACCGCGCTTCAGGTCCCGGAACATTTCCGCCGTGCGCCGGTCCATGCCAAGCAGATCAGCCGCGCGCAGCATGTCGATGTCGAGGAAGGTGCGGCCCATCAGGAAGTTCGAGGCTTCCGCCGCGACGTTCTTGGCGAGCTTCGCCAGGCGCTGCGTCGCGATGACACCGGCAAGCCCGCGCTTACGGCCGCGGCACATGAGGTTGGTCATGGCGCCGAGCGAAATCTTGCGCACCTCTTCGGTGACGTCGCCTGCAACCGACGGCGCAAACATCTGCGCCTCGTCGACGACGACCAGCACCGGATACCAGAACTCGCGATCCGCATCGAACATGGCGTTCAGGAACACGCCGGCATTGCGCATCTGCTGCTCGATATCGAGCCCTTCGAGCGAGAGCACGCAGGAAACCCGATGCTGGCGAATGCGGTTGGCAATGCCGATCAGTTCGGCATCGGTGCGCTCACCCTCGACGACCACATGGCCGAACTTGTCCGCAAGCGTGACGAAATCGCCCTCGGGGTCGATGATGCACTGCTGCACCCAGGGTGCGGATTGCTCCAGCAGGCGGCGCAGGAGATGCGACTTGCCCGAACCCGAATTGCCCTGCACCAAGAGACGGGTGGCCAGAAGCTCCTCGATATCGAGCGAGGCCGATGTCCCTTCGGACGTCGCTCCCATGTCGATGCCGACCTTCATGTCCACCTCTCGCGCGAGAGCGTTCCGCTTGTCGAACCGCTCAATGTGTTGGTTTCATGCAATTCCGCGCGCAGACGGCGGCGCATATTTCCGGAATGCTTTAGATGATTCGCGATCATGCGGAGACCGCCAATCGGGCGACACCTAACACGGATTTCCCGGAAAGCCTGCCATCGCCGAAGAAAACCCACAGGGAATACGCGCCGCAACAGCGACGAACGCTTAAGCCGCACGCAGCCTGTCGCAAGATAAAGTTGAGATTTTTCGGCCTGCGGACTTTTGCGAGCAATCGCGCGCCCCCATATCGATCGAACACATCCGGCTTTCGCGGGAGCAGCGATGACGCAGAACGAGACGAAACGCCACTTCGAGATGAACCACCTCGATCAGCGGATACGTGACGCCTATAAAGACGGCCAACCCGTCATATCAAAGGCTCAGGCGGCCTCCGCCCGACACAAGACCTTCCTGATTGCCTGCGCGCTGGTCTCCTTGATCGCCATACTGCTGGCGATCCTCACGAGCTGATCGCGTCAGCCTTCTCTGCCCGTTCGCCGGCGATGGTGTTTGCCGCGACCGTCAAGCCAAACCCCTGCATCAGTCGACGTGTCGCAAAATCCGGCTTTCCCGACGTGAAAATCGCCGGGTCCTGGCCGTTCAGCGGCTCAAAACCGTTCGGCAGCGGCACCAGCGAGCGCGCCCGCCGGGCGATCGCTTCGGCCGGATCCAGCCAGTCGACCGGCCAGGGCGCGAGCCTGCGAAAGACATTGGCCATGAAGGGATAGTGCGTGCAGGCAAGCACGACGATATCGGTCTTCCGGCCGTCCATCTCGACAAAGCACGGCGCGATCTCGGCCAGAACCTCCGCATCGTCAAGCTTTTCGCCGCGGATATAGGCCTCGGCCATCTTGGCAAGGTTCTCCGAGCCGACAAGGCGCACGTGACACTGCGTGGCGAAGGACTGGATGAGATCACGGGTATAGGCGCGCTTGACCGTGCCGGGCGTCGCCAACACGGAAACCAGCCCGGAGCGCGTGCGCTCGGCCGCCGGCTTGATCGCCGGCACCGTGCCGACGAAGGTCATCTGAGGGAAGGCCGCGCGAAGATCGGCGCCGACAAGCGTGAAGGCGGTGTTGCAGGCGATGACGCAGATTTCCGGATCATGCTCGGAAAGCAGCTGGCCGAAGAGCGCGATCACCCGCTCTTTCAGCGCCGCCTCTTCCCAGCCGCCATAGGGAAAGCCGGCGTCATCGGCGACATAGATGAAGTGCCGCTCGGGCATCAGCACCCTCGCCTCGCGCAGCACGGTCAAGCCGCCGATGCCGCTGTCGAAGACGAGGATGGGTTTCAGTTCACTCGCTGTCACCTTTGTCTCGCGCTTTCCTGCTGTGTTCGCCCGGAGCGCCGGAGCCGCGCGGATTTTCCCGCGTGAACCGGTCGAGCGAAGAAATGACGCCGCGCAGCACCTGGATTTCGGATTCGGTAAAGGACGGCCTGGTCAGAACCGCGCGCAGGTTCTCGACCAATTTCGGCTTTTTGTCGGCCGAACGGAAATAGTTCCGCGCCTCAAGCGCTTCCTCCACGTGCTCGAACAGACCCTGCAGGTGTTCCTTGGTCGCCGGCCGCTGCTCGATCGCCTGGAACGAGGTCTGGTCCTCAGACTCCATGCCGGTCTTCAGCCACTCGTAGGACATCAGAAGCACGGCCTGGGCGAGATTGAGCGAGGCGAAGGCCGGGTTGACCGGAAAGGTCACGATCTCGTCGGCAAGCGCCACTTCCTCGTTGGTAAGGCCGGTGCGCTCACGCCCGAACAGGATGCCCGTCTTCTCACCGCCCTGGAAGCGCTGGCGTAGCGTGCGCGCCGCGACGATCGGCGAACGCACCGGCTTGTAGCCGTCGCGGTCGCGGGCGGTCGTCGCATAGACGAAGTTGAGATCGGCAATCGCCTCTTCGACCGAACCATAGAGCTTGGCGGCGTCGATCACGTGGTCGGCGCGGCTTGCGGCCGATCGTGCCTTTTCGCTCGGCCAGCCGTCGCGCGGATTGACGAGCCGAAGCTCCGCCAGGCCGAAATTGGCCATCGCGCGGGCGACCATGCCGATGTTTTCGCCGAGCTGCGGATAGGCGAGGATGATCGCCGGCCCTTCCGCAAGAAGTTCGCGCTCGCTGTTCGTACCTGCCATTTTCCGTGCCTTCGCCTTTCGTTCGGCGTTTCCCTTGCACAAATGCCGGCGAAATTAAAGTCCACTACAAATGAAGCCGGTTGAGAGACACCCCGATCATCTCCAGGCCAAGCTCGGCATCGTCCTTCGAAATCGGCAGATGGCGATCGACCGGCGCGCCGATCCGGCCGACCTGGTAGAAATAGGCGGACGCCTTGTCGCGCACCGTCTGGACGAGCGCGAGATTGGCGTCGATATCCGCCTTGAAATCGCTTCCTTCCAGCTCCGCATCCGTCCCGACACGCCGGGCGAAGACCCGGGCCCAATAGGTGCAAGCCATGAAGATCGCCAGCGCCTGACGCACGTGACCGGGACGCGTCACCAGCTGCCAGGGAAGCCCGAGCGGCTTTGCTGCCGCCGCCAGGTCACGATAGGCGCGGTCGAGCGCCTGCGACCGGGCGATGAGCACCAGCCCCGAGGCCCCGTCGCGCGCCGCCTGCAGCAGGCCCTTGAGCTCGTCGCACCAGGTTGCGACGGCGGCATCGAGCGTCGTGCGGGTGCGCGTCGGAAAGACGACGAAGGCGACCGCAGCACCGGCGATCGAACCGATCAGGGTTTCCTCCAGGCGCAGTTGCAGCAGATGCGGGCTCAGCACGCCCATCAGGCTGTAGACCAGCGACAGCACGACGGAGATGAAGAAGGTCATCGTCGCATAGGAAACGGCGAGGAAATAGAACGCCAGAAAGACGCAAAGGGCGCTGAGCGGCAGCACCAGATAGATATTGCCGGCGACCAGCGTGCCGACGACGATGCCGACCACGATGCCAAAGAGTGTCCCGGCCGAGCGCTGCAGCGCCTTGACCGCAGTGTCGCCGCGCGAGCGCGTGTTGGTGAAGACGAGAAACGCCGCAAGCACCGCCCAGAACCAGCGCTCGCGTGACAGCATCAGCCCGAAAACCATGGCGATACCCGAAGCGAGCGTGATCTGGATCGCCGCCTTCAAGGCGGGATCGTCCAGCGACGGCTTCCAGCGGGTGGAAACGCCACTCAAGTCCAGCGGCGGTTCTTCCAGATCGGCCGGCGTCAGCTTTGCAAGGCTGCGGGCGAGCCTTTGCCGGACGTTGCGCAGCCACAGCAGCGCCTTCACCGTTTCTTCGCGGCGCGGAGCCGCATCGCCGAGCCGCGCGATCTCCGCGTCGATCCGCCCGCCGTCGCGCGCCACCATCGCCTCCACCAGTGCCGGCGGCGGCATCGACTGAAAGCTGACAACCATCACGCTTTCGGCCGCAAGATGCAGGTCGAAGAGGTTGATGACGAGGTCGGAGGTCGTGAGGCCGGGCTGCGGTTCCGGGCGCCGGTTTTCCGTCGGAATGAAGCTCTCGGCCATTAGCACCGCTTCCTTCAGCCGCTCCTCGGCCGCATGCAACTGACGACGATCGGCCGGCGACAGGACGGGCTTGCGGGCGATCTCGGCCAGTTGCAGCAGCATCTGGTCGACGCGGCGCTGCACGCTTGCCGTGGCGCGCAGGAGGTCGCGATAGCGATCGTCCGGCAGCAGCCGCGTGCGGACGAGGTGCGCGACCGTGGCCGAAACGGCCGCCCCGAAGAACAGCGCCGGCAGCTGGTCGAGCGTTGGCCTCAGATAGGCACCGGTGAAATAGGACATGAAGGCGAACATGCCGACGGCAAAACCGCGCGGGCCGAAGGAGCGGCCATAGACCGCGAGGAAGATGATCAACAGGAAGACGACGTCGGAAACGTAGCGGTGATTCTCGAGCACCGACGCAAGCCCGACCATCGAAACGCCGACGAGGACGGCGATGATGCGGGTGAGCCGCTGGCCGGCGATGGTGCGATCGCGCACTGCCAGCCCCCCTTCGATGGACAGCGACGCCGCAAGCCCGAATGCGGCCGGCGGCAACGGTGCGACCAGGTAATGAAACGCCATCAGCAAAAGGATGGAAACGACGATCGTCGCGGTGATGCGCGAGGCCTGCCGCAGGCGGGAGAAGGCCGGATCATTGGCAAGAAGCCAATCGCGCATACGGGAACGAAGTGCCATCGGTCGCCTTTGCCTGTCCCGCGGCCGCCTGTCGAGGCGCGCCGCTCTCGCCGGTTCTTCCTGCATAGCGGCAGACGCGATCTTTGCAAGGCCGGCGTGACGAAAGCAGGCGTCGAAAAGCGGTGGCGAAGAGCCGTCCGAGGTCCGTCTCCACCCCCATCCAAAGTTTCAGCCAAGCATGCTTTGCCTTGTCGGTTCTGAGTGCTATAGGGCACAGGATTTTTCAGAGAGGAAGGGACATCGCTCCCGCTGTCCCGCATAAGCTACGAGGCATATTCATGGCAAAGATTAAGGTCGCCAATCCGGTCGTCGAACTCGACGGCGATGAGATGACCCGCATCATCTGGCAGTTCATCAAGGACAAGCTGATCCATCCCTACCTCGACGTCGATCTGGAATATTACGACCTCAGCGTCGAAAACCGCGATGCGACCGAAGACCAGGTAACGATCGACGCCGCCAACGCGATCAAGAAGCACGGCGTCGGCGTCAAGTGCGCCACGATCACGCCGGATGAAGCCCGTGTCGAGGAATTCAAGCTGAAGAAGATGTGGAAGTCGCCGAACGGCACGATCCGCAACATCCTCGGCGGCGTCATCTTCCGCGAGCCGATCATCTGCAAGAACGTTCCGCGCCTGGTTCCAGGCTGGACCAAGCCGATCATCGTCGGCCGTCACGCTTTCGGCGACCAGTACCGCGCCACCGACTTCAAGTTCCCGGGCAAGGGCAAGCTGACGATGAAGTTCGTCGGCGAAGACGGCAAGGAAATCGAATACGACGTGTTCGACGCACCGTCGGCCGGCGTTGCCATGGGCATGTACAACCTCGACGATTCGATCACCGAATTCGCGCGCGCGTCGTTCAACTACGGTATCCAGCGCAAGGTTCCGGTCTACCTGTCGACCAAGAACACGATCCTCAAGGTCTATGACGGCCGCTTCAAGGATATCTTCCAGCAGGTCTTCGACGCCGAATTCGCCGACAAGTTCAAGGAACTGAAGATCTGGTACGAACACCGCCTGATCGACGACATGGTCGCCTCGGCTCTGAAGTGGTCCGGCGGCTACGTCTGGGCGTGCAAGAACTACGACGGTGACGTTCAGTCCGACATCGTTGCCCAGGGCTTCGGCTCGCTCGGCCTGATGACCTCGGTTCTGATGACGCCGGACGGCAAGACGGTTGAAGCCGAAGCCGCCCACGGCACGGTGACCCGCCACTACCGCCAGCACCAGAAGGGCGAGGAAACCTCGACCAACTCGATCGCCTCGATCTTCGCCTGGACCCGTGGCCTTGCCCACCGCGCCAAGCTCGACGGCAATGCCGAACTCGCAAAGTTCTCCGAAACCCTCGAGAAGGTTTGCGTCGACACCGTCGAAGCCGGCTTCATGACCAAGGACCTGGCGCTCCTCATCGGTCCCGACCAGCCGTGGCTCTCGACCACCGGCTTCCTCGACAAGATCGACGAGAACCTGCAGAAGGCCATGGCTGCCTGATAGGCTCGACCGAGCTTGGAAAAGTGATCGCGCCGATTTCCCCGCGCAACGCCCTGACGATCGCTCGCATCGTCAGGGTCAATCACGCCGGGGAATTCGGCGCGATCCGCATTTATGGAGCCCAGATCGTGGTCGCCCGCAGGCTCTATCCGGATTGCGTGCCGATGCTCTCGGAAATGCTTGGTCACGAGATCGAGCACTGCGCGCTGTTTCGCGCGGCGATGCCTGCACGAAAATCTCGACCCTGCCGCATCATGCAGTTCTGGAGCCTGGGCGGGTGGTTGCTCGGGTTCGTGACCGCGCTCTTTGGGCGTCGCGGCATATGGGCCTGCACGGCCGCCGTGGAAGCCGCCGTGCATCACCATCTCGACGATCAACTGCATTTCCTCGCCGACAAGGATCCGGAGCTTCATGCCCTCCTCCTGTCGATCCGCGAGGAGGAGCTGGCGCATCTCAATCACGCGGAGGCGCAGCTTTCGAGCGAACACCGGCTCGCTGACGCCCTGCGCGCCGTCATCTCCCTTGCCACCACCGTCCTGATCTGGCTTTCGACCTGGGGCGATTCCACGCGCATGGCGGCAGCCCTGCGGAAGGCCTCGCCGCAGGCTGCTTCACTTTAGGTGCGATCGCTTCGGCCGAGGTGCTGTCTACGCCTAGAACATATCGCGACTGCTGCTGCGCGGGTCGTCGCTGACGACATGCGGGTCGTAGATCCCGCCTCTCGCCTGTCGGCGCCAGGGTCGGGCCGGATCGTCGGGATCGTTGCCGATATCGGCTATCGCCAGCGAAGGCACGTTTCCGACACATCGCGTCGCCCATTGTCCGTCAGGTGCCACGATCCCTGAGGGGGCTATGAGGCCCGGTTGTGCGAGAACGGCAAAACTTGCCCAGTAGCGGTTGCTCGACGCATGCCCCTGTACTTCGGCGGCAAAGGCAAGGTCGTTCGCCAGAGCGCCGCCGGAGGTCGAAAACAGGACGCAATCGACATTCAGCCGCTCGTATTCGAGGAAAATCTCCGGAAAATGGCACTCGATGCCGAGCGCGCAGCCGAAACGGATGCCATCGACCTCGAATGTCAGCGGGATCGTTCCGGGCGTATACATGAAAGAGATCTTGGTGTTGGACAGCATGCGCTCGTCATAGCGCGTCGCAATCGTTCCCTTGTCCGAGATCACATAGAGGCTGTTGTGCGGGCGGTGCGGTTCAGTGAGCTTGTGCACGGAGCCGAGTACCGTCCATAGGCCGAGCTCACGCGCCAGCATTCGTATTGCGTGAAGCTCCTCGCGCAGAACCGCCCATTCGAACCGGTGCCAATCGGACGGGCCGATGTCGCGGGGACCGATTGAGGACATGATCCGTTTGTTCGGAAAACATGTCGCTCCCTCCGGGAAATGCACCAAGCGTGCCCCTGCCCGATGCGCCTGCCTCATGAGGTGGCGGATCCCTTCACCGGCATGACGAAGGGCTGCCGTGTCGCGGGGATCATCCAAATAGGCAGATTGCACCACGGCCAGGCGCAGCGATTTGTCTTGCCGCAGCGCGCCGGTCGCCTCCGCGTCGCAAAGGTGCATGCGGGCGGTTGTGTAGGATTCGCCGGTCTTGGCGGCACGGGCGCGCACGCGGCGTTTGAAATTCCGGTTTTCAGTCATGACGGGCCTTTCGCGTCTCGGGCAAGTTCCCCAGCAACCGGACCCGAAACGGTGGGACCAGGATTGCGACCCGAGACTGAAGTCCCTTTGCCTCCATGAAAGGATCGTGCTGGGGACGATCTTTGGAGGTTCGGCGCAGGCCACGCCGAACCAAAAGGTGCCGCCCGGCCGCTGATTCGTCAATTGTGGCGCAGTGCTCAGGTGTCCTTCACTTCAAAGGCAGGTAGATCTCGCTCAGAAGCTCGGTCGGTGCGACCTCCCGCGGATTGTTGAGATATTTCTCGAACATCAGGCTGTCGCGGATCTCGCGGCCGGACTGCGGCAGCCAGGTTCCGTAGAGCCATTGATAGGCTTTCGGCATGTCCGCATAGGGGCCCTTGTGGCGAAGCACCGCATACCGGCCGCCGTCGAGATGCTGTGGCGCCAACGGCGCCTCCACCGGCATTGCCTCGCGCGCGCTGACGCAGGCGAAAGAGCGCAGCTTTTCGGTCGGCACCAGCTCCGGGTCGTCGAGATAAATGCCGATCATCTCCATGTCCGGCCGGAACAGTTGCCGCGAAAAGAGAGTGCCATAGAGCGTCTCGAATGCCTTGCCGATCTCCATATAGGAGCCGGTGTGAGCGACGCCGACGACGTCGAAGGCTTCGACCTCCTTGAGGGTGACTTCGTACATGTCTGGAATTCCTTCCGTTGAAGCGGTTTCAAAGGCGACATGGCTTCCCTCCTTGCGGTATCGCGCCGGCGGCAGCCCGTAGGCGGCCTTGAACGTGCGGTTGAAGGATTGCAGATTGGGATAGCCAGAGCGCTGCGCGATCGTCTCAATGCGAAGTTCGGTCTGGGCGAGATCGGCCGCGGCCCGCTGCAACCTCAGCCGCTTGACCGTTCCGGCCAGCGTCTCGCCGTGAACGGCCCGGTAGATCCGATGCCAATGGTGCGGCGACAGGCAGGCAATCTCCGAGAGACGATCGAGGTCGAGATCGCCGTCGAGATGGCCGTAGATATAGTCGCTGACCCGGTGCAGGCGTCGTTCATAGGTCGCCCACGTTACCCGCTCTTCCATGTCCACCCTTTCGCGCTTTGCTCACGGATCGGTAGACCATAAATCAATTTGACAAATCCTGCGGAGTTGTCCGGCAGCTTTCGCAGCGGATTTGTGCGCTCTGACGACGGGTTTAGGAAGACCGGGGTGCTGTCCTCGCCCTAAACGAAAAAGGGCGCCACAACGGACGCCCTGTACCTATTCTTTGCTTGACCGCAATCAGCCGGCGAGCGCGACGGCCACCGCTTCGATCGCTTCGGCGGCCTTGTCACCATCCGGGCCGCCGGCCTGGGCCATGTCGGGACGGCCGCCGCCGCCCTTGCCGCCGAGAGCAGCAGACGCGATGCGGACGAGGTCGACGGCGCTATGCTTCGACGTCAGGTCGTCGGTCACGGCAACGACGGCGCTGGCCTTGCCATCGTCGGAAACGCCGACGAAAGCGACGATGCCGGAGCCGAGGCTCTTCTTGCCGTCGTCGGCCAGGCTCTTCAGGTCCTTGGGCTCGACGCCCGAGACGACCTTGCCGAGGAAGCGGATGCCGGCAATGTCGCGGGCCGCGTCGGCAGAGCCTGCCTCGCCGCCGCCACCAAGCGCCAGCTTCTTCTTGGCTTCGGTCAGCTCGCGTTCCAGCTTGCGGCGTTCGTCGAGCAGCGCTTCGACGCGGCCGAGCACGTCGCCCGGCTGAACCTTCAGCGTGTTGGCGAGCGTCTTCACACGCTCGTCCTGCTCGTTCAGATAAGCGCGTGCCGCTTCACCGGTCAGCGCCTCGAGGCGACGAACGCCGGCGCCGACGGCGCTTTCCGAGACGACGCGCACCAGGCCGATGTCACCGGTGGCAGACACGTGCGTGCCGCCGCAGAGTTCGACGGAGTAAGCGCGGTTGGCCTTGGAGCCGTGGATGCCGCGGCCCATCGAGACAACGCGAACCTCATCGCCGTACTTCTCGCCGAAGAGTGCCATAGCACCTTCGGCAATCGCATCATCGACGCTCATCAGGCGCGTGGTCACCGGCGAGTTCTGCACGATGATCTCGTTGGCCATTTCTTCGACGATCTTCAGCTCGTCGGCCGTCATCGGCTTCGGGTGGGAAACGTCGAAGCGCAGGCGCTCGGGCGCCACCAGCGAGCCCTTCTGGGCCACATGGGTGCCGAGCACTTCGCGCAGCGCCTCGTGCAGGAGGTGCGTTGCCGAATGGTTGGCGCGCAGGCGCGAGCGGCGCGCATGATCGACGTCGAGCTGGGCGGCGTCGCCGGTCTTGACCGTGCCTTCGGCGACGGTCGCGAAGTGGACAAAGAGCCCCTCGCCGCGCTTCTGCGTATCGGTCACGGTGAGCTTGCCGCCCTCGACGGTGATCGTGCCGGTATCGCCCATCTGGCCACCCGATTCGCCGTAGAACGGCGTCTGGTTCAGGATAACCTGGACGGTGTCGCCCTTGGCAGCCGAGGCGACGACGGCGCCGTCACGCACGATCGCCTGGATCACGCCTTCGGCGGTCTCTGTGTCGTAGCCGAGGAAGTCGGTCGCGCCGTGCTTTTCCTTAAGCTCGAACCAGATGGTTTCAGTCGCAGCTTCGCCGGAACCGGCCCAGTTGGCGCGGGCTTCAGCCTTCTGGCGTTCCATAGCGGCCGAGAAAGCGTCGGTATCGACGGTGATGCCCTTGGCGCGCAGTGCGTCCTGGGTCAGGTCGAGCGGGAAGCCGTAGGTATCGTAGAGTTTGAAGGCGGTTTCGCCGTTGAACTGGTCGCCTTCCGACAGATCAGCAGAGGCGTCGGACAAGAGGTTGAGGCCGCGCTCCAGCGTCTTGCGGAAGCGGGTCTCCTCGAGCTTCAGCGTCTCGGAGATCAGCGCTTCGGCGCGCACCAACTCCGGATAGGCGCGGCCCATCTGGCCAACGAGTGCCGGCAAGAGCTTCCACATCAACGGATCCTGCGCGCCGAGCAGCTGCGCATGGCGCATGGCGCGGCGCATGATACGGCGAAGCACGTAGCCGCGGCCTTCGTTCGACGGCAGCACGCCGTCCGCGATCAGGAAGGCGGACGAACGCAGGTGGTCGGCAATGACGCGGTGGCTGGCACGACGGTCGCCTTCGGCCTTGACGCCGGTTGCTTCTTCAGAAGCGGCGATCAGCGCGCGGAACAGGTCGATGTCGTAGTTGTCGTGCTCGCCCTGGAGAACGGCGGCGAGACGCTCGAGGCCCATGCCGGTGTCGATCGACGGACGCGGCAGATTGACCCGCTCTTCCTTGGTGATCTGCTCGTACTGCATGAAGACGAGGTTCCAGATCTCGATGAAGCGGTCGCCGTCTTCATCGGCCGAACCCGGAGGTCCGCCCCAGATGTGGTCGCCGTGGTCGTAGAAGATTTCCGAGCACGGGCCGCAGGGGCCGGTATCGCCCATCGCCCAGAAATTGTCGCTGGTCGGAATGCGAATGATGCGGTCGTCGGAGAAGCCGGCGATCTTCTTCCAGAGATCGAAGGCCTCATCGTCGGTGTGGTAGACCGTGACCAGCAGGCGCTTGGCGTCGAGGCCGTATTCCTTGGTGATCAGGTTCCAGGCGAGCTCGATCGCGCGCTCCTTGAAGTAATCGCCGAAGGAGAAGTTGCCGAGCATCTCGAAGAAAGTGTGGTGGCGTGCGGTGTAGCCGACATTGTCGAGGTCGTTGTGCTTGCCGCCGGCGCGAACGCACTTCTGCGCCGTCACGGCCGTCGAATAGGGACGCTGCTCCAGGCCGGTGAAGACGTTCTTGAACTGCACCATGCCGGCATTGGTGAACATCAATGTCGGATCATTGCGCGGCACCAACGGGCTCGACGACACGACCTCGTGACCGTTCCTGCGGAAATAGTCGAGAAAGGTCGACCGGATTTCATTCACGCCGCTCATCTTGCGTCCTATTCTTAAGCACCGATTCCGGCCCGGGTCCGGCCCACGCCGCGCCACTAAGCCATTGTCCCTAAACCCTGCAGCCGCCCTTGGTGACCACACCCTCCAACGCGCTGGGTCGCCGGAACCAAAGGCTTTTATCGCTCACATATCCGACTGTCCAGACGCCAGCAAAAAACCGGCCGCCCATGGGGCGACCGGTTCCTGGGTAAGCTCAGTGGACCGAGCGGCTTATGCTTCCGGCGGTTCGTCGCCGTCGTCCGCTTCCGGACCGCCATTCTCGAGGAACCGGTCGGCGATCAGGCCGGCGTTCTGGCGCAGCGCCGTCTCGATCTCGCGTGCGAGATCCGGATTGTCGCGCAGGAACGTCTTGGCGTTCTCGCGGCCCTGGCCGAGACGCTGGCTGTTGTAGGAGAACCAGGCGCCCGACTTCTCGACTATGCCGGCCTTGACGCCGAGGTCGACCAGTTCGCCGGTCTTCGATACGCCCTCTCCATACATGATGTCGAATTCGACCTGCTTGAAGGGAGGCGCCATCTTGTTCTTGACGACCTTGACGCGGGTCTGGTTGCCGACCACCTCTTCGCGCTCCTTGACCGAGCCGATGCGGCGGATGTCGAGGCGAACCGAGGCGTAGAACTTCAGCGCGTTGCCGCCGGTGGTGGTTTCGGGCGAACCGAACATCACGCCGATCTTCATGCGGATCTGGTTGATGAAGATGACCATGCAGTTCGACTTGGAGATCGAGGCGGTCAGCTTGCGCAGCGCCTGGCTCATCAGGCGGGCCTGCATGCCCGGCAGGCTGTCGCCCATTTCGCCCTCGATTTCAGCGCGCGGCACGAGCGCTGCAACGGAGTCGACGACGAGAACGTCGATCGCGCCGGAGCGCACCAGCGTGTCGGTGATTTCGAGCGCCTGCTCGCCGGTATCGGGCTGCGAGATCAGCAGGTTTTCAAGATCGACGCCGAGCTTGCGAGCGTAGACCGGGTCGAGCGCGTGTTCTGCGTCGACGAAGGCGCAGATGCCGCCCTTCTTCTGAGCTTCCGCAACCGTCTGCAGCGCCAGCGTCGTCTTACCCGAGCTTTCCGGGCCGTAAATTTCAACGATGCGGCCCTTCGGCAGGCCGCCAATGCCGAGCGCGATGTCGAGGCTGAGAGAGCCGGTCGAAACCGTCTCGATCTCAATGATGCTGTCCTTCCCACCGAGCTTCATGATCGATCCCTTGCCGAACGACCGTTCGATCTGGGAAAGTGCCGCTTCAAGTGCCTTGCTTTTATCCACCGATTTGTCCTCTACGAGCCGCAAAGAGTTTTGTGCCATTTGGTCCACCTTTAGGTTATTGAAGCTACCGAGGCAATGAAGCCGCCGCAGGAGTTTTTGTACATGTTTTGTTCCGTATTTGCAAGAGCGCGACAACACATTGAAAAACAATAGCTATCCACCATGCGTTCGATTCTTGTTCACGGAACGAAACCGGAGTTTTCGAATGTTGGCGCCAGCGCTTCGAACCTGCCCAGCAAGGCCCGGCCGATTCGTTGGCGCATGACCCTCCGGACGGGTCGGGCGCGTGGCGCTCCGCGATGCGGCATCGCAGGATGCCAACAGATATTCGGCCGATCGGCCAAGCAGAGGAACATTCATGACGCAAGCTGAGATCGTCGTTTTCGGTGGCGCGCATATCGACAGGCGCGGCCGTATATCGGGAACGACTGCGCCCGGATCGAGCAATCCGGGAAGCTGGTTCGAAGAAGCGGGCGGCGGTGGTTTCAATGCCGCGCGCAACATGGCGCGGCTTGGCCACAGCGTGCGCATGATCAGCACCCGCGGCGGCGATGCGGCCGGCGAGATGGTGACCGCAGCCGCGGCCGCCGCCGGCGTCATCGACAGCCCCCTCACCTTTCTCGACCGCCAGACGCCGAGCTATACGGCGATCCTCGAAAACGACGGCAATCTGGTGATTGCGCTTGCCGACATGGAGCTCTATCGGCTGTTCTCGCCGCGGCAGTTGCAGCGGCGCGCGCTGCGCGAGGTCATTGCCACGAGCCAGCTCGTTCTGACCGACGCCAACCTGCCCGAAGAAACCATTGCCGCACTTGCCCAGTCAGCTGCCGGCAACGGCCGCCTCGTCGCCGGCATCGCCGTTTCGCCGGCCAAGGTCATCCGCTACCGGCCGTGCCTCTCGCATCTCTCGTTCCTGTTCATGAACGAATCCGAGGCCCGGGCACTGACCGGCAAGGAGGCAGCCGAGGCGGATGAGTGGCCGTCGTTGCTGAGAAACGTCGGCCTTACGGGTGGCGTCGTCACACGCGGTGGCCGTGCCGTCGTCGCCTTCGACGGCGAAAACACCTGCGTTGCCGTTCCGCCAGCCCTTCCCGCCCTTGCCGACGTCACCGGCGCCGGCGACGCGCTCGCCTCCGGATTCCTCTCGGCGCGCCTTGGCGGCCACGCCATCAACGCGTGCCTGCGGCACGGCATCGCAGCCGCTCAAATCACCTTGCGCTCTCCCTTGGCCGCATCCGAAGACATGTCCGCGGCCAATCTCGAACAGGCGCTGGCCCTTGTGCCCGTGCCCCAAATGCTGTCATGACATTTGCCAGCAGAACTCCCAAGGAAAGACCATGACCAAACCCGCTTCCCCCTTCCTGCCGATGGAATATTCCGACGAGGTAGCAGCCGCCAAGGCGCGTGGCGCGCCGATCGTGGCGCTGGAGTCGACCATCATCACCCATGGCATGCCCTACCCGGGCAACCTGAACATGGCCCGCAGCGTTGAAGCGATCATCCGCGAGCAGGGTGCCGTGCCGGCGACCATCGCGGTCATCCATGGCCTACTGCATATCGGCCTTGACGACGCCAAGCTCGAAGAACTGGCGAAGACCCAGGGCGCGATGAAGGTCTCGCGCGCCGACCTCGCCTTCGCGATCGCCGAGCGCCGCACCGGCGCGACGACCGTTGCCGCGACGATGATCGCTGCCGCCCGCGCCGGCATCCGGGTCTTTGCGACCGGCGGCATCGGCGGTGTGCACCGTGGCGCCGAGCTCTCCTTCGACATCTCGGCCGACCTCGACGAGCTCGCTCGCACCGGCGTCATCGTCGTCTGCGCCGGCGCCAAGGCGATCCTCGACATCCCGAAGACGCTCGAAGTGCTCGAAACGCGCGGCGTTCCTGTCGTCACCTATGACAGCGAAATCTTCCCGGCCTTCTGGTCGCGCGACAGCGGCCTCAAGAGCCCGCTGATGCTGAACAGCCCGGCGGCGATCGCCAACTTCCAGACCATGCGCGAGCAGCTCGGCGTCGAAGGCGGCATGCTGGTCGCCAATCCGGTTCCGGAAGCTGCCGAGATCCCGCGCGAAGAGATGGAAATCTACATCGCCCGCGCGCTCGACAACGCCGAGAACGACGAGATCACCGGCAAGGCGGTCACGCCCTATCTGCTGAGCAACCTCTTCGAAATGACCGAGGGCCGCAGCCTCGAGACCAACATTGCGCTGGTCGAGAATAATGCCCGGCTTGCCGGCGAGATCGCGGTGGCGTTGAACGCGAAGTAATCTCGGACAGTCTTCGACAAACAGAAAAGCCCGGCGATCATTTCGCCGGGCTTTTTCGTGTCCGGAGTTCACCGGGATTACTCAAAAGAGGTTTAGACCGACCAGGCTTAGGAATCGAGCATCTCGCGCACGGCGACGGCCAGTTGCTTCAGCGAGAACGGCTTCGGCAGGAAGCCGAACTTGGCGTCCGCCGGCAGGTTGCGGGCAAAGGCGTCTTCGGCATAGCCCGAGACGAAGATGAACTTCAGGTCCGGATACTTCTTCCTGAGTTCGGTCAGAAGCGTCGGTCCGTCCATTTCCGGCATCACCACGTCGGATACCACGATATCGACGGCGCCGTTGAGCTCGTCCATGATGTCGAGCGCCTCGACGCCGGAGCCGGCCTCATAGACGGTGTATCCGCGCGTTTCCAGCATGCGCTTGCCGCCGCGGCGAACGGCCTCCTCGTCCTCGACGAGCAGCACGACTGCCGAATCGCCGGTGAGATCGGTCGGCTCCTCGTTCTTGACCACGGGAGCCGCTATCGTCTGCACCACCGGCGCAGCAACGGTTCCGGTGCCTGCCTGCACGGGCTCCTCGGGCGCAACCGGCACCTCGATATGGCGCGGCAAGAGGATGCGGAAGGTCGTGCCCTTGCCCACTTCCGATTCCGGATAGATGTAGCCGCCCGACTGCTTGACGATGCCATAAACCATCGACAGGCCGAGACCGGTGCCCTTGCCGACCTCCTTGGTCGTAAAGAACGGCTCGAAGATCTTGTCGAGGATCTCAGGCGCAATACCGGTTCCCTGGTCGGAAACTTCGACCATCACGAAGTCTTCGTCCGGCAGTTCGCGCCGTCCGAAGGCCGAGACCTCCTCCGCCGGCAGATTGCGGGTGCGAAGTGTGATGATGCCGCCTTGGGGCATCGCGTCACGCGCGTTGACGGCGAGGTTTAGCAGCACCTGTTCGAACTGGCCGAGATCGGTCCGGACCGGCCAGAGATCGCGGCCATAATCCACCTCGACCTTGACGTTGGTGCCGGTCATGCGGTCGACCAGCATGCGCAGGTCGCCGATGACGTCGGTCATGTTGAGCACCGTCGGCCGCATCGTCTGCTTGCGCGAGAAGGCGAGCAGCTGCCGCACGAGAACCGCGGCGCGGTTGGCGTTGCGCTTGATCTCCATCAGGTCGGCAAAGCTCGGGTCGGCCGGCCGGGCAGACAGGAGCAGGTGGTCGGACGACAGCAGGATCGCTGTCAGCACGTTGTTGAAGTCGTGCGCGATGCCGCCGGCAAGCGTGCCCACCGCGTTCATCTTCTGGGTCTGCGCCATCTGGTTTTCGAGCGCTTTCTGCTCGGTAATCTCCAGCGCGTAGATGATCGCCGCTTCCTCAGGCGCCTGATCGGTCTGGTCGATCACGGCATTGACGTAGAAGCGGAAATGGCGCTCGCCATCGGTGGGGTGCAACGCGTCGATCGGTGCGATGTCGCCCTGCCGGTCCTTGGCGGCCGCAAGCGCATCGTGCAGGCGAAGCTTCTCGGTTTCGTGCACCACGGCATCAATCAGCGCGCCGCGCTCGACATCGTCTTGCGAGACGAGGCCGGAGAACAGCTTCAGGAACGGCGCGTTGGTGCGCAGGATCCGGCCATTGCCGTCGACCGAGGCGATCGCCATCGGCGTGTTGTTGAAGAAGCGGGTAAAGCGCATCGCCGCGCTCGACGCCGACTGGTCGCTGTCCTCGCCGCCCTCGCGCGACATGACGATGGTGCGGCTTTCGCCGGGCGCGCCGTCGCGGGTCGAAGAAACGCGGTGGATCATGCGCACCGGAAGGCTCTGGCCGTTCATCTTGCGCAGGTCGAGGTCCAGCATCTTGGTCTTCTTCAGACCCGGCTCCGCCTGAACCGCCTGGACGAGCGTCAGCCCCTCGCCGGCCACCAGATCGCCGATGCTGATCGAGCCCGGCTGGAACTTGGTGAGATCGATGCCGAGCCAGTCGGCGAGCGTGGCGTTGATGTAGAAGATCTCGCCCTTGCGGCCGGCGGAGAAGAAGCCGGCGGGCGCGTGGTCGAGATAGTCGATCGCGTTCTGCAATTCCTTGAAGAAGCGTTCCTGGTCGTCGCGCTCCGCGGTGATGTCGGCGATCTGCCAGAGATAGAGCGGGTTGCGCTCGCTGTCTTCGAGCGGCAGCACCCGCGCCTTCAGCCGGAACCAATGGGCGCCGGAGCCGGTGGCCGCACCGGTCGCGAGCGGCTTCAGCAGGCGGAATTCCTCATGCCCCTGCTTGCCCTCGTGCAGGCCGTTGGTCAGCCGGTAGATCGCTTCCGTCGCCTCGCGATTGCGCGACAGGATGGTTTCGAGCGATTGGATGCCGGCAGCGTTTCTGGCACCCGTCAACGCGCCATAGGCAGCGTTGGCATAGATGATCCGGCCCTTGCGGTCGGTCACGATCGTGCCGTCCTCATGCGCATCGAGGAAGGCGCGCGCCAGTTCGTCCGGGCGCGACTGCGGCATCACCTCGATGAAGCCGATGACCGAGGACACGAGAAAGAAGATGCCGACCATGGCGAGAACGCCGAGGATGCCGAGCACCATCTCGTTTTCCATCTGGTTCCGGAAGATCACGAAGGCGATGGCGGACACGGTGAGGACGATCGCGAGCAGCACGATCCGCAGCACGGTTCCGGGCCTGACGCCACGGTCAACAACCGGCATCTGGTAGTCGCCTGACTGCCGCAATTTCGTCATCGGGTCCTCTTACGCGGCCGGCACCGCGCGCGGGCGCGGCCCAGCCCTTCCGGCCGGCATCCGCTCAAACCGCCGGGCAAAATCGGCCATTGCCGACACGCCCTCGATCATTCGGACAAGAATCATCTTTAACAATCAGAGATAACAGCAAAAAGCACCTGTGCGGAAGCATTCGAGCCAATTCACAGGGAATGTCGGCGAAGTGCTTGTCCGAGCCCGAAAAAAGCCGTCAAATACTGCCACTCGAAAGGCAGAAGGAGTTCAGCCTATGATGGAAACGATCATCGCCGACAACGGCAGCCGGTTCGTTGTCGCCGCTGCAGCGGTCGCGATCGGACTTTTGTGCCTCGTGGCCGTACTCTGGATCATGCGCAACCGCCCTTCCTCGCCCTTCATCCGCGGCGGCAAGAACCGCCAGCCGCGTCTGGCCGTGCTCGACGCCGCCGCCGTGGATACCCGGCGCCGCCTCGTGCTGGTGCGCCGTGATGATGTCGAGCACCTGATCATGATCGGCGGGCCAACGGATATCGTCATCGAAAGCCGGATCGTCACCGGCGGCGACGAGCGTCCGGCCGAACGCCCCGCTGTCATCGAACGCAAGGTCGCCGAACCGATGGCTGAAAGCCGTCCGGCCGTCAGGGAACCCCTTCAACAGCCCGCGCCGTCGATGCAGGCCGAACCCGTCGTCGCAACGCCGGTTCGCCCCATCACCCGGACCGAGGAACAGCCGGTTGCCCGCGTCGAGCCTGTGGCGCCGATGCGCGTTACGGCCGAGCAGCGCCCGGTGGCCGCACCTGCCCTTGCGGCAGAGCAGCGCCCTCTTGCCCGCTCCGTCGCCCAAGCGGCACCCGAGATCCCGTCCGTTGCCGCCGTCGCACCCCCTTCGGTGAACGTCGATGCGCCGATGAGCCGTCCGGTCGCCATGGCCCAGACCGTGCAGCCGCAGCCCATTCAGGCGCAGCCACCCCAGCAGCTTCAGCGCCCCGCACCGATCATCCAGTCGCAGCCTCAGCCGCAGCCGGCTCCAACAGCCGCCCTTTCCGACTTCGAGCGCCTCCTCGACGCCGAGATCACCGGCGACCTGCAGCGCCTCGGCCCGGCGACATCCGTCACTCCGGAAAACCGTGCATCGCTTCAATCCGGCCGTCAGGAGCCAACCCTCGGCGCGCCGGGCGCCGATGGCGGTCACAAGGAGCCGACGATCGAAGAAGAGATGAACCGCATGCTGGCCGACATCTCCGCCGGGCGTAAGCCCTGATTGCGCATTGGCCCGACGGCGACGTCGGGCATCGCGACAACGCGGGATACTGTTTGAGGCCAGATACTGAAGCGAAAATCCGCTTCGTTTCTTCGCAAGAAATTCGGCATAACGGAAAAAGGCGCGGTTTGACCCGCGCCTTTTTTCAGACTGCTACGAAAGCCCGAAAGCTTATTCGTCCCGGTAGACCTTTTCCCGCCGCTCGTGGCGCTCCTGCGCCTCGATCGAGAGGGTTGCGATCGGACGGGCGTCCAGTCGCTTCAGGCCGATCGGCTCGCCTGTTTCTTCACAGTAGCCGTAGGTGCCTTCGTCGAGCCGCTGCAACGCCGCATCGATCTTGGAGATCAGCTTGCGCTGGCGGTCCCTGGCTCTGAGCTCGATTGCCCGGTCAGTTTCGGAAGAAGCCCTGTCTGCGAGATCCGGATGATTGGCGCTCTCCTCTGCCAAGTGATCCAGTGTCTCGCGTGCCTCGCGAAGGATGTCATTTTTCCAAGCGTTCAACTTGGCCCGGAAATACGCCCGGTGGTTGGCATTCATGAATTCGTCGTCCTCGGAAAGGACGAAGGTACTAAGATCGATCTTCTCACTCAACGCGATTCTCCTGAAGAACATCTCATTGCGGCGGTGTATAGACCTATGGAAGCCGTGATTCAAGCCTCGGAACAGACACTCAACCGTATTTTAATATTGCTCGCGTTGCAGGCTAACTGACGAATATTTCATCAAAATTACACATCGGATCTTGATTTCCGACTTGCGCCCACCGACGACACCGCCTCTGCTCGCTGAAAAGTGACGATGATGTGTTTGCGTCATTTGATCGTCCATTCGCGACCGCGGCAAAGCGCAGCACCCGGCAGTCCCCGAAAAAATCACGGCGGCCAGCTTGATCTTTACGGTCCGGGCGGGGAAAGGTGACGGTCTGCCGGCCGACACGAAAGCCGACAAAATTCTACCCTGTCGCTGCAACCGGCAGGCAACGCCGGAACCATTCGATGCAAGACAGCGCCCCCAAGGCTCTCCGCCTCTACCTTCTGCGGCACGCCCGTTCCGGCTGGGCGCTTCCGGGCCAGCGCGATTTCGATCGATCGCTGGACGAGGTCGGCTACATCGATGCGGAGCGGCTTGCCCAGACGGCCGCCGACCAGGGCATCCGCCCCGACCGCATCCTCTGTTCGACGGCCGTGCGTTGCCGCGAAACGGCCGAGCCATTCTTCCGCACGGTCAGCGAAGATCTGGATATCCGCTACATCGATGCGCTCTATTCCGGTCCGACGAGCGTCTATCTCGACCTCATCGACGCCCACCGGCATGTAAGCGCGCTGATGCTCGTCGGCCACAACCCGATGATCGAACAGTTGCTGTGCAGTCTGGTTGGAGACGATGCCGCCCGGGAGGCGCTTCCCGACGGCTATCCGCCGGCGGGGCTGGCCATCCTGGATCTGCCTGCTGTTGGCGATGCCGCCTCCGCCCGCCTGGTGTCGCTGCTGCTGCCGACACCATAACGGCGTAAGAAGAAATGCCGCGTGCGCGTTGCGGCGCCGCAATTAGTGCCTATATCGCGGAGGCAGCCTGCAGCCGATCGCCATTTCGCAGGCTCGCCGATCCGAACGATCCCGGGAAACACGCCGCAAGAAAGACCAAGACTTGGCGCCTAACCTGACCAGCTTCAAAGACGACGCGCTGATCGCGCTCGACAATCTCACCGACCGCGCCTCCGGCCTCGTCAACCCTTCGATCCGGCTCGGCGTAACGGGCCTTTCCCGTGCGGGAAAGACCGTCTTCATCTCGTCGCTCGTGCACAACCTGCTGAACGGTGGGCGCCTGCCGGTGTTCGAGCCGGTGCGTTCGGGCCGCGTCTCCAAGGTCAGGCTCGAGCCGCAGCCCGACGATGCCGTGCCACGCTTCCAGTATGAAGACCATATCGCCGCCCTCGTGCGCGATCGCATCTGGCCGGACTCCACGCGTGCCATCTCGCAGCTGCGCATCACCCTTGAATATGAGAGCGCCAGCGGCTGGAACCGGCTGTTCTCGCCGGGTCGGCTGTCGCTCGACATCGTCGACTATCCCGGCGAATGGCTGCTCGACCTGCCCCTGCTCGCGCAGGACTTCCGCGCGTTCAGCAACAATTCCGTGGCGCGCGCCCGTGCACCTGGCCGCGCGAAGCTGTCGGCCGAGTGGTTGACGCTCGCCGCGTCGGCCGGATCCACGGCGACCGCCGACGAGGCCAGCGCCCGTCGGCTCGCCGAGAGCTTCACCGGCTATCTCCGAGCCTGCAAGGCGGACGAACGCTCGCCCTCGACCCTACCGCCCGGACGGTTTCTGATGCCGGGCGACCTCGAAGGTTCGCCGGCGCTCACTTTTTCGCCGCTTCCGGATCTGCCCGAGGGCCGCGCGCCGAAAGGTTCGCTCTGGGCGATGATGGAGCGGCGCTACGAAGCCTATAAGAAACATGTCGTCAGCCCGTTCTTTCGTGAGCATTTCGCGCGCCTCGACCGGCAGATCGTGCTGATCGATGCGCTGCAGGCGATCAACAACGGGCCGGAGGCGCTGCTCGATCTCGAGCAGGCCCTGGCGGACGTGCTTGCCTGCTTCCGTCCGGGGACCAACAGCTGGCTCTCCTCCCTGCTGACGCGTCGGATCGACAAGGTGCTGATCGCCGCAACCAAGGCGGATCACCTGCATCACGAAAGCCACGACCGGCTGGAGCGCATCGCTGCGCGCCTCGTCGACCGCGCTGCCGAAAGCATCGGGTTGAGCGGTGCCGGCCTCGAGGTCATGGCGCTCGCATCGGTCAGGGCCACCCGCGAAGCGACCGTCAACCACGATGGCCATGCCCTGCCGGTCATCGTCGGCACGCCAATCGCAGGCGAGAAGATCAACGGCGAAATCTTCGACGGAGAGAAGAAAACTGCTATATTTCCCGGTGACTTGCCGGCAGATCCTGAAGTTCTTTTCAAGACGATGGAGACCCGGTCCGGCGCGACCACCTATATCGAGAGCGCTCATCCGCTGCCGGACTTGAGATTCGTTCGCTTCCGTCCGCCACATCTTGAGGAAACCGGCGGCGGCTTGAAACTGTCGGTGCCGCATATCCGCCTCGACCGGGCCATGCAATTCCTGTTCGGAGACCGGCTCGCATGAGTGACGACAGCAACGGCCGCAGCCGCCGTCCCGGTGCCTTTTCTGTTGGCGAAGACAAGCCCGCCGAGGCAGCGCCGCAGATGCGCACGCGGCGCGCGCCTGCGAGCTTCGACGACAACGTGGTGCTGACACCCGATGCGGAAGACCCGTTCCGCGAAACCACGCTTGCGGTCGAAGCCCTCGCCTTGCCCGAAGCAAGTCCTCGCAAACGCCGGCTGTCGGTCGGCAAGATCGCAACCGGCGCGCTCGGTATCATCCTCTCGCTTGCGGCAGGCCTCTGGGTCGATCGCCTGCTGCGCGACCTCTTCGCGCGCGCCGATTGGCTCGGCTACTCCGCGCTTGCCGTCGTCGCGATCGGGCTGCTGGCGTTGCTGATCGTTGTTGGCCGCGAGCTTTCAGGGCTGATGCAGCTCACGGCGATCCAGAAGCTGAAAGCGGAAACGGAGGCGGCCGCGACTTCGGCGATTGCGAAACCGGCGCGCGCAGCGCAGGCTAAGCTCGTGCACCTGCTGGCCGGCAATCCGCGAACGGCGCGCGGGCGCACACGGTTGAAGGAGAGCGAAGGCGAGATCATCGACGGTCCGCACGTGATCGAGCTCACCGAGCGCGAATTGCTGAGCCCACTCGACCGCGAGGCGCGGCGCCTTATTCTCGCGGCATCCAAGCGCGTGTCGATCGTCACGGCGGTCAGTCCGCGGGCGCTCGTCGACCTCGGTTATGTCCTTTACGAGTCCGCCCGCCTGATCCGCGCCATGGCCGAACTCTACGGTGGCCGCCCCGGCACGCTCGGCCTGTTGCGGCTGATGCGCGACGTCATCGCCCATCTGGCCGTCACCGGCTCGATCGCGGCTGGCGACAGTCTCATCCAGCAGGTGCTCGGCCACGGGCTGGCTTCGAAGCTCTCGGCGCGCCTTGGCGAAGGCGTCATCAACGGCCTGATGACCGCACGCATCGGCATCGCCGCCATGGACCTCTGCCGTCCCATGCCGTTTCGGGCGTTGAAACGTCCGGGTATCGGTGACTTTCTCTCCGACCTCAGCCCCGGCGCCGGGCGCGTTCTTGGCGACAACGGCGAGAAGTAAGCTTGCTCTGACAATAGCCTGAACGTTTGCAAGCGAATCGCAACCGGGCTCTCCCGCTCGCGAGCATGCTTCGTGCAGTGCCGACAGCTGTTCGATTGCAAGTGCATGCTAAGGCAGGCAATCACCAGGCCGCGAAAGCCTGTGAACAACTGGTTTTCGGGCCGCGATCAGCCCCGATATCCGCTAGACGGAAACCTCCCATTAACCATTTGCGCGCAAATGTGGCATCCAGTTTCGGACGTTGACTCATCAAGGATCGTTTATGTTCTCGCGCCCTTCTTTGATCGCTCGCGGCGCTGCCGCCTTTGCGCTGGCAGCCACCGTCGGCCTTGCGACACCGGCTTTCTCCGGCGCCAAGGACAAGGTCTTCTTCGAGAAGGTCGCCGGCCAGTGGAAAGGCCCTGGCGAGATTGTCGCCGGCAAATACAAGGGCACCAAGTTCACTTGCGACCTCTCGGGCGAACCGGTCGCGGGCGATGAGACCGGCATCAAGCTCGACGGCTTCTGCCGCGTCGGCGTGTTCAAGCAGCCGATGTCGGCGCTGATCACTCAGAAGGGAAACACTTACACCGGCAAGTTCCTCGATGGCGCCGAGGGCAAGGGTCTGGATATCATTTCCGGCAATGTCGCCAAGGACAAGGTCGTCGTCGGCATCAACCGCAAGAAGCTGAACGGCGCCATGATCGCCCGCCTGCAGGACGACCAGACGATGAACATCACCATTTCGGTCAAGGTCGAAGAGACGATGGTGCCGGTCATCGGCGTCAGCCTCAATCGCCAGATCGACGCGATCGCCGTCGGCTCGATCAAGTAACGTCAAACACCCGATCAAACGACAAAGCCCCGGCATCGACCGGGGCTTTGTCGTTTGTGGATTGCGTTGCGGTCCTGTTCAGGCGCCTGCGCGCCACCAGCCCATGTGATCGTCGGCAACCTCGATGCCAGCGACGTCAGCCTGTTGCAGCCAGTCGCCGACCGACCGGCCGCCAACGGTCATGTCGGCCGCAAAGTCGGCAAGCGGCATCAGCACGAAGCCGCGCTCGGTCATCCTTGGATGCGGCAGCTCCAGCCGCCCGCCCGATTGCGCCACACCTTGGAAGGTCAGTACATCGATGTCGAGCGTGCGCGGCCCCCAGCGCTCGTCGCGCACCCGCTTCATCGACCGTTCGATTTCAAGGCAGGCGTCGAGCAGGGCTTCCGGCGTGAGCGTCGTCTCGACCTTGGCGCAGGCATTGTAGAACCAGGCCTGGTCCGTCTTGCCCCAGGGTGGCGTGCGGTAAAGTCGTGAGACCGCCTCGACCACGCAATCGTCGCGGGCATCGAGCAACCGAAGCGCTTCGGCCATCGCCTTGCGCGGGTCGCCGAGATTGCCTCCAAGCCCGAGCGTTGCCACTCGCCAAGTCACCTCAGACGACATGCTCGACCGTCACTTCGACATAATCGAGCACGCCTGGAACCGGCGCATTCGGCTTACGGATCGAAACCTTGGCGCGCTTGATCTGCGGAAAACGCACGCAGAGCGTCTTGGCCACTTCCAGCGCCAGCGCCTCGATCAGGTAGCGGCGGCGGCCGGTGACGATGCGCTCGATTTCCTGGAAGGCGATGCCGTAATGCACGGTGTCTTCAATCGAGTCGTCGACCAGGGCCGTTCCCTGCTCGACTTCAAGCTCGGCGTCGACGAAAAAGCGCTGACCGAGAAGCTCCTCCTCGTCGAAGACGCCGTGGCGCGCGAAGAAGGCGCAGTTCTTGAGGGTGATGATATAGGTCGCGCTCATGCTTCTCAGTCCCATCGGCTTTCTTGGATCGCGATGATTGCGCGGTCGAGCCGTTCCGCAGTCATGCGCGTGATTGGTAGTCACAGGTTCAGGCGGAATGCGGGCGAGTAAGTCTCACCTCGCTCTGGCGTGCAGCATAGCATCGGCCATTGCCAGTGCATCCTTGCTGTTTGCGACATCGTGTACGCGGAAAATCGCGGCGCCGGCAACGCGCAAAAGCGCCGTCGTTGCAGCAGTCGCCATGTCACGATCGGCCGCCTCGCGGCCGCTGACCGCACCGACGAAGCGCTTGCGCGAGGTTCCGACCAGGAACGGCAGTTCAAAACGGTGCAACTCTGCAAAGCGCGCCATCAGTTCCAGGTTCTCGTCCGTGTCCTTGGCAAAGCCGAAGCCCGGATCGAGGATAATGCGATCCCGCTCCACGCCGGCCGCAGCCGCGATCTCGAGCGACCGGTCGAGAAACTCAAACTGGTCGGCGATCACGTTAGCGAGTTTTTCACGGCCCCGGCCGGTATGCATGATGCAGATGCCGGCGCCGGTCTTGGCGGCGACCGTGGCAATGTCGGGTTCGCGCTGAAGGCCGTGCACGTCGTTGACGATATGCGCGCCTGCATCAACCGCAAGCTGGGCAGTCGAGGCTCTGTAAGTGTCGACGGAAATCAGCGCATCGGTATCGCGGGCAAGCGCTGCGATCACCGGCAGGATCCGCGCCTGTTCCTCCTCGGCGCTGACGGGCGCGGCATCGGGCCGCGTGGATTCACCGCCGATATCGAGGATCAAGGCGCCCTCCTCCAGGCAGCGCACTCCTTGTGCCACCGCCGCAACGGCATCGATGAAACGGCCGCCATCGGAAAAAGAATCCGGGGTAACATTGACGATCGCCATCAAAACGCCACGCGGCCCCAGTTCGAGGCTGCGTCCGTGCGCCAGCTTCCAGCTAAATTTCTGAAATGGATTGTAAGTCATTTTCCCTCACCATCCGCATACGGCCGGGAGCCATCGTTTTGCTGTTGCGCCGGCGCTGGCTATGCCCCAAGCTTGATTGAAGTTCAACCGAAGAGAACCACGCATTGATGTCCCGAGTACGCGTCCCGTTCAAAGTCGCCCTTCTTGCTCTCCTGGTTGCCGCCCCGTTTGGCACGGCCTCGGGCGAAACCGTGGTGAACAAGAGCTTCTCCTATTTTTCGATCGGCGGCCGGACTGCGGAAGAACTGGACAAGGCACTCTCGGCGAGCGGCCCGATGATGAAGTCGACCGGCGCCCGGCATCCCGGCGCCACCCGCATCAAGTTCGGCGGCTCGATCACCTATGTCAGCCGCAACGGACGCTGCGCCGTCGGCTCGGCCCGCGTCACGCTGAACACGCGCATCATTCTGCCCAAATGGAAATACCGCCGCCAGGCCGGACGTGACCTCGCCCTCGTGTGGGACACGCTGTCGAGCGACATCAAGCGTCACGAGGAGCGCCACGCCGAAATCGCCCGCAATCACGCCCGGCGGATGGAAAAGATGTTCCTGGCGCTGAAGCCTCAGGACACGTGCGAAGAAATGCAGGAAAGTGTCGCCCGCGCCAGCGCGACCGCGATCGAGGCGCATGACAAGGATCAGGCCCGCTTCGACCGCACCGAAGCCGCCAACTTCGACAAGCGCATGATCCGTCTTCTGCAATACAGGCTGGAAACGCTGAAGAAAGCGCAACAGTAGATAGCAGAGCCGGAACCCCGAAGAAGAGCCTGACTATAGTCGCGGCTCGAGCCATTTCAGCGGCAATACCCACAGTATTTTATTGGTGAAATATAACGATGGCTGCCGGCCGGCGACTCATCTATATTCAAACCATGGAGAGAGGGGCCGGGACAAAGACTAGCCCCACAAATTGAATAGGTTATGCGCGACGCGATTGCGGCGCGAAAAGCTTAGATGTTGCCTTTACTTTGACTTGCGCAACGTTGTTCACTTGAAAAGAAAAAGAAGAAATCGAACAGCGGAGCCGGAACGGGTTCTCCTGGCGTGTCTTGGTGCAGCAGATGTTCCCTCCCTCATCTGTATGCGATGCGCCCTCCTCGCCTCGCTTGTCCAACGACCGGCGAGGCGCTTTTTTTGTGCGGAGGTCTGAAAGACGGGGCGTGAAACGCAGGCCTTAGGCCTGGCGCTCCGGCACGTGCACGACGAGACCGTCAAGCGCATCGCTCATCTTGATCTGACAGGAAAGCCGCGACGTCGGGCGGACGTCGTAGGCGAAGTCCAGCATGTCTTCTTCCATCGCTTCCGGAGCGCCGACGACCTGGGCCCAGGCATCGTCGACATAGACATGACAGGTCGCACAGGCGCAGGCTCCGCCGCATTCGGCTTCGATGCCGGGAACCGAATTGCGAACGGCGTTTTCCATGACCGTCGAGCCGTTTTCGACATCAAGTTCATGGCGCGCGCCATCAAAGGCAACGATGTTAAGTTTTGTCATGTCTCTTTCCGGAATGAACTGGTGGATTGGCCGGGCGCAGGCCTGTTGAGAAGGAACGCCGCGGGCGCAAATTCAGGGAAAGTTCTTCCAACAAATCTGCCGGCCAGTCAACAACGGCCATCATTCCGTGCAACGTCGCGGATAGCGCCAGTAGCAATTAACGCCGGCACGAGGCCTCGAAGCGAGGCGCGGGCATCGTTCGGCAGACAGGGGCCGGGAACGCGGCCCCTGTCTGCTCGGGGGAGCCGCTAGCGGCAGAGCTTCAGAATGAAGAGCTCCGCTTCGAGCACCGCCGATGCGAGCTGGTCGCAGTGCGAGGCTTCGGACGGATTGTGCTCGATCGCGCCGGCAACGCTTGCAACATCGACGGCACCCACCGCCAGGGCTGCGCCCTTCAGCCGGTGGGCTGCCTGGGCGCGGGGCGTGCCCTCGCCCTCTACAATTTCCTTCAAGACCTGGCGCGCCTGGCGCGCAAAGAGTTGCAGCACTTCGATTTCGAGCGCCTTGTCACCCATCGTCTGCACGGCGAGGTGCGCAAGGTCGATCGGCTTTTTGCCTGACGCAGAAGAGTTTCCCGGACTGTCCGGGGCTTCAAAGGCAATCCTGAGGGCCGCCATGAGCCAATTTCCCTATTGTTTGTTTGATGTTGGCCTGTTTTCGGCATCGCTTCACACGCGAGCGGTGCCGCCGCCCGCACGATTGAGACTTCCATCTTCGGCGGGCTCCGGCACCTATTGGCTCAAATCCGGGCGCAATATAGGCAGTATTTTGGGAAAATGGTTAACGTCCGTTAAACTCTCTGATTTCCTTATCTTTTTCGGCTTTCAGGTCCGTATTGCATTAAGATTTCATTAGGATTTTAATCAACCCCAAGCGCTCTTAATTGTAAGAACCCAGCTAATGTGTCACTACGATACGCTTAGGAACGGACCCGCGTACGAAAATGGCAACCGTTCCGGTGGATAAGCTCGACGCGTGGTCCCATTCGGCCACAAATGCGACTATCCGTCGAGGCAATGCAGTGGGTGATCAGTAGGGTATTGCGTAGATCTGATGCGCGTGTCTTGCCGTCACCGCCCATGAGGAAGAGACCCTGCCCGATAACGGGCCAGAGGCGCTTTCCGTTCTGGGCAAAAGGTAATGAGGCGTATCCCTATGGCGACGAAAAAGAGCAATGAGTCGATCGACGAAAAGGCGTTCCAGGCTCTGGAAGCTGCCCTGAAGATTGATTTCGACGAGCTTGCATCGAGCCCGAATGACAAGACTTCCTTGGATGATCCGGAGGAAAATGTGTCTCAGCCCACCAATCAGGCGGCAACGCCCGATCAGAATAAGAAAGCACGGCCTCAGCCGGAACAGTCCCGCGGGGCACGTGCTGCAGAAGCGGCCAAGACGCTCGCTCCGGAACCTGCGCCCAAGTCCCCGTCCCTTTCCGCCGCCAACGACGATGGTCGCCGTTCGCCGGCTGCGATGCTGCGCGCGCTCGACGTTCGCTCCAATCGCGCCGCGATCCGCGTTGCCGCGCTGGTGTCCGTCATCTGGGCGGTTGCCGGCCTTGGCGTCGCCAACCTTCTTTACGGGCCGCAGATCTGGCAGATCCGTTCGCTGAGCGACCTCTCGGCCACGCCTGGCGCCGTCGGCGTCGCGATCGGTATCGTTCTGCCGATCATGCTCTTCTTCTCCTTTGCCATCATGATCGCCCGCGCGCAGGAACTGCGCAACGCCGCGCGCTCGATGGCCGAAGTCGCCCTGCGCCTTGCCGAACCGGAAACCGCTGCCGCCGATCGCGTCATGACCGTCGGCCAGGCCGTCCGCCGTGAAGTCTCGGCGATGAACGAGGGCATCGAACGCACGATCGCCCGTGCAACCGAGCTCGAAACGCTTGTTCATTCCGAGGTCAACGCCCTCGAACGCAGCTATAGCGAAAACGAACTGCGCGTGCGCACCCTGGTGCAGGAACTCGGCCTTGAGCGCGAAGCCATCATCGGCCATTCCGAGCGTATCCGTTCGGCGATCTCCGGTGCCCATGGCAAGCTGAAGGACGACCTGGAACAGGCGAGCGAAGACATTGCTTCGCGCATCGCGATCTCCGGCGAAGCCTTTGCCTCGCTGATCGATACCCGTGCGGCCGCCCTCAGCGAGAAGTCAGACACCGCCCTGCAGTCGATCGGCAGCATGCTGACGACCCGCACGGATGCGCTGCTTTCGGGCCTCACGGCTGCCGGCCTCGGCCTCAGCACCGAATTCGACACCCGGCTTGACCAGCTCAGCGACACGCTGACGAAGCGCGGCGAAGATCTGCTCAGCCAGTTCGAGACGCGCGCCTCCTCGCTTGACGCCAGCACCGAGAAGCTGAATGCGGCGCTCAACGAGCGCGCCCGCCAGCTCAACGAAACGCTGATCGCCCGCACCCGCGACCTCAACGAAAGCCTGAGCGTCGGCCAGCACGCCATCACCGGCGGCCTCGACCACGTGCTCGCCTCGCTCAACGCCACGCTCGACGAAAAGGGCGCGAGCTTCCGTCAGAGCCTGCGCTCCAGCGCCGACGATGCGATCATGGACCTCGACCTGCGCGGCGGTTTCTTCGAAGAAAAGCTGCAGACGACCGTCGGCCAGCTCGCCACCGCCTTCGACGAGCGCTTCCACGAGTTTGCCTCCGCCTTCGACAAGCGCGCGAGCCTGCTCGACACCAAGCTCATGGAAAGCCTGCACCGCATCAACGAGACCGTTTCCGGCGGTTCGGAAGCGATCGGCGGCGCGCTCGACAGCAGCATCGAGAAGATCGGCTCGGCCCTTTCCGACCAGTCGCTGACGCTTGCGACCACGCTCGGCGCCACCCAGGACTTCATCGAAGAGACGATTGCCAGCCGCACCACGGAACTCGGCAACATGATCGGGGATGCGCACACCCGCATCGACAGCGTGCTCTCCGAAAAGACCAGCGGTCTGATGGGTGCCCTCACCCAGGCCCAGGACCGCATCGAAAACGGCTTCGGCCAGCGTGCCGACGCGCTTTCGAGCGCACTGACGACGAGCGAACAGCGCCTGACCGAAGGTCTGGACAGCCGCACGGCCGCCTTCGTCGATGGCCTGCACGCAGCGCACGCCCGGATCGAGCAGACCCTGCACGGCTCGACCGACGAGATCACCAGCGCGATCGCTGCCAGCCAGCACCGCCTCGACAACACCCTGTCGGAACGCACCCTCGCCCTTTCGACGATCCTCTCCATGGGCGCGGATTCGATCGATACCGCCGTCAGCGGCACGGCCGACCGGCTGGAGCGCGTTCTTTCCGAACGCGGCGAAGCGATCTCCGACGCTCTCACCAACCAGACGACGGCGCTTGACGGCGTCCTCGCCGAGCGCGCCGCCGCGATCACTTCGACGATGTCGTCGCGCGCCAACGAGATGGCCAACACGCTGAGCCGTCACGCCGAAGACGTGGCCGACAGCCTGACCTTCCGGGCAACGGCTGTCGCCGAAACCATGACGGACCGCGTCGGCGACATCGAGCAGAAGCTCTCCGAGAGCGTCAACACGATCGCCGAAAACCTCGGCGGCCGCGTCAGCCTGATCTCCGATACGCTCACCCAGACGAGCGCCCGCATTGCCGAGGATCTGAGCGGACGTGTCAGCAAGATCTCCGACACGCTGACCGAGACCAGCGCGCACATCGCCGACGCCCTCACGGCACGCACCACCGAAGCGACCGCATCGCTCGCCGGCAAGGCAGCGGAAATCGAGGAGACGCTGAGCGGCCGCGCCGAGCACCTGCGCGATACGCTCTCGTCCACGCACGAGCAGATCCGCGCCACGCTCGACGACCGCATCAACGCCATCAACCTCGCCGTCGGCCAGGGCCGCGACCAGCTCGAAGGCATGCTTGCCGATCAGTCGACCTCGATCGCCACGACGCTTGCCACCAGCGCCAGCATGCTGGAAATGTCGCTCGAAGAACGCCAGGCGGCACTCGCCGGAGCGATCGACCGCAGCGGCGAAGCACTCGACAGCCGCATGCGTTCGACTACGGGCCATATTGCCGAGCGCCTGGCCGAAACCGCCAACCAGATCAGCCTGGCGGCCGACAGCCTCACCAACCGCGTCGACCTGTCGATCAACGGCCTCAACGACCGCCTCGACGACACCGGCATGCGCGTCGAAACCAGCCTCGGCGCCCTCGAAGAGCGCATGCGCGAGAGCGCCGGCAACATCAGCTCGATCGTCGACGAAACCGGCATGCATCTCGAGACCCGCGTCGGCGTGCTCGAAGACCGCATCCGTGGCACCGTCGGCAATGTCGGCGCCGTGGTCGACGACACCGGCGCGCGGATCGAGAGCAATCTCGGCGCGCTGGAAAACCGCATTCGCGGCAGCGTCACCAATGTCGGCTCCGTCGTCGATGATGCGGCGGCCCGCGTTGAAGGTGGCCTCAGCGCGCTTGAAGACCGTATCCGCGGCAGCGTCAGCGGTGTCAACGCCGTCGTCGGCGAGACCGGTGTCCTGATCGAAAGCAGCCTCGGCGCCCTTCAGGACCGCATTCGCGGCAGCGTCAACGACGTCAACACCCTGGTCGACGATACCGGCCTGCGCCTGGAAGTCAGCCTCAGCTCGCTCGAAGACCGGGTTCGCGACAGCGTCGGCAGCGTCAACCAGATCGTCGACGGCGCCGGACAGCGTATCGCCGACAGCCTCGGCGACCGCGCCGGCGACATCGACCGCATGAGCGAAATGGCAGCAACCCGGATCACCGGCGCCATCGAGTCCGGTGCGGAGCGCATCGCCGAACGCCTCGGCACCATGGATCGCGCCCTCAACATCGGCCTTGAGAACGTCAACCGCACGATCGAAGGCAAGGCGGCTGTTCTGGTCACCAGCCTGCGCGGCGCTGTTCACGAGGCGACGCAGGATATCGACGCCGAAGCCAACCGTCTGGAAGGCAAGACCTCCGACATCGTCGCCAATCTGCGCAGCGCCGTCGGCGGCGTGGCCGAAGACTTCGATGCCGAAGCCGTACGCCTGGAAGACAAGGCAGCCGGTCTTGCAAACACGCTCCGCAGCGCCGTTGGCGATGTCGCGCAGGAACTCGACGCAGAAACGCTGCGCATGGAAGACAAGGCTGCCGGCCTCGTCAACACGCTGCGCAGTGCCGTTGGCGACGTCGCCCAGGAGCTCGATGCGGAAACGCTGCGTATGGAAGACAAGGCTGCTGGCCTTGTGAATAGCATGCGCGGCGCCATCAGCGATGCGGCCCAGGAAATCGACGCGGAAGCCGTCCGCTCGGCCGGGCTCCTGTCGAAGGCCGGCGAAGATTTCGCCTCAGCACTTGCCGCGCGCCAGGCGGATTTCGCCAATACGATCGACCAGACGGCAGCCTCCACGGCCGCACGCCATGCCGAGCTTGCCAGCTCGATCGAGCAGAAGGCGGCAGCCACCGCTGCACGTCATGCCGAACTCGCACGCTCGATCGCCGATGCGGCCGACAGCGCAACCGCACGGCTGGCCGCAACGCACAGTCAGATCGCCAACCACGCCGACAACATCCACCAGGGCCTCACCAACACGGAGAAGGCGCTGGAAGCCCGTGGCGAGGCGATCCGCAACACGCTCGACGAGCGCACCCGCGAACTCAACTCGATGCTCGCCGGCCGCTCGATGGAGCTGTCGCGCCTGATCGACGAGCAGGCACGCCCGGTCATCGACCAGTATGCCGCCACCGGCCGCGAGGCCGCCGAGCGCATCGCCGCCGTGACCCAGGAAAGCGCCGACCGTCTGCGTGCGGAAAACGCCGCCCTCGTCAACGCCATCGCCGAGCGCACTGGCGAGACGCTGAACGCGATCTCCTACCGCGCCGAAGAGACGGCAAAGGCGATGAAGATGGTCGAAAACCGTCTGCAGTCGACCGCCCTTGGCCTGATCGACCAGCTCGCCAACAACAATGCGGCCATCGCCACGGTCATCGACCAGGCGAGCAGCAACCTCGGCGAAATGGACCAGCGCCTGGAATCGACGATCACCCGCGTGTCGGAATCGACCCGCCAGGCCTCCGACATGCTGTCGACCTCCACCCGCCTCATCGAAGGCAAGGTCGACAAGCTCTCCGATATCTCTGCCTCGACCCTGTCGCAGATCGGCGGCATTGTCGGCCGGTTCGAAGACCACTCGCGCGTTCTCGGTCAGGCCTCCGATCTGCTCGGCGCCGCCCAGTCGAACCTCGTCAGCACGCTCGAGGAACGACAGGATGCGCTTCGCACCCTGTCAGTCGGCCTCGTCCAGCGCTCGGAAGAGATCGAACGCACGATGCGTTCGCTCGAGGGCTTCGTCGACGGCGCCTTCCAGCGCGCCGAAGAGCGCTCGGGCCTCGTTGCCGGCAACCTGCGCAGCGGCATCCAGCAGTCCTTCTCCGATGTCGGTCGTCTGCTGACCAGCGCCGAACAGCGCGCAGCCGAAGCTGCTGAAGCAATGCGCAACACGCTGGCCCAGGCCGGCGATGAGGCCGGTGCCTCGGTCGAGCAGGTCTTCAGCCGCGCCGAGGAGCGTTCGCGCCAGATCGCAAACACGCTTCGCTCCGGCGTCGAGACCTCGTTTGCCGACGTCAACAAGACGCTCACCTCGGTCGAGGGCCGTGCGCTCGGCGCATCGGAAGCCCTTCGCCAGGCGATCGCCAAGGTCGGCGAAGATGCCGGTGCCTCGATCGAAGGCGCCTTTGCCAATGCCGAGGAACGCTCCAAGGAAGTCGCCTCGCGTCTGCGCGGCAGCGTTGCGGCCTCGGTGTCCGACATCGAGCGCATGCTTGCCGAGAGTGGCAAGAAGTCCGATGGCGTCGCAGGCCAGCTGCGTGACGCCGTTCGCGTCGCGATCGACGAGGCGATCGGCCGCTTCAGTGGTGCCACCGACGAAATCCGTCGCTCTGCCGGGGAGATCCGCAAGGAACTCGACATGACCCGCGAAGAGCTGAAGCGCGGTGCCTTCGACCTGCCGGAAGAAGCCAAGGAAAACGCGGCCGTCATGCGCCGCGCCGTCAGCGAACAGATCAAGGCGCTGCAGGAACTGTCTGATATCATCGGCAAGTCCTCGACGCAGCTCGAAGTGGCCCAGCCGCTGCGCCAGCAGCCGGCCGCCGCTCCGGTCGCCCGTCCGGTGCAGCAGCAGGCAGCCCCGCAGCCGCAACCGGTCGCACAGCCGCAGCCCCAGCCAGTGGCCCAGCAGCCGGTGGTTCAGCAGACCGTAGCGCAGCAGCCCGTCGTCGAGCAGCCGCGCCGTCAGGAACCGGCACCTGCGCTTCGCGGCAGCCTCGGCATCGAACAGCCCGCCGTTCGCCAGCCGGCGCCGTCGCAGGCGGTCAGCAACGAGGTCGCCGAAGGTGGTGGCTGGATGCGCGACCTGCTCCGTGCGGCGTCCCGCGAAGAGGCACCCTCGCCCGCGCCGCAGCGCCCGGCCGAGGCCCAGCCGACGGCACGGGCCAGCGACAGCCGCAACCCGCGCCACGTGGTTGAATCGTTGAACTCGCTTTCGGTCGATATCGCCCGCGCCATCGATCACGATGCGTCGGTCGATCTGTGGCGCCGCTACCAGCGCGGCGAGCGCGACGTCTTCACCCGTCGCCTCTACACGCTGAAGGGCCAGCAGACCTTCGACGAGATCAAGCGCAAGTACGACCGCGAGCCGGAGTTCCGCACCGCCGTCGACCGCTACATCGCCGATTTCGAAAAGCTGCTCGCGGACGTCGCCCGCAACGACCCGGACAAGCGCATCACGCAGACCTACCTGACGTCGGATACCGGCAAGGTCTACACGATGCTCGCCCACGCCGCCGGCCGCTTCAGCTAAGCGAGCCCGGATAGAGAACAAGGAAACGGCCCCGTCTCGCGACGGGGCCGTTTTCGTATGCAGGGATATCAGAGAAGAAAAGCGACTGATCGCTTCCGCTCCGGTGTCGCAAGCCCTTTATGACGCGGTGTGCATTTCAGGCGCTCCCCGCGGCCGTGCGCCGCGCTATCGAGCTTCTCGCTGCTTCAGGACGACTGCCTGCGAGCGGAGCCGGACAAGCGGGACTTGGGTTCGTCGGCGGCGTCGCGGACAACGTGCTGTCGACGCCCTCCACAGCCACGCTGGGCGAAGCGGCCGGATCCGACCAGTCAGCGCAGCGGCGAGCAGCCGCCGACATCGGCGGGCTTGACCCGGCCCGCCTGCAGATCCTTCAGGTAAGGCTTGTCCGGGTCCGGTCCACCGAGCGCGCCGTCATAGGTCGCACGGTCGATCTTGAGCATGCGGCCGCTTGCGGTGAAGCTCACCATCTCCTTCTTGTTCACATAGGCCGAGGCGACGTTGAGCCGGCAAAAGAACTTCCTCTCGCCATTGCCGACAACCCAGCCCCAGGCGCCGGATTTGCCTCTGGCGAGCTTTCCGGTGGTGTAGCCCTGCTTGGTGAGCGCCGAATAGCTTTCCGCCTGCGCGATGCCGGGAACGAAGGCCAGGCCGATCACGGCGGCGGCCGCCAGGCGTTTCAACGAAATATGCATTGGGTTTCACCCCCCTTGAAGAAACAATAACGCAGCCTTCTAGGCGGGCGCCAACGGTCGGTGCAACCATAACATGCAGTCGTCCTTAACAGCATCCGGACGGGCAGACACTCTGCCAGCCAGACAGGTGGAACGCAGGAATGAATGTTGACATCATCGCGCTCTGCATCTGAAGTTCGTCCAATGGATAGGGAGCTGCCTTGCACGACACAGCCGATCGAAATCTGCGATTGGTCCTCCGATTGGGCGGAGCGGTTTGCCACCAAGGCGAAGACGATACGCCAGGTTTCGGGCGATCATGCCTTGCGTATCGACCATATCGGCTCCACCGCAATCCGTGGTCTGGCTGCCAAGCCGATCATCGATGTTCAGATTTCCGTTACCGATCTGGTGCCCATCCACGTGCTGGCGGAAAAAATGGCGGCGATCGGCTACCTGTGGCGGCCGCAGAATACCGATCTGACGAAACGCTACTTTCGTGAGCGCCCTGGCGACGAACGCACGCACATCCACGTGCGCCGAGCGGGAAGCTGGCAGGAACAATGGTCGCTGCTGTTTCGCGACTACATGCGCGCCCATGCCGAGGAACACGGCCCATACGTCGAGCTGAAGCGGGCATTGGCAAGCCGACATCGCCACGACCGGGCAGCCTATACCGAGGGCAAGTCGGAACACTTGTGGCAGGTCATTCGACGCGCGGATCGGTGGGCTGCGGCAAGCGGCTGGAGACCAGGTCCTTCCGATGCGTAGGAGCTGCGGATCGACAGACCGGTCTTCCGTTGCCCCGGCACAGCCTTAATCCGAGATCGGTGCGGTGGCCAATGATCGGCCGAATACGGTAGCGGCTGTCTCCATCGCAAGCCTGCCCTGCGAGCGACTGGTCTTTAGCCGCCTGCCCTTCGCCAAAGGAATGCGTGAAGCATCGCGAACTTGCTGCAGGTCCGGCCAAATTCCTCGCCCAGGGTCAACGGTGTCGGGATGCACGGTGGCAAACGCAAAAAGCCCCGGACGAACCGGGGCTTTTTCGTTGGGTCTTGATCGAACCGGCTCAAGCCGGAAACCGATCAATGTTCCTTGTTGGCGTAGACCGACTTCTTGGTGAGGTACACTAGGCCGGTGAAGATCAGCAGGAACACCATGACCATGAAGCCAGTGCGCTTGCGCTCTTCGAGGTGCGGCTCGGCGGCCCACATCAGGAACGCCGAAACGTCCTTGGCGTACTGGTCGACCGTCTGCGGCGTGCCATCGTCATAGGTGACCTGGTCGGCGGAGATCGGCTGCGCCATCGCCAGCGCGGCGGCGTTGGCGAAGTACGGGTTGTAGTGCGTGCCTTCAGCCACTTCGACGCCCTGCGGCGGATCCTGGTAGCCGGTCAGCAGCGCGTGGATGTAGTCCGGGCCACCTTCCTGGTAGGGCCAGAACATGTCGAAGATGAACTGCGGGAAGCCGCGCTCGATGCCGCGTGCCTTGGCGATCAGCGAGAAGTCCGGCGGAGCTGCACCGTTGTTCGATGCGGCAGCCGCTTCCTTGTTCGCGTAAGGCGACGGGAAGTGGTCGGAGGCGACAGCCTTGCGGGTGTACATCTCGCCGTCGGCGTTCGGGCCGTCCTGGACTTCGTAGTTCGCCGCGAAAGCCTTTACCTGTGCATCCGAGTAGCCCAGGCCTTCCAGCGTGCGGAAGGCAACCAGGTTCATCGAGTGGCAGGCAGAACAGACTTCGGTGTAGACCTTCAGGCCGCGCTGCAGCTGGCCCTTGTCGTAGTGACCGAAGGGACCGGCAAAGCTCCAGTCCTGCTGTTCCGGCTTGTGGATCGGATAGTGGGGCGTACCGCCGCCATGCTCCTCGCCGCTCTTCGCCTCTTCGGCAACAGCCGCACCGAGACCGAGACCAGCGACGACAGCGAGTGACAGAATGCCTGTAACAAGCTTTTTCATTGTTGTGGGTTCCTTATCAATCGCTGTTCTGATCAGGCGCGCGCGGCGGCCGGCTGCGCCTTGGCATTCTGCTTTTCCAGCACCGCTTCGGTGATGGAGTTCGGAATGCGCTTCGGCGTTTCGATCAGGCCGAGAACCGGCATGATGACGAGGAAGAAGCCGAAGTAGTACAGCGTGCCGATCTGCGACATCACGACGTACAGGCCTTCTGCCGGACGCGAGCCGAGCCAGCCGAGCAGGATGGCGTTGACCACGAAGACCCAGAAGAACAGCTTGTACCACGGACGGTAGACGGCCGAGCGGACCTTCGACGTGTCGAGCCACGGCAGGAAGAACAGGATGATGATCGAGCCGAACATCACCAGAACGCCGCCGAGCTTGGAGTCGATCGGGCCAATGTTGAAGGTGATGGCGCGCAGCATCGCGTAGAACGGCAGGTAGTACCACTCCGGAACGATGTGAGCAGGCGTCTTCAGCGCGTCAGCCGGAATGTAGTTGTCCGGGTGGCCGAGGAAGTTCGGCTGGTAGAAGACGAACCAGGCATAGATGATCAGGAAGACGGAAACGCCGAGTGCATCCTTCAGCGTCGCATAGGGCGTGAAGGGAACGGTGTCGGTCTTGGACTTGACTTCAACGCCGGTCGGGTTGGTCTGACCCGTTACGTGCAGGGCCCAGATGTGCAGGACGACGACGCCGGCGATCATGAAGGGCAGCAGGTAGTGCAGCGAGAAGAAGCGGTTCAGCGTCGGCTGGTCAACGGCGAAGCCGCCGAGCAGGAACTGCTGGATCCACTCACCCACCAGCGGGAAGGCGGTGAAGAAGCCGGTGATAACGGTCGCGCCCCAGAAGGACATCTGACCCCAGGGCAGAACGTAGCCCATGAAGCCGGTCGCCATCATCAGGAGGTAGATGACCACGCCGAGGATCCAGAGGATTTCGCGCGGAGCCTTGTACGAGCCGTAGTAGAGACCACGGGCGATGTGCAGGTAGACGGCGATGAAGAAGAAAGATGCGCCGTTGGCGTGCATGTAGCGCAGCAGCCAGCCGTGGTTGACGTCGCGCATGATCTTTTCGACCGAATTGAAGGCGACGGTCGTTTCAGCGGCGTAGTGCATCGCAAGAACGATACCGGTCAGGATCTGGACGATCAGCATGACCGAGAGCATGGCACCGAAGGTGTAGGCGTAGTTCAGGTTCCGGGGAACCGGATAGCTGATGAAGCTATCGTGGATCAGACGCGGCAACGGCAGACGGGAATCAACCCATTTCTCAATGCCAGTCGTCGGCGTGTAGGTTGAATGTTCAGCACTCATTATCAGTAGTCCCCTCAACCGATCTTGATAACTGTGTCGGATACGAACGAGAAGGTCGGCACGTGAAGGTTCTCAGGCGCCGGACCCTTACGGATGCGGCCGGCCGTATCGTAGTGCGAACCGTGGCAGGGACAGAACCAGCCACCGAAATCACCGGCCTGGCCAAGCGGCACGCAACCCAGATGGGTGCAGGAACCGATCATGACGATCCAGTTTTCCTTGCCTTCGCCGGCGGAACGATCGAGGTCGCTCGCGGTTGCATCGGCCGGAAGGTTGGCGTTGCGCGCAACCTGGTCCTTAAGCTCGTCGAGCTGGACGGCCTTTGCCTCCTCGACTTCCTTCTCCGTACGGTTGCGGATGAAGATCGGCTTGCCGCGCCATTTCGCGGTCAGCGACATACCGGGCTGCAGGCTCGATACGTCAACCTCGATCGAGGCGAGCGCGAGCGTTGATGCATCCGGACGCATCTGGTCGATGAACGGCCAGGCGACGGCGCCAGCGCCAACGACGCCTGCCATACCGGTAGCCAGATAAAGGAAGTCGCGGCGAGTGGGCTCGCCCAAGGCCTCGCTTGAAGTGTCGTGTTCGCTCACGGCTAAACCATCCTCTCACGCAATATTGCGGAAACCGCATCCGCCCCCGGCGAAATTCCTGCCCCTTGCGGTTTGATCCAGGTCAAGGAACCACGCCCTATTCATAGTGCTGTCGCCCCGTCGCCCTGCAGTTGCAAATGCGACATCGGCACAGAATCCGAAAAGAATCGGCGCGCACACGGCACGCAGAATCCCCGTCAATCCGGCGCGTTCTATGCTTGATCGCAAATTATGTCCAGCCTTGACAAGGGGATGTGGGCAGATTGTCGCGGGGAAAAGCGCGGCCAATTGGCACAAGGACTTGACGGCCATCAGTTAGGCGGAATTTGCACCCGCCGGATGTGCCTGGAGGCGCCCGAAGAGCGCCCTACTCCGCCGCCTCTTCCCGGGCGAGAAATCCGCCGGACTGGCGCGACCAGAGGCCGGCGTAAAGCCCGCCACGGGCAACAAGTTCGGCGTGCGTTCCCTGTTCGACGATCCGTCCCTTGTCCATCACCACCAGCCGGTCGAGTGCCGCGATCGTCGACAGCCGGTGGGCGATCGCGAGCACCGTCTTGCCCTGCATCAGGCGGTCGAGATTGGACTGGATCGCCGCTTCGACTTCGGAATCGAGCGCCGAGGTCGCCTCGTCGAGCACGAGGATCGGCGCATCCTTCAGCATCACCCGGGCGATCGCGATGCGCTGGCGTTGGCCGCCCGAAAGCTTGACGCCGCGCTCGCCGACATGGGCGTCGAGCCCCTTGTGGCCGCGCTGGTCCTGAAGGTCGGCGATGAAGTCATAGGCTTCGGCTTTCTGTGCCGCGGCGATCAGCTGCTCCTCGCTCGCATCGGGGCGGCCGAAGAGGACGTTGTCGCGGATCGAGCGGTGCAGCAGCGAGGTATCCTGGCTGACCATGCCAACCTGGGCGCGCAGTGATTCCTGGCTTACGGTCGCGATATCCTGCCCGTCGATCAAGATGCGCCCGCTTTCAAGGTCGTAGAAGCGCAACAGCAGATTGACGAGGGTCGACTTGCCAGCGCCGGAGCGGCCGACGATGCCCACCTTCTCGCCCGGACGGACGACGAGGGAAAAGTCGTCGATGACGCGCTCGCCCTTGCCGTAGTGGAAGCGCACGTGTTCGAAGCGGATTTCCGGCTTGCTGACGGCAAGTTCCGTCGCGTCCGGCCGATCGACGAGACCGATCGACTGCGAGACCAGTTCGGCCGAGTTCTGGATCGTGCCGATGTTGCGCATGATCGAGTTGAACTGCGTCATCATGCGGCCGAGCAGCATGTTGAGCCGCAGCACCAGCGCCAGTGTGAAGGCGACCGCGCCGGAGCTGATCGCGCCCGCGAGCCAGAGATGGATGGCATAGACCGCGATCGCCGTGATCATCAGGCCGGAAAGCAGCGCCAGCGAAGCGCGCACCGCCGTCAGCAGCCGCGTGAACGGGATGACCGCGCGCTGGAACCGGTCGAAGCCGCCGTGGATGTATCGGTCGTTCTCCTCGTCGCGGCCGAAGAGCTTCAAGGTCTGGATGTTGGAATAGGCATCGACCATGCGGCCGTTCAGCATCGACGCCATTTCAGCCGTGTCGCGGGCGTGCTTGCGGATGCGTGGAACGAAGAAGCGCGCCAGCACCAGGAAGACGACGATCCAGAAGCCGACCATCGCCGCCAGACGCCAGTCGAGCTGCGCCACCAGCGCCATGGTCGACGCGGTGTAGATGACGATGAACCAGACGACCTGCAACAGGGAGACGAGCAGGTCGCTCGTTGCCTGCGCCCCGGCCCAGACCTTGGTGACGATGCGGCCGGAAAAGTCGTTCTGGAAGAAGGTCAGCGACTGCCGGGCGACATGCACATAGGACTGCCAGCGCACCAGGTTCAAAAAGCCTGTCGTGATCGCCTGTTCTTCAACGAGCGCCGCCAGCGACACCGCGACGAAGCGGAAGACCATGACCGTCAGGAGCATGAACAGGAGTTCCGGCCCATTGGCGGCGATCAGGCCGCTCCAGCCGGCTTCCGGCTTCACGGTGTCGAGCAGATCGACGAGCCGGCCGACGAAATAGAAGAGCCCCGCCTCCAGCATGGCAACGAGGCCGCCGAGCACCGCCATTGCGATGAACGGTCCCTTGGCCTGGCTGGCATAGAACCAGGCAAAACCCCAGAGCGATTTCGGCGGCTGCAGGCGCTCGCGCGGTGCGAAGGGCTTGATCCAGTTCTCGAAGAGGCTGACGATGGCGCTGAGCATGGTTCCGATATAGGCGGTTCGGCGACAACAGCAATCGGTTTCGACACAATTGCAGATTACAAATGCGTAACGTCTAACAAAGAGGCCCGCCGCTCATTCGAACGGCGGGCCTCTGGTTGCTTACTCCGCTGCCTCTTCCTTCTCCACATCGTCGGCAATGAAGCCGCCCGACTGGCGAGACCAGAGATCGGCGTAGAGACCGCCATGGGCCACGAGCTCGGCATGCGAACCGGTCTCGACGATGCGGCCCGCCTCGAGGATCACCAGCCTGTCCATCTCCGTCAGCGTCGACAGGCGGTGGGCGATCGCGATCACCGTCTTGCCTGCCATCAGAGCGAACAGGTTCTCCTGGATCGCCTGCTCGACTTCGGAATCGAGCGCCGAGGTCGCCTCGTCGAGGATCAGGATCGGCGCGTCCTTCAGGAACACGCGCGCGATCGCGATGCGCTGACGCTGGCCGCCGGAGAGCTTGACGCCGCGTTCGCCGACCTGGGCATCCAGGCCCTTGCGGCCCTGGTTGTCCTCGAGCCCCTGAACGAAGTCCCAGGCATTCGCCTTCTTGGCCGCCGCGATGATCGCCTCGTCGTCCGCTTCCGGATGGCCATAGGCGATGTTGTCGCGAATGGAGCGGTGCAGGAGCGAGGTGTCTTGCGTCACGACACCGATCTGCGAGCGCAGGCTGTCCTGCGTGACGGTTGCGATATCCTTGCCATCGATCCGGATCGCGCCGTCCTCCAGGTCGTAGAAGCGCAACAGCAGGTTCATCAGCGTCGTCTTGCCGGCGCCCGAGCGACCGACGAGGCCGATCTTCTCGCCCGGCTTGATGTCGAGCGAGAGGTGATCGATGACGCCTTTGGCCTTGCCGTAGTGGAAGCGGATGTTGTCGAAGGCGATTGCCCCCTTGTCCGCTGTCAGCGCCTTGGCGTCCGGCTCGTCGACGATGTCGTGCGCCTTGGTCATCATGCCGATGCCGTCATAGACCGTGCCGATATTCTCGAACAGTGCCGAGACTTCCCACATGATCCACTGCGACATGCCGTTGATGCGCATCGCAAGGCCGACGGCGATCGCGATCGCGCCAACGGAGATCGCACTCGTCAGCCAGAGATGGATGCCAAGCGCTGCGATCGCAAAGAGGGCGATGCTGTTGTTGGCATAGACCAACACATGGAACAGCGTCACCTTGCGCATCTGGCGATGCACGGTGTCGAGGAAACCGTCCATGCCGTCGCGGGCATAACCTTCCTCGCGGCCGGCATGCGAGAACAGCTTGACCGTGCCGATATTGGTGTAGCTGTCGACGATCCGCCCGGTCATCATCGAGCGTGCATCCGCCTGCTCCTTGGAGATCTTCTGCAACCGCGGCACGAAATAGCTGACGATGCAGATATAGATCGCCAGCCAGATGCCGAGCGGGATCACCAGCCGCCAGTCGGCGGTGGCGACGACCGCGAGCATGGTGACGAAGTAGCTGACGACATAGACGAAGACGTCGAGGATCTTCATCACGGTTTCGCGCACGGCCAGCGACGTCTGCATCACTTTCGTTGCAACGCGTCCGGCGAACTCGTTGGCAAAGAAGGTCATGCTTTGGCGCAGCAGGTAGCGGTGCATCTGCCAGCGGGCGATCATCGGATAGTTGCCGAGCAGCACCTGGTGCATGATCAGCGAATCGATCGCCACCAGGCCCGGCAGGCCGATGAGGACGAGCGCAGCCATCCAGAACAGCCGTCCGCCTTCGGCGGCAAGGAAGCTCTCACGGTCGGCGCTCGACAGCCAGTCCACCATGTTGCCGAGGAACTGGAACAGCGCCACCTCGCCAATGGCGATCAGCGCCGTGCAGACGGACATGATGACGAGCCAGGGTGCCGCCGGCTTGGAATAGTGCCAGCAGAAGCCGAACAGGGTCTTCGGCGGAACCGTCGGTTCCTCCGCAGGGTAAGGATTGAGGCGGGATTCAAACCAGCCAAACATAACATTGCTCCTTCAGAGTATTTTGAAGGAAAGCGGGATTTCGCCCCGCATTCTTATGATGAAAAAGTCAGTCCGGAAATGCAGCCCACAAAGGGCTTCGTCTTCCGGAGTCCCGGAAGCGCGTCGATCTCGGTTAGAAGATAGGTCGCGGAACCGGTCAGGCCAAACGGTGGCCCACTACTCCAGGAAGGCGTGTCAACATCGATACATTCATGTTTGCCTCCGTCGGTTCGCGTTGAAGAGGTCCGATCTCTACCCTTATTCGCGCTCGCATGCCAGATTGTCGCAGGCACTTTTTTGCCCAATTTTTCATCGCTCCGACCGCTGTTGCTGTTTCGGCACAGATTAGCGCGGGCAAAATGAGCGACCGGAAATTGACGGCCACACCGTTCGATCGAGGGTGGATCGCTTATGCATTCGGTGCGATAGGAGCCGCCATCGATATTCGTTCCGCCGCTATCTCCCGGAGCAGTCACGACCCCATGAGCAATCTGCGCATCGCCCTCTACCAGCCCGACATTCCCGGCAACACCGGCACGATCCTGCGTATGGCGGCCTGCCTCGGGCTTGGCGTCGACGTGATCGAGCCCGCCGGCTTCGACCTTTCCGACCGCAACCTGAAGCGCGCCGGCATGGACTATATCGCGTCGGTGGCGCTGACCCGTCACGTCAACTGGGAGCGCTTCGAGGAGTGGCGCGCCGCGAGTGGACGCCGCCTGGTGCTCGCCTCCACCAAGGCTGCCCTGCCCTATACCCGCTACGATTTCCGCCAGGACGACATCCTGCTCTTCGGGCGGGAAAGCGCCGGCGTGCCCGACCACGTGCACGAGCGCGCCGACGGCCGCATTCTCATTCCGATGGCCGACGGCCAACGCTCGCTGAACATCGCCATCTCCGCCGCGATGATCGCCGGCGAAGCGATCCGGCAGGTTTCGCCGGTCTGATACCGTCTCCATAGCCGTCTCCTTGGCGCCAGGCCGAGCCTTTGAGATCCCACCGCCGTTCACACAGGCGCATCAAGCCGCGACTTCGTTGTAAGGCTTGGTCTTGCGCGCCTGCTTCAACACCCGCGCCCACCAGGTCAGGCGATCCATCATCAAAAACAGCGGCGCGCGCAGCTCCTCCGGCTTGTAGAGATTGCCGGCAGCGTCGAACTTCGACCACGCCTTCGGGAAGGTCACCCCGTCGCGCAGCGTCACCGCGTGCAACTCTCCAAACACCTGGCGCAATTGCTCGACTGCGCGAATGCCGCCCGAGGCGCCACCATAGGAGACGAAGGCGACCGGCTTTGCATGCCAGGGCTCGTAGACCGAGTCGATCAGCTCCTTCAGCGCCGCCGGGTAGCCGTGATTGTATTCGGGGGTGACGACGATGAAGGCATCGGCCTCGGCGATCTTGCGCTCCAGCCACTCGCCGGGATTGACCGCCGCGCCAAGGCCGCGCGACGTTCTGAGTCTGGCCGGATCGATGATCGTCAGCGTGAACGTATCGGAAGCCGAAAGTTCCCGGATCAGCCAGTTGGCGACCGTGTCGCAGAAGCGACCCTGGCGCGCGCTGCCATAGATCACGGCAAGGGTCATTTTCTCAGTCATGGGATCAAGCTCCTGTTGTCTCAGTCATGGAGCCAATGCTATAAAACCTCAATATTAGTTGAGGTCAATAGCCGTCATGACGATTGTGAAGCAAAGCGAATTACGCCGCGAACTGACCGTGGGCGAAGTGGCGGAGCGCAGCGGCGTCGCCGTCTCCACCCTGCATTTCTACGAGGCCAAGGGCCTCATCCGCAGCAACCGCACCCGCGGCAACCAGCGCCGCTATCCGCGCGGCGTGCTCAGGCGCGTCGCCGTCATCAAGGTGGCGCAGCGCACCGGCATTCCCCTGTCGGAAATCCAGGACGCATTGTCGGTGCTGCCGGACGATCGTCCGCTGACGGTCGAGGATTGGGGCAGATTGTCCGAAACCTGGCGCGAACAGCTGAACGAACGCATCGCCAACCTCATGGCCTTGCGTGACCACCTGACGGGCTGTATCGGCTGCGGCTGCCTGTCCTTGCGTGAGTGTCCGCTGCGCAATCCGCACGACGTGCTGTCTATGGAGGGTGCCGGGCCGCGGCTCATGGATGAAGACGGCCGCCCTTGAGCGCCGGGACGGTGGAAATCTGCCGCGTTTGTCGACGCGACTGGTGATCACTGAAAAAGCGGCAGGGCGACGGATCAATCCGCGCTCGGCAGGCGGCGCATCGTAAACTCGATCTCGTCGCCGTCGAGCTGTCGCCAGCTTTCCACTTCGGTCCAGTAGGCGGCCTTCGGCCAGGTGTCGAACCATTCCCGGGCCTTCGCGCGGGCAGCACTGCGATCGAGCCGAAAGGTTTCCCGCACGAAAAGGCCATCGCCTCGTGTCGGATTGTCCCGGCGATGCCGGGCGATCTGCCGCCGCAATCCATCGAGCGGCGGGCCTGCAGGTATTCTTGCCATGGGCTATACCTCTGGATTGTAAGATAGGGAGGCAAGCCAGCCTTTGCCAGAGCTTTGTGCGGCGGTTTCGCTGGGCCAAGGACGCGCCGCGACAGAGTGGCCGAGGCGGCTGGACCGCCGTTGCCATCAGCGCCAAAGTGTGAACTGTGACGACTTCACTCGAATCGGCGGTATTTCATCGGGATATCCCGCCAACAGGACGTAATTTCATGGAACGACCGCAGCTACCCCAGGGGCTCCCCGCAGACATCGAAGACAAGAAGGCGGAGGCGCGTGCATGGTTCGAGGGGCTGCGCGACACCATCTGCGCCGCCTTCGAGGCGGTTGAAGACGAGCTGACCGGGCCGCTGTCCGATCGCGCCCCCGGCCGCTTCGTCGCCAAGGACTGGAGCCGTGAAGACGGCAAGGGCGGCGGTGGCCGCATGTCGATGATGGAAGGCCGCGTCTTCGAAAAGGTCGGCGTGCACACCTCGACCGTCTACGGCGAATTCTCGCCCGAATTCCGCAGCCAGATCCCGGGTGCTGCCGAAGATCCCCGTTTCTGGGCCTCGGGCATTTCGCTGATCGCCCATCCGGTCAATCCCAACGTGCCGGCGGTTCACATGAACACCCGCATGGTCGTGACGACCAGCAACTGGTTCGGTGGCGGTGCTGACCTCACCCCGGTGCTCGATCGCCGTCGCGTCATGACGGATCCCGATACCCAGCTCTTCCACCGCGCGATGGAGATCACCTGCGGCCGCCATGCCGTCGCCGATCATGCCAAGTTCAAGAAGTGGTGCGACGACTACTTCTTCCTGCCGCATCGCAACGAGGCGCGCGGAACCGGCGGCATCTTCTACGACTGGCTGCACTCCCCGGAAGAGCAAGGCGGCTGGAACGCCGACTTCGCCTTCACCCGTGATGTGGGCAAGGCGTTCGCCATCGTCTATCCGAAGATCGTCCGCACCAACTTCAACACACCCTGGACCGAGGACGACCGCGACGAACAGCTGGTGCGCCGCGGCCGCTATGTCGAGTTCAACCTGCTCTACGATCGCGGCACCATCTTCGGCCTGAAGACCGGCGGCAATGTCGAGTCCATCCTGTCGTCCCTGCCCCCGGTCGTGCGCTGGCCGTAAGGCTCAACGGCATCACACAGAATGAGAGAAGCGCTTGCACTGCGCGGACGCGCTTCTCTCCGGGATCGCGCGCAGCGTGCGCCCCAGCAGAAAACGGCTCCCTGAACCGTTCCGGGCTTATTCAACATCACTTGCAGATCCGCACCTTCTTCCAGAAAAGCTTGCCGTCGGCGCCATAGGCCCGTTCGGTCTTGATGACGCAGCTCGGCTTGCAGCCGTAGCTGTAGTTCGCCGCCTTTGCCGGTATGGCCAAGGCAAATGCCATCGTCGTCGCCAGAGCCATGGCGAAGCAAGAACCGCGCATTTTGTATATCCCCGTGTGACTTAACCGCGACGGAGCCGCCCGTCGCCTGAAGCGAGCCATCGCACGGATCGGGCTCATCCCGCTGTTTCGAATGAAACAGGCGAACAAAGCGCGTCGTCTGGCGTTTCACTTTCGTCGAGCGAGGTGAAAACGATGATCTTCAAGAAGCGCACATTTTACGGCGACGAACCGGAGCGGCAGGCGGCCGATCACCCTGCGGAACTGGAACGTCGCGTCGCCCATCTCCTGGCGGTCACGCCCGGCCTCGATGCCGCCGATGTCACGGTGACCGGCAAAGGCAACACGATCCTGCTCGCCGGCTTCGTGGCAACGGCAGCCGAAGTTGCGCGCGCCGAAGAGGCGGCCAGGCACGTGCAAGGCGTCGCGGAAGTAATCAACCGGATCGAGACGGTCGTCGCGCGGTAGAGGACGCCGTCGGCGTCTCTAGATGGAACCGAGCGTCCAGCTGACGATTTCTGCGGAAACCGTGGCGAAAGCCTGGTCCATGGCGTTGATGAAGGCCGTATTGCCCGTGCCCCTCACCGCAGCCGAGGCGCGAAACGCCTTCGCCGCCCGCACTGTGCCGTTGCGGTCGTTCAGGATCTTGGCGAAGATTTCGACATTGGCCACGTCGGTGCCTTCGGTCGAAATCTCGAAGGCGCGGATTTCGGTGATGACCTGGTAATCGATTGCCAGGCCCTGGCCGGGCTTGCCGACACCGCCGACCTTGCCCGTGTCCTCGAAGGCCTGGACGAGCTTCGACTGCACCAGCTTCGGCAGGCGATCGCTCCACTGCGCCTTGGCGAGATATTGCAGCTCGGCCCCGGATAGGCGGATGACCACCTGATCGCTGTCGAGCGCCTTCAGAGCCGTCGGCTCCGGCACGAGGATCTGCTTGCCCGTGGCTGCACGACCTTCGACGGCCGGCCTTGCCGAAAGACTGTAGGTGTCATTGACCGCTTTGGTACCGCAGCCGGCAAGGCCCGCTGCCAGCATGAAAATCAGGGCGGAGCGCCACGCTCCCGTCACTCGCACGCCCACCAGCCCTGGAAAACTCATACTGCCGTTACCTTTGTCCCACACAACTTCGGCGCATTCCGGATCGAAACACACCACCCGGCCCCACGCCGGCTGTGCCCACCGACTCAGCGTCGGGTGCGGCCATCATATTGCTTTACCGTCTCGCCGCCAAAGAGAAGACGCTGCGGATCCTTGTCGAACGTGGAGATCGTGTTCTCCAGGCTCTGCACCGTGCGGCGCGTGTCGGTGACGAGCGCCTCGACGTCGCGCAGGCCCGAGCCCGAGAAGCGACGAAGGTTGTCGGCGATCGGCCCGATCTGCGCGTTCAGATTGTCTGCCATCTTGCGGAAGGACTCGAGCGTCGCGCGAGCATCGGCCGAAAGCGAAGGCGCGTCGGCGTCGCCGAGGAAGCCGTCGACCTTGACGAGAATGCTGTCGACGCGGTTGGCCGAAGCGTTCAGCTTGCTCGCAAGCTGCGTAACGTCGGTGATCGTGCGGTCGATGTCCTGCTGGCGCGCCGTGATCTTCGCGGCGAACTGCGAGATGTTGGCGACCGTCTTGCGGGCGTCGGCGGTCGCCGCGGTGATGTCGTTGACGACGAGTTCCACCTTCTGCTTGTCGACCGAAGCGACCAGCGTATCGACCCGCTCCAGCGTCTTCTGAGCGTTCTTTCCGAACTGCTCGTAGGTTTCGACGGTCTGCCGGAAAGCCGCGATGGTCTCGGAAACGCCGCCCGAAGCCTGCTTCAGGTCGTTGCTGATCTGCTCGACGTTCGAGACGATGCGGTCGATCTTCTTGGGATCCACCGACTTCACGAGCGTCTCGGCCGTTTCGAGGGTCGAGTCGAGCTTCTTGGATGCCGCGCTGACAGAGCCGGAGAGTTCCGTCACGCTTTTGAGGAAATCGTCGATAGCGCCGGAATTGTTCGCAAGCGCGTCGGAAAACTTCTCGGCATTGCCGATCGTCTTGGTGAGCGGACCGCGCACGTCGGTCACGAAGCCCTGGATGTCGGTGATGGCGCTGTTGGCGCGATCCATGATCTGGTCGGCCGTAGCGAGCAGGCTGGTGACGCTCGACTGGTCCGCAAGGATCCGGGCCTGGGTGCCCTTTTCGATCGCGGTCTTCAGGATGTTCTCGTCGCCCTTGTGACCGCCGCTAAGCTCGATATAGGCAGCGCCCGTCAGGCCCTGCACTTCGAGCGTCGCCTTGGTCGACTTCAGCACCGGCGCATCGACCGAAACCTCGGTCAGCGCGATCGAATAGCGCGGGTCGTTGGCATCGATCGCGAGGTTGCGAACCGTGCCGACGGGAATGCCGTTGAAGCGCACCGGAGAGCCGACCGAAAGGCCGTTGGCCGACCCCGGAATATTGACCACCAGCTCGATCATCTCGCCGCTTCGGCCATACTGCGACATCCAGTAGACGAAGCCGAATGCGGCCGCGACCACGAACACCGTGAAGAAACCGACAATGGCGTAGTTCGCTTTCGTTTCCATTCGTACCGACTACCTTCGTGGCCGCTTCACCGGCTCTTCCTTCGATCTCGACACCTGGGCGTCAAAACCGCACCTAGCGGAGCGCCATGCGTCCAACGAACGCATCGCGCAAGGCTCCAACATTTGTTTCCGGATCATACCCGCTTCAGGCCGTTCGCCTGACGCCGGATGCTCCGGTCATTGATCGTGGCGAACGATCGATCGTGCCCGCTTGCCACGGAAATAGGACTGCACCCACGGATCGTCGCAGGCGAGCATGTCTTCAACCGTGCCTTCGACCAGAACCTTCTTGTTGCCGAGAACCGCGATCCGGTCGCAGACCGAAAAGAGGCTGTCGAGGTCGTGAGTCACCATATACACGGTCAATCCCAGCGTGTCGCGCAGCTTGGCGATCAACTCGTCGAACTCGGCCGCCCCGATCGGATCGAGCCCCGAAGTCGGCTCGTCGAGGAAGACCAGGTCCGGATCGAGCGCCAGTGCGCGCGCAAGTGCCGCGCGCTTGATCATGCCGCCGGAAAGCTCGGACGGGTACTTTTCCGCCGCCTCCGGTGCAAGACCGACCAACTCGATCTTCACCCGCGCCAGCTCGTCCATCAGGCTCTGCGGCAGGTCGAGATATTCGCGCATCGGCACCTGGATGTTCTCGCGCACCGTCAGCGCCGAAAACAGCGCCCCGTGCTGGAACAGAACGCCAAGCCGCATGTCGAGCGCGATGCGCTCGCCCTCGGTGATATTGTCGTAGTCCGCGCCGAGGATTTCGATCTTGCCGGACCGCTTCGCAAGCAGCCTCAGAACGGTGCGCATCAGCACCGATTTGCCCGTGCCCGACGCTCCGACGAAGCCGAGGATTTCGCCGCGGTAGATCTCGAGGTTCAGCTTGTCGAGCACGATGTTGGACCCGAAACCGACCGTCAGGTCGCGAACGGAAAGCACCGATTCCCGCTCGTTCGCCTCGGTCGGCTGGTATTCCTCGTGCCTCTTTTCGACTGGGTTCACGCTGTTCTCCGCATCAGAAATCAATGGCCGCGTAGAACATGGCGAACAGCCCGTCGATCAGGATCACGACGAAGATCGACTTGACCACGGAAGACGTCACGTGGCGGCCGAGCGACTCCGCGCTGCCGCCCACCTTCAAGCCCTCGACGGCGGCCACGACGCCGATGATCAGCGCCATGAACGGCGCCTTGATCATGCCGGCGGCGACCGACGAAAAATCGACGGCTTCCTGCAAGCGGGCAAGGAAGGTCGGGATCGTGATGCCGGAATAGCCCCAGGCGACGAGCGCCGCGCCGACCAAAGCTGCGAAGTTTGCGATGATCGTCAGGAGCGGCAGCGCGACGGTCAGCGCCACGAGGCGCGGAAAGACCAGAACGCCGACCGGGCTCAGCCCCATCACCTTCAGCGCATCCACCTCTTCGCGCATCTTCATCGAGCCGATTTCGGCGGTAATCGCGCTGCCGGAGCGGCCGGCGATCATGATCGCCGTCAGGAGCACGCCGATTTCACGCAACTGCAGGATGCCGACGAGATCGACGACGAAGACTTCGGCGCCGAAATAGCGCAGCTGGAACGCGCCTTGCTGGGCGATGATGGCGCCGATCAGGAACGACATCAGCGTGATGATCGGAACCGCCATCACGCCCATGCGGTCGATCTGGTGAACGATTGCCGCCGGCGAGACGCCGCTATGCCGTCCAAGCTTCAGCTGCGCGCCGCGCACCGCGGAGCCCAGAATATACATCGCCGCGACGATATCTTCCCACGTCGCCGCCATGACCTCGCCGATCGGGGCGAAGATGCGCTGGAACAGCGGCAGCCGTTCGCCGCCCTTGTCCGGAGAACGCAGCTCCGCCGGCAGGGCGTCGATCAACTCGACATAGCGCTGCCCGCCCTCGGCGAAATGGACGTTGTCGCGCGACGGGCCGACGATCCGGGTCATGAAGCGGCGGATGATCCAGGCGCCAGCGGTATCCATCGCCGTCACGCCGGACAGATCGAACTGGGCTACCCCGTCGTCGTTGCGCGCAAGGCCATCGAGCTTTGCCGCCATCGCCTCGGCGGTCTCGTGCCGCCAGGCGCCGGTGAAGACATAGCTTCGCCCGCTGCCACTCTCGGACAGCGCGACATCGGCGGTCATCTTGCGGGCGGCTTGCGACACGTGTCTTCTGTTATCCCGATTTGCCCCTGCAAAACCTGCCCAATCTCGATAGATTTGAGGACAAGATCATGCAGCAGACCTAAAGTGTTACCGCGAGCGTTGCGCGTCCGACCGGAGGCAACGACTGTGTAAAGATTCGTAAATCCTTCCACCGTCATAACGGCTCGCACCTTTGCTGTCACCCGAACGTTGCGGCGCTATGACGCCGGGCCAACAGTTTACCTGCCGGAGACGCTTTCATGTCACTTTCCCTCGATGCCACCGTGGAACATTTCCCGATTGCAGGCACGTTTACGATCTCGCGCGGCTCCAAGACGACGGCAAGCGTCGTCACCTGCCGCATAGGCGACGGCGTCCATACCGGCTCCGGCGAATGCGTTCCCTACGGCCGCTACGGCGAAACGCTCGACACGGTGCTGGCCGAAATCGCGGCCATCCGTACCCGCATCGAGGCCGGGCTCAACCGTGCGGACCTGCAGCGCGAGATGAAGCCGGGCGCTGCCCGCAACGCCGTCGATTGCGCCCTGTGGGACCTGGAAGCAAAGCAGAAAAGCCAACCGGCCCATGTTCTTGCCGGCGTTTCTTCACCGGAAGCATTGACCACGGCTTATACGCTTTCGCTTGCCGAGCCCGACGCGATGCGCCAACAGGCGGCTAAGTACGCCCACCGCGCGCTCCTCAAGGTCAAGGTCGGAACGGCGGATGATGCCGCCCGGATCCGTGCGGTGCGCGCCGGTGCACCGGAAAGCCGCATCATCCTCGACGCCAACGAAGGCTGGGCGCCCGAGACCCTCGCCTATCACTTCGCGCTCTGCGCCGAGGAACGGATCGACCTGATCGAGCAGCCGCTGCCGGCCGGCCGAGACGAGGCGCTGGCGACGATCGCCCGCCCCGTTCCGATCTGCGCCGATGAAAGCGTGCATAAGACCGAGGACCTCGCAGCCCTCGTCGGCCGCTACGATGCGGTCAACATCAAGCTCGACAAGACCGGAGGGTTGACCGAGGCGCTGCGCATGCGCGCGCAGGCAGATGCGCTCGGGCTCAAGGTCATGGTCGGATGCATGGTCGGCAGTTCGCTTGCGATGGCTCCGGCGATCCTGGTGGCCCAGGGCGCGGATTTCGTCGATCTCGACGGACCGCTGCTGCTTGCCAAAGATCGTAAACCTGGCCTGCGCTACGAGGCCTCGCTCGTCTTCCCGCCGGAGCCTCGCCTCTGGGGCTGAAGATACCAGGCGGTGACGGCAAAGCAGCAGCCGGCAAAGGCCACGACCGACATGGAATAGAAGCCGTTGACCCCGTACCAGTTGTAGAAATAGCCGGACAGGAACGTGAAGATCGCCGTGAAGATGCCGGTATAGAAGAAGTAGAGCCCCTGGGCCGACGCTTCCTGCGATTCCACCACGCGCTCGACCAGCTTGTGCTGCATGCCGGTGTGCATGATCGCATAGGTGAAGGCGTGGAAGCACTGCAGGATGAAATAGCCGCTGAAGCCGAGATCCATCGGGAAGATGATCCAGCGCACCACGGCGAGAAAACAGCCGGACAGGATCATCACCCAGACACTGAAACGGCGGCTGATCGCCTTGGCGAAGATGAACATCGTCACCTCGGCCGCCACGCCCGCGCTCCACAGCAGGCCTATCTCGGTACCGCTGTAGCCGATGTGCTGCCAATAGATCGCCGAGAAGGCAAAGAGCATCGCGTGGCTGGCGTTGACCAGCGTCACCCCGATGAGCAACAGCTGCAGGTCGAGCTGCCGGAGCGACTTCGGCGGCGGCTCGGTCAAGGCCGTGATCGGCGACGGCCGCCGCGGCTTGCCGACCCGTGGCGCGGCATAAGCCATGACGATCGTCAGGCCAAAGCCGATCGCCATCGCCGGAAGCACCATGTCGCTGCCGAAAATGCCGACCATCCAGCCGCCGAGCATCGTCGCGCCGATGAAGGCGACCGAACCCCAGAGCCGCATATGGGCATAATCGAAGCCCCAGCGCCGCACGCCAGACAGAGCGATCGCCTCGACGATCGGCACATAGGGCGAATAGACGGCCGACTGCAGCGTGTAGATGACCAGCACCGGCCAGAACTCACGGAAGTAAAACAGCACCAGCGCGGTCGCAAGCGACAGGCACCCGGACCAGATCAGCACGATCGCCCGCTCGCCGAGCCGATCGGCGATGACGCCGGCGATCGGCGCCGTGATGACGCGCACGAACATCGGCAGCGCCAGAACAACGCCGATCTCGAAGTCGCTCATCGACAGCGTGCTCAGCCACATCGGGAAATACGGCATCGCGAAGCCGTTGACGATCAGCGGCGCACAGAAGAGCAAGGCAATGCGAAGCGCAAAATGGCGCGGCGGAGGGCCCACATAGGCGGGCGCTTGGGAGGGAATCATCGTCTGACCTGATGGCTGTGCCCACTCTCTAGCACGAGCCGGACGCGCCTCGCCATAACCTAGTTTTCGCGACAGGACTTTCGGCGCGGCGCGAAGATCAGGCCGCGCGCTGGGTCAGCAGTTGCGCAAGCAGCTTGTCCGCTTCGCCGGATGCTTCGCCTTCGCTGGCGCCGCCGCGCATCTGGTGCCAGGTGATCAGTTCCATCGTGCCGTCGTGGTGCTCGGCGATCGCCGTGCAGCTTTCCACCCAGTCGCCGGTGTTGATGTAGCGGATGTCGCCGATCTCCTCGATCACGGCATGGTGGATGTGACCACAGATCACGCCCTGCGCATCGTGGCGGCGCGCCTCCTCGGCGACCACCTTCTGGAACTCGCCGATGAAGTTGACGGCGTGCTTGACCTGGAGCTTCGCCCAGGAAGAGAACGACCAGTAGGGCATGCCGAGACGCCTGCGGACCGCCGCAAGGCCGATATTGATGGCGATCGCCGTGTCATAGGCCCAGTCGCCGAGATAGGCGAGCACGCGGGCATTGCGCACGACGACATCGAATTCGTCGCCGTGCAGCACGAGGTACTTACGGCCGTCGGCCCCCTCGTGCATGTAGCGCTGCGCCACCTCGATGCCGCCGAAATGCACGCCTGGAAAGTCGCGCAGGAACTCGTCGTGATTGCCGGGGATATAGACGATGCGGGTGCCCTTGCGCGCCTTTCGCAGGAGCTTCTGCACCACGTCGTTGCAATTCTGCGGCCAGTACCAGCTGCGCTTCAGCCGCCAGCCGTCGACGATGTCGCCGACCAGAACGATCGTCTCCGCTTCATGATGCCGCAGGAAGTCGAGCAGATAGTCGGTCTTGGCCGCCTTGGAGCCGAGATGGACGTCCGAGATGAACAACGTCCTGAGCTTTCGTACGGAGTTGTCTTGCTGCGCCGCCATCATGCCAGCCTCGTCTCTGGTTACGCTTCGTGCCTTCGTGAAACCAGACTCGTGTTTCAAGAAGATGACATCAACATTGCGTTGCCGGTCTGCCGCCGAAATCAGCACTGCAAAACTGTACCTCGCTTCGAATTCATGCCAAAAGGCACGACCACGAATGAGGAATGTGAGAGCATGAATACGGGCGACAAGACGAAATCCCATACCGGTCCGGCCAGCGGCGACATCGACCAGCAGGCCCTCTTCTTCCACCGTTATCCCCGCCCGGGAAAGCTCGAAATCCAGCCCACCAAGCCGCTCGGCAACCAGCGCGACCTGGCGCTGGCCTATTCGCCTGGCGTTGCCGCCCCTTGCATCGCCATCCGCGACAACCCGGAGCAGGCAGCCGATTTTACCGCCCGCGCCAACCTGGTTGCGGTCATTTCCAACGGCACGGCCGTGCTCGGCCTTGGCAATATCGGCCCGCTGGCGTCGAAGCCGGTCATGGAAGGCAAGGCGGTCCTCTTCAAGAAATTCGCCGGCATCGACGTCTTCGACATCGAAATCGATGCGTCGAGCATCGAGCGCATGGTCGACGTGATTTCGGCACTGGAGCCGACATTCGGCGGCATCAACCTCGAAGACATCAAGGCGCCGGAATGTTTCGAAGTCGAACGTCAGCTGCGCGAAAAGATGCAGATCCCGGTCTTCCACGACGACCAGCACGGAACCGCGATCATCGTCGCCGCTGCCATCCTCAACGGCCTCGAGCTTGCCGGCAAGGACATCGCCAAGGCGAAGATCGTTACCTCGGGCGCAGGTGCTGCCGCACTTGCCTGCCTCAACCTTCTCGTGACGCTCGGCGCCAAGCGCGAAAACATCTGGGTGCATGACCTCGAAGGCCTCGTCTACAAGGGCCGCGAGGTGCTGATGGACGAATGGAAGTCCGTCTACGAGCAGGACAGCAGCAACCGTGTGCTCGCCGACAGCATCGGCGGCGCCGACGTCTTCCTCGGCCTCTCAGCCGCCGGCGTCCTGAAGCCGGAACTTCTGGCGCAGATGGCCGAAAAGCCGCTGATCATGGCGCTCGCCAACCCGACGCCGGAAATCATGCCGGAGGCCGCCCGCCAGGCCCGTCCGGACGCGATGATCTGCACCGGCCGCTCGGACTTCCCGAACCAGGTCAACAACGTTCTCTGCTTCCCGCATATCTTCCGCGGCGCGCTCGACTGCGGCGCAAGCACGATCAACGAAGAAATGAAGATGGCGGCCGTGCGCGCCATCGCCGGCCTTGCGCGCGAAGAGCCCTCCGACGTTGCCGCCCGCGCCTATTCCGGCGAGACCCCGGTCTTCGGTCCCGACTACCTGATCCCCTCGCCGTTCGACCAGCGCCTGATCCTGCGCATCGCGCCGGCGGTTGCCAAGGCCGCCGAGGAAAGCGGCGTCGCCACCCGTCCGATCCAGGACTATGACGCCTATCTCGACAAGCTGAACCGCTTCGTCTTCCGCTCGGGCTTCATCATGAAGCCGGTCTTTGCCGCCGCCAAGAACGCCCAGAAGAACCGCGTGATCTTTGCCGAAGGCGAAGACGAGCGCGTGCTGCGCGCCGCCCAGGTGCTGCTTGAAGAAGGCACGGCCCGCCCGATCCTGATCGGCCGTCCGCAGATCATCGAGACGCGCCTGCGCCGCTATGGCCTGCGCATTCGCCCGGATGTCGATTTCGAAGTGGTCAACCCCGAAGGCGATCCGCGCTACCGTGACTATGTCGAGGACTACTTCGCTCTCGTCGGACGCCTCGGTGTCATCCCGGAAGCCGCCCGTACCATCGTGCGTACCAACACGACCGTTATCGGTGCGCTCGCCGTCAAGCGCGGCGAAGCGGATGCGCTGATCTGCGGCGTCGAAGGCCGCTACAGCAAGCACCTGCGCGACGTCTCGCAGATCATCGGCAAGCGCGACGGCGTGCTCGATTTCTCGGCCTTGAGCCTGTTGATCTCGCAGCGCGGCGCGACCTTCTTCACCGACACCTATGTGAGCTACTGCCCGAGCGCCGAAGAGATCGCCCAGACGACGGTCATGGCGGCACAGGAAATCCGCCGCTTCGGCATCACCCCGCGCGCAGCCCTCGTCTCGCATTCGAACTTCGGTTCGCGCGATTCGGAGAGCGCCACGAAGATGCGTACGGCGCTGCAGCTCGTGCGGGAACTCGCGCCCGACCTTGAGGTCGACGGCGAAATGCACGGCGATGCCGCGATTTCGGAGGCGCTGCGCCAGCGCGTCATGCCGGACAGCAGCCTGACGAGCGAAGCCAACCTCCTGGTCTTCCCCAATCTCGATGCCGCAAACATCACGCTCGGTGTCGTCAAGACCATGACCGACAGCCTGCATGTCGGCCCGATCCTGCTCGGCTCGGCGCTTCCAGCCCATATCCTGTCGCCGTCCGTCACCTCGCGCGGCGTCGTCAACATGGCAGCTCTGGCGGTCGTCGAAGCCAGCCATCCGGGTTGAGATGGCAACGCGGAGATCGCCACCGGTCTTCGCTTTAATTGGGCGCCATACCGGCGCCGGCAAAACCGTATCCGGATGTCGCGCCTGCCTCAGGCGCGACATCGCCGGTTTTACGCATCGCCTGCGAATCAGCCAGCCTCACGCGGCCGATCGGCAGCCGCAATCAAGGCGTGCACAATTGGTATTACACACCAATCGAGAAAGTTTGCGCTGGACAAAAGGTGAACCTCTAACCATGCTGGAGCCTCGGACGAGATTCGGTGTTGTGGCATGACTGAGCAGCAAGCTGTCCTCGACATGCTGGAAATTCTGGAATGCGGCGGCTGCGTAGAGCCCGCTCATTTCTTCACATTGATGCGTCGAACCTTCCGCATTGCCCATCTGCTCTATCTCGAAGCCGAGCCCTATGCGGACGAGCTCAAGGTCTGCCGGCTGCATCACACCTTTGGCGCCTATGCCGCCGAGATCTACCGCGCCCGCAGCCTTCACCGGATCGATCCGATCCTGAAGCTGGCGCTTGGTGGCGTGCGGCCGGTGGAATGGACGATGGCGCGGCATCGCTTCCCGGAATGCGAACCGCTGTTCCAGGCGGCCCAGGAAATCGGCATTTCCACCGAGGGCGTCGCCCTGCCGTTGCTCTCGCCTGCCGGGCGCATGGCGTTGCTTGCGATCAACGTCAACATGTCGGCCGGCGAATGGACGACCTATCGCCGCCATCACCTGCGTGATTTCCAGCTTGCCGCCAATCTCTTCCATGCCGCCATGCTGGAGCATGGCGCCATGGCCGGCAGCATTTCGACACGCGAGATGCGTTTGACCGGCCGCGAGACCGAGGTCCTGACATGGGCTGCCGCCGGCAAGAGCTATTGGGAGATCGCCACGATCCTCGGCATTTCCGAGCGCACCGTGCGCTTCTTCATGACCAATGCGCGGCGCAAGCTGAATGTCGTTTCCAACACCCAGGCCGTGGCACAGGCCGTACGACACGCGCTGATCCCCACCGTTTGACACCCGACAACACTCCTCCACCGAAACCCCTCGAAATCTAGTGGCAAATATCGCGCATTTGAACTGTCGCTACTGACAGTTACGCAACCGCCGCGAGCCTGACAGCATCGCCCCATCCCCAAACTCGGATGGAGAAAACGATGATCAGGATCCTGAACGGAAAGACCCGCGCACAACACCCGGCGGCCGTCGACGACATGTTCCGGTTACGCAAGCGCGTCTTCCACGACTTCCTGAAATGGGACGTCCAGACGGAAGGCGAGTGGGAAATCGACAACTACGACCAGGCAAACCCGCTCTACGTGCTGTCCTACGCCCCGGATGGCCGCCTGCGTGGATCGCTGAGGCTGCTCCCGACGCTCGGTCCGAACATGCTGGACGACACCTTCCCGATCCTGCTCGGCGACAATCCTGAAATCCGTAGCGCCTCGGTCTGGGAATCCAGCCGCTTCTGCATCGAGCCGGAGATTTCGCAGGACCGCGCTTCGAACCAGGTGACGGTCGCGGCTGCCGAACTCATGTGCGGCGTCGGTGAGCTTGGCCTTGCTTCCGGCATCAGCCATATCGTCACAGTCACGGACGTGTTCCTCGAGCGCATGTTCCGCCGCATGGGATGCCCGGGCGAGCGCATCGCCGAACCGCATCGCATCGGCTCGGTCTTCGCGGTTGCCGTTGCATGGGAAGTGACCCCGGATCTGCTTTCACGGATGAAAGCGGTCGCTGCGATCGAAGGCACCGTTCTCGACCGCCCGATGTCGCTGGAAACCGCCCGCGCCGCGTAAGCGCGTCCGTCGATCGGCACTGTTAACGCAAACCGTCGCTTGTCGTTGCACGATCACCGACAAGCTCTATGATGGAAGGCGAAACAGGAATGCCGCTGGCAGCCACCCGCAGAAGTTGGCGCCGACCTGGCAACAGGAAGAGACTTACGCCCCGTGTTCACGCGCCTGAAACACGTCGCTGCGGCCCTTGTGCCTTTGGTTCTGATCGGTGCCGGTCCGTCACTGGCATCGACGGCCTGCGACCGACTGAACGCCCGGCTCGCGCAACTGCCTGACTACGTCGCCAGCAATGCCGATGCGCGCGACTATGCAAGCGCAATCTCACGGCAGAACATCGAACTGCGGCGGGCGAAGAACGACCGCCGCCGCGCCGGTTGCGGTGGCGGCAACGCCACCGGCTACGACGGCGGCGACCCCGACACCTGCGGCGGGCTCAACGGTCTTATTGCCGAGATGGAAGACAATCTGCGCATGCTGAAATCCGAGCGCGAGCAGATCGTCGCCGGCGGCAGCGACGACAGCCGGCGCCGCATCCTCGCAGCACTTGAGATCAACGGTTGCTATGGCGACCGCGAGGAGTTCGCAAGCGTCGAACAGGACGTGCCGGAAAGCCACCGCAACATCGTTGCCGACCTGCCGCCGGACGACGCCTACGGCCCGATGCTCGGACACGACGAAGACGGCTACGCGCCGCAGGAGCGCTACTATAGCGGCACGCTCAGGACCATGTGCGTGCGCACCTGCGACGGCGCCTTCTTCCCGATCTCTTCGGATGCGACGCCGGCCGATTTCCCACGCGATGAACAGGCCTGCCGGGCCCGCTGCCCTGGGGCTGAGACGGAGCTCTATTTCCACGACCTCAACACGGAAGAGAGCGACAAGATGGTCTCGGCCGTGACCGGCCGTCCCTATACCGAAATGCCCAACGCCTTTGCCTATCGCACCCGCGCCGTCGGCAAGCCCGGCCAGTGCGGCTGCCAGATACCGCAGACCGCCGCAACCACGCCGAAGACGACAGGAACGAAGATCGGCGACGACCAGTCGTCGATCATCGTCATCGAGACGAAGAAGCCGGAAGCGGCGGGCGAGACCGCCAAGGTGCCGGCCGAAGAGCGGCCCTATGATCCGTCGAAGAACAAGGTGCGCGTCGTCGGCCCCACCTACCTGCCGCAGGAAGAAACTGCGATCGACCTCAAGCACCCGAAGGGACCGGCCTATCAGCCGGTCCAGAATTGATCGGGCGAGGCCTTACGCCTTCTCCTTGCTGCATCCCCATCCTTCTTCGAAAACCAGGTCCTCGAGCGGAAGGCGCTGGCGCCAGCCCTTCACGGCGAGTTCCGGCTGCTGATAGAGGCGGTCGACATAGCCGAGGCAGAGCCAGGCGACGATCTCGATATGGTCGGGGATGCCGAGGATCGCCTTGATCTCGGCCTCGTGGAAGATGCTGACCCAGCCGACACCCACCCCTTCGGCGCGCGCCGCAAGCCAGAGGTTCTGCACGGCGCAGACGGTGGAATAGACGTCCATCTGCGGATTGTGGGTACGCCCGAGCACGACAGTGCCGCCGCGCGTGCGGTCGCAGGTGACGCAGATGCTAAGCGGCGCCTTGCGAATGCCTTCGAGCTTCAACGCGCGATACTTTCCCTGCTGTTCCGCCTCGAACATCAACGCGGCCTCGTCATTGGCGCGGCGAAACGCCTGCCAGACCCGCTCGCGCGTTTCTTCCGCCCGCACCAGCACGAAGTTCCAGGGTTGCATGAAGCCCACGGACGGGGCGCTGTGTGCCGCGGCCAGCAGGCGTCTGATCAGATCATCCGACAATGGCTCGGGCAGGAATTCATCGCGCACGTCACGACGTGTCTCGATGGCACGGTAGACGGCCTCCCGCTCTTGCAGCGAAAAGGCACCGGCAGCCGCAAGGCCGCCCTTCGGTTCAGTCAGCATCGTTCGATCCCCAACAATGCGAAAACCTCCCGCCGTCCACGCGGGGTTCGGTCTATCTCGCCAGGCCGGTCTTCTGACTTCGGTTCAACCGATCGCCTCACCTTCCCAGATCGATTGAAGATCCAGTGGCAAAACCTTGAATCAATTCAAGGCTCTTTTAGACGCGATCGTCCCCTTCACAGCGTTGGGCACGTTCCGGAATATCGACCGGATTCCCGATTCTCCCGCTTTCGCGGGCACCTGACCACGGCACTAAGTGCACAGGGAATTGAGAAAGACAAGCGGCGCCAACCCGGCGAAACCGGACGCGCCGCTCTCCACCTGCTTCTTTCTGCCTCGCCTCAGAGCGGAGCGACCGGATGCGGCGAGCCGTCGTAGGCGCCCCAGATCGACTGGTCGAAGCAGATCACCGATCCGGTCATCAGCCCGGATTCGGCCGACGACAGGTATGCGCAGGCACGCGCCACCTCGGCCGGATCGACGAGCCGGCCGAAAGGCTGGCTGGCCGCCGCCTTTTCGAGCCAATCGGCAGCCGCACCGTGAAACTCGCGCTGTATGCGGTCTTCGCCTTCGGACGCCATCCAGCCGATATTCAGCCCGTTGACGCGGATGCGGTTGCGCAGCAGCGCATAGGCCGTGTTCTTGGTTAGCGTTTCGAGCGCGCCTTTCGACGAGCAATAGGCGGCGATGAAAGGCTGGCCGGCCATCGCCGACATCGAGCCGATGTTGACGATCGTGCCTTCGGTCTTCTCGCGCCGCATGACTTTCACCGCTTCCTGCATCAGGAAGAACGGTGCGCGCACGTTGATCGCGAACATGCGGTCGAAGAGTTCGGGCGTGGTATCGAGGATGGTGCCACGGTCGGTGATGGCTGCGGCGTTGACCAACGCATCGACCCGGCCGAATTCGGCGTCGCAAGCGGCGACCACCTTGCGGGCGTCGTCCACCTTCTCCAGATCGGCTTCGACATAGACGACTTTCGCGCCATGTGCCTTGCCGATCTGCTCGGCCTTCGCCCGTCCCTTGGCGGCGTTGCGCCCGCAAATGACGATACCCTTGGTGCCACGCTCGGCGAAAAGGCCAGCAATCGTCGCGCCCAGCCCCTGCGTACCACCGGTGACGATGGCGATCTTGCCCTGTAATTGTCCACTCATCGAATTCCTCCCTCGGAAATGATCGTTTGAAACGGCTGCGGCTCCCGAGCGAAACACGCCGGGAGCCTGTCAAATGGTAGCTCGCGCGTCAGCTCAGCTTGCGCTTCGCCTGCGCCTCAAGCACCGCAAGAAACTCCTCCTCGCCCGTTCCCGCAGTGAGCGCCTCGCGCATCAATTGCGCCTGCGTCTTCGGCGCCAGCCCACCGATTGGCGGGTCTCGGTCGAGATTGGTCGGGAACGAGTAGCCTTCGGCACAGGAGGCGACGGCATTGGCCGCTTCCGCCTGCGACAGCTTGCCGTTTGCCAGCAAGGCCCGCAAGGCCGGATAGAGCGTCGCGCTCATCGTCAGTCGGTCGACGGTTTCCATGGCGCGACCGAAGGCCGAAGACACCTGCAGCAGGTTGGCGACGCGGCGGATATCCCGGGAGCGGTTGGTGCCGGCGGCATGGAAGAGCGCTGGGTTGAAGAAGACAACGTCACCCTTTTCGAGCGGGAGCTGCACGTGGTTTGCGTCGAAATAGGCGCGGAACTCCGGCCGGTTGAGTGCCAGATAGCCCGGCACATAGGTCTGGCTATAGGGGAGGAATAGCGTCGGCCCGCTTTCGAGCGGCATGTCGCAATGGGCAACCGCGCCCTGCAGCGTCAGCACCGGCGAAAGCTTGTGGACATGCGCCGGATACTGCTCGATCACGGCCGCGGTCTGGAAGCCGAGGTGATAGTCCCGGTGCGCCGATTGCGCAGCACCGCCCGGGTTGACCCGGTTGACCTGCGCCGTCATCTGGTAGTTCGGCCCGAGCCAGGCCTCGCTGACGAGCGCGATGACGGCGTTGCTGTAATAGGCGGCGAAATTCTCCGGTGCGTTCAGGCAGTGCTTTTCCAGCGAATTCCAGATGCGGTCGTTGGCGCCGGGCTTGGCGAAGTGATCGCCACCGCCGCTGTTGCTGCGATGTTGCTGTTCGATGATGGCGTCGAAGACCCCGCTTGCGACGTCGATTGCCGCCGTATCGGCATAGGCGCGCTTGAAGACCGCCACGCCGGGGCCCGTCGCCAGCGCCTCGTAGATTTCCGCCAGAACCGAACGCCGCGCCGCGCCATCGCCGCACGCCGCAATCAGCGCGGCGCTGTCATAGATCAGGACGTTCTTTTCGCAGCCGGAGGCATGGGGGTAGTCGGACAGATTGGTCTGGCGTTCGACTTCCGCCCGGAACGCCTCGAGATCGCAGGCCTCCTCGGTGAGCCAGACACGGTCGATCCGCTGGCGCGCTTTGTTGTCGGTCTTCATCGCGTTTCCTCCTCTGGAACATGCTGATGAACACGACTATAGGCGGCGGCAAAACATGATATAGAGCAAGAATCCATCAAAAATTCATCAGGAGCGCGCAACGATGGCCCATCCGTTTCTGGTCAAGGACATCGCCTTTCAGGCCGGGCTCAGCACCGCGACAGTCGATCGTGTGCTCAACGAGCGGCCGGGCGTGCGCCGCCAGACGGAGGCCCGGGTTCGCGCAGCCATCGAGGAACTGGAAAAGCAGCAGGCCGGCCTCGACATCCAGGGGCGCAAGTTCGCGATCGATATCGTCATGGAGTCACCGCAGCGCTTTACCAATGCGGTGCGGCGCGCCTTCGAGAGCGAGGCGCTGACCTTCGCGCCCACCGTCTTTCGCTGCCGGTTTCACTTTGCCGAGACGATGCGCCCGCAGGAAATCGTGCAACTGCTCGACCGGATCCGGCTGCGCGGAACCGACGGGTTGGTGCTGAAGGCGCCAGACGTGCCCGAGATCGTCGCCGCCGTCGCCCGCTTCGAGATGGGCGGCACGCCTGTCGTGACGCTGGTAACCGACCTGCCCCATTCGCAGCGGACGGCCTATGCCGGCGCCGACAACCGGGCAGCGGGCGAAACGGCCGCCTACCTTCTCGGCGAGCGCTTTTGCGGCGCGCCGGCAACCGTGCTGGTGACCCTTTCGAGCGGCCGTTTTCGAGGTGAGGAGGAGCGAGAGATCGGCTTTCGCCGGGTGCTGCGCGAGCGCTATCCGGCAACCCGGATCGTCGAGATCAGCGAAGGCCACGGCCGCGACAGTGAAACCGGGCTCCTGGCCCATGCAGCGCTTTCGGCCAATCCCGACATCAACGCGGCCTATTCGATCGGCGGCGGCAACCGCTCCGTGCTTGCGGCCTTCGAGCGCCTCGAACGCTCCTGCGTGCTCTATATCGCCCATGATCTAGACGAGGACAATCTGGCGCTGCTTCGCGAACGGCGCATTCACTTCGTGCTGCATCATGACCTCAGGACCGACGCACGCACCGCCTTTCGCACGATGATGCTGCGGCCCGGCGCCCAGGCGCCGGCGCTCGGGCCCCAACTTTCCGCCGTGGTGGTGATCACGCCCTATAATGTTCCGGAATAGAGCTTCCGCCGATCGGCGGGTAACGTTCAGGCCGCCGACTGGCCGTCGTTCTTCTCGGCCGGCAACACCATGTCGTCGGCCGTCTCGAAACGATTGCGGCCGCGCCGCTTGGCGAGATAGAGCGCTTCGTCCGCAGCCAGCAGCAACTGGCGCGCCGTCTGTCCGTGCCGCGGTGCAAAGGCAATGCCGGCGCTGCCGCCGACGACGAGCATCTGGCCGTTGAAGGCGACCGGCGTCTGCGCGTCGGCAATCAGGCCGGCCGTCAGGCTGCGGGCCTCGGCCTCGCTGCAATCGCCGAGAATGACCGCAAATTCGTCACCTCCGAGCCTGGCAACCGTGCCCTTGGGCCCGGCGCGATTGCGAAAACGCTCGGCCATGGCTACCAGCACGGCATCGCCGGCGGCGTGGCCGTGGCGGTCGTTGACCTCCTTGAACTCGTCGAGATCGGCATAGACGAGCGTGAAAGGGTGGGTATTCGCCCGCAGAAGCGCCGCTGCCAGCATGTCGTCGAAGCCGCTGCGGTTCATCAGCCCCGTCAGGCGATCGTGCTTGGCAAGGTGCCGGTTCAGCGCCTCGCTCTGCTGCAGGGCGGCAAAGAGCGTCGAGAACCGCAGCGCCACGAAGGCCATCAGTAGGGCGGCGACAATCGCCATGATGATGACGCTCGGCAACAGTTCCGCGCGCACGAACCCACCGGGCGATTTCGGCACCCAGGCGGCCACGAGACAGGACGAATCTGTGCAGCGCCCGACAGACGCATGGGCGCTGCCTGCAGGCAGCTCGTTGAGCGGAACAAAGGCCAGTCCGCGGATACCCAGCCGCGCCGCGATCTCGCGCGTCATCTTCGGCGTGACCGGTCGAACGGCGACCATCAGCACCGGATCACGCCGTTCCGCCGGAACCACCAAAGTCTCCGGAATGACCGCCTGCACCACCGCAACGCTCATGCGCCCGTCGATCTCGCGCAGGTCCACCGCATGGATGCCGGGCACCGCCGGCATGACGGACTGCGGATCCGGCGTCGTGACATCGAGTTTATAGGTGCCGCCGTTGTTCCTGAGCGCATTGTCGTAGCGGCGCTTGGCCTCCTCCACGAGATCGTCGACCTCGTCGAGCGGCACGCGCGCCACCGCGGCCGGAACCGACACGCCGTTCTTGAGCGCCGTCGAAACGTTGCGCGCCGGATCCGTGAAGATGATCCAGGAGAAGCCGTAGTCTTCCCAAAGCCAGCCCGAAAGCTCGTCCGTGATAAAACTGTTGCTGGCGTGCCCGCTCGCCAGTTCCTCGTAGGTCTTGTCCCAGAAGGACACCTGCGCCTGGAACTGAACGACGGCATCCATCTGGTGGCGCAGTTCGTTTGCGACGAGCCGGCGCTCGGCCGAAAGTCCGAAACGATCGGCCTCGGTGACCGACCGGTCGAGCACATAGATGAGGCTTGCAATGATCAGGACCGCGACCAGGGTACAGGCGGCATGGATCGCCCAGACCGTCTTGTCCCGTTTTGCCTGCCGCAACGCCTTTTCCACCACGCCAGTCCCCCTCGTCCGCACCGGCCATGCCGGGCATTCTAGCACTTGTGGAGGTGCGATGCGCAACGATGGCAGCCGATACTGAGGGCACCCTAGCGGCCAATATCGAAGTTTGGCTTAAATAAGCTGGTGATGAAATAATTAACGATTTCAACCGACTGAATCACCCGACAATCAGCGGTCGCAGCGGAGATCTGGAGGTGCGGGCAGTCGCCCGCGCCTCCTTCTGCAGAGCCTATTGCGGAGTGGCGGCCGAAGCGCGCAGCAACGCGATGATCTCCGCATTGCCTTGCTCTACGGCAAGATCGCGTATCGATGGACCTGCGGCGCCATCCCGCAGGCGCGCATTCGCGCCCCTTTCGAGAAGCAGCTGTACCGATTCTGCCTGCCCGTTGATCACCGCGAAGGCCAGCGGCGTCATCCAGTCGTGCTGCGGTTCCGGCCGGCCGCGGCCGCGGAACGTGCCGAATGGCGTTTCGATCAGATCCGGCTGCCGGTCGAGGATATCGGCGAGGCGCGCGGTCACACCGAAGGACGCGGCTGCGAAGACATCGAGCGGCTGATCCTTCAGGAATGCGACCATCTCCTCCTTGCCGTTGTACTTGGCCCAGCCGATCGGCGGTGCATGATGGTAGGGGTCGCGGGCCGAGGCATTGGCGCCGTGATCGAGCAGGCGCCGCGCCATCGCGACATGGCCGTGCAGCGCCGCCTCGTGCAACGGCGTGCGCGAGGTCATGCGGTTGACGTCGAAGCCGAGCGACAGCATCAGCGCCACAGCATCGTGCCGGTCCTCGCCCGCCGCCTCGTGCAGGATAGCCGGGTGCGCGGCCTGGGTTCGGGCCACAAGCGTCGGATCCGCGTGGACGAGTTCCCTCGCCTCGTCGGCCTTCACTTCGCCGATGGCGCGGGCCAGCCGGTCGACATCTTCCAGCGGTGCTTCGGTCGCGCCGCGCGACACGAGGTATTGCGCCAGCGCCGGATCGCCGCCGAGCTCCGCCCATTGATAGGGCGTGCGCCCCTTGATTGGGCGATTGACGTCGGCCCCGTGCGCGACGAGCAGCCGGACGCGATCTGCCATCCGCTTTTCCAGCGCCCAGGCAAGCTGATAGTCGAAGACGCGCTCGCCGTCTTCGACCAGACCGCCATCGTTGCGCACCAGCCAGTTGTTGCGGTCGTCGGCATTGAGGCCATGATCGAGAAGCAACTGCAGGCAGGAATTGTCCGGCTCGAACATCCGGTTGTAGAGCGCCTGGCTGTCATTGGCCCGGGCACCGGCATTCAGCAGCAGCCGCGCAAAGGCAAGGCAATCCGGGTGCGGCGGCTGCCGCTCCGGCCCTGCCTCGCCCTCACCGAAAACGCCTGTCAAAGCGGTGAAACGATACTGGCCGTTGTCGAGCCAGTAGGCGTTTGCATCAGCCCCGCGCGCGATCAGGCGGGCGCCCGCCGGCAGCGACGAGCGGCCGGGAACGCGTGCATAGGCGGCATAGAGCAGCGGCTCCCAGTCAAACGGACCACCGCGCTTCTCTGCAAGTTTCGGGTCGCCATCGAGAAAGCGGTCGATCGCCGCGGCGTCGCCGAGTGCGGCGGCCACGTGAATGCTGTCCCCGGCGATCTCAGGATGGTCCTTGAGCAGATCAAGCGCCTGAGAGAACCGCTCGGGATCGGCGGCGATGTCGCCGAAATAGGAGACCGTCGCCAGAGCGAGAAAGCGGTTTGCGACCTGTTCGGTCGACGGCGTGCCGCTCTCGGCCTTCTCCAGATGCCGCTTCAGCCGCGTCCAGCTGGCAAAGCCGAATTCGCGGGCCAGCACCAGTTGGGCATCCTGAAGGCCCATTGCGGTCGGTTCGGAGAAGTAGGGAATTGCCCGCTGCCTAACACTGGCATCGCCAGCCTTGACGGCCTTCAAAAAAGCCTTGGCCCGTTTGCGGATCGTATCGAGGGTAATGTTCGCGGAAAGATCGCGCGTGATCATGAAAGACCTCCTTTCATTCACGTCCGGTATCCGCGCCCACAGACTGAAAAGAGGTGTGGCAACCAAGTTCAGTGAGACAGGCGGGCCTTGCCCTTCCCGCGGATCGGATGCGCCCTGCGAACGACCGCTTCGCTAGCATGGTCCCGATATACTTGTCCAGCGCGGTCAGCTTTCCGGTTCGTAGCGGACGAAGGCGAAACGATCGCTCGACGGCGCCCAGTTCGGAACATTGATCGTTCCCTGCCCGCCGAAGAGCGCGAACAGGATGCGGGCATTGCCGCCGTCCATGTCCATCAGCCTCAAGCGGACATTGAGGTCTCTTGGGTGATCGAAGACATCGCCGTCATAGGAAAGCACCAGCAGGTGCTTACCATCAGGCGACGGATGCGGGAACCAGTCGCCATAGGGGCTGTCGGTGATCCGCGTGACGTCGCGTCCGTCCGGGCGGATCCGCCAGATCTGCATCTGGCCGGTACGGCTGGAGTTGAAATAGATCCATTCGCCGTCTGCCGACCAGTCCGGCCCGTCATTGCGGCCCTCGCCATGGGTCAGCCGCCGCTCCTCGCCGCCATCGACGGAGGTCGTGTAGATGTCGAAGAGCTGGTCGCGGATCCCGCAATAGGTCACCGTTTTCCCGTCGGGCGACCAGCCGTGCCAATAGGACGGCAGGTTGCGGGTGACGAGCCGCGGCGTGCCGCCTTCGGCCGGCAGCAGATAGACCGCCGATTTTCCGAACTCGGTCTTGTCGCTGATCGCGATCGTCTTACCATCCGGCGAGAGGCCGTGATCGTTGTTGCAGAGCGTGGCAAAGCCTGTATCGATCTCCACCGGCTCGGAGCCATCAAGATCAAGCCGATAGAGCCTGCCGTCGCCATTGATGATCAGATGCTCACCGTCGCGCGACCAGTTTGGCGCCTCGACCAGCCTGTCCGTCTGCCAGACAACCCGCGTCTCGCCGGTCAAGATGTCGTGGATTTCGACGGAACTGCGCATGCTCTTCTCCCCGGATATGGCCGCTATCTCTTGTCTTCACCGACCGGCAGGGTCGCCAACACCTTGGAACAGACCGATTGCATCAGGATGGAATCGCGCCGATCCCGCCAGGTGGTGAGCAGACCCCAGGCTAGCAGGAGCAGGATGCAGATGAAGGCAACGCCGACGAGAGTGAGGCTTCCCGTCGCAAGGCCATAGGTCCCGAAGATCGCAGGCGTCGCGAAATAGCCGACCTGCGCCGAAAGCTGCCGGCCGGCCGAAACGTCGCTCGCCGACCAAAGTCGCAGGAGCCGGATTTCCTCCTCCGTAAATTCTGGACGGCCCTGTCGGCCGTCCGTCTCCTCGGAGCGGGTGTCCACTCCCTAGCCCCGATCGCGGAAGCGATTGGTGATCGGGTAGCGGCGGTCGCGGCCAAAGTTCTTCTTGGTGATCTTGACGCCCGGCGCCGATTGCCGGCGCTTGTATTCGGCGATGTAGAGCAGATGCTCAACCCGGTGAACGGTCGCCTCGTCGTGGCCGCGAGCGACGATTTCGTCCGTTCCCATTTCCTTTTCCACCAGGCATTCGAGAATGTCGTCGAGCACCGGATAGGGCGGCAGCGAATCCTGGTCCGTCTGGTTCGGGCGAAGCTCGGCCGAAGGCGCCTTATCGATGATGTTCTGCGGAATGACGATGCCGGAAGGACCGAGCGCGCCCGGCGGAACCGTGGTGTTGCGCCAGCTCGAGATCGCGTAGACCTGCATCTTGTAGAGGTCCTTGATCGGGTTGAAGCCGCCGTTCATGTCGCCATAGAGCGTGGCGTAGCCGACCGACATCTCCGACTTGTTGCCCGTGGTCACCACCATCGAGCCGAACTTGTTGGAGATCGCCATCAGAATGGTGCCGCGGGTGCGGCTCTGCAGGTTCTCCTCGGTGATGCCGGACTCCGTACCTTCGAATGTATCGGAGAGAGCGCTGAGGAACCCTTCGACCGGCTCGGAAATCGGCACGATGTCGTAACGGCAACCAAGCGCCTCGGCGCATTCCTTGGCGTCTTTCAGCGATTCCTGCGAAGTGTAGCGGTAGGGCAGCATGACCGTGCGCACCCGCTCCTCGCCGAGCGCATCGACGGCAAGTGCCGCGCAGATGGCGGAGTCGATGCCGCCGGAAAGGCCGAGCACCACATTCTTGAAGCCGTTCTTGTTCACATAGTCGCGGAAGCCGAGCAAGCAGGCGCGGTAGTCCGCCTCCTCCCGTTCCGGCAGGCGCGACTTCAGGCCGTGCTCGCAATGCCAGCCGCTGTCGCCCTTCTTCCACTCCACGATCGAGATCGCCTCTTCGAACTGGCTCATCTGGAAGGCGAGCGACTTGTCGGTGTTGAAGGCGAAGCTGGCGCCGTCGAACACCAGCTCGTCCTGGCCGCCGAGCTGGTTGGCGTAGATCATCGGGAGGCCCGTCTCGATCACCTGCTTCAGCACCACCTGATGGCGCACGTCGACCTTGCCGCGATAGTAGGGCGAGCCATTGGGCGACAGCAGGATTTCAGCACCGCTTTCGGCCAACGTCTCGCAGACCCCGAGATCGCCCCAGATGTCCTCGCAGATCGGAATGCCGATGCGCACGCCGCGGAAATTGACCGGCCCCGGCATCTGGCCCGGATCGAACACGCGCTTCTCGTCGAACTCGCCGTAGTTCGGTAGGTCGACCTTGTCGCGGACCGCGATCACCTTACCGTCGTCGAGCACGGCTATTGAATTGTGCCGGCCGGTTTTTGCCAGCCGCGGGAAGCCGATAATCACGCCCGGACCGCCATCGGCCGTCTCGGCAGCGAGCTTTTCGACGGCCTGGAGACACGCCTTCAGAAAGGCCGGCTTCAGAACGAGGTCTTCCGGCGGATAGCCGGAAATGAACAGCTCCGTCAAAAGCAGGAGATCGGCGCCCTGGCGCGCCGCGTCGGCGCGCGCCTCACGCGCCTTGGCCAGGTTTCCGGCAATGTCGCCCACGGTCGGATTGAGCTGGGCAATTGCGATGCGAAGGAGCGAAGGGGCGTTTTTATGGGCGGTCATGAGCGGGCCTGTCGGTCTGTCCTGAACGATTGCAGCTGACTTTCGCAATGTTCTTTAGCGCAATCTGCGGGAAAATACCCACAGGCAATCGCAACGACACGAAAAAAACCGAAAAATTCTGTTTTTCCCGGTCCTTATGCTGGGCTGTTCGCGTGGCTTCACGCCACGAAAAGCCACCCTCCATGTCCGTTAAGAAACCATTCATCCCCTGTTCAAAATGACGGGCGTATGACAGTTACACGACGCATTTATGAAATTGGAGAATATGTTGGCCAGTATCGATTCCGCGGTTGCGAGAGGCTCACGTGTCTATGTCGATAGACCGGGCTTCGCCACACGGCACGCCAAGACGCTCGCGGCCACCCGCAGCGCATTCTTCTCCCTCTTCGTCGCAGCCGTTCTGGTATTCCTCGTCGAACTGATCGTGCGTCAGTCGCTTGCCGATAGCATCGCCTACATGCTCGATCCGACGCGCCCGGCGCTGACGACCGTTGGCGCCTTCTTCCTGATCCTGCTCGCTGTCGACGGCATTTTCGGTCGCGAGCACAAGTCTGCCGTGGTGATTGCGCCGCTTGCCATCATCCCCGCCGTCGTCTGCCAGCAGAAGCAGGTCTTCCTGTCCGATCCGCTCTATCCGACCGATTTCCTGTTCGGTCGCCAGATCATGGAACTGATGCCGGTTCTGGTGAAGGACCGTCCGTGGACGGCCGTCGGCATCGCTGTCGGCCTGGTCGTCGCCGTCGTTGGCATCGCCCTCCTGCTGCGCTTTGCCTGGCGCACCTTCCCGAAGCTCACGACCCGCGAGCGCATGGCCCGCCTCGCCTTCGCGCTGCCGCTGCTCGTCGCCTTCTGGAACATCATGGATTACAACCAGTTCTCCTGGATCCGTGATCGCCTCAAGGTCATCCCGATCATGTGGGACCAGACCGAGAACTATAAGCACAACGGCTTTGCGCTCGCCTTTGCCATCAACCTGCCGATGGCCAATGTCAGCGCGCCCGCCGGTTACATGGCCGACGCGATCGACCGCATCCCGGTGAAGCCGCTGCCGGCCGGCACCTCGCACCGCGGCAAGCCCGACGTCATCGTGCTGATGAGCGAATCCTTCTGGGATCCGACCCGCCTGCCGAACGTCAAGCTGTCGCCAGATCCGATGCCGACGATCCGCGAAATGCAGTCGGGCAACGTCTTCTCGCCGGAGTTCGGCGGCATGACCGCCAACGTCGAGTTCGAGGCGCTCACCGGTTTCTCCAACGCGTTCCTGCCCTATGGCAGCATCCCGTACCAGCAGTACATCCGCAATCCGATCCCGTCGCTTGCCACCTTCTTCCGTGGCGAAGGTTATGTCTCGCGCGCCATCCATCCGTTCCAGAGCTGGTTCTGGAACCGGACCGCCGTCTACAAGGCCTTCGGCTTCGACATGTTCAAGTCGGAAGAGAACATGCCGCCGATGCAGAAGCGCGGCATCTTCGCCTCGGACGAATCTCTGACCGACGAGATCATCCGCCAGGCCGACGCGATGGACGATCCGTTCTTCTTCTTCGCCGTCACGCTCCAGGGCCATGGCCCCTACGAGGCCAACCGCTACGCCAACAACACCATCAAGGTCGAAGGCGACCTGCCGGAAGCCGACCGCCAGGTGCTTGCCACCTATGCCCAGGGCATCAAGGAAGCCGACGACAGCCTGAAGAAGCTGATGGACTGGGCCAAGAACCGCGACCGCGAAACGGTCATCGTGCTCTTCGGCGACCACCTGCCGCCGCTCAACACCGTCTATACCAGCACCGGATTCATGAAGGGCGTGACGGCGGAACGCAAAGGTTCGAAGGAGCAGATGAAGGCGCAGCATGAAACGCCGCTCGTCGTCTGGTCGAACAAGACCGGTCCGAAGAAGAACGTCGGCACCATCAGCCCGGCCTTCCTCTCCTACCAGATCCTCAAGCAGTCCGGTTACGAGCACCCCTACTATACCGGTTTCCTCGGCAAGGTGTACGACCAGTACCGCGTTGTCGACCGCTACATGCTGATCCGCAAGAACGGCAAGGAAGTCGCCGAATGGTCGCGCCAGCCGAAGGTGCCGGCACTGCTGCGTGACTACCGCTTCCTGCAGCACGACATGATGTTCGGCGACCGCTTCTCGACCGACCGGTTCTTCAAGTCGCACGCGGACCTGTTCGCAAGCGCTGCCGAAACCCACTGAAACAAGAAGCCGGACCGGTCGCACCCGGTCCGGCTTCGCGCCTTCCGCCATGGCGGTATTGGCTGACGCCTGAATTCCCCCCATGCCTTAAGCTTTTGATGGATCGCACGCGGGCAAAGCAAAACCGCTGCGCACTTTTGCGCGACATGCCCTAGATTTATCCGGCCAACACCGGAGATCCCCATGCCGCATTTCAACGACATTTCGAAACAGCTTTTCGGCAAGCCGATCAGCGAGCTGGGCGAGATCGAGGCCCGCATCCTCGCCCACGCCCGCGATCGCCGGACGCTTTCCACGGATTCCCACGCGGCGTTTACGGCCGGGCTCTCCTTCGGCGACAGGCTCGCGGACAATATCGCCCGGGTCGGCGGCTCCTGGAGCTTCATCATCGGCTTCTGCGGCTTTCTCGTCTGCTGGGTCGTGATCAATTCGGTGCTGCTCATCACCGGAGCGTTTGATCCCTACCCCTACATCTTCCTCAACCTGGTGCTTTCGATGCTCGCCGCGCTGCAGGCGCCGGTGATCATGATGTCGCAGAACCGCCAGGCCGAGCGCGACCGCTTCGCCGCGTCGAAGGATTACGAAGTCAATCTCAAATCGGAGGTCGAGTTGATCGCGCTGCATCACAAGGTCGACGACGTGCTGCTGCGCGAGATCTCCGAACTGCGCGCCGACCTGGCGGCGCTCAACCGTCAGCTCGAACATTACCGCGCGCCGCCCGCACGGCAGTGACCGGATATGCGCCCAAGCTGCACTCCCTGCCGGCGACATAACCGGCAGCCTTTGCGCGCATCTCAGAGCCCGCACAAGGGGCGCGCGCAGCCGTCGCATCAGGGCGAAAACTAGCTCATTTTCATAAACCCTAATTCAACTGTGAATACACATTTTGCAACAAACGCGAAATGCCTTGGGATTCAACAACTTATCAGAGTATGAAAAAATTAATATTTGAGGATCACGTTAGGGGTGCAGGGACATTCGAAAAATACAGCAACGTGGGTACGCGGAGATGCTGCAATGTCCAATTTCAAGCGCCTGTTAGGTGGCCGAGACGGGGCCGCTGCGATAGAATTTGCAATAATAGCACCGCTCTTCTTCATGTGCGTGCTGACCCTGATCGCATACGGCGTCTATCTGAGTGCCGCCCATTCCATTCAGCAGATCGCCGCCGATGCTGCCCGCACGGCCATTGCCGGCCTCTCCGAAACCGAGCGTGAACGGCTCGCGACCGACTATATCCGTCGCACGACGATGGATCAGGCCTTCATCAAGTCGTCGCGCATGAGCGTCACCGTCAAGGACGACGCCAACAACGCAAACCAGTTCACCGTCCGGATCAAATACGACGCCGGCGACCTGCCGATCTTCAACCTGTTCACCTTCGCCATGCCGAGCGAACAGATCGAGCGCTTTGCAACCATCCGCATCGGAGGGGTTTGATATGCTGTGGAATCCCATGCGCTCCCTCGCCCGTGCACGTAGCGGCAACATCGGCGTCTCGGCCGCCCTGGCCATGCCCTTGGTCATCACGTCCATGGCGCTGGCGATCGACTACGGCTACCTCACCGTCCAGAAGCGTGAAATGCAGTCGACGGTCGATCTCGCCGCGATCGCGGCGGCGGCCAACGTCTCGTCCGCGGAGAAGGCCGTGCTCAACCACTTCGCCAACAATGGCCTGAACTACGGCGTGTCGACGCCGAACGGGTTGTTGACCATCGATGGTAAGACCTTGCCGCCCGGTGACATCAACACCGCCAAGCTTGACGGCGTCGCAACCGTGACGCGCGGGCGCTACGTTCCCGATCCGTCGGTCGATGCCGGCCAGCGCTTCATCAAGGACGCAACGCCCACGGATGCCGTGCAGGTCATGCTCGAAAGGAAGGGCGACATCTTCCTCGCCTCGATCTTCACCAAGGCGCCGGACCTCAGCGTCTACGGCACGGCAGCCAGTTCGAAGATTGCCGCCTTCTCCGTCGGCTCACGCCTTGCAAGCCTCAATGACGGGCTGCTCAACTCAATCCTCGGGCAGATGCTCGGAACGACGATCTCGCTCAAGGTGATGGATTACCAGGCGCTCATCGACGCGGACATCGATATCCAGCCGTTCCTGAAGATCATTGCGACCAGGCTCAACCTGACGGCGGCCTCCTATGAGGACGTGCTGAAGGCAAACCTGACAATGCCGCAGCTGCTTGCCTCCATGCGGCTCGTCCAGGGCCTGTCCGGGACGGTCACGGCCGCACTCAAGAGCATCGAGCTTTCGACCTCCAGCGACAAGCGCACCTTCACGCTCGCGCAGATCCTCAACCTCGACCCGAAGAAGAGCCTGCAGATCGACGCCGGCTCCGATTGGGCGATGCGGGTGAGCGCGCTGCAGATCGTCTCAGCCGCCGCCGCGATTGCAAACGGCGAAAACCAGATCGCGCTGAATGCAGTGGCTGGCCTGCCGGGGATCGCATCTGCCAAGGTCAAGCTCGCGATCGGCGAGCCGCCGGTCGAAACGCCGAGCCATCGCCTCGGCACGCCTGGTGCGGCGGTACGCACGGCCCAGACCCGCCTTGCCGTCGAAGTCAACGTCGACGGTCTGGCTGCCCTTGCCGGCATTCGCATCCGCCTGCCGATCTATGTCGAGCTCGCCTATGCGGAAGCCAAGCTCGCCGATATTCGGTGCTATGGCGGCACGCCCGAAAATGCTTCGGTCAGCGTCGACGCAGTGCCCGGCATTGCCGAAATCGCCATCGGCGACGTCGATCCGGCCGTCTTGTCGAACTTCTCGTCCGACGCCCGGGTGCAAAGAGCCAAGCTCGTCGACGCGCTGGTGGTCAAGATCGATGCACTCGCCCATGTCGAGGCGCAGAACCTCAAGCCGACGCGCCTGAGCTTCAGCCCGTCCGAAGTTGCGGCCCGGTCGATCAAGACCGTCTCGACCAAGGACATCCTGACCTCGACGACGCAAACGCTCCTCAACAATCTCGACCTGAACATCCAGGTTCTGTTCCTGACGCTCGGCAGCCCGACCATCGTGCAGCAGGCACTGGCCCAGACGCTCGGAGCCGTCACCAAGCCGGTCGACGATCTGCTGTACAACCTTCTGCTGCTCGTCGGCGTGCGGGTCGGCGAGGCCGATGTGCGCGTCACCGGCGTCAAGTGCCAGTCGCCGGTGCTGGTGCAGTAGTCCCTTCAACGGAGCGCTCGGCGGCAACCGTCAACGCCCCGTTGAACAAATTCAGTTGCTGACACGTTATGCACAAGGTAGCCCTGCTAGAAGGGTACAGCTGATTGGCAGCTGGCCGGCGGGGTTCCTTGAGTTCCCTGCCCTCGGCGGGCCGCGCGAGCATTGGGGGTGTGCGCAGCAGATGCGGGTGGTGGCAGAGCAGGAAGGTGCTGCGCGGGATGGCTCGCTCGCCTTCACAGCGGAAGGTTTTCTTCGTCATCCGGAATTGCGCAACGTGCTCCAGGCGAGCGCGCGCGACCTGATGGCCGCCTACGACACGTTTCCCCGTATCGCCCGCCTTGTTGCCTCCCACCAGAAATGGACCCTCAGCCAGGCTGTCTACGCCCTTCACCTCGAGCGCGAGCCCGGCAATCCCGAATCCGGGATTACGACCGCACGCCTCCTCAAGTTCATCCACGAGACCGGCGGCGCCAGCCGCAACACCGCCGCCGCCTTCATCGCCGAGCTCCTGACCTACAAGCTTCTGCGCGATGCGGATGGCGGGCGGGCGCGCAAGAAGATCCGTCCGCTGGAGCCGACGGAAATCAGCGAAGGCGCCATGTTGCGCTGGTTCATGAGCCAGATGGGAACGCTCGATCGGTTCGACGGCCAATGCCGTGTCGCGCGCGTCGACGCCGACCGCACTGTTTTCGAGCGCGCTCAGCCGATCGCCGCCCGCTTGCTGCTATCGGACCGCCGGTGGACCGAACCGCCGGAAGGGGTCGCGGCGTTCGTGTGGACCGAGTGCGGCGGCCTTCTGCTCGACGACCTGATGGCGCGGCCGAAGAGTCTCGACCCCGTGGACGGCAAGGTGTGGCTGGAGGCAAACCTCTCGGACCTCGCCACGCATTACATGATCTCGAACACCCATATTCGGCGCATCTTCACCCGCGCCCAGGACCTGGGCCTGCTTGGAAGAGCCGATGAAGGGCAGCGCGGCCTGTTCTGGCTGAGCGAGCGGCTGATCGCGGAATATTGCCAGTGGCAGGCGGTCAAGCTTGCAGGCCTTGCCAACGGCTTCGAACAGGCCGAGCGGCGAGCGGCAAACCCGCCGGCCTGACCTTCAGACGCGGCCGGCCGCGAATTTCGGCAGGTCGTCCTTGATCTCGTAGAAATCGCCCTGGTCTTCACAGAAGATATGGTAGCCGGGCTTCAGCACCGTCGGCTTGTCGAACGTGCCCGCGAGGATCGAGGTATAATCCGAACCGTCCGCCTTCCAGAACATCGCCGACCCGCAGTGCCGGCAAAAGCCCCGGCTGGCGCTGTCACTGGCCCTGTACCAGGTTACGTTCTCCGCCCCCTCCAGTTCGAAGTCCTGATCCTGGACGTTGGTTGCGGCGTAATAGAGCCCGGTCTGCTTCCGGCATTGGCTGCAGTGGCAGAAGATCAGTTCGCGCAGCTCGCCGCGCGCCTTGAAGCGAATGGCGCCACAAAGGCAGCCCCCGTGATGAATGTCCTGCATGGCCCCTCCTGAAGATCACGATCCCTCGATCGTGCCATGGAGCGCGCCGGCCCAAGCGACAGCCCGCGCCGCGCCCTGCTCCAGACACGAAAATGCCGGGCCAACTTCCAGAGCCGGCCCGGCATTGTCAAATTCAAAGCATCCAAGCGACGTTCAGAAAACCTGAACGATGCCAGAGATTTAGATCAGCCGTTGACGACCATCTTCTTCTCGTCGCGGCCGCCCTTCATGCGCTCGGCGAGCAGGAAGGCGAGTTCCAGCGCCTGGTCCGCGTTGAGGCGCGGATCGCAGTGGGTGTGGTAGCGATCGGCGAGATCGTCGCCCGAAAGCGCACGCGCGCCACCGGTGCATTCCGTCACGTCGTTGCCGGTCATCTCGATATGGATGCCGCCCGGGTGCGAACCCTCGGCGCGGTGGATCTGGAAGAAGCTTTCGACTTCCGACAGGATCCGCTCGAACGGACGGGTCTTGTAGTTGTTGAGCGTGATCGTGTTGCCGTGCATCGGGTCGCAGGACCAGACCACCTTCTTGCCTTCGCGCTCGACCGCGCGGATGAGGCGCGGCAGGTGCTCGGCGACCTTGTCATGGCCGAAGCGGCAAATGAGCGTCAGGCGGCCGGCTTCGTTGGCCGGGTTGAGCAGGTCGATCAGCTCCAGCAGGCCATCGGCCGTCAGCGACGGGCCGCACTTGAGGCCGAGCGGGTTCTTGATGCCGCGGCAATATTCGATATGCGCATGGTCGGGCTGACGGGTACGATCGCCGATCCAGATCATGTGGCCGGACGTGGCGTACCAGTCGCCCGAGGTCGAATCGACGCGCGTCAGCGCCTGCTCGTAGCCGAGCAGCAGCGCCTCATGGCTGGTGAAGAAATCGGTCTCGCGCAGGCTCGGATGGTTTTCCGAGGTGATACCGATCGCCTTCATGAAGTCCATGGTTTCGGAGATCCGGTCGGCGAGCTTGCGGTAGCGCTCCGCCTGCGGGCTGTCCTTGACGAAGCCGAGCATCCACTGGTGCACGTTGTCGAGGTTGGCATAGCCGCCCATCGCAAAGGCGCGCAGGAGGTTCAGCGTCGCTGCCGACTGACGGTAAGCCATGATCTGGCGTTCCGGGTTCGGAATACGCTCTTCCTCGGTGAACTCGATGCCGTTGATGATGTCGCCGCGGTAGGACGGCAGCGTCACGTCACCCTGCTTCTCGACACCCGAGGAACGGGGCTTGGCGAACTGGCCGGCGATACGGCCGACCTTGACCACCGGCTGCTGCGCGCCGAACGTCAATACGACGGCCATCTGCAGGAAGGCGCGGAAGAAGTCGCGGATCGTGTCGGCGCCGTGCTCGGCAAAGCTCTCCGCGCAGTCGCCGCCCTGCAGCAGGAAGCCGCGGCCTTCAGCAACATTGGCAAGGGCACTCTTCAGACGACGGGCCTCGCCCGCAAACACCAGCGGCGGATACTTCGCGAGGCGCGCTTCGGTCGCCTCAAGCGCTGCCAGGTCCGGATATTCCGGCACCTGCTGGATGGGTTTCTGCCGCCAGCTGTTTGGAGTCCAAGTCTGTGCCATTTCGATCACCTGTTGTCTGCCGCGGATCCAACCGCGCGGGTCACGCCCTGACGGCCAATGCGGCCGCCCGGTATTCTGAAATTTCACTCACCATCCGCAGGCCCTGCCCCGGTCACTTGGCCAAGCCTCGTGCCCGCCCAGCCGGAAACGCCGCGGAATGCGGGCTTATAGACGTTAAGGAAACGCTTGGAAAGCCATCCTACCAGAATTCATTGCTTTGCAGGGCGCCCGGCGCGCAACGATATGTCCTGGGAGCGCACGATCCCGAAAGTCCTGCTCCCTATATCGAAAGAACGATGCGCAGTTTCAATGGGATAGTGGCATCCTAGTGCTCCGGCGCAGCCGCCGAGATCGGCGACAGTATGTTCAATGATCGTGCCCGGCTGCTTGCGGCCGGCAATGGCTGGCCCTCGCGTCAAGCGCGCGTCCGATCTGCGCCGGTTAAGCAGGAACGAGAAGACCGGCAGCACCCAGTGCAGGCCGCGCCACTCCGGTCCGTCGAGCGGATCATCCAGGCCGTTGCGTGCCCCGTCGCGACGTTCGCGCTGCAGAACCGTCCACATGACTGCCCAATGTTCAAACATGGTCTCGCCTCCTTTGCCTTGAGACAGGGGGAGACCTAATGTCTTTGCCGGCAGCGTTGTAGGCGCACCGTTGAAAGACGTCTTTCATCCGCGAATGGAAGCCAAGGCGGACGCTCCGCGTTAGGACGAGACAGTAACCTCCATGGAGGACTTATGGCCGAGGCAGCCTGGGACGATTTGAAACTGTTCTATCACGTTGCGACCGAGGGCGGCTTGAGCGGGGCTGCCACGCGGACGGGGTTGAGCGCGCCGACCATCGGCCGGCGCATGCTCGCACTCGAGCGAGCGACCGGAAGGGTACTCTTCATCCGCAGCCAGCAAGGCTATCGCCTCGCTCACGACGGCCAGATCCTTCTCGAACATGTCCGCGCCATGCAGAATGCCGCCGAGAACATCTCCGACTGGCACCGCGACGCCTTTGCCCTGCCGATCGTGTCGGTCGCAAGCGATGCCTGGCTCGCCGGCTTCGTCGCCGATCATTCAACCGACATCCGCGCCTCGGGCGACGGTTTTCGCTTCTGCTGCAAGCACGCGCATCGCGGCCTCGACCTGACCTTCAGAGAGGCCGATGTCGCCGTCCTGCACGAAAAGCCGCACTCAGGTAATGTAGCAGTGCGCCGCTCGGTGGACATAGCCTATGCCGTCTATCGCGCCGGCAACATGCCGGAGCGCGAGGACTTTCCCTGGATATCGATTGGCACCGAAGTTGCCAGCTCGCCGGCGGAAAGATGGGTCTTTGAAAACCGCGAGCAGCAGATCCATACGTGGACCGACAGTGCCGCCCTTCTCGTGCGGCTGATCCGCAACGGCGCCGGCCGCGGCGTCCTGCCCGCCTTTGTCGGCGAAGGAGATCCATTCCTTAAGCGCGAAGGCGGATTGATCGAGGACCTGACGCATCCGTTGTGGATCGCGGCAAACGACGACGACCGGCGCCGTCCGGAGGTCCGGACGGTCATCGATCGTCTCGCCGATCTTTTTAAACGCGAGGAGGCGCGGTTTGCGGGAGCGTCTGCCTGAGGCGGCTCAGACCCGCTCGCCCTTGCGGATGCGATAGGACGGCGAATACATCGTCACCAGCTCTTCGGCTGCCGTCGGGTGCACCGCCATCGTCCGGTCGAAGTCGTCCTTCGTGCAGCCGGCCTTCAGCGAAATGCCGAGCAACTGCGCCATTTCGCCCGCGTCATGACCAAGGATATGAGCGCCGAGCACCTTGCGGTCGGCGGCATTGACGATCAGCTTCATGATCATCTTTTCCTTGCGACCGGAAAGCGTCGCCTTCATCGGCCGGAACTCGGCACGGTAGACTTCGAGTTCGTCGAAGCGGCGCGCCGCGTCCTCTTCGGTCAGGCCCACCGTACCGATTTCCGGCTGCGAGAAGACCGCGGTCGCGATCAGGTCGTGGTCCGGCGACACCGGATTGTTCTTGTACTCGGTCTCGATGAAGCACATCGCCTCATGGATCGCGACCGGCGTCAGTTGCACACGGTCGGTCACGTCGCCAAGCGCATAGATGCCGGGCGCGCTGGTGCGCGAGAAGGCGTCGACCACGATGGCGCCCCGCTCGTCCGTCTTCACGCCGGCGGCCTCCAGGCCGAGGCCCCTGGTGTTCGGCACGCGGCCGAGCGCCAGCATCACCTGGTCGGCGGCGATGTCGCCGTGCTTCATCGTGTGCGCGACGCGCTTGCCGTCGGCGTCGAGCGCGACGGACTGAATGATGTCCTCGCAAAGGATGCGGATGCCCTTCTCTTCCATTGCCACATGCAGCCCACGGCGCAGGTCATGGTCGAAGCGCGACAGGATTTCCTTGCCGCGATAGATCAGCGTCGTCTCGACGCCGAGGCCGTGGAAGACATTGGCGAACTCGACGGCGATGTAGCCGCCGCCGGCGATCAGGATCGACTTCGGCAGCTCCGCAAGGTCGAAGGCTTCGTTGGACGAAATGCAGTGCTCGTGACCCGGCAGCGCGTCATGCGGGGTCGGATGACCACCGACGGCAATGACGATGCGTTCCGCCGTTACCGTCTTGCCGCTGTCGAGCAGGCGAACCGTGTTCGGACCGACGAGCTCGGCGCGCGTATGCAGGATTTCGGCGCCGGCATTGTTGAGGCCCTTCTGGTAGAGCCCTTCGAGCCGGGTGATTTCCTGCTCCTTGGCGGCGACCAGTTTCTTCCAGTCGAACGTGCTTTCGCCGACTGTCCAGCCGAAGCCGGCTGCGTCTTCGAAGTGCTCGGAAAACTGAGACGCGTAGACATAAAGCTTCTTCGGCACGCAGCCGCGAATGACGCAGGTGCCGCCATAGCGATACTCTTCCGCAATCGCGACCTTCTTGCCGAGGCTTGCGGCGAGCCGCCCGCTGCGCACGCCGCCCGAACCGCCGCCGATTACGAAAAGGTCATAGTCGAAAGCGGGCATGGGCAGTCTCCTGAAAGCAAGCGGGCCGAAATGGCGATCTGAAAAGCGGGCCGAACGATGCTTGGCCGACACGCAACCGGGCGCAGCCGATGGCTGCGTCGCAGGCACATATAGTGGAGCCTCCGGGCAAAAGAAAAGCCCGGATCGCTCCGGGCTCCTCGAAACGTGATGAAGGCGCTAAGCGCTACAGCTTATTGGGCCGGCGCCTGAACGGCGCCTTCGGCTGCTGCCGGCTGGGCGGAGCCGACCTTCTCGTCGAGCGACTTGGTGGCTTCCTGGGTCAGGTCGCGCGATACGCCCGATGCCCAGATGTCGGCGGCCTTCAGCAGTTCGCGCGAGGCGATCGGGCCGTCGTTCAGGAGCTTCTTGCCGGCGGCCGAGTTGTAGAACTCGGTGATCGCGTTCAGCTCTTCGAGCGAAAAGGTCTTGGCGTAGATCGTCGCGGCTTCATTCTCGAGATCGGCGCGGCGGGCGGCAAGGCTCAGCGCCTTATCGTCGACGGTCGCGGTGATCAGTTCCTGATGGTTCGGCGATGCCTGGATCAGCGTGTTCTTCAGGCGCTCGGCCAGGTTCGGCAGGATGTTGTCGAAGCTGTTGGTTACGCCGAGAGCAGCGATCGTCGCGCGCGCCGCCTTGATCTGGTCTTCGGAGACGTCCTGGGCCTTGACCGCCGGAACGGACGCGGACAGCAGAACCGCGGTGGCAGCGAAAGTGCGGACAAGACCTGCGAGTTTGTTCATTTTTACCCTTGCTCCTGTGTTTGTCGCATGCTGCCCGGGCGATTGCCGCCGCCAGGCCCGCATGTATGGAAACCTGTTGTCTTCACCGCTCCTGCCCCTGACGGGGCAGCGAAGCCGGCTCAGGACGCAGTCAGCGTGCGTGCCCCTTGCGGCCCGGCAATGATTGCCAGCGAAGCGATGCCGATGAAAAGCCCGTGCTCGACGACGCCGGGAATGGCATTCAGCTCCCCCGCGAGCGCATCTGCATCAGGAATACGGCCAAAAGATGCATCGAGAATGAGGTGCCCGCCGTCCGTCAGGAAGGGGCCGTCATGGGACTGGCGCACGGCGATTTCGCCCGAAAGCCCGAGGCGGGAAGCCACCTTTTCGATCGCGATCCGCGTTGCCACCTGACCGAAGGGATTGACCTCGATCGGCAGCTTGAAGGCGCCGAGAACGTCGACCACCTTCGTCTCGTCGGCAATCACGATCATGCGCTTGGACGCGGCCGCAACGATCTTTTCGCGCAGCAGCGCGCCGCCGCCGCCCTTGATCAGCCGCAACTGGCCATCGACCTCGTCGGCGCCGTCGATCGTCAGATCCAGTTCGGGCAGTTCGTCGAGCGACTTCAGCGAAACACCGAGTTCGAGGCAGAGCCGCGCCGTGCGCTCCGAGGTGGGAACGCCTTCGATGCGAAAGCCCGCTGCGACCTTCTCGGCCAGGAGCCGCACAAACTCCTCGGCCGTGGAACCCGTGCCAATGCCGAGACGCATGCCGTCTTCGACATATTCCAGCGCCGCGGCCGCGGCTTTGATCTTCATTTCGCGGGCGTCCATGCGCCGGTCGCTCCCTTGTGATTCGCACGGGCAGCAGGCCGCAATCAGCGAACGGCCGCCCGTTTTTCCGCTGTGACACTTACACGCCCGACGGCGCAAACAAAAGCCAAAATGAAATCAGCACTCAGGATTCCGCGTGCTTTGCCGCGCCGGCTTGCCATTGCAATCGCCGATGAGTTCGCCTACCCGATCAACAACGGTTTTCAGCGCCAAGAGGTTTTCTCCTTGTCTTCTCCCATTGTCGTTTTCGATCTCGACGGAACGCTCGTCGACACGGCGCCAGACCTGGTCGCCAGCCTCAACCATGCGGTTACCCAGGCCGGCGTCGAGCCGGTCACCTACGGCGACCTTACCCATCTCGTCGGCCACGGAGCCCGCGCTATGATCGAGCGCACCTTCGCGATGCGGCAAAAGCCGCTCTCCGAAGACGTGCTGGAATGGCAGCTGAAGGAATTCGTCGAATTCTACCATGGCTCGATGCCGGGCGATTCGCTGCCCTATCCAGGTCTCGTCGACGCGCTCGACCGCCTGTCCGGTGCCGGCTTCAAGCTCGCCGTCTGCACCAACAAGCCGGAAAAGCTCGCCACGCGCCTGCTCGAACGGCTCGGCCTGATCGAGCGCTTCGCCGCGATTTCCGGTGGCGACACCTTCGAAGTGCGCAAGCCGGATGCCGCCCACCTGCTGCGCACGGTTTCCAATGCCGGGGGCCTGGCGACTCGCACCGTGATGGTCGGCGACAGCCTCAACGACTTCCTCGTCGCCCGCAATGCGTCCGTGCCCTCGATCGCGGTTCCCTTCGGCTACTCCGATGTTCCGGTCGAAAGCCTCGACCCTACCGTCGTCATCGGCCACTTCGACGAGCTGACCCCGGATCTGGTCTCGGGATTGTTTTCCAAATAGCAGATAAGAAAAAGGCCGCTCGAAGCGGCCTTTTTCTTGCTTATCCTTCCGCCCGGCGCGCGCCGCGCGTCGCGTCGAAGGCCCGGTTCATGTACATGTCGCGGTCGTAGACGTCGTTGAAGTACTCGACCACGCCGTCCTTGTTCGGCCAAGCCGTGAAGTAGGCAACGTAGACCGGAACCTTCACCGGAACCTGCAGCGCCTTGTTGCGGCCGCCGGCGATTTCCTTGCCGACATCGTCAACGCTCGTGCCGAGCACGGCTGCCGCCATCAGGCGCGGATCGGCAAGCCGCACGCAGCCGTGGCTGAGCGCGCGGTTGTCACGCTTGAAGAAGCTCTTCGACGGTGTGTCGTGCATGTAGATCGCGTGGCTGTTGGGGAACAGGATCTTCAACTCGCCAAGCGCATTGTCGCTGCTCGGCGGCTGACGCACAGCAACCGATGCGGTCGAGCCGTTCCAGTTGACCGATGCGGACGGGACCGGGCGACCGCCGACCTCGACCTGGTAGCCCATGCGATCGAGATAGTTCGGGTCGCTCCTAAGCTTCGGCAGCATCTCGTTGACGATGATCGACTGCGGCACGCCCCAGTAGGGGTTGACCTCGACCGTCTGGATCTCGTCCTGGAAGAAGTAGGTCTGGTTCGCCTTGGAGCCGACGACGACGCGCATGGAGAACTGCTCGGCGCCCTTGTCGGCGTAGGTGGCGGTAAAGGCCGGCTGGTTGATGAAGACGTAGCGGTCGCCGAGACCATCCGGCAGCCAGCGCGCCTGCTCCATGGCGATCTCGAGCTTGTTGATCTTGGCCGCGACCGTGTCGCCGCCGGTCAGGATGCGAAGCGACGCCTGGCCGACAACACCGTCGGCCTTGAGCCCGTGCTCCTGCTGGAACGCCTCGACCACCGTGACCAGTTCCGGCGTATAGTCCGGTGTGCCCTGGTAGGCGGCAAGAACCGTAGCATGGTCTGTCTTCAGCTTTTCCGAACCCTTGAGCCGGATACCCGCGATGATGTTTGCGAGTTCGGGATTGCTCTGCCCCGGCTTCAGCAACGTGCCGGGCGCGATCTCGACGCGTTGCTCGACACCCTGTTCGGCGCGCAGTTTTGCTAGTTCCGCGGAAAGAGCGGCAAACTGCGCGCTCTTTGGGCTCTGCTCATTCAACAACGTGGCAACGTCGCTGCTTGCCGACATCTTATCGAGAAGCGGCAGCAGCTCCACCGTCTTGCGCTTGAAGTCGTGGTAGCCGGAGATCTTGTTCGGATCGATGCGGCCGCGCACGGTGTCCTGCGCGTAGCTGAGCGTCGCGGCCGAAAGCGCGATCTCGAACTGCACCAGCTCCTTTTCGCGGGCGATCATGTCGCCGCGGTCGAAAGTGTCGGAGGGCACGCTGACGGCATAATCCTGGGGATCGAGGCCGACCTTGGCGGCGTCGGCGAGAACGGCAACCGCCGCCTTCGCCTTGGCATTGACGCCTTCAGCGCCGATCCAGATGTAGTCCATGCGGGCGCCGTAATGGGCTTCGACCGCCTTTGCGACATCGCCCGAGGCACGCACGTTGATGCTGGGAAGGAACTGGCGCGCATCGGCCAACGGCGTACGCAGCATCGGCGGCAGCGCGTCGTTGCGCACGGAACCGGTAACCAAGGGATCGAGCAACTTGTCGGTTGCGATCCGGCGCAGCGGCTCGGCCTTGTAGGTATAGTATTTCGGGCCGGTGATTTTCGGCAGCGGCTTGGCCGCCTGCTGCTGCGGATCGACCATCGCCCCGACGCCGGGAAGCGCCTCGTTGGTCGGGGCCTGCTGTGTTTCCGGCTTCTTCCGGCCTGCCCGGATGAAATCGCCAAGTGTGAAGGCCGAAGCCGGCCGCGCGTCCATGGTCGCGATCGCACAGCCGCTCATGAGCGCTACGATCGCTGCCGTCTTAAGAACTCTCATATGAAACTACGTCCCCGTATCGCGTTGTCGCCGAATTCGGCTGAAGCCAGATTCTCGCCACGCCCTCGTGCGCTAAAAGTTATAGAAAAGGATGGTGAATGAAAAGGAAACGCGCCGGCACTGATCGCCGTCGGACCTCCTGTCAAAATCTCCCGAACGCCTCATTTTAAAGACGTAGGGAGAGCGATAAAAATTTGATCCCAATGGATTTTATTTCGGCATGCGCGCTTGCGCCGGCAGCGGCAGGCGATCGTCGCCGGAAAAGAAGATGGCGTCTGTGACCGAAACATCACAACGCTGCCGGAGGCTCGGCAGAGACCGAATCACGGTGGCGCAGCGTGGACCCGCCACGCCCGTGGGGTTTCAAACGATTGTAGCATAGCCAGCCCGGGCCCGCCCCTTTACAAGCTCCGGCCGTCGGGGCAGAGAGAGGCCCGGCACCCTGGAGAGATCCGCCACACGGCCCCTCGCCCAGGCTTCATGAACCGCATGATCAAGGCAGGTATCACGATGACATCGACGCGCACGGAAACAGATACGTTCGGCCCCATCGAAGTGGCGAACGACCGCTATTGGGGCGCTCAGGCCCAGCGTTCGCTCGGCAACTTCAAGATCGGTTGGGAAAAGCAGCCGGCTTCGATCGTCCGGGCGCTCGGCATCGTCAAGCAGGCGGCCGCCCGCACCAACCAGGCACTCGGCCGCCTCGACTCGACCGTAGCCGATGCGATCGTCAAGGCTTCGCAGGAAGTGATCGACGGCAAGCTCAACGACCATTTCCCGCTCGTCGTCTGGCAGACCGGCTCCGGCACCCAGTCGAACATGAACGCCAACGAGGTCATCTCGAACCGCGCCATCGAACTCATGGGCGGCGTCATGGGCTCGAAGAAGCCGGTGCATCCGAACGACCACGTCAACATGAGCCAGTCGTCAAACGACACCTATCCGACGGCGATGCACATCGCCTGCGCCGAGCGCGTCATCCATGACCTGCTGCCGGCGCTGAAGCACCTGCACAAGGCGCTCGAAGCCAAGGTCAAGGCCTTCGACCACATCATCAAGATCGGCCGCACCCACACCCAGGATGCAACGCCACTGACGCTCGGCCAGGAATTCTCCGGCTACGCGGCGCAGGTCGCCTCCTCGATCAAGCGCATCGAAATGACCCTGCCGGGCCTTTGCGAACTCGCCCAGGGCGGCACGGCCGTCGGTACCGGCCTCAACGCACCTGTCGGCTTTGCCGAAAAGGTCGCCGAAGAGATCGCCAAGATCACCGGCATCGCCTTCACGACCGCGCCGAACAAGTTCGAAGCGCTCGCCGCCCATGATTCCATGGTCTTCAGCCACGGCGCGATCAACGCGACGGCCGCAGCGCTCTTCAAGATCGCCAACGACATCCGTTTCCTCGGCTCCGGCCCGCGCTCGGGCCTTGGCGAATTGTCGCTGCCGGAAAACGAGCCGGGCTCGTCGATCATGCCGGGCAAGGTCAACCCGACCCAGTGCGAAGCGCTGACCCAGGTCTGCGTCCAGGTCTTCGGCAACCACGCCGCGCTCACCTTCGCCGGCAGCCAGGGCCATTTCGAACTCAACGTCTTCAACCCGCTGATGGCCTACAACTTCCTGCAGTCGGTTCAGTTGCTCGCCGATGCGGCCGTGTCTTTCACCGACAATTGCGTCGTCGGCATCGAGGCCCGCGAAGACAACATCAAGGCAGCGCTCGACCGCTCGCTGATGCTGGTGACGGCGCTCGCTCCGAAGATCGGCTACGACAACGCCGCCAAAATCGCCAAGACCGCGCACAAGAACGGCACGACGCTGCGCGAAGAAGCGGTCGGCGGCGGCTATGTGACGAACGAAGAGTTCGACGCCGTCGTTCGTCCGGAAACGATGATCAGCCCGGCCTGATCCATTTTGATACACCACGGCGCCTCCGCGGCGCCGTGGCCTTGATGTCGCGAACGCACTGTCGATCGGCAAAACCTGCCGCGATCGGTCACGATGCGGCGGCGCGACGGCGGCAAATATTAAGACTTCGCAAATCATTTGCCCCTAAAAATAATGACCGATAAGCAGCGTTTCATATTAGGGGGTTTGCACATGCAAACGGGAAGCTCGGGCAAGGCTCAGACGCCCGATATCGCAGCGCAGGTAACCCATGCGATGCGCATGATGGGCGTGGCGCCCATCCCCCGCAATTACGAGCTCTATTACGAAGCCTATCTCGGCTCCAATCCGCAATTGTCGAAGGAACTGGCCGCACTCGGCAGCCGCGCGACCCAGGAGGAACTGGACGCGATCGGTGCGCAGTATTTCAGCCACATCCATCGCTCCACCGGCATCGAGCGCGCCCACACCACGCTTGCCGCCAAGCTTGCCGAACTCGTGACCCTGTTGCGCGACGAGCAATACGCACTCGAGAACTACAACAAGGTTCTCGACGAAGCCTATGTCAACATCGTCAGCAAGAGCGCATCGAGCGCCGATATCCTGCGCCACGCCATCGGCATTCTGACCGATGCGACGGCCGAGACGATGAGCCAGGGCAAGGAACGCGTCGAGACCGTCGTGCAGAAGTCCTTCGAGATGGAGGTCATCCGTCAGGAACTCGATGAATACAAGCGCATCGCCAACACCGATTCGCTGACGCGGCTCGCCAACCGCCGTGCCTTCGACGACAATCTGGCGGCTGTCTACAACAACGAGCACCTGAGAAACTTCACCGGCCTGCTCGTTGCCGACATCGACCACTTCAAGAAGGTCAACGACACCTTCGGCCATCCGGTCGGCGACAAGATCCTGGCGACCGTCGGCGGCGTGCTACGCGCCAATCTGCGCCGCGAGGCTTTCGTCGCGCGCACCGGCGGCGAGGAATTCGCCATCATCCTCGGCGACAGCAGCCAGGAAGAGTGCCTTCAGATTGCCGACCGCATCCGCACCGTACTGGCCGCGACGGCCTTCCGCAATTCCAAGACCGGCGTCAATTACGGCCCGATCACGCTGTCCGTTGGCGTCTGCATGGCGACGGCCGCCGAAGACCCGGTGGACCTCTACAACAAGGCTGACATCGCGCTCTACTCGGCCAAGAACGCGGGCCGTAACAAGACGGTTCTCTTCGAAGACGGCATGCGCAAGGAATCCGGCCGCAATTGGCTGATCTATCGCCGCTGAGAAGCGGCAACGCCTTCGTAGACCAAACAGACAACGGGCGCCCTCCACGGGCGCCTTTTGCGTTTCATGGCCCGCGAGTCCGTTTCCCGCTGAGACTACTGGCGACACGCATCGGCGCCTGCGGCGCGAGCGATTGCGATCATCTCCGGCCGGTATTCGAAATGCATCGTGTCGAAGTGATACCAACGGCCGCCCCAGATGAAGCCGCGCTTTTCGAAGGCTTGAACGATGCCCAGCGGGTAGCGGTTGCGATAGCCGCCGCGGGCCTTTCCGGCCCAGCGCCAATAGTCGGCAAAGCGCGTGTTGATATCGATGGCCGCACCGAAACTGTGGACCGACAGCGTCGCGGTGCCGGCAATCGGGCGCCAGTTGAAGGTGCCGGCACTCGGGCTGAGATAGCGCCTGAGTTCGGCTTGTCGCGAAAGGTCCGCGGCAACAGCCTTCAGCGCCGCCGCCATCCCGTGCTTCCTCGTTACCTGCAGCCGCTCGCCGAACCAGTCCACGCCGACGAGATCCTGCCGGACGGTTGTAGCGCTGCCGCCATAGAGCCGTTTCAGAAGCGCTTCGCTGCGTATGCGCCCCGGGTCGAAATCGACCGCTGGCGGCGTCGCACAGGCACCGATCGGATAGACTTGTGACAGGCTGTCCTCGACGTCCCCCGCAGCGAGTTTCTCGGCATGGCTTTTCGTTCGGCCGTCGTCGATGACGATCGGCGGCCCGCCATCCCCAAGGATCAAGGCGTTGCCGTCGATGCGCTCGATGGCATCCGGGTAACTTGCTGCCAGCAGATTGAGCTTTTCCGCCAGCGACGGCTCACCAGCAGACGCCTTGCCAGCCAGGAGGGCGAGCAGGAATGCACCTGTCAGAGCTTGCTGCCGCACCCTCGCCTCCAGCCTCTGTGCTTGCCTGATCGCGCCGATCAGCCGGGGTGCAGTTTACCACATGGTCTTGGCGGCGCGCTCCGGCCATTCGCGGTCATAGGTCTCGCGGTCGAAATCCGCCTTGGCGGCCTTCAGCAACGTGCCGGGCGTCGGCAGCAATGCCGGATCAAGGAAGCGGTCGGGGTTCCAGAGTTGGGCGCGCATGACGGCGCGGGCGCATTGGAAATAGACCTCGCCAATCGTCACGACGATGACGCTGCGCGGGTGCTTGCCGTCGACCTCGAAGCTTTCCGTCAGGGCGGGATCGACGCTGAGCACCGCCGTGCCGTTGATGCGCATCGTCGTGTTCGAACCGGGGATCAGGAACATCAGCGCCACGCGCGGATCGCGCACGATATTGGCGAGCGAATCGACGCGGTTGTTGCCGCGCCAGTCCGGCAGAAGCACCGTCCTGTCGTCGCCGATCCGCACGACGCAATCATCGTCCCCGCGCGGCGAGCAATCCAGTCCCTCCGGACCGACGGTCGCGAGCGCGCAGAAAGGCGATGCCTCGATCATCAGCCGGTATTCGGCCGTCAGCGTCTTGGTGACCTTGGCCACCGATGCTTCGCTGACGCCGCCATAGAGCGCGTTGAGTTCCTCGACCGAGCTGATGATCGACATGCCGTCCTCCAATGCTGCCAAAAATCCCGGGAGCAATCTGGATACAGAGAATCCCGGGCCAGCGACCCTTCGGCAGATAGCATGACAGACTGATGACACGGTCAACGAAAATAGTCAGGCGGCGGCTTTTTGATCTTCCGCGTGTATGAAGGCGTTGATCCGCGCAATCACCGGTGCGGCCGAAACTATGCGCCGGTGGCCAAAGCCATTTGCCCAGTGCATTTCCACATTCGGCCCGGCCGCCGCATAACGGCGCGCATGGTCGGCGGAGACTTCCTTGTCGTCCTCCGCATGGATGACGAGCGTCGGCACGGCGCGCGCCTGGATCACGTGCGCTGCATCGAAATCCTGAAGTCGGCGGCCGGAGAGACGTTCGACAACGCCTTCGAAGGCCACCTGCGCCTTCGGGGAAAGGCGAAGAATTCTCCCGAAGCCTTTGAAAAGCCAAGTCATCTCGCTTGGCGCACCGATCAGCACCAGCTTCTTCGGGATATGGCTGTGCACGTCGCAGACGATGCCGCCGGCAGCGCAAGCCAGGCTGCCGCCGCCGAAGGAATGGCCGACACAGACGTCGAAATTGCCGAAGTGCCGCCAGGCCGCGTCGATCGCCCGAACCGCTGCCGGCATGGTCAACGTGCGCCCCGGCGAAGCTCCGTGCCCGGGCCAGTCGAGCGTCACCACCTCGGCGCCGCCCTTGACCAGGCCGTCGATCATCGCCGCTAGATAGTCGCTGCGCGATCCCCAACCGTGCACGAGGAGAATGCGCTTGGTGTTGGCGGCCTCGCGCGGCGCCGCGAACCGGCGCGCCAGCACCCAGCCGCCGGCATAGGAGAGCGTCACCGGCTGGCCCCTGGCGATCACCGGGGCTGCAGCCGCGAGCGCCGCCTTTTCCTTGGCGTTCTTCGGCTTTCTGCCGGGCGTGAGAGTGAACAGCCTGAAAGCAAGCCGCCCGGCCGTCTCGGGTGAAAAGGCGTCGACGCCCTTCAGCGCGTTGCGGATGACCTTGATCGCAAAGGATGCCATAGTGGGAATCTCTTGTTATGTTCAATGCTGAACATAATTGTACAACGTTGAACAAAAATCAAGTGACGAGCGAACACCATTTTCCCTGGGACCATCCCCGCTTTCGCAGCTGGATCGCCGTGGCGCGCGCCTGCCAGCTCATGCAGCAGACCTTGACGCGCGAGATCGCCCATCTCGACATCAAGCCGCCGCATCTCGACATCCTGATCAATCTCTACCGTTTTGACGGCATCTCTCAGCAGGAACTGGCGCGCAAGCTGCTGGTCGGCCGATCCAACATGAGCATGCTGCTGCCGCAACTGGAAAAGCGCGGCCTGATCCTCAGGCGTGGCGACGAGAAGGACAAACGGGTGCTGCGGCTGTCGCTGACGCCGGAAGGCCGCAGCCTGACTGAAGCCGCGATGGAAATTCACACCGGACTGATCGAGAAGTCGATGGAAGGCTCGCCGATCGAGGAATGCATGATCGTCGCCAAGTCCATGGAGCGGCTGATCGGCATTTTGCTCAAGGAAGAGAGCGAGCTGTCGGAAGAGAGCGCGGATTAACGCGGCTTTTCGGCCTTGTCGCGTGACATGCCCTTGTCGGCGAGCTCCTGCTCGTAGGCAGCAAAGAGTTCCGCGCCCTTTTCACCAAGCTCATGCAGATAGCTCCAGGTGAAGATGCCGGTGTCGTGGAAGTCGTCAAAGCCGATGCGGACCGCATAGTTGCCGGTCGGCTGCACGGAAATGATCTGCACATTGCGCTTGCCGGGAACCGTCACCCGCTGGCCAGGACCATGGCCCTGCACTTCGGCGGACGGCGAAAGCACCCGCAGCATCTCCGCCGAAAGATCGAAGGACGCTCCGTCGTTGAACGTCACCACAAGCCGGTGGCGATCCTTCGACACCCGCAACTCCGTCGGCCAGAATTCGCTCATTTCGCTGCTTCCTTTCGCGTACGACAAACCGGATGCCGCCCATTCGCCGTAATCTGCGTTCCCGATGCGGCATTGCTCTAAGGGACGACAATGCACTAGCGCAGAAATCGGCGCGCGAGAATTACCCGTCTCTTCCGATCAACACTTTGCGACAGTATGCGCCTTGACGCGACCATCTTCGACGACGACATTGAAGGGGGCTGGGAGAAAGACGCTTGAACACAGCAACGATAGACAGATTTGGCGCTTTGCCGCTGGAGCAGAAGACGGCCCCGATGATCGACCCCTTCGGGCGGGCGATCACCTATCTGCGCGTGTCCGTCACCGACCGCTGCGATTTCCGCTGCACCTATTGCATGGCCGAGCACATGACCTTCCTGCCGAAGAAGGATCTGCTGACGCTCGAAGAATTGCAGCGTCTCTGTTCCGCCTTCATCGAGAAGGGTGTCCGCAAGCTCAGGCTTACCGGCGGCGAACCGCTGGTGCGCAAGAACATCATGTTTCTGGTGCGCGAACTCGGTCGTGAGATCGAGGCCGGCCGGCTTGATGAACTGACGCTGACGACCAATGGCTCGCAGCTCGCGAAATATGCCGCCGAACTCGCCGACTGCGGCGTCAAGCGCATCAACGTCTCGCTCGATACGCTCGACCCGGCAAAGTTCCACCAGATCACCCGCTGGGGCGAACTCTCCAAGGTCATGGAAGGCATCGACGCCGCCCAGGCCGCCGGCCTCAAGATCAAGATCAATGCGGTGGCGCTCAAAGGCTTCAACGACCAGGAGATCCCGGACCTGATGCGCTGGGCCCATGGCCGCGGCATGGACCTGACCTTGATCGAGACCATGCCGATGGGCGAGATCGAGGAAGACCGCACCGACCACTACATGCCGCTGTCGGAAATGCGCCGACAGCTGGAAGAACAGTTTACCTTCTCCGATATTCCCTATCGCACCGGCGGCCCCGCCCGTTATCTCGAAGTGGCGGAAACCGGCGGAAGGCTCGGCCTGATCACGCCGATGACCCATAATTTCTGCGAGAGCTGCAACCGCGTCCGTCTCACCTGCACCGGCACGCTCTACATGTGCCTCGGCCAGAACGACGCGGCCGACCTGCGCACGGCGCTCAGGGCCTCGGAAGACGACGCCTATCTCAGCCAGGTGATCGACGAGGCGATCGGTCGCAAGCCAAAGGGCCACGACTTCATCATCGACCGCGAGCACAACCGCCCGGCCGTTGCCCGCCACATGAGCGTCACCGGCGGCTGATATTTCATCAGGATACCAATTTGGAAGAACAACCGGCAGGCGGCCCCTCAACCGCCTGCCGGCACCTTCTCCGCGCAGATGGGGAGAAGGGGATGTGGGGCACATCTTCATGTCCCCACGTACTCCGCGTGTCAGTGGATAGCGCCTGCATCAGGGCGCTCGGCAGCCCGGCACGCTCTCCGTGCCCGCCTGCCGGTGAGGTTTAGTTCTCGGATTGACTCCGAGGACATTGAGCTAGCAGAGAGACCAGCCACCCGCCCAGGGGCTCAAGCCGCGTAGCTTCGATGCCCCTGTCCGTGCGTACCCATTCCTTCAGTACCGGTGCGGAAGCGTTCGATCTTCTCGTTGAGCGCTTCCACCTGTCGGCGCAGGCCGTGGATTTCGGCAGTGTTCTCTTCGACCATCGCGGCATTCTGCTGGGTGATCAGCTCGACCTCGTGCACCGCCGAGTTCACTTCGTTGAGGCCGGTATACTGGTCTGCGGCCGAAGCCTCGATGTTGCTGACGAGGTCGTGGATCGTGCCGATATGGCTGTTGATCACCGTCAGCGCGTCGCCGGTTTCCTGGACGAGAGCGACGCCGCTTCTCACCTGTGCCGAGCTTTCGGAAATCAGCCCCTTGATCTCGCGGGCAGCCCCGGCGCAGCGCTGGGCGAGCTCGCGCACTTCCTGCGCCACCACGGCAAAGCCGCGGCCCGCCTCGCCTGCCCGCGCCGCCTCGACGCCGGCATTCAGCGCGAGCAGGTTGGTCTGGAAGGCGATCTCGTCGATGACACCGATGATCGTGCTGATCTTCTCCGAGGAGCGGTTGATCTCGGCCATGGCATCGATCGCCTTGGCGACCACCTGGCCGGAATGCTTGGCGTAGGAATTGGTCTCGCCGACCGAAACCGTCGTCTTGCGGGCGCTTTCGGCCGTCGCGCGGACGATATCGGTCAACTGCCGCAGCGCCCGTGAGCTTTCTTCGAGCGCCGCCGCCTGTTGCTCGGTCCGGCGCGCCAGGTCGTCCGCAGACGAAGCGAGATTGCCGGTGCCGCCGGTGATCTCGCCGGTGACGACGCGCACGTCGGCAAGCGTCGCCCGCAGCGCCTCGACGGCATTGTTATAGGTGCGGGCCATGATCACGTAATCGGCCGGCAGGTCCTCGGACATGCCCTCTTCGAGATCGCCGTCGGCAAGTGCCGCCAGCACGTCGGAGAGCGCGTTCAGCGCCTGCATCTGCTCGGCCTCGATGCGGGCGCGCTCGGCCGCCCGGCGCGTTTCCTCTTCCGCAGAAAGCGCACGCGCAGCCTCGGCCTCGCGACCAAGCCGCACGTTCTCGACCGCATTGTCGCGGAAGACGGCAACCGAGCGCACCATGTCGCCGATCTCGTCGCCACGGTTGCGGCCCTCGATGGCAACGTCGAGATCGCCATTGGCAAGCCGCGTCATCGTTTCCGTCACGCGCTTCAGCGGGCCGCGCAACGTCTCGACCAGCATCAGGCCGCCGATAATGGCGAGCAGCGTGCCGGCGATCATCGCCACGATCGAAACATCGGCCGAGCGCTGGCTGTCGACCTTGCCGGCCTCCTGGGCGCTGCTGACAAAGCTCTCAAGCGTCGTGCTGGCGGTTGCGACCATCGTCGCCGCTTCGCTCTTTGCCGCCTGCCAGCGGCCGCCGACATCGATCAATGCTGCCGTGCCCTTGTCGATGTTGTCGAGCGAAGGGCCGAGCTTGCCCGGCAGATCGCGAAGGGCTGCATTCTTGCCGCCGAGTTCGCCAAGTTTGGCTGCCGTCTCGCGAACTGCCTGGATGTCGGCCATGACCGGCGCGCGGCCGGCTGCATCGAGCTTGCGATGCAGCTCGCTGATGTGCAGCCGCGTGCTGTCGAGGCCCTTGAAGGTGTCGCCCATCAGCGCGATCAAGGTCTTCAGCTGCGAGATCTCGGCATCCATGCCGACGAAGCGCTTGGCGGCCGTGTCGGAATTCTTCGCAGCCTCCTTGGCAAAGTCGGCCTCATATTTCGAGAACTTGCTGAGGATCGGCACCAGCGCGTTCTTCTTCGCCTCGTTGTCCTCGCCGCCGGCAAGGATCGCCTGCACCTTCGTTGCCTGGTCCTTCACTTCGGCAATCGGCGCCTGCACCTTTTCCGAGGCGATCTTTTCGGCTTCGTCAATCTGCTTCATGAGATGCGGCAGAAGCTTGTTCGCCTGGTCGACCTTGGCGTCGGGATTGACGGCCATCGTCACCGGCAGGCGGAATTTCTTGATGCGCTCGGCAAGACCCTGATAGGCGGCGGCATCGAAAAGCAACGCCTTGGCGAAGGCTTCCTTTTCGCCGGATTCCTTGCGGATGATGTCGATCTGCTTGTAGGCGCCGTTGCCCTGTTCGGTCATGTCGGCGAGCGCCTTGTCGAGCGACGCTGTCACCTGGTCACGTTCGATCTTGGTCGCCCAGAGCTTGTCCGTCTGGCTGCGCATCGCGCTTCCGAGCGCCAGCACAGAGGCGATCTCCGCCTTGTCCTCGGCACGGTTCAACAGGTCGTCGAGCGCCTTCACGCCGCTTTCCTGTTCGTCGATCTGGCTCGACAGGGCCGTGCGTGTCTCTTCGCTCGGCGCATCGGCAAACGCCTGCAGCGCGCCGCGCAGCGCCTGGAAATCCGAGAGATTGTTGATGGTTTCCCGCGTCACGGTCATATGGCCGTTGAGCGTACGGGCAGTGAAGAAGCCGATGAGACCAATGCCGGCGATAAGCGCCACGAGCGGAACCACGAAAAGCAGAACCTTGGTGACGATACGCAGCCGTTGCAGCAAGCGATCGATGAAAGACATTGCGCACCCCTGATTATTCTTATGGGAAGCAGGCCCGCGCGGCGGCTTTTCTTGGTGGAAACACCGATAGGACATCGGCCGAAGGCTCTCCCAAGCCTCAAGCAAACGCCCCTGGAATGGCCACCCTGCAAGGTTTATTGCGGCGCCACCCCGCCGATCGCGTCATGCGAATGGATGCGGAATTGCGGCGACGATAGGCAGTGAAACTTAAGATTCCACGAATAAGCTTATGTTCGAGCGCACCCGTTTTACCGGCAAACGACAGTCTTTCCTGCACAGGGTTCGGCGCGAAAACACCTCTTCTACTTGTCGAACAAGAAAAGTCGTCGCGTCATGCGATCCCGTTTGCACAAGGCGGCAGCCAATGCTTAAACATTAGGCGATCCATTCACGGATTCGCCTCCCATTCGCCGGCAGCGCAGTCCGCTCGTCCGGCGCCGCAGGACAGCCAGCATGCAAGCCTCCACCAATTTCCGCGGCATTCTTTTCATGTGCCTGGCGATGGTCACGTTTTCCTGCAACGACGCGCTCGTCAAATCCGTCACCGGTGCGATGAATGTTGGGCAGATCATCTTCGTGCGTGGCTTGCTGACGACGCTGATGGTCGTGCTCGCCGCCTGGCACTTTCGCGCCTTCCGGCCGATCGGAACGCTGATGCGGCCGGTAATCCTCTTGCGCATCGCCATGGAGGCGCTGGCCTCCGTCACCTACATCTCGGCCCTTGGCCAGATCCCGCTCGCCAATGCCTCGGCGATCATGCAGGCGCTGCCCCTGGCAGTCACGCTCGGCGCCGCGCTCTTCCTCGGCGAGCCGGTCGGCTGGCGCCGCTGGACCGCCATTATCGCCGGCTTCATCGGCGTGCTGATCGTGCTCCGGCCGGGCCCCGAGGGCTTCACGCCGGCGGCGCTGACCGTGGTCGGCTGCGTCTTCGTCACCGCCACCCGCGACCTCTGTACCCGCCGCATCGGCCACGACGTGCCGGCGCTCTACATCACCGTATCGACTTCGCTCGTCACCACCATCGTCGGCGCCCTGCTCATCCAGCCGATGGGCGGCTGGCAACCGATGTCGACGACCACCTTCAGCCATATCGCTGCGGCGAGCGTTCTTTTGATGCTCGGCTACCAGACGATCGTGCTGGCGATGCGGGCCGGCGACATCTCGGTGATTGCGCCCTTCCGCTACACCAGCCTGATCTGGTCGATTGCGATCGGCATATTCTTCTTTGCCGAGGTGCCGGATCACTGGATGCTGGTCGGCGTCGCGATCATCATCGGCTCGGGCCTCTACACCTTCTACCGCGAGACGCTACGTGGCCGCAAAGCCGTCGCCCAGCGCTCGCTGACCGGCCCACTGGAATAGGAGCCGACAATGCCCGAAAGCCCTCCCTCGCCCCTGATCAGCGCGTCCCGGCCCGCCGTCGTCCTTGCCGGCGGATTGTCGCGCCGTATGGGCAGCCCGAAGTTCGGCCTTCAGCTCGGCGGCCAGACGATGTTGACGCGCATCGTCGCCCGGCTTCAGCCTCAGGTGACGAGCGTCGCCGTCAACCTCAACGCCGATCCGGCTGGCGCCATGGATGAAAGCGTGCCCGTCATCGCCGATACGGTCCCCGGGTTTCTCGGTCCGCTTGCCGGCGTGCTGACAGCCATGCGCCATGTCGCGGCCACCAATCCGGCCGCAAGCCACGTCGTCGTCGTTCCGACCGATACGCCGTTCTTTCCGGACGATCTCGTCACCCGAATGGTGGCCGCCCTGACAGAGCAGCAGCAGATCGCCGTTGCGGCATCCGACGGGCAGATGCATCCGCTGTTCGGGCTCTGGCCGCTCGCCCTTGCCGACGAACTTGAGGCCTTCCTGACCAGCGATCCGAAGCGCCGCGTCCGCGCCTTCATCGAAAGCCACTCGTCGGTCACGGTCGATTTTCCGCTCGTCGCGACGACAAAAGGCGCATTCGACCCGTTCTTCAACGTCAATACGCCCGAGGATCTGATCGACGCGGAGCACTGGTTGCGTTTCTTCGAGGATGACAAGACATGAGCGCCATGAAGATCTTCGGCATCGCCGGCTGGAAGAATTCGGGCAAGACCGGCCTGATGGTGCGGCTCGTCACCGAACTGACGCAGCGCGGCTACGTCGTCTCCACCGTCAAGCACGCCCACCACGACTTCGATATCGACAAGGTCGGCGCCGACAGCTACCGCCACCGCGAGGCTGGCGCCCATGAGGTGACCATCGTCTCCGGCACGCGATTTGCGATCATGCATGAATTGCGCGGCGCGCCAGAGCCAAGCTTCGAGGATATCCTGGCGCGGCTTGCGCCCTGTGATCTCGTGCTCATCGAAGGCTACAAGCGCGAACCGATCCCCAAGGTCGAGGCCCGCCGGTTGGAGTCGGCAAACCGCGAGCCGCTGGCCCCCACGGATCCGCACATCTGCGCGATCGCCGCCGACCATCCGGTTTCCGATAGCGATCTTCCGGTCTTCGACCTCGATGACACGGACGCGATCGCCGACTTCGTCGAGAAGGTCACGGGTCTCAAGCGCAAGGACGCGGCTTCCTGACCAATACGCGCGGGCCTGAGGTCGACAGTCAAGGCGTCCTGGCGTCGCGATACTTCTGCGGCAGCCCGTCGAGCAACTGCTGCGCCTTCTGCATCCCTTGTTTCGCCGCCCTGGCATACCATTCGGCAGCCGACGCAAGATTTTGCTCCACGCCGGCGCCCCTTGCATAGGCGATGCCGAGATTGAGTTGCGCGTCGGCGTTTCCCTGCTCGGCGGCCTTGCGAAACCATCTGGCTGCAGCCGCAGCGTCGCTTTCCACACCGATGGCATTGAGATAGGCCACGCCGAGACTGAACTGCGCCAGAGCGTAGCCCTGATTGGCCGCGAGTTCATAAAGCCGCGCCGCCTCCTTGAGGTTCTTCTCGAGGCCGAGGCCGCCTGCGTACATCACCGCAAGATGGAACTGGCCGCGGGGATCCCCGCGATCAGCCAGTGTCAGAAACCAGCGGTGCGCTTCCGCGTAGCTTTCTCCGGTGCCGGTCCCCTTCAGGTACATGAGGCCGACGTTCAACTGGGCTTTGGCATCCCCTTGCTTGGCCGCCTTCAGGTAGAGGTCAAAGGCCGCTGCCGGATCCTTCTCGACGCCGCGACCGAGCATGTAGAAGGTGGCGAGGTCCACCTGCGCTGCAACCATCCCCTGGTCGGCCGCCTTGCGGCACCAGTTCACCGCCTCCCGATCGTCGCGTCCGACGCCGAAGGCGCGCACGTAAACGCCGCAGAGCAGATTTTGCGCTTCCTTATGGCCGGCGTTCGCAACCGGGCGAAGCCAGCGAAGTCCCTCCTGGGCGTCGATTCGCCCCGCCTCGCTGTTGAAATAGAGCCGGCCGGCATTCGCTTGCCCATCAACATATCCCTGCTCGGCGGAACGCAGGTACCAGCGCAGCGCTTCGGCCATGTTGCGTTCCACGCCGACACCCTTCTCATACATGAAACCGAGGTTGTACTGGGCACGCGCCTCTCCGGCGACCGCGGCTCGCGACGTCCATCGGTAAGCCTCCGCGTCATTCTTCAGCGTGCCGCTGCCTTGGAAATAGGCGATGGCCAGATTGTGCATGGCGGCCACCAGGCCTTGTTCCGATGCTTTCCGATACCATTCAAACGCCGCGGCCGGGTCGCGCGCCGTACCGCGCCCCTGCTGGTAGAGAAAGCCTAGGTTGAACTGGGCCGCCGCATAGCCTTGTTCAGCCGCCAACCGGTAATAGGTGAAGGCCTGCGCATCGTCCTTGGCGACGCCCAACCCCTGTTCGTAGATCACCCCGAGACTGTATTGGGCTTCCGGAACGCGCTGCTCGGCGGCGAACCGAAACCATCGTCCGGCCTCCTCATAGTTCTGCTTCACGCCTTCGCCGCCGTTGAAATAGATGGTGCCGAGGTGGAATTGCGCCTTCGCATCGCCGCTCTCGGCCGCCTTCCGGTACCAGCCGATCGCCTTCAGGAAGTCGCGCTCAACGCCCTCGCCGGTGTGGTAACGCATACCGAGATCGACCTGCGCCTGGACATCGCCGTCTTCAGCCCGCTCCAGCACCTTGTCGAACGGCGGCAGGCCCGGGGCCGCACCGTCCGCGTGGACGGAGGACGAGAACACCGACGACATCAGGGCGACAACGAGTCCGAAGACGACGCGCTTCATCCACACCTCCCAGGCTACCGCTACGCGGAAAAATCCTATGGCGAGGTTCCTTCAACCGAAAATCGATTTCGACAGACGGCTTCAACGCGTCGAGCAGCGGCCGTCAATTGCTGGGCTGCGCACCATGCGCGCCGCCCAATCAACTCCGCGGCCGGGCGCCCGATGTACCTCGGGGATGCCGTGGGCCACGGCCCTGCTGGTCATCGTCAGTTCGTCGCGCCGACGGCCGTTTGGTCCGGAATGTCGTTCAGACGCACGAAGCTGTAGCCCTTGGCCTTGAGGTCGAGAATGCCGCGGGCAACGCCGGCGCCGGCCGAATGGGTCGGCTGGTTGATGTGGGCGATGATGACGTCGCCGTCCTTGGCGGCGCGAATGCGCTTTTCAGCCATTGCGGCCCCCAGCAGCGAGCCGCCGTCGCCGTTCACCGAGTAGCCGGCGATGCGGTAACCCATGGCGCGGATCTGGCTCATCGACGAATGGGTGTATTTGGCCGTCGCGCCGCGAAACCACTTCGGCGCCGGCAGTCCATGCGCCTTGATTGCGACAGCGCCGCCATCGACTTCGGCCGCGACCGCCGCCTCGGAGCCGGCTGCCGCGATACCATAGACGGAGATCTTCACGTCGATCGGCGGCACGTGCATCGCGCCGTGGTCCTCGATCTCGAACAGATCAGGATGTGCCTTCATCACCTCGACGACGAGGCCGTTGCGCTTCAGCCAGCGCGCGGTGACGAAGATCGTCGCCGGGATACGGTTTTCGATCAGCGTGCCGAGGATGCGCATGTCGGTGGCGCCGCTGCAGGCGTCAAGCGTCAGCGCAACCCGCGGGGCTGCGCCCTTTCCGCCGGGATTGGAAGGCAGACGCAGATCCGGCTCGACGAGCCCAGGCGCAGCGGTGGCCGCATGGGCGAACGTGGTGGCGGCAACAAGCGCGAGAACAAGGGCTTTCATGGCAATCCGAGGAAGAATGTCTGGGAAGGAATGTCAAATGACAGAAACCCGCCTTTTGCGAGGCGGGTTTCCGGGATTTAGGTGGGCAGCCCTGCCCGAAGCTTGATCGGCGCCTAGCGCTGCGCGACCGGGCGAACCAGCGGCGTCACACGGCGAATGGTGACGCGACGGTTCTGCTGCTCGGCATCCTGGGTGCGAACCTTCAGGAAGCGCTCGCCATAGCCCTGGGTCGCCAGGTTTTCCGGCGGAATGCCGTAAACCTCGGTGAGCAGCGAGGCGACCGATTCGGCGCGCTTGTCGGAGAGCACCAGGTTCGAGCGGTCCGAGCCGACGGCATCGGTGTGGCCTTCGATGAAGAAGGTTTCACCCGGATCCTTGGCAAGGATCTTCTCCATCGCGGCTGCGACCTTGCGCATGGTCTTGGCCTGCGACATCGACACTTCGGCACTGCCCGTCGGGAAGGTGATGGTGTCGAGGTCGACGCGGCGAACCTTGTCACGCAGGCGGGCGGAGTGGCGCACTTCGTCCATCGTGTAGACGCGTTCGACACGCTCGACCGGCGGCTCGGCGAGGAACTGGTAGTAGTCGCGATCGGGATCGTCGGAAACGTCGGCGATGTAGTCGCGGACCGGGATGCGCAGGCGCATCGGCGGCAGTTCGTAGCCGACGTCGATGATCGCCGGACGCGGGCCTTCGTCACGCTCGGGCGCATAGATCATCAGGTATTCGTTGCCGTCGCGGTCGACACGCGAGCGCTGCAGAATGTCGCCGTAACGGTTGTAGACGGTGACGATCCGGTAGCCGCCCGGACGCACGATGGTTTCGCGGGTGCGGCCACGCGGAAGCTGATCGTAGTAGGTCTCTTCCGCATCGTAACGCAGGCGCGGACGGTCGTCGCCACGCACGAAGATCTGGTCGCCGACCCCGAGGATCACCCGGTTGTCGATCTGTTCGACGATCTTCACCTCGGTGATGTTGTTGGTGATGTTGTTGACCGTCGTGTTGTTGTTGATCACCGTGTTGTTGATAACGGTGTTGTTGACGATGTTGGTCGTCTCCGGAACCACGAAGACCGGAGCCTCGTCGACGCGCGTACCCTTTTCGTTGAGGTTCGCTTCGATCTTCTGCGGCAGGTCGGCCTGGATCTCGGCAGCGATCGCAGCCTGCGCTGCGGCATCGTCGGCTGGCGGCGGTGCGTCCTCTTCCTTGGCGCGCAGTTCCTCGCGCAGCTTCTGACGCTCTTCGCGCGCCTGGTTGCCGCCGGCATTGTCGGCGTCCTTGTCGCTGTCGAGCACGGCCGCACCGTTTTCGACCGGCAGGACGACGGTTTCGTCGGTCGCGGCCGGATCGTCGGCGATCTTCACCTTCTCTTCTTCGGTACGGGTATCGACCACTTCCGGAGCCGGCTGCTGCACCTGCGGCTGCTCGGCGGTCACCGGCTGCTCGGTGCCGGGCACGGGCTGGCCTTCGCCGGTCTGCGGCTGCTCGGTACCAGGCACAGGCTGTCCTTCACCCGTCTGCGGCTGCTCCGCACCAGGCACAGGCTGGCCTTCACCCGTCTGCGGTTGTTCCGTGCCGGGTGCAGGCTGCCCTTCGCCGGTCTGCGGCTGCGGCTCGACGGCAGGAGCGGTTTCGCCACCGGCCTTCTGCTCTTCGGCAGCCTTCTGCTCTTCGGCAGCCTTCTGTTCGTCAGCAGCCTTCTGCTCTTCGGCAGCCTTCTGTTCGTCAGCAGCCTTCTGTTCGTCAGCAGTCTTCTGCTCTTCGGCAGCCTTCTGCTCTTCGGCAGCCTTCTGCTCTTCAGCAGCCTTCTGCTCTTCAGCAGCCTTCTGTTCGTCAGTAGTCTTCTGCTCTTCAGCAGCCTTCTGCTCTTCAGCAGCCTTCTGCTCTTCAGCAGCCTTCTGCTCTTCGGCAGCCTTCTGCTCTTCGGCAGCCTTCTGCTCTTCAGCAGCCTTCTGCTCGTCAGCGGCCTTCTGCTCTTCGGCAGCCTTCTGCTCTTCGGCAGCCTTCTGTTCTTCAGCAGCCTTCTGCTCGTCAGCGGCCTTCTGCTCGTCAGCAGCCTTCTGTTCCTCAGCAGCCTTCTGCTGCTCGGCGGCCTGACGGGCAGCTTCTTCCTCAGCGGCCTTCTGCTGTTCGGCGGCCTGACGGGCAGCCTCTTCCTCGGCAGCCTTCTGCTGTTCGGCAGCCTGGCGCGCAGCTTCTTCCTCAGCGGCACGCTGCTGTTCGGCCGCCTGGCGCGCTGCCTCTTCCTCGGCAGCACGCTGCTGCTGCTCGGCGGCTTGGCGCGCGGCCTCTTCTTCAGCGGCGCGCTGCTGTTCGGCAGCCTGGCGCGCAGCTTCTTCTTCCGCCTGGCGCTGTTGCTGCAGCAGCAGTTCCTGGTCGGATTGGCCACCGCCCTCCTGTGCAACCTCGAATGGCTTCATCAGGCTGTCGGCCACGGCAGGCGGAACCGCCACGGACACCGACAGCACCGGCAGCGCGACGGTCGCAAACAGCTTGGATCGAATCGACATTTTGTCTTCCTTCCTCTTCCTGGGAGGTCCTGGCCCGCATCCTCTCGTCAACCCATGAGACGCTGACGAAGGGAATACGAACACGAATACTTACGGGGCCTTGACCCAAGGTTTCGGCTTTTTTGTGTTGGCCGCGAGACGCGCGGTCCAATGCAACGCCCAAACCGCGAACCGGTTCCTTGACAAGGGCTAGCGGAGGCAAGATTAACCGCCGCTGAACGCCTTGTTCATGTTTCTCCGACACTGAAAAGCACAATCATCGGTCGAATTCCGATTCCCGTTGAGCGCCTTCGCTTTCCTGTTGATTTTTAGTGGAAAAGAGTACGAATATCGCCACAACCGGCGGCAGACGCCCCGGCTGAAATTGGCATCCGCGAAAAACAACAATGCCGGATGTCGACCAACAGAGAGGACTATCATGCGTATTTCCAAGCGGCTGGCAGCCGCCGCATCGGCTGCCGTTTTCGTGCTCATGGCAGGCTCGGCCATGGCCGACGGCGAAAAGGTCGTGATCGGCACGGAAGGCGCCTACCCGCCCTTCAACAACCTGGAAGCGGACGGCACGCTGACGGGCTTCGACATCGACATCGCCAAGGCGCTGTGCGTGGAAATGAAGGCCGAGTGCACTTTCGTGACGCAGGACTGGGACGGCATCATTCCGGCGCTCATCGCCAAGAAGTTCGACGCCATCATCGCGTCCATGTCGATCACCGCCGAGCGCAAGGAAAAGGTCGACTTCACCAACAAGTACTACAACACCCCGCCGGCAATCGTCGTGCCGAAGGATTCGCCGATCACCGAGGCAACCGCAGCCGCCCTTCAGGGCAAGGCGCTCGGCGCGCAAGGCTCGACCACCCATTCCAACTATGCCGAAGCGCATATGAAGGGTGCCGAAATCAAGCTCTATCCGACGGCTGACGAGTACAAGCTCGACATCGCCAACGGCCGTATCGACGCGGTCATCGACGACGTCGTCGTGCTCTCGGAATGGCTGAAGACTGCTGACGGCGCCTGCTGCAAGCTGCTCGGCACCCTGCCGATCGACCCCGTCATCAACGGCGACGGCGCCGGTATCGCGGTCCGCAAGGGCGACGATGCGCTGCGCGAGAAGTTCAACAAGGCGATCGAAGCGATCCGCGCCAACGGCAAGTACAAGGAAATCAACGAAAAGTACTTCCCATTCGACGTTTACGGCAGCTGATTGACTGTTTCCGGTGCGATTTCCTAGTGAATCATGCCGGAAAAACGTCGGTTGATGCGAAAATTGCAACGGCGGATGGCTTGCCCTTCCGCCGTTTTTGTTTGACAAGTGCCTAAAACAAAGCGCGATCGATACGCATAAAAACAGCGCAAAAGGGGAAATCTCTGACATGAGCGGGTTGTTTGCCGGCTTCTATTCCATCCTCTCCTGGATCGGATCGATCGTCGATCCATTCTGCGGCCCGGTCGGGGTCTTTACCTGGCTCGCACCTGGCACGCTTCTCGCCTGCGGTGACACCGGATGGGGTGACGATATCGCCCACGGCTTCGTCATTACCGCGAGCCTTGCCATCGCAACGCTGCCCGTCGGCCTGTTGATCGGCTTTTTCATCGCGCTCGGCAAACAGTCCGAAGAGCGCACAGTTCGGCTCGCGTCGAACATTTACACGACGATCTTCCGCGGCTTGCCCGAACTGCTGACGCTCTTCATCGTCTATTACGGCCTGCAGATCCTCGTTCAACAACTGCTGGCATCGCTCGGCTACGACGGTCCGGTCGAGATCAATGCCTTCTTCGCCGGCATGATCGCACTCGGCGTCGTCTTCTCCGCCTATTGCTCGGAGGTGCTGCTGTCGGCTTTCAAGGCCATCCCGCATGGACAATACGAAGCCGGTGACGCCCTTGGCTTGCATCGCGGCCGCACCATGCGCCTCATCATCCTGCCGCAGCTCGTGCGCATCGCCCTGCCCGGTCTCGGCAATCTCTGGATGGCGCTGCTCAAGGACACCGCCCTCGTCTCGGTCGTCGGCCTGACGGACATCCTGCGTCAGACCGGCATTGCCGCCCGCGTGACCAAGCAGGCCTTCGAATTCTACGGTGTTGCCTGCGTGCTCTTCCTCATTCTTGCGATGATCTCCTCGATCGTCTTCTCCTACATTGAACGGCGAACCAAACGTGCGGAGATGGGCCGATGAGTGTCGTTGCAACGATGATCCCGCCGCAGGCGCCGCCGCCGGTTCCGGCGAAGCCCTACACGCTCACCCGCTTCGTCGGCAGCGTTGCGCTCGGCATCTGGCTGGCGCTCGGCGTCGGCATCTTCCTGACCGTGGTCGGCGGCTGGGATCCGGACAAGTTCGCCAAGTACGGCCCGCGTTTCATCAACGGCCTCGGCGTCACGCTGATGCTGGTCGGCCTTTCGATCGTCATGGGCGCCATCCTGTCGCTGCCGATCGCCTTTGCCCGCATGTCGAAGAACAAGGTCCTGTCGTGGCTCGCCTACGGTTATGTCTACTTCTTCCGCGGCACGCCGCTGCTGGCACAGCTCTTCCTCATCTATTACGGCCTCGGCAGCTTCCGCCCGCAGCTCGAAGCGGTCGGCCTGTGGTGGTTCTTCCGTGACGCCTGGAACTGCGCGATCTTCGCCTTCACGCTCAACACCGCAGCCTACCAGGCGGAAATCCTGCGCGGCGCGATCGAGAGCGTGCCGCGCGGCCAACGCGAGGGCGCTGACGCGCTCGGCCTTCCCCAGCGCGTCGCCTTCTGGAAGATCATCCTGCCGCAGGCGATGATCGTGGCGCTGCGCCCCTACGGCAACGAAATCATCCTGATGATCAAGGGCTCGGCGATCGTCGCGATCGTCACAGTCTTCGATCTCATGGGCGAAACACGCTACGCCTTCTCCCGCACCTTCGATTTCCAGATGTATATCTGGGCAGCCATTCTCTACCTCATCATGGTCGAGATCCTGCGCAACATCTGGAGCCTGCTGGAAGCGCGGCTGACGCGCCATCTGAAGCGCTAGGTTTTCTACGTCGATTTCGAACGGGCTTGGCAGCACTCCCAAAGAGAGGCTGCCAAGCTTTTGTTATTTCACGAGAAAGTTTCACTTCGGGACAAACATTAGCCCTTGATTAACAAATCAGGCGTTTCATCATAGAGACCAACCTTTGCGAGAAGTGAGGTCCACATGACGAACGAGATGGAACTTCAGCTCAAGGGCTATGGACTGACGACGGCGCAGATCCTCTACCACCTGCCCGACCATCCGGCCTTCCTCCAAACCTACATCTGGCAGCACTACGACCTGGCACCGGAATTCCCGGAGATGCGCAGCTTCCTGAAATTCTGGGAAGAGAAGCTCGACGGGCCGTTGCATTCGGTGCGCTACGTGCACCGCAAGCTGATCTCGGCCACCGAATGGCGCGCACTGAAGGGCGAGTTCATTCTGCACTGAGAGCTTCACTGGTGATCGCTCTCTGTCGTCGAGACCGGCGAGACGTGACGCCCGGCGCCTTCAGACATGCACCTCCCCATGCGCCAGTTCGCCCTCGTGCGGCTCCTTGTGCAGCGAGCCGTAGAGCACCACCCCATAGAACAGCACGACACCGATGATCACCGGCCAGCCGGGCAACGGACCGAGGGCTGCATTCTGGGCGACGTCCATCCAGGAGCGCACGTGGCCGAAAGGCTCGCCATTGGTGGAGATCTTCGGCGACGAAATCTTCAGCGCCCAGGCGAGCAGCAGGATCAGGTACATCCAGCAGTAATTGCGTTGCAGCCGGCGGCAGACCGCTTCCCGGTAGCTCATCAGGAAGGCGGGCTTGCGCAGGCTCTTGGCGATCGACGCCGCCCAATTGAGGTTCGGCGTGCCGTCGGGCGCCAGGATCTGGGCGAAGTAGCCGCGCTCCAGTTGCCGCACCCGGGCGCGGTAGACGTCGAAGAAGCGATAGCGCCGGGCTTCGATCAGAAGCAAGAGCGTGATCAGCAGCATGGCGAAGAGCAGCACGCCATGATGCGACGACGGCGTCGATAGTGAGACCGAAAGCAGCGCCGCAACGACAGTGATTGCCCAGTTGGACGTCCGGTCAATGCGGTCGCGCCAGCCGGCCATGCGCCCCATCTCGCCGCGATAATAATGCACCACGGCGTTGATCTGTTCCTGCGACGTCTGCGGCAAAGGCGGGCCTTTCGGCTCCTTCGTTTCGGCGCTCAAGATCAGCGGCCCAAGCTCGGCGGACATCGGCATTCCTCCCGTCTTTTCTTATGCTTGCGATGATGACTCCTTTCCTGTCGCCGATAAATCCCGATGACGCCGCATGGCGACGTTTTTCGTTCAAAAGATCAATGAAATCCTGCCACTGGCCACAGGCACGCCCGACCTGCCGCCGCAAAGCTTTCGCCGACGGAGATTGCCAAAGACCGGCTGCGGACGTAAGAAGCGCCCATGACCCAGAAAAGCACGAAAATCGACGAGGAAGCGCTGGCCGAGGCCTATAATCGCGCCCTCTCCCTGGAAAAGTCCGGCAAGTTCGATGCCGCCGCGGACGCCTATCACGAAGTGCTGGCGCTCGATCCGGAAGACCACGGCGGCGCCGCCGTGCGGCTGGCCTCGATGGGACGCGGCGAAACGCCTGTGAAGGCGCCCGACGCCTATGTCGCCACGCTCTTCGACCAGCATGCCGAAGTCTTCGACAACGTGCTCGTCGACCAGCTCGGCTACTGCGTGCCCTTGCTCGTTCGCCAGCGCCTGCAGGCGCTTGAGCTCGGGCCGTTCGACCGCGTGCTCGATCTCGGCTGCGGCACGGGGCTAACCGGCGGCGCGCTGCGCGACATGGCCGAAGACATCACCGGCGTCGATCTCTCCGAAAACATGGTCGAGATCGCCCATGAAAAAGACCTCTACGAGACGCTCTACGTCGCCGAAGCGGTCGACTTTCTCGACGACAATGACGACGAGCCCTTCGACCTGATCGTCGCCACCGACGTGCTTCCCTATATGGGCGCGCTCGAGGCGCTGTTCTTTGGCGCCGTCGACAACCTCGTGCCGGGCGGCCTGCTGATCTTCTCCAGCGAGACGCTGCCCACGGAAACCTTCGCCGGCCGCGATTTCATGGTCGGCCCGCACCAGCGCTTTGCCCATGCCGAGAGCTACCTGCGCGACCGCCTCGCCGCCACCGGCTTCGAGATCGTCGAAGTCGGCGACATCACGGTTCGCCTGGAAGAAGGCGAGCCGATTGCCGGACATCTGGTGGTCGCACGCTTCAAGCCCTGATTGGGCCATGACGGCATCATGAGAAGGGAGCATCGCACGATGCTCCCTTCTCTCTTTTCCGCACCCGCGCCATCGGCTACACCAAGGCGAAAGCAATGGGAGTATTCGGAAAATGGCAAAGGTTGCATTCATCGGTCTCGGCGTCATGGGCTACCCCATGGCCGGCCACCTCAAGGTCCGCGGCGGGCACGAGCTGACGGTCTATAACCGCACCTTCGCCAAGGCCGAGAAATGGGCTGCCGAGTTCGGCGGTCGCGCGGCGCGCACGCCGGCGGAAGCTGCCGATGGCGCCGATTTCGTCTTCTGCTGCGTCGGCAATGACGACGACTTGCGCTCGGTCACCACCGGCAAGGACGGCGCCTTCGAGAAATTGAAGGCCGATGCCGTCTTCATCGACAACACCACGGCCTCCGCCGAGGTCGCCCGCGAACTTTACGAGGCGGCCAAGGCCCGCAACGCTCACTTCATCGACGCCCCGGTTTCCGGCGGCCAGGCGGGTGCCGAAAATGGCGTGCTGACGGTGATGTGCGGTGGCGACGAGGCCGCCTTTGATCGCGCCAAGCCGGTCATCGAAGCCTTTGCCCGCATGGTCGGCCTGATGGGCCTGGCCGGCGCCGGCCAGATCACCAAGATGATCAACCAGATCTGCATCGCCGGCCTCGTCCAGGGGCTCGCCGAAGGCATTCATTTCGGCAAGAAGGCCGGCCTCGACATCGAGAAGGTCGTCGACGTCATCTCCAAGGGAGCGGCCGGCTCCTGGCAGATGGAAAACCGCCACAAGACCATGAACGCCGGCAAGTACGATTTCGGCTTTGCCGTCGACTGGATGCGCAAGGATCTCGACATCGTGCTCGCCGAAGCCCGCCGCAACGGCGCCAAGCTGCCGGTGACGGCGCTGGTCGACCAGTTCTACGGCGATGTGCAGGAAATGGGCGGCAATCGCTGGGATACGTCCTCGCTGCTCGCCCGCCTCGAAAAGTGAGCCTCGGCCCCTCCTCGACCGCAGACGAGATCATCGCTCATCTGCGGTCACTCGGCTCCAAGGACAATCTCCCCGGTATGGCACGTTTCGGCATCGTCACCGATAGCGCGATCGGGCTCTCCAATGTCGAACTGCACAAGATCACCCGGCTGGTGAAAGCTGATCACAGCCGTGCGCTGGAGCTCTGGCAGTCCGGCATTCGCGAGGCGCGCATCCTGGCCGCCTTCACCGCCAATCCGCAAGTGTTGACGCTCGACGAGGCGCGCCGCTGGGCGGAGGACTGCAATTCCTGGGAAGTGGTCGATACCGTCGCCGACCTTTTCATTGCCGCACGCTTCGAACGCGAACTGATCCCGGAGTTTGCCGCCGACGAACGGGAATTCGTCCGCCGCATCGCCTTTGCGATGATCGCCACGGCTGCGGTTCACCTGAAGAAGGAGCCGGACGCAACGCTTCTCGCCTGGCTACCGTTGATCGAGCAGCATTCCGGCGACGATCGCAACTTCGTCAAGAAGGCGGTCAACTGGGCGCTCCGGCAGATCGGCAAGCGCAGTGCCGCCTGCCACGGCCCGGCACTTACACTGGCTAAGAAACTGGCGGAAAGCGAAAACCGCGCCGCCCGCTGGACGGGCAAGGACGCGGTTCGCGAACTGTCGAACGAAAAGATCCTGGCAAGGCTTGGCCTCGCCTGAGCCTTAGCTGAGGTCAGTCCTCGCTGGACTTCGCCTGGTCGATCATCATGTAGTCGAGCGGCAGCTCGGTCGTATACTTGATCTGCTCCATGGCGAAGACGGAGGAGACGTCGCGGATCTCGATCTTGGCGATCATGCGCTTGTAGAAGGCGTCATAGGCCGCGATGTCAGGCACGACGACGCGCAGCAAATAGTCGACGTCGCCGCTCATGCGGTAGAACTCGACCACTTCCGGAAATTCGGACACCACCTCGGAGAACCGGCGCAGCCACTCCATCGAGTGGGAATTCGTGCGGATCGAGACGAAGACCGTGACCTTGGTGTTGATCTTCACCGGATCGAGCAGCGCGACGCGACGGCGGATGACGCCGTCCTCTTCCATCTTCTGGATGCGCCGCCAGCACGGCGTGGTCGAAAGCCCGACCTTCTTGGCAAGGTCGGCAACGGCCAGCGTGGAATCCTCCTGCAGCAGGCGCAGGATTTTGCGGTCTAGGCGATCCATGAGAGTCCCTCTCGAATTATTTTTCCCTCTATAGCGCGAAATTGGTGAAGATAAAGAAAATTGTTTCAATTCGCGAGAACGGAAACGCGTTCGCGCAGAAAGGGCAGCACGTCCGCCTCGAACCAGGGATTGCGCTTCAGCCAGCCGGTGTTGCGCCAGCTTGGATGCGGCAGAGGCAGGATCGCCGGCACAGCGTTGCGCATGGCGTAGCGCCGCCAATCCTTCACCGTCTCGGTCATCGATTTCGGACAGTCCGGGCCGATGTGCCAGCGCTGCGCATAGTGGCCGATCGCCAGCACCAGCTCCACCTGCGGCATCTGCTCCATTACCCGGTGGCGCCAGAGCGGCGCGCATTCGCGCCTCGGCGGCAGGTCGCTGCCATGGGCGTCATAGCCCGGAAAACAGAAGCCCATCGGCACGATCGCGAATTTATCCGGATCGTAGAAAGCCTCGCGATCGACGGCCAGCCACTGCCGCAGCCGGTCGCCGGACGCATCGTTGAACGGCAGGCCGCTGTCATGCACACGCAGCCCGGGCGCCTGCCCGGCAATCAGGATGCGCGCGGCAGTGGAGATCACCGCCACCGGCCGCGGCTCGTGCGGCAGCCGGTCGGCCTCGCCACGTTGCGGATTGTCGCGACAGATGCGGCAGGCGGCAATGTCTGCCCGCAACCGTTCGAGTTGAGCAATGCGATCGTCAGGCATCGGCGATACCGGAAAAGAGTGCGGTCAGGCGTTCGAGCAGCCAACCGCGGATCGCGGCAAGCCAGCCATCAATCAGGTGCGGCCCCTCGTCGGGATGACCGTTTGTCCGACGCCACTCCTGCGGCTTCACGAACTCGCCGGCCCAGAGCCCGCGCTGCTCCCGTTCAGCCCTTGCCTCCTCGGCCTCATAGCGTCCGTAGCTCACCGCATAACCCGAAAGCACCATTTCGCGCCCGACATCGCGGCTGGCCGCATCGCAGATACCAAGCTCGCGGCCGTATTTGTCGCGGCCGTGAAAACGACAGCGCACATCGCCCGCCGATATCAGCGCCCGCAACCGGTCGCGCGCCTCACGGCCGCAATCCCAGGCAACGCCGTCGCGCTGGCAGGTCTGGGCGAGTTCCGGCGCATCGATGCCCTCGATGCGGACGCGCTTCCCGTCGATCCGCAGGCTGTCGCCGTCGCTCGCAATCGCCGCGCCCCGTGCTGAACCGGTCGCAGATCGCTCTCCGACGGGCAACCGGTCGGCGAAAAAGGCGCCGATCGCGAGCAGCAGAAGAATGATCCATCCGCCGGCCATGCCGCGACGTCCGCCGGACGGCGGATGACCGCGGGACCTGCCGCGGCCCCTGGGAAACCGATATGTCGTCCGCCCGAATTTCACGCCTGCCCTAACCTCGTTTGCCCGCACGGTGCCTGACAGACCAGCGCGTCATAAACATGGTCGATTCCAAAAGATTAGAGAAGGAATCTCACATGCAGCACGATCTGTTGCGCCCTTGAACACGGCTGCGCCACAATGGTTGTCGAATCCTTCACGCACCGCAGCAACTTCTTAAGGATTGCTCACTAGACTGCAACGCAATCGCAACCGTCGCATATGAGCATGAGTATCGCTGCCAGCACATCGACCGATAAGATTATCGTCGACAAATCGCGTAGCCATCGAAACAAGGCTGTTTCGAGGACAGTCCGCGCGACGCGCGAACGGCTGCAGACGGGCTCGTCGGTGCCTTCGGGCTTCGAGCGCGAGATGCTCAATCTCTACATCGACAGTGCGCTGCATGGCGCGATCGCCATCCCGGTGCTCGTCGCGCTGATAACAGCGGTCGGTATCTACCTCTCCGGCAATCTCGGCTTCGTCCTCTGGGCGGTCATGACGCTTTCGGCCCATGCCGTCACGCTCTTCTTTGCGCGTAAGGCACGCCGGGAAGACATGAGCGCCGAGAAGGTTCCGGTCTGGCGTCGCCGCTTCCTGCTCGGCCAGGTGCTGATGGGCCTCTGCTGGGCGACCTTCGTGGCGCAGGATTGTGCCAGTTGCGGCAATGTGCGCTTCGGCTTCTTCGAGGGTACGGTGCTGCTGGTCGCGCTTGCTGCGACCGCCATGGGCACGTTCCTGCTGCGCAACGCGCTCCTCTACACGTTCGCACCGGTCGTCGCCGCCCTCGCCTTCGCATCGCTCACGACCGGCGACCCCATCTATGTCGGCCTCACCGGCATCATCTCGCTGTCGCTGCTCTTCCTGGTGCTGATGACCGACCGGATGAACCGCGCAAGCGTTCACATCCTTTCCGTTCAGTCGGAAAAGGACGACCTGATCGCGGAACTCGAAGTGGCAAAGTCGATGTCCGACGAAGCCCGCCGGCGCGCTGAAGAAGCCAACCTCGCCAAGTCGCGATTCCTCGCATCCATGTCGCACGAGCTGCGCACGCCGCTGAACGCCATTCTCGGCTTCTCCGAGGTGATGTCGACCGAGGTTCTGGGCCCGCTCAGCAACCCGACCTACAAGGAATACACCAACGACATCCACCGCTCGGGCGAGCATCTCTTGAACCTCATCAACGAGATCCTCGACCTGTCGCGCATCGAGGCTGGCCGCTACGATCTCAACGAGGATTCAGTCAGCCTCGTCGATATCGCCGAGGATTGCATCGGCATGGTGCAATTGAAGGCCCGCGCCAAGAACATCACGATCCACCAGCAGTTCGAACACGGCATGCCCTCGGTCTGGGTCGACGAAAAATCGATGCGCCAGGTCATTCTCAATCTGCTGTCGAATGCCGTGAAGTTCACCAGTACCGGCGGCGAAGTCACCTTCAAGGTCGGCTGGACTGCCGGCGGCGGCCAGTATCTCTCGATCAAGGACAACGGCCCGGGCATTCCCGAAGAGGAAATTCCGATCGTTCTTTCCGCTTTCGGCCAGGGCTCGATCGCCATCAAGAGCGCTGAACAGGGCACCGGTCTCGGCCTGCCGATCGTCCAGGCGATCCTTGCCAAGCACAATGGCGAATTCATTCTGCGCTCGAAGCTGCGCGAAGGCACTGAAGCCATCGCCATCCTGCCGGCCCGCCGCGTGCTCGAAAGCCTGCCGGCGATCGAGGATGTGTCAGCCCCGGTTCGCCGCCGCAAGAGCTTCGCCTGATCCATGCACATCGAAACGCAACGCCTCAGGCTTCGGCCCTGGGAGGAACGCGACATCGCGCCCTTTGCGCTTGCGAATGCCGATCCCGAAGTCCGGCGCTACTACTATCCGGCCATTCTGACGCACGACGAAACGGCAGCGATGATTGACGACTGCACCCGTCACCTCGCCGACCGCGGCTTCGGTTTCGTCGCCGTTGAACGCAAGTCCGATGGGGCGCTGATCGGCGGTCTCGGCCTTTCGGAGGCCGGAGACGAAATCCCCGGCGGTCCGCATGTCGAAATCGGCTGGATCCTCGCCCGCGTCCACTGGCGGCAGGGTTATGCGCTGGAGGCGGCGAGCGCCTGCCTGGACCATGCGTGGCGCGCACTCGGCCTTGCCGAGGTCATCGGTTACACCTCGCGCATCAACCAGCCGTCGCGGGCACTGATGGAACGATTGGGCATGCGCACGGATCCGGCCGAGGACTTCGACGACGTCACGGTGCCCGTGGGCAACCCGCTGCGCCCGCACGTGCTCTATCGGGTGAAGGCGCCGGCCGGCTGGCCGATTAGTTCATGAAGCCATCGAAGATCACGACATAGGCGGCATAGACGCCGTTGGCGACGATCAGGCAGAGGCAGGCGAAGGATCCGAGATCCTTGGCGTTCTTGCCCATTTCCGAGATTTCGGGAGAAACGCGATCGACGATTTCCTCGATGGCCGTGTTGATCGCCTCGAAGGCCATCATCAGCAGGAAGAGGATCGCCATCGCCACATATTGGAAGAAGGTTGCGCCGACGACGATGAAAGCGACCATCGCAGCAGCAAAGGCGATCAGCTCATGGCGGAAGGCCGCCTCGCCGATCAGCCGCTTGGCGCCGCCGAGCGAATAGCTCGCAGCGGCAAACAGATGCCGAATGCCGGTCTGCTTTTCGACAGGACCCGTCTGTCCAATGCGGTGCGTGGTGTTCTTGGCGTCCATTTCGTCTCGACAGGGCTTGAAACTATGCTTGCTTCGACATCGTGATTGAGGCGAATGCAAGGCGGTTTCGGTTGCAGGCACCCAAGGACTATAGCTAGGGCGCGCATTTGCGCTTTGGATAGGCGAGAAGGACGCATCCATCAAGGCCCGGCACACGACGGCGTCGCGCCCGTGACAGGCCTTGGACAGAAACCGGCCGGTCTTCCTGCAAAGACCGGCCGAAACTTCACTATTCCTTGTTGCTGACGCCGGCCTGGGCAAAGGTCGCCATGCCGCTGTGGCAGGCGGCTGCCGCCTTGACGATGCCGGCGGCGAGCGCCGCACCCGTGCCTTCGCCGAGCCGCATGCCGAGCGCCAACAGCGGCGTCTTGCCGAGCTTCTCGATTGCGCGCAGATGCCCCGGCTCGCCCGAGACATGGCCGATCAGGCAATGGTCGAGCGCGGACGGGTTGGCTGCCCTCAAGATCGAGGCCGCGGCGGTCGCCACGTAGCCGTCGATGATCACGGGCACCTTCTGCACACGCGCCGCCAGGATGGCGCCGGCCATGGCCGCAATCTCGCGGCCGCCGAGGCGGCGCATTAGTTCGAGCGGATCGGACAGGTGGTCGCGATGCAGCGCCACGGCCTTTTCGACGGCAGCGATCTTGCGCTTCAGCACCTCGCCTTCGGAGCCGGTGCCCGGGCCGACCCATTCCTCGGCCGTGCCACCATAAAGGCCGAGATTGATCGCGGCCGCGATCGTGGTGTTGCCGATGCCCATTTCGCCGATGCACAGCAGATCCGTGCCGCCGGCAATTGCCTCCATGCCGAAGGCCATGGTCGCCGCGCAATCGCGCTCGGAAAGTGCCGCTTCCTCGGTGATGTCACCGGTCGGATATTCGAGCGCCAGGTCGAAGACCTTCAGCCCGAGGTCGTGGCTGACGCAGATCTGGTTGATCGCAGCACCGCCGGCAGCAAAGTTCTCGACCATCTGCGCGGTGACGGACGACGGGAACGGGGTCACGCCCTGACGGGTGACGCCGTGGTTTCCGGCAAAGATCGCCACCAGCGGCCGGTTGACGGCCGGCGCCTTGCCGGTCCAGGCGGCGAGCCAGAAGGCGATTTCCTCGAGGCGGCCGAGCGCGCCGGGTGGCTTCGTCAGCTGGGCGTCCCGCTCCCGTGCGGCAACCAGCGCGGCCGCATCCGGGCCCGGCAGGTTGCGCAACAATTCGCGAAAGTCATCAAACGGCAGGCCGCTGGCACTCATGGGAGGAATCCTTGCATCATCGTGAAGCTCTATCTACGCCCCTCATAGAGGTCGCTGAAAATTCGGGCAACGACATTTGCGCCAATCGGCGTCGCCGCCTCGATCCGTCAGCGGTTGCAGGCGGCCGGTGAAAGGTCTTGGAAAAGTGTGGCCGGTACGCACCGGCGGGCCCGTCCGGCTTGCGAGACTCGCCGCAGTCGGCGAGTTTGGCAGAGGCCGGCTCAATGGCCGCAACCTTGGAGGAGCCATGGGCTTCGTTGGCGATTTCTGTGACGATGTGGCGCGGTCGATCGGCTTCTTGAGCCGCATCCCCATGCCCGCGCGCCATTTCGAAGGCTATGACGGGCGCTTGAGCCGCGCCGTGCGCGCCTTCCCGCTTGCCGGCCTGCTGATTGCCTTGCCGTCGGCCGCCGTCGCCATGGGCCTCGTGGCGCTGCAGGTGAGCTCGCTTTTTGCCGCCTTTGTCGTCGTCGCCATCCAGGCGCTTGTCACCGGCGCGTTGCACGAAGACGGGCTTGGCGACACGGCGGATGGCTTTGGCGGCGGCCGCGACCGCGACGCGGCGCTTGCGATCATGAAGGACAGCCGCATCGGCACCTATGCGGCCGTCGCCCTCATCCTCTCCTTCGGTCTGCGCGTCTCGGCGCTCGCCTCGATCCTGCCGCTCTTTTCACCGCTCGGCGCTGCCATGGCCGTCCTTGGTGCCGCGTGCCTCAGCCGCGCCGCCATGGTCTGGCACTGGTCCTCGCTCCCACCAGCACGCAGCGGCGGTGTCGCCGCAGCAGCCGGCGCGCCCGAGCCGGCGGCCACGCGCTTCGCGCTCGCCTCGGGCGTTCTTGTTGCTATGCTGCTCTTCTATCTTGCGCAGGTTCCATCGCTTGGCCTCGTCGCAGCGCTCGTCGCATTCCTTGTCACCGTCAAGGGTTTCGCTCGGCTGGCAATGCGCAAGATCGGCGGACAAACGGGCGACACGATCGGAGCCACGCAGCAACTGACCGAAATCGCCGTACTCGGTGCCCTTGCGCTGACGGTTTGAAACATCGATATATCAAGGGAAAACTGAGCACGCCCATGGAATCTCCCTGCATTCTCGTCTGTTCGATCGATGACAAGACCGGCTACTGTTTCGGCTGCGGCCGCACCCGCGACGAAGTCGGACGCTGGACGCTCTATACCGATGCCGAACGCCGGGCGATCATGAGCGCATTGCCTCAGCGCCTCGAGACCGTCGAGCGCAAACCGCGGCGTGAAACCCGGCGCACGCGCATGGCGAGGGAACGCGGCGAAGCATGACCCGTCTTGCCATCCTGCTCTCGATCCTGGCCATCGGTCTCGTCCTGCTGATCGTCAACCACGACACCGGCCGCACAATGGGGCTTGCCAACGACCAGTTCGGACAACTGGTTTCGCTCGGCGCCATCGCCACGCTGATCGGCGGCGGCATCCTGCAAAGCCGCCACCGCTTCGGCGAAGGGCTGCGCCAGATCGCCATCTGGCTCTTCGTCGTTCTGGCGCTGGTCTCGGCCTATGTCTACCGCTTCGAGCTGCAGGGCTTCGGCAACCGCCTGCTCGCCGGCCTGATCCCCGGCCGCGCCACCATCATCACCGACAGCGAAGGCCAGCAGGAAGTGGTGCTGCAGAAGATGCTGAACGGTCATTTCGAGACCACCGCGACGGTCGACGGCAAGGACATCAGCATGCTGGTCGATACCGGCGCCAGCAGCATCGCGCTCACCTATGAAGATGCGGAAAAGATCGGCCTCGACCCGGCCAACCTCAATTACATCGTCACCGTCATGACTGCCAATGGCCGAGCCCAGGCAGCCCCGGTGATGCTTCAGGAGATTTCGATCGGCCCGATCACGCGCCGCAACATCGGTGCGACCGTTGCAGCCGAAGGCAAGCTCGACCAGAGCCTGCTTGGCATGAGCTTCCTGTCGACGCTGGAGATGCTGCAGATGCGCACCGACGAGCTGCGCCTGCGCGACTGACCGCACATCCGGCCGGTCACTGCTCCGGCCCGATCAATCCTGGCAGAGGAGCCGCTCATGGATTTCATGCGACTGCTGAAGTCGATCGAAGAGCTGCTCTACGAGCTCGTCTGCTGGCTGCTGTTCTATCCGCTGACCCTGTGGCGCACGCTGCGACACCCGCAGGCGATGATGCGCTATGCCGACGTCGAGCTCGGCGACGAGCTTCAGGACCAGTATTCGGATGCGCTGAGCCCACCGCTCTTTCTGCTGATCACGCTGCTTCTGGCACACGCGCTGGAGCTTGGCCTCGTCAGGCAGGCTGTTCCGTGGACCGCGACGTCGCTCCTTGCCTCCGATTCCAACCTGCTGATGTTTCGCGCCGTCGCCTTCAGCATTCTACCCTTGCTGATGGCGGTGAAGCTCCTGCGCAGCAAGGGTGCGAAGCTGACACGCGAGACGCTGCGTCCGCCCTTCTTCAGCCAATGCTATGTCACCGCGCCCTTCGCTTTTGCGATCAGCCTCGGCGGCCAATTGCTGCTTGCCGGGCACAACGCCTTCACCTCCGCCGGCGTCGTCTTCGTCGTCGCCTCGATCGTCTGGTACATCGTCGCCGAAACGCGCTGGTTCATGGCCGACCTCGGGCTTTCCGCCGTGCGGTCGTTCCTCCACGTCGTAATCACGATTCTTCAGGCGCTGCTTGCGATGGCCGTCGCCAGCACAATCATAGCCTATGCCAGCGGAGCTGTGCCGGCGCCGACACACTGACGACCGGCGGCCGTCAGTTTCTCAGGCGGTAGCCGGTGCGGAAGATCCAGGCGAGCACCGACATGCAGACCGTCAGGAAGGCGACGATGATCACGGCGCTGAAGATCGGGCTGACGTCGGAGACCTCGAAGAAGCTCCAGCGGAAACCGCTGATGAGATAGAGCACCGGGTTGAAATGGCTGACCGCCTGCCAGAAGGGCGGCAGCATCTTGATCGAGTAAAAGCTGCCGCCGAGGAAGACGAGCGGCGGGATCACCAGCATCGGGATCAGGTTCAGCTGCTCGAAATCCTTGGCCCAGATGCCGATGATGAAGCCGAACAGGCTGAAGGATATGGCCGTCAGCACGAAGAAGAAGACCATCACGAAGGGATGAGCGATGGTCAGGTCGACGAAGAGCGACGCCGTCAGCAGAATGATCGTACCGATCATCATCCCCTTGGTCGCCGCCGCGCCAACATAGCCGAGCACGATCTCGACCATCGAGACCGGCGAGGACAAAACCTCGTAGATCGTGCCGGTGAATTTCGGGAAGTAGATGCCGAAGGAGCCGTTGCCGATGCACTGCGTCAGCAGCGTCAGCATCATCAGGCCGGGCGTGATGAAGGCGCCATAGGAGACGCCGTCGATCTCCTGGATACGTCCGCCGATCGCCGCCCCGAAGACGATGAAATAGAGCGAAGTGGAAATGACCGGCGATACCACGCTCTGCAGCAGCGTGCGACGGGTGCGGGCCATCTCGAAGAAATAGATCGACTTGATCGCTTCGATGTTCATCGCCCTGCCCCCACGATTTCGACGAAAATGTCTTCCAGCGAACTCTGCCGCGTGGAAATGTCCCTGAGCCTGATGCCGGCCTCGGCCAGGGCGGCAAGCAGGGTGGTGATCCCGGTCCGCTCCGCGCTGGTGTCGTAATCGTAGATCAGGCAATGGCCATCGCATTCGAGCGTCAGGTTGTAGCCCGAAAGCACCTCGGGCACGCCGTCCAGCGGATGGGCGAGATCGATGCGCAACTGCTTGCGACCGAGCTTCGACATCAGCGCAGCCTTGTCTTCGACCAGCAGGATCTCGCCGCCATTGATGACGCCGATGCGGTCGGCGATTTCTTCCGCCTCTTCGATGTAGTGCGTCGTCAGGATGATCGTCACGCCCGAGGCGCGCAGCCGCTCGACCACGTCCCACATGCTCTTGCGCAGGTTGACGTCGACGCCGGCCGTCGGCTCGTCGAGGAAGAGTATCCGCGGCTCATGCGACAGCGCCTTGGCAATCAGCACGCGCCGCTTCATGCCGCCCGAAAGCTCGCGCAGCATGTTGTCCTTCTTGTCCCAGAGCGACAGGTCCTTCAGCACCTTCTCGATATGGGCGGGGTTCGGCTTCTTGCCGTGCAGCCCGCGGGAGAAGGAGACGGTGTTCCACACGGTCTCGAAGGCGTCGGTGGTCAACTCCTGCGGCACGAGCCCGATCATCGCGCGGGTCTCGCGGAAATCGCGCACCACATCGTGGCCCCCGACCATCACCGTTCCGCCGCTCGGATTGACGATGCCGCAGATGATCGAGATCAGCGTCGTCTTGCCGGCGCCGTTCGGCCCGAGCAGCGCCAGGATCTCGCCCTCCTCGATATCGAGGCTGACGCCCTTCAGCGCCTTGAAGCCGGAGGCATAGGTCTTCGACAGATTGGAAACGGAAACGATTGGCGCCATGAAAACTGATCCGGAAGCAGGGGCAGAGTCTTGAGGTCCCGCCCTATATGGGACAATTCATTCCGATTTGCAGCCGGCTGGAATGAAAAAACAAGATGACTGTGCGTCAACGCGGCTGAGACAGTCGCGTATCGGTGCCCGCTCCGGCCGTTGTCTGCCTCGGGAGCTTGCGGTCGACCAGCCGGTCATGGACCAGCATCCCGGCCAGCATTGCCACCACGAAGAGCACCGTTGCCGGCAAGCCAAGCGACAGCGAGGCGAGCGCCGGACCCGGGCAAAGCCCGACCAGCCCCCAGCCGACGCCGAAGATCGCCGAGCCGACGATCAGTCGCCGGTCGATGACCTGGTTGTTGGGCAGATGAAAGGTCTCGTCGAACAGCGGACGCTTCAGCCGGCGCGTCACGAGAACGCCGAGCGCCGAAACGAAGACGGCCCCGCCGAGCACGAAGGCAAGGCTGGGGTTCCAGTTGCCGGTGACGTCGAGGAATGCACGCACGCGGGCCGGATCGAGCATGCCGGACAGCGAAAGACCGAACCCGAATACGACGCCTGAGACGAGCGTCGCGGCAAGGCGGAGCAAGACGCTGTTCATGCGAAGAAATCCGCAACGAAGACGGTGACGACCGCCGCTGCCATGAAGGTGGCGACCGCAGCGATCGAGCGGCGCGACAGTCTCGCAAGCCCGACCACGCCATGACCGCTGGTGCAGCCCGAGCCCATGCGCGAGCCGAAACCCACCAGCAGGCCGCCAGCCACGAGAAGCGGCCAGGAGGCCGTCACGGTCACAGACGGCCAGGCATCGAAGACGAGGCGGTACAACACCGGTCCGGCGATCAGCCCCAGCACGAACAATGCGCCCGACGAAGCCTGTACGCCCTGCAGCAGGCGCCCTGCTATGCCGCTGATGCCGGCCACCCGGCCATTGGCGACCATCAGGATCGCCGCAGACAGGCCAATCAACAGCCCGCCCGCCAGCGCATTCCCGTATTCATTCATGCTTTAGAACCATCCCGACAGAAGATCTGATAGAGCGCGCCGACGAGACGCGCCACCTTGTCGTGACTAAGCCGATAGAAAACCTGCTTGGCCTGCCGACGGGTCGAGACAATGCCGGCATCCCGCAACACCGTCAATTGCTGCGAAAGCGTGGGCTGGCGAATGCCCAGCATTTCCTCGAGCGCTGCGACAGAATGCTCGCCTTCGAGCAAGGCGCTCACAATCAGCAACCTATTGCGGTTGGCAAGTGTCCTGAGGATTTTTGAGACTTCAGCGGCGTGCACAGCCATATCGCTGCGCATTCCCGGAAATTGCATGACCGTTCCCATTTCGTCCTCCTGTGGCGTCAAGGAGTGAGTAGGCCCCCCAATGCTTGCAGCGGCCAACCAGACACTATCCAAGATTGTTATTAGAAAATAATATAATATCGTATTACTTATTACAAAACCAGACGAAAGGGAAAGATCATCACGGCCCCGGCGTTCCGAGGTTTTGTCGCATGCAGAAAATTAGATAGAAAATTCAGCTAGTTATAACAAGATCCGAAAAAGTCGCGAATCGCCATATTTGGGGCAACCGTTCGGAACACGATCCAGATGGACTAAAACCTAAAGTATAATACTACTTAATTAGGGAATCGGCGCGGTCCGCAGACCTTCGTCGGCAGCCGGCCAGCAACGCGTTCGAACGAAAGCTGGCGCAAGATTTCCCCGACCGACCACAGCAATTGCGCCCGGCTGTCACGAAACCGTGACGCTCTTCGATCAGTTTGCAACGCGCGGGCCGCGAAATCGCCCTTTGATTTGCGCTCGTGATTTGCACGCCGGAGCCTCCCCCTTTTGCTCCGGTCGTTGGGCCGGCCTCCCCGCCGGCCTCTTTTTTTGCCGGCTTCCGAGCTTCGGTAGCCGGCGGCTCGAAAAGCACAGCTGCTGACCGACCGAACCACTAATCGCAGTGCCGATAGCCGGTCTTGCGAGTTCTCAGGTCGAAGTGGAAGTGGTCCTTGTGGAACGGATCGCTGCCCGGGCCGAGCACGGTGTTGAAGTACTTGCAGCTGTCGGAACGCACGGCCTTCAGCAGCGCCTTCTCGCGGAAGGCGAAAAATCCCGGCTTGCGCACGTCGATTTCCTTGCCGTTCTTCAGCACGAACTTGCCGACATCGATGGCGTTGCCGCGCGCATGTTCAGACATCGGATTGCCGCGACGCGAGTTCATGGTGCGGCAGGAGTAGCCGCCGAGCGGCTTGATCGTCTTGATGCCAGACCAGTAGCGGTAGCGCGACGACGGCGCGAGTTCGTACTTCACCCACTTCGCAAAAGCCTCGGTCACCTCGCAATTGAGCTTCACCGCCGGCTTCACGCCGATGCCGCCGGACAGTCCGCTGAGTTCGATCGGGTAGTCGATGCCGCAGGACGGACCGTTGCTGATGCGCGGAATATCGCGAAAGGTGACGCCTAGCTTTTTCAGGCGCTGGCGGCAGGCGATTTCGGAACCGGGCATCGCGCCGGTATCGTCGGGCGTCGACATCGGATTGTTGGCGCGCGGCAGGAAGGCGACCTGCTGTGGCTCCTGCGTGCGCTGAAGGGCGCGCTGCCGTTCCATGGCGCGGGCGCGCTGCGCCTCTTCGGCGGCCATCTTGTCCGGCGAAAGCGGCGGCAGATCCGGATCATAGCCAAGGTTCGCCTCGGCCGGTGCTGCGCTGTTTGCGCTGCCGAGCTGACGCACATTCTCGTCACCAATGCCGCCGACCACCGGCTGGCTGGCATTGCCCTCAGCGATGTCGTTGCTCTGCTCTTCCGCGAGCCCCACCAAGGGGTGCTCGACGCCGAGCATCGCATCCATGTTGACGCCCTCTTGCGGAATGGGGCTCGAGCCGGCGCCTGCCGGTTGCGCGCCCGTGGCCACAGCCTCGTCGCTATCAAGCATCGGAAGCGCGCGGCGCGTCTGCTGGGGCGCTGCATGCTGCGAATTGGCCTGGAAGGTCGAGGGTTGCGTGGCGGCGGGATAGGCGGCCACCTCCTCTGCCGGCACGGCATCGACAGGAACCGGCCCGATCGACCCGACCCGCGCCCCGCCATCGATGCGGCCGGGCGGCGACAACGCGTCATCGGTCGAGCAGGTGACGAGCGAAAACGAAAGAACGAGCGCCGTCAGCGGGCGATGGAGACGAGTAACATAGGCCATACCGAACTGCGCCTTCCTCCAGATGGCCAGAAAGACCACCGTCATCGCCCCGCCGCCCCTGCAGCCAACTTGCGCTCGATTGGCACGCAATGGTTGCTGCAGCACCTGCAATTGCTGCCTTTCGCCTGTGTCGCAAACCGGGCACAGTGGTCAAAAAGGCTGATTTGCCTGGGATTTTATTCAAATACGGTAAACGAAGGCTTGCGCGTCACTTGCAGAAAATCGGGTGCGCTGGGCGAGAGCCGGCCGCTATATGATGAAAAAAGAGCCCGCGTCCTCATCGGACGCGGGCTCGCATGCTCAAGACCAGATCGCGCAGGGGTTAGCGGCACTCGCCGCGATGGACGATCTGGAAACCGGCACCACCCGCCTCGCAGGCGTTGGAGAAGGTTTCGATGCGGCTGCCGCGCTGGCCGCAGACCGGGGCGTATTCGCGTGTGCAGAACTGGCCCTCGGACGGACGGTCGTCCTGCCTGCGGCATTCGCCGCGACCGATCACCTGGAAGCCCTCGGAACGAGCCTGGCAGGAATTCGGGAAGGTCTGCATGCGACCGCCGCGCTGGCCGCACACCGGGTTGTACTCCATCGTGCAGGCCTGCGGCTCGCGATCCGGCGGGCGATAGTCCGGGCGGCACTCGCCGCGGTGGATCACGTTGAAGCCGTCGGCGCGCGCCTGGCAGGAGTTCGGGAAGCTGCGCATGCGATTGCCGCGCTCGCCGCAAACCGGCGCATATTCCATCGTGCAGGCCTGCGGGCGCGTGGGCCTCGGCCCCGGCCGCGGCTCATCGACGACCACGGTACAGGCGGAAAGAAACCCGAGCGCCAGCATCAGCAAGGCGATCGGCCGGGTCAGAAGTAGTTTGAGAAGTGCCATGGTGTCCCCTCTGGTGCAGCGGCCGGCAACCGGAGCGACGCCCCGTCGAACACCTCCCGCTTCTCGCGTATCTATCCCCGGCGGTGCTGAGGTCAAGACGGAGAATGTCTCCGTACACGACAACCGGCGTGAAGACGGCGGCACCTAAACAACGATCCTTGCGACAGCATTGCGGTCAGACCCAAATGAAAAAACCCGCGCGGCGTGCCGCGCGGGTCGCAATCGACAAACCTATGGATCAGGCGGCGCGGCCGTAACCTGCGTGGACGCCTGAAGGCTGCAGCCGGAACTTCGTCAGCAGAGACTTCAGTTCGCGGCTTTCGGCTGCCAGCGTCTGGCTCGCTGCCGTGGTCTCCTCCACCATCGCGGCGTTCTGCTGGGTCATCTGGTCCATGCTGTTGACGGCGACATTGACCTCCTGCAGCCCGGTTGCCTGCTCGCGGGCGGCAGTCGCGATCGAGGCCACTTGCTCGTTGACGCGGTTGACCTGCGCCTCGATCTCCGAAAGCGCCTCGCCGGTGGAACGGACGAGGTCGACGCCGGCGCCGACCTCGCGCACCGAGGCGCTGATCAGTTCCTTGATCTCCTTGGCGGCACCGGCCGAACGCTGCGCCAGCTCGCGCACTTCCTGGGCGACGACGGCAAAGCCGCGGCCCGCCTCACCGGCACGCGCCGCCTCGACGCCAGCATTCAGCGCCAGCAGGTTGGTCTGGAAGGCGATCTCGTCGATGACACCGATGATCTGGCCGATACGGCCGGAGGAGCTTTCGATCCGCCCCATGGCGTCGATGGCATTGCGCACGATGCCGCCGGACCTTGCGGCGCTGGTCTTGGTCTGATCGACCATCGCACGCGCCTCGTTTGCCCGCTCGGAGGCGTGGCGAACCGTCGAGGTGATTTCGTCCAGGGCCGCGGCTGTCTCTTCAAGGGCTGCTGCCTGCTGCTCGGTGCGGCGGGACAGATTGTTGGCGGCCTCGGAAATGTCGCCGGCGCTGGCGGTGACGATCTCGGTCGAATGCGAGATCGAGCCGATGACATCGCGAAGCGCTGCGACGGCGGTGTTGAAGTCGTTCCGCAGCTTGCCGTATTCCGGCGCGATGTGGCCGATCTCGGCGGTGAGGTCGCCGCTCGCGAGGAGTTCGAGCGCCGCACCAACCGTTTCCATCGTCTCGGCCTGCGCCTCGGCCGTCGCCCGCTGGCGCTGTTCGTTGCCGCGCCGCTCGGAACTCAGTCGCTCCTGCTGTTCTGCCTCGCGCGACCGCAACTCCAGCCGTTCGCGAACCGAGTCACGCAGGACAACGAGGACCTTGGCCATCTGGCCGATCTCGTCGCCACGGTCGGTTTCGGGCACCTCAGAGGAAAGATCCTCGTCGGCAATCGCCCGCATCGAGGCCTTCAGCTTTTCGACGGGCTTGACGACGCTGCGCACGATCGCCAGTGCCGCCATCAGGATGGCCAAAGCTGCAGCGGCAAGAATACCGGCAACCTGCCAGGCGCGCTCGCGGAACATCGCCGCCAGATCGTCGGCATAGACGCCGGTCCCGACCACCCAGCCCCAGGGCTTGAAGCCGGCGACGTGGGAATATTTCAGCACCGGCGCGTCGGCACCGGGCTTCGGCCAATAGTAATCGACGAAACCCTGGCCACTCTTCTCGACGGTCTTGACGAACTCGACGAAGAGCTGCTTGCCGTTGGGATCCTTGTTCTCGGTGAGGTCCTTGCCGTCGAGCTCCGGCTTGATCGGATGCATCACCATGGTCGGATGCATGTCGTTGACCCAGAAATAGCCGCTGCCCTGGTAGCGCATCGCCTTGATCGCTTCGAGCGCGCGCTTCTGCGCTTCCTCGCGCGACAGTGTGCCGGCCACTTCCAGCTTGTGATAGGCGTCGAACATGGCGATCGCGTTCTCGTCCATCGCCGCCAGCATTGCCTTGCGTTCGCCGACGAGCTTTTCCTGCGCCTGAAACAGACCGAAGGTCAGCGCCGCCGCCATGGTCAAAAGCGCGAATGCCACCAGCGCGTAGAGACGCGCCGAAATCCTGAATTTCTTCATTGCCAATCCCCTGCCCCTCGGCGCTCCCCGCGCCGCCCAAATCCTGGCCGCCGCGACATAGCCTGCAGGCACTCCCAGAGCCTGCAGGTTAGGGTGAGGTCTTTGCAAAGCTCCTAACGAGCACCCCCTAAATTTGACAATTCTCAATCAGCTTATGCGAAAGTCTAACGAGCCGGTAGTTCAAGGACCTCGCCGGCATTTGTGCGGCGCCGGGGTCTTCCCTCTAGAAGCGCGCTCGGGTTACATCTTGTCTCCAACAGGGAGACAGGCTGCATGACCGAACAGACGAAACCGACCGGCGAACTCACCTTGCGCACGCTCGCCATGCCGGGTGATGCCAATGCGGCGGGCGATATCTTCGGCGGCTGGGTGATGGCGCAGATGGACCTGTCCTGCGGCATCCGCGCGGCGGAACGGGCGCGCGGCCGCGTCGTCACGGCGGCGGTCAAGGAAATGGCGTTCGCGCTGCCGGTCAAGATCGGCGACACGCTCTGCATCTATACGGACGTGGTCAAGGTCGGCCGTACCTCGATGACGCTCAAGGTCGAGGCCTGGGCGCAGCGTTATCTCTCGCATCTGATGGAAAAGGTGACGGACGCGATCTTCGTCATGGTCGCGCTCGACGAAAACGGCAAACCGAAGCCGGTGCCGGCGGAAGAATAGGAGCGCGGCGCATGGAGCCTGCCCATACAGACCCGGAGATCTTCTCGCATATCCGCGTCGTCATGGGCATGATCGTCAGCCTGAGCCTCGCCCGGCTGTTGAGCGGCATTGCACTCTTCGTCCAGCATCCCGGCAAGACGCGCGTCTACTGGATCCACCTCGGCTGGGTCCTGTTCATGTTCGTCTTCCTCGTGCACTTCTGGTGGTGGGAGTTCCACCTGCATTCGCTGGCGGTGATCGATGTCAGCGTCTACCTGTTCGTCGTTCTCTATTGCTGCGTCTTCTTCTTTCTCTGCGTCATGCTGTTTCCAACGACGCTCGACGACTACAGCGACTACGAACATTATTTCATGTCGCGCCGGGCCTGGTTCTTCGGCGCCCTGGCGCTTGCCTTCGCCGTCGATCTCGTCGACACCGCGCTGAAGGGAAAGGCCTATTTCGCCTCCTACGGCCTTGAGTATCCGGCACGCAACGCCGTCTACATCCTGCTGTGCATTGCCGCCGCCTGGACGCCGAACCGGCGCTTTCACGCGGTCTTCGTCGTCGCGGCCGTCGCCTACCAGCTCGTGTGGATGTACCGCGCTTTCGATCTTCTCGATTGAGGCCCGGCAAGGCCGTCGTTGAGGATTTCCGCCCGGCGGTCTTGATCCAGCGGCACGGCAGTGCTTTATCCGTTAGTCATATCTATGTCTCGCATATGCAGGTCGGGGGACTGTTGCATCATGGAAATCTTTACCGCTGCCGGCCTGGCGGCGCTCCTTCAAGTCATCGTCATTGACCTCGTTCTCGCCGGCGACAACGCCGTCGTGATCGGTCTCGCTGCCGCCGGCCTACCGACGGACCAACGCAAGAAGGTCATTCTCGTCGGCATCATCGCCGCCACCGTACTGCGCATCGCGCTCGCCAGCGTCACGGTGCAACTGCTCGAAATCATCGGCCTGCTGCTCGCCGGCGGCATCCTGCTGCTTTGGGTCTGCTGGAAGATGTGGCGCGAAATTCGCGAGCAGCAGGCAGCAAACGCTGCGGGCGAAAGCGGACATGGCTCCGAGGCGCCCAGGAAGACCTTCATGCAGGCGGCTATCCAGATCGTCGTCGCCGACGTCTCGATGTCGCTCGACAACGTGCTTGCTGTCGCGGGTGCTGCCCGCGAACATCCGACGATCCTGGTCATCGGCCTTGCGCTTTCGATCGCCATGATGGGCATCGCCGCCGGCTTCATCGCCCGGCTGCTCAACCGCTATCACTGGATCGCCTATATCGGTCTCGTAATCATCCTCTATGTCGCGCTCGACATGATCTATCGCGGCTGGGTCGAGGTCTGGCCGCATGTCGCGCCAGCCGTGGCCGCCCTGGTCTGACACAGGCGCGCCGACAGAAGCCGTCGACAATGAAAAAGGCAGGGCCTCGGCCCTGCCTTTTTGTTTGCTAACGACTCGATCGCTGCAGCGCGACGGACGTCATCACCCCTTGAAGATGAACGACGCGCCGGCCGCGATCAGCGCGAAGCCGACCAGATGGTTCCAGCCGATCGACTCCTTCAGCCAGAAAACGGAGAAGGCTGCAAAGACGATCAGGGTGATCACCTCCTGCATCGTCTTCAACTGCGCCGCCGAATAGACCTGGTGGCCGATGCGGTTTGCCGGCACCGCCAGGCAATATTCGAAGAAGGCGATGCCCCAGCTTGCGACGATCGCCATGTAGAGCGGCGACGACGTGTACTTCAGGTGCCCATACCAGGCGAAGGTCATGAAGACGTTAGAGACCAGGAGCAGCAGAACGGGCCAGAGATAGGCCGGAGCAAGGGTGAACGACATGAAGAACCTCGGCGCGCGAATCACGCTGAGACGATGCGCCGCTGCCCCGTAGGCGCGCAAGTGCCGCTGCTTCTCCCGCAAAAAAGTCCTGCCTTGAAAGGTGCCAGCCCACTATATTTTTGATGTCTGGCCCGGCGAATCGCCGTTTCGCATCAGCTATTTCGGCAATAAGCAATCCCTGCCCTAATATTTTACGGGTTTTGCCACAATTTTGCACCGGCGCATGGTGAATGAAGCTTTGCTGCCCGACGGGGCAGACAGGGGAATACCACACTTCGATACGGCAGTTGCCGTGAAGCTGGCTCCGCGTTTTAGCGCGGTTCGCAGACGTGCCCGATGCGGCGTCTTTTCGACGCCTGAACGCGTGCGCCCGCTGATATCTCCCCGCCCAACATGAGAAACCGTTGAGCAACCGGGTGCCATGCCGGCGATTGCCAGGCCGCCCCAACCGTTCGCACCAAGCACCTTGTCAAGGAGACCTGACCATGAAGGTCCTGGCGTTTCTTGCGGCTGCCTATGTCGCGCTACTGACACCTGATTTCGCCAATGCGGGCATGCTTGCCCAGGCGCAGCAATACAAGGGCCTGCACGAGGTCAAAAACAACAAGACCCTTCGTGCAGCGCTCGGCATCAACCCGGCCCGCACACCCTGGTGCGGCCACTTCATGGGCATGGTCGCCCGCAAGGCCGGGCGCAGCCCGCCACAAAGCTTCGGCATCGCCCGTTCCTGGCTGCGTTTCGGCGCACCCGTGAAAGTCGCCTATGCCCGCCCCGGCGACGTCGTCGTCGTCCGCACCGGCCGCGGCTATCACGTCGGCATCCTGTCCATGCTGTCGAAATCGACGGCCCAACTGATCGGCGGCAACCAGTCCGGCGGCGTCAGGGTCTCGCAGTTCGCACGCGGCCAGGTGGTCGCCATCAGGCGGTAGCGCGGCCACACCGCGCCCGAACGATCATCTTTCAGCGCCGGCTTTCCGGAGCGCGGAGGTGCGCCTTCAAGCGAGCCTCAGCCGCATAGCGCAGCGTCGCTCCGGTGGCAGACCATGCGTCGCCTCGTTGGCAAGGATTTCGGCAAGACGCGGATCGAGTTCGCCCGCATCGAGCCTCACGAAGCCGAGCTTGCGATAGAAGTGTTCGTTCCAGGCAAGATCGCGGAACGTCGTCAGCGTGACGGCGGCAAGCGATGTCACGCGCGCATGCGTGATTGCCGCCAGCATCAGCATGCGCCCGAGCCCCTGTCCCTGACGCTCCGCCTCGACGGCAAGCTGCCAGATATGCATGGCATCGTCGGCAACGGTGGCGCAAAGAAAACCGATCGGCCGATCGGAGGCATCAACGATCACCACCGACAGCCCAGTTCGCAGGAACGCGCCATGGGCTTCCGCCGATTGCACGTCGTCGTCGGCAATCCAGGCAAGCTCAGGGATCGTGCGGAACGCCTCACCGGAGGAGCGCTCGATATCGGGCAGAAGGGAAAGGTCGCTTTCGCGTGTCGGTCGAATCAGGGGCATGATGACGCCATCCTACCGCCGCGCGGCGCGAGGTCGACCCCGCTTCGCGTTCCCTGGCGGATCGTCAGACGCTTAAAGCGGCAAGGCCATTAACATCTCGTCGAAATAGGCATCGTCGACCCGCAGCGCGCGCTGTTCCAGGCCGTATTCTACAAATCCCGCCTTCCGGTAGAGGTTGAGGGCAGCAGCGTTCGACGAGACGACCGTCAGCAACAGCCGCTCCACCTTGCCTCGCGCCTCCGCAATGATCCCGTCGACCAGCAGCCGCGAAAGCCCGGTGCCCCGCGCCTCCGGCAAGACATACATACCCCAGAGCGTGCCCTTGTGCCTTGCCTTTACAGCCGTCGGGATCGCGAGGCCAGCAACACCCATGAGCCATTCATCGCCATCGAAGGCGCCGAGGACGAAGCCGCTATCAAGGCGTTCCGCTGTGACCTCGATCGGCCGGCCGGCCTCTTCCTCGTAGGATGCACCGAAGGCTTCCGGATGCTTCAGCAGCCCGTCCAGCCGAACGGCCCGATAGGCCTCGGCATCCCTGGAGTTGAGCCGGCGAACGGAAAATGGCGCCATCACTGTTGGTCCCATGAGCGAAAGAGGTGCCGGCCCGAACGAGGCGCGGCGGCGGGTAGGCTGCGAACCTTGCACAGTCGGCCGCCCCGGGGAAGCACCCGCGAGTACAATCTGTCGTAGAAGCAGTGCGGAGCATTTTTGCGCATTGTGCAGCGTCTTCAGGCCCGATCCGGGCGATTTACGCTTCTCGGACTTTCTAATTTAAGTTACGCTTAATTTCCTTCTGACCAGATGCCGCAGGAGGGGCCCGCCGCCTTGGAACGGAAGCTCGCCGTGATCCTTGCTGCCGATGTCGCTGGCTACAGTCGCCTCGTCGCGATCGACGAGGAAGGCACGCTTGCGACCCTGGCCACCTACTGCGAGACGATTTCCGGCCTGGCTGCGGAGCACGGAGGGCGCGTCTTCGGCGCGGCCGGAGACAGCCTGGTCGCGGAATTCCAGAGCGCCGTACAGGCCGTGCGGGCGGCGGTTGCAATCCAGCGGACGCTACAGCGCCGCAACGCCGATCTTTCGCCGGAGCGGCGCATGGAGTTTCGCATCGGCCTCACGCTCGGCGACGTCGTCGTCGACGGCAGCAATCTGCTCGGCGACGGCGTCAACGTCGCCGCCCGGCTGCAACAGGTTGCACAGCCGAACGACATCTGCATTTCCGGCGCCCTGCACGACCAGATCGAAGGCAAGCTCGAGTTTCCGATGCAGCGGCTGGGCGAACGCGCGCTGAAAAACATTCCGCGCCCGGTCCTGGTCCACCGTGTCGACTGGCGGGAGGATCCGGTCGGCGGGGATCTGCCGGGCATGCCGCTGTCGCTGCCCGACAAGCCGTCGATCGCCGTGCTGCCCTTCGTCAACATGTCCGGCGATCCCGAGCAGGATTTCTTCGCCGACGGCCTGACCGAGGACATCATCACCGCGCTGTCGCTCTACCGCTGGTTCTTCGTCATCGCCCGCAACTCCTCCTTCGCCTACAAGGGCCGCGCCGTCGACGTCAAACAGATCGGCCGGGATCTGGGAGTGCGCTACATCGTCGAAGGCAGCGTGCGCCGCTCCGGCTCGCGGGTGCGCGTCACCGGCCAGCTGATCGAGGCGGAGACCGGCAACCACCTCTGGGCACAGCGCTACGAGCGTGAATTCGCAGACCTCTTCGCCATCCAGGACGAAATCACCCAGCATGTGGTCGCCGCGATCGAGCCGGAGATCCTGATCGGCGAAAACCGGCGCGCGCAATTGCGGGGCACCGACAATCTTGGCGCCTATGAATGCCACATGCGCGGCACCCTGCTGCACAACGCGCAGGATTCCGCCGCGCATTTCGACGAGGCGATCGAATGGCAGCGCCGCGCCATCGCCCTCGATCCGGAATTCGGCCGCGCGCACATGATGCTCGCCCGCTCGCTGTTTGCCCGTTGTTTCTTCGGCTTCAGCAAGGACATCGACCGCGACAGCGCCGAGTTGCAGGCGGAGGCCACGCGCGCGGTGGTGATCGACGATCACGACCCCTATTGTCACTATGTCATGTGTCTCGCCAACTTCGCGGCCCAGCGGCCGCACGCCGCGGTCGAGGAAGCGCAACAGGCGATCGACATCAACTCCAACTTCGCGCTCGCCCACATGGCGCTCGGCTGGGCGCGCATCTATATCGGCCGCTTCGCCGAGGCGCTGGACCCGCTGCACAAGGCGCTGCGGCTGAGCCCGCACGATCCGCTCACCTATCTCTTCCTCAACCGCATGGCGCTCGCCCACTACCATCTCGGCAACTACGACGAAGCCCTGCGCTGCGCCGAACGGGCGCTGCTCTTGCGCCGCACCTATTTCAACCTGGTGATGCTGATCACCTGTCTCGGCCAGCTCGGCCGCATCGATGAGGCGCGCAAGCTTCTTCCGGAAGCGATCGCCAACGCACCGAGCGACGTGCCGCGCTATTGGCGCTTCTTTACCGCCTACGTCGATCCTGCCGACCACGCGCATTTCAACGACGGGCTCGTCAAGGCGGGCCTACCCATGGTTCCGTAGGCCGCCATGACACGATCGCAACTGTTCGGGGTTCTGATCGGCATGACGGTGGTGGCGTTCTTCACCATCCTGCGCGCCCAGGATCCGCAATTGCTGCGCCAGGCGCGCGACGTCACCTTCGACGAATACCAGCGCATTGCGCCGCGCCGCTTCGAGCCCATGCCGGTCAAGATTATCGACATCGATGAGGCGTCGCTGCGCGAGCTCGGCCAATGGCCCTGGCCGCGCGACCGACTGGCGAAGCTGACCAACCGCTTGAGCGAGATGGGGGCCGCCGCAATCGCCTTCGACGTGCTCTTTGCCGAGCCGGACAGATTGTCGCCGCGCACGGTGGTGCGCGATGTCGGCGGCGTCGATCCCTCTTTCCTTGCCGCGCTACCGGACAATGACGAGATCTTCGCCGAGGCGATCCGCGACAAGCCCGTGGTGCTCGGCTTCGGGCTGACCAACGAAGGCAGCTACCTGCCCCCGGTCAAGGCCGGCTTTGCCCTGACCGGCGAAAGCGCCAACGAAGCGCCGCCGCGCCTGCGGGCCGCAACACCGCTGAGGCCGCAGCTCGAAGCCAATGCCGCCGGCCTCGGCCATATCAGCCTCAATCCCGGCTCGTCCTCGGCGGTTGTGCGCACCGCGCCGCTGTTCCTGAGCGACGGCCAGCAGTTCTATCCGAGCCTGGCCATGGAGGCCCTGCGGGTGGCACAGGGGGCTTCGACCTATGTGCTGGCCGCCGCACCCGACGTCGCCAACACGCTGACGGCGGTCAAAATCGGCGACTTCGTCGTACCGCTGATGTCGACCGGCGAGGTCTGGCTCTATGTGACGCCGGACACGACGGAGCGCTATATCTCCGCCCGCCGCATTCTTGCCGATGGCGAACCATCGCCGGATATCCGCGCCGGCATCGAAGGCAGCATCGTCTTCATCGGCACCTCTGCGGCCGGACTGCAGGATGTGCGCACCACCGCGCTCGGCCAGAACGTGCCTGGTGTTTCAATCCACGCGCAGATCGTCGAGCAGATCCTGTCGGGTCGCTATCTTTCGCGCCCGGATTGGGCGAACGGCCTCGAAATCCTCTCGATCGCGCTCGCCGGAACGCTGCTGGTGCTGCTCACCACCTTCGTCAGCCCCGTGGTCGCGCTCGTCTGCGGCCTGGCGGTGACGGTGCTGGCGCTCGTCGCCTCCTGGATCGCCTTCTATTATGGCGGAAGGCTTTTCGATCCGCTGGCGCCGATCCTCGCCGCCTCGATCACCCATTTCGCGGCCACCGCCTATCGCTTCCTCGTGACCGACCGCGAACGGCGCGAGGTGCGGCAGGCCTTCGGCCGCTATCTCTCGCCGTCGCTGCTCTACCGCATCGAGCATACGCGCAATGCGCTCAGCCTCGGCGGCGACGACCGCGAACTGACCGTGATGTTCGTCGACGTGCGCAGCTTCACCGAGATGAGCGAGCGCATGACGCCGACCGAGGTCGTCGCCTTTCTCAATACGCTGCTCGATGCGCTGAGCCGGCATGTGCTGGCCAACGAGGGCACGCTCGACAAGTTCATCGGCGATTCGATCATGGCCTTCTGGAATGCGCCGGTCGACGTCGCCAACCATCCGCAAAAGGCAGTGCGAGCGGCGCTTGGCATGCGCGAGACGTTGGCGCGGCTCAATGCCGACAATGCGTTCGGCTTCGGCGCCGACCAGGAGGTGCGCATCGGCATCGGCATCCATACCGGGCTTGCCTGCGTCGGCAACATGGGCGCCGAGACGCGGTTCAACTATTCCGCCGTCGGCGACACCGTGAACATCGCCGCGCGCATCGAAGCGGCTTGCAAGGACGTCAACATCGACATTCTGGTGTCCGAGGCGACCGCCCAGGCTCTGCCGGACCATGCCATGCTCGACGCCGGCTCCCTCGCGCTCAAGGGCAAGACGACGCGAACACGGGTCTATGCCGTCGCCGGCGACGAAAACCTCGCGGCCTCGCCCGCCTTTGCGGATCTGCGCGGCCTGCACGATCGTCTGGTCGCCGCGCTCGGCGCCCGCACGCAGACAAGCCGCAGCATCGTCAACGCCGCCAAGCTGAAGGCAGCGGCGCTGACGCCGGCGCTCGCCGGCTTCTACGCCCGGATCGGCCGCCGCGCCGACCACTTCGCCCAAGCGACCGACGAGAACACCAAGCGTCCAGCCGAATGAGCTTTGCCCGCGGCCGCTCGCTCACCGGACACATGCGGAAACGACGGTAGCTTTCTGATTCAGGGATATTTTCAAGAATAGCGCCTCGCCAGAGAAGACGGCGAGGCGTGCCCGTTCGGCTTTGAAATCAGCTGACCAGCAAAACCCTGGCCGCCCGATCAATCGTGGCTTTCGCCCTCGTGCTGCTGCGTTCCCTGGTCCTGGCTCGGCTGGTCGCCGCCACCGCCCGTTTGCGGTCCGGGATCGCCGGGGGTGTCGTTGCGTGGGCCGGGGTCGCCGGGCTGCTCGGTTTGCGGACCGGGGTCGCCCGGGTTGTTCGGCTGCGGCCCCGGATCGCCTGGATTATGCGGCTGCGGTCCGGGATCGCCCGGGTTCTCCGGCTGCGGGCCCGGATCCCGGGGCTTTTCTTCCGGCGGCGGTTTCTGTTCGCGCGGCTTTTCTTCGACGCGGGCCGGCTGCTCCGGGACGGTGCGGGTGGTGCCCTCGAACTGGGCCGCGCGCAGGCCGCAGCCGCCCCCTACCCAACCAAGCGCGCCGGTCAGGCGTTGCCCGCCAGAGAGAAACGGCAGCGCCTGCGCATTGCCGAGCGCCTTGAGCGTCGTGCGGCTGACCCGCGTCGGTGCGGTGGCGCGACGGCCGGGCTTGGCGACGACGCAGTCGCAACGCTGCGTCAGTTGGCGGCAGCCGCCGGCACCGCAGAAATCGGCAGCACCGCTGAGCAGCACCACGGCAGTTGTGCCATCCGGGGCGACGAAGAAATCGAAGGCGGTGCCGCGCACGCCGATGGTGCCGGCCGGCGTGACGATCTCATAGGCGGAGTGGCCGGATTTGCCGCTGATCCAGCGGAACGTGCCCTTGGCGGCCATGATGGTGAGCTTCTTCACCGACTTCTTGTCGTCATAAACGAACTTGTCGATGACGACGGAAGAACCCCAGCCGACGGCCAGCTTGGTGCCATCCTCGAAGACAAACTGCCCGAGTCCGGATTTCGACGTCGAGATCCGTTCATTCCGGTAAACAGGGTCTTTGACCGCGATCGCACCGCGCGCACCGCTGACGGCCGTCCGGATTTCCACCGCCTTGCCGACCGGTTCGGCGGCAGACGCAGACATCGGGCCAAGGACCACGGCACAAAGCACGAATGCGGCACCACGCAAGCAGAACATGGCGCACTCCAAAGAAGTATTGTTATCACGTGGCAGGCTTTGGTGTCTTCTCGCCCAATCGGGGTAACGCAGCGTCAGGTGCGCAACCGTAAGGGCTAGGCGGCAAGATTCATCTGACGGCGGTTGAGCGGAATGGGGCGTGGGACGTTACCCCGCACTTCAATGGCGATCAGCGGCTGTCGCCAATGGTCGCGTTGCGGCCCGAGAACGTCGTTGCGTCCCGCCGGAGGCGGCCGACGATCAGGCATCTGGGACAGGCAACCTGCGTCAGACGCTTGGCGCTTACAAAAATGACGCGATGCCGATGCTGACAAGAAGACCGGCCGCCATCAAACACAGGCCGACCCCTGCATGGCGAACCTTGAACGGTGCAAGGCCGGCCAGCGCCAGCATGACGATCGATGCCACCCCTGTTCCGATATGGGCAGCTTTGCTTTCGTAGCGCCAGAGGCCCGCCACCGGCCCCTCGCTGCCCCAGGGAAAGCAATCCCCTCCTGAGCCGGGTTCGCTGCAGGCATAGCTCCGCATTGCGTCGAGAACATCGACGGTGAAAAGGACCACGAGTGCTGCGATGACAAGCTGGATCGCCAGCTCAAGGATCGTTGGTCGACGTTATCGTTGAGCTCCGGCGACGGATTCCGCGGGACCTGGCTGCGACACTCCGATACGAGCGCTTAGCTTGGCAATCTCCAGCAAGGTCACGAAGTCCGAGAGCATCGGCATGATCTTGGCCTCTGTCATCTCCAGATAGATGTTCGGCAGTTCGAAGAAGTCGTGCTTGGACGGCAGCATGAGGATGCAGCTGTCGCCGTCGAGCGCCAGACGAACGACATCATCGTCGAAAGAACTGGAGAGGAACGCGATGGTCCTGGCCACATCGTCGATCACGCCGGCCGCGGCGGCCAGATTGTCGGTCACGAATTCGTGGCTTTCATCGAGCACCGCACGGCCACTCAGAATGGCGCCCTGCGCCTGCCACAGATCCCTGACGTCATTGGCAGACAGCGCGATGAGGTCCTTGCTGTCGGCAGCACTGAACCCCTTGTCTATTGCGTCCAGCAGCCCGCCGAAGCGCTTCTTGCGCGCCACCAGCCAGCCTGGAAACGGAGTGTCGAGCTTGACCTTGAGCACGAGCCCGCGAAACTGATTGACGACGGAGCTGCGCCGGCTGCTCTTCTGGAGCCCCAGATGCGCCTCACACAGCGAGAAGCAAACGCCTTCGACAGTGCCGTCGATGAGGTCTTCATAGTCAGCAACGTCGAACGCCACGAGATCCAGTCGCGTGAGCGCAGCCGCAACGTCCGGCCACCCACGTTGCCTGAAGCGGAAACCATCGACGAAACCGAAGATCGCCGGCAGCAGGACATCCTGCGTGCGTTCAAGTCGGTGCCAGACCGTCTCGCCGATTTTGGACCAAGCCCAGACCATGCCCGCCAGTGGCAGCAGCATCAATGGCCCCGCGTCGGACCCGGAGAAAAAACTTCCCGCATAGGCACAGAGCAGCACCCCGGCCGCCGATCCACAGCCGATCCACAGCCGCCGCCACCACAATTCGACGATGACCTTCTTGCGCTCCGCATTGTGTTCGGCGATCACGGCCCTGACCTTCGCAAGCGCCTGCTCGTCTGGCAGGATCCTCGACAGATCGCCGTCCGCGCCCCTCCCTTGCGTCATTGCCTAACCTCCGCCACGCCCGAATCGGCCATGACAACCGTGGCGTCCGGGCCGAAATTTCGCAACCGATACGCGGGAGAAATGTTGCCGTTTTGTACTCTTGCGCCCCTTTTCTTTCGACCGGACTCTCGCCATATTCCCCGCCATGACCAAAGCTCCGAAGAATGCACCGCCGAAGCCCTCCTCTCCGTCCGGTTTCGAAGAAGCGCCTCAGGCGCCGTTTTCCGGCGCGCCGCTTTCCGGCAATGTTTCCGATTGGGTGAAGCAGCTCGAGGTGGATGCGGAAGCCTCCGCCTTCGAAACCCAGCGCGAGATCGCCTCCAAGGCCGGCAAGCACCGCAAGACGGTGGAGATCGCCGCCTCCAAGGCGGCGCGCAAGGCAGCGGGCGCCGATGACGAGGCCCAGCCGAAGAAGGCGGGCAAGAAGGGCAAGGTCGAGATCGTCGGCAGCAAGTCGGCGCGCGGCACCTCCATGGGCGGCTCGACCGACCCGAAGACCCGCGCCGCCGCCGGCCTCAATCCGGTCGCCGGCCTCGACGTGTCGCTGGAAGATGCCGCCAAGCTGACCTCGACCTCGGGCGTTACCGCGACGGTCGAAGCGCTGTCGGCGCTGATCGAAAGCGGCAACCCGCTGTTCAAGGACGGCAAGCTCTGGACACCGCACCGGCCGGCCCGGCCGCCGAAATCCGAAGGCGGCGTCGAAATCCGCATGGCGTCGGAGTACCAGCCGGCCGGCGACCAGCCGACGGCGATCGCCGATCTGGTCGAGGGCCTGAATTCCGGCGAGCGCAGCCAGGTTCTGCTCGGCGTCACCGGCTCGGGCAAGACCTTCACCATGGCCAAGGTGATCGAGGCGACGCAGCGCCCCGCCGTCATCCTCGCGCCGAACAAGACGCTCGCCGCCCAGCTTTATTCCGAGTTCAAGAACTTCTTCCCTGACAACGCGGTCGAGTACTTCGTCTCCTACTACGACTATTACCAGCCGGAAGCCTATGTGCCGCGTTCGGATACCTTCATCGAGAAGGAATCCTCGATCAACGAGCAGATCGACCGCATGCGTCACTCGGCCACCCGCTCGCTCTTGGAGCGCGACGACTGCATCATCGTCGCCTCGGTCTCGTGCATCTACGGTATCGGCTCGGTCGAGACCTATACCGCCATGACCTTCCAGATGAGCGTCGGCGACCGGCTCGACCAGCGGCAGCTGCTGGCCGACCTGGTGGCGCAGCAGTACAAGCGCCGCGACATGGATTTCCAGCGCGGCTCTTTTCGCGTGCGCGGTGACACCATTGAAATTTTCCCGGCCCACTTGGAGGATGCCGCCTGGCGCATCTCCATGTTCGGCGACGAGATCGACGCCATCACCGAATTCGATCCGCTCACCGGCCAGAAGACCGGCGACCTGAAGTCGGTCAAGATCTACGCCAACTCGCACTATGTCACGCCGCGCCCGACGCTGAACGGCGCGATCAAGGCGATCAAGGAAGAGCTGGTGCATCGGCTGGCCGAGCTGGAAAAGGGCGGCCGCCTGCTGGAAGCGCAGCGACTGGAGCAGCGCACCCGCTATGACATCGAGATGCTGGAGGCGACCGGCTCCTGCGCCGGCATCGAGAACTATTCCCGCTATCTCACCGGCCGCAATCCCGGCGAGCCGCCGCCGACGCTGTTCGAATACATCCCCGACAACGCGCTTCTCTTCATCGACGAGAGCCACGTCTCCGTCAGCCAGATCGGCGGCATGTATCGCGGCGACTTCCGCCGCAAGGCGACGCTGGCCGAATACGGCTTCCGCCTGCCCTCCTGCATGGACAACCGCCCGCTGCGCTTCGAGGAATGGGACGCGATGCGCCCGGACACGATCGCCGTTTCGGCGACGCCGGGCTCCTGGGAACTGGAACAGTCCGGCGGTGTCTTTGCTGAACAGGTCATCCGCCCGACCGGCCTGATCGACCCGCCGGTCGAAGTGCGCTCGGCGAAAACCCAGGTCGACGACGTACTCGGCGAAATTCGCGAGACGGCGGCCGCCGGCTACCGCACGCTCGTCACCGTGCTCACCAAGCGCATGGCCGAGGACCTCACCGAATACCTGCACGAACAGGGCATTCGCGTGCGCTACATGCACTCCGACATCGACACGCTGGAGCGCATCGAGATCATCCGCGACCTGCGCCTCGGCGCCTTCGACGTGCTCGTCGGCATCAACCTTCTGCGCGAAGGTCTCGACATTCCCGAATGCGGCTTCGTCGCCATTCTCGACGCCGACAAGGAAGGGTTCCTGCGCTCCGAGACCTCCCTGGTCCAGACCATCGGCCGCGCCGCCCGTAACGTCGACGGCAAGGTCATCCTCTATGCCGACCAGATCACCGGCTCGATGAAGCGCGCGATGGACGAAACCAGCCGCCGCCGCGAAAAGCAGATGGCCTATAACGAGGCCAACGGCATCACCCCGGAATCGGTGAAGGCGAAAATCTCCGACATCCTCGACAGCGTGTACGAGAAGGACCACGTGCGCGCCGACATATCCGGCGTCGCCGGCAAGGGCTTTGCAGACGGCGGCCACCTCGTCGGCAACAACCTGCAGGCGCACCTCAACGCGCTGGAAAAACAGATGCGCGACGCCGCCGCCGACCTCGACTTCGAAAAGGCCGCGCGCCTGCGCGACGAGATCAAACGCCTCAAGGCCGCAGAATTGGCTGCGATGGACGACCCGATGGCACGGGAAGAGGCAAAATCAATGGAAGGTGGCAGGAAATCCGGCAAGGGCGCGCCCAACCCGATCTCCCCCCCTGTGGGGGAGATGTCCGGCAGGACAGAGGGGGGTACGCCCGCCTCCGCATCCGAGGGCTACTTCCAGAAACCCGACCTTGACGACATGGGCCGCGACGTCGCCACCCCCGCCGGCGTGGACAAATCCCTGTTCCGCCGCAACACCCTCGACGAAATGACCGTCGGGCGGACAGAAAAGCCGGTGACTGGCCATGTGCCGGAGAAGCCGATTCTGACCCGAGCGAAGCCGGGTGTTGGGTCGTATGAGGATCCGGCGGACGAGAAGCGGCAGAAGGGGCGGACCAAGGGCAAGACGGGACGGCCGGGACGGTAGAACGGCGACAGCCTAAGTCGAAACCGAAATTTAATCCACAAGTAGTCAAAGTACCGAGCGCAACCGCCTTGCACTGAGCCGTGTGAATGATGAAAATCGATTGACACGAATCAGGCTACCAATGACTATGAATTACTTACGCGATGGGCACTACTGCTCGGTCGGGCGCTTCGCTAGACCTCAATCGATTGACCGCTTTTATTCGGCTCGGAAGGATATGCGATCCATCCGTCCGATAAATCGGTCGCTCCGCTCGGATAGCTCACATTTCCTTCCGAGCCTTAGGTAAGTGATAGATAATCTCGAAATAGAGAATATCTTAACGCTGATAGACCCGAATAACATTCGGGTCTATCAGCCAACATCTATATTGTTCGTTTGCGGCGGCACTATTGATACATCAGTACATCCTCCGCCGTCGCTGCGCGAAGCATTTATGCGAATTGCGCACAACAAGCCTTTCGACAAATACAACCCCGTTCTGGCCGAAGATCTCAACGCGTTCTTCCCGCAAGGGACGTATCGTGACTTATTAACCCTTGAGTCCGATATCGCGCAGATCTCTAGTTTGATCTTGGTGTTTTCTGAAAGCTATGGCAGCGCGGCTGAACTCGGCGCATTTGCTGTATTGCCAGAGATATCACAGAGACTTTTAGTTGTAGTTGACGACAAGAGATTCCAAGAAAATTCTTTTATAAAACTCGGTCCACTACTTTCTCTTCAAAATTCTGTGGGAGAAACCTCAGTTTGCGTTCTAAATCGCAGAGATATAGGCATAGAAAAAATAGATAAGCTTGAGAATCTTGATGTAGGTGAATTTTCTTACGTAATTGAGCATTCTATAAAGGAACGAATACGTTCAATACCGAATCACTCAACTTTCAACAGGGATAACAATGGGCATTTAATTAAGCTCATTGTCGGACTTATTCAGTGGTACGGCGCGCTAACTCCTGACGAAATTGACGTAGCGCTTTACTGTCTCGGCATAACTTGCCCCAGAGATCGAATCCTCAACTTTCTCGTTTGCGCCGACTTCGCGCGCTGGATCTCCAGCGCAAAGCGAGGCGTGAGAACATTCTATGTTGCAAAGGCTCCCAATATGGCTGTGCGGTTTCAAGCAAAACCGGGGATGGAGCTAGATCGCGTACGCTGGCAAGCGGCGATCAGAGATCAGTGGAAGGAGAAAGATAGAACGCGGTTCAACTGCATCGCTGAATCCGCAGGGCTCGCAAAGGACTGAAGATGAGCGAAATAATAGAAAAGCTTGTCGCCGCCAGCGGTCTCAATCCATTCGTAGTTCGGCGAATTTTGGCAACTGCCCCTCGACGATACAAGGAATTTTCGGTGCCGAAAAGAAATGGAGGGAAGCGAAAGATCGCTCAACCGGCAAAGGAACTAAAGATTCTGCAGCGCGCATTTGTGGATGAGTTCCTCTCAGAACTTCCAATTCACCCAGCAGCTACCGCGTACCGGGCGGAAACATCTATCAAAGATAACGCGGAAAGACACGCCGGTTTTGGGCCCATACTAAAAATGGATTTTAAGGACTTCTTTCCGTGCATAACAGACAGGGATTGGGAGCACTATTGCCAGAGGAACAATCTTTTCGAAGATCCTCTAGAGCGACGACTTTCGACACTCTTGCTTTTTCATAGACCCAAAGGCGGATCAAAACTTCGGCTAGCAATTGGGGCGCCGTCGTCCCCGACATTATCGAACGTTCTTTTGTTTGAATTTGATCGATACATCAGTGAACTCGTTGCACCAGATAAGGTGCTGTACACGCGGTACGCGGATGATCTCACGTTTTCGGCCCCAAGAACAGGCCACCTGACCGGCGTAAAAAGAGCAGTATCGAGAGCTATTAATCACGTAGATTTCCCGACTCTAAGAATAAATCGGGAGAAAACGACCTATATAACCACGAAATTCCATCGGAGCGTTACAGGACTGACCCTCGCCAACGATGGAAGAGTTACAATTGGAAGAGACAAGAAACGGGAGATTCGCGCTTCTGTTCATAGGTTTACATTAGGTAAACTTGATGAAGACTCGATCGAGCGGCTTCATGGATACATTTCATTCATCAACTCCGTAGAGCCGGAGTTCATCGATGTACTAACCAAGAAGTACGGGAGCGGAATGATGCAGAACTTGCGTGACGCAAGCGTCGCGATACGGCGCGCATAAAATTCAGACGGCTGCGTATCGCGTCATAATCCAAATGCACAGACCGTAAGAGATCGGATCTCTACTTCAGGGGATAGCAGTGCCTGTGGAACCCACCCTTGCCACCTCCCCCAACTCCCGCTACAACCACGGCATGATCAACACCGCGCACATCACTGCCATCTATTATGCGACGTCTCCATAGGGAGCGGCGCGTTTCGATCATGCCTTGAAACAAGCCGCCGTCAGGCGGCTTTGTCATTTTCAGCGCTCCCTGGCGGCATCAGCCATGGAGCACCCGATGACACCTTTCGATAGCCCAGCCGGTTCCTTCCAGCCGCGCTCGACCATAACCCGAACGCTGGTCGAGCGTGGTTACATCAACCAGGTCACCGATCTGCCGGGCGTCGACCGCGCCTTCGCGGGCGGGATCGTGCCCATTTATGCCGGTTTCGATGCGACGGCGGACAGTCTGCATGTCGGGCATCTCGTGCCGATCATGGCGCTGAGGCGGCTGCAGCAGGCCGGCCACAGGCCGATCGTGCTGATCGGCGGCGGCACCACGCGGATCGGCGATCCGAGCTTTCGCTCGGCGGCGCGGCCGATGCTGTCAGAGGACGAGATCGCGGCCAATGTCGCGGGCATAAGAAAAGTGTTCGAGCGGCTGCTGACCTTTGGCGACGGTCCGACCGACGCCGTCATGGTGAACAATGCCGACTGGCTGGACAAGATGGCCTGGATCGACATGCTGCGCGATGTCGGCAAGCATTTTTCCGTCAACCGCATGCTCTCCTTCGACAGCGTCAGGACGCGGCTGGAGCAGCAGGAGAACCTGAGCTTCCTCGAGTTCAACTACATGATCCTGCAGGCGGTCGATTTCCTCGAACTGTTCCGCCGAACCGGCTGCCGGATCCAGCTCGGCGGCGGCGACCAGTGGGGCAACATCATCGGCGGCGTCGACCTCCTGCGGCGCATCGAGGGCCAGGAAGTCTTCGGCATGACCACGCCGCTGCTCACCACCGCCTCGGGCGTCAAGATGGGCAAGACAGCGGCCGGCGCCGTCTGGGTCAATGCCAACCGCCTGTCGCCCTACGACTACTGGCAGTTCTGGCGCAACGTCGAGGATGCCGACGTGGTGCGCTTCCTGAAACTCTTCACCGACCTGCCGCTCGACGAGATCGAAAGGCTCGGCCGCGCCGAAGGTGCCGCGCTCAATGGGGTGAAGGAGCGCCTTGCCAACGAGGCGACGGCGCTGGCGCATGGGCGGCACGCGGCCGAACGGGCGCAGCAGACGGCGCGGCAGGCTTTCGGGCAAGGCGAAGCCGCCGCGGGCTTGCCGACGGTCGAACTCGACGCCGCCCAACGCACGGCCGGCGTGGTGCTGGTCGATCTGCTCGTCCTGGCCGGCCTGGCGTCGTCGAAGAGCGAGGCGCGCCGGGCGATCGCCGGCCGCGGTGTCCGCATCGACGGTGAGGTCGTCGATGCGGACGGGGTGGTGACCATCGGCGGCCAGCCGCTCCGGCTCTCGCTCGGCAGGAAGCGCCATGTGGTGGTGAAGTAGGCCGGCGCGCGCGGCGGCTGCCCGACCCAGGCCCCCGCCGCGCCCGTTCCTGTGCCCGTCGCTTGATGCCAGCATCGCATCTGCCGCGCGACGGGATGCGTCGGTAAACCAACGGGCCTGAGTGCGTTGGCTCGGCATTTCCAGCCGCGCCGACGCGCGGCGGCTGGCTCTCTGTGACCGGAGAGGGACGCAGCCGAAGAGATCGTGGCGGCATAGGTGTGACGACGGTAACCGGAGCGCGGCCCTCTCATGAAATCGGCTCGCAGCGTCACCACCGTAGCCGAAAAAGCGCCGGGATATACCCGACCGCCCTCATTCCTGTGCCTGTCACAGGAATCCAGCAGCGCCGCGTCTGCGGCGCGAAGGGCTCATTTCCGAGAATGCAAGCCCCAGCGTGCTGCCACCGCTGTCCGCCGTGCGGCCGCATGGCCACGTGATCCCTGTCACGAGCAGGGATGGAGGCAGACAGGGCTGCTGCCGCCAAGATCGCGGCGCCAACGGACCCGGCAACGGATCGAGGAGCTGCTGCGGCCGGCATCGTGGCTTCAATGCCGCTCGAACGCGATCTCGCACACGGCCACGCTGACGTAGCAGCGGTCAGCCCGCCGCAACCGCCCTCGCCTCGACCTGCCCCGCGTCGCCGAACTCTTCGCCCCACTTGCAGAGCGCATCCGCCGCCACGTTCAGCGCGGCACCGCGTTTGGTCAGCGAATAGACCACCTTTGGCGGCGTTTCGGCATAGATGGTGCGGCTGACGAGGCCGTCGGCCTCCAGTTCGCGCAGCTGCTGCGCCAGCATCTTCTCGCTGATGGCGGGCATCGCCTGGCGCAGGCGCCCGAAGCGGCGCGCCGCCTTGCCGAGTTCGCAGAGAATATCGACCTTCCACTTGCCCTCGATCGCCCGCAGCGCGGTCATGAAACCGCAGTTCTCCATCGCATCCGTCATGTCTTCCTCCCTTACGCAGGGGTAACCACTTACCCGCGGGTGCGTATTGCGACCGGGTTGCCCCACCTTACGTCTCAGCCGCGACGACAATCCCGTCGCGTCGAACAATCGAAGCGGGATGCGCACCAGCGCCGACCCGCGCCATGGATATGGAGACTGGACATGCAACCTGCAATCAGCGTTTTGGGAATGGGGCGAATGGGATCGGCACTGGCGCATGCGCTGCTGAAGGCAGGACACCCGACGACGGTATGGAACCGCACGCCGGCAAAGGCGGCGCCGCTCGCCGCTGCCGGAGCCGAGGTGGCGGCCAGTGTGCGCAACGCCGTCGCCGCGTCCGACATCGTCATCGTCAATGTCAGCGACTACGCGGCGACGCAAAGTCTGCTGCGCGCCCCTGACGTCACTGGTGCCCTCAAGGGCAAGCTGATCGTCGAGCTGACCTCCGGCACGCCCGATGGCGCGCGCGAGGTGCAGGATTGGGCCGGGCGACATGGCATCCGCTACCTCGACGGCGCAATCCTGGCGACGCCGGATTTCATCGGCACCGAAGCGGGCACGCTGCTCGTCTCCGGCCCGGCCGCAGCATTTGAGGAAAGCCGCGCGGTGCTCGCCGCGCTCGGCGGCAATGTCCAGCATATCGGCGCCGATCCGGGCCTTGCCAACGCACTCGACAGCGCCGTGCTCGCCCTGATGTGGGGTGCACTGTTCGGTGCGCTGCAATCGATCGCCGTCTGCCGCGCCGAGGCGATCGATCTCGAAACGCTCGGCAAGCAATGGTCGGCGACGGCGCCTGTCATCGATGGCCTCGTCGGCGACCTGATCAAGCGCAGTGCCGCCGGGCGCTATGCCGCCGACGGCGAGACGCTGTCCTCGGTCTCGCCGCACTATGGCGCTTTCCACCATCTGGTCGAGCTGATGGCCGCCCGCGGAATCGACCGCACCATCACCGACGGCTACGAGGCGATCTTCCGCCGTGCCATCGACGCCGGCCACCTGCACGACGATTTTGCGTCGCTGTCGCTGTTCATGGGGCGTCGATAGCGCGTAAGGCGAAGGGGCGCGCGCTGTCACCTGCGCCGCCCCGCGCCACAACTTTTGGCATCAAGGTCTCGCGCTTCAGGCCCTTGAAACGAGGCCGCGTTCCGCTTGCGCCGGCGGGCACTCGCCTCCCGGCCGCCGCGCCGCTCTTGAGATCGCCGATAACCCAATTGCGTACGGTATCGAGGCTGACGTCGGCCGTCCGCGAGCTGTGCAGAGCATGGCTGTTGCCACCGCCCCGACGCGCTTGGCAAAGGGAAGAAGTCGAGACGGCGCCGCCTATTCCGCCGCGTGGGCGTTCACCGCCAGCGCCTCCAGCTCGTAGGAATAGCCTTCCAGCATTTCATAGGCCTGCTCGATCGTCTTGATCTGCTCGTCGGTATTCTTGATCGCCTCGGCGATCGAGCGCGAGCGGGCGCGCAGCATCGAGCCGAGCACGTCGGTCTCCGGCCGGCGACCGAGGCGGTCGAGGTGCTTGCGCACGCGGGCGCGGTGACGCTCCAGCTCGAGGATATGGAAGCGGCTCTTGACGATATCGTCGGAAAGCTTGCGACGCATGGCGGCGACGGGATCGAAGCTGCCGGGCTCGCGCTCGTCGAGGATGAACTCGTTGACCAGCGTCTCCAGCATCATCAGGCCCTTGAGATCGCGTGCGTCGGCCAGCTGCGGATCGTAGCCGGTGTCGTCATACACCTTGCGACGGACCGGATCCTTGAGCAGCTCATAGGCCACTTGCAGCCGGGCAAACTGTTCGGGATCGCCGCCAGAATCCGGATGCGCGGATTTCGCCGCCTTGCGATAGGCGTTGCGGATTGCCTGATTGTCGGCATCGCGTTCCAGTCCAAGCAGTTCGTAAGGGTCGATCACGCTGTCCCTCTCCGTATGTCACTCCCACCGCAGGCCAAGGCCGTCGGCGCATTCTTCAGGCACGTCACGCCGTCCCGCTTTGCGCGACCGGCAGGGCATCGCTAAGCCATTGCCGGCCGAGACGGAACCAACCTTCGGTAAAACCTGCGCGTTATCCTGGGGATGCGCAAGTCTTATAGCGAGGCGCAAGCCTACCCCCGGCAGTCCACCCCAAGACGCGAACGCCCGTTGGCGGCGCGCACGTTCGGTCGCGGTCGGGACGAAATTGTGTCCGCAAACCGGCCGTCCCCGATTTTTCTCCCTGCCCGGAAAGCGACGGTGGAGAACCGGCCAAAGCCCTGCAAAGACAGAGGCCGGACGGCTTGCAGCGGCGCACAAGGCGCTTGCCTTTTTCTGCAAATCCTGTCACTTCTTCCGCCGTTCGGGCGATTTCTATCCCGGAGACTGGACTTTCAACTGCGCCCGGCCTTGTGTCGGGACCGCCGGCAGCGGCACCGTAGACGTCTTTTCCCCGATATCGTGACCACTCGACGCCTTTCCGCTTGCAAGCGGAAGACGAGATGCCCACATCCCCCAGGGGGCGCGGGCAACGCAAATTGACTGAAGGAAAAGGACTTCTTCCATGGCCACCAAGGGCATCGTAAAATTCTTCAACCAGGACAAGGGCTTCGGCTTCATCACGCCGGATGGCGGCGCGAAGGACGTGTTCGTACACATCTCCGCCGTTCAGGCCGCTGGCCTCGCTACCCTCAAGGATGGCCAGCAGGTCACCTTCGACACCGAGCCGGATCGCATGGGCAAGGGCCCGAAGGCCGTCAACATCCAGGCTGCCTAAGCCGGATCGTCCAGTCGGACATTCATTTGGAAACGGCGCCCCGCAAGGGGTGCCGTTTTCGTTTTGAGGGATCGGTATTCCAGGGGCATGCCCCGGACAATCCTGTCCATCAGTTCCGAAACCCCGCCTCGTAAGCGGCCTCGTGCTCCGGAAACAACGCGTTATACGGCGGGCAATCCACGCCAAGGATCGCGACCTCGATTTCGCCCATCTCCTCGAAATAGTCTTCGATGTACGCGCCGCCGGTCGATCGGATCGTCGTATCCCCGAGCATGACGACGATGACGCTATCTTCGGTGATCATGTCGCGGCGATAGGCACTGGTCGGCAAAAACCGTCCAAACGCAACGCCCATTGCGGCATCGCCGTTCTCGAACGCCGTGTGCCCAATGAGCTGATCGTCGAGGTAGATTTCAAACCGCTTCATTCGATCGTTCTCAGCGGTTCTCAGTTACTCCGCAGCCTGCTTTGCCGCCGTCGCCTCGAACACCGCCTCGAAGGCCGCGTGGATCACGTCCGGACCCGCGCCCTGGCGGGTCGCATCGGAGGACAGGATCTGGCGATAGCGTCTGGCGCCCGCCCAGCCCTGGAACAGGCCGACCATATGCCGGGTCACGTGGATCAGCCGTCCGCCATTGGCGATATGCGCGGCGGCGTAGTCCGCCATGGCGTCGCGGACGCGGGCCCAGAAATCGAGATCGAGGCGATGGCCGCGCTCCGAGAAGGTGGCACCGTTTTCAACGATGGACTCGGCCCCGGTCAGCGGATGCGGGAAATGGCGATCCGCCGACGTCAACATGGCGCTGTCGTGATAGGCGGCGCGGCCAAGCATGACACCGTCCAGATGCTGAAGCTGTTCAAGCGCCTGATCAAGGGTCTGAAGACCACCGTTGATGCCGACGAAAATATTGGGGTTTTCCTGCTTCAGCCGATGCACGAGACCATAATCGAGTGGCGGGATCTCGCGGTTCTCCCTGGGGCTCAGGCCCTGCAGCCAGGCCTTGCGCGCATGCACCCAGACGGCATCCGTGCCGGCATCGACCACCTGCGCGACGAGCGTGCGCAGCGCCACTTCCGGATCCTGATCGTCGACGCCGATCCGGCACTTGACCGTGACCGGGATTTTTACCGCCGCCTTCATCGCCGCAACGCAGGCAGCCACCGTCGCCGGCTCCTGCATCAGGCAGGCGCCAAACGTGCCGGATTGCACCCGGTCCGACGGGCAGCCGACATTCATGTTGATCTCGTCATAGCCGAAGGATTCGGCGATCCGTGCCGCCTCCGCCATCTTCGCCGGATCATTGCCGCCGAGCTGTAGCGCGACGGGATGCTCCGATGCATCAAAGCCGAGCAGCCTCTGCCGGTCTCCCCGCAGGATCGCCTCAGCGACGATCATCTCCGTATAGAGCAGCGCATGCCGCGACAGCTGCCGGGCGAAAAGGCGATAATGCCTGTCCGTCCAGTCGATCATGGGGGCAACGGCAAAGACAGGTCCCCTGAAGTACCTGCACCCACCCACGCTCTCAACCGTTTGCGCTGTCTTCATCATCTCTTGTCAGCTCTTGCTTGAGCCCTGCTCTGACCGCCGTCGCTGGGCGATTGCTACATTGTAGCAAGTGGTCCGGGGCTTGTCGTAAATCCATGGGCAGCATCGTCAGGCCAATGCGCCACAATGGGCCCGGGTCATATACCGCGTGGATCCGCAGAATGCGAGAGGGCAAACAGTCCAAGGTTAGAAGACGTGGCAGACCGGACAGAGTTGAAGGCCCCGACCACTCTCACCAGCGTGCTCGACCGACATCTGAGGCCGAGCAGTCTTGTCGGGCGCACGAAGGCGCAGACGCGAGAATGACGGCAGGCTCGAACGTCTCTAACTCGTTTACAAACCACAATTTTTGTTTAGTTAGAGCTGACCGTCGCAATGAGGGATTGATGTCGAATATTGTCAACACAGTTTGGATCGGCAAGCAGCTCGGCCCTGTCCATGCCGCCTGTTTGCGATCCTTTCTCCGCAACGACTATGATGTCGTTCTGCACGCCTTTGGAATGCCCGAAGATGCGCCTGAGGGCGTCAGATTATTCGATGCAAGCAAACTGATGTCCGTGCAGGAAGTTGAGATTTTTCGAGAAGCAAACAGGTTGGCTTTTGCCTCAGACATCTATCGTTACCGTATCCAACGGGAGAGCCTGGGCCTCTACGTCGACTGCGATGTGTATTGCCTGAAGCCTTTTTTCGAAGACGAATATGTATTTGGCTGGGAAAGTTCCAAGCTGATCTGCAATGCGGTTCTCAAGATACCGTCTGGGAGTCATTTGCTGAAGAATATCTTGAAAGCTTCAGAGGATATCTACTTCATTCCTCCTTGGATCCCCTCCCGCAAGAGAAACAAGATGGCACTGCGGAAAAAGCTCGGGTTTCCGGTGCATGTCGCAGATCAGGCTTGGGGCGTCATCGGTCCGCAACTCTTGACGCACCACGTGCGCGAGATGAACCTGACGAACCACGCGTCCAGCATAGATGCCTTCTACAATCTGCATTTCGAATGCACGGGCCTGCTGTACGAACCCGGGCTTTCCGTTCGCGACCTGGCGACCAGCCGCTCGTCCTTTCTTCATCTCTGCAACTCCCGCCTGAAGCCAAGTGGCGTTCCGGCCGGCAGTCCGATGCATGAAATTCTGAATGCGTGACGTTGGATGACGTCAGAAAGAGCGGGCCTGGATGAAGATCGCCCTGCCCGCCTTTCGGCCGCAAAACGCGCAGCGCAAATGAGTGATAATGCCGCCAACGTGGACAGCGTCAGGCTTAGCCGAACGGCACGGCCGTCCAGCGGTAGCGAATGCTGCGGAAAAGGAACGGCGGCAGCGCCGCTGCCTGCAAGGACAGGCGCTTGCACTCGCGCCAGAGCTTCTGGTGTATCCTGAGCTTTGGCTTCACGCGGACCGTTGCGCCGGCCGGCTTGCGGATCGTGCTTCCATGCGCGGGGTCGGCACTGTCGAGCAGCATGCCCTGGATGCAGACGGCCGGATAGAGCTGATGGATGCGGCAGTCTTCCGGCCGCGGCACCTCGTCGTCGAACATGAAATGATCGACGGGGCATGGAAACGCCGCTTCCGAGAGCTCGAGCAGCCTTTTTGCATAGTTCCGAGAGATGACATAGCCGCCCGTGCCGACATGGCATCCCCGCAACGCGTGGATCGAGCGCGCGGCATCGGCGAGCACACGGGCGCGGCTGAGAAACACCTTCTGCCGGAAGGTCTCGATCTTCAGCAGCCCCACTTCGGCCGGTATCCAATCCGATGACGACAGCGCATGGGTGGCGCTCGGCGAAAAGAAGACATCGTCCTCGATCACCGCGCCATAGGCATCGTTCCCTTCCGCAATGATGGCCCAGCAACTCCGATGGCTCATGAAGCAGGCGATCTCGGCCTTGTTCATCCTCTTCCACTGCTTCGACGCCGGCTGCATCGCCAGAACGGCGTCATCGAGCTCTCGCCCATCAACGGCAGCGACGCGCTCGAAATTCAGGCCGAGGGTGGAAAACTGGCTACCGATATGGATCAGGCGCTCAGGGGAACGGTCGAGATTGATCACCAGGCAGCGCATGGATAGCCCTGTTTCCTTCCATCTTGGCGTGTGCGGGGCGAAGGCGCACGCCGCATGGCGTGGCGCACGCGCCGGAACACCGGAACTCCGAAAAAACGCTCCAAAATCAACAGCAGGGTGACCGAACGCATCATCGGGATTCGTACAACTACGCGACGAGCTATCACGGATCGCCCAGCGTCACAACGATCAGCCCTGCGGCGACAAGCTGCTGCGCGACAACGACGTCTGCGAGCTCCTCGCGATACGAGGCTGACGGGACTACCGGTTGGGTTCCGTCAAACTGCCCCAATGGGAGCGCCGCGCCGGCGCGCGCCCATTCGGGCATGGTTTCCATTTTGTTAAGCAAAATCACCGATTGTGCCGCATCGACTGGATCGTCATCGGAGCGAAACATGAGCTACGATTGGAGCGGCGCACGGCGCCGGCGGACAATAGCGACCGTCATCGGCGCCGCATTTCTGCTGCTGGCACTGGCGGCCACGGTGGCAGCATCGGTTGGCACGAGCCTTTTCTGAGCGACAGGCACTTTTTTGCGGCTTTGAACGACGGAGGACGAGCGTGTGATTGCCAACGGAAGGAAGGCAGATTGATCGGCCCGCCTCGCCCTCTCCGTTCCACCGCTCACGGGCTTGACGGCGCTCGCGGACAGGACTAGGGCAGCGTTCCTGTATCGTTACCGGTCACAGGAATAAGGACGGACGGCATGAAACGCGCGATCGCGGCACTTCTCACGCTTCTCTTGGCCGGATGCCAATCGATGGAGTTGGAGGCGCCCGAGGTCGCAAGGCCCCGGCCGACCGCCCCGTCCGTTCCGACGCTGTCGGGCGATGCGCTCCAGGCCTTTCTTGTCGGCAAGACGCTCCGCTACAATCTCAACGGCGTCAACTCGACCTTCTTCGCCGACGGCCGCTACGGCTATCGCGACTACGAGGTGCGCGACGGCGGCAGCTACACGATTACCGGCGACGAGGTCTGCATAACCTTCGAGGATGGCGGCCGTCGCTGCGACCAGTATGCGCAGATCGGTTCCGACTATTACCGGATCGAGGAAGGCGGCCGCCGCACCAAGGTCGACCGCGTCGTCCCGGCGGCCTGACAATCCCGACGGCAACGGGCGTGCCCGTATAACCCCTCATTCCCGAGGGGTTCAATTCGCCGGCCTTCTGCCATAGTGCACGCGGGAATGCGACCTTGTGGGAGGGACGGGTGGCCCCATTGCGAGCGACACAATGCCTGGCGCTGTCGAAGGTCGACATGGCGAGGCTGCAGCGTGTCTTCGACGCGCTTTGCATTGAGCAGGGCTGGGCACGCGACGGGGAGCCGGCGCGGCGCCATGCCAGGATGCTGATCGACGACTATCTCGCAGGCAATACGAGCGAGGGGCGACTGCTCATTGCCGGTCGCGCATTTGCCGAAAGATTGCAGCGTGATATGCCCCGATAACGCCACCAGCGACGTTCGCACGACATGGCTTCGCCACCGCCGCTGGCAGCCGGCCCTGCCATAGCCGAAAAGCTGCTTACAAAAGCTAACTCCTGCGCTACATTAGCAAGATCGATTGTCGGCGCTCTCGAGAGGAGCCAGACGCCGGCGGTCGCAAATGCCGATGTTCATTGAGATGATCTCGAGGAGGAGACGCATGCAATTAGTCTGGAAACAGCCGATCGAACTCGACTTCGTTAGCGGCGATTGCCGCACCGTCAAAGGCCCCTCAGACGCCCTCGCCTGCCTTGCAGACCACTGGCCTCGCCGCGGACCATTCTATGTCGCCGCCCGCAGTGCCTGCCGTGCCGCCATCGACGGCCGTCGCACCCCCGAGGAAGCCCGATCGCTGTTCATCTCGGCCGCCGAAGAAGCCGAGCTGCATACGCACTGACGCGCCAGTCGGCGCAGAATGGAAGATGCCGCCGTCAAGGTGGCGAGCGCTTGCCATCGGACAAGCGGCATAATGATATTTTGATTGAAAACCACGGCCTCTGATGGCCGTCTACGATTGTTCAAGCTCCGGGCATTCGCCCGTCAAACGCATCATTTCAGCACATTACTGCCCAATCTCGGGTGTTTTTTCCAGAAATGGCCCGATTTCTGTCGTGAAGCATTCATTTCTTTCTACTATATTCTGAGGTGCCTCACAAAAACCCATTTCGGAGCGCCTTAGTCCCGCAAGGGAATTCAAGAAAAACGATATACGGGAGAGAACATATGAGCGAGAGCAATCTCTATCGCATCGTTGAAGTCACCGTGAAGCGTGAAGGTGGCCGTCGTGATCTCGGCATCATGACCGTGCGCCAGGCCCTTGAGCTTCCCCAGGTCCCCAGCCTCGAATACAGCCATCCCGAACTCAATTCGCGTTCGGACGGTCGGTTCCTGACCCGCGACCAGCTTCAGGCCTACGCTCATTGCGCCTGACTTTGCCGATGATGGCATCCTTTCGGATGCCGTGATCGCGTGCGCCCAGGTGGGCGCGCCTTAATCAAAATCTTCGTCCCCAATCCTTGTTCCTAATTTTTCTGCGGATCGATTCCGATTCGCGGATTTATGCAGTAACGTCCGGATTCTCTCTTGCCTCGCCTCAACCGAAATCGGCCAACGGCGAGCACCCAACAAACGCGCGGTGTTCTTCCTGTCGGTTGCGACAGACGGATGCCCAAGACCGGACGATCATGGAAACAATCATCCCCCCACCGCTTCCCGTGCTGCTGCCGATTTCCGGCAGCCTCGTCGGCTTTCCGGTTCGCCGGGTCTATTGCGTCGGCCGCAACTATGCCGCCCACGCCATCGAAATGGGCCACGACCCGGACCGCGAGCCGCCGTTCTTCTTCCAGAAGAACCCGGACAACCTGCTTGCCGCCGGTAGCGCCTTCCCCTACCCGCCCTTGACCATCGACGTTCATCACGAGGTCGAACTGGTCGTGGTGCTAAAGCGTGGCGGCAGCAACATCGCCGTCGAGGACGCGCTCGATTGCGTCTATGGCTATGCCGTCGGCATCGATTTCACCCGCCGTGACCTGCAGGCGGAGGCGAAGAAGGCTGGCAAGCCCTGGGCCGCCGCCAAGGCGTTCGAGCATTCCGCCCCGCTCTCGGCGATCGCATCGGCCGAAACGATCGGCCATCCGGTCAACGGCAATATCTGGCTGAAGGTCAACGGCGAACTGCGCCAGCAGGGCGATCTCGACCAGATGATCTGGAAAGTGCCGGAGATCATCGCCGAACTCTCCAAGCTCTTCACACTGGCCCCCGGCGACGTCATCATGACCGGCACGCCCTCTGGCGTCGGACCGGTCGCGCGCGGCGACGAGGTCACCTGCGGCGTCGATGGCGTTGCGGCACTCGCCGTCAGCGTCGTCTGACCGGCTCACTTCCGGCAGGCGGTCCGCCGCCTGCCGCCCGGCCGCAATCGGCCATGTTGCGAAAGGACAGAATGGATGCCGCTCTACGCCCTTGGATCACTGCGCCCACACACGCCGCCGAAGGGTAGCTACTGGGTTGCCCCGGACGCCAATGTCGTCGGCCAGGTCGAGATCGGCGACGAGGTCGGCATCTGGTTCGGCGTAACTCTGCGCGGCGACAACGAACCCATCCGGCTCGGCGCGCGCACCAACATCCAGGAAAACGTCGTCATCCATGTCGATCCCGGTTTCCCGGTGACGATCGGCGAAGGCTGCACCATCGGGCACGGCGCCATCATCCATGGCTGCACCATCGGCGAAAACTCGCTGATCGGCATGGGCGCGACCGTGCTCAACGGCGCCAAGATCGGCCGCAATTGCCTGGTCGGCGCCAATGCACTGGTCACCGAAGGCAAGGAGTTCCCGGATAATTCGCTGATCGTCGGCGCGCCGGCCAAGGCGATCCGCACGCTGGACGAGGCGGCGGTGGAAGGCTTGAAGCGCTCGGGAGCGCATTACGTCAAGAACTGGCGTCGCTACGCCGCCGATCTCACGCGGCTGGATTGACCGCAGGACAGTTCAGGGAGCGCTTTCCGGCCTCCCTGAAGCAACCGCCCTTACGCGCAGCTCTGGCAATGGCCGCGAATCTCGATTGTCGTCTTTTCGGTCTTGAAGTTCTGCGCCCGCGTCAGCGTCGAAAGCCGCTGCTCGATTGCCTCGTCATGAAATTCGGTTACCTGGCCACAGCCTTCGCAGATGGTAAAGGCGGTGACGCCATGGTCGTGCTCGTGATCGTGCGGGCAGGTGCAGGCAACGAAGGCATTGATGCTCTCCAGCCGATGCACGAGACCGTATTCGAGCAGCTTGTCGAGCGCCCGATAAACCTGCAGCGGTGCGCGAAATCCATGATCGCGCAGCTTGTCGAGGATGGTGTAGGCGCTCATCGGCCCTTCGGAATGGCTGAGCGCATCCATCACCAGCGTCTGGTTCTTGGTCAGTTGCGGCGTAGCCATTAGTGGTGCCCTCCAGGCGTGGAATGATGCGCCGCCTCGATCGGGCGGCGGCCGATCGGTAGCAGACTCAGAACGAAAAGCCCAACCGCGGCAACGACGATAGACGGTCCCGACGGGGTATCCCAGTGCAGCGAGCCGAAAAGCCCGCCGGTGACGGCGAGCGCGCCGATGACCGAGGCAAGCACCGCCATGATTTCCGGCGAGGTCGAGAAGCGCCTTGCTGTTGCTGCCGGGATGATCAGCAGCGAGGTGATGAGGAGGATGCCGACGATCTTCATGGCGATCGCAATCACCAGCGCCATCAACAGCATGAAAAAGAGCCGCGTGCGCTCCGGCTTCAGCCCCTCGGCTTCCGCCAGTTCCGGATTGACGGTCGAGGCCAGGAGCGGGCGCCAGAGATAGACGACGGCGAAGATCACCAGAATGCCGCCGCCCCAGATGATGTCGATGTCGGATTCGGAGACCGCGAGAATATCGCCGAAGAGGAAGCCGACGAGATCGATGCGCACCCAGGTCATGAAGGCGACGATGACAAGGCCAAAGGACAGTGCCGAGTGTGAGAGGATGCCGAGCAGCGCATCGGTCGACAGCGCCCCGCGCCGCTGCAGGAAGAGCAGCAGCACCGAGACGACGGCCGCAACGATGAAGACGCTGAGCATCAGGTTGAGTTCGAGCAGCAGCGACAGCGCCACGCCCAACAGCGCCGAATGGGCCATGGTGTCGCCGAAATAGGCCATGCGCCGCCAGATGACGAAGCAGCCGAGCGGCCCGGCCATGACGGCAATGCCGACGCCGGCGATCAGCGCGCGCACGAAGAAATCGTCAAGCATCGCGCTTCTCCTTCACGTCATAGCCATGCAGTCGTGAATGGTGGCCGCAGCCGCAATCCTCGCCGTGGTCGTGCACATTTTCCTCGTCGTCGTGGTGATGGCCGTCGCCAGGGTAGCAATGTTCGGTGATCGAACCGTCCGCATGCAACACCCGGCCGTCGGGCAGATGGGTGTGGTCGTGATGGTGGCTGTAGACCGCAAGCGTATTGGCGGCCCGCCTGCCGAAAAGCTTCTGATATTCCGGGCTCTGGCTGACCGCCTGCGGCGTGCCGCGGCAGCAGACATGGCCGTTGAGACAAACGACCGTATCGGTCTCGGCCATGACAATGTGCAGGTCGTGCGAGATCAGGAGAATGCCGCAGCCGGTGCGGTTGCGGATCTGCTTAATCAGTTCGTAGAGCGCGATCTCGCCGCTGAAATCGACCCCCTGCACCGGCTCGTCGAGCACCAGCAGATCGGGCTTGCGGGCAATGGCGCGAGCGAGCAGCGCGCGCTGGAACTCGCCGCCGGAGAGATGCTGCACCTCGGCTTTCGCCAGATGCAGCACGCCGGTCGCCGACAGCGCCTCTTCGATCTCCCGCCCCTTCAAAGGACCGGTCAGCGTCATCAGCCGCTCGACCGTCAGGGGCAGCGTCCAGTCGACAGCGAGCTTCTGCGGCACGTAGCCGACCTTGAGGCCCGGCTTGCGCTCGACATAGCCCTCGTCCGGCTTGAGCACCCCGATCGCCGTCTTCGCCGTCGTCGATTTGCCCGAACCGTTCGGCCCGATCAGCGTGACGATCTCGCCGGGACTGATCGAGAATTCGACGCCACGCACCAGCCAGCGGCCGTTGCGGCGCACGCCGGCATTGCTGAGGTTGACCAGCGGCAGCGTTTCTGGGGAGCGGACATTCAGCATGAAAAAATTCCGGATTGCATGGTTGCCACTGGCTATCGCACACGTTATAGCATAACGCAATTGATGTAATAACATTACATTACGACTTCAAGGCCATCAACGGCCTGTTGAAGCGAGAGATTTGCATGCCCGACAGTACCTCTGGCCGATGCGGACAGGGGCGTCAATCAAGCCCGGAGAACCCGATGAAATCGACATCCGCCCTGCTCTTTGCCTCCACCATGCTTCTTGCGGCACCCGCCGCGGCCGACAGCCCCAATGTGGTGGTTTCGATCAAGCCGATCCACTCCCTCGTCGCCTCGATCATGCAGGGCGTCGGCGAGCCGTCGCTGATCGTCGAGGGCGCGGCCTCCCCGCACACCTACAACATGAAGCCTTCGAACGCGTCGGCCTTGCAGGCGGCAAAGGTGGTCTTCTGGGTCGGTCCCGGCCTGGAAGCCTTCCTCGACAAGCCGCTCGACGCATTAACAAGCGGCGCAAAGGTGGTGGAACTCAGCGAAGCCCCAGGCATCGAGAAACTGAAGTTCCGCGAAGGCGGTGCGTTCGAGGCGCATGACCACGGCGACGAGGGCCATGGTGAGGAGGGCCACAAGCATGCGGAGGGCGAAGCTGGGCACGATCATGGGCATGACCACGATCACGGCCACGGCGATACCGATCTGCACATGTGGCTCGATCCCATGAATGCCAAGGCGATGGCGGCCGCGATCGAAAAGACGCTCACCGAGGCCGATCCCAATAATGCCGGCGCCTACAAGGCCAATCTGGACGCGCTGAACAAGCGCCTGGACGCACTCGACGCCAAGCTCACGGAGACGGTGGCGCCGATCAAGGACAAGCCCTTCGTCGTTTTCCACGACGCCTACCAGTATTTCGAGCACCGCTACAAGGTTCGCGTCGCCGGCTCGATCACCGTCAGCCCCGAGGTACTGCCAGGTGCGGAGCGGGTGTCCCAGATCCATGCCAAGATCAAGGAACTGGGCGCGACCTGCGTCTTCGCCGAGCCGCAGTTCGAACCGAAGCTGATCAATGTGGTGATCGAGGGAACGCCGGCGAAATCCGGAACGCTGGACCCGGAAGCCGGTACGCTGGAGGCCGGCCCCGATCTCTATTTCCAGATGATGGAAGGGATCGGCACCTCGCTGAAGACCTGCCTCACCTCGGCAAGCTGACCCGTCCTCCCAAGACGGTATCGGTGGGCGTTCGCCTGGCTCGATTATGGGGGCGCCCACCCCTCTCCTTCACTTTCACGCTTGATCCGTCATCCGCAGGCTCGACCCGAGGATGACGAGCTTGGCGGCCGACCGGGAATACAGAAACGTCAAGCGAAGATCTGCCTAGACGGGAACCGAGGCATGCCGCGGCTTGAGGCCGGTTTCACACGCGGATCAGGCGAGCAATCGCGCTCGCCTTTTTTAACGACTGCATCTGCAACGATATAACATACAGGAACCAATCGATGGAAAAGCTCCCCGTCACCGTTCTCTCCGGCTTCCTTGGCGCCGGCAAGACGACGCTGCTCAACCACGTGCTTTCCAACCGCGACGGCCTGCGCGTCGCCGTCATCGTCAACGACATGAGCGAGGTCAATATCGACGCAGCGCTGGTGCGTGACGGCGGCGCCGGTCTGTCGCGCACGGAAGAGCAATTGGTGGAAATGACCAATGGCTGCATCTGTTGCACGCTGCGCGACGATCTCCTGAAGGAGGTCCGCAATCTCGCGGAACAGAACCGCTTCGACTATCTGCTGATCGAATCGAGCGGCATTTCCGAGCCCCTGCCCGTCGCCACCACCTTCGATTTTCGCGACGAGCACGGTGAAAGCCTGGCCGATGTCGCCCGCCTCGACACGATGGTGACCGTCGTCGACGCGGCAAATCTTCTCGCCGACTATTCCTCGCTCGATTTCCTCGCCGATCGCGGCGAAACGGCGGGCGAAGGCGATACACGCGCCCTCGTCGACCTCCTGGTCGAGCAGATCGAATTCGCCGATGTGGTCGTCCTGAACAAGGTCGGCACTGCCACGCCCGAGCAGGTGGATGCCGCCCGCAAGATCATCGTCGGGCTCAATCCCGATGCGCGGCTGATCGAAACCGATTTCGGCAAGGTGAACCTGCGCGAGGTCCTCGGAACCGGTCGCTTTGATCTCGCCAAGGCCGAAGAACATCCGCTCTGGTATAAGGAACTGCACGGCTTTAAGGATCATATCCCGGAGACCGAGGAATACGGCATCCGCTCCTTCGTCTATCGCGCCCGCCGTCCGCTCGATCCCATGCGCTTCCAGGCCTTTCTCAACCGCTCCTGGCCGGGCGTGCTTCGCGCCAAGGGCTTCTTCTGGCTGGCGACCCGACCGCATTATGTCGGCGAGATCAGCCAGGCCGGCCCGCTCGTTCGCACCGGCAAGATGGGGCTGTGGTGGTCGGCCGTGCCGCAGGAGCAATGGCCACTCGAACCCGGCTTCCTGAAGGCGGTCGGTCCCTACCTGGACCCGGTTTGGGGTGATCGTCGCCAGGAGATCGTCTTCATCGGCGCCGACCCGATGGACGAGGCGGAACTTCGCGCCGAACTCGATGCCTGCCTGATCGCCGACGAGCGTTTTCGTCCGGAACGCTGGCGCGATCTTGCCGACCCCTTCGCCAGTTGGTCGCCACGGGCCGCCTGATGGCCGACGCCGCACGCGCACCGCGCCGACCGCGCTTCATCTGCATGGCGCTCAACGCCGCCGGGCGGCCGGTGCCGATGTTCGATCCGTTTCTGGGCGATGAGCCGGAGGACGAGGACGCGCCGCAAGCGGCAGGCGCCATCGAACTGCTGCTGTTTGGCGACCGGCAAAACCCACGCTCCGGTCACCGAAAAGGCGAAGGGGCGGCGTGAAACGCCGCCCCTTCGCTGAACCCAGTGGGTGGTATCAGCGTGCTGCCGCCAGACCGACGATGACGCCGGTCGCAAGGCTGATCAGCAGGAAATCGTTGCCGGACCGCACCCACTGCTGGCCGCGCGGCGGCTGGCGAAGCTTGTAGTAACGGTAGTCGCGCACCTGCGCCATGTGGCGACGCTCGGCCGGCGACAGGCGATGGCCCCGCGCCCAGCGCTCCTTCTTCTTGACGATGACCCGCTTTTCGATCGTGACGTGCTTGTCGACGTGACGATCGACGCGGCGGTCCATGTGACGATCGTAGTCGCGATCGACGGGTCGACGCGAACGATCATAGTTCTGCGCCACCTCGAAGGATCCTGCCGGCTGGGCAAGGGCTGCGACCGGCGTAATCAGAACGGAGCTGGCGACGAGCGCGATCAGGAGACGTTTCATTCGGGTGTCCTTTCGTTGTCTGCACCCGAAAATTAGGCCCCGCTTCCTGAACCGAATATGAAACTCTACATTACAAATACGTAATCATATCCATCACTTATTTCGCATTCCTAATGTTCGCAGATCAACCGGCCGCAAGGCTGACGTAGCGGAAGCGATCGAAATCGGCGGCCTTGCCAGCGCCTGACGTGTCGAAGGCGAACAGGCCGGCGAAAGCGCCGGTGAAGGATCCGTGCTCGCCGCGGCCGCCCTCGTCCGAGACCACGCCCGCGTCGAGAACCGGGCCGATCGGCTGCCATTCCGCTATGCCGCTCGCCCGCCAGAGGAACTGCAGGTCGTTGTCGCGGACCTCCATCGCAAGCTTGAGCGGACCATCGGGAACGGCGATGCCACCGCCGACGGGAAACTCCAGCCGCGCATGCGGAAAATCGCCGGGGCACGAGAGGATCGTCAACGTACGTCCCAGCGTCTCGTGCCAGGTGACCCCGAGCGCATGAAACTTGTAGCGGTTGTAGTAATGCGTCAGGCCTGCCACCTGCTGATAGGTTTCTGCCGTGAACTCGACCGTCGTCTCGGCGCGGAAGGAATGATGTTCCTGCCGCCGCGCCACCAGCGCCTGCTCGAACCAGCTGCCGATGCTCTCGCGACCGATGAGACGCAGATGGCCCGGACGCCGGTCGAGCGAGAAGATCCGCTCCGGCTGCGGCGTGCGCAGCCACTGGAAGTCGATCGGCAGCACGCCGTCGTCGAACTCCGTCTCTACGGCGACGGGTGCCACCACCTGCTCCACAGGTCCCGGAGCCGGGACGAGCACCTCCGGCAGCGGCCCGCCATTTTCGAGATAGAGCCAGCCATCATCGCGCCAGACACATTTCTGCAACGCCGTCTCGCGGCCGAGCGGAGAGCGACGCTGCGGCGCAAGCGGCCGGCCGGCCAGATGGGTGTGATAGGCCTGCCCGTCCGGCGTCTCGACATATTGGCCATGACCGGCACGCTGCAACGGCGCTTCAGGGTGATCCTTCGACGTGATCAGGTAGATGTCCGGATGCATCTCATAGGGACCGTCGATCGTGCGTGAGCGCGCCATGGTGACGGCATGGTCGTAGCCGGTGCCGCCTTCGGCCGTCGTCAGATAGTACCAGCCGTTCTTCTTGAAGAGATGCGGCCCCTCGACGAGGCCGAGCGGTGAGCCGGCAAAGATGTTCTTGACAGGACCGACGAGACGGCGTGTTCGCTCGTCCCACTCCTGCAGCAGGATGCCGTCGAAGGCCGGATGTTTCGGCGAGCCGCCAAAGCTCTCCGTGCGGTGGTTCCATTGCATGTTGAGGAACCATTTGCGCCCGTCATCGTCGTGGAAGAGTGAGGGATCGAAGCCTGAGGAGTTGACATAAACAGGATCCGACCAGGTCGCCTCGATCGCCTCGGCCGTGACGATGTAGTTGTGCGCGTCCTTGAAGTTGCCGTCGAAGCGCTTGACGTCGGTATAGACCAGCCAGAACAGGCCGTCGTTATAGGAAAGGCACGGCGCCCACACCCCGCAGCTGTCGGGATTGCCGCGCATGTCGAGCTGGCTTGCCCGCTCCAGCGGCCGGCGGACGAGCTTCCAGTTCACCAGATCGCGCGAGTGATGGATCTGCACGCCCGGATACCATTCGAATGTGGAGGTGGCGATGTAGTAATCGTCGCCGACGCGGCAGATCGAAGGGTCCGGGTTGAACCCTTTAAGGATCGGGTTTCGGATCATGGCGGTCATTTCCAAGCGTCCTCCGTTGGTGGCGCCATCCGACCCCAAAAATCATACAAATTCAAGCCTGCAACGTTACAGTAAGGCATTCTCCCCGCTATTTGCGGCCAGCGATCCACATCGATTCGAGACTGCGATCTGCCCCTAGAGATGGCTGACGATCGTCATGTTCCGGCATCGGCGGCTGGATTGCACAAACAATGAGCAGAGCGCCGGAACAGCCTATTCTACTTTAGTCGGAAGTGGCCCAACTAGACGGGAAAATCGCGGCCCGGACTTGAACGCGCGCTTGAAATCGGCACTCTTGCTGTGCTTGGCACAAGAACCAAAAAAGCCATCGCGGGGAGGAAATCGATGAGAGCTTTGCTCGGCTTCAGCCGACTCATAGACACGATCACGGAATTTATCGGAAAGAATGTTGCGTGGCTGATCCTGGCGGCCGTGCTTGTGAGCGCCGGCAACGCCGTCATCCGCAAGATCTTCAACATGTCGTCGAACGCCTGGCTCGAGGCGCAGTGGTACCTGTTCGGCGCCGCGTTCATGTTCGCCGCCGCCTATACGCTGAGCCAGAACGAACACATCCGCATCGACGTGGTCTACGGCCAATTCTCGCGCCGGGTGCAGCACTGGATCGACCTCTTCGGGCACGTCTTTTTCCTGATGCCCTTCGTGCTGCTCGTGCTCTACTACCTCTTCCCCTATGTGAAGATGTCCTATGTCTCGGGCGAAGTCTCCTCATCAGCCGGCGGCCTGATCATCTGGCCCGCCAAGGCCATTCTGCTCTTCGGCTTCCTGCTTCTGGCCTTCCAGGGCGTGTCCGAGATCATCAAGAAAATCGCGATCATGACCGGAAACATGGACGACCCGACACCCTATGTGCCGACCCATGCGCCGCTTGACGATGCCCTGTCGACGGAGCCACGCCCATGATCGAATTCATTGCCGAAAACCTGGCGCCGATCATGTTCGTGTCGCTGATCGTGTTCCTGCTCCTGGGATACCCGGTCGCCTTCTCGCTCGCCGCCAATGGTCTCCTGTTCTTCATCATCGGCGTCGAACTCGCGCCGCTTTCGGATTCGATCAATCTCTCCTGGCCGTTGCTCAATGCGCTGCCGGACCGGTTCTGGGGGGTGATGTCGAACGACACGTTGCTTGCCATCCCCTTCTTTACGTTCATGGGGATCGTGCTCGAGAAATCGGGCATGGCGGAAGACCTGCTCGACACGATCGGCCAGCTCTTCGGCCCGATCCGCGGCGGTCTCGCCTATGCGGTCATCTTCGTCGGCGCGCTGCTTGCAGCCACGACCGGCGTCGTCGCCGCCTCGGTCATCGCCATGGGCCTGATCTCGCTGCCGATCATGCTGCGTTACGGCTATGACCGCAAGGTCGCCTCGGGCGTCATTGCGGCTTCAGGCACGCTCGCCCAGATTATCCCGCCGTCGCTCGTGCTCATCGTTCTTGCCGACCAGCTCGGCCGTTCGGTCGGCGACATGTATGCCGGCGCGCTGATCCCGGGCCTGGTCCTCACGGGCCTCTACATGGGCTACATCCTCCTCATGACCTTCATCCGGCGCGACTCGATGCCGGCATTGCCGCTTTCAGCCCGCACCCTCGGCTCCGGCGTCACCTCGCTTGCCGTGGCCCTCGTCGTGGCAGCTGCATTCGCCTATGGCGCCCACGTCTACCTGTACCCGACCCATGGCGCCAACGCCGACATCCTCGGCGCAACGGCCGGCGTCGCCTTCATCTATGTCGTCGCCCTCATCGACAAGAGCTTCAAGATCAACGCGATGTCCAGGCTTGCCCAGCAGGTCATCATCGTGCTGATCCCGCCGCTCGCCCTGATCTTCCTCGTGCTCGGCACCATCTTCCTCGGCATCGCGACGCCGACGGAAGGCGGCGCCATGGGCGCGGTCGGTGCACTGATCATGGCTGCCGCCAAGGGCCGTCTCAACATGGATGTCGTGCGCGGCGCGCTGACGGCAACGACGCGCCTGTCGGCTTTCGTGCTGTTCATCCTCATCGGTGCTCGGGTCTTCTCGCTCACCTTCTACGGCGTCAACGGCCATATCTGGGTCGAACACCTGCTGACGGCGATGCCGGGCGGCGAAACCGGCTTCCTGATCGCGGTCAACCTGCTCGTCTTCTTCCTGGCGTTCTTCCTCGACTTCTTCGAGCTCGCCTTCATCATCGTGCCGCTGCTCGCACCCGCCGCCGACAAGCTCGGCATCGACCTCATCTGGTTCGGCGTGTTGCTCGGCATCAATATGCAGACGAGCTTCATGCACCCGCCCTTCGGCTTCGCGCTCTTCTATCTGCGCTCGGTCGCGGCCAAGGTGCCCTACGTCGACAAGATCACCGGCAAGAACATCCAGCCGGTCACGACCGGCCAGATCTATTGGGGTGCCGTGCCCTTCGTCGGGATCCAGATCCTGATGGTGGCGCTGACGATCATGTTCCCGCAGATGGTCATGCACTACAAGGGCACGGGAACGGTGGTCGATCCGAACACGATCAAGATCGAGGTGCCCGGCTTTGCGCCCGGCGGCGGCCTCACCTTGCCGGACAATGGCGGCGGCCTCGGCCTTCCCGGCGGCCTGCAGCTTCCAGGCGGCAGCCCGCTCGACCAGAAGCCGGCAGACCAGGGCGGCGCGCAGCCGCAGACGGCGCCTGCTAACGACCTCAGCCAGCCGCCTTCGTTTGGCAGTCCGGGTGCTCAGCCGCAACAGGCACCGTCAAACGACCTCAGCCAGCCGCCGTCGTTCAAGTAAGACGGCCGGCACGCAAAACAGAAGGGCGGCCCCGCAAAGGGCCGCCCTTTTCGTTTGGCGAAAAACCGGATGCGATGATTGCCAAGACCTCCGTCATTCCTGTGCTCGTCACAGCAATCCAGTAGCGTCGCGTCCGCGGCGCGGAAAAATCATTTCAGCCCAAGGACTTGGGCCGGCCGGATGCCTGTGAGAGGCACAGGAATGACGGCGCATTTGAAGTCGCAGTCTCCCCAAGCTTGAGATGATCGACCCAGGACGATACCAGCCCCTCAGGCGGTCGCCATTTGCCGCCACTCCCGCCCACCGAAGCTCGCTCACTCGATCCGCTTGGCCGGATTGTCCCGATACCAGTCGACAATCATGGGCATCGCCTCCTCGAAAGGGCCGCCGACATAGACGTTGAGCAGCCCCATGCGGGCCCGGCTCTCATTCTTGAAGTCATGCATCGTCCCGCGCGGGATGACGAATAGCGAACCCTTCGGCTTCCGGTGCCAGGTGTCGCCGACGAGCACGCTCGCCGTACCCTCGATCACATAGAAGATCTCGTCATTGTCGTCATGGCTGTGGGCGCCCGGCCCCTCATGCCGCGCCTCCAGCCACCATTCCGAGATCGAGAAGCGCCCGGCGGTCTCGGCGCCATCGGCTTTGAACACCGCCTGGATCGCGCCCATGTCGTAGCGCCGCCCCTCGTCGGGACCGAGCACGACGGATTGGCCTTCGCTTGGCATGGCTCTTCCTCCGTCCTGTTGAGGCAGCAACCATACCACGAAATTCGGAAACGACGGCGCGCAACACGCTGTGCGAGCCGCAAAGAAAAGGCCGCGCGCGAGGATATCGCGAGCGGCCCGTTTCCATGAGCAAGGGAGAAAGCTTAGAGCTTGCCGCCGCGCTGCTGGATCATCATGAAGGTGTCGTAGTTGTATTCGGCGATCTGGGCGTTGAGATAGTACTCGCCGCGGAAGGCCTTGATCGAGTCCCAGATCTTCTTGAAGGTCGGGTTCGAGGCTTCCATCTCCGCATAGACTTCGTTGGCCTTGTCAAAGCAGGCCGACAGGATTTCGGCGCTGAACGGGCTGAGCTTGGCACCGGAAGCCACCAAGCGCTTGATCGCCGCCGGGTTCAGGTAGTCATACTTCTGCAGCATGTTCGCGTCGGTCGCCTGGCAGGCGGTGCGCAGCAGCGACTGGTAGTTCTTCGGCAGCGCTTCGAAGGCCGCCTTGTTGAACATGGCGTGGACCGTCGGGCCACCTTCCCACCAGCCGGGATAGTAGTAGTAGGGCGCGACCTTGTAGAAGCCGAGCTTCTCGTCGTCATAGGGGCCGACCCATTCGGCAGCGTCGATGGTGCCCTTTTCCAGCGCCGGGTAGATGTCGCCGCCGGCGATCTGCTGCGGCACGACACCGAGCTTCTCGACGACCTTGCCGGCGAAACCGCCGATGCGCATCTTCAGGCCCTGCATGTCGGCGACCGTCTTGATTTCCTTGCGGAACCAGCCGCCCATCTGCACGCCGGTATTGCCGCCGGGGTAGCCGACGAGGCCCTGGGTGCCGAGGAATTCGTTGAAGAGGTCGATACCGCCACCATGATAGTGCCAGGCATTCATGCCGCGCGCGTTGAGCGCGAAGGGCACGGCAGCACCGAGCGCCCAGGTCGGGTCCTTGCCCCAGTAATAGTATGCGACCGTGTGGCAGGCTTCGACCGTACCGGCGGCAGCCGCGTCAGCAGCCTGCAAGCCCGGCACGATTTCGCCGGCGGCAAAGACCTGGATCTGGAACGCGCCGTCGGTCGCTTCGGAGACGTATTTCGACAGCACTTCGCCGCCGCCATAGATCGTGTCGAGCGACTTCGGGAACGACGATGCCAGGCGCCAGTTCACCTTCGGGTTTGCCTGCGCAAGCGCCGGCGTCGCCAGTGCTGCGGCACCGGCTGCGGCCAAGCCGCCAAGGCTTGCGTTTTTCATAAATGAACGGCGATCCATGGTTCCTCCCCTAGTTCTCGCCAAAAGGGCGGGCGCGTTCAGCACCACCGCCCATCAATCCACCCTGCCCCTTCCCGGACGATGGGTGGCTCTCCTCCTCGTTACCCGTCGAAGACGACGCAAACAGGCGTCGCAACCGCCAGGCATTGACGCACCTTACAGAAACACCTGACCATGTCCAGAAGCCGCTTTCCGGCGCATATTCGACTTTTGTCTAATGCGCCGGAAAGCAATGAGATTTGCCCAAAATGCAGGCAAATCAATATTTTCGGTCAAAATCAGAGCTCGGCCGACTTGGCCCAGAGGTTGATGTCGGCCTCGCGCGCGTAGAGATCGATCTCGGCCAGTTCGTCGGCCGTAAACGTGTCGTTTTCGAGCGCCTTGACGCAATCGACGATCTGCTCCGAACGGCTGGCGCCGATCAGCGCCGAGGTGATGCGGCCATTGCGCAGCACCCAGGCAAGCGCCATCTGCGCCAGCGTCTGGCCGCGCTTTTCGGCAATGCCGTTCAGCTTGCGGATATTGTCGATGATTTCAGGACGGATGAAGTCCTTCTTCAGGAAGTGGTTCTGCGCCGCGCGGCTGTCGGAAGGGATGCCGCCGAGATATTTGGTCGTCAGCATGCCCTGGGCCAGCGGCGAAAACACGATCGAGCCGATGCCGAGGTCTTCGAGCGTATGGATCAGCCCGTCGTCCTCGATCCAGCGGTTGAGCATGGAATAGCTCGGCTGGTGTATGAGGCAAGGCGTGCCCAGGTCCTTCAGGATCGCGGCCGCTTCGCGGGTCCGCTGCGAATTGTAGGAGGAGATGCCGACATAGAGAGCGCGGCCCGAGCGCACGATATGGTCGAGCGCCCCGCAGGTTTCCTCAAGCGGCGTCTCCGGATCGAAGCGGTGCGAATAGAAGATATCGACATAGTCGAGGCCCATGCGCTTCAGGCTCTGGTCGCAGGACGCGATCATGTATTTGCGGCTGCCCCATTCGCCATAGGGACCGGCCCACATGTCGTAGCCGGCCTTCGACGAGATGATCAGCTCGTCGCGCAGGTGGGCGAAATCCGTGCGCATGATCTCGCCGAAGGCGGTCTCGGCCGAGCCCGGAGGCGGGCCGTAATTGTTGGCGAGGTCGAAATGAGTGATGCCGAGATCGAACGCGGTGCGGCACATGTCGACCTTGCGGTCATGCGGCGTGTCGCCGCCGAAATTGTGCCAGAGCCCCAGCGAGATCGCCGGCAGCTTCAGGCCGGAACGGCCGACGCGGTTATATTTCATGGTGTCGTAGCGGTTTTCCGCCGGTAGCCAGGTCATCGCAAAAATCCTCCGCGATCCGTGTCCGGATGGCGAACCTTTCCGCCACCCTCAAAATGAAACGGTTTCCGGTGCGGCTGGCCGCAGCGGAAACCTGAAGTCACAAAGGTCTAAACCTGTCGGCTGCCGCTATGAAGCCGCAGCGACGCGATTTCCCGATATTTCTTCCTGCGGCTCACGCAACAGCGCCCGCGCCTCCTCGATGCCGAGGGCTGCCGGCTGGGTGCAGGTGGTGGAGAGCTCGATGAAGCGGCCCTCTTCACCGGATTTCAGGATCGACACCATCACGTCAACGCCGTGCAGTGCGCGGTCGAGCGAGCAGCGGGCATCGCGGCCTTCGAGGATCGCGAGCGCCATGTCCGCAAGACCGGCGGTGCGGTAGTTCGCCATCGGTCCCTGCGGGTGCTCCTGGTTGGCGATGCCGAAGGGATGATCCCAGGCTTCCAGCGGCTGGATGTTCTTGTCCTGCCCGCTGATCTCCACGGTTCCGCCGAAGAAGTTCGGATCGGGCACGTAGAGCGAGCCTTCAGTGCCATAGAGCTCCATGTTGGCGTGGCGGTGCGACCAGACATCCCAGCTCGCCGACAGCGTGATGGTGGCGCCGTTCTGGAATTCGAGCAGTGCGTGGATGTTGGTGGGGGTCTTGACCGGGATCACCTCGCCCTTGCGCGGCTCGCTGGTGATCGTTCGGGTCGGATTGGCCATTGTCGTCAGCGCCGCCACGCGCTTCACCGGCCCGATCAGGTTGATCAGGTTGGCGATGTAATAGGGGCCGAGATCGAGGATCGGGCCGCCGCCCGGCAGGAAGAAGAAGTCCGGGTTCGGGTGCCACATCTCCATGCCCGGGCTCATGACGTGGCAGGTGCCCGAGGTCACCCGGCCGATCTTGCCGGCATCGACCGCGCTGCGGGCAAGCTGATGCGCCCCTCCGAGGAAGGTGTCGGGGGCGCAGCCGACCGAAAGGCCCTTGGCCTTGGCGATTGCCCTGAGCTCTTCGCCCTGCTCGAGCGAGAGCACCAGCGGCTTTTCGGAATAGACGTGCTTGCCCGCTTCGAGGATCGCCTTGGACACCGGATAGTGCGCATCCGGGATCGTCAGGTTGACGACGATGTCGACAGCAGGATTGGTGAGCAGCGCCTCGATGCTCTGGGCCTCGACGCCGTACTCAGTCGCCCGTGCCTCGGCAGCTGCCGGGTTGAGGTCGGCGCAGGCGACGACCTTGATGCCCTTAAAGAGCGGGGCAAGCTTGAAGTAGGTGGTGGAGATGTTGCCGCATCCGATGATGCCGACGCCAAGTTCCTTGCTCATGGATAAACCTGTTCTCAATAGGATTGGATGGAAGCGAGCGAACGCTTGGCGAAACGCTGGAAATCGCTCGGATTGTCGTGCTCGGCGATGAAATAGCGCGCCTTGGTCCCCGAGAGCGCCTGGAACAGGCCCTTCCAGTCGACGGTGCCCTCGCCGACATCAGCCCAGCCGTCCTCGTCCTTCTTCTCGCCCGAAGGCGCGATGTCCTTCACATGCACGGCGGTGATGCGGTTGCCGTACTTCTTGATCCAGGCGATCGGGTCGGCACCGCCGCGGATGATCCAGGCGATATCGGCTTCCCACGAGAGATCCGGTCCGCCCTCGAAGATCAGGTCCTGCGGGATGCTGCCGTCAGGAAGGGCAAAGAACTCGAAATCGTGGTTGTGCCAGCCGAAGATCAGCCCGGCGTCGCGATAGGGCTTGCCCGCCTTCTGCAGCCGCTCGCCGAAGGCACGCCAGCCCGCGGCATCGGTCGGGCGCTGGTCGGGCATCAGGTAGGGGCAATAGATCGCCTTGATGCCTAGCGCCTTGGCGATTTCGAGCACGCGGGCCGGATCGCTTTCGAGCATGTCGAGACCAAAGTGGGCGGTCGGCATGGCAAGGCCGTTCTCGTCGAGACCTTCCTTGAAGCTCGCGATCTCAGCATCGCTGAGTGCCGCATAGAGCGCGCCATAGCCCTCGACCTGGCTGTAGCCGGCATCGCCGAGCGCCTTCAGCACATTGGCGAAGGGCGGGAAATTGCGGGCGCTATAGAGCTGGAAACTGACGTCCTTCATGAAATCCTCCTCGATTTCGTCTTGGGTCCTTGGGGGGCTAAGGGGCTTGGGATTGTCGGGTCCTGGGGATCACTTGAGCCAGGTGTCGTAGTCCGACACCAAGAGATGGGTGGGGCTTGCGTCCTCCTCGATCGCCGAGAAGCGACCGACAGGCTCGCGGAAGTAGTTGTCGGTGAGATCGTCGTTGACGGTCGAGACTTCGCCCATCAGCACGTCGGCGCCTTCCGCCCAGAAGGCGTGCCAGTTGCCGGGCAGCAGCGTGACGCTTTCACCAGCCTTCAGCTTCAGGAGGTCGCCGGCTTTGAGCGTGCGCAGGCTCGCATCGGTGGCGACAACCACGTCGCTCTCTTCGTCGACCGAGCCGTCGGGCTTGGAGTTGTACATCTGCAGCACCAGCGCGCCGCCACCACGGTTGATGATATCCTCGGTCTTGACCGCGTGACGATGCAGCGGATTGACCTGATCCTTGGCGGTGATCATCAGCTTTTCGGCATAGACCATGCCCTGCCCGGTGGTCAGGTTCGCGGCATTGCCGTTGCGCAGGGTGAAGAGCACGAGGCCCAACTGGTCGAAGCGGCCCTTGCCATAGTCGGTGATGTCCCAGCCAAGCCGGGCGTCGAAGATCGTCGGGCTGTCGGACCGGACACGCACCTTAAGCTGTTCCGGCGACCAGTAGGCAAAGGGCGGCAGGGTGAAGCCGAACGACTTCATGAAGGCATCGCTTTCGGCGATGATGTCGTTGACGTGGCTGCGTTTCATGGCGGTCAGCCCTTTCCCTGGCAGGATTCGAGATCGAAGGCGACAAAGCGCGGGCGCTCACCCGCGCCAAGCGGCACCTTCGGGGTGAAGCGGATGACCTTGGTCTCGCCGGCCAAGAAGTCGAACGCGTTGTCGGAATAGCGCCCGGCGACATCCGCCTCGATCATCACATGCAGCGCCAGGCCGCTCGCCTTGACCGTGACATCAAAGGCGCCCTCGCCCGCAGGCGCCACGTCGAGCGTCAGGCCGGAGGGCTTGAGGTCCAGCGCCTTGTAGGTGCCGTTGACGTGGTGCCCCTCGCCCCGCATGCCGTTCGATGCCTCGAAAGACCAGAACAGCAGGTCGCCTTCCGGAATGTCGAAAGCTGCAAGCGTCGCCAGCGTTGCCGCCCGGTCCGGGCTGCAGGTGCCGGCGACAGCCGCCAGCGGCGTGCGCTGTCCGTCGAGCGAAACGAGGAAGGTCTGCAGCTCGACGGTCACCGGCTCGGCCGTGTCGTTGACCATCGAGAAAGCGATCTCCTTGCCGTCAGCCGACGGGATAGCCGCGACCGAAACCGGCTGGAAGAAGCGACGCACCATGTAGTGCATCGCCTTCCAGCTGCCGCCGTAGTCGAGGCTCGACCAGGAGGCGACCGGCCAGGTGTCGTTGAGCTGCCAGTAGAGCGTGCCCATGCAATGGGGCTTCAGCGAGCGCCAGTAGTCGACGGCGGTTTTGATCGCCAGTCCCTGCTGGATCTGGCTCAGGTAGACGAAGCTCGGGAAATCCTTGGGGAAGCGGAAGTAGCGGAACATCGTGCCGGCGATGCGCTCGTTGCCGCCGACATTCTTCTGGTGGCTCTCGATGACAGGCGACGCGATGTTGAGATCCTTCTCGGCCGCGAACTGCCGGATGACCGGCATCGACGTATAGGACTGGAAGCCGAACTCCGAGCAGAAGCGTGGACGCACGCTGCGATAATTGTCGAACGACTTGTTCTCGTGCCAGACCGACCAGTAATGCATGTCGCCGGAGCCATCGGCGTGCCAGGCGTCGCCGAAATCGAGATAGCCGGACGCCGGGCTCGACGGCCACCAGATCGCCTCGGGCAATGCCGCCTTCAGCGCCACCTCGATGGTGCGGTTCAGCCGGTCGTAGGACACGAGATAGCGGTCGCGATCCTTGCGTGGCTCGTCGAACCAGGTAAGCGCGCCGACAAGCTCGTTGTCGCCACACCACACCGCGATCGACGGATGCGACGACAGGCGCTTGGCCTGATAGTCCACTTCGGCCGCAACATTCTCAAGGAAGTCCGGTGTCGAGGGGTAGAGGTTGCAGGCAAACATGAAGTCCTGCCAAACCATGAGCCCGAGCCGGTCGCAGAGGTCGTAGAACCAGTCCGGCTCGTAGAAGCCGCCGCCCCAGACGCGGATCATGTTCATGTTGGCATCAACAGCCGAGGTCAAAAGATCCTCGACGCCGTCGCGCGTTACCCGCGACGCCAGCGCATCGGCCGGGATCCAGTTGGCGCCCTTGCAGAAGATTTCGCGGCCGTTGACGCGGAAGGCAAAGCGGCTGCCGGCCTCGTCCTTGTCGGTCAGAAGCTCGATGGTGCGCAAACCGATCTGGCGCGTTACCTGCTCTTGCGGCACCTCGACCGTCAGCTTCGAGAGATATTGTTCGCCGCTGCCGGCCGGCCACCAGAGCCTGGGCTCGGTCACGGTGAAGACGTGGGTAATGCGTGTCTCGCCCTTGCCGACGGCGCAATCGAGCCGTTCGCGATCCTCGTCGAGGGAGAAATGCACCGGCACGATGCCCGGCCCATCGGCAAAGAGCGTCAGCGTCACCACCAGATCGACGCTGCCATCCTCCAGCCAGACTTGCTTTGTCGTCACATGCTCGATGCGGGCAATCTCCAGCCGGCAAAGGGCGATGTCGCCGTAGACGCCAAGCGGCGCGATCGCGAGGTTCCAGTCCCAGCCGAAGTGGCACTGGGGCTTGCGCAGCATATTGCCGTTGGCGATGGGCGAATTGCCGGGATGATAGGGCACATAGAAGGGCTGCTCCGCCTGACGGCGCGCGCCCTCTGATATCGAGGAATGCAGCACGATGCGAATGCGGTTTTCACCGGCGGTGAGCGCCTTCGAAACATCAGGCCGATAGCGGCGAAAGCAATTCTCGGCTTCGAGCACCGGCTTGTCGTTGACGAAGACGGACGCGACCGTGTCGAGGCATTCGAGGTCGAGATACCAATGGCCAGCGAGGTCCGCAGCCGCGACCGACACCGTGCGCTCGATTACCCAGTCCTTGTGCGCCACCCACTGCACGTCGTTCTCGTTGCGGCCGACATAGGGATCGTCGATCACGCCGGCCTTCTGCAATGCCGAGTGCACGTCGCCCGGCAGCGCGATCGCCAGCGTGTGGCTGTTGTCGACGGAGGAGAGCTGCCAATCCCCCGCAAGGTCGAGGCGGATGGCTGTGCGGGTGTAGTCCTCAGAGAGCATTGTCGTATTCCATGGGGTCGACCGGCTGTGCCGGCACAGTCATTGTCGGGATGGGCCGGGTGGCAGTTCCGCCCGGCGCCATCTCATTGTTTAAAGGCGATTCTCGCTCGTTGCATCGAAGATCGAGGCAACGCCCATGTCGAAGGAAAGCGTGACCGCGGTGCCCGGGGCATAGCGCCGCTGGCCGGCGATGCGCACCGACATCGACTGGCCCGCGAGCTTCAGCCACAAGAGGTTGTCGGCGCCCATCGGTTCCTCGATATCGACCACCGCCCGGTGCGAGGCCGCAGCACCGCTTGCTGCCTCGTCGACGCGTACGTGTTCAGGCCTGAGGCCAAGAACGACTTTCTGCCCATGCACGAAGGGTGCGCGCGACGGATAGGCCGACACGTCGAAATCGACGCCGTTGACGTGCACATAGGCGCGCTGGTCGCGCAGCTGCAGCTCGCCACGGAAGAAGTTCATCGACGGCGAGCCGATGAAGCCGGCGACGAACAGGTTTTCCGGGGCGTTGTAGATCGTCATCGGATCGGCAAGCTGCTGGATCACGCCGCTCTTCATGACGGCGATACGGTCAGCCAGCGTCAGCGCCTCGATCTGGTCGTGGGTGACGTAGATCATCGTGTTCTTCAGCGACTGGTGCAGCCGCTTGATCTCGACGCGCAGTTCCGAACGCAGCTTGGCGTCGAGGTTGGAGAGCGGCTCGTCGAACAGGAACACGTCGACATCGCGCACCAGCGCCCGGCCGATCGCCACGCGCTGGCGCTGGCCGCCCGAAAGTTCGGAGGGCTTGCGCTTCAGCAGCGGCTGGATCTGCAGGATTTCGGCCGCACGGCTGACGCGCTTGTCGATCTCCTCCTTCGGAACCTTGGCGACCTGCAGGCCGAAGGAGAGGTTCTTCTCCACCGACATCTGCGGATAGAGCGCGTAGGACTGGAACACCATGCCGATGCCGCGGTCCTTGGGCTCCTCCCAGGTGACGTTCTTGTTCTTGATGAAGATCTGCCCGTCGCTGACGTCGAGCAGCCCGGCGATGCAGTTGAGCAGGGTCGACTTGCCGCAGCCCGACGAGCCGAGCAGCACCAGGAACTCGCCATCCTTGATGTCGAGGTTGAGCGTGTCGAGCACAGTGACGGCACCGAAGCTCAACGACAGGTCTTTGACCGATACGCTGACGTTTTGCATGTTGTTACCCTTTCACTGCGCCGGCGGCGATACCGCGGACAAAAAGCCGTCCGGAGACGAAGTAGACGAAGAGCGGAACCGCCCCGGTCAGGATCGTCGCTGCCATGTTGACGTTGTATTCCTTCACGCCCTGGACCGAATTGACGATGTTGTTGAGCTGAACCGTCATCGGGTAATATTCCGGCCGGGTGAACACGACGCCGAACAGGAAGTCGTTCCAGATGCCGGTGACCTGCAGGATCATCGCCACGACGAAGATCGGCAGCGACATCGGCAGCATGATCTTGAAGTAGATTGTCCAGAACCCGGCACCATCGACGCGCGCGGCCTTGAACAGTTCCTCCGGCAGACCGGCGAAATAGTTGCGGAAGAGTAGCGTCAGGATCGGCATGCCGAAGATGGTGTGCACGATGATGAGGCCGGTCAGCGTGCCATAGATGCCCAGTTCCCGGAGCACGATGACGATCGGATAGATCATCACCTGATAGGGGATGAAGGCGCCGACGATCAGGATGGTGAAGAACAGCTCCGCACCCTTGAAGCGCCAGTTGGCAAGCGCATAGCCGTTGACCGAGGCGATCGCGATCGAGACGATCGTCGAGGGAACGGTGATGCGCACCGAGTTCCAGAAGCCACGCGAAAGCCCGTCGCAGTTGAGCCCCGTGCAGGCGCTGGCCCAGGCCTTGACCCAGGGCTCGAAGGTGATTTCGACCGGCGGGGCAAAGATGTTGCCGAGCCGGATTTCCGGCATGCCCTTGAGCGAGGTCATGACCATCACGTAGAGCGGCAGCAGGTAGTAGAGCGCGACGACGATCAACGTGCCGTAGATCATGATGTTGCGGCCGGAAAGCGCCCGGCGGGGCTTGGCGCCGCGGGGACCGGCGAGGACACGCGCGGCCTCGGCCTTGGGTGCGGCTTCTTCCGCCACAGAATTGAAAGCAACGATATCAGACACGCTTGCGCCCTCCCCCGAATTCCAGATAGGCCCAAGGCACGATGATGATGGCGACGGTGATGAGCATCATGGTCGAGGCGGCGAAGCCCTGGCCGAGGTTCTGAGCCTGGAACATGTAGTCGTAGACGTATTTTGCCGGCACTTCCGACGCGATGCCCGGGCCGCCGCTCGTCTGCGCCACCACCAGGTCGTAGACCTTGACGATGCCGCTCGCGATGATCACCAGCGTGGTGATGAAGACGCCGCGCATCATCGGGATGACGACGAAGATATAGGTCTTCCACATCGGAATGCCGTCGACGCGCGCGGCCTTCCAGATGTCCTCGTCGATGCCGCGCAAGCCGGCAAGCATCAGGCACATGACGAGCCCGGTGCCCTGCCAGAGGGCTGCGATCAGGATGCCGTAGATGACGATGTCGGCATTATAGAGCGGGTCGAAGGTGAAGCTTTCCCAGCCGAGCGAACGCACCACCGACTGGATGCCGAATTCCGGATTGAGCAGCCACTGCCAGACCAGGCCCGTCACGATGAAGGACAGGGCGAAGGGATAGAGCATGATGGTGCGGAAGGTGTTTTCGAAGCGGATCTTCTGGTCCATCAGCGCCGCCAGCACGAAGCCGATAACGAGGCTGAAGATCAGCGAGAAGATGCCGTAGATCGCGAGATTCTGCACCGAAATCAGCCAGCGCGGTGCCGCCCACAGGCGCTCGTACTGGTCGAGGCCGACAAAGGACAGCCGCGGCAACAGCTTGGAATTGGTGAAGGAATAGACGACCGTCCAGATCGTACCGCCGAGGAAGATCACCACGGCCGTCAGGATCATCGGGACGGAGGCAATCTTCGCGTTCAGGTTCCGCAGCCACTGGTTCGGTCGGCCCGAACCCTGAGTGTAGCCTGCCATGTTTTGTTCCTCCGGAACTGCAATGGGTTTCGGACGATGGGCAGCGCCAATTGCGCCTTGCCTCATCAGGGCGACAACCACTCCCAAGGGCCCGCGAACGCGATCACGCGCGGACTGCCGGCACGGTCACGCCATGCCGGATGGGAGGCTTTGACCGGCCTCTTTTGAAAGCGAGGCCGGTCAAGGCAGTTGCGGTTACTCCGCCGCGGCGATGATGTCGGCGAAGCGCTTCTGCGCGTCTTCCGGCGTGATCGACGGGTTGGCGAAGAATTCGGAGAACAGGTCCTCCTTCTGCTTCTGGCTGTCGGCCGAAAGCAGCTGGTCGGTGCCCTGGATCACGTTGCCCTTGGCAAGAATGTCCAGGCCCTTCTTCATGCAGTCGTTGGCAGCCGCAAGATCGACGTCACCGCGCACCGGCAGCGAGCCTTTCTTGAGGTTGAAGGCCACCTGCGTCTTCGGATCGAGCAGCGTCGAGGCAAGCGCCTCCTGGGCCTTCGACTTCTCCTCATCCTTCAGCAGCGGGAAGTAGAAGGCATCGCCACCGGTCGAGATGATCTCGTTGACACCGAGACCGGGCAAGCAGGTGTAGTCGGTTCCGGCCTTCTGGCCGGCAAGCGCGAATTCGCCTTGCGCCCAGTCACCCATGATCTGGCCGCCGGCCTTGCCGGTAATCACCATGTTGGTCGCCTGGTTCCAGTCCTGGACATTGGTACCTTTCGACATGCGGCGGGCGTCGTCGGCAGCCTTGAAGACCTTGGCGATCTCGGGGCCCGCGGCCACTTCCTCATCCTTGTCGCCGAAGACCTTCTGGAAGGTGTCCTTGCCGGCAATCGCCACCATCAGCACGTCGAAGGCGCCGGCTGCCTGCCACGGCTGACCGCCGACGGCGAGCGGCACGATGCCTGCCTTTTCGAGCGCCGGTGCGGCGGCAACGAATTCATCCCAGTTCTTCGGAACCTCGACGCCGGCCGTTTTGAAGGCGGCATTCGACAGCCACAGCCACTGCCAGGAGTGGATGTTGACCGGGGCGCAATAGATCTTGCCGTCGATCGTGCAGGAATCGAGCAGGCTCGCCGGCTTGATGATGTCCTTCCAGTGCTCGCGGGTCGCGACATCGGTCAAATCGCGCATCAACCCGGCCTGGACCAGCTCTTCCGCCTGACGGCCGTGGTTGAACTGCGTGGCGCCCATCGGGTCGCCACCGGTGATGCGGCTGATCATGATCGGCCGGGCGGTGCCGCCGGAACCGGCGATCGCGCCGTCTACCCAGTGATTGCCCGTCGCATCGAAAGCCTTGGCAAGTTCGGCGACTGCGGCGGCTTCACCGCCTGATGTCCACCAATGCGTGACTTCGAGATCGGCGGCGCTGGCCGCACCAAGCGGTAGAGCCACGGCGGTTGCCAGCATGGCGGCGAAAGAACGTAATTTCATGAGTCTCCTCCCTCACTGTAACGTTACCGTAAAAAACTTAGTGCAATCGATTACAGGACGCAACACCCACCACAATCGATTTAAACAGAATTTTAAAAAACACCTATTGCGTGCAGATGACAGCGGCATTCCAAAGCGCTTTGCACCCCCTGCCAGCCCATTGGCGGCCAACGGGAAATCCCTATAGTATGCTGAAATTCATGTATTTTCGCCAAGAAAGGCACCCCATCGCCGGGATCGTCATTTCGCACGTGCGAAAATCATGCGTCGAAGGCTCTGATTCAACCTGCCCGCTCCATCTTTCGCAGTGCAGCAACGAAAACGCTCGACATCGGAACTGTATCGTTACAGATTTGAAGCAAATTGATCCGTCCAAAGCAGCATAGCCGCCAATGACTTTTCGTATATAAGGCGAGGAAGTGACAGGGCGACGGCGCGGCGGACGGGACTGAACCGACGCGTTTCGCTGCCTGGTGGGCAAACCGGCGGCGTGCGGCAAGAGAGTGGGCGGGTGACGGCGATGGACAACAAGACGAAAAACAGGCCGCAGTCACTGCCGGATGGGGCCCGGCCGACGCTGAAGACGATCGCCTTCATGACCGGGCTCGGCATCACCACTGTTTCGCGAGCATTGAAGGACGCGCCCGATATCGGCGCCGAAACCAAGGAGCGCGTGCGCCTCGTCGCCAAGCAGATCGGCTATCAGCCGAACCGCGCCGGCGTGCGTCTGCGCACCGGCAAGACCAATGTCATCAGCCTCGTCCTGACGCTGGAAGAAGAGATCATGGGCATCACCAGCCCGATGGTCGTCGGCATCACCGAGATCCTCGCCGGCACGCCCTATCACCTGGTCGTCACCCCCTATAGCGCCGTCAAGGACGCGCTGGCGCCGATCCGCTATATCCTCGACACGGGCGCTGCCGATGGCGTGATCATCTCGCGCACCGAGCCGCACGACCCGCGCGTGGCGTTGCTCACCGAACGCGGCCTGCCCTTCGTCACCCACGGCCGCACCGAGATGGGCATCGTGCATCCCTATCACGACTTCGACAACGAGCGCTTCGCCTATGAGGCGGTGCGCAAGCTGGTGGCGCGCGGCCGCCGCAAGCTGGTGCTGCTCGAACCGCCGCCGCACCTCACCTTCTATTCGCACATGCGCGCCGGCTTCGAGCGTGGACTTCGCGACTTCCAGGCCGATGCGGTCGGCTTCCACCAGACCAACATCGACCATTCACTGGTCGAGATCCGCGACGCGTTCGAGATGCTGATGCGCTCCGAGGACGCACCCGACGGCATCGTTTCGGGCAGCGGCTCCGGCGCGATCGCGCTGATCGCCGGTCTGGAGATGGCCAAGAAGAAGCTCGGCGAAGACTGCGACATGGTCTCGAAGTCCCCGAGCGACTTCCTGCGCTGGCTGCGCCCGGAAGTGATGACCATGTACGAGGACATCCGCGTGGCCGGTCGCGAACTGGCAAAGGCGGTCATCGGTCATATCGACGGCCAGCCGCCGGAAACACTGCAGAGCCTCAGCCAACCGGAATTCCAGCCACCGATCACGCGTGGTCTCAGGGCCTAGGAACGGCCGAAAACAGCCGTGAAGTCTTGCTTGTGACGCAGAAACCTGCGACAGGCCGGGGCAACAATTGGGCGCGTGCGCGCCCCGCTCCTCCCTTCAGGCTACCGCAGACATGATCCGTATCGAAAACATCAGCAAGCAGCTCAGCCACCGCATCCTCTTCATCGAAGCCTCCGCCGCGCTCAACCGCGGCGAAAAGGTCGGCCTTGTCGGCCCGAACGGCGCCGGCAAGTCCTCGCTCTTCCGCATGATCACCGGCGAGGAAACTCCGGACGAAGGCCAGGTCGCGGTCGATAAGGGTGTCACCATCGGTTACTTCAACCAGGACGTCGGCGAGATGTCCGGCAACAGCGCGGTTTCCGAAGTGATGAACGGTGCCGGGCCTGTCAGCGAAGTCGCCGCCGAACTGCGCGAGCTCGAGGCCGCCATGGTCGATCCGGATCGCCTCGATGAAATGGACGCGATCATCGAGCGCTACGGCGAGGTGCAGGCACGCTACGAGGAGCTCGACGGCTACGCGCTCGAGGGCCGCGCCCGCGAAGTGCTGGCGGGCCTGAGCTTTTCCCAGGAGATGATGGATGGCGACGTCGGCAAGCTCTCGGGTGGCTGGAAGATGCGCGTGGCGCTCGCCCGCATTCTGCTGATGCGCCCCGACGTGATGCTGCTCGACGAACCGAGCAACCATCTCGATCTCGAAAGCCTGATCTGGCTCGAAGACTTCCTCAAGAACTACGACGGCGCGCTGATGATGACCTCGCACGACCGCGAGTTCATGAACCGCATCATCACCAAGATCATCGAGATCGACGGCGGCCAGCTCAATGCCTATTCAGGCGACTACGGCTTCTACGAGCAGCAGCGCGCCCAGAACGAGAAGCAGCAGCAGGCGCAGTTCGAACGCCAGCAGGCGATGCTCGCCAAGGAAATCAAGTTCATCGAGCGCTTCAAGGCGCGCGCCTCGCACGCCTCCCAGGTGCAGAGCCGGGTGAAGAAGCTCGAAAAGATAGACCGGGTCGAGCCGCCGAAGCGCCGCCAGACGGTCAACTTCGAATTCCGCCCGGCGCCGCGTTCCGGCGAAGACGTCATCAACATCAAGGGCGTGCACAAGAAATACGGCAGCCGCAGCATCTATGAAGGTCTCGACTTCATGGTGCGCCGCCGCGAGCGCTGGTGCATCATGGGCATCAATGGTGCCGGCAAGTCGACGCTTCTGAAGCTCGTCGCCGGTTCCACCGAGCCGGACGAGGGCAACGTCGCGCTCGGCGCCAGCGTCAAGATGGGTTACTTCGCCCAGCATGCGATGGACGTGCTCGATGGCGACCGCACGGTGCTGCAGCAGCTCGAAGACACCTTCCCGCAGGCGGGCCAGGCGCCGCTGCGCGCGCTCGCCGGCTGCTTCGGCTTTTCCGGCGACGATGTCGAGAAGAAGTGCCGGGTGCTTTCCGGCGGCGAGAAGGCGCGTCTCGTCATGGCGATCATGCTCTTCGACCCGCCGAATCTGCTTGTTCTCGACGAACCGACCAACCATCTCGACCTCGACACCAAGGAAATGCTGATAAAGGCGCTCGCGGACTACGAAGGCACGATGCTGTTCGTTTCGCACGACCGCCACTTCCTCGCAGCCCTTTCCAACCGTGTGCTGGAGCTGACGCCCGAGGGCATCCATCAGTATGGCGGTGGTTACACGGAATATGTCGAGCGGACCGGCCAGGAAGCGCCGGGTCTTCGCAGCTGAAGCAAAGCAAGCTGGGCGTCGCGCGCCGGCGCCCAGCATTTCGCAGTCACCGCCTTCCTCGGCGGGACCGAGGACCTGCAAGCAGAACCCAAACGCATAACGCGACCCTGCTCTAAATCGGTACTGAAAAAACTAGGTTCTTGTGGCGCTGCCGTGGCAACGCCCACCGATCCTAACTTATCGCGCCGTGAAATCGATGGGACTTTGGTCCGACTCTTGCTGCCAAAGGTCTGAGTGTCATTGCCGCGCCATGCACCGGTCACATATTGCACGGGCTGGGGCGCCATCGCAGCAAACAAAAAGCTGCCAATCACTTCAGACAGGTGATGTTCGGCATGACATCGAGAATTGCATGGAAAGACAGGCTGACTAACCGCGCGTGGGCCTTCCTGTCCAATCCCTTGACCATCGGCATCTATCTTGCGTTCGCCATGCTTTGCGCCTTCGTCGGCAGCGCAACGACCGGTGTCCCGGCCTATCTGCTTATGGCCATCGGCTTTCTGCTGGTGATCTTTGTCGATCCGCCAAAGAGGCTGGGTAGGCTGCGGCAACGGCGCCGCCGCTCGTCACCGGCAAACACGGTTGCGCCATTCCCACGTCGCACGGATGAGCGCGAAACGATGCGGGGTTCGCAGCGCCCTGGCGAACGCAGCCGAACCCGCGACGACCGCCACGCTTCTCGGCGCTAGCCGCGCCCGCCAGGGGTCTTTGGGACAACTGGCGTCACGCGGCGCACAAGCCTCAGCCCGCAACAATCGGCCCTTTCGGCCGTTTTCCGTCTGACGTACATTCCCATGAACGGACGCATGACGTCCACGGTGCAGCCAAGCCATCCAGCATGAGATGGCGATGAAAGCGCGTGGGCACGATGAAGACGAAACACTACGTGCTGCAAATCTTTCGCGCCGCCTTCGCCGACAGGCTGGTGCTGATCATCGTTGTGCTGATGATTGCCTCGCTTTTCGCCGTCCTGCCGATCAAGTCCTGTTCCAATCCCAGCGCTTCAGGCGGCGGGGGAACCACCGAACGATCTGTACCCGTCTCGATGACAGGCTAGCACCCCGTCCAGGCAAAACGAGGCCCAAACGAAAACGGGGCGACCCGAAGGCCGCCCCGCATTGATCTGCTTACCCGAACGGTCAGGCGTTGAGGCCGCTGCCCCACGGGCCATGATGACTGTCGGCGCCGTCGACGCGGTCAAAGCCATGGGCGCCGAAGAAGTCGCGTTGCGCCTGGATGACGTTGGCCGTGCCGCGGCCGCGGCGATAGCTGTCGAAATAGCCGAGTGCCGAGGCAAGCGCCGGCACCGGCAGGCCGCCGAGAACGGCCGCCGAGACGACGCGGCGCAGTGCCCCGTCGGTGTCCTTGACCATGGCGGCAAAGGCCGGCGTGACGATCAGGTTGGCGGCGTCAGGCGCCTTGGTGAAGGCGGTGGTGATTTCGTCCAGGAACTGCGAACGGATGATGCAGCCGGCGCGCCAGATCTTGGCGATCGTCGGCATCGGCAGATTCCAGTCGAACTCCTTGGAAGCCGCCGACATCACGGCAAAGCCTTGCGCATAGGCGCCGATCTTGGCGGCAAGCAGCGCACTTTCGAGATCCTTGATGAAGGCCGCCTTGTCGGCCACCTTGAACTCGCCGACTGCGGGAAGGCCGAGGATCTTCTCGGCCGCTTCGCGCTCGTCCTTCATCGAGGAAATGCTGCGCGCGGCAACGGCAGCCTCGATGCCGGTTGCCGGCACGCCCATGTTCTGCGCCTCGATCACCGACCACTTGCCGGTGCCCTTCTGGCCAGCCTTGTCGAGGATCAGGTCGACGATCGGCTTGCCGGTCAGCGGATCGGCAGCCTTCAGCACCTTCTCGGTGATCTCGATCAGGTAGGAATTGAGGCGACCCTTGTTCCAGGTGCCGAAGACTTCGCCGATCTCGCTCGCCGACATCTTCAGGCCGTCGCGCAGGATGCCGTAGATTTCGGCGATCATCTGCATGTCGGCATATTCGATGCCGTTGTGGATGGTCTTGACGAAGTGACCGGCACCGTTTTCGCCGAGCCAGGCGACGCAGGGCACGTTGTCATACTTGGCGGCGATCGAGGTCAGCACGCTCTCGACGCGCTTCCAGGACTCTTCCGTTCCGCCGACCATGATCGACGGACCGTGGCGTGCACCTTCCTCGCCGCCGGAAACGCCCATGCCGATGAAGGTGAGGCCCGAATCCTTCAGCGCCTCGAAGCGACGCATCGTGTCGCGGAAGTTGGCGTTGCCGGCATCGATCATGATGTCGCCCTTGGCGAGATACGGCTCAAGGATCTTCATCTGCTGGTCGACCGGCTCGCCTGCCTTGATCATGATGATGATTGGGCGCGGCGGGCGGATGGCGGCGACGAATTCTTCAATGGTGTCGCAGGGCACGATCTGGCCCTGAAGTTCGCCGGCTTCCGCGTAGAATTTGTGCGTGGCCTCGACGGTGCGGTTGAACACCGCGATCTTGTTGCCTTTTTCAGCGATGTTGAGCGCCAGGTTCGAGCCCATGACGCCGAGACCGATTAGGCCGATTTCCGCCTGTGACACGTGATTGTCTCCTTGGACAGAAGTGCCGGGCGCGATCGGGATAAGCGCGTCAGAGCCGGCTCTTCGAATTGAACTTCGCCCCGTCGCGGGGGGCTCTGTCGAAGGCCCGGGCGCGAGAAGCGACGGCGGAGGTTGTTTTGGCATTCAAATCGATTAAGGACAAGTGATTACTGCCGAAATCACTTCTTTTCGGGCTTGCCGTCGCCATCGTCCAGCACCCGCCAGGAGGCCCCTTCGAGGTCTTCGTACTGGCCGCTCTTCAACGCCCAGAGGAAGGCGACGAGGCCGATCCCACCGAGAAACAGCGCGATGGGAATGAGATAGATGAGCGTGTTCATGAGGCGCTCCCGACCGGCTGCAGCGTGACGGCTGCCTTCTGTTCGGCTGCCGCCGTGACATTGCCGGTCGCCGCGCGCAGGCGCAAGGCATTGGCAACGACGATCACCGACGAGGTCGACATGGCAACCGCCGCGATCAGCGGCGTGGCATAGCCGAGGATCGCGATCGGCACGGCGATGACGTTGTAGCCGATCGCGAGCGCAAAGTTCTGGCGGATCAGCCGCCCGGCCCGGCGCGACGTATCGATCGCCATCGGCACGGCGTTCAGCCCCTGGTGCAGGAAGACGAAGTCCGCCGCTTGGCGCCCGACATCGGCCGCCGTTGCCGGCGCCATCGAGACGTGAGCCGCCCTGAGTGCCGGTGCATCGTTGATGCCGTCGCCGACCATCAGCACCCGGTGCCCGCCCTCGGCAGCCGCCGCACATTCGTCGACCTTGCCGCGCGGCGTCAGTTCCGCCTTGTAGCGTTCGATGCCGATCCGGCGGGCGAGCGCCGCAACGACAGGCTCGCGGTCGCCGGAGAGAATGCCGGTCGACAGGCCGAGGCGTCCAAGTTCCTCGATGCTTTCGCGGGCGAAGGGCCGCAGCCTATCCTCGAAGCGGAAGCAGGCGAGTTCGCGGCCGTCGAGCGACAGGATCACTTCCGACTGACCGGTCGCCTCGCCGGCATCGCCACAGGCAAAGGCGCGGCTGCCGAGCCGGTAGACACCGGCGTCTGTCTGCGCCTCGATGCCGGCACCGGGGATTTCGCGGATGTCGCCGTTGACGACGGGCGCGAGCGCCGCCGCATCATGAATGGCCATCGCCAGCGGATGGCGCGAATGCACCGCAAGCCCCGCCGCCGTCGCGAGAATCGAAGGTTGAATGTCCTGACCGTTGACGAGACGCGGCTCGCCCACCGTGAGCGTGCCCGTCTTGTCGATCAGCACCGTATCGATTTCGGCCAATCGCTCCATGGCCGAGCCGTCCTTGACCATGACGCCGTTCTGGAAGAGCCGTCCGGCGGCAATCACCTGCACGACCGGCACCGCAAGCCCCAGTGCGCAGGGGCAAGTGATGATCAGCACGGCGACCGCGACCAACATCGCATGGTGGAAATCGCCATTGACGAACATCCAGCCGATGAAGCTCAAGAGCGCCAGCAGATGCACCGCCGGCGAGTAATATTGCGCCGCGCGGTCGGCGATGCGGCGATAGCGCGCCCTGCCTCCTTCGGCGGCTTCCATCAGCCCCATGATCTCGGCAAGCAGCGAGTCGCGTGCCGCCGCCGTCGCTTCGATCGTCAGCGGTCCGGTAAGGTTCAGCGTTCCCGCCTCGACGGTGTCGCCGACCTTGACCGGCGCCGGCGCGCTCTCGCCGTTGACGATCGAGCGATCGAGATCGCTGGCGCCCAAGAGAATGCGGCCGTCGACGGGGATCCGCTCGCCGGCAGCGATGGCCAGCTTTTCGCCGGGCTTTATCTCGTCGACAGGACGATATTCGCGTCCGCCCTCAGCATCCACCACCATGGCGCCGCGCGGCGAGAGCCGCGCGAGGCCGCTGATCGCCGAGCGGGCGCGCCCGCGCATCATGTGGTCGAGCGTGCGGCCGATCAGCAGGAAGAAAAGCAGCATCACCGTGCCGTCGAACCAGGCATGGGTGCCGTGGGTGATCGTCTCGTAGAGAGAGATCGAATAGGAGAGCGTGATCGCGAGCGCGATCGGCACGTCCATGTTGGTGCGGCCGTGCTTCAACGCGTTCCAGGCGGATGCATAGAAGAAGCGTCCGGCATAGATCAGCGTCGGCGCGGCAATCAGCGCCGAGATCCAATGAAAGAGATCGCGGGTTGCCGCCTCCGCCCCCGACCAGACGGAGACCGAAAGCAGCATGATGTTGGCCGAGGCAAAGCCCGAGACGGCAACGGCGCGCACCAGCTTCTTCAGCGTCTGGTCGCCGTCTTCCTCGCCCGGTGCGAAAAGATGGGTTTCGTAGCCGCGCGACCGGATGGCCCGCGCCAGTTCTCGCGGATCGGTACGCGAGCCATTGACCTCTTCCTTCCAGACGATCGACACGCGCCGCGACGAAAGGTTCACGCGCGCCCGGTCGACCTCCGGCCGCGTCTTCAAAGCGCCTTCAAGCGTGGTGATGCAGGCGCCGCAATGCACGCCGGGAACGCTCAGATCCGTCTGGCGCAGGCCGCCGCCGAGCGTGCGGCTCATCAACCACAGCTCTTCCGTGGTCGGCAGTCCCTGCCCGGCCCTGTCGATCTCCAGAGCCATTTCGGTTCCGGGGGCGCAGCAGCTCATTGGGCGGCTCCCGGCACCATGAAGCGGATCGCCTGGCGATAAACGACGGTGTCGCCCGATGTCGCGGTAATGTCGGCGATCCACTGGCCGCGCTTCAGCGCGGTTGCGGCAACGAAGACGCCCTCGCCCTGATGCGCCATCTCGACCGTGACATCCTCATGCTCCTCGACCGGCCGCTTCAGCACGGCAACCACCTTGTCGGCAGTCATCTCGGGATTGCCCCGGCGCGTCAGCGTGTAGCGCAGCGCCTCGTTTTCGACGCTGAGCTTGCCGTCGAGGCCATCGGCGACAAAGGCCTTCGCCTCCTTCACCTTGCCGTTGAACTGCTGGCTCGCGACATAGGTGTTCTGCACCACCAGCCCGCTCCAGCTGTTGCTCGCGTTCCAAGCCATGATCAGGTTGACGGTGATGATGGTGCCGAAGAAGAGCACCATGACGCCGAGCATGTGCCAGCCGGTGAAGGGCCGCGGTGCCTTTGCCTGTTTTGCCCCTGCCTGGTTGGTTGTCATTTTGCGGCTCCCGGGCTGTTGAAGTTGGCCTTGTAGACGTCGCGCTCGTGGCTCGACGGATCCTCGACGATGAGGCTGAAACCGTCAGCCGCTTCGGTCAGCTTGTCCTTCGGCAGCGTTACGAACACCTTGACCGCCGTCACCTTGTCCGGATCGACACCGAGGGCAAAGGTGCGTCCGTCGCCCGGTGCCTGGCCGGCGATGCGCATGGTCGCCGAAGGCATGCCGTCGATGGCAAGCGTGATCGTGCGTTGTTCCGGGATCATGTTCAAGAGCTTGACCATGTAGCCGTTGCGTACCGAACCGTCGGATTCGACGACGAATTGCGGGTTGCGGTCGTGCAGCACGTTGAGCTCCAGCCGGTCGCGCGACAGAAGCGCATAGAGCAAGCCGATGCCAACGAGCGTCCAGACGCCGAGATAGACGAGCACGCGCGGGCGGAAGACGATCTTCCAGTTGAAGTGGCGCACTTTGTCGGAAAATGCGCCGTCAGCGTTGCGCACCCGGCCCGGATCGATCGCCGCCGTACCGCCATTGGTGGCAAGCGCCATGTTGGCGGCATAATCGTTGAGCGTCGCATAGGAGATCAGACCGCGCTCGCGGCCGAGCTTGTCCATGACGCCGTCGCAGGCATCGATGCAGAGCGCGCAGGTGATGCATTCGAGCTGCTGGCCATCGCGAATGTCGATGCCCATCGGACAGACGACGACGCAAGCGTTGCAATCGACGCAATCGCCGACGGCCTCGCCGGCGGCAACCGCCTTCTTCTGGTGGCGCGAGCGCGGCTCGCCGCGCCAGTCGTTGTAGGTGACGACAAGCGAGTTCTCGTCAAGCATCGCCGCCTGGATGCGCGGCCACGGGCACATATAGGTGCAGACCTGCTCGCGCATCAGCCCGCCGAAGACATAGGTCGTCGCCGTGAGGATAGCGACGGTCATGTAGGCGACCATGGGCGCTTCCAGCGAAACGAAGCTTTTCAAAAGCGTCGGTGCATCGGCGAAATAGAAGATCCAGGCGCCGCCCGTGGCGATGCCAATCATGATCCAGATCGAGTGCTTCGACACCCGCTTGACGATCTTGTCGAACGTCCAGGGACCGGCATCGAGCTTCATGCGGGCATTGCGATCGCCTTCGATGTAGCGTTCGACCACCAGGAAGAGATCCACCCAGACCGTCTGCGGACAGGTATAGCCGCACCAGGCGCGGCCGACGGCGGACGTCACCAGGAACAGGCCGAAGCCGGCCATGACGAGCAGGCCCGCGACGAAGAAGAACTCCTGCGGCCAGATCTCGATGAAAAAGAAGTAGAAGCGCCGGGCGGCGATATCGACGAGCACCGCCTGATCCGGTGCATGCTCACCGCGATCCCAACGGATCCACGGCGTCAGATAATAGATGCCGAGCGTGACCAGCATCACCAGCCACTTGAAGCGGCGGAAACTGCCTTCGGCGCGCTTGGGGAAGATCTTCTTGCGCTTTTCGTAGAGCGGCTTGCGCACATGCGCCGCATTGACCGGTTCGGCCTCGTGACGTTCGACAGAGGCAGGATTTGCGGCGGATTGTGGGCTCATTTGTGGGAAATCCCCGGATATGTCATGTATTGCACCACGTTTTGCCTGATTTGGCCCCCGAAAACGTTGATCTGTGTCAAGTTTGCGGGCTAAAGCGCCAGCATGCGGCGAAAGGTCCGGGCATTCGCAAGATGCCTGGCTCAAGCGAAGTGAACGGCCTTTCCCATCCGATCCGCATTGCGGTTCGCCACGTCACCACACCTTGCAATACCAAAGAGGAACCGCATGGACACGATCATCGGCTTTCTGAACACGATCTTTTGGGGCTACGTGCTGATCTACGGCCTGCTCGCCGTCGGCATCTATTTTACGCTGCGCCTCGGCTTTCCGCAGATTGTGCATTTCGGCGAGATGTTCCGGGTCTTGAGCAGCGGCGGCTCGAAGGATGCAGCCGGCATCAGCCCGTTCCAGGCGCTGACCGTCAGCCTCGCCTCGCGCGTCGGCACCGGCAACCTCGCGGGCGTTGCCGTCGCGCTCTATCTCGGTGGTCCGGGTGCGACCTTCTGGATGTGGATGGTGGCGCTCGTCGGCATGGCGACGGCCTATGCGGAGAGCGCCTTGGCGCAGCTCTACAAGGTGCGCAACGAAAACGGCCAATATCGCGGTGGCCCGGCCTTTTACATTGCGCGTGGTCTCAACGCGCCCTGGGCGGCAACGATCTTCTCCGTCTGCCTCATTCTGTCCTTCGGCCTCGTCTTCAACGCCGTGCAGGCCAACTCCATCGCCGATGCCGTCCAGGGTGCCTTCGGCGTGCCGAAGATCGCCGTCGGCATCGCGGTTGCGGCCATCTCCGGCATCGTCATCTTCGGCGGCATCCGCCAGATTGCCCGCGTCGCCGAAATCGTCGTGCCCTTCATGGCGATCGCCTATCTGCTGACGGCGATCTACGTGCTCGTCGTCAACGCGTCGATCGTGCCGAGCGTGCTGTGGACGATCATCTCCAGCGCCTTCGGCCTGCAGGAGGCGGCAGGCGGCGTTGCCGGCGGCGTCACGGCGGCGATGATGAACGGCGTCAAGCGCGGCCTCTTCTCCAACGAGGCCGGCATGGGCTCGGCCCCGAACATCGCGGCCGTCGCCACGCCCGTGCCGCATCACCCGGCATCGCAGGGCTTCGTGCAGTCGCTCGGCGTCTTCATCGATACCATCCTGATCTGCACCGCGACCTCGGTGATGATCCTGCTGTCGGGCACCTTGGAACCCGGCTCCGGCGTCACCGGCACGCAGCTGACGCAGGCGGCGATGAATGTGCATATCGGCTGGGCCGGTAGCTACTTCATCGCGGTCGCGATCTTCTTCTTCGCCTTCACCTCGATCATCGGCAACTATTCCTATGCGGAGAACGCGCTCACCTACCTGGGCGGTGCCAACCGCCTCGGCGTCACGATCATGCGCTGCGCGGTCCTTGCGATGGTCGTCTGGGGCGCGTCGGAAAGCATCACCACAGTGTTCGACGCCGCCGATGCCTCCATGGGCTTGATGGCGACGATCAACCTCATTGCCATCGTGCTCCTCTCCGGTACCATTGCCAAACTGACGAAGGACTATTTCGCCCAGCGCCGGCAGGGTCTCGATCCGGTCTTCCATGCAGCCGACTATCCGGAACTGCAGGGCCAGATCGATGGCGAGATCTGGTCGCGCGAAGAGGCGATCGGAACCGGGCGAAGCTTGGAGGAAAAGGCATGGACGGCGCCCTCGGGCCGCTGACACAGACGAAGCTGCCTCCGCCAGAACCGACGCTGGCCAAACGGCGTGGCATCTATAAAGAGCATGCCGCGCCCGACGAACTTGGCCGCCATGTCGAATGCCTCTGGCGCCACCAATTGCTGGATGGGACGGCCGCACCCATCGCGGTCGTGCCCGACGGCTGCGTCGATATCCTCTGGTCTCGGCATGGCCTGGCAGTTGCCGGGCCCGATCGGGTAGCCGCCTTCCCGGTCTTTGCGCCCGGCACCGATATCATCGGCCTGCGGTTCCGCCCAGGCATCGCAGCCTCCTTCCTGCGCACATCGCTTTCGCAGATCCTCGGCGAGGTCGTTCCGCTCGATGCCTTCTGGGGCCGTGCCGCGCGCGAACTCGAAACCAGGATTGAGGACGCGCCCGATGCAGCCCGCCGCGCCGCGATGCTCGCGGAAGCGATGCTTGAACGCCTGCCGGCCGTCTCGTCGCCACCGGGCGATATCGCCGCCACCCTCGCCCATCTGCGGCAGAGCCATGGCTCGTCCGACAACCCCATCCGCGCCCTCGCCGCCGCCACCGGCACGAGCGAAAGGACGCTTAGGCGCCGCTGCCACGAGCATTTCGGCTACGGCGCCAAGACACTCGACCGCATCCTGCGCCTGCAGCGCTTCCTCGGGGCATGCCAAAGGGAACCGTCGGCGGCGCTCGGCCTGCTCGCGCTCGACGCCGGCTATGCCGACCAGGCGCATCTGTCGCGCGAGGCCAGGGAACTCACCTCGCTCTCACCCGCCGAAATCCGCCGCCAGCTCGCAGCTGACCGGCAAGCAGCCTGACTGGCCGTTTCGTTCAAGACCGATCAGGCCGCCCATGCTACTCCTTCGCTCAGGAGAACAATGCATGGCAACACTGGAAGCAAAGATCGTTCACACCACCATCGACCGCGACTGGCGCGCGGTCTATGCCTTCATGGCTAAGCCCGAGAACATGCCGCGCTGGGCGTCCGGCCTTTCGTCGGGTCTAACCCGCGACGGCGACCATTGGCTTGCGCCGGGCCCTCTCGGCAATGCCCACGTGCGCTTTGCGCCGGACAACGCCTTCGGTGTTGTCGATCATCGCGTTACGCTGGAAGACGGCACGGAGGTCCACAATGCGTTGCGCGTCGTTCCGAACGGCGACGGCGCGGAGGTGATGTTCACGCTGCTGCGCCAGCCGGGCATGAGCGCGGAACAATTTGCCGGCGACGCCGGCTGGGTGGCGAAGGATCTCGCCACGTTGAAATCAATCATGGAATCCGGAGAAGACAGATAAAATGGGTAACAAGGGCAACGACAGCCGCATCGACTATGTCGAGTTCAACGTCTCCGACATCGCCGCCGCCAAGGCCTTCTACGGCAGCGCCTTCGGCTGGACCTTCACCGATTACGGCCCGGAATATTGCGAATTCCAGGACGGCCGTCTGACCGGCGGCTTCACCACCACCGGCCCTGTCGGCAGCGGCGGACCGCTGATCATCCTCTATGCGAACACGCTGGAGGACATGCTCGCCCGCGTCGAAAAGGCCGGCGGCAGGATCGTCAAGCCGATCTTCACCTTTCCCGGCGGAAGACGCTTCCATTTCGCCGACCCGGATGGTTACGAACTGGCGGTCTGGTCGGCGCAGTAGAGGGTTCAGAAGGCGCGGCCCGGAAGGAAGAGGCGACAGGACCATTCGGGTTCAGTGAATAGTTGAACACTGGCGAACGGCCGCTCCTTCCTCCTACGTCATTTCCGTGCTCGTCACAGAAATGACGTAGGAGGAGGGAGAGAGGGCAGCGCGCGTACCATGCTCGCGGCGTGTCTCTTTGCGTGACCGGCAGTCAACCGATACGTCCGCGACGCGTCGCCGCCCCCCCCCCTAACCTGTGGACAGGCCATCCCGCTTTACGCCGGTTTAATCTCTACACGTCAGAATTGCGCGCGACGAACACGAGGGCGCGCAGAGCATGGCCGACACGCATGATTTTCTGAAGAACTCCGTCATAATCGGCGCCCATCCCGATGACGAATTGCTGTGGTTCACCTCGATCCTCAACAAGGTCGATGAGGTGATCATCCTTTATCGCGACATCTGGTCTGAGCCGCAGATGGGCGACGCGCGCACCGCTGCGATCAAGGCCTATCCGCGCGGCAACGTGCGCTTCCTCGAAATGGAAGAAACCGGCTCGTTTGACTGCGCCGACTGGACGAACCCGAAGCCCGGCCCCTTCGGCATGGAGTTCGGCACCGAAGGTACGCGCCGCGAAGCCAAGCGCATCGTCAAGAAGTCGCTGTCGCAGATCATGCCCGGCAGCTTCCGCCACTCGACCCGGCCGATCGCGCAGGCTTACCGCGACAATTACGAGACGCTCTACCGCACGCTGCTGCCGCTCTTGAAGCCCGACATGAACGTCTTCACCCACAATCCCTGGGGCGAGTATGGCCACGAGGATCACGTGCAGGTCTTCCGGGTGCTCGACCGCCTGCGCGACGAAATTGGCTTCAAGCTCTGGATGTCGAACTATTGCACAGAGCGCTCCATGCCGCTCGCCATGCAGTATTTCAGCCGCCGGCCGCAAAACTACGTCCGCCTGCCGGCCGACAAGGGCTTTGCCGAGCAGGTGGCCAACATCTATCGCCAGCACGGCTGCTGGACCTGGCGCGACGATTGGGTCTGGTTCGACGACGAGTGCTTCATGGAAGCGCCGTCGAGCAAGCCGGAAAGCGGCGGCTTTCATCTCCTGCCGATGAACCTCTTCAACTTCGGCACGGTCGTGAAGCGGCCGGTCAACACCTCGCTGCTTCTCGGCACGGCGCTGTCGAGCGTTGTCGTCGGCGCCACCATCGCCGCAGCTCTCGAATAGGCCGAACCAAAAGAGGCGGCCGCTTCGGTTATCGCTCTCGGGCGAGCACCGGTTCGGCGAAATAGACCACCATGCGCAGATGCCGGTGTTCGTCCACCACCAGCGTCTCATGGCGGAAACGCCGGCGCTCGGCTGCAGCATCGATCAGGGATCCGATCCCGCGCCGGGCCTCGTCGCCACCAGGGGCTGCCCACCAGCGCCTGAAATCGGCCGAAAGGTCCTTGAGGCTTTCGACCAGGGCTAGCATCGACGGATCATCGGGGCCCACGGCGAAATCATATCGAAACTGGGCGAGCAGCTTCGGCGCGTCTTCGCGCCAGGCGGGCATACGCCGCCGCATCTCGGGATCGGCAAACACCATCTGCAAAATATTGCCAAGCTCCGGCCTCCGGGCACTGAAGCCGAACAGCGCGTCCGCCGCCGCATTCCAGGCAACGACATCCCAGCGCAGGTTGACCACATAGGCCGGCCGCGCCGTCAGCTCGTCCAGCAACTGCTGGACCAAAGGCGAAACGGTGACGCGATGATGCGCCTCCGGCGGCGGCGGCCGCTTGTGGGCCAGCAGGAACAGGTGGCTGCATTCGGCGTCATCGAGCTTCAGCGCCCGTGCCACATTCAACAGGAACGCCTCCGACACCTTGATGTCGCGCCCCTGCTCGAACCAGGTGTACCAGGTGAGCCCGACGCCGGCGAGCGCTGCCACCTCCTCGCGCCTGAGGCCGGGGGTGCGTCGCCGCCCGTTGAACGCGAGCCCAGCATCGGCCGGCGTCAGCTTCGCCCGGTGCCGCGTCAGAAACTCCGACAGCTCGTTCTTGCTTCGCTCAAGGCTTCGTTCGTTCACACTATTGCTCGCAGTAATAGGATAAATACTTAAATTGTAACAGGACTAGTGTGCCCTGAAGATGTGGTTTCCGCAACCAGCCCAAGCGACGACGGAGATCACTTTTGACCATGCTCAGCGACCGACCATCCCACCTCACCGAGAGACTTCCCGTCCATGCGGACCCTGCAGAACCGCGCGCAGGCCTGCGGGAATGGGCCGGCCTTGCCCTCCTCGCACTCCCCACCATCCTGCTCGGGCTCGACCTGACGCTGCTGCATCTGGCCTTGCCGGCGCTGGCGGCAGACCTGAAGCCCACAAGCACGCAGGCGCTCTGGATCGTCGATGCCTACGGCTTCATGATCGCCGGCTTTCTGATCACCATGGGGACGCTCGGCGATCGCATCGGTCGCCGCAAGCTGCTGATGCTGGGCGCGGCCGCCTTCGGCGTGGCCTCGATCCTTTCGGCCTATTCCACCAGCGCCACCATGCTGATCGCCGCGCGCGCAGCCCTCGGCGTTGCCGGCGCAACGCTGATGCCGCCGACGCTGGCGCTGATCAGCAACATGTTTTTAAACCCGCACCAGAGGACGCTTGCGATCGGGGTGTGGGCAACCATGTTCGCGCTCGGCATGGCGGCGGGGCCGATCGTCGGCGGCATCCTGCTCGAACGCTACTGGTGGGGTGCTGCCTTCCTCGTGGCACTGCCGATCGTCGGGCTGCTCCTCATCGTCGCGCCGTTCCTGCTGCCGGAATACCGTGCGCCGCAATCGGAGCGGCTGGACATGACGAGCGTGGCGCTGTCGCTGGCGGGGCTGCTTCCCATCGTCTACGGCATCAAGCAGATCGCCAAGGATGGCTTCGGGCTCGGCGCTACCCTCGGCCTAACCGCCGGTCTTGTCGCCACGCTCCTCTTCATCCGGCGGCAACGCCGGCTGAAAAGCCCGCTGATCGACCTAGAGCTTTTCTCCGACCGCGCTTTCCGCACAGCGCTGCTGATCCTCCTGGTCGGCTTGACGGCCGTCGGCGGCACGATGATGCTCGTCACCCAGTATCTGCAGCTCGTCGTCGGGCTTTCTCCCCTGTCGGCGGGCCTGAGAATGGGACCCTCGGCGCTCGCCATGCTTTTGGCCGGCATCACCGCACCGCTCATCGCCCGGCGCTTCGGCCCCGGCCCCGTGATCGCAACGGCGCTGGCGCTCTCGGTCGTCGGCTACCTTCTGCTCGCCTTGCTCGACCACGCGCCGCACGGTGTCGGGCTGGTAACGGCCGCATTCGCGCTCGTCTATCTCGGCCTCGGTACCATTGCCGCGCTTGGCACCGATCTCGTCGTCAGCGCAGCACCTGCCGAAAAGGCCGGATCGGCCTCGGCCCTCTCCGAAGTGGTGCAGGAGCTCGGTCTTGCCGTCGGCATCGCCACGCTCGGCAGCCTGACCACCGCCGTCTACCGGACCGAAATGGCCGGGCAGACAAAGCTTGCAGGCGACATAGGCGACAGACTGTCGGACAGCCTCGCCGGCGCTGTGTCGGTCGCCGCCGAACTGCCGGGGGGCGCGCTGGAGCAAGCCCAGGCCGCCTTCATGACCGGCTTTAGCGCAGCTGCCGCCGCGTGCGCCGTTGCCATCGCTCTCATGGCGACGCTGGCGGTGGTTTCGTTGCCGAGGCGTGTCGGCGAAACAGCCAAGTCGTGAGAGGACAGCTCGGCCATTTCGCTGCGATCTCCCGTCAATGACGAAACGTCTCCAAACAAAAAAGGCCGCGCCCGTTGGCGCGGCCTGCTCGATGGATGGATGAGAGCTGCCCCTCACGGTCCTGCCGGACTTCTCTCGCCGCCAGGCGGGGAGAGAGACGCTGGGCGCACTGCCTCCGCAAAGCAAAGGCATTTCGGTCTGGCCGAGACCGGCGCAATCTGCGTCCTTCTCACCGCATGCCGCAGAGAAGGTGCCGGCAGGCGGATGAGTAGCAACCTCACCGCGCGGACGAGGGCAAACCCTCACCGCGTGAATGAGAGCCAGCCCCAGCCCTCAGTCACGAGACGTCGCGGGCCTTACTCGCCGCCACCCAGCGAATGCACAAATATGGCGAGCTGCTTGACCGTGGTGTCGCCGAGGCGCGGCAGCCACGCGGGCATGACGCCGTGCTTGGGCGCCTTCATCTGGGCGACGATCGCCTGCTCGCTCGAGCCGTTCAGCCACAGCGCATCGGCAAGGTTGGGCGCGCCGAACTCGCGGTTGCCCTTGGCGTCGGCACCGTGGCAGGAGGCGCAATTGGTCTCGAACAGCGCCTTGCCCGGCTCCACCATGGATGCATCCGACGGCGTGCCGGTGAGGCTGACGACATAGGCTGCCGTCTGTTTGATCTCCTCGGGCTTGAGGATTTCCGCGAAGGACGGCATCTCCGAGACGCGGGTCTCGTCGTCGCCGTTGTAGCGGATGCCGTGGGCGATCGTCTGGTAGATCTCTTCGGGCTTTCCACCCCAGAGCCAGTCGTCGTCGTTCAGGTTCGGGAAGCCGGCAGAACCGGCCGCACCCGAGCCGTGGCACTGGGCACAGTTGACCTTGAAGGCCGAGGCACCGCCGGATACGGCAAAGTGCTGCAGCTGCGGATCGGCCAGGATGTCGGCAAGCGAGCTTGAGGCGATCTTCTCGAGGTTGCCGGCCTGCGCCGCCTTGGCGCTCGCAAGCTCCGCACTCACCTCGGCGCGGCTCGAATAGCCGAGCACGCCTTTGGTGGCGTCAGTCAGGAGCGGCACGGACGGATAGACGATCATGTAGCCGACAGCCCAGACGATGGTCGCGTAGAAGGTATAGACCCACCAGCGCGGCATCGGGTTGTTGAGCTCGCGGATACCGTCCCATTCGTGGCCGGTGGTCTCGACGCCGCTGATTTCGTCGACGTGTTTGTCCGCCATTCTATTAATCCTCCTTCAGGGGGATGGCTGCGGCATCATCGGCGGCCTTCTTGGCGCCGGGCCGGAAGATGAAGGCAACGACGCCGAGGAAGAAGAGCGTCATCGCAAGGAGCGCCCAGCTATCGGCGAACTGGCGCATGGCCGTGTAGGTTTCCATGTGCTGATCTCCTTAGCGATAACCGGTGGTGTCGTCGTAGGTAGAGAAGTCGACCAGCGTGCCGAGCATCTGCAGATAGGCGATGAGCGCGTCCATCTCCGTCAGCTTCTGCGGATCGCCGTCGAAGTCGCCGAGCTTGGCCTTCGGATAGCGCCCCTCGACGCCCGACGTGTCGGCGTTCGGATCGGCCTGCGCCTTGATGTCGGCAAGCGCGTTGTCGATCATCTCGTCCGTATAGGGAACGCCGACCGCCTTGTTCGCTTTCAGGTTGGCGGCGATGTTGTTCACGTCGAGCGGGGTCGCCTTGAGGAAGGCGTAGCTCGGCATGACAGATTCCGGCACCACCGAGCGCGGCTCGATCATGTGCTGCACGTGCCACTCGTTGGAGTAGCGGTCGCCGACGCGCGCCAGGTCCGGCCCGGTGCGCTTGGAGCCCCACTGGAACGGATGGTCGTACATGGATTCCGCCGCCAGCGAGTAGTGGCCGTAGCGCTCCACTTCGTCGCGGAACGGGCGGATCATCTGGCTGTGACAGACATAGCAGCCTTCACGCACATAGATGTCGCGGCCCGCGAGCTCCAGCGGCGAATAGGGACGCATGCCCTCCACCTTCTCGATGGTGTTTTCGAGATAGAACAGCGGCGCGATTTCCACGATGCCGCCGACGGAGACGACGAGCAGCGAGCCGACGAGCAGCAGGGTCGCGTTGCGTTCGAGCGTCGCGTGTTTGTCGAGAATGGACATTCTCTATGCCCTCCTATTCCGCAGCCTTGAGCGCGGGCGTCGCACCGAAGATCGGAGCTTCATCGCGCACGCGGCCAAGGATGGTCATGGTTACGTTGAAGGCCATGAGCAGAGCTCCGGCGAGGAAGAGTGCGCCGCCAAGGGCACGCAGCACGTAGTAGGGAACCATGGCCGCGACCGATTCCGCGAAGGAATAGACGAGGAAGCCCTGGTCGTCGTATTCGCGCCACATCAGGCCCTGCTGGATGCCGGCGACCCACATGACCGCCGCATAGACGACGATGCCGAGGGTGGCGAGCCAGAAGTGCCAGTTGACCATGCGCACGCTGTAGAGGCGCTCGCGGTTCCACAGCTTCGGAACGAGGTAGTAGATCGCGCCGAAGGTGATGAGGCCGTTCCAGCCGAGCGCGCCGGAATGCACGTGGCCGATGGTCCAGTCGGTGTAGTGGCTGAGCGAGTTGACCGTCTTGATCGACATCATCGGGCCTTCGAAGGTCGCCATGCCGTAGAAGGCAACGGCCATGACCATCATGCGGATGATCGGGTCGGTGCGGATCTTGTCCCAGGCGCCCGAAAGCGTCATCAGGCCGTTGATCATGCCGCCCCAGGAGGGCATCCAGAGCATGACCGAGAACACCATGCCGAGCGTCTGCGCCCAATCCGGCAGCGCGGTGTAGTGCAGGTGGTGAGGACCCGCCCAGATGTACATGAAGATCAGCGACCAGAAGTGGATGATCGACAGACGGTACGAGTAAACAGGACGGTTCGCCTGCTTCGGGATGAAGTAATACATCATGCCGAGGAAGCCGGCCGTCAGGAAGAAGCCGACGGCGTTATGCCCGTACCACCATTGCGTCAGCGCGTCCTGCACCCCGGCAAAGGCCGAATAGCTCTTGGAACCGAGGAAGGAGACCGGAACCGCCAGGTTGTTGACGATGTGCAGCATCGCGATCGTGACGATGAATGCGAGGTAGAACCAGTTGGCCACATAGATATGCGGCTCCTTGCGGGTCAGAAGCGTGCCGAGGAAGACGGCGAGATAGGCGACCCAGACGATCGTCAGCCACAGGTCCACATACCATTCCGGCTCCGCATATTCCTTCGACTGGGTGATCCCCAGCAGGTAGCCGGTTGCGGCCATGATGATGAAGAGCTGATAGCCCCAGAACACGAACCAACCGAGATTGCCGCCGAAGAGGCGCGCGCGGCTGGTGCGCTGGACGATGTAGAACGAGGTCGCGATCAGCGCGTTGCCGCCGAAGGCGAAGATGACCGCCGAGGTGTGCAGCGGCCGCATGCGGCCGAAGTTGAACCAGGGCTCGATGTTGAGGTCCGGGAAGGCAAGCTGGAGCGCAACCACGACGCCGACGAGAAATCCGACGACGCCCCAAAAGACGGTGGCGATCACGCCGTATTTGACCACCTCGTCGAAATACTCCGACTGGGGTGGCGGCGGTGACGCCCTGCCCGCGGAAGCCGGGCTGAACTCGATGCGGCGCATCAAAAGGATGGTGCCGGCAAGAAGCGTGAAGAACAGCACCCACATATGGGCTTCGAAGTGCCGGTCCTGGGCAAGCCCGGCGCCGACGAGCGCCAGGAATGCACCGACCCCGAGCAGGATCATCTCGAATGTGTATTTCATGGTTGGGTCCCCAACTTGGTCCGAACGCACGCAATGACACCCCGAAACGAGGGGTGTCACCGCAGCTTGCCGGAAAGTGTCAGAATCGGGGCAAGCCGGCCTTGATTCAGATCAAGGCTTTGCCACCTCGTTTGGATCATCCTCGGCAAACAATAGGGAGCGCCGTGGGAGTTGGCGTCTGAAGCCGATGAAAAAGACTTTTGAAGACGGACGAATCCGCAGCCGACTGGACCCAGCCCCCCGGCGGGAACCCGTGGCCGAGCCGTTTGCCTGGCTTGCCCGCGCCCACGAGGAGCAGCTGGCGCTCTGCAATTGCCTGGAGGAAATCGCCGACAGCCTGCCGGCCGACATCGACCGGCAGAAATGCGTCTATGCCGCCAAGGTGCTGGAGCCGCTGATCCGCGAGATGCATTCGGGTGAAGAAAACCTGGTCTTCCCCTGGATCGAGCGCACCTACCGCTCGGACCCGACGCTCGGCGCGACACTGGAGCGGCTGAAATACGAGCATTGCGAGGACGAGTGCTTCGCCGAGGAACTGACCGAAATGCTGGAGCGCCTCGGCGCCGCCGACGAGACGGTCAATGCCGAGACCGCCGGCTACATGCTGCGCGGCTTCTTCACCAGCCTCAGGCGGCACGTCGGCTTCGAGCAGGAATGTCTGCGCAGCATTACCGCGCCGGTCGGATAGACCGGCCGCCCGAGCAGCGCGACGCAATGCGGACACGTATCGTGGCCGTTATCCGGCCGCGCATCCCCTTCTGCATTTTCGGGTATCGCCGGAGCCGGCGCTTCAGGCCGCGATCGCGCGGCGGCGGTCGGCATGTTCCTGGATCACCAGGATGGCGCCGATCAGCTTGCCTGTGCTCGACATGCACGGCGTCAGCCGGCAGCGCACGACGACCGTGCGCGCATCGACCGTCTTGGCGAAGGTGTAGTCCACCACCTCGCCGGCGAAACACCGGTCGAGATAGGATTTCACCCGCAGCTCGAACCGCTGGATGCCGATGAACTCGACGATATGCCGGCCGATCAGGTCCATCGGGCGGCTTTCCAGATGCTCGGCATTGCGTGGATTGGTGTAGAGATAGCGGTAGTCGGGCGTGATCACCGCCAACCGGTCCGGGAAGCTGTCGAGGATCGCCTCGTTGAGCAATCCTTCGTCCGCCCTGCCCTTGTTCGGTTGCGCCGGCAGGCGCTCCAGCTGCAGGTCGGCAAGGTTCTCCGCGCCGGTCGCGGCGAAATAGCGGTTGATCAGCGATTGCAGCAACTGCGAATGGCGCAGCACGCAGGAAATGTCGTCGGCTTCGACGCGCAGAATGTCGATTAAGAACTGGAACTGAAGCCGGGCGTCTTCGACGCTCACCGCCTTCTCGTCGTAGACTGACCTCAAGATCGGATCCAATTCGCGATCCAGAATCCCGATCAAATGCTCGTCTGCCGTACGTACGGCATACTGCAGCTGCGAATACTTGAACCAGAACAGCTCAATCAGTGCGTTCAATTCGAAACCCCAATTCCCCCACGGCAAAGCCGCTTCGATGCACTTACAAAACAGGCGTAGATGCTCAGGACACTGATCTGGTTCTTGACGTTTCCCCCACCCCTTTCGCGTAAAACCGTACCGCTCGGGTCATCCAAAGCGCTTGCAGGCATTTTCTCACGCGACAGGCATAAGTTTACACTCATTGCGATAGCGTTCAACAGCAGAAAGAAAAACTTAACGCTTACGCACGTTTTCGAGGGAGGATCGGCGCTGATGTCCCCGCGTAGCTGGCAAAACGCAAAGCCCGACACAAGGGTGCCGGGCTTGCAGTAACGTCAAGCCTGCTTGCGCTAGGCGCAACCAGGCGCTGTTCAGATGCGAAAGAGAATCAGTCTTTCAGGTAACGCTTGATGTGCCAGCGGTCGTGATACCAGAGCCATTGGCCCGGATATTCCCGCACCCAGCTCTCCACCTTGTCGTTCAGCACCTGCGCCGTGGCGGTGACGTCGACGCTGCCGTCGGCCTTGCGGGGAATGGCGATCGCCGGTTCGATTTCCAGGCGGAAACGGCCACCCGGCAAGCGGATGCAGCGGGCCGGATAGACCTCGCAGTTGAACTGGCGCACGAGCTTGGCGAGCAGCGGGTTGGTCTGCACGTCCTGGCCGAAGAACTTGGTCTTCAGCCCCTTGCGGAACTTCTGGTCGACGAGGACGCCGACGCCCTGGCCGCGCTCCAGCTGGCGGGCGAGCGCAAAGGACGAGCCCGCATGCGACGGCACGAGCTTGCCCATGCGTTCGGCGCGGAAGTTGAAGACCTTCTCGGCCACGTAAGGATTGTTCGGCGGACGGAAGAGCACGGTCACGTCGAGCCCGAAGGCGGATCCGGCGACCGGCAGCATCTCGAAATTGCCGCTGTGCGCGGTAAAGACGATGAAGGGGCGCGGATTGTCGCGAAGCTCGAGGAACAAGGGAATGCCCGAGACCTCGACCCGCCCCGGCGTCGTGCGCTCCGGATCGAAATCGAAGAGCCGGTCGAGGAACACGTATTCGGCCGCCATGCGACCCATGTTGCCCCAGCTTTCGAGCGCGATCTCATTGATCTCCGCTTCGCTCTTTTCCGGGAATGCGTTGCGCAGGTTGGTCAGCGTCAGCTTCTGACGGCTGGTCTTCGGGCCGATGAACCGCAGGGCGCGATCCATGAAGCTGATCGCGCCGTCGGCGGGAAACATCTTCAGGATCGTCAGAAGCAGAAACACGAACTGCGCAATCAGCCATTGGCGGAAACGATCCGCCGCCAGCACCAGCCGTGTGATCACCATGCGCACAGTCGATCAATCCATCTTCAGGATGATCTTGCCGAAGATCTGGCGCGACTCCATGCGCTCCAGTGCCCGGTCGATCTGGTCGAGGGTGATTTCAGTGTCGATGACCGGATGCACGAGACCGCGCGCCATCTTCTGCATGGCGTTCGCCATGTTCTCCATGCGGCAGCCGAACGAGCCGAGCAGCTTGAGCTGCTGCTGGAAGAGCATCATCAGGTTCATGTCGGTGGAGACGCCCGAGGTGGAGCCGCAGGTAACGAGACGTCCGCCGCGCTTCATGCAGAGCATGGAGCCGGCCCAGGTGTCCTTGCCGACGTGTTCGAACACGACGTCGACGCCCTTCTTCTTGGTGAGCTTGCGCACGACGCCTTCAAACCGGTCAGTGCGGTAGTTGATGACGTGATCGGCGCCAAGCGCCTTCGCCTTCTCGATCTTGTCGTCCGAGCCGACGGTGGTGATCACCGTGCAGCCGATCTTCTTGGCAAGCTGGATCGCCGCCGAGCCGATGCCGGAGCCGCCGGCATGCACGAGGATGGTTTCACCGGGCTCGAGCTTGGCGTTGTCGAACAGCATGTGCTCGACGGTACCGAAGGTCACCGGAGCAAGGGCGGCGGCAACCGCATCGACGCCCGGAGGGGCCGGTACCAGCAGGCGCGCCGGCAGGTTGATCTTTTCCTGCGCAAAGCCGTCGAGGTGGAAGCCGTGAACGCCGCCGACATGTTCGCAGAGGTTGTCGCGGCCTTCCTTGCACGGACGGCAGAGGCCGCAGGTGCGCGCGCCGTAGACCGAGACGAGCTGGCCCGGAAGCACGCTCGAAACGCCCGGGCCGATCTGATCGACGACGCCGGAGGCTTCCGCACCGATGACGAGCGGCATCTTGCGCTTGGCGAACGCCATGCCGCGCCAACCCCAGACGTCGATGTGGTTGAGCGCAACCGCCTTGACGCGCAGCGTCACCTCGCCCGGGCCGGGTGCTTCCGGTTCCGGAATGTCGGTGATTTCGAGCTTGCGGTCATCGAGCAGTTGCAGGGCGCGCATGGTTCTTCCTTTAGATCTCTTTACATAGTCGAGCGGCTGGGCCGTGCTGACTGGCATATATACACTTTGGGAGAGTGGCGCAGCACCCCCCTCTGGCCTGCCGGCCATCTCCCCCAAAAGGGGGCGATCGACCCGCGACAGCTTATCGCTTCAACGGAGGGCTCAGCCTCGGCCCCCTGATGAGCAGGACAGCGCTACACCCGATCTCCCCTCGTGCGGGAGATGCCCGGCAGGGCACAGGGGGCAGCGCCAAATCGTATTGCCCTCGAATTGGCTCAGGCCGGCTCGGCCGTCATCACCAGGCTGGCGTTCTGGCCGCCGAAGCCGAAGGAGTTCGACAGCACCGCAGAAACCTGCTGGCTGCGCTTCACGTTCGGCACGACGTCGAGCACGATCGCCGGATCGGGGTTCTGGTAGTTGATCGTCGGCGGCAGCGTGCCGGTCAGCATCGTCTGGATAGAGAACACCGCCTCGACCGCACCGGCGGCCGTCAGCGTGTGACCGATCATCGACTTGTTGGACGAGACCGGGATCGACGGCAGGCGATCGCCGAAGACGGCCGACATCGACAGATATTCCATCTTGTCGTTTTCGGGCGTCGAGGTGCCGTGGGCGTTGATGTAGCCGATGCCGGTTTCATCGATGCCGGCGTCGGCAAGGGCAGCGCGGATCGTCGCGATGGCCGGTCCACCGTCCGGCGAGGAGCGCGTGCGGTGGAAGAGGTCGGCCTTCTCGCCGCAACCCTTGAGGATGCCGTAGACGCGGGCGCCGCGGGCAACGGCTGCTTCCAGCGATTCCAGCACCAGCGTCGCTGCACCTTCGGCGATGACGAAGCCATCACGGTCCTTGGTGAAGGGCTTTGAGGCCTTTTCCGGCGGATCGTTCTGGGTGGAGAGCGCGGAAAGCAGCGCAAAGCGGATCAGTGCTTCGGCGCTGACCGAACCATCGGTCGCAACCGTCAGCGCGCGATCGGTGCGGCCCTGGCGGATCGCCTCGACGCCGAGCTGGATCGCGGTCGCGCCGGAAGCGCAGGCGGTCGACAGCGTCACCGGCAGGCCACGCGTGCCGAAGCGATCGGCAAGGCGCTCGGAGATCGAGCCGAAGAGCACGGCCTCATGGAACACCGGATCGGCCTTCTGGCGCATCGCAGCGAGGAAGCGGTTATAGGCATCGCCTGGCTGTTCGGAAGGCGGCGAACGATCGGCGAGCTCGAAGCGTGCGCTCCATTCCGGCTCGATCGGCGGGGCGGCCAGAAACAGCGGGCCGTTGAAGTCGCCGGAAAGCCCGGCCTGCGCCAGCGCTTCCAGTGTCGTCTCGCGCGCCATGGCATAGGAGCGCTCGACGGAGTTGGCCGCCGGCACCTCGATGAAATCGACCATGCCGGAGATGCGGGTGTTAAGACCCTCCGTCGGGAAACGGGTGATCTTGCGGATGCCGGAGACGCCGCCGGTCAGCGCCGACCAGTTGTCTTCCAGCCCCTGGCCGAGCGAGGTAATGACGCCCATGCCGGTAACGGCGACGATCGGGCGGCCGAGGTGATCCTTGTAAGCGTTGCTCATCAATCGTTCCTCTTATTCGGCCGAAAGGACCGCGACGCCTTCGCCGCGTGAATGACCGACGGTGGTCACGACCGCCGACCGGGCAGCAGCCGTCATCGGCTTTTCGAAGCTGGCGTCGAAGGCCGGCACCTTGGCGCCGTGGCCGAGCGTAAGCGCGGCAAGCGCCAAGCCCGCCGGAAACTGCGCCTCGATGCTGTGCCCGACGATGCCGCCATAGGCACGCACAGGCGCGCCGGCCAGATTGGCCTGCAGGAACGCCTTTTCGCTGGCGACGAGATCATGAAAACCGGACGTGCCGGAAAAGACCACCGTGCTTGCCGGATCGAGCTTTTCAGCCGGTTTCGCAAGGTCCGCAAGGCGTGCTTCGAGCTTGCCGTCAGCGCGGCTGCCGCGGTCGCTGCCGATCGCGTCGATCGTCGCATAGATGCGGGCGCCACGGGCTTCGGCGTACTCGCGTGATTCCAGCACCAGGAAGGCGCCGACCGACCCGGGGATCATGCCGCCACCGTTGTCGCGGCTGCGCGACCAGATCGGGTGCCAGTCACCGGTTGCCTGGCCCTGGATCGCCTCGATCATCAGCATGATGTCCAGGCGCTCGGCCGAAAACGCGCCGCCGACGAGCGTATGCGTCGACTGGCCGGCCTTGATCCGGGCAAAGGCGGTTTCGATCGCCGAGATACCGGCCGCTTCTTCGCCCATGAAGGTGCGGGACGAGCCGGTCACCTTGTGCACGATCGAGATGTTGCCGGCGAGCAGGTTGGAAAGCTGGGCCAGGAACAGCGTCGGTCGCAGTTCGGTTGTCAGCTTTTCGTTGAGCAGCTGTTCGCGGTCGTTGCGCTTCAGCGCCTCGTCGACGATCAGCGAATCGACGTTGATGTCTCGCTCGCCGCCGCCGGCAGCGACGATCATGTCCATGCTGCCGCAGGCTTCGAGATTGTCCTTCAGACCGGCGTCATCCAGCGCCAGGCCCGCGGAAAAAACGCCGAGGCGCTGCCAGTTTTCCATCTGGCGCTGGTCGCCACGCTTGGCGATCTGCTGCGACCAGTCGATTTCCGGCAGCGGATGCACCGGATAGGGGCTGAACTTCTCGGTCTCGACGCGCGCGGCCGGCGACGTGCCGGCGGTCAGCATTGCCAGATGCGGCTCGACCCCGACACCCTGGCTGGTGACGATACCGATGCCGGTAATGACAACGTCGTTTGCAGATTTGCTCATCTTACTTCTCCGAACCGGCTGCCGCTGAAAGCGCCGCCATCAGACCCACTTCTCCAGCCCGCTTGCGCACGATATCGCCGAGCGGAACCTGATCGAACGGCATGGTCCGCAGCTTCAGCTGGGCGTCGCAGACCTTCTTGCCGGCGGAGGTGATCTTCGCCTTGGTGACGGCAAAGCCCGAACCTTCATGCTCGAGGAAGGCTTCGATCTCGAGTTCGGCCGAGGGCTCGACGAAGGTCCGCATCTTGGCGCCGTCGACCGACATCAGGAAGGGCATGGCGGCGAAATTGGTAGCGGCGAGCACCAGGAAACCGGAGGCCTGCGCCATGGTCTCGATGAGAAGCACGCCGGGCACCAGCGGATAGCCTGGAAAATGGCCTTCGAACACCGGGCTCTTCTCCGGCACGACGGACCGCGCCGTCAGCCGGCCAGCCGAAAGATCGACCGTTTCGACACGATCGATCATCTGGAAGTATTCAAGGAGCATTGAGGCTCACCCCGTTGGTTTCGGGCTCAAGTAAAAACGCCAATGCCGCCTGTCAAGCGCGGGGCGCGACGGGCGGCATTGGAAATCGAGTGGCAAGGCTCGGGCGAAAGCCCGATCAGCCCTTGGCAGCCCGCAGTTCGTCGATCTTGGCGCAGAGGTTCTTCAGAACGAAGTATTCTTCGGTCGAAACCTTGCCTTCGTTGACTTCCTGCGTCCACTGCTCGAGCGGAATCTTAATGCCGAATTCCTTGTCGATCGCAAACACGATGTCGAGGAAGTCCAGGCTGTCGATGCCCAGATCGTCGATCGTGTGGCTTTCCGGCGTGATCGTCTCGCGATCGATCTCGCTCGTTTCCGCGATGATGTCGGCAACCTTGTCGAATGTAGCTGTCACGCGCATACCTCTAATATTTTAAAGTCGAGTCTCGGCGATCCTATAGGTAAATGCGCCGCAAAAGCCAATGGCCTTGATGGCGAAGGCTTTCGAATTGGAAAACGGTGTTGCGACAGAGCATGGCTCAGACCGCCACCGAATGCCGGCCGCGGCCGTTGCCGAGATAGGCATCGAAGGTGGCCGCAACCGAGCGGGCAAAGGGCCTGCCGCGTTCGGTCAGGCGGAAAACCCCGCTTTCGATCGTCGTCAGCCCGTCCACATCGCGCGCCCGGAAGAGCCGCGCCTCCTCGATCACCGCGCCGGCAAGCGCCGGGAAGTCATGCTCGATCTCGTCGAAAGAGAAGGCAAAGCGGCACATGACGTCGGCAATCACTTTTGCTCTCAGGATGTCGTCCGGTGTGAAGCGGTAACCACGCACGGCTGCCAGCCCGGTGTTTTCCACATGGCGCAGATATTCGCCGGTGGCCGGCATGTTCTGGACATAACCTTGACGAAACTGACCGATCGCCGAGGCGCCGAGACCAATGAGCGTTTCGGCCGCGTCGTCGGTATAGCCCTGGAAATTGCGGCGCAGACGCCCTTCCCTGTTGGCCCGCGCCAGGCTGTCGTCCGGCTTTGCGAAATGGTCGATACCGATTGCCTCGTAGCCGGCCGCAACCAGCATCTCGGCGGCGCGGCTCATCTGCGCGAAACGCTCGACGATGCCGGGCAGGCTTTCGTCCGGAATCATCTTCTGGTGCGTCTTCATCCACGGCACATGGGCGTAGCCGAAGAGTGCGACGCGATCAGGCGCGAGCGAAAGCACGGCCTCCATGGTCCGCTCCAGCGACTGAAGGCTTTGGTAGGGCAAACCATAGAGCACGTCGCAATTGACCGAGTGTACGCCCCGTGCCCGGGACGCCTCGATCGCGTCGCGCGTCTGCTCGAAGGTCTGGATGCGGTTGATCGCCTTCTGCACGACCGGATCGAAATCCTGGATGCCGAAGCTCGCCCGCGTCATGCCGATCTTAGCCAGCGCATCATGGCGCGCTTCATCGAGATCGTTCGGGTCCATCTCGACGCTGATCTCGCAATCGGGCGCAAAGATGAAGTGTTCGGCAAAAGCACGTTTCAGCGCGATCATGTCGTCGGGCCTGACGAGCGTCGGCGAGCCGCCGCCGAAATGCAGCGCCGTCACCCTGGCCTCGCGGCTCACCCGGCTGCCGATTTCTGCAACCTCGCGATGCAAGCCGGTTAGATAGGTTGCCACCGGATCATAGCGCAGCGTCTGCTTCGTATGGCAGGCACAGAACCAACAGAGCCTGTCGCAATAGGGCACGTGCGCATAGAGCGAGATCGCCTCGCCCGCACGGATCGCACCGAGCCAGCCTTGATAGTCAACCGGCCCCACCGCCTCGGAAAAATGCGGTGCGGTCGGATAGCTGGTGTAGCGCGGCACAGGCGCCGCATGCTTGAGGATGAGCGCGTCGTCCATAAGTCTCTCCGCTGTCATGAAGACGGCTTAGGACGGATCGGCAAAGAGGCCTTTGATTTTGATCAAGTCGCCGAATTAACACGTTAAAATTGACAATGCTCAAGCTGGCATGAGACATTGTTTCGCGCTTTCGGAATTAGCACCTGTCAACTCTTGATTTAACGACCCGCATCCTCTTTGGTCATCCAGAGACCAACGGCATGCAGGTAGAAAGAATTGCAGATCGTGAACGAACATCGTCGCAAGGATATCCATAATTCGGAGGTTCCAGCCGTCTGCGCCGCCTGCGAGGCGCGCCATGGCGGCGTTTGCGGCACGCTCACCCCGGATCAGCTGCTCGACCTCAGCCGCCATTCGACTCGCCGCAGCATCGAGCCCGGCCGCGAGGTCATCGGCCAGGGAGAAGCGACCGAGAGCTACGCCAACATCATCAACGGTGTCGTCAAGCTCAGCAAGGTTCTGGCCGACGGCCGACAGCAGATCGTCGGCCTGCAGTTTGCCCCTGATTTCATGGGCCGGCCCTTTACCCGCGAAAGCGCCCTGACGGCGGAAGCAGCCGTCGATACCGACATCTGTTGTTTCCCGCGCACCGTCATCGATCGCCTGGTCTCCGAAGCGCCCAACCTCGAGCACCGGCTGCACGAGCAAGCGCTGAAGGAACTCGACGAGGCGCGTGACTGGATGCTGACGCTCGGCCGCAAGACCGCGCAGGAAAAGGTCGCGAGTTTCCTCTACATCATCGCCACCCATATCGACCCGGAAAACGGCACCTCGAACGAGTTCGACCTGCCGCTGTCGCGCGCCGACATCGCAGACTATCTCGGCCTGACGATCGAAACGGTCAGCCGCCAGATCACCAAGCTGCGCAAGGAGAATGTCATCCGCATCGAAAACAGCCGCCACGTCACCGTGCCGAGCCTCGACCGGCTGATGCATGTGGCGGGTATCGACTGACGGCCGTTAGCGGCTGCTAAGCAGTAGTCGCAGCAACTTTCTCGACAGTATCGCCCCTCTCCTCGGGTTCGACCCGAGGACGACCGCTCTCAGCGCAAGCGGCGAGAGGGAACGAGGACGACTGCAGCCTTGCCATCTTCGGCAAGCTCGCGGGCGAATCCGACGGTGCGATTGAAACGGCCGCGTGCCGCAATTCCCCTTCTCCCCGTCAAAAGGCGCAGAAGGTCCCGGCAGGGAAATGGGCCGTGGATCTATCGAGAAGGCAACAAGCCGGACGTGCGACGCGAGGCAGCGTCACCGCGTAATGACGATCCGCGTGTTCGCCAACCCGTGTTCCTTGGTAAGGGCGAAAAACTCCGCCGCATTGTTGGGATGCAGCCGCACGCAGCCGTGCGAGGCCGGGCGGCCGAGCCGCTTGATGTCGTAGGTGGCGTGGATGGCGTAGCCACCGTTGAAGAACACGGCGTAAGGCATCGGCGCATCGTCGTACTTGCGCGAACGGTGGTTGCGCGAGAGCCACTTCGCACTCCAGCTGCCGCGTGGCGTCACATAGCCCTTGCGCGCCGTCGAGACCTTCCAGCGATACATCACGATGCCGTTCTGGCTGACGGTCATCGTCTGCGACGACAGGCTGATATCGGCAATCAGATTGGCGGCGTTCACGGGTTGAACGGTAAACTGCAGCAGAGCGGCAATCAGCGCAGTCAGAAGGCTTTTGCGCATGCTTCTCTCTCCGGGAAGACGAACACGTACCGGTGGAACCAAACGTTCCAGGAGAATAACTGATCGAATATGATACGATCTTAATACATATGGAAAGCAGAGTCTTAATGCGAAGGTCAACTTCCGCGATCAAATCATTGCGATTGCAAGAACAAGCCCGGTCATGACCGTGCAGGCGCCGTAAAAGACAGCAATACCGGCGTCGATGTCTTGGCTTTTCGCAACCGCCCGGCCCGGACCGTTGATCATCGGCTCGCCGACCTTGACGCCGCCATAGATGCGCGGACCCGCAAGCTGCAGGTCAAGCGCGCCGGCCATGGCCGCTTCCGGCCAGCCTGAGTTCGGCGAGCGGTGCAGGCCGTGGTCGCGAAGGCTCACCGTCAGAGCATCCTTGGCGGCACGCGCGCCGCGATGGATCAGCGCACCGGCCGAGATCAACAGGATCGAGAGCCTGGCAGCCGGAAGGTTGGCGACGTCGTCGAGCCGGGCCGAAGCCCAGCCGAAGTGCAGATATTTCGGCGACTTGTGGCCAATCATCGAATCGGCCGTGTTCAGCATCTTGTAGGCGAGAAGCCCCGGAAGGCCGGCAACCGCATACCAGAAGGCCGGCGCCACGACGCCATCGGAAAAGTTCTCGGCCAGGCTCTCGATCGCCGCGCGGCAGACCGCCGGCTCGTCGAGCGTCTTCGGATCGCGACCGACGATCATCGACACGGCGGCACGTCCGCCTTCAAGCCCACCCTGTCGCAGGCCCTCGGCGACGCGACGCACGTGATCGGCAAGGCTCTTCTGCGCCAGAAAGATCGCGACCAGAACGGCCTCCAGCAGGAAACCGAGCGGCCCGAAGACGGCGAACAGGCGATGCAGCAGATGGCCGAACCAGGCGCTGAGGCCAAGCAACAGCAGGATTGCGACGACGCCCCGAAATTTGCGGGCGCCATCCTCCAGATCCTCACGGTTCAGCCGGGCGTCGAAAAAGCCGATCGCCTTGCCGAAGAACACGACCGGATGCGGCACGCGCGCCCAGAGCCAGTCCGGATCGCCGACGACGCGATCGATCACCAGCGCCAGCGCGAGGATGAAAAGGATGGTCTCCGACACCTCAGAGCTCCATGCCGGCAAGCGCGTCCGCAAGCCGCCGGTCGCCCGCCGCGTCAGGTGCCAACCCGATCCTGAGCCAGGTCGGCGCATAGTCGAACTTGCGCGTGAGGATATGGGCCTTGCAGAGCCGCTCCTGCAGCAGACCTGCCCTCGGATGCTCGACCAGCACGAAAAGCCCCGTGCCGCCGATGCGGGCGAGCCCTGCCCCATCGAGTGCCGCGTCGAGGCCGGCGCGACGCGCGAGGATGCCGGCTGCGATCGCCTTCGTATCGCCCTGCATCAGCGCTTTCGAGATCGTCAGCGCCGGACCGGAGACGGCCCAGGGGCCGAGCCAGTTGGCAAAGGACGCAAGCACCGGTTCGGTCGCAACGACGAAACCGAGGCGCAGACCCGCAAGGCCGAAGAACTTGCCGAAGGAGCGGAAGACGATGAGATTGCCCTGCCCCGGCACATGGCCGGCGACGCTCAGCTCCGGCTCGAGATCGCCGAAGGCCTCATCGACGAGCAGCAGCCCGCCGCTCGCTTTTTGCCTTGCGGCGATCGCCAAAAGCTCCGTCGGCGTCAAGGCGCGGCCGGTCGGGTTGTTGGGGTTGACGACGATGACAAGGCCATGTTCGGCCGTCAGCGCGTCGGCATCCGCGACGCGATCGACGGCAAAGCCGGCCGCCTCGAGCACGCGGGCATATTCGCCATAGGTCGGGCCGAAGATCGCGACGCGCCTGCCTGCCGGAGCAAGACGCGGCAGCAGCTGGATCACCGATTGCGTGCCCGGCACTGGCAACGGGAGCACGCCGTTGGTGCGGTAGTAGTCGGCGGCCGCGCGCCGCGCGTCATCCACCGTCTGCAGGTCCGGCAGCCGGTGCCAGGCGCGCTCGGGCACTTCAGGCAAGGCGACGGGGCATGGGTTGATGCCGGTCGAAAGATCCAGCCAGTCTTCGAGCCGGCCGCCATAGCGCGCCGCGGCTTCGGTGATGCCGCCGCCGTGAACGATCGGTGCGCTCATGCAGCACCTGCGACATCGATCAGATGCATGAAGGAACCGGCGACAGGGCCACGCCGGAGGCCTGCCTGGCCGAGATCCTCGCCGGCGGCGTCGCTGACGGCAAACAGCCGATCGGCCGCCCCTTCGGCGAGGATGGTCGCATAGTGGAATTCGTGCGCCGTCATGGGTCCATCGAAGAAGGCGTTGTCGACAGGCACGACGCGGCGATAGCCGAGGTGCCGCCTGCGCTCGGCAAAACTGGTGACGAGTGGCAGCAGGCCGAGCATGTCGTAGCGTGCGCCATCGGCAGCGACAAGCCCTTCGCCAAGCACCATGTAGCCGCCGCATTCGCCAAAAATCCGGGCGCCGCGTTCGGCAACCGAATTCATGCCCGAGCGGAAGCCGGCGGCGGCGCTTAAGCGCCCCGCATGCAGCTCCGGATAACCGCCTGGCAGGTAGACGGCATCGGCCGCTGCATCCGGCGCCTCGTCGGCGAGCGGCGAGAAGAAGGAAATCTCCGCGCCGCCTTGCCGCCAGCCGTAAAGCAGGTGCTCGTAACAGAAGGCAAAGGCGATATCGCGCGCGACCGCGATGCGCTGGCCGAACGGCTGCAACCTCCTGGTACTGGCGGCTGCGGGCACCTGCGGAAAAATCGTCGCGATCAGGCGGATGGCCTCGAGATCGCAGGCAGCCTCGACGCGCGCGGCCGCCGCCTCGATGAAACCTTCGAGCGCCGAATGTTCGCCCGCCTGCACCAGGCCGAGATGGCGCTCCGGCAGTTGCAGCGCGCTGTCCTGGCGGAGCACGCCGAACACAGGCATGCGCACCTTGGCGAGCGCATCGCGCAGCATCATTTCATGCCGATCGCTGCCGACCTTGTTGAGGATGACGCCGACGACCCGGATATCGTCGCGGTGATCCGCATAGCCGCGCACCAGTGCGGCAACCGACTGGGACATGCGGGCGCAATCGACCACCAGAATGACCGCAAGGTTCAGCGTCGCGGCGAGATCAGCGGGCGTTCCCGAACCGTCGGCAGCTCCGTCGTGCAGCCCCATCATCGCCTCGACGATCAAGGTGCGCCCGCCGGCAGCCGCATACGACGCATTGGCCAGCAGCAGTTCCGGGCGCATCGCCCAGGGGTCGTAGTTGAAGCAGGGCTCACCGGTCGCTGCCGCATGGAAGGCGGGATCGATATAGTCCGGCCCTGCCTTGCCGGGCGCGATCGCCACGCCGCGCTTCTTCAGCGCGCGCATCAGCCCGAGCGTCACCGTCGTCTTGCCGGAGCCGGACGATGGGGCGGCAATCAGCAATCCGCTCATGCCGGGTTCCTGAGAATACGATTGGCGAAGGGGTCGGCGGCGAGCTTGCGCCCGTCGAGCGCGCCGATCCAGTCGAGCGCTGCGCGCAGTCGCACCACCTCGCCGACGACGACGATCGCCGGCGGCTCCAGGCCTGCCGCCGCGACATCGGCTTCGGCGCGCGACAGCGTCGTTTCCAGCACTGCCTGTTCCGGCGTCGCCGCGTTGCAGACGAAGGCGACCGGCTCGTCCGGCGAGCGCCCGCCGGCGATGAGATTGGCGGTGATGGCGCCGATATGCTTCATCGCCATGTACATGACGATGACGGGCGAGCCGCTGGCGATGCCCTGCCAGTTGATGCGGTCCGGCACCAGGCCGGAGGAATCATGGCCAGTCAGGAACGTGACGGCGTGGTTGACCTCGCGGTGGGTCACCGGAATGCCGGCATAGGCAAGGCCGCCGATGCCGGCGGTGATGCCGGGCACGATGCGAAACGGCACCTGGTGCTCGACCAGCGTCAGCGCCTCCTCGCCACCGCGGCCGAAGACGAAGGGATCGCCGCCTTTGAGCCGCAGTACCCGGTTGCCGGCGCGCGCGAGCTCGACGAGGCGAAGCGAGATGTCGCGCTGCTTCGGCGATGGCTTGCCGCCGCGCTTGCCCGCAAACTCCAGCACGGCACCCGGCCGCGCGAGCTTGAGGCAATCCTCATTGACCAGCGCATCGTGCACGATCACATCCGCCTGGCGCAGCGCATTGGCCGCATGCAGCGTCAACAGGCCGGGATCGCCCGGGCCGGCGCCGACCAGCCAGACCGAACCTTTTTCGAGCGCCGGCAACCCGGCAAAGAGGTTGTCGATCATGCCTGCTGTCCCACCTGTATTTCGGCGCCGCCCAACGGCGCGCCTGACGCGATCTCTAAAGAACCGGATTCCATTCCTGAGCAAACCCGGACAAAAGATTGATTCAATTCAACAACATAAGCGCGCATCAGACAGCCTCCGCCGCCGGAATGCGCTTTTCAGCGCGCAAGGTCGCCGGCCCGGCGAGGGCCGCCGTCGCATGGGCGGAGACGATCTTCGCCACGATCAGCACGGCTTCGCTGCCGGCGCCGACGAGCGCTGCCCCTTCGGCGACGCCATGGCAGCCCGTGTAGGCAAAGACGATCTCCGAGGGATTGGCGAGCCGCGAAGCTTCGGCTTCGAGCGTGGCGGCATCGTAGAACGCGGCCGGAACCGCGAAATGTCTGGCAGCAGCCAGGATCGCCGGTTCCTCGGCGCGGGCATCGAGCGAGGCGACCAGCCGCAGATCGCTGGCCACAGCACCGGCATCGGCAAGCGCGCGCTCGGCAAGGACGATCACCTCGTCGGCCGGCGTGCGACGCTCGCAGCCGAGGCCAAGCACCAGCCCGGCTCCTGCCTTTGTCGTCTGTGCAGCGTGTTGGCCCGATGGCATCGGCGGCCGGCTCCCTTCGTCGGTTCTCCTTAACGAAGCGCCGGCTGGGACGAATGGTCCCGGCCGATCTGGACAGCACCGGCTGATGGCCCCCTGGCTGGGTCGGCCGCACCGGACGCTCTTACAGTCCGCCGAAGCGGACGCCGTCGCATATCCTTCATTTTTACCGGAGCGCGGAAGGCCGGTCAAACCGGATTGCGCCATCGCCATGTCGCGTTTGAGGAAGATCGCCATCCGCCCGCACCATTGCAATGACAGCCCATCGTCGGCGCCCATGCGAGCGAGAGGGTCCCCATCCAGAAACACAACGACTCAGACCAAGGCTTTGAATCTTTGCCGGTTTCGCATTTCCGATGCCTGCGTGAACTGCGACACCGCGACAGAAGGCTTTGCAAATCGCGCCGGGCTCTGACACAAGGCGGAAAATCCCGCCTGACATCTCCCCCTTTGAGTCCCCGCCGTGCAAGATCTCGCCTTCCACCTGCTCGCCTTCCTGTTCGTCGCCGCTTTCATTGCCGGCTTCATCGATTCGATCGCTGGCGGCGGCGGCATGATCACCATTCCGGCCATGCTGATTGCCGGTATCCCGCCCTTGCAGACGCTCGGCACCAACAAGCTGCAGGGATTGTTCGGCTCCGGCTCGGCGACGCTGTCCTATGCCCGGCGGGGCCATGTGAACCTGAAAGAGCAACTGCCGATGGCGCTGATGTCGGCGGCCGGCGCCGTGCTCGGCGCCCTGCTTGCGACCATCGTTCCCGGCGATGTGCTGAAGGCGATCCTGCCCTTTCTGCTGATCGCCATTGCGCTTTATTTCGGCCTGAAGCCGAACATGGGCGACGTCGACCAGCACAGGCGCGTCACGCCCTTCGTCTTCACGCTGACGCTGGTGCCATTGATCGGCTTTTACGACGGCGTCTTCGGCCCCGGCACCGGCTCCTTCTTCATGCTCGGCTTCGTCACGCTTGCCGGCTTTGGCGTGTTGAAGGCGACGGCGCACACGAAGTTCCTCAACTTCGGTTCCAACGTCGGCGCCTTCGGCGTCTTCCTCTTCTTCGGCGCCGTCCTCTGGAAGGTCGGCCTGCTGATGGGCCTCGGCCAGTTCCTCGGCGCCCAGGTCGGCTCGCGCTATGCCATGGCCAAGGGCGCCAAGATCATCAAGCCGCTGCTCGTCATCGTCTCGATCGCGCTCGCGATCCGGCTGCTCGCCGATCCGACGCATCCCTTGAGGATCTGGCTGGGGCTTTGAGGCGCCGGCGCGGTCGCCAAGTTCTGCGCCGTCCTAATGGGCGCGCGGATCGAGCCTACGAGGCGTCGTGAGCCACACCGGCGGGCAGAGACCGCAAGCGCACGTCCGTTCTGCAATCCTCGATGACCGCCGGGCCGGATCGACAGGGCGCGGAGAGGCTTGCCGATAAACGGCAGAACTCTCAATCCGGCGCCAATGCACGGGCCTTTGCGAGAAGGGTTTCGTCGCCGTCGCCCAAGACTTCCAGTAGGCGCTTCATCTCGGCTCCGAACACTTTCCAGAAATTCGGATCGTCGGTTCTGATCGCTGTCGCATTGTCGATCAGGTCGGCGAGCTTGATGGTTTTCGCCGCCGCTGGCGCCAGTGCAAGGTGCTGGCGATCCAGTTCCTTGCGCACCTGTCGGTTGCCGTGGAACGGGGTGGATATATCGGTGAGCCACGCAACCAGGCTAGTGACCTTGGGGCCGAACGCCTCCTTGATCTCCAACAGCGTCGCGTCGGTATCCTCGACCGTATCGTGAAGCAGCGCTGCGGCGATCATTTCGGGCGTATGGGGAACGCTTCGAACGATCTCCGCCACCGCAATCGGATGAACGATATAGGGCCGGCCGTCATATTTGCGCTTCTGCTCCCCATGTGCTCGGGTCGCGAACTGAAGCGCACTGTTTTCGAGGTCGGTCATTTTTCTGCGTTCAACGCCGGCTTCCATCACTCAAACCCAATTCCAAGCCTTTGGAACGAACCAGGCGACCTGCACGTTCGATCGCGTCAGGTTGCTTCGAACGGCGCGCTTGCCGGCCCGCGCGAATGTCGCGGGCGATCAACGTCTGACAGTTATGCCAAGATCCGGCGCACCGGATTTCGACCAGCACGAGCACTGTTCTCCGACCGGACCTGCGCCATAGCCGCATTCGTTGTCCCGGGTCTTGCAGAGCCGTGGGCGGCGCGCTTCGGCGAGCGCCTTGGCCTTGGCTTCATCCGCGGCCCTTTGCTTGCGCGTCGTTTTGGTTTTCGGTTTCGCCTTCTGGCTGGCCGACGTTTCCTGGCCCCGTGACGCACCGCTCTTCACGGTTTGCGCCTGCCCCGCCACGCCTGATGACAAGAACAGCAAGATCGATGCGACACCAAGCGCAGCTTTGAGAGTATTCTTCAAGGTTCACCCGTATTTAGCCTGTCGACGCTCTAACATGGGTGCGGCTTCCTGCCTATACAATCGCCCGGCAGAAGGAGCGGCCATCAAGCCTCGAATTTTGCCACCCTTCCGACACGGCGGACGACGAGGACAGCCTCCAGACCTCGGCAAAAGATCCGGTAACCATGACGAAAGTCGGACAAGCCCGGCACTTGCACCTCTAGTCACTAGAGATTTCAAGGTAATCCAGAATGCTTCGCCAGGCAGACGCTCACAGGGAGAGCCTACCCGGCGAACGCGCCTGTCTTGTCACTCCGCTCGCTCCAGAGGTTTCCATGTACCACCCTTCCCGCCATGCTGATGCTCGTCGTCGGACTGTCCACGCTGGCGTTGGCGATCCTCCGCCGCGTACAATCCGGCCGCTCGCCGGTCGTGCTGACCTATGGCGACGATGCCGAGGGGTTTGCGGGCAAGCTTTTCCGCCTGATCGTCGCGGCGCCGGTGATCCACCTTTTGGCGGTCGCCATGCTCCCGGCATCCGTCGATGCCGCCCTCGGAAGGATTCCGGCGCTCGACACGCCCCTCCTTCACGCCGTCGGGCTGGCGCTGATGACGCTCGGCGGCGGGCTGACGATGCTGTCGCAATGGGCGATGCGCCATTCCTGGAAGATCGGCATCCCTGAAAAGCAGGATACGCCGCTTGTGACCAACGGCCTCTATGCCTTCTCGCGCAACCCGATCTATGTCGGGATGGTGACCGCGCTCATCGGCACGGTGCTGGCGGTGCCCAACGTCGTCTCGGTGGCGCTGGCGCTCTCGGCCTGGATCTCGATTTCCTACCAGATCCGCATGGAGGAAACCCACCTCGCCCGCGCCTTCGGCGACGCCTACGATGCCTATTGCAGGCGTGTCCGCCGGTGGGTGTGACCTCGGAATGCTGCCGCCTCAGGCGGCAGCATTGCCCACCTCGACTGCGCGGCGTGGTCGCTCACGGTCGATAAAATAGAGGGCCGCAAGCGCAGCCACGAGGCCAGGCAAACCAAGCTCGAAGAAGGACGCGAACGAAATCGGCATGGGCGTCGACATGACGTAATCGTCGAGGCTGTGGCCCAGGCTGCCCGTAAACAGGAACATCAAGAACAGCAGGGGGATGAAACCGATTGGCCCCACCACAACTGCCGCAAGCAGGAAGCGTAGCGCCAGCGCTTGCAGCGCCACGACTGCCCAGATCCTGTAAGCGATGGCCCAGATTTCGGGATCGAATGCCCGCAACCGCCCGATGAACGTGGCATCTGGAAATGTCCACGGCGAGGCAGCGACGAAGACGCCATAAGCGAAGGCTGCGATGAGCGGTGCGACGAGACCGGCGACGATCAAGTGGCGCGCCAACGCCCATCCCCTCAGCGGCGCCTCTGCCCACGTGTCTCCCAAGGTTTGCCGGCGTCGATCGGGAAACCATATCGCCGCACAGGCGGCCGCAGACAGGGCGCCGGCGGCCCCGCCGATCAGCGGCAGATCCGATTGTGTTTCAGCATTGCCCTCCGAAGGAGCGAACAGAAGCAGGAATATCGCGCCGGCATGAAGGCCGACGCAGAGTGCAGCTGGCCAGGCTGACCAACGGGAGCGCTTGAAGACGAGCGTGAGCATCAGAACCGCGGAGACGGCGGCGGCAAATGTCCCGCCGTAGTAGAGCCTCAGCACGAACCACAGCAATGGCAGCACCCTTCCGTTGGCGTTCCCGGGGGAAGAAAGCACATCCAGGAGAAAGGCTATCGGAAAGACAACGATGACCGGACCCAATGCGGTCGTGAGCCAGAAATAGCGCTCTTCACGATTGGCTTTGCCCGTCTGCCCATTCGCCTCGACCGCTGGTGCAACAGCGATCGTTCCATCCGCGGCTTCGATGCCGCCTGCCTGTGGCTTTCGTCCCTCGCGATACAACCAAAGCGCCGCACTGATACTTGCCACCAGCGCGCCAATTCCAGCCGGAAGGAGGACGTAGAAAACGGCCTCTTGCAGCAAGCCGATGATAGCCGCACGCGCATCGCCTGGCCAAACAAAAGAAGGTTCATTTTCGCTGGGATCCCACCTCGCCACGGTAGCCGCAATTACGTAAACGAGGGCAAAGCCAGCCATCGTCACGAAAGCACAAGCGGCGGAGAGTGCTGGAAGCTGCCACCTTTCATGGAGAAACCGCCGGAGGGTGACCGTCAGCCACGCCGAACTCATCGCAGGCAAGGCGCAGAGAAATGGTACGACAAACATTAGAACCGGAAGACCGGCAGTTTCCGATGCCGCTAAACAGCCGACGACCGTGCCGGCCGCCACGAATGCCGCCGCAACCCATGTCGAAAACGGAACATATTCCCGCGCGAGGCGCCCACGCCAATTCTCCATGACATCCATGCCGCTTTCCCTCGCCAACGCTCAACCCTGTCGTGCAGGCAGGATTGTCGTAAATCTACGAACATTTCAAGAACATTGTACTTAGCAGCCGGTATCGCGGTCAGATTCGCGCCGCTCGCAAGCCGCGATTGTCGAAGCCGCACTGCCGGTCCCCAAGACACCCGAAGAGCTGTGCCCGCGTCCATGAAAGCGTCTGTCCGCCCGGTCGCCTTTCGGTTGGCCCAGGATGCCGACAACGGCGCGTCCGCTGGTAGGCTGGATCGCGAGCTTCGTCCTCAGGCAGCCGACGAGAAAGGCTGCAAGCGAGAAGATGACGATGGCGACGCCCGGCCGGGCGGCCCTGTCTTTGAGAAACTGGTCGAGCATCATCGTCATCAAGGCCACAGCCGCCCAGACCCGATAGTTCAAGACCCACGTCTCTGCCGCGCCAACCCGCCTGCCACCGTTGAACAGGTCCTGGGGCGCGATGCCAAACATTTGCGCGGCGACGGCCAAAAGGCAGCAAACAAGCGCAGCCACAGTGGGTGCCGCAAAGCCGGCGATCACCAGCCCACGCATCAGATCCCGCGCTGACGCTGTCTGTTCCGCAGTCTGCCCACCAAGGCCACGCCGATCGGGAAACCACATCGCGGCGCAGATGGCAGCCGAAAGAGCGCCGAGAAGGCCGCCGAACAGCAACAGAAACGCCTGATTGCTGGCGGTATTGTCTGCATAATCAAACAGAAGCGTGAAGACCGCTCCGACGTGCAAGCCGATAAATAGGGCCGCAAGCCAGGCCGAGCGGCGTGAGCGATTGGATACGAACGCAAGAACCAGCACCGCGCTGATTGCGACGGCGTAAGTGCCACCGAAATAGTATCTCAGCACCGCCCACGGCAATTTGTCTGCGCTGATCGCGTTTTGCGGCCAGAAAATCATCTCCAGAATTATCAGCGGCAGGATAACGACCAAGGGGCCGATGAAAATCGATAGCCAGAAGTAGCGTTCGTCTGCCCGCGATTGGCGGCTGCGAATGTACGGCTCGTGCGCGACAACCACCGAAGGCATCGAAGCGGCCGTCCCGCCCGGTTCGCCATCAGCGCCATTGCGTTGCACCCGCCCGTCTCGCAGCAGCCACAGCCCCAAGGTCGCCCCGGCCATGAGCGCACCGGCGACCGAGAACACCAGCAGATCGGACGCCGGTCCGTAACGCGCCAGCACCGCATAAGGCACCGCATATCCACCGGGGTCCCAACTCGCAAAATACGTGGTCAGAGTGTAGACGCCGACAAACCCGGCAACCGTGCCGAAACCACAGATGCAGGAAAGCGCCAGCAACTGCCAGGTATTGCGAACCGGTCGGCTGAACGCGATCGTCAACCGCGCCGCAACCATTGCCGGAAAGATACTGAGGAGGGGAACAATGAGCTTAAAGGGGCAGAGCGAAGCCGATGTCGCGAGGTGGACGGCAGCCCAGGTGACCGCCAGCGCAACCGTCACTGACGCTGCAAAGGAAGGATAGTCCCTTTCAAGGCGCTTGCGCCTATCGTCACCATCCCACATGCAGCTCTCCCAGTTCACAACCATTTCGTGTATCAGGATTGCGGCTTGATTGAGGCGAACATTACGGGAACAAATTCACAGGAGGCAGGCGCGCTGAGAATCAGAAAACTGCGATCAACAATGCCCCCACTGCAATGAAGACAACGCCGAGCCAGTTCATCAGATTGAGCTTTTCACCAAGGAACAACACGCCGAAGATCGCGACCATAACGATCGAAAGCTTGTCGATCGGCGCGACACGGGCGGCGTCGCCGAGCTTCAGCGCGCGGAAATAGGCAAGCCAGGAGGCGCCGGTCGCAAGGCCCGACAGCGCCAGGTACAGCCAGGTGCGCCCGGGGATTTCCGATGGCTTCTGCCACTGTCCGGTGGCCGCAACGATGGCGGCGATCACGCCGAGGATGACGACGGTGCGGATCAGCGTCGCGAAGTCGGAGTTGATCTGCGCAACCCCGACCTTGGCAAACACGGCCGTGAGCGCAGCAAAGGCCGCCGACAGCAGTGCCCAGAACTGCCAGCTCTGGCTCATCAGAATTCGACGCCCTGCTGCGCCTTGATGCCGGAGCGGAACGGATGCTTGATCAACTCCATCTCGGTGACGAGGTCGGCGATCTCGATCAGGTCTTCCTTGGCGTTGCGGCCGGTGAGCACCACGTGGGTCATATGCGGCTTCTCTTCTTTCAGGAAGCGCACGACCTCGGCGACGTCGATATAGTCGTAGCGCAGAGCAATGTTGATCTCGTCGAGCAGCACCATCGAGTTGCGCTCGTCGCGGATCAGTTCCTTCGCCTTTTCCCAGGCCTTTTCGGCCATTGCCACGTCGCGGGCGCGGTCCTGCGTTTCCCAGGTAAAACCTTCGCCCAGCGTATAGAACTGGCAGACGTCGCCGAAATGCTTCTCGATCAACTCACGCTCCCCGGTCGCCATAGCACCCTTGATGAACTGCACGACGGCGCAGGGCATGCCATGGGCGATATGGCGGAAGATCATGCCGAAGCCGGCGGTCGACTTGCCCTTGCCCTTCCCGGTGTTGACGATGATCAGACCCTTTTCGTCGGTCTTCGTCGCCATGATCTTTTCGCGTGCCGCCTTCTTCTTCGCCATCTTCATGGCGTGGCGGGCATCATCCTTCTCGGCCGGGGCTTCGCCGCCTACTGTCGTCTCGTCGCTCATGATCACTCCCTCGGTTCTCAAGTCGGGATGGGCAGCTGCCCTTGTCCCGCTTCGGTTCCTTCACTGAACAGTGAAACGGAACCAGGTCTTTGTTTCCAAGCAATTCCGGACGGAAAACCGCCAGCCCGGAACCGCTCTATTCGTTGCCGGCGCGACGCCGCGTTGCGGCCGTGCCGATACCGGCGAGTTCAAATCGCGCCGAGTTCGAGCGCGGGGTCCAGAGATTGCGGTCGATCGCTTCGAGGAAACGTTCGGCCAGTTCGGCAAAAGCGGCCGGGTTCTTGTCGCGCAGGAAATCCGCCACCCGCTCGTCGACGACGAATGCCTGATAGGCCGCCTCGAAATGGTGGTCGCGCACGGCCCCCGTGGTCGCCGCAAAGGCGAACATGTAGTCGACCGTGGCGGCGATCTCGAAGGCGCCCTTGTAGCCATGGCGCATGACGCCATCGATCCACTTGGGATTGACGACACGCGCCCTGACCACGCGGCCGATCTCCTCTTCGAGCGAGCGGATCACCGGCTTTTCCGGCCGGGAATGGTCGTTGTGATAGATCGCCGGGCGGTGTCCGCCGAGCTGTTCGGCGGCCGCGCTCATGCCGCCTTCGAACTGGTAATAGTCGTCGCTGTCGAGCAGATCGTGCTCGCGGTTGTCCTGGTTCTGCACCACCGCCTCGATCGTGCGCAGACGCTCCTCGAACAAATCGCGCTCGGCCTTGCCCTCTTCGCCGGCGCCATAGGCATAGGCGCCCCAGGTGAGATAGGCCTCGGCGAGATCGGCCTTGGTTTCCCAGCCCTTCTCGTCGATCAATGCCTGGAGGCCGGCACCATAGGCGCCGGGCTTGGCGCCGAAGACGCGGTAGGAGGCGCGACGCGCTGCCTCGGCCGCCGCGACGCCTTCGGCCTCCAGCCGCCGGCTTTCCGCCCGCATGCGCGCCGCGATCATGTTGTCGGCATCGTCCTCTTCCAGCGCGCCGACGGCGCGGATCGCCTTGTCGAAGAGCGCGATCTGATCCGGGAAGGCATCGCGGAAGAATCCGGAAATGCGCAAGGTGACGTCGACGCGCGGGCGGCCGAGCACCGCAAGCGGCACGATCTCGTAGCCCATCACCCGGCGCGAGACCATGTCCCAGGTGGGTTTAGTGCCGATCAGCGCCAGAGCCTGGGCGATGTCGTCGCCGCCGGTGCGCATGTTCGCCGTGCCCCAGGCCGTCAGCCCGAAGGAGGATGGCCACTCGCCATGATCCTGCAGATAGCGGCGGATCAGGAGTTCGGCGGATTTCTTGCCGAGCTCGTAGGCAGCGGGCGTCGGCACCGCACGGCTGTCGACGGAATAGAAATTGCGCCCCGTCGGCAGCACGTCCGGTCGGCCGCGCGTCGGCGCCCCGGAGGGACCGGGGGCGACAAAGCCGCCGCTGAGGCCGGTGAGGAAGCCCGCCATTTCCGCAGCGCCGGAGCCCGAAATCGAGGGCTTGAGGCGGGTCTTGATTTCGTCGAGCACGGCGCGGGTGTTGGTCCAGCTTTCCGGGCAGGCCAGTTCGCCGGCAACGAGATGTGCGGCCAGAACCTCGATGCGCTCTACCGTATCGCCGGCGGTGCGCCAGGGAGCGTCCGAGAGGTTGGCGAGGAGTGCCGGTTTCGGCTCCGTCCAGGTGTCGGACATGACGCAGTCGAGCGGGTCGAGGGCGAGCCCCGCATCCGCTGCGATCGCCCGCTGCAGGCTCTGGTCGCCGCCCTCGCCGAGACCGCGCGGCACACGTGCGAGCGCCACGGTCAGATCCGTCAACAACCGCCCTTCCGGCGCCACGCCGAAGATGTGCAGGCCGTCGCGGATCTGCATTTCCTTGAGGTCGCAGAGATAGGCGTCGAGTTTTTCCAGCGCCTTGTCGTCGCTGTCGCCCTTGTCGATGCCGGCGTCGCTGTCGAGGCCGATGTCGCGCACGAGGTCGAGGATCTGGCGGCTGAGCAGACGCAGGCGCCGCGGGTCGCCGCCGGCGGCGTCGTAGTACTCGTCGACCAGCGCTTCCAGATCCTTCAGCGGCCCGTAGGACTCGGCGCGCGTCAAAGGCGGCGTCAGGTGGTCGATGATCACGGCGCTGGTGCGGCGCTTGGCCTGCGTGCCTTCGCCCGGATCGTTGACGATGAAGGGATAGATGTGCGGCAGTGGACCGAAAATCGCCTCGGGATAACAGGTCTCCGACAGCGCCAGCGCCTTGCCCGGCAGCCATTCGAGATTGCCGTGTTTGCCCATGTGCACGATCGCCTGCGCGCCGTACTGCTGGCGGAGGTAAGCATAGAAGGCGAGATAACCATGCGGCGGCACGAGGTCCGGCGAATGGTAGCTTTCCTTCGGATCGATGTTGTAGCCGCGTGCCGGCTGGATGCCGACGATCACCTCGCCGAAGCGGGCGAGCGGCAGCGCGAAGGCACCATCGAGGAAGAAGGGATCGACTTCCGGCGCACCCCAGCGGCCCGCGACTTGATCCTGAATCTGTTTCGGAAGCGAATCGAAGAAAGATTTGTAATCGTTCAGCGAAATGCACTCGCGGATTTCGCGATCATGGCTTGCCGAATTGGTCGGGCCGGCCATGAGATACCGGATCAGCGCGTCACCGTCGTCCGGGATATCGGCAACGGCATAACCCTCTTTCGCCATCGCACGCAGCACTTCGACGGTGCCGGCTGGGGTATCAAGCCCGACACCATTGCCGAGGCGACCGTCGCGGTTCGGATAGTTGGCCATGACGATGGCGATACGGCGCTCAGGCGGCTCTGCCCGGCGCAGCTTCGCCCAGTTGACCGCAAGATCAGCGGCAAAGCGCACCCGGTCTTCGAGCGGCTCGTGCCCGACGATATTGGCCTCGACCTTGGCGTCGTAGATCGACGCCGCCTTGAACGAGACCGCGCGAGCAAGAATACGGCCGTCCACCTCCGGCAGGGCAACGTTCATGGCGAGATCGCGCGCCATCAGCCCCTGCGGCGACGTTTCCCACTGTGCCCGCGACGAGCCGGAGAAGATCACCTGCAGGACAGGCGCACCGGTCGATTCCAGCACGGTCGGCTGGCGATCGGCCCCGGGCGACGAGACGGCAAAACCGGTGGCGTTCATCACCACGTCGGGTGCAGCTTCAGCAAAGATCGCTTGCAGCGTGCCGACGGAAACGGCATCCTTGAGGCTGGAGACGAAGACCGGCAGCGCGCGGACACCTTGTTTCGCCAACGCGTCGATCAGCGCCTCGACCGGCCGTGTCTCGCCGCTCTGGACGAGGGCGCGGTAAAAGCAGATGGCGATGGTTGGTTCGAATTCCACCCTGTCCGTCTTGTCGGCATCAAAGCCGGCGACGACCTGCAACCACGCCGAAACCCCGATCACGCCCTTACCCGGCCACCAGATTCCGGCCTTCAGCAGCGGCTTGGCTGGCTGCGGCTTCTCGGCACCGGTGACCAGCGCCGCGGCATAGTCGAGGAAGAGGCCGGCATTGTCGGCGCCGCCTTCGGTAAAATAGGCCCAGAGGCGCTGGCGGTCGTCGGCTGCGACGGTGGAGAAAGGCTCAAGCCCCGGATCCGGCTTGTCGTCGCCCGGCAGCACCGCGATCTGGAACCGGTGGGTGACGGCTGCGGCATGCAGGGCTTCGAGCAGATAGCGGAAATAGCTGGCGCCACCGAGCGGCCGGACGACGATCAGCTTGGCATGGCGCGCCGTGCGCTCGACATAGGTATCGACCGACATCGGGTGCATCAGGCTCATGAGGCTGGCGATGCGCAGGCTCAAGCCGCCGTCGCGACGACCATGGGCTGCGGCGATCGAGGAGAGCTCGGTGTCGGCGGCAGACAGGAACAGGATATCGGCCGGCGTTTGCCCAAGGTCGATCGCTTCGTTGCCGTCGGCGATCGTTCCTTTCTGGGCGAGAAGCAGATGCATTCGTCTTGTCCGTTCGGGCAATCCCGGACGGAAACGCTGAAAGCTGCCTCCGCCCGAAACTGCATCATTTCAATGTGTTAGATCATTTCACTCAAGGAACGATCTAGACCAGTGCGGTGATCGCAGCGCGCACCGCCGCCTCGTCCATGTCGTGCAGGCCGATGACGACGAGCCGCGTGCCGCGCTTTTCGCCGGCAGCCCAGGCACGATCATAATACTGGTCGACGCGGGCGCCGACCGCCTGGATCAGGAGGCGCATAGGCTTTCCGGGTACGTCGGCAAAGCCCTTGAGGCGCAGCACGTCATGCTCTGCGATCACGCCCTTCAGGCGATCGATGAAGGCCGAGGGATCGGCGATCGCGCCGAGCTCGACGACAAAGCTGTCGAATTCGTCGTGATCGTGCTCCTCGCCCGCCTCGTGCTCCATCTCGTGGTGCGACTTGCGGTTGGCGATATCGCTTTCCGTGCCGACGCCGAGGCCGAGCAGGATGGCAGCGGCAACTTCGCCGTTCTTCGCCTCAATCATCGCAGGCTTGCGGCTGGTGCGCGAAGAGACCTCGTCGCGCACGGCCTTGAGGCCGGAGGCGTCGATGAGGTCGGTCTTGTTGAGAACGATGAGGTCGGCAGCGGTCAGTTGGTCCTCAAACAGTTCCTCGATCGGGCTTTCATGGTCGAGATTGTCGTCCTCGACGCGCAGCGCATCGACCTTGTCGTGGTCGTCGGCAAAGCGGCCGGCGGCAACGGCCGCGCTGTCGACCACGGTGACAACGCCATCGACGGTCACTTCGCTGCGGATATCCGGCCAGTTGAAGGCCGCGATCAACGGCTGCGGCAAAGCGAGACCCGAGGTTTCGATGATGATGTGATCGGGACGGTTTTCGCGCTCGAGCAGCTTGGTCATGGTCGGGATGAAATCGTCAGCAACCGTGCAGCAGATGCAGCCATTGGTGAGCTCGATGATATCGTCCTCGGTGCAGGCCTCCGCACCGCAGCCCTTGAGCACGTCGCCATCGACGCCGAGATCGCCGAACTCGTTGATGATCAGCGCGATGCGCTTGCCGTCGGCATTCTGCAGCAGGTTGCGGATCATCGTGGTCTTGCCGGCGCCAAGGAAGCCGGTGATGACGGTCGCCGGGATCTTGCCCTGGTTGGCTCTCGCAGTGGTCATTTTTCAACCCTTCATTTTCAGCGGCAAACCGGCCGCGACAAAGTAAACTTCAGCGGATTTCTCCGCAACGATCTGGTGAAGCCGGCCGGCATGGTCGCGGAATTCGCGGGCCATGCGGTTCTCGGGCACGATGCCGAGGCCGACTTCGTTGGAAACGAATACGAGACGCGCCTGCGCATCGGGCAGATACGCGGCAAGCGCGGCAAACTCCGCCGCGATGTCGCGCTCTTCGAGCATGAGATTGGTGACCCACAGCGTCAGGCAGTCGATCAGGACCACGTTGGCCCGATCGTCGATGCGGCTGAGCACGCCGACGAGATCGACCGGCTCCTCATGCGTCGTCCAGCCTTCGCCGCGGCTTATCCGGTGGTGGTCGATGCGCGCGCGCATTTCGTCGTCCCAGGCGCGTCCCGTGGCGACATAATGTCGGGTGAGGCCGGACGCTTCGACCAGCCGCTCGGAAAAGCCGGACTTGCCGGAACGGGCGCCGCCGAGGACCAGCACGGGGCCGGCGCTGAGACTGCTCATCGTCGCCGCCTCAACACGCCGAGATCAGCGGCATGCGGCAACGGCCGTCGGGCGCGCCAAGGGCGCGTTCTTGAAAACATCTGCGAGCCAAAACAACCTCCGTGATGGCGTTGGAGACAAACGTCTCCTCGGGCGGAATGCCCATGCCGGATGGCAGGTCTCCTGGCTCACGGCGTCACGGGGCCAAACATCGCCTCGCCCTTAAAGGGCAAGGTTCCGATGTCAGGACCCGAACGGCCCGCCTCACCTTCCCGGCGTTTTTCCGACAGCGAACCTTTTGCACGTCATCTCCGACGCGCGGGCGCTGCGGGCGGCTTCGTGAAAGGCGGACGATTCGTAGAAGAAGAGGCGTCCAACCCGGCTGATCACGATGCCACGCCAGTGGCTTTTCCGGCTTGATCCCCGATCTGCCCCGGCTGCCCATGCAACCGGCCGACAGCCCGGCACCAAACCCGATGGCGAACCCTGACCGTTCTACAGTCGCGGGGTCGGCTGCGATAAGGATGCCCGATTTGGGTCCATCCGTCACATTCCCAATTTTTCCCCCGTGTCGCCACGACGCGGAGGAACCATCCAACAGCCGATGATTAGGAACCGGACCGCGCAAAGTCAATCGACGCATGCGACGCCTCCCCGGCCGAGTTGCGCCACGCGACGATTTGTCGAGCCGCGAACGGACGGCCGCGGCCCGCGAAGAACGGTCGCGCATCCGCCTGCCTTCCACCCGTGGCTCGAGCCCTTACACTCTCATTTTGTGCCAAATCGCTACCAGAATGCGCCAATGCGCCCTCAAGCTCTGGCGCACCTCTGTTCCGAGGCAAATTCGCCAGCATGATGATCAATATCCGCAAATGGTTCGGCGATCGCGCGTTCGACCGCATGGTTCTGTGGACCGTGCGGTAATCGACCCCCGGGAGCGCTACTCTTTCGGTTGAGGGTTGACGATCTTCAGCCAGCACGTCGCGATCACCGCTGTCGTCGAGACTGCGGCTGCGGCCAGATAAATGGCGCTCGCCCCCCAGCCTTCACCGAGGTTTCCGGACAAAAGCGTGCCGAGCCCGTAGCCGGCCCACATAAAGCTGGTAAGCCAGCCAAACGCCTCGGTTCGATCCTCCGGTCGGGCACTCAGCCCGACAGCGAGCTGGCCGAGCGCATCCCGGGCTCCGCTGAAAACCCCGGCACCGAGATAGAGCAGCAACAGAAGCCAAGGGTCTGAGGTCATGCTCATCAAGATGAAAAAGCAGGCCGTCACCAGGTGAAAGGCAATCATGCCGCGCTTCACTGAAGGTTGCGCGCGCAGCGCGCCATAGAAAATGCCGCCGAAAACCTCGCCGGCGGCAAATCCACCGAGAAGAACACCTGCCAGGGTGGCCGTGACGCTCGCCACCGCGCCAATCTGCATGGCACCAATCGTAAAGGTGTCGAGGGCGACGATCGCCAAAAGCAGCGCCAGCGGAGCGTTCGCCAGGACGGAAAACAGCTTTCGCGGACGGCGCTCGGTGGCCTTCCATGCCATGGGACTGTTGGCGATCAGCATGTCGCCAACGACCTTTGCGACAGCGCACGACCCCACGATCATGTTTGGCGGCATCACATAGAGCAAGGCACCGACCAGGATGGGCCCGAGTATGAAGGTGCTCGAGTTGATGACTGTATCGAGCGCATAGGCACTCGATAGATTGCTCTCGGGCACGAGATGCGGCCAACTGGCCCGGACGACGGACCCCGATGGCGGCGTCGTCGCACCCAGGGCCGCGGCAGCCAAGAGAAGATAGGCGGCCGACAACTGATGGACGAGCGCGAAGACCACCGCCACATAGGACAGGGTATGAAACCCGACGAACACAAAAAGAGTTCGCCGCGAACCGAAACGATCGACGAGGCGGCCGGCAGCGGGGGCGATCAAGGCCAAGGCAACGGCGTGCGCGAACAGGACCGCGCCCGCATCCACGACTGAGCCCGTGCTTTTCGACACCGCGATCAGAAGGGATAGGCTCAGCATCGACGTGGTCATTCGACTTATCGATGTCGCGATCACGAGACGGACGACACCATCCCCGCGCAGCACCGCAGCATAGCTCTCACCGACCATTCTTGCGTTACCTTCGTAATCCGAATAGTTAGTAACGAGTACGCAACCGGTCCGTTACCTGTCAAATGCAACTTACACGTAACTCACAACGCCAGGCCGCCTTGGCGGCGACTTTGGTGAACCTCGCACTGGACGGTCAATCCGGCGGCCGCGCCTATGCTGGCTTGACAGCCGACGCGCTGAAGCGAGCATTTGCCGAACAACTCAACCCATCGATGAGCAAGCGCGTTCTGCCCGTCGTCGATGGCGGCGCGCGATTGCGGTCGGTCGCAACGGACCTCGGCCCGGTGTTTGAGGCCGCCACGGACGAGACCGCTGCGGCGACGCTGAACCACCTGATGAAGCGCTACGCCCCTCGTCCCTATCTCGTGGCCGACGTCGACCAACCCCATCACCTGCATTTCCATGGAGATGGCGAAACGATCATCGAGACGCTGGCAGCCGAGTTCGTGGTTTCCCTGGCGCTGCTCATGGACAGGTTCGGCAGCCGGCGCTTCGGACGGTGCCATGCGAACGGATGTGACCGCGCCTATATCGACGTGACGCGAAACGGGTCGAAGCTGTACTGCTCCGACGCGTGCATGGCACGTATGAAGATGGTCGAGTATCGCGCACGCTTGCGCAAAGGCTGAACGGCGCAGGATCAACCCACGCGATCTATACCCGCTCAAACACGCTGAACTGGAAGGACTGGATCGTATTCCCCGGCGTACGGTGCTGGTGCTCGAAATGCTCGACCAGGCGGAAGGACGGCCCGACCACCTCGGCAAGGGCTGCCGGGTCGTAGCGCACCACCGGCAGGCCGCTGCAACGCTCGGGACCATCGGGGGCGAAGGTGGCGATGATGGCGTGTCCGCCGGGCACGACGGCACCGGTGAGCCGCTCGATATAGGCAGCCCGGTCGCTGGCATCGGTGAGAAAGTGAAAGGCGGCGCGGTCGTGCCAGAGCTCATAACGGCGGTCCGGCATCCACGTGGTGACATCGGCCGCGATCCAGTGCACGTCATCGGCGCGGGTGCCGAGCCTTGCCTTGGCGGCATCCAGGGCGGCCGGCGACAAATCGAGCACGGTGATATCGCTCATGCCCGCAGCGATGAGCGCATCGACCAGCCGCGAAGCGCCGGCGCCGATATCGATCAGCGATGTCGAAGCCATCGGCGCATGCCGGCGGATGAGATCGAGGGAGACGGCAGGCGTATCCTCAAACCAACTGACGCCCGCCTCGCCTTTCGACTGATAGGCCTTGTCCCAATGGGCTCGTCTGGTTTCGTCCTGCATCGTGTTCCCTGCCTGGGAACGCACGACCGTGACGGGCGCTCCCACCTTCCTCCATCCATTTTACAGCGGATTGCCCGGTAACGTTGGGCGGTTTTCGTCGGGGCCTTTGCTGACACCGGCAAGCCCCCGCCGACCGCAGTCGATACCGTTCTCTCGGCTAACGACCGAGCAGCCCATCCAGCCAGCGCCGGTCAAGTACCGCCTCCAGTTCGCTCGCGACATCGTCGAGCGCGCTATCCACCGACTGGCGGTAGTTGCTGGCGCCGCCCTCGATGCCGAAACTTTTCAGCAGCGCGCCGCGATAGGCGTCGCTGGTGAAGAGCCCGTGCAGGTAGGTGCCCATCACCCGACCATCGGCCGAAAGCGCGCCATCGGCGCGGTTGTCGATGCGCACCGAAGGCCGATCACAGTCGGCACCTTGCGTCTTCCCCAGGTGGATTTCATATCCCTCGAGCGCCACATCATGCTCAAGCGACCAGGCGCGGCTGTTGCGCACGGTCTTTTCCGGCGCCATCTCGGTTTCGACATCGAGCAGCCCGAGGCCCTCGACCGCCCGTTCGCCGCCTTCGATGCCGAGCGGATCGGTGACGCTACGGCCGAGCATCTGGTAGCCGCCGCAGATGCCGATGACCCGACCGCCGCGCCGCACGTGGCGTTGAAGGTCGCGGTCCCACCCTTGAGCGCGGAAATCGATGAGATCGCCGATGGTCGACTTCGACCCGGGAATGACGACGAGGCCGGCATCCGAAGGAATGGGACTGCCCGGCCGCACGAAGACGAGATCGACCTCCGGCTCGGCCGCGAGCGGATCGAGATCGTCGAAATTGGCGATGCGCGACAGCACAGGCACGGCCACCTTCAGGGCCCGCCCCTCGCCGCGCGTCAGCTTCTCCAGCACGACGGAATCTTCCGCCGGCAACCGTGCCGCCGCCTTCAGCCAGGGCACGACGCCAAAGCAGGGCCAGCCGGTGAAGCGGTTGACGGCGGCAATGCCGTCGTCGAACAACGTGACGTCGCCGCGAAACTTGTTGATGAGATAGCCGGTCACCATGCGCCGGTCTTCCTCGGACAGGATCGCATGCGTGCCGACCAGCGAGGCGATCACCCCGCCGCGGTCGATGTCGCCGACAAGCACGACCGGCACGTCGGCGCGCGTGGCAAAGCCCATGTTGGCGATGTCGCCGGCGCGCAAGTTGATTTCGGCCGGCGAGCCCGCGCCCTCGACCACCACGAGATCGGCACCGGCCGATATTTGTTCGAAACTGTCCATCACGGCGCCGAGCAGCTTGGGTTTCAGCGCCTGATACTCCCGACCCCTGGCCTGGCCGGCCACCTTGCCCTGGACGACGATCTGGCTGCCGACATCGGATTGCGGCTTCAACAGAACCGGGTTCATGTGCACGGACGAAGGCACGCGTGCCGCCAGCGCCTGCAGCCATTGCGCCCGGCCGATCTCGCCGCCGTCGTCAGAAACGGCGGCGTTGTTCGACATGTTCTGCGGCTTGAACGGACGGACCTTCAGGCCCTGGTTGGCGGCAAGCCGGCAGAGCCCCGCCACCAATACCGATTTTCCGACATCCGAGCCGGTTCCCTGCAACATGATCCTGCGTGTCATGCGGCCATCGGTAACACTGAAACGATGAGCGGCAAAGGTCTGTTTCGACACGATTTCGCCGCAATTGACAAAGCCCTTTCACGCATTGTTTCGCGCTTTCGCAAGGCTTGTCGAAAATGTCGCGCCCGGTAGCCAGAATGCGACATGGCGTGGCGAGTTTGGCATTCAATTTTTTGCAGCGCACACCTATATCAACGGCATAGCAACACGCCCCGGAGGATAGGCCTCCGGCCTCTCAAGGTTCACGTCCATGCTGTATATTTTCAGCAAGCCCAATTTCGTTCAGATCGCCTGGAACTCCAAGGTTCCGTCCAGCCAGTCGCGCGTGCGCAACCTCGTCGTCGACGCGCCCTTCGGTCCGCTCGGCGTCATCCGCACGTCGAACGTCGGCTAAGGCCAGCGATCGGGGCGAATGCCCCTTCGAGCTCTCCTCCCAGAGCCTCCTCCACCGCCCCTCCGGGGCGGTTTTTTTATGTCCGGCATTGGTCCTGAAATGCGAAGGCCGCATCAACCTCGCCAAGAGGGATGCGGCCGCCAAAATACGCCTGGTCACTTCGGAAAAACACACCGAAGGTTCGCTCAAAGTCCGGGACGCACAAACCTGATCCGGACCGGCGGCAGTCCCCCGCCGCGAGAAGAACAATTAGCTGGACATCGTTACCGGATGGTTATTGAGGATTTAACCAAAGATGAATTCCGGACTTTTTTGTAAATTTTTCGCGACATGCGCGCTATTTGGCATGACGCAATCACGACAGGAAACGTCAGGATCTCGACAGGGTTTTGAGACCCGTGGCGTCCAGCGCCATTTTTTGCGGCAAGAATTGTCGCTATTGCTTAAATTCGGGGTCCCTCACGCACAAAATGCGCGCTCCCGCGATGTCGCAGACAGAACGCAAGAGCGCCCGCGCCTCCCGGTCAACCGATTGAAGAGGTTGATTTCTCAGCGAGAAACCTTAGGCTTGGCTTGCGGTATAAGAGGAGATTGGCTGGCGACAGGGTTCCGCGGCCAGGGCTGAAAACGAACTCCCGCACCGTCCGCAGCAAGGGTGAACCTTGGCTTGTTTGATGCCGACCCCCCGGCTGCATCGTTGTTTCGGGTAACGGAGGATGTGTCGCGTCCGCCGTGGATTCCCGTTTGGATCTTGGCTGCAAAATAAGACTGGGAGGTCTTGCAACATGAAGAAACTCCTCGCTTCCACCATTCTCGCCGCTGGCCTTTACGCCATGGCGGGTTCCGCGCAGGCCGCGGAATGCGGTGAAGTCAGCATCGCCGAAATGAACTGGGCTTCTGCCGGCGTTGCCGCCCAGGTGGACAAGTTCATCCTGGAAAACGGCTACGGCTGCACCGTCACGCTGGTCACCGGCGATACCATGCCGACCTTTGCCTCGATGAACGAAAAGGCCCAGCCGGATATGGCACCGGAACTCTGGGTCAACGCCGTGCGCACGCCGCTCGACGCCGCGGTCAAGGAAGGCCGCCTCATCGAAGCTGCCAAGATCCTCAGCGAAGGCGGCGTCGAGGGCTGGTGGATCCCCAAATTCCTCGCCGATGCGCACCCGGATATCAAGACAGTGCAGGACGCGCTGAAGCATCCGGAACTCTTCCCGGCGCCCGAGGACTCGTCGAAGGCCGCCGTTCACAATTGCCCGTCGGGCTGGAACTGCCAGGTCTCGACCGCCAATCTCTATCGCGCGCTGAACGCCGAGAAGGACGGCTTCCTGCTGGTTGACACCGGCTCGGCCGCCGGCCTCGACGGCTCGATCGCCAATGCGTTCGAAAAGAAGACCGGCTGGCTCGGCTACTATTGGGCACCGACCGCCATCCTCGGCAAATACGAAATGACCCGCCTCTCCTTCGGCGTCGATCACGACAAGGCCGATTGGGACGCCTGCACCGCCGTGCCGGATTGCCCGAACCCGAAGGTCAACTCCTATCCGGTTTCCGACGTCTTCACGGTCGTGACCAAGTCCTTCTCCGAAAAGGCCGGCGTCGCCATGGATTACGTCAAGGCGCGCAAGTGGGACAACGGCACGGTCAACAAGGTTCTTGCCTGGATGGACCAGAACCAGGGCACCAACGAGGACGGCGCCAAGCACTTCCTCGCCGAGTTCCCTGATATGTGGACCCAGTGGGTGAGCCCGGAAGTGGCCGAAAAGGTCAAGGCAGCGCTCTGATCGAAAGTGACGGCAGGCGGACCGTCGAATCGGCCGCCTGCCCGTTCCGGCGTTGATGCCGGGACTAAGGAACGATGGGGCGTCCTTGCGGGTTTCGTTTGAACGTTCATCGTCCCAGAGGCGGCGAACCACGGGCCTTCGCGTCGCTATCAGGTAAGCGCACGCCACATTTCGCTGCCACAGTTTAAGTGCCGGGACCCAAAGAGGTCACCCAAGTGTGCGCCGTCATCGACCCGTTCGATGCCGAGACGCGGCCGGCTTTAAAAAACTTCCGGCCAAGAAGGGGAAACAAATGGCCTCCATCTGCAGTGTCTTGCCAGCGTTGCTCTGCAAGTTCCCTGCCATTGACGAGAGCGCTATCAGGCTCGCCCGCAAGACCGTCGACGACGGCTTCCGGGCGTTCGTGCGGGCTAACGGTTGGATCGACAATCTGGTCCAGCCGCTTCAGTGGTTTCTGAACTATCTCGAAAGTCTGTTCGTCGGCTCCCCCTGGATCGTGATCCTGGTGGCGATGGTCGCGATCGTCTATTTCGGCAGCCGCAACATCAACGTCACCATCGGCACGGCGCTGTCGATGATCGCCATCGGCCTCGTCGGGCTTTGGAACGACACCATGGTCACACTCGCCATGGTCACCGTCTGTACGCTGATCTCTGTCGTGGTCGGCATTCCGATCGGCATCCTGATGGCGCGCTCGGACCGGGTGCAGGCCTTCGTCAATCCGATCCTAGACGTCATGCAGACGATGCCGAGCTTCGTCTACCTCATCCCGGTCGTCATGATCTTCGGCATCGGCAAGGTGCCGGGCCTCATCGCCGTCGTCATCTATGCGGTGCCGCCGATGATCCGGCTCACCAATCTCGGCATCCGCCTCGTCGACAAGGAAGTGCTGGAAGCGGCCGACGCCTTCGGCTCCTCGACCTGGCAGAAACTGAAGAACGTGCAGATGCCGCTGGCGTTGCCGACCATCATGGCCGGCATCAACCAGACGATCATGATGTCGCTGGCGATGGTCGTCGTCGCATCGATGATCGGCGTCGGCGGCCTTGGCAAGAACGTGCTGCAGGCGATCAACAACCAGTTCTTCACCGTCGGCTTCCTCAACGGCTTTGCCCTTGTCGGTATCGCCATCATTTTCGACCGTACCAGCCAGGCCTTCGGCAAGCGGCTGCAAAAGCACTCGGAGGTTATCCATGGCTAGTCACGCGATCGAGGTGAAGAACCTCTACAAGATCTTCGGGCCCCGCGGCGTCGATTACGTCGACGCCGTCAAGAAAGGCATGGGCAAGGCCGAGCTCAACGAGCAGCACGGCCACGTGCTCGGCCTGCAGGACATCAACATCTCCATGCCCGCTGGCAGTGTCATGGTGGTCATGGGTCTCTCGGGCTCCGGCAAGTCGACGCTGATCCGCCACATCAACCGGCTGATCGACCCGACCGCCGGCGAAGTGCTCTATGACGGCGTCGACGTCTGCAAGATGAACGACAACGACCTGCGCGAATTCCGCCGCCACAAGACGGCGATGGTGTTCCAGAAGTTTGCGCTGCTGCCACACCGCACCGTGCTCGACAACACGGTCTATGGTCTCGAAATCCAGGGTGTGGATCGCAAGGAGAGCGAGAAGCGTGCCCGCGGCTGGATCGAGCGCGTCGGTCTCAAGGGCTTCGAGAACCACTACCCGAACCAGCTGTCGGGCGGCATGCAGCAGCGCGTCGGTCTCGCCCGCGCGCTCACCAACGATGCCGACATCCTGTTGATGGACGAAGCCTATTCGGCGCTCGATCCGCTGATCCGCGTCGACATGCAGACGGTGCTGCTCGACCTGCAGAAGGAACTGAAGAAGACCGTCGTCTTCATCACCCACGACCTCGACGAGGCGCTGCGCCTCGGCGACAAGATCGCGATCCTGCGCGACGGGCGCGTGGTGCAGCAGGGTACTGGCCAGGAAATCGTGCTGTCGCCGGCCGACGACTACATCACCGCCTTCGTCAAGGAAGTGAACCGCGGCCGGGTGATCAATGTCGAGACGATCATGCGGCCGATCTCGGGCAATGCCGAAGGCGTACCGCTTGTAACCGGAACGGTGCTGGAATCGGCAGCCCGCACCATGACCGCCGCCCGCGTTGGCGTTGCCCATGTGGTCGATGAAAACGGCCGCCCGATCGGCGCCCTCGACCTTTCGACGGTCATCGCCGCGATGGTCACGCCGGTCAGCCACGAGGATCGCGCCGCGGCCTGAGCCACAGCTTTATGCTAACCGGCCCCTCATCCGCCTGCCGGCACCTTCTCCCCGTTCTGACGGGGAGAAGGGACGCGTGGCGCCCCCATTCTCATCGATGAGCCATTGGCACTAGGCAGTTGCGACAACTACGGCTGTAAACAGCCATAGACACACGCCGATCATGCCTGCCAAATCCATATGACACATCAGTGAGCCATCGCGGGCGCGTTTAAGTCCCAACCAGTTAAATCCTCTTTCGGACGAGGATATCGGTTGCACGCGCACTTTCCCGAGTGTGATGATCGGCAGGACCAGCCGGGCTGTCGTATAGCCAAGCACCCCGACAATAATGTCCATCATGAGCGAACTCCGACGCAAGATTGCATCACAGATTCGTCGATTCTCTTGACGAAACAAGAGGTGACGCTGATTGACAACCTCGCGAACACGTCGCTCGACATCAAGAACGTTGCGACAACGCCGGCCACGGACGGTCAGCGGCAGCCCTCGTCCCCTCGCCCCGCCTGCGGGGTGAGGGTTAGGGTGAGGGGCAAACTCTCACGCCAATCTGGCTTTGAACGACGATCCGGAGGCGCTTCAGTTCGTCGTGGTCGTCGCCGTCGTTGCCGCCACCGGCTCGGTGACGCTGGCAGCGCTCGCGTCTTCCTTCGGCGGCAGGAACTTGTCGAGCAGCGCGATCATGTCGTCGTCGCGCGATTGTGCCGTCTTGCCGCCCATGACGACGGCGACGAGGCGGGTGTCGCCGCGCTTGGCGGAGGTTACGAGATTGTAGCCGGAAGCGTCGGTATAGCCGGTCTTGATGCCGTCGACGCCCTCGTAGCGCTTCATAACGCCGTTGTGGCCGCGCAGCTTCATGCCGCGGAACTCGATCGTCTTGTTGGCGAAGAGCTGGAATTCCTGCGGGAAGTCGCGCATCAGCGCGAGGCCGAGCGTCGCCATGTCGCGCGCCGTGGTCACCTGCGCCGGATCCGGAAGGCCGTTGGCATTCTTGAACACCGTGCTGGTCATGCCGAGCGTCCGGGCCTTGCTCGTCATCATCTGGCCGAAGGCCGCTTCCGTTCCGGCCAATTGCTCGCCGATGACGACGGCAGCATCGTTGGCCGAAAGCACGACCATGCCCATGACGGCTTCACGCACGGTAATCTGGCGTCCGGCGCCGACAGCGAGCTTGAAGGGCTCCAGGCTGTTTGCGCGCTCGGAAACCGTCAGCTTCTGGTCCCATTGCAGGGTGCCGTTGCGCAGCGCTTCGAACGCGAGATAGATCGTCATCATCTTCGTCAGCGAGGCCGGGAAGTTCAGTTCGTCGGCATTGTCGGCCTCGAGGATCGAACCGGTGTCGGCGTTGACGACAAAATGGGCCTGCCCGGCGGCGGCAAAGGATGCGCTGCCAAGCAGCAGGCTCACGGAGACCGCGGCGGACGCGACCATACGGATAAGGGACTGCATATCGTGTTTTCTCGTTTCGACGCTATCGAACGACCTCGGGACGAAAATCGTGATCGAATTATGGAAGACGGACCGCGAAATACGGCAAGGCCGCGTTTTCCACACGGCCGATATACCCGAGCCTTTTAAGGGCCCGGCGACCGGGCGGCAAGCACCTGCGGCAATCGGCGCGCAAATAACGGGGCCAGCGACGCCGCGATGACCTATCCCGGCCGGGCGGCCCGCCCGCCGTTTCACCGAGGTTTAACCTGATTGCGCCAAGGTGCGGGTCTCCCAAGGCCGGCCCTGTCCGAACGGCAGCACGGCCCGGGGTCATGATCACCGATGCCGAACCGCGTCCCAGTCATTCGTTTTTAAGCCGCAATGCACCCGAACACCGCCACGGCAGATACCTCCACCGCGCGCCAGCGCGTGCCGGAGGCGTTCGATGCCGGGCTGGCGGAACTCGTCAACGGCCTTGCCGCGCTGCTCTCGGGCCTTGGCCTGTTCCTCATCGTCTTCACCCTGATCCCGTTTCAGGGCACGGTGACGACGGATCCGAACGCGGCGAACGAAGGCAACATCATCAACCAGGTCGGCTACCTGGTGCTTGGTGCCGTCTATCTCTTTGCCATGCTCCTGACCGTCGATCGGCGGGTGCTCGCCCGCCTCGTCTCTCCGGCCTGGATCGCGATCTTCGCCATCGCCTATTACTCCTGCCTGCAGTCCTACGACCCGGCGGCTTCGGCCCGCGGCCTGACGCTCAGCCTCGTCGCCATGATCATGGTGGCGGGCGTGCTGGTGCTGCCGAAGAGCGAGCGCGATTTCGTCAATGCCGGCGCCAATGCGATCCTGCTTCTGATCCTGATCGACTATGCCGCTCTCTTCGTGGCGCCCGACCGCGCCATCCATTCGGCCTTCGGCGACGAGCCCTGGCACGCCGGTTTCTGGCGCGGCCACCTGCTGCACAAGAACGTCTCGGCGCCGGTCTTCTCCATCCTCTGCATGTTCGGCATCTACTGCCTGCGCGCCGGCGCGCCGCTTCGCGGCTGGGCGATCACCCTGCTGGCCGCCAATTTCGTCCTGCACACCGGATCGAAGACGACGATCGGTTTCCTGCCGATCGCGATCGGCCTCGTCCTTGCCGGTCGTGCGGTGCGCAGCCCCGGGCTGATGATCCTCGCCCATCTCGCCATGTCGGTGCTGGTCTTCGGCCTGACGCTCGGCACCATCTATTCCGACACGCTGCTTTCAATCACCAAGGTGCTGCTCGACGATGCGACTTTCACCGGTCGCGACGACATCTGGAAATTTGCGAGCGCCAGCATCGCCGAGCGCCCCTGGCTCGGCCAGGGCTATGCGAGCTTCTGGCTCTCGCCGGTCATCATGGGCATGGAGGCGAATTTCGAGGCGAGCTGGGACGTGCGCGGCATCGTCACCGGCCACAACAGCTATCTCGACGCGGTGCTGATGTTCGGCCTGCCCGGCGGCATCCTGATGACCGCGCTGCTCTTTATCAAACCGCTCTTCGACTATGCACGAGCCTATCGCCGGCCGCAGGGCCGCATCTTTGCCGATTTCTGCGTCATGGTGGTGATCTTCATGACCTACAACGCCATGCTCGAAAGCTTCTTCTTGAACCGCGCCGATCCGATGTGGCTGCTGACGGCGCTCGCCGTCTTCGGCCTCGGGCTCGCCGGCCGCATGAGCATGCGCGCCGAACCGGAAACCCATCGCTGAACGCTTGCCAAGACATAAAGATATCTTTATATCTTGTTGCAATCTATTCCGAGCGGGGCGAGGAAAAGTGTGTGCGGTTTTCCGCCCGCGTCCCGCTCGGACTTATTCGAACCGATCACGTTCCAGCCGGGAAAAACCGATGACCGCAGCCTCCAATGCCCTCTCCGCTCTGCTTGCCGAAAAAGGCGTGCTTCTCGCCGATGGTGCCACCGGCACCTCGCTCTTTGCCATGGGCCTCGAGGCCGGCGAAGCGCCGGAACTCTGGAACGAGACGAAGCCGGAGAACATCACCAAGCTGCACCAGGACTTCGTCGACGCCGGCGCCGACATTATCCTCACCAACACCTTTGGCGGCACCCGCCATCGCCTGAAACTGCACCAGGCCGACGACCGCGTGCACGCGCTGAACAAGCGCGCCGCCGAGATCGCCCGTGCCGTTGCCGACAAGGCATCGCGCAAGGTTATCACCGCCGGCTCCGTCGGCCCGACCGGCGAGTTGCTGATCCCGCTCGGCGCGCTTTCCTATGAGGATGCGGTTTCCGCTTTCGTCGAGCAGATCGAAGGCCTGAAGGCCGGCGGCGCCGAAGTCGCCTGGATCGAGACCATGTCCTCGCCGGACGAAATCCGTGCGGCCGCTGAGGCCGCCGCCAAGGTCGGCCTTCCCTACGTCTATACCGGCTCGTTCGACACTGCCGGCAAGACGATGATGGGCCTGCATCCGAAGGACATCCACGGCGTTGCGACCGACTTCGGTGACGGCCCGGTCGCCGTTGGCGCCAATTGCGGCGTCGGTGCTTCCGACATTCTCTCCTCGCTGCTCGACATGACCGAGGCCGCACCCGGCGCGACCGTGATCGTCAAGGGCAATTGCGGCATTCCGGAATTCCGCGGCTCCGAGATCCACTATTCCGGCACGCCGCCGCTGATGGCCGAATATGTACGCCTTGCGGCCGATGCCGGCGCCAAGATCATCGGCGGCTGCTGCGGCACCACCTGCGGCCACCTCGCCGCCATGCGCGTGGCGCTCGACGAACATATGCGCCGCGAGCGCCCGACGCTCGACCTGATCATCGAAAAGATCGGCCCGTTGCGCAACAAGACCGCCAACGAAACGGCGGCGGCACCCGCCCGCGAGCGCCGCAGCCGCCGCGCCTGATCAAGCCAGGCACGGCAGACCAACAAGCAAACGCCCCGGGATCGAGAGATCCGGGGCGTTTTCGTTTGTGCGTCGATGTCGCGGCTGTCCTTAAAGGGCGGCGTTGTCGAAGGCCTTGGCGTCCGTTGCCCGCTCGGCCACGGGGCTGCCTTTCGCCGCCCCGATGAAGGCGCGGTAGAAATCGAAGGCGCGCCCCATCTGGCGGGAGCCTTCCTTGGAGAAGTGCCCAAAATCCTCGAAGAGCGCGACGCCCTTGTCCTCGATCTTGCAGCTGTCGTCGTCGCAGAGATAGTCCATGAAGCTGACGACAGGATACTCGTCGGCTATATCCGCAACCACGTTCAGGACATCGCGGTCATATTCGCGCACGATCTTCAGTGCCGGCTCGCATTGCTGGTCCGACAGGCCGAGCAGACGGGCTCTTGCGACGCAGAGCCCGGTATCGCGGCCATCATGCGGCGTCGGCGCGACGAAGACGGGTTCGAAGCCGTTCGAACGCAGCCAGGCAAACGTTGCCCGCAGGCCGTCGATGAGAAGCTTTGTCTCGGTCGTCACTTCGTTGCGACCGTCGACCAGCACCTTGTCTTCCTTCAGGTACTGGCTGAGTTGCGAGGACAGCACGACGTAGCGGATCGACCGGTTGGCGAGCAGAAAGCGGCGGACTTCTTCGTTGTAGCGGGCGCAATCGTCGGACCAGTCGCGACCTAGCCGCGGCATGATCGGCGACAGGTTCAAAAACGGCCCGCAATTGTTCTTGGCAAGCTGCACCAGCCGCACGTCCGGCTTCGACGCGATGATGCCGTCGACCAGGTGCCGAGCGAAAGAGTCGCCCCAGACGGCGACCTCGGGTTCTGGACTTGAGGCGCAGCGCAGATCAGCAACGGCGTCGCATTTCTTGCCGAGGCCGACGCTCGGCTCCGAGAGTTGCGCAAGCGCGCGGTTCCTGGCGGCGAGGCCGTCGGAACCGTCGAGCGTGAAGCCGAAGGCAATCGCGACCGATCCGGCGGCAAACGTCGCGCTGAAGACCGCGCGGCGGCTGAAGCGGCCCGGCTTGCGGAAGGGCTGCTCGACGAAACGCCAGCTGAGATAGGCAAGCGCGAAGCAGAGCGCGACCAGCAGTGCGTAACCTTGAGCCGGGATTTCCTCGATCGCCCTCAGCCGCGCGAAGGCAAAAACCGGCTGGTGCCAGAGATAGAGGCTGTAGCTGATGAGCCCTATTGCGACCAGCGGCTTCAGCGAGAGCAACCGACCGACGACGGTATCGCTGCGGCCGAAGGCCAGAACCAGCGCCGTGCCCAGCACCACCGGCACGGTCGTCCAGCCGGGATAGAAGGCCGATTCCACCACGAACAAATAACTCGCGACGATCGCCAGCAGGCCGAGACCTGAGAGCAACTCGCGGCGGCCTTTCGAAAGATCGAGCTTTTCGATGCCGACGAGCGCAAGCAGCGCGCCGATGCCAAGTTCCCAGAAGCGGCTTGGCAGCAGGTAGAAATTCGCGGCCGGGTCCAGGTTCGCAAAGATCTGCGTTGCCGCAAAACTCAGCAGCACGAGCGCCGAAACCACCTTCAGCAGCGTTGCCCGGGAGTAGCGGTGAAGGAGCAAGAGGAGCAGCGGGAAGACCAGATAGAACTGCTCCTCGACCGCCAGCGACCAGGTGTGCAGCAGCGGCAGCAGCGCCGTGCTCGGCGCGAAATAGCCGGTCTGGTCCCAGAAGAAGAAGTTCGAGGCGAACAGGTTCACCGAATAGAGGCTCTTGCCGAAGCTGTTGAGCTCCTCCGGCAGCATCCACATCAGCGCGAAGGGAATAGAGACCGCGCAGACCAGGAGCAGCGCCGGCGCAAGGCGACGGGCACGCCGCTCGTAGAAGCGCACGATGCTGAAGTTCCCGTCGCTGATCTCGCGGTGGATGATCGCGGTGATGAGGTAGCCGCTAATGACGAAGAAGACATCGACGCCGGCAAAGCCGCCAGGGACAAGGCCGAAACCGGCATGGAACAGCAGGACCGGGACGACGGCAAGCGCGCGCAGTCCATCGATTTCGGGTCTGTATCGCATCAGCAGAGGAAACACTCGGGTGGCGGGGGCCGCTCGTTAACACAATCTTGACAATGGAACCATTGTCGCGCGGTCCGTATCCACATGCGCGCGTTCTAAAATTCCGGGGCATGTGCCCCGGAGCGGGGGACCTGCGGTAACAGGCAGGCCGAAGATGGCGACACTGGGGCTATCGCCGAATATGCCGGCGCCAGGCGTCGAGCCCGATCTCGATATCCTTGCGACCGAAACCGACGCGGAAGCGATCGGTGGCGACCGGCAGCAGGTCGGATACAAAGAGGCTCGACGGCAAGAGCAGCACGCCAGCCTCCTCCACCAGCCCCCGGCAATGGCTCTCGACGCCATCGGCACCGAGATAGCGGGCAAAGCCGACGCAGCCCCCGTCAGGTGCCCGCCACTCATAGAGATCCGGGAATTCCGCAAAGAAGGCGCCGAGCCTCTCGAGATTGGCGGCAACGAGCGCCCGATTGCGATCGAGGATAACGGCACGCCCCTTGAGCGCGATTGTCGCCAGCACTTCCGACGGCCGCGAATTGCAGATCGACAGATAGTGCTTCATCTTCTCCATGCGTTCGAGAAGCACATGGTCGCGGCAGGCGATCCAGCCGATCCGGAGACCCGGAAGACCATAGGCCTTGGACATGACGTTGAGCGAGATGCCGCGCTCGAAAAGTTCCGCCGCCTGCGGCAGGCGCAGCGAGGCGTCGCGCTCCAGACCGCGATAGACTTCGTCGCTGAAGAGATGGATGCCGCGCTCCGCGCAGAGCGTTGCGAGCGCCGCGAAGGTCTCCTGATCGGCAATCGCGCCGGTCGGGTTGTTGGGGAAGTTGACGCAGATCAGCTTCGTGTTGGGCTTCAGCGCGGCGCGCACGTCGGCGATATCGAGCCGCCAGTTGTTTTCCGGGCGGAGCGGCACGCCGGTGACCGCGCCGGCGATCGTCACCGGCAAGGTCTCCATCGACTGGTAGTTCGGCACCGTCACGATCGCATGGTCGTCGGCCCCGAGCAGCGCCAGCATGGCGCAGTAGAGCCCCTCTTCCGCGCCGGCAAAGCAGAGGATATCGGCAGCCATCAGCCCGTCATAGGTCGCAGCGATCGCTGCTCTCAACGCCGGCGCGCCATAGGTCTCGGTGTAGCCGAGCGTGATGTTGTCCCAGGCGGCGCGGTCCTCCGCGTCGGCAAGCGCCAGAAGATCGCGCATGCTGGTCGTCTGGCTGTCGCTCGCGGTCATATGGTGGCGGGCGCTGAACTCCCAGCGGGAGAAATGGGTTTCGAGCCGGAAATCGGGCAAGGTCGTCATCGATAGGTCCTCCTCGCGCGGCTGAGGCGCACGCGAACGGTTATGGGTCAGGCAAGTCCGGAGAGCCGCAAACCGCTCTCCGTGCGGAAACAGTGCGTGTTGCAATCAGGGCGCCTCGCCGCGGGCGGCAGCGAGATAATTGTAGATCGAGGCGCGCGAGGCGCCGATGAGGCTCGCAAGGTGATCGACGGCGTTGCGCGTCTGGAACAGCCCGCGTTCGTCAAGCGCAGCCACCAGCGCCACCCGGTCGCCCCGCTTGAGCGCCGAAAGCGCCAGCCCCCGCTCCTTCAGCCAGCCATGCAACGTCGCGTTGATCTCCTCGCGCCAGTCGCGCGAAAACAGCGCCTGCGGCTTGGGCTGCCCGACGCCGGCGAAAGCCGAAAGCAGCTTCACCGCCTGATCGATCATCGACATGTCGAGATTGATGCAGAGCAGACCGATCGCCTCTCCCGCGCCGTCACGCAAAACGGCCGAGATCGACTTGAAGCGGCGGCCATCCACACCAGTCTTCTCATAGGGACCGAGCACCGGGTCACTGCTGCCGAGGGCTGCAAACTCCTCTTCGATCAGCGAATCTTCGCCGACCGCCCGGCCGGAAAAGCAGTTCCAGATCCCCGCGATCGTACCGGTCTTCAGGTCGTGCAGCACCACTTCCCCATGCGGGTAAAGAAGCGCGCTGATTGCAGCCGCGGTCGGCGCGTGCGTCGCAAGGATGGAGGCGAAGGCGGGTGCAATGGTCATGGGTCGCATATGCCCACACTTGGATTATTTGTCAATATTGGACTATATGTTCATTTTTCGCATATTCGCCGCCGCTTGCACACCCGTGGCCGCTGGCCTATCCCCGATGGAAGAGAGATTCGCTGTTGCCTGTTTCCGCCGCCAAAGGACGAGATCGTGCAGCAGCTCAACGTGCCACAGCGCCCTTTGCGTCCCGCAGAACGCACCGCGCGGCCGCAGACGGGAGACAGTGACATGAACGCCGGCCCAGCCTCCTTTCCCGACCGGGACACCGTCGCCGAAAAATTCGGCGCCTTCGGCGAGGCCGAGCAGTCCTTCCTGCGTTTGCTGATGGAAAATCCCGAGCAGGACGAGCGGCTGATGGACGGGCTCTACCGCCACCTCGACATCGCCTCGGAGGCGAAGTTCCTCAACTCTCTGAAGCTCGAAAAGCTCGGCCAATGGCTCGGCAGCCACGCACCGGCACGCCTGCAGATGCGCCTGATGGAAGCCGGCCGCTCCAGCCAGCATGCGGCCTACCAGGCGTTCAAGGCCGGCCTGTCGAAGGCCGGCGGCTTGGATCGGGCCTTTCCGAAGGCCTGAACGTTCGCGTCGAAATGCGGCGCGACAACGACCATTCCCTCTTGCCACGCGCCGGCATGACCGTGACGCAGCGCTCACGCCCGACGCCCCTCACTGTGCTGGCGTACATCTCTACCCGCAAGCGGGAGAGAGATGCTAGGCGCACCCTCCGCTGCCAGACCTCAACGTCAGTGACAATCTCAGCCTTCGCGATGGGTGAAACGGTCGCCACTCGTTCGCTTCTCCCCGTCATAACGGGGAGAAGCTGCCGGCAGGCGGTTGAGGAGCAAACCCTCACCGCATAGGTGGCGGGTATGTCCTCGCCACGCGGTTGAGGACTGCCCCGCCCCACTCGACATCACTTCCCGGAACCGCCAAGCCCCTTGGCCAGCCGTGCCAGATTGACGAACTCGGAGCGATAGCCGAACGGATCGGCGCCCTTGGCGGCTGCAGCGAGATCGATGACTGAGTCATAGGAATAGTCGGCGAGCGCCGTCACCCCTGCAAGCTTCTGCCCGAAGGCCGCCACGGCCACCGAGAAGCGGACATCATTGGACGCCTCGGCAAGCGACGGAACCGCGTTCGTCTCGGTTACCGGCGTAGTGATCAGCTCGCTCTTGTCGCCATCCGGCTTCTTGTAGCGGATCTTCAGGAAGGCAAGTTCGCCGCTATTTCCTGTCGCTTCAGCCGCCGGCTTCTCAGCCGTCGCATAGCGCAAGTCGTCGTTCAGCACCGCCGGGCTGCCCTTCGGCGTCACCTCGTAGATCGCGGTCACGCTGTGCCCGGAGCCGATGTCGCCGGCATCCACCTTGTCGTTGTTGAAGTCCTCCCGCTTCAAGGCGCGTGTCTCGTAGCCGATCAGCCGGTATTCGGCGATTTCAGCCGGATTGAACTCCACCTGCAGCTTGACGTCCTTGGCGATCGGGAAGAGCGAAGACCCAGCCTCCTCCACCAGCGTCTTCTGTGCCTCGGCCAGCGTGTCGATATAGGCGGCCGTGCCGTTGCCGTTCTGGGCGATCGTCTGCATCAGAGCGTCGTTGTAGTTGCCACGGCCGAAGCCGAGCACCGACAGGAAGATGCCGCTATTGCGCTTGTCCTCGATCAGCCCTTTCAGGTCCTCGTCGCTCGACGGGCCGACATTGAAGTCACCATCCGTCGCCAGCATGATGCGGTTGACCCCTCCCTTGACGAAGGCCTTCTCGGCAAGCCCGTAGGCCGCGTCGATGCCTTCCGCACCGGCGGTCGAGCCGCCGGGCTGCAAGGTATCGATGGCAGCGAGGATCTTTGCCTTGTCCTTGACCGCCGTCGGCTCCAGCACGGTTCCGGCGTTGCCTGCGTAGGTGACGATCGAGACCGTATCCTCGGGCTTTAGCTTCTCGACCAGCAGCCGGAAAGCGCCTTTCAGGAGCGGCAGCTTGTCGGGCTCGTCCATCGAGCCGGACACGTCGATCAGGAAGACGAGGTTCGCCTTCGGCGCCTCGGCCGGCACGACGTCGTAACCCTTGATCGCCACATGCATCAGCCGCGTGCCGCCATTCCAGGGCGTCGGCGTCAAAGTCACCGTCGCCTTGAAGGGCTCGGCAGCGCTCGCAGGCCGCGGCCAGTCATAGGGGAAGTAGTTGACCATCTCCTCGACCCGTACGGCATCGCGCTCGGGCATCTGCCCTTCCATCAGCGAACGGCGCACGAAGGCGTAGGAGGCCGTGTCGACGTCGACCGAGAAGGTAGAGACCGGGTCAGTCGCGACGCTTTTCACCGGATTGCTGTCGGCCTTCCCGAAGCGCTCGCGGTTTTCGGGCGGCACGGTTTGCATTTCCTCCTGCACGACGGGCGCCGGCAGATAGGTCATCTGCGGCTGCGCGCCGCCAACGGCAGAAAGCGGGGCAACACTGTCACGCGCAACGCTGTTGGCCATCGCGTCGCCTTCCGCGGCGGGCGCTGCGGCCTCGCCTTCGGCGGCCAAGCGCTTGGCTTCGGCCATCTCCGGCGCGGGACGTTCCAACACATTCGCTATATCGTCGGAATTGGTTTCTTCCTTCGACGTGGCGGCACGGGATTGTTCGGTCGCGCTCGCCCTCTGCGCGGCAGCAACCTGATCGGCCACAGCGCCGGACGCCTTTCCGTCCGGCGTCCCGCCGAGATTGCCCTCCGGCACCGCGTCAGGCTGGGCCGGCTTCGATGCCGATTGGGGCTTTGGCTTTTCCTTCAGCGCGATCTCTTGTGCGCCGTCCCCGAAGGGCGAACCGTTGCGCGTCAGTTCCAGCGTCAGAAAGGCGGCGGCGGGCACGACCAGAAGAGTGGCGAGTGCCGACCCGGCAAGCAGTTTCCGGTTCATGATGGGGCTCCATATCCGGTTGAAGATGGAGCTTTGACGAACCGGCCGAACCGATCCTTGGGTGGCACTCGAATTTTCTTCGGCTTCGTCGAAGGCCTGCATGGCCAAGGCTAGCGCACGGGCGCGCGCTTCCGGCGAAGCCTTCGGCGGATTGATCCGGCCAAGCTTTTCGAAATCGTCGCTCATGGTCACACTGCCTCCTTGCCGAGCAATGTCTTCAGGCGCTTGCGCGCCTCGTGCACATGCCAGGAAATCGTTGCCTCCGAACAGCCGAGCACGTCGGCCGCTGCCGCATGGCTCAAGCCTTCGGCATAAACGAGCAGCACCGCATCGCACTGCTTCTCCGGCAGCTCCCGGACCGCGGTCCAGAGCGCGTCGCGCTGTTCCTCGTCGGGATCATCAAGGCGAGCTGCCGTCGCCTGCTCGCTGGCATAGGCCTGCATGCGGCTATTGTCGCGCACCTGCCGCCGCCGATGGTCGCGCGCGGCGTTCAGCGTCAGGGTGTAAAGCCAGGTGCGAAACCGGCTGGTGCCGCGAAAACCGCGGATCGCAGCTCCGAGCCGCAGGCAAACGTCCTGGGCGATGTCTTCCGCGTCCGAGCCATTGCCCGACCAGCGCCACGCGACCGCGTGGACAAAGTCGTAGTGTCGTTCGACCAGCTGGCCGAAAGCCTGCCGGTCTCCGGCAACCGCCTTTTCGACGAGTTCAGCGTCCAAATCCGTGCCCGCCCTCACCTCATTTGAACCTTAGACGTTGCAGGCTGATCATTCCTTGGGTGCGAGGCACATTTTTTTCGACCAATGTCGAAATTTTCCCGATCAGCGTGGAAATTTTCCAACGACGGCGATCATCGGCCCCATCGGGAACAGCCGGTCGTGGCGGTTGATATCAGGCGCGTAGACGCTGGAGATCGTGCCGTCGAGGAACAGTGCATTGGGGCAATCGAGCGTATCGCGAAACAGCGTCGCAAAATCATGGAAGCGCACCGGCCGTTTGGAGACAACAAAGACGACCTCGCCATCAGCCGTCACGCCGACGCCGTTGCGGGTTTTCAGGCTGGTGCTATCCGGCAGGAAGCGCGGATGCAGTTTGCCGTCGATCACCAGCATCGGCCCGGACTGGGTGGCAAAGCGCGGTGTCAGCCTGGCGTCACGATAGGCGTCCGCCGCCATCACCCCCGCCTTGCCGTCATCGACAAAAAACACCCCGTTCGGCAGCAGGTGGAAATTGCCCCAGCCGGAATTGGTGTTGAGCGGCGCCTGCTCTTGGCCCTCCTCGATGTGCAGGCCGACCGGCGACAGGTCGTCATGATACATGCCGCCATTCATGGCGAAGCCCATATACTCATCGCGGTGACGCAGCTCGAGCGACAGCGCCCGGAACGAACGGAACGGCACGCCCGCCTGGTCCTTGTTGTAAAGGCGTATATCGCTTGTCGCCGGGTCGAAACTGCAGGCGACATAATCCTGGCCGAGATGGCTGACATCACGGCAGGCGCCGAGCGCCGGCCCGGCAAGACCGGCCGACAGAACGGCACCGACGAGAAAGGGTTTTGGAAACAGCGGCATGGTCAAAAGGTCCAATCGAATCAGCCGCCAAGCATGCCTGAGATTGCGGCTTATTCTGGCGCGGGCACAGGCGAAATCATACGTTTGGCGACTAGCCGCCGACGATCGCCGCCATGGTGGTGACGAGACCGGCGATGCCGGCGAGACTTGCAAGGCCGAAGATCGCGCAAAGGCAGGCAAAGCCGCCGACGCCCGCAAGCACATAGGATTTGGGATCGCGGTTCAGCACATCCTGCGACAGCGACAAAAGCAGCCGCTTCTCTCTGAGCGTCGTTGCCACCTTCACCGCATGGCGCCTCGCTTCTTTCTGGACCTCGCCGTAATTGTTGCCGATCGCCCAGAACGTGAGGAACAGGCCGAGCGCGCTGACGGTAAGCGCAAATTTTCTCAGGATGTCGATGGCATCGGGGAGAAGATCGCCGGCGAAAACCGAGCGATCGACCAGCGCATCAAAACCGGTGATGCAGGCCGCGATGACGGCCGCATGGCCGGCGCCGATCGCCAGAAGGCGCTTGAAAGCGTCCTCCAGAACCTGGCTGTTGGCCGCGTGAATACTGTCAAGCCGAGATATCTGCGCCTGCACGTCCTCGCGCGACAGGTGCGGAGGATAGTTGCTCACGGATACGACTGGGCTACCTCTCATACGATGGACTCCAACGCCACGCCGTCCAGATCGTTATAAATTCGATAATATTACCTTTCCACGACACCTCCAATTTTAGTCATTTTGGAGATTTGCACCATCTTTGCGCGCCAGAGTGGAGACCGGCGCTCACACTTCAAGCGCAGACATATGGAAACGCAACTGCTCAGGCGGGTAGCGATACCGGCTGCCGGCGGGACAGGCGTCACGCGAGAGACAGCCACTTGTGAGACAACCTGCCCTGCCCGCATCCGTGCGCAGATGGCTGCGACAGAGCGCGACGTCGAAGCGCTCGCCGGCGAGCGCTGCGGCCGGACAGGCGGAAATGCAGGGCTTTTCCGAGCACCGGTCGCAGGGGTGGTCGGTCCCGCGCTCGCCCGTGTCGCCAAGCGGTATGTCGAAGCCGAGCGCTGCGCGATAGCCGTGCCAAAGCCCGAAGCGCGGATGGATGAGGATGCCCAATGGCGACGGCTTCAGGCCCTCGGCCCGCATCGCCCATTGCTGGAAGGGTTGCCAGGGCGGGTCGGATGGGAAGTAGGCGGTCGCCCCGCAGGCGGCAGCGATCGGCTGGATCACCGCCTTCGACCAGTTGTCGAGCGGGTCGGTGCCCCCGCGATCAGCCAGGCTGCAGCGCCAAGCATCGAAGGGCTGCCACAGCGAGCCGCCGATATTGCCAACCAGCACCACGCTTACCGCCGGACGGCCATCGGCCAGTAGCGGTGCAGCCTCACCGGAGGCGAAGTTCAAGGTTCCGCGCAAAAAAAGACCGTGCGGCGCGAGCGCCGCACGGATCGTTTCGATTGTCTTGTCCGCATTTGCGGAAGGCGCCGTCATTTCGGTTTCGGCCCCTGATGTTCATAATGCGGGCGCCAGACCTCTTTCTGGATCATATCGGCCACCTGCGCCGCGCCGCCTTGCTCCCTGGCTCGCTCGGGACCCTTTCAGGTGAAAGCGTCCGGCATCGAGTTCTTGCGCTGATCGATGAAGGCCTTGAGCTTTTCGTCGATCTCGGGATCGAGGTAAGGCGCCTCGTAGTGTTCCAGCCAGCTGCGGCAGAGCGCATTGGCGCGCTGCTCGATGCGCTTTTCGCCTTCCACTTCCCACTGTTCGAAGGAGTTGTTGTCGGCCAGCGGCGAACGGTAGAAGGCCGTCTGGAAGTTGGCCTGGGTGTGGGCGCAGCCGAGATAGTGGCTGCCCGGACCGACTTCGCGGATCGCGTCGAGCGCCTGGGCGTTTTCCGAGAGATCGATGCCTTCGGCCATCTTCTGCATCATGCCGAGCTGGTCCTGGTCGATCATGAACTTCTCGTAGGACGAGATCAGACCGCCTTCGAGCCAGCCTGCCGCATGCAGCACGAAATTGGTGCCGGCAAGCAGCGTCATGTTGAGCGTGTTGGCTGATTCGTGCGCTGCCTGCGCGTCCGGAACCTTGGAGCCGCAGAGCGAGCCGCCGGTACGGAAGGGAAGCTTCAGGCGACGGGCAAGCTGGGCCGCGCCATAGGAGACCAGCGACGGCTCCGGCGTGCCGAAGGTCGGCGCACCCGACTGCATCGAGATCGAGGCGGCAAAGGTGCCGAAGAGCACCGGCGCGCCCTTGCGGATGAGCTGGGTGAAGGAGGCACCGGCGAGAACTTCGGCAAGGATCTGCGTCAAGGTGCCGGCGACCGTTACCGGGCTCATGGCGCCCGACAGGATGAAGGGCGAAAGCACGCAGGCCTGGTTGTGGCGGGCATAGACCTTGAGCGCGCCGACCATGGTCTCGTCGAAGACCATCGGCGAGTTGGCGTTGATGAGGTTGAGCGTGACGCAGTTGTTTTCGACGAAGTCGTCGCCGAAGACGATCTTCGCCATGGCGATCGTGTCTTCCGCCCGTTCCGGCGCCGTCACCGAGCCCATGAAGGGTTTGTCGGAATACTTGATATGGCTGTAGACCATATCGAGGTGACGCTTATTCACCGGAATGTCCACGGGCTCGCAGACCGTGCCGCCGGACGAATGCATCGACGGCGCCATATAGGCGAGCTTCACGAAATTGCGGAAATCCTCGATCGTCGCATAGCGCCGGACGCCTTCAAGGTCACGCACGAAGGGCGGGCCGTAGACCGGCGCAAAGATCGTCGCCTTGCCGCCGACCTTCGCGCTGCGCTCCGGGTTGCGGGCATGCCAGGTGAACTCGGAAGGTGCCGTCTTCAGGAGTTCGCGGCAGAGACCCTTGGGGAAATGCACGCGCTGGCCGCGCACGTCGGCGCCGGCCTGCTTCCAGAGTTCGAGCGCCTCGGCGTCGTCACGGAATTCGATGCCGATTTCCTCGAGGATGGTGTCGGCATTGCGCTCGATCAGCTGCAGGCCTTCCTCGTCGAGGACCTCGTATTCGCGAATTTTGCGCTGGATATAGGGCAAAGACGGCCCCGGGCCGCCGCCGGTGCGCGATGCGCGCCTTGCCGCTGCTCCCCGTCCCTCGCCGCGTGCGCGGCGACCGCCGCCTTCAACCGCGCCCTGTTCTGTCACGTCGCTCATTCGCTTTTCCTCTCCCGCGCATCACTTTTTGCGCCTTCAAGCATCAATTTGCCCTAATGCTACCAAGCATCGGGGGCCTTGCGGGTCTCAATGCGCCAAGGCGTGGCGCAACTCGAACACTGCCGAGCGGCGACAAGCGGGCGCAAAAACCGCGTGGCGCGAATATATTGTTTTTGTTAAGAATATACAGGCGGCAAAAGAAGCCGCCCTCCCGTCGCTTTTTGTCATATGCGACGTCGCTTTCGAAAACAGATTTTTAGACATCGACCGCTATGGATTGATGGACGCGTCCGAAAATTTCGCGCGACCGTGCCAGGAACCGAGGAACCCCAATATGGCAGACGATGAAATCATTCTCGAGGACCTTTCCGACGAAGAACTCGTGCAGCAGATGCACGACGACCTCTATGACGGCCTGAAGGAGGAAATCGAGGACGGGACCAACATCCTGCTCAAGCGCGGCTGGACGCCCTATGATGTCCTGACCCAGGCGCTGGTCGAAGGCATGCGCATCGTCGGCATCGACTTCCGCGACGGCATCCTGTTCGTGCCGGAAGTGCTGCTCTCGGCCAACGCCATGAAGGCCGGCATGACCATCCTGCGCCCGCTTCTGGCCGAAACCGGCGCGCCGAAGCTCGGCAAGATGGTGATCGGCACCGTCAAGGGCGACATTCACGACATCGGCAAGAACCTCGTCGGCATGATGATGGAGGGTGCGGGCTTCGACGTCGTCGACCTCGGCATCAACAACCCGGTCGAAAACTATCTCGAAGCGATCGAGCGCGAGCAGCCGGATATCCTCGGCATGTCGGCGCTTCTGACGACCACCATGCCCTACATGAAGGTCGTCATCGACACGCTGAAGGAAAAGGGGCTGCGCGACGACTACGTCGTTCTCGTCGGCGGCGCGCCGCTGAACGAGGAATTCGGCAAGGCCGTCGGCGCCGACGCCTATTGCCGCGATGCGGCGATCGCCGTCGAAACCGCCAAGGACTTCATGAAGCGCAAGCACAACCGCCTGGCCGGCTGAGCTTCGGACAATCCGAAATGACAAAGCCGGCCGCGTGGGTGAAATCCGCGGCCGGCTTTCCTATGTCTGGCGAGGGTGCCTGGCAGGTTTGCCGGGTTAGTTGACGGAGTTTGCCACCTTCTTGCCGGCCGACTGTGTCGCGTTGACCGTGTTTGCGGTATCCTGTCCGATCCCGCGGATGGTGTTGCCGCAGGCGGTAAGCGTCGAAAGGGCGACGAGAACGGCGCCGACGGTTGCAAGGGTCTTTACTGTCATGGTCAGGGTCCTTCCCGCTGATAGCCACATGGAATCAAGATGGAAAAAGTATCGCCCGCAATAGAACGTGCACAACCGGAAAAAGTTCACGTGATCGGTTGCGGCGCCATCGCCCGCGAAATCCTGGCGATCTGCGAGGCGAACGGGCTTGGCCATATCGACCTCAATTGTCTGCCCGCCATCTGGCACAACACGCCCGACAAGATCACCCCGGGCATTCGCGACGCCATCGCCAAGGCCCGCGCCGAAGGCTTCGAGCGCATCTTCGTCGCCTATGCCGATTGCGGCACCGGGGGCCATCTCGATCGTCTCCTTGAGGAGGAAAAGGTCGAGCGCATCCCTGGGCCCCACTGTTATTCCTTCTTCGCCGGCAACGAGGATTTCGCCCGCCGTTGGGACGACGACCTCACCGCCTTCTTCCTTACCGACTTCCTCGCCCGCCAGTTCGAAGCCTTTGTCATCGAACCGCTGGGCCTCGATCGCCACCCGGAACTCCGGGACATGTATTTCGGCCACTACCGCAAGCTGGTCTATCTCTCGCAGCAGGAAGACACAGGCTTGCAGGAGAAGGCCAAGAAGGCGGCCGAGCGCCTGGGCCTCGAATACGAATACCGCTTCACCGGTTATGGCGATCTGACGACATCGCTTCTGAAAGCTTGAATTAGCGACATCATCAATTTGAAATCGCAGGCCCGAAACAGAGACTTTACGTTGATCTCCACATAGGGTACCCCCCTATATCATATTGGAGACATCGACATGGGCAATCACGAGCACGACCATCATCACCACAACGCTCACCAAGGGCATGCGCATAACGAGGCGCGCATGCTCGCGGCCAGCCACGATCATGTCTTCCTTGGCGGCAATCATGAGCGCAACGAGCGGCGGACCTGGATCGTCATCGCGGTCACCGCAACGATGATGGTGGTCGAGATCGCCGCCGGACAGGTCTTCGGGTCGATGGCGCTCGTCGCCGACGGCTGGCACATGTCGACCCATGCCGCCGCGATGCTGATCGCAGCGCTTGCCTATCTCTATGCGCGCAAGCATTCGAACAATCGCCGCTTCACCTTCGGCATCGGGAAACTCGGCGACCTCGCCGGTTTTTCCAGCGCCATCGTGCTGGCGCTCATCGCGCTTCTGATCGGCTGGGAAAGCCTGCGCCGCCTCGGTTCTCCAGTCACGATCGATTTCCGCGAGGCGATCCTCGTTGCCGTCGCCGGCCTCATCGTCAATCTCGTCTGCGCCTGGCTCCTGAAGGACGATCATGGCCATCACGATCACCATGGGCATCATCATGGGCATCTGGGGCATCAAGGCAGCCAGGATCGCAACCTGCGCGCCGCCTATCTGCACGTTCTCGCCGACGCGCTGACCTCGGTTCTCGCGATTGTCGCCCTTGGCCTCGGCGCGATCTACGGCTGGCTGTGGCTCGATCCCGCCATGGGCATCGTCGGCGCGCTTGTCATTGCGCGCTGGTCCTTCGGCCTCATCCGCGACACCGGGGCGACCTTGCTCGACTATATCCCCGAAGGCGAGGATCTGCCGGAAGAGATCGGCGAGATCGTTGCCGGGGAAGATGCCGAAATCGTCGACCTGCACATCTGGCAGCTCGGGCCCGGCCACCACGGCGCGATCGTCTCGATCGTCGCCGACAATCCGCGGGCGCCGTCCTATTATCGCGAGAAGCTTGCCGCCATCCACGATTTGTCGCATGTGACCGTCGAGGTGGAACCAAGGGCCGCATAGCACCCGAAACCGGAGTATCCGATGACCCATACGATCCGCGAGAAGCAGAAACTCATCAACAGGGTCCGGCGCTTGCGCGGCCAGATGGAGGCGGTCGAGCGGATGCTGGAGGAGGAGAAGGGCTGCGCCGAGGTCATGCAGGTGATCGCCGGCATACGCGGCGCGGTCAACGGGCTGATGGCGGAAGTGGTCGAAGACCATATCCAAATGCATGTCGCCGCAGCCAAGCTGTCGCAGAAGGACCGGGAGGAAGCGGCGGCCGAACTGGTGGATGTGGTGCGCGCCTACCTGAAATAGCGTCGCTGCCGCGCACTTTGCCAAGGTCACCGTTGCCGCCGAGAACCATGCTGTGCTCGGCGATGGCGACCGGTCATGCTTTCTGCCAGCTCACAGATTGACCGCGAATTCCTGCCGGCCGCACGCTTCCGGCCGCGACAGCACGTCGTCCGCCTGATCGCCGGTGATCACGTTCCGTCAGAGGCCGACGATCCGGCTTCCGCCCGGGCCCCCTCATTGCCAGGCCCCTTGCCAGGTCCCCTCCTTCGCCGTCTGAACTCTTAATTTGAAACCATGTTCGCGCAAGCCCGTTTAGCTGGCGTAACTCATCCCTGACGCTTCCTCGGCCGCCTGACACTTGGCCGTCTTTGCGCCAAGCACGGAGCCAGAACGCGGGAGCGTCCCATGACCAAGAATTTCACGAACGACAATAAGAGACTGCTTCACGCCTGGGATGCGGTCTACGATCTCGAAGAGTTCATTCTGGCCTATCAATTGGCACCGCTGGCGGCGCGTGACATCTTCGCAAAAGTCGGCCCGAGCAGGCTCGATCTGGCGAACGCGATGGATGCGCACAGGACAGCGACGGGCGACGAAGCAAAACGCGCGCTCGGCCAAAACATACCTCCCGGTGGTTGAGTGAAGTTCGTTGCGCTGGCGCGACAACGCGTGCAGGGTGCTTCATCGACGGCGATTGAAGCGGGCGCCGTCGCCTACGGGCCTTCGTGCCTGGGCCCCAACCAAAGGAGGACGCAATGTCTTCCAGCAATCCAGAACATTGTCTTCACTCCGACGACCTCAGCCTTCTGGTCGAGGTACTCGCCGCTGCCGGCTACTACGGAACGACCGCGACGGCAGACTCGGGCGGACGGCTTGCTGCCACGCGCTTCCTGATTGCGGCACTCGAAAGCGGCGTCGACAGCCACGCCACTCCGGAGGCGGCGCTGGCCGAGCCGGGCACTGCCGCGGAGTTTCCGAGGTCCCCTTCCCGTCCGGCGCCTTATGAGCAATTCAGACAGGCTGCTGTTGATCGAAAGACCGGCAGCGTGCCCCGCTGAGCCACCATCGTGGGTTTCCAGCCCACCCATCTAACCCCTATCTTCCGGCGGCCGGGGCGGAAGCTGAATCGTGCCCCTGCGTATGCGGTCTTGGAGATTGAGAATATCGAGAAGATCATCCGCTTCGTCGCGCGGCAAGTTGGACATCAGATAACCGTCAACAACAACCGGTTGCCCGGTGAAGACATCGACAACCGCCCAAACATTGTTGGCTTCGACCTTGAGACCGTACCTTAGTGTTGTCATCAGCCCAGTCCGTAAGCGGGGTTAACCATCTGCCCTTGCTCAGCCACATGCGGCATGGCGGGGCGATCGCTCGCATTGCCCTGAGGTGGCCTGAAGGCCCAGACAAGAAAAACAGACAGGGCGACCAGAAACAGTGAGAAGACCAAACGGGAGGACATCGCGCCTCTCCTTCATCGAATGAGGCCATCGCGGCTGGGGATGTCACGCGGCTGGGGAAAGAAAGCGCGCAATAACCTTCTGCAAGGTCTCGGCAGCCGCTCGGTTCAGCGCGACCTCGATCTGGCCGTCGTCGCATTCCAGGCAAAGAGTGCCGATCAGCGGCGCCTTGTGCAGGGTGATGATTTCGCTCTGGTAGAGTTTGTTCGGCTCGGACATGACAGTCTCCAGTTCCAAGCGACGAGCTTAACACATCCTCGATCGGCACGTGGCTTTTATCACGCGAGCAGCGAGAAACTCGGGAGGAACACCGGCGTCGCGCCAAAAACACTTTAAATCTGCGTCGGCAGACACACGCGCCTCAATTGAAACTCAATCGACGCGCAATAGTATATCCAAGTAAATTTGGCCGATGTGGCTTTCGCGGTATCAGAATTTCTAACCGCACCTATTCTCCTAAATTTTCGAACGACACGCAAGCTTCGGATCCAGTGCTTGGTCCATGCTTCGCCTCGAAGCACATCGCGCATTGTAACGTCTGTTCGTTCCCCGAACCTTGGTTGATCGGTCGATAACCGGCTCATCGCAGCCGACCGACCGTGCCTGCCCACACCTAAGAGGACTGAGACCACTATGAACGCTTTATCTTTTACGAAACGCATCATCCGCGGCCCCCGCGACCAGTCGCCGGCTCACCGCTTCCAGGTCGGCCAGCTTGTTCGCTCGAAGGGAGCGCTGACCAGAGAGTCGATCATCGGGGACACCTACCGCATAACCGCCACGCTCCCCATCCGCGACAATGCGCTCCAGTACCGCATACGCAGCAGCGACGAATGCCATGAGCGCGTGACCGATGAAGGCAATCTCGAACTGATCCGTCCCGCCGACGAGCGAATGGCCCTGGCCGAACGGGCCTTCAAGGCCAGGCACGCCCTTTAGATCCAAACCATCGTCCTAACAGATCAGCTGCAGGAGGCGATCATGAAGTACCACATACCGGCTCAGATCTATCTATTCGACTACCGCGGCCTGCTTGCCTGGATCGCCCTTTCGCTGGCGGTCGCCGTCGTCGTGACCACGATCCTTTTCGGGCGGATCTTGTGACGGCCCGTCTCTGGCCGGCCTGGCTTACCGCCAAAAGGATTACGACCATGCCGCTGACCTTTCCGAACCCATGCCGAAGCTTCGATGAAGCGCGCAAGGCCGTACGTTTCCTTGGCCACGATGGCATGTTCGAAGTGCCCTTCTATGTTGAGGCGGCCGCCCTCTCCCGTGGCGCGACCACCCGGACGACCGAAGCAGCCTGCTTGCTGGCCTTCGATGCCGCGCGCAACGCAATCCACGAGGCCGCGACGGCAGCCTATGCCAAGGGGCGCCGGACGATCTATGTCCTCACCGCCGATGACTTTCGCTAGGTCCCGGGCCAAAACGCAGCAGCCTTTCGACCAACACCCCTTGGCCTAGCAGGGGTCTCCGCCTTATGCGGCAACGCCCCGCAGCGGCCGAAAGGGCGTGGCAATCTCAACCGCACTGTTGAAATGCGTCCTGCTCTCCTGTGCGCGACGCTGTCGCGAGCGCTTGTCGCCGGCGCCTTTGCTATTATTATTCCGCGAATTCCAAACACGTGCCCGTGCATGCCACACCCGGCAGATTCACGGACCTTCTGAAATCACCAGGCGACAGAACTTTCATGAAACTTGGATTCATCGGCACCGGCGCACTCTCCTCGGCGATCGTCACCGGCCTCAAGACGCTTCCCGGCGAGATCACCACCGTCGTCCTTTCGCCGCGCAACGAAGAGATCGCTGCGGGCCTTGCTGCCCGCTTTCCTGACGTGACTGTCGCTGCCGACAATCAGGCGGTGCTCGACGCCTCAGACACGGTCATGCTCGGCGTCCGGCCGCAGATCGCCCGTGATGTCCTGCCCGCCTTGCGCTTCCGCCCGGATCACCACGTCGTCAGCCTGATTGCGACCTTCTCCTGCGCCGAGATCGCCGCCATGGTTGGCCAAGTGAAGCGCGTGACCAAGGCCTTGCCGATGCCGATGATTGCGATCCGTCAGGGGCCGACGATCATCTTCCCGCCGGATCCGGATATGGCGGCGTTTTTCGGCCGGCTCGGCACGGCGATCGAAGTAACAAGCGAGAGCGAATTCGATGCGCTAAGTGTGGCGACCGCCACCTATGCCAGCTACTTCAAGTACCTGGAAACGGTCCATAGCTGGCTAAAGGACAACGGCGTCGACGAAGCGAAGGGCCGCGACTATATCGCCAGCCTGTTTGGCGCACTCGGCCAGGCACCGGCAACGACGCCGGACGCAAGCTTCGCCCATCTGGCCGAGGACTACGCCACCCGCGGCGGCATCAACGAACAGGTGCTGCGGGAATTGACGGAGCACGGCACGTTCGAGCGGTTCCGGGAAAGCCTCGGGGCCATACACCGGCGGATCACCGCGGCGTCGTGACGATCCGAATCGCCTGAAAAATGTCCCTTATCCGGCCTGCCGGCCACCTTCTCCCCGCAAGCGGGGCGAAGAGGATTTGCAGCACTTTCGCAAATTGCAACGAAAAATAAGCTCTTCCTAATCCCCATATCTGCGCTACCCTGCGTTACATCTCAGTGCGCGACGGCTGCGTCTTGGGACGGGAGGCACACCAGTGAAATTCCTCGAATACCTGCCCTACGCCATCGGCTGCGCCGCCGGGCTGCTGCTTTCGCTGGTCGTCGGCGCAGTCTGCAGCCTTTCGGATGATGTGAAGATGGTCGAATCCGTGGCGCTCGTCGTGCTCGGCGGCGGTGTCGCCGAATGGTACTGGAACCAGTTAAGCCGGCGGTAACGGGCAAGCCTTCATAACTCGGCCCTGTTCATCCGCGGGGCCGCCATGACCGAAATCGCCAGCCAGAACCACGCCGCAGGCAAGCGCCCGGGCCGCGTCGTCGTGGTGACGGCGGGCGGCGAAAACCCTTGGATCATGATCAACGCGCTCGCAAGCCGCTTTGCTGAGGTGGCCGTCGTGGAGGAGCAACCGGAATCGAAGGGCCTGTTCCTGCGCCGCCGCGCCCGCAAGCTCGGCTGGCTGACGGCGCTGGGGCAGCTTGCGACCATGATCGCCTCGCGCTTCGGCAAGCGCTTCACCCGAAAACGCGCCGAAGAGATCCTCGCGACCTACAAGGTCTCGGGAAAACCCGCCCCCTCAATCCCGGTCAAATACGTCGCCTCGGTCAATGACGCCGACGCCATAACGCAGATCCGCGCGCTCGAACCCGACGTCGTCTTCCTCATCAGTTGCCGCATGCTGAAGGCAGCGACGCTGGCGGCCATGGCCTGTCCGGTCCTCAATTTCCACGCCGGCATCAATCCGGCCTATCGCGGCCTGATGGGCGGCTACTGGGCGCGGGTCAACAACGACCTCGAAAACTTCGGGGCGACCGTGCATCTGGTCGATGCAGGCGTCGATACCGGCGGCGTGCTCTACCAGTCACGGCAGAAGCCTGCCCCTGACGATACGATGCACACCTATCCGCTGCTGCAGACGGCCGCCTCAACGGAAATCGCGATTGCCGCGGTCGCAGATGCGCTCGACGGAAATCTGCGGACCGTCAATGTCGCAGGTCCGTCACGACAATGGTATCACCCGCCGATCTGGACCTGGGTATGGAACGGCCTGACGCGTCGGATCTGGTAGGCGAAATCCCTTCGCTTGCATCGGCCAGCTTCAGCCTAAAAGCCTGATACTGCGGGCAATCCACGACCGCGGCTCCTGCCCACAACAAGCGGCTCAACTGCGACTTGCGCATCACCGCCAAGACGTCTGATATGGCATCTGCGCGAGCGTCGTTTTTGGACATATCCGACGTCGTGGCGAGATGAGCCCGGACGCCGGGACATGCGCATTGTCGCACTACAGCGCCGCGCGTCTGATGAGACGCACAAAGGTCGCTTTAGCGCTTAGGAGTGCTGCATGTTTTCGGCCTTCGATCGGCACCGATCAAAGGAAACATGCAGGGGGAGGAGAACAACACCCGATGGCAGATCGCATTATCGTCTACTGGCGCGACATTCCGGCCCAGGTCATCATCAAGAAGGGCCGCACGACGGCAAAGCGTGAACTGTCGCTGCGCTTCACCGAGGCGATCGACATGTGCGCCATGCGCACCGGTGCGGCCGAAACCGACGACTACCTCGCCGAATGGCGCAAGGCCGATCCGGTGCCGGTCTCCGACGATCTGGAAACGGAAGCCGACCAGGCTGCCGCCGAGCTCGAAGCCGCCTATGACCGCGAACGTCTGGTGGCGCTCGTCAAGGCCGGAGGCCGCGACAATGGCTGACGCCAAACCGGCAGGCGAACAGAAAATCCTGAAGGGCAACGCCGCACCGGGCGCCAAGGCCGCGACCGGCGCCTTCACACCGTCAGGCGTGTCGCCCAGCCGCCGCTCGCGCCACAAATACACCGTCCGCCTCTGGGCGGTCCGCAACTCGCGCTTCCTCGAATGGTTCTACCACCGCTTCGCCGACCTGTTCCTGCTGCTTCATCCGCTCTGGAACGCGCTTGGCTACGGCCGGGTCGAGCGTCCCGTGACCTTCGTCGAGCGCCACGTCAAAGGCTTCCTCTTCGACTGTCGCATGTGCGGTCAGTGCGCGTTGTCTTCAACGGGCATGTCCTGCCCGATGAACTGTCCGAAGCAGCTGCGCAACGGCCCCTGCGGCGGCGTGCGCGCCAACGGCAATTGCGAGGTCGAGCCGGACATGCCCTGCGTCTGGGTCCAGGCCTGGAAGGGCTCGCAGAACATGGAGAAGGGCAACGCCATCATGAACGTGCAGAAGCCGGTCAACCAGTCGCTGCGCGAAACCTCGTCCTGGCTACGCGTGACCGCGGAAGCAGCAGCGCGCCGCGATGCGGCATCCAAGGAAGGCCAGGCATGAGCCCCGACTACAACCCGCACGATCCCGGCGCGCCGCTCGATCCGCTGCCCGGTCATTCCTCCCGCGGCCGGCTTGAACGGGTCTTGCGCCGCGGCGAGTTCGCCGTCACCGCCGAGCTCAACCCGCCCGACAGCGCCAACCCGCAGGACGTCTACGAGCGCGCAGCGATCTTCGACGGCTGGGTCGACGGCATCAACGCGGTCGACGCGTCAGGCGCCAACTGCCACATGTCCTCGGTCGGCATCTGCGCGCTGCTCACACGCATGGGCTATGCGCCGATCATGCAGATCGCCTGCCGCGACAAGAACCGCATCGCCATCCAGGGCGACGTGCTCGGCGCCTCTGCCATGGGCGTCCAGAACATCATGTGCCTGACGGGTGACGGCGTGCAGGCCGGCGACCAGCCGGGCGCCAAGCCCGTCTTCGACCTCGACTGCATGTCGCTGCTCGAAACCGTGCGCATCATGCGCGACAACTCGAAGTTCCTCTCGGGCCGAAAACTGACGACCCCGCCGCAGGTGTTTCTGGGCGCCGCCATCAACCCCTTCGCGCCGCCCTACGATTTCCGCCCCTATCGTCTCGCCAAGAAGATCGAGGCGGGCGCCCAGTTCGTGCAGAGCCAGTACTGCTTCGACGTGCCGATGTTCCGCGAATACATGAAGAAGGTGCGCGACCTCGGCCTGCACGAGAAGTGCTACATTCTCGTTGGCGTCGGACCGATGGCGTCGGCCAAGACCGCCCGCTGGATCCGCTCCAACGTGCCGGGCATCCATATTCCCGACAGCGTCATTACCCGCCTGGAGGGCGCGCAGGACCAGAAGAAGGAAGGCAAGCAGCTCTGCATCGACATCATCAACGAGGTGAAGGAGATCGAGGGCGTCTCCGGCATCCACGTGATGGCCTACCGCCAGGAAGAATATGTCGCAGAAATCGTGCATGAATCGGGCGTGCTGAAGGGCCGCCAGCCCTGGAAGCGCGAGAGGCTGCCGGCCGATCAGCTCGTTGCCGAGCGTCTGGAGCAGATCCGCGAAGGCAAGGAAGAAAACCAGCAGCAGATGGCCGAGGCGGCAGCCCACCATCCGCACTGAAGAGACAGCAGACAAAACCGGCGCCGGTCTCCGACGCCTATCATCGATCTCCAGGGCGTGATTACATAGCCCACCGCCAGGACAAAGGACCCTTAATGACCCGCACAATCGTCGCCTCCGCCACCCGCGAGATCATCATTGGCTTTGACCAGCCCTTCTGCGTCATCGGCGAACGCATCAACCCGACCGGCCGCAAGAAGCTCGCCGCCGAGATGATCGAGGGCAACTTCGACACCGTCATCAAGGACGCACTGGAGCAGGTTGCAGCGGGCGCGACCATGCTCGACGTCAACGCCGGGGTCACCGCCGTCAACCCGAACGAGACCGAGCCGCCGCTGCTCGTCAAGACGCTCGAAATCGTCCAGGGCCTCGTCGACGTGCCGCTGTCGATCGACAGTTCCGTCACCGCTGCGATCGAGGCGGCGCTGCGCGTCGCCAAGGGCCGCCCGCTCGTCAACTCCGTCACCGGCGAGGAAGAGAAGCTCGAAGCGATCCTGCCGCTCTGCAAAAAGTACGACGTGCCGGTCGTTGCCATCTCCAACGACGAAACCGGCATTTCCGAGGATCCGGACGTGCGCTTTGCCGTTGCCAAGAAGATCGTCGAGCGCGCCGCCGACTTCGGCATCAAGCCACATGACATAGTCGTCGACCCGCTGGTCATGCCGATCGGCGCCATGGGCACCGCCGGCCAGCAGGTCTTCGCGCTTCTGCGGCGGCTGCGCGAAGAGCTGAAGGTCAACACCACCTGCGGCCTCTCCAACATTTCCTTCGGCCTGCCGCACCGCCACGGTATCAATGCCGGCTTCATCCCGATGGTCATCGGCGCCGGCATGACATCGGCGATCATGAATCCCTGCCGCCCGCAAGAAATGGAAGCGGTGCGTGCGGCAAACGTGTTGAACGGTACCGACCCGAACTGCACTCACTGGATCAAGACCTATCGCGACCACAAGCCGGCCGAGGGTGGCCATGTGGTTGCTGCCGCGCCGGCGGCCGCCAGCGGCGGCGGTCGTCGCGGTGGCCGCGCGGCCCGCACCGGCGGCGCGGCTGCAAGCGAATAGGTTCTTTTTTCAGCATCGAGCTGAACCAAGGAAGGGAGAACGACGTTGAAAGGCAGCCATGCCTCATTGCCGTCCTTCTCCCTTTAGCCGTTCAGAAGCCAGCCTTCAGCACCGACAGATTTCGAGATTTCATCCGGCAACGCAAACCTGGAGATCATCATGACACGCAGCCTTCGCCTTGATGCCGCCAGCCTCTGGTTTGAAGCCCCTTTCGTGATCGCCGTCCGACTGCAGGAAATGCAGATGGCGGCGCTGACGGGCAAGTCGCAGGATGTGACCGAGCTTCAGCGCATGATCTCCGAGAAGATCGCGGCGACCGCCGAAAGCGTCGTTGCCGTCAATGTCGCGCTCTGGAAAGCCGCCTTCGACAACACGATACGGATGATGACCGGCGCCACGGCATCGGGCCATGGAACGGCGATTGCTTCGGCGGCGCTGAGGCCCTATGGCAAGCGGGTGCGCAGCAACGCCCGGCGTCTGCAGCGCAAGAAGCCGTAAGCAATTTCCCCGTCATCGCAACAGCCTCCCGAAATGATGCTTTGAGATCGCTCCATGTCGGGATTGGACAACTATCCGACCGGGTTCCGGTGCAGTCTGAAACCGTTTACCCGTGCTTCGCTCGCGAGCTGAAACACCAAAGCGGTGCTTCACCCCGGAGAGCGCGGACCTGATGAAAGACCATTGAGCATGCGCATCGAAGGCACTTCCGAGATCGAGACCAACATGAGCGAAGCCGCGCAAAAGGAACCTCTGGTGCTGTTCATGCCCTCGGGCAAGCGCGGCCGCTTCCCGGTGGGCACACCGGTTCTCGACGCGGCGCGCAAGCTCGGCGTCTATGTCGAAAGCGTGTGCGGTGGGCGCGCCACCTGCGGGCGCTGTCAGATCGAGGTGCAGGAAGGCAATTTCGCCAAGCACAAGATCGTTTCCTCGCTGGAGCACATCTCGGAAAAGGGCGCCAAGGAAGAGCGTTACGAGAAGATCCGCGGGCTTCCCGATGGCCGCCGCCTCTCCTGTTCCGCCCAGATCCTCGGCGATCTCGTCATCGACGTGCCGCAGGATACCGTCATCAACGCCCAGGTCGTGCGCAAGGCCGCGACCGACCGGGTGATCGAGCGCAATGCCGCCGTTCAGCTCTGCTATGTCGAGGTGGACGAGCCCGACATGCACAAGCCGCTCGGCGATCTCGACCGCCTGAAGGTGATGCTGGAGAAGGACTGGGGCTGGAAGGATCTCTTGATCGCGCCGCACCTGATCCCGCAGGTGCAGGGCATCCTGCGCAAGGGCAACTGGGCGGTTACCGCCGCCATCCACCGCGACATGGATAGTTCGCGCCCCTTCATCGTCGGCCTCTGGCCCGGCCTCAAGAACGAGGCCTATGGCGTTGCCTGCGACATCGGCTCGACGACGATCGCCATGCATCTGGTGTCGCTGCTATCGGGACGCATCGTCGCCTCCTCGGGCACGTCCAACCCGCAGATCCGCTTCGGCGAAGACCTGATGAGCCGCGTCTCCTATGTGATGATGAACCCGGATGGGCGGGAGGCGATGACCAAGGCCGTGCGCGAGGCCGTCAACGGCCTGATCGGCAAGGTCTGCACCGAGGGCGAAGTCGACCGCCACGACATTCTCGATATGGTCTTCGTCGCCAACCCGATCATGCACCACCTGTTCCTCGGCATCGACCCGACGGAACTCGGCCAGGCGCCGTTCGCGCTCGCCGTGTCCGGCGCGCTGCAATACTGGGCGCATGAGATCGATATCGACGTCAACCGCGGCGCCCGGCTCTACATGCTGCCCTGCATCGCCGGCCATGTCGGCGCCGATGCTGCGGGTGCGACGCTTGCCGAAGGTCCTTACCGCCAGGACAAGATGATGCTGCTCGTCGATGTCGGCACCAATGCCGAAATCGTGCTCGGCAACAAGGATCGCGTCGTCGCCGCCTCTTCACCGACGGGACCGGCCTTCGAGGGTGCGGAAATCTCCTCGGGCCAGCGCGCCGCCCCCGGCGCGATCGAGCGCGTGCGCATCGACCCGGCAACGCTCGAGCCGCGCTTCCGCGTGATCGGCGTCGAAAAGTGGTCGGACGAGGAAGGCTTTGCCGAGGCCGCAGCCTCTGTCGGCGTCACCGGCATCTGCGGCTCGGCAATCATCGAGATCGTCGCCGAAATGTATCTCTCCGGCATCATCTCCGAGGATGGAGTGGTCGATGGCGGAATGGCGGCAAAAAGCCCGCGCATCATCCCGAACGGCCGCACCTTCTCCTACCTCCTGCACGAGGGTGAGCAGCGCATCACCGTGACGCAGAACGACATCCGCGCCATCCAGCTCGCCAAGGCAGCGCTCTATGCCGGCATCAAGCTCTTGATGGAAAAACAAGGCGTCGACCATGTCGACACCATCCGCTTCGCCGGCGCGTTCGGCTCGTTCATCGACCCGAAATACGCCATGGTCCTGGGACTCATCCCGGACTGCGACCTCGAAGAGGTGAAAGCCGTCGGCAACGCCGCCGGCACCGGCGCGCTGATGGCGCTGCTTAACCGCGGCCACCGCCGCGAGATCGAGCAAACCGTCAGCAAAATCGAGAAGATAGAGACGGCGCTTGAATCAAAGTTTCAAGAGCATTTCGTCAACGCCATGGCGATGCCGAACAAGGTCGATACCTTCCCCAAGCTCTCGACGGTGGTGACTTTGCCGGAGCGCAAGGTGACCGCTGATGATGGCGAAGGCGGCGGCAGGCGGCGGCGGAGAAGCCGGGAGTAGTCCGGTAACCATTCCGAGCTCTCACAAGTCTCTGCCGTGTCGAAATACGACAACCGCCGTATGTCTTCGTTCTCACAGCAGGTCTACGCCGAGGTTGGCGCGCTTTTCCGCGTGCTTTGAACCAAGGAGAGACCAATGAAAATCATCATCGTAGTCGCGGCATCGCTTGCATTTGCCGGCTCCGCCTTCGCAGCGAGTTCGCTGGGGGCCGCTGAAAATCAGCCGACCGCCAAAGCCATTGGAGCAATAGAGTTGGCGGGCGGTAGCGGGAAACCCAACACGACGCCAGGCACGGGCAGGTCCAACCTCACGCGCGGCAAAACCTCGTACTTTGGTTGACGCAAACGAAGGGCGGCACCAGCCGCCCTCTCGCCATGAAAGTGGCGGCCGACCGCACAAGCGAAAGTCCTCGTTTGGTCGCGCATCGGGCTATTATGCTGTTTGGTGAATGTGGACACTGGAGATTTCAGCTTGCCTTAATTCCGGCGGCGGGCGACGGTCTGATGAAACCTATTCCTTGAACTGGCATCCAAAACCTATGAACGACAAGATTCTCGACACTCTCACCGGCATGTACTTCACCGTCGACGATCCCGATGGCACCTATGGCACCGGCCAGATCATCCGGCTCGCTGCCGAAGGCATCTACTTCATCCGCTACGACGGCAACGAGGTGGAACTGCCGATGGAACTCGTCTCGATCGGCGAGATGCTGCAGACCACCGAAGAAGACTACAAGCTCTGGCGGTTCTTCGACACGACCGAGGAGCGCGACAAGTGGATCGAATGGCTGGACGCGCCGTCGAAGCCGCGGGTGGTCTCGCTCGTGCGGCCGACGCCTGCTCCGACGAAATAGGCCATCGTCGCAAGGTGACCGGAGCGGCTTTGCCGCTGTATTTGGCTTGGCGCTGCGGTGGTAGCGCCTTCCTCACCGCCCGATCGAGGCAGACTTTTCCTTAGGCCGTTCCATGAACCGGCCATAGTCGATGGTGGTGCGTGCCTTCGCGTTTGCAAATGCCGAGGTTCGGCACCCGCAAACACCCCGGGGCTGTCCCTGACCGAAATGATCTAACCCATTTGGATCATGACGAAATCAGCCAATGACCCTATAGGCCTAGACAGCCGTTCGCCGCCCTCTGTGTTATGCTTTATGGGAGGGAGAAGATCCATGGCACCCACACGATCTGATGTTTCCGAACGCGTAAAGGCGATCCTTGTCGAGCTGCTCGGCGTCAAGGCGTCCGAAGTCACAGACGATGCCGAGATCGAAGACGATCTGGGCGCCGACTCGCTCGAAGTGTCTCAATTGGCGATGTTGGTGGAGGAAGAGTTCGAGATCTATCTGACCGACAACTCGGCCGAAAAGCTCATCACCGTCGGCGACCTGGTCGACTTCGTGCTGGCGTCGAAAACGCTGAAGTGATCATCCGGCAATAAAAAAGGCCGGGGCGAAACCGCACCGACCTTCCTCATCATCGCTCTTACACCAGTGCCAGTACATCCGTGGTCAAAAGTCTAAAGCGACGCGACAGTTGCGAGCGGCGAACACATTCAGCGCTCATAAGCAAACGTCGACAGATGGGTTTGTACGCAGCGATTGTGTCCGAAAGATGACCGCACGCGCAACGCGTTACTATAAATAAAGCAGCCCGGCCAAACCGCCGCGCAAGCACACGAGCACCGGACACTCCAAACACAAAAAGCGCCGCGCGTTGGCGGAACACGCGGCGCTTCGGTTGAGGGGGCGAACCGACCCGGCTTATTGCGGCGTCAGGTCGAATCCGAACCACTTCTCCGACAGGCGCTTGATGGTGCCATCCACCTTGGCGGCGGCGATCGCATCGTCGAACAGCGCCTTCAGTTCCGGGTCGGTCTTGCGCAGGCCGACGGAGCTGCCGGCGCCGAGGAAGCCGCCCTGGAAGCGGGGGCCGGTGATGACCATGTCGCTGTTGGCAGGCTTTTCGACAGTCGTCTTCAGGTAGCCCATGGACGCCATGACGAAATCGACGCGGCCGGCGACGAGATCGAGATCGTGCTGCTCGGTCGTCTTGTATTCACGCACCTCGACGACGTCCTTCAGATATTCATCGATGAAGCGTGCTGCGATCGAGGCGGTCTGGACGCCAATGGTCTTGCCTTCAATCAGCGGCTTCAGCTCGTCGACCGCCTTGCGCGCGCCGGCCTCGTTGGAGGCGAGCGAGAAGAGTTCACCCTTCATCGGCAGGGTTTCGAGGTCGCCACCCTTCAGCGTCGCGAAGGCCTGGCCGGTGCTGCCATAGGACATCGAGAAGTCGATGACTTCCTTGCGCTTCTCGGTGGCCGACATGCCTGCCATGATCGCGTCGAACTTGCCAGCGTTGAGCGCCGGGATCATGCCATCGAAGGACTGCGCGATGACGGTGCATTCGACCTTCATGTGGTCGCAGAGGATCTTGCTGAGCTCGATCTCGTAGCCGTCGAGCGTGCCGTCCGCCTTGGTCAGGTTATAGGGCGGAAAGGCACCTTCGGTGGCGATCGTCACCTTCGTCCACTTCTTGTCTTCGGCCTGCGCCGGCATGGACATCAGCCCCGCGGCAACGGCAAGCGCCGATGCCATGATTGCGGTGGTCTTTTTCATTGCAGCATTCCCCTTTTGTGGATGTTGATTGCTTTGTCTTTCGGTCCGCCGATCACGGCAGGCTTCAACTCTTGATGAACTGGCGGAAGCGCTCGGACTTCGAATGGGTGAAGACCTCGTGCGGCGGCCCCTCCTCCTCGATCGTGCCCTTGTGGACGAAGACGACGCGACTGGAGACGTCGCGGGCAAAGCCCATCTCGTGGGTGACGACCAGCATGGTGCGCCCCTCCTCCGCCAAGCCGCGCATGACGCGCAGCACTTCGCCGACGAGCTCTGGGTCGAGCGCCGAGGTCGGCTCGTCGAAGAGCATCGCCTTCGGGCGCATGGCCAGCGCGCGGGCGATTGCGGCGCGCTGCTGCTGGCCGCCGGAGAGATGCGAGGGATAGTGGTTACGCTTGTCGGCAATGCCGACCTTCGCAAGCAGCGCCTCCGCCTCCTCGATCGCTTCCGCCCGCGGCCGCTTCAGCACATGCACCGGCGCTTCGATGACGTTTTCGAGCACGGTTTTGTGGGACCAGAGATTGAAGCTCTGGAACACCATGCCGAGCTCGGAACGGATGCGGTCCACCTGCTTCTGGTCGGCCGGGCGGCTGCGTCCGTCACTCGACGACTTCAGCCGGATCACCTCGCCCGCCACCTCGATGGTGCCCGAATTCGGCACCTCCAGCATGTTGATGCAGCGAAGCAGCGTCGACTTGCCGGAGCCGGAGGATCCGAGGATGGAAATCACCTCCCCTTCGCGCGCATCGAGCGACACGCCCTTCAGCACCTCGACCGGGCCGAAACTCTTGTGAAGGTCGTGCACGCGGATCGCGACCGGCGTGGTAACGGCGGCGGACATGTTCAATGGGTTTCTCCCTTGAGTTCGGCGGCAATCGGCAGCGGCGCGCGCAGTTGCGGGTTGAACCGGTATTCGGCCAACGCAACGAGCCGGGTCAGCGCGAAGTTGATGGCGAGATAGATGAGACCGGCGACGACGAAGACCTCGATCACCCGGTAGCTCTCCGAGATCAGCTTGGCAGCGACGCCGGTGATCTCCATCAGCGTGATGATCGAGGCGAGCGAAGTGGCCTTCACCATGGAGATCATCTCGTTGCCATAGCCCGGCAGCGCCTGGCGCAGCGCCTGCGGCATGACGATGCGGCGGAAGATCATCAGGCGCCCCATGCCGCAGGCCCTTGCGGCCTCCACCTGGCCGTGCGGCACCGAGAGCAGCCCGCCGCGGATGATTTCGCTCGCATAGGCGGCCGTGTTCAGCATCAGCGCCAGCACCGCGCACCAGTAGGGCTCGCGCAGCAGCGGCCAGAAGATGCTGTGGCGCACCGCCGGAAACTGGCTGAGGCCGTAATAGATCAGGAAGATCTGCACGAGCAGCGGTGTGCCGCGGAAGAGGAACACGTAAGTGCGGGCAAAGAGGTCGAGCGCGAGGATGCCCGACAGACGGGCGAGCGCCAGCCCGAGAGCCAGCACCGAGCCGAGCGCGATCGATGTCGCGGCAAGCTCCAGCGTCAGCGGCAGGGCCGCCGCCAGGCTCCAGAAGGTCTCGAGGGCAAATTTGATATCCATCAGCCTCTCCTGACGCCGCGCGAGAACCGACGCTCGGTGACCTGAAGGATGAGGCCCGAGACGGTGGAAATGGCGAGATAGATCATCGCCGCGATGAAGAAGAAGTCGAAGGGACGGCTGGTCGATCCGGCGCCGATCTGCGCCTGGCGCAGGAGTTCGACGACGCCAGTCACCGACACCAGTGCGGATTCCTTCAGCACGACCTGCCAGACGTTGCCGAGGCCCGGCAGCGCATAACGCAGCGTCAGGGGCGCGGTGATCCGGCGGAACTTGAGGAGCCGGCCCATGCCGCAGGCGGTTGCCGCCTCCAGCTCGCCCGGATGCACGGCGCGGAAGGCGCCGCGATAGACCTCGGTCTGCTGGGCGCCGGAGGTGATGCCGACCGCAAGCGCACCGGCGATGAAGCCAGGAAAGCTGACGAAACCCTCCGCGCCGAACAATTGGCCGACGGCTGTCACCACGGCGCTGCCGCCGAAATAGAAGAGATAGATGACCAGGAGGTCGGGAATACCGCGAAGGACGGTGGTATAGGCCTCGGCGCAACCGCGAACGACCGGGCCGCCGGAGATCTTTGCCCAGGCGCCGAAGGTACCGATGAAGCCGCCGATCACAAAGCCGGCGACGGCGATCAGGATCGTCATCCAGGCGCCGGCGGCAAGCGCCGGCCCCCAGCCGTCCGGCCCGACGCTGATGATGTCAAGGAAACCAGGCTCAGTCATCGCAGCGCCTCCCTTCGCTTGTGATCGATGACTTAACCATGGACGCCCCCGGGGATCGGCGGATCGACATCGTCAGGGATGGGATTGACGAAGGGCGTGCCTTCGAGCCGTGCCGCATGGTCGGCCTTGGCAGCGGCAATGAGCGTGGGATCGAGGATCAATTCGACCGCGGTGCTCGCCATCACCTTGGCCGCGTGTTCCATGCCCTTGTGCGCCGCCGGCAGCTTGCCTTGGGCAACCAGCTGCCAGGAATGGCCCGGCGTACCGATGGCGTAGGTCGCGCCGCGCATCTGCACGGTCGGCACCACCCAGCTGACGGTTCCGACATCCGTGGAACCGACGAGCGTGCCGGCGCCGTTTTCCGGCGGGAAGATCGTATCGCAGAGGGCAACGCCGCGGCGCAGCTTGAGCCCGAAGCGTTCGAAGGCAGAGGCGATATCCTCACCGGTAAAGGTCTCCTGGAACTTCGCCGCCATCCGCCGGTCATCCTCGTCGAACTGAGGCGGTCCCAGATGCTCGAGCTGGCGATGCATCAAAGCTTCGAGCGGCGTGTTGCCGATGAGGTTGGCGTCGCCGCTGACGATCTCGTCGGTGACCGTGGTGCCGGTCATCATCGCGGCACCCTTGGCGACGCTCCGGACGCGTTCGACGAGATCGAGCAGTTCCGGCAGGCTGCGGGCGCGCACGAGATAGCGCGCCTTGGCGCGGGCCTGCACCACGTTCGGCGCATTGCCGCCCGTATCGGTCACCGCATAATGGATGCGCGCCGATGACGGCATGTGCTCGCGCAGATAGTTGACGCCGACATTCATCAGTTCGAGCGCATCGAGCGCGCTGCGGCCGAGATGGGGGGCCGCCGAAGCGTGCGACGCCCGGCCGCTGAAGCGGAAGTCGAGCTCATTGCAGGCCAGCGAGATCGGATTGTTGACGCCGGCAAAGGGTGCCGGGTGCCAGGAGATCGCGATATCGACATCGTCGAACACGCCGGCGCGCACCATGAAACCCTTGGATGAGCCGCCCTCTTCCGCCGGGCAGCCGTAATAGCGCACCCGCCCCTTGATGCCGTTGGCGGCGAGATAATCCTTGACGGCGGTCGCCGCCATCATCGCGCCGGCGCCAAGCAGATTGTGGCCGCAGCCATGGCCGTTGCCACCGTCGACCAGCGGCCGCTCCTCGGCAATGCCTGCTTCCTGGCTGAGGCCGGGCAGCGCATCGAACTCGCCGAGGATGGCGATGACCGGTCCGCCCTCTCCCGCCTCGCCCATGACAGCCGTCGGCATGCCGGCTATGCCGCGCGATACGCGAAAGCCCTCGGCCTCCAGCAGTGCGGCGTGTTCGGCCGACGAGGAAAACTCCTCGTAATTGGTTTCCGGCGTATCCCAGACCCGGTCGCTGAGCACGAAGAACCGGTCGCGCTTGGCTTCGAGCAGGTCCCAGACGTCACAGGCATTTTTCATCGTTTCTTGACTTCCGCAACAATAGTAACCAGAATTGGCGCCAATTTATGATAACATTTTTGGATACACAAGAGGGCCCTGAAACATTTCGCGCAATGTGCACAACGGCGAGAGGCAGGCTCGCAACGCCGCTCTCGCGCATTGAATTGTTCGGGACGGCATCATAGTTTCTCCAAAAATGGAGCCAATTCCGCTGCGGCGGGCGACGCGAGGCACGCGCCGGGGACCTGGGACATGCACCAGCAACGTGCGTCAGAGGCCGGTGACAGGCGGAAAGAGAGTGCAAGGCAGGAATGAGCGACGATCTGACGGAAATGCTGGCGCCCGAGGAAAAGCCCGACGACAAGAGGGACGTTACCGACCTCCTGCTGCACGACATCCTAACCGGGACCCTGCCGGCCGGCGCCTGGCTGAAGCAGATCGACCTGGAGCGCCGCTACGATTGCACGCGGCCGGAGGTGCGCCGGGCGCTCGACCGGCTGTCACAGCGCCGGCTGGTGCAGCACAACCCAAACCGCGGCTACCAGGTCTATGAACTCGACGACCAGCGCACGCAGGAAATCAGTGACATCCGCGTGATTCTCGAAACCGGCGTCGCCGACCGCATGGTCGCCAATGCAACGCCCGCCACGATCGCCGAGTTGCGGCAACTTGCCCGGCAGTTCGACGAGATGTCGTTTCGCGGCTCCATCATGGAGCATTACGACGCCAACCTCGCCTTCCACCGCGCGCTTCTCATGCTCGCCGGCAATTCCGAACTCGTCGACGTCGTCGCCGAAATCCGCCAGCGCACCGTATCCGCCCCAGTGTCGCAATGGCGCACCCGCGCCCGCATCGAGCAGTCGGCCCGCGAGCACCACTTGATGGTCGACGCGCTGGAAGCCCGGGACCTGCCCGAACTGAAACGGCTGATCGAGATCCATATCCGCCAGGCGCCGATCAAGACCTGAGCCTTGCCGGCGCCCTGGACTTGACTACCCGCCAAAGAGGATCGTCACGGCCACAAGCACGGCGCCGATCGCCGCCATCGCGAAGGCCATTGGCCAGGGGCTGCGGCCCATGTAGCGGCCAAGGCGCGCGCCGATGACGAAGAGCATGGCGAGCGCGATGGCGTTGGAGGCGCGCATGGCGAGTGCGACGTTGTCTGTCAGCAGGAACGGAATGCTTGGCGGCAGCGTCGAGGCGACGACGAGCAGGAAGATCGCGACGGCCGCCTTCAGGTCGCGCGCGGTCACGACCCTGTGCCTGGGATTGGGGGAAAGCGCCCTCACCCGGACAAGCAGCGCTTCCGTTTCCTTGGGCGAAGAGACGCGGCGCACATCGTCGGGCAGGCTTTCGAGAAACAATTCGCGGGCGCGATCGAGCTGCTCATGCCTGAGGCGATCGAGGAAACCGCGCCGTCGCACGCGCTCCACCACCGTCGTCAGCACATACATGACGCCGTCGACGATGCCCCAGGCGATGTTGCAGCCGAGGGCGGCGACCAGCACGGCATTGACCCCACCCTCGCCGCCCGCAACCGAACTCATCGTTCCCGTGAAGGACAGCGCCATCAGGAGCCCGAAGATGATCTCCGACAGGCGATCGATCGGATCGAGAATGCGCGACCGCTCGCTCATGCCCGGGCACTCTCTGAACGTAACCGGGACGCCAGGGAGGCGGCGGGCAGCGACCGGGACGCGCGCAACCGCGATACCTCCCCTTACTGGACCTGCAGATCGGCGAAGGCGTCGCGCACATGATCGGCAACCGCCAGCACCGGCGCCGGCGCATCCGAGATCACCTGCAGGCCGATATTGTAGTGGCCGAGATCCGGCAGGCCGTCGCGCTCGCCGAGCTGCACCATTTCCCCCTGGACGAGGTAACGCGGCAGCGGCGCGATCGCGAGACCGGCGAGCACGGCGGCGCGCTGCCCGGTGGTATAGGCGCTGAGGAACGCGATGCGGAACTTGCGGCCGGCCCGCGCCAGCTTTTCCACCGCATCCGCCCGCCAGACGCAGCCGTCCTCCCACATCGACACCGGCAGCGGATCCTTCAGATGGGCGCTGCCGCACTTGGCGCCGGCCCAGACCAGCTTCTCCTGCATCAGGATTTCTCCGTTGCGCGGCGTTCCCTCGGTCAGGCTGTTGAAGATGGCGATATCGAGCCGGTGCTCGTCGACCTTCTTGCGCATGGCGTTGCTCATGCCGATCGATACGTCGACAGTGACATTCGGGTAGGATTCGGCGAAGCGCTTCAGCACCTCGGGCAGGATGCGCTCGCCCACGTCCTCAGGCGCGCCGACCCGCACGACGCCGTTCATGTCCGGCAGCAGGAAGCGCGACACCGTTTCATTGTTGAGCGAGAGGAGCCGGCGGGCAAAGCCGAGCAGCAGCTCGCCCTTGGGCGTCAAGGTGACCGAGCGCGCATCACGCAGGAACAGCGTGCAGCCGAGCATTTCCTCGAGCTTCTTGATCTGCATCGAGACAGCCGACGGCGTGCGATAGACGGTTTCGGCGGCGGTGGTGAAGTTGCCGGTCTCGGCAATCGCGATGAAAGTCTTCAGCACGTCCATTTCGAGAAGCGGAAGCGCATGGCGCATCAGCATGTTCATGGCGGCACCCTCATTCAGAAAAATTGAAAGATTGCTTCACTTCATTTCGTTTGATTGAACATCAGGGATGACCGATAGTCAAGCTCAAGGACGACGAAGGAAGGAAAAACCGATGTCCGCCGAGCTTGTTATCGCCGCTTCGAAGAGTTCCCTCCGTAACAGCCGCCTGCCGCAGGCAGTGGTAAAAAAGGAGCATAGCAGGAGCAACGACATGGTCCTCAACGCCCTCAACCAGATGATCGCCGTCCTCGACGGTGTTGCACGGCAACGACGCGAAAAACAGATCGCGCGAAATCGGGTGGAAGCCCGGCGCGAACTCGCCAAACTGCCCCAGAGAGTCCGTGACGACGTGATGTTTGCGGACCCGCTAATCAATCACCATGTTTGATGGAAGGCATCAAACATATTCGTTGGAATGATAAGTCAGGTTAGGCCATAAATATCATCATGGTCGCGACCTGCTGAGACACTCAGAAGGAGCCATGAAATGTCCAACACTCATCTTTCATCGGCCTCGGAACGGGCATCCTCCCACTCGTCCCTTCCGGGTCTCTTCAATCTGCAGGTTCGTGCCTGGGCAGCGTGGAAGCGTCATCGCCAGGAACGGGCTCTCGAAAACCTGTCCTATGACACGCTGAAGGACATCGGCTTCCCGTCGGTGGACGATGCAGTGCACAAGACCGAGCAATGAACGACGGCGTGACCTGTCTCTTCTGAGAGTTACGTTCCGGATCAACCGAAGGGCATCGCCGACAAGGCGATGTCCTTTTCGTTTGCGCGGATGGTTCGGGTATGGCCCCAACCTTGGTCACCATATTGCCTGTGACAACTGCACCGATCTCTCTCGTGATCATAAGTTGTGCATCGGGGGCGCCCGCGCTTGCAGCGAAACTGCCGACCCATCACAATTGCCGGATGCAACAGAACCACTCGGATTTCCTTGCCTGTGAGATAGACGCTGTCCACCTTGACGCGTGGTCAGACCTCCTGCCCGTACCGTGCCGTATCTTGCGGGCTAACCTTTTCGGAGACGTGTTCCTCGCGGATGCCGCTGGAGCAATCCACATGCTGGAAGTCTCCGCTGCTTCGATCGCGCTGATTGCGGCTTCCGAGGACGAGTTCCGTCAACGTTGCATCGACGACGCTGAAGGGTGGCTGCTACGCCGACTGGTGGATCGATGCCGCTCGGCAGGAATGGTCCCTGGCCCCGCTCAGTGCTACGCCTTCCACACACTTCCTCTGTTTGGCGGCGAATACAAGGTCGACAACATTTGGATGTGCGACTGGAAGGAGTGGTTGAGCTTTACGGCTACAATATATTCGCAAACCAAAGACCTGCCGGATGGGGCCACCGTCGCAATCAAATTAGCCGACTGAGGCCGCCTGCTCGGCAACAAGCTGTTTCAATGATCGGCATGGCCCGATGCATCTTTGCCGATTTTAATTCATGCGCTTCGAGCCGTTGCTTCCCAATGGGCCCAACCGGGGAGCAATCGTCAGCGCGCAGTACCCGGACTTGTCTCTTACCGACACCCGCAGTATCCGCGAAAAGAGTCGCAATCGGCAAACACAACCCATGCGCGCACTTTGCAGATGTTGCGTATCCCTGGCAGTTCTTGTCCGATAGCGTCAACCGCACTGTAAAAACTGTCGCTTTCCTTACAAAAGCCGGAAAGCGGGGCCGAACCGCCTTTTGCCGCGCGATGTCGCAATGCGAAATCTCTTTGCGGTCGCTGCTATCCATGCGAATGTCGCAAACAGACAAGCCGAAGAGTATCTTCCAAGCGACGAATATACCCGCATCGCCAAGCATGGGAAGCCTCATGAACAAGCCACTGACCAAAAAGCGTTCTCTCGTCTTCTTCCTGGTGCCGAACTTTTCCATGCTGCCCTTTTCGGCGGCGATCGAAACGCTCCGCATCGCCAACCGCATGCTCGGCTACGAGGCCTATTCCTGGCGCCTCGCCTCGTCGGACGGCGAAAAGGTCCTGTCGTCGAGCGGCATCGCGCTCGAGGTCAACTCGTCGCTCGCCGACGAGCGCAAGTTCCTGGGCGGCGAAAACCGCCCCTCGATGGTGCTGGTCTGTTCCGGCATCTATGTCGAGGACTTCAACAACAAGTCGGTCAATGCGTGGCTGCGCGAAGTCTACAACCGCGGCGTGGCCGTCGGCAGCCTCTGTACCGGCGCCCATGTGCTGGCCTCCGCCGGTCTTCTGACCGGCAAGCGCTGCGCCATCCATTGGGAGAACCTGCCGGGCTTTTCCGAAAGCTTCCCGCAGGTCGACGTCTATGCCGACCTCTACGAGATCGACAGCAACATCTACACCTGCGCCGGCGGCACCGCCTCGCTCGACATGATGCTGAACCTGATCGACCAGGATTTCGGCGAGAGCCTCGTCAACCGCGTCTGCGAACAGGCGCTGACCGACCGCGTGCGCGGGCCGCATGACCGCCAGCGCCTGCCGCTGCGCGCCCGCCTCGGCGTACAGAACGCCAAGGTGCTGTCGATCATCGAACTGATGGAGGCAAACCTCGCCGAGCCGCTGTCGCTCTTGGAAATCGCCGAGGGCGCCGACCTTTCGCGCCGCCAGATCGAACGCCTCTTCCGCCAGGAAATGGGCCGCTCGCCCGCCCGCTACTACCTGGAAATCCGCCTTGACCGCGCCCGCCACCTGCTGATCCAGTCGTCGATGCCGGTGGTCGAGGTGGCGGTCGCCTGCGGCTTCGTCTCCGCTTCGCACTTCTCCAAGTGTTATCGCGAACTCTACAACCGCTCGCCGCAGCAGGAGCGCGCCGACCGCAAGCTGACGCTGCAGATGGCGCGGTAACGGCCGATAGAAGGAAACACTCAAAGGGCGGAGCGATCCGCCCTTTTCGTTTGCCTTTCGCGTACAGGCAGCGTTCGCCCGCAGACGCTTCCCCTTCCTCGCCGCCATGCTCGGGCTTGCCCCGAGCATCGGCTTGGCCCGAGCATCCAGGCACCAACCCGTCGCTCGGCATGGATTCGCGGGTCGAGCCCGAGGATGACGAATCGAGAGGTCATCACGCAGGTTGTCGTTTGGTCACAGCCTGCCTTTGATTGCTTGCCGTTCCGCTCCGTTTGGCGACACCACAACCCTCACGGTGTGACGGAGCTTGCACCCGCACAACTTAGATAGGAATGTCGGTGCGCACCGGGATTCGGCATGTCCATCACATGCCGCGACCAGACCAAACCGCCATCACCACGAGCAGGAGCCGACATGGCACCCGTTGAAATCGATCCCGCCAAGGTCCACGAATTCAAGGATTTCCAGAGCTTCTACGACTGGCTCGCCGCCCACCACCAGAGCGAAACAGAAGTCTGGATCAAGACGCACAAGGTCAACTCCGGCCTCGCTTCGATCACGCCCAAGGAGGCGATCGACGCGGTGCTCTGCTGGGGCTGGATCGACGGCGTGCGCAAGGGGTTCGACGACAGGAGCTTCCTGCAGCGCTATACGCCGCGTGGCAAGAAGAGCATCTGGAGCAAGATCAATGTCGACAATGTCGCGCGGCTGATTGCCGAAGGCCGCATGACCGAGCACGGCCTGAAACAGGTGGATGCCGCCAAGGCCGACGGCCGCTGGGACCGTGCCTATGCGAGCGGCAAGGAGATGAAGATCCCCGACGACCTGCAGACGGCGATCGACGCTGAACCCGAAGCCCGAGACATGCTCGCTAGGCTCAACGCCCAGAACCGCTTCGCGCTTGCCTTCCGCACCCACAACATGAAGACCGAAGCGGGCCGCAAGAAGAAGATCGAGACCTTCGTCGAGATGCTGAAGCGCGGCGAGACGATCTATCCGCAGAAGGGCAAGTAGAGCTATCGCAAGGCGCGACCGAAAGGTCGGCCTTTGCCCTGGCGAATCGGCATAACCCGAGACCGATCCGGCACCGGCGAGGTTCGACGCCCAACTATCGGGGGTCCAAAGCTGTTTGTGCCCTCGTGACCAGCAACGAAACCGAGCACCAAGAGGCCGACCAGCGCTCCTCCCGGTATGACGAGAACGAGGTTCCACCAGCCCGATTGCCCAAGATCGTGCCAACGCCGAATGTTGATGAGGAGCCAGACAACATAAGCTGGCACCAAGACGAAAGGCGCGAGCACGATCAGCGCTATTATGAACACGAGGACAGATTCATTGCCACTCTCGCTCAATGCCAGAAGGGCAGCGACTGAAAGCAGAAGAACGGTCGCGACGCTCCAAAGCGCGACCGTGATTAGCCACCAGCGTTGGCGCCCCATACGGCCGCTTATCATCTCCAAAGCCCGCAAATCCCCCCCGAGACCTGACTCGTCCGGCTCGTGCCCTATCGAACCTCCATTCCAGGGAACGGGTTAATAAACCCATTGGTGCGTATGCGTGCGCAGATGCGCCTTTTGATTGCAGGACGGTTTACAACCTGCCGGTCACGGAAAGAACTCGCTGCCAAATGTGACTGTCAGTGGCGCCTTGCCTAATCCTGCCCGTGAAGTCGCGCTCCAGTTCAGCGATGTCGTGCCGGATCATGCCGGCCCCGCCACGCGCTCGGCACGTGCGGGGTGAAAATCAGCGCGATGGCAACGCGCAAGCGGCGCCGTAGCCTTTTGACTTAGCGCCCGGCTTCACTGACCGGCGCGGCCGAAGCGCTGTGCATCGTCTCCGGCGAAGCGAACGGCCAGCGGGCCGAACCGATTGTCACCCTCCTCGCCTGCGAGAAAGCCCAGCATAACGAGGCCCAGCAGCGGCCCGACGACCGGGACGAACAGTGCAAGGTTCCACCATCCGGAACGGCCATGGTCGTGCCAGCGCTTGGTGTTGACCGTGAAGCCGAAATAGAGAGTCGCGGCGATGATGATGGAGGCAAGCATATGCATAAGGCTGAAGCCCGCGGCATAATTGTCGACGCCCGAAAGCGCCAGCAACGCCCCGCCCGCGAACATAGCGACCACCGCCGCAACGCAGATAACGATCTGCGCCAACCACCAGGCCTGACGTCCGATGCGGCCATCAGCACTCGTAAACATCTGCAAATTCACGTCGTTTCCCCCCCAACAACCAATGCGCTTCCAAGCGCCCTCGCGCAGGCCAGCCTTGTGATCCTGTAAACGCTTCGCGCACAAACGGGTAGATGTCATAACGACAAAAAACGCCCCATGGTTGCGCCGATGGCGGGCTTGTGCGTGACATCCTGAGCGTCGTCGGAAGCGGGCCAAAGCCCGCTTGCCGCCCCCGCCGCTCACGGGTCCTGCACCCACGAGACTGCCATCCCCTAGCCGTGGAACACCCGCTCCAGTTCGGCGATGTCGAGTTTGATCATGCCGAGCATCGCTTCCGTCACGCGCTTGGCGCGCGCACGGTCGGAATGGGCGACCATGTCGCCGAGCACACGTGGCACGATCTGCCAGCACAGCCCCCAGCGGTCGCGGATCCAGCCGCATTGTTCGATCTGCCCGCCGTTTTCGCTGATCGCGTTCCAGATCCGGTCGATCTCCTCCTGGGTGTCGCACTGGATCATGATCGAGAATGCATGGTTGAACGGATCGAGCGGCCCGGCTTCCAGCGCCAGAAACTCCTGGTTCCCGAGCGTGAACTCAATGGTCGTCACGCTGCCGGGCGGCCCACTCGGGCTTTCCGCCGGCAAGGTCGTGACGCGGATGATCGCCGAATTGGGAACGAGCGAAATGTAGAAGTCGACCGCTTGGCGCGCCTCCTTCGCAAACCAGAGATTTGAAACGACATTGGTCATGATTTGGGTCCTCCTTACGCCGCGGATCATGTGCGGGTAACCGAAGGACGATCGAGTTCGTTCCCAGCCGACAGGTGGCGGAAGACTTTTGTCGTCGGGTTTTCGCTTTGAACTAGGACGCCAGCGCGTCGAGCAGAGCCAGCTCGGAAATCACCCGGTTCCGGCCGGCATGCTTGGCCATGTAGAGAAACTGGTCTGCGGCGTGCAGGTAGTTCTCGAAGGCTTCCGAGCTCTCGATGGTGGCAAGGCCGATCGAGACCGTGATCGTCAGTTCCTCGTCGTCGGCGACGATCCGGGATTTTGCGAGTTCGAGCCTCAGCGCGTCACAAAAGGCGAAGGCGCGCCGCACGTCGCAGCCGTTGAAGAGAATGCCGAACTCCTCGCCGCCGAGGCGGGCAAGCAAATGATCCTCGCCGACAAGCGCGGACAGGCGCTTGGCCACGTGCTTCAGCACGATGTCGCCGATCTCGTGGCCATAGGTGTCGTTGAGGCGCTTGAAATGATCGATATCGAGCACGGCGATCGCCGTCGGCTCGCCACGCCTGAGGCACTGCTCGACCACCCGCGGGCCCGCCACGAAGAAGTGGCGCCGGTTGTAGAGGTCGGTGAGGTAGTCGCTGGCCGCCTGCCGCTGCAGCGTCTGCAGCCGCTTCTGCACGCCGGCGGCCTGCGCAATGCGGCCGTTGAACTCCGCTTCGAGGAAGGGCTTCTGGATGAAATCCGTACCGCCTGCTTCCAGGAAGCGCGCGCCGGCGCGCCGGTCGCCGCTGTCGGAGAGGCCGATGACCGGCACCGCGCCGTCGCCCCGCCGCCGCTCCACCTCGGCAAGCAGCGCTGCGCCGGACATGTCGGAGAGATCCAGGTCGGTGACGACGAGATCGACGGCTTCGCCGCTATCGAGCACCTGCAGCGCATCGGCGGCGGACGCGACCTCGCAGACGGAAATCCGCTGCCGCCTCAAGATGCCGGCCAGTTCGCTGCGTGAGGCAGCATCGGAATCGGCAAGCAGCACCGTCGTCTTGCCGTTGGTCAACGCCCGGTCGACGGCGCCGATCAAAAGATTGATCGATTCCGGCTGGTGCTTGATGACGCAATCGAGCGCGCCGCGCCTGAGGATCTCCTCGCGCGTATGGTCGTTGAAGGCGGCGGTGAAGACGACCGCCGGAACCTGGTTGTCGAGGATGAAGTCGAGCGCCTCGCAATTGGGCGCATCCGGAAGATTGAGATCGAGAACGGCGAGAGAGAAACTGTCAGGCGCCTGTTCCAGCGCTTCTCTCAGCGCCGCCAGCGAGCTGCAATGGGTAACGCGAATGCCGTGGACGGATTCGAGCCCGTACTTCAGCGCCGTCGCGAACATCCGGGAGTCCTCGACAAGCAGCATGCGCTTGTCGCTGTGCTTTTGCACAGAATTCACCCGGCCTGGCGTGCGGCGCAATCTCACGTCCCTGCAACCCCTCTCGAGCCGCAGGCGTGCTTCCCTCAAGGGGTGACGCTGGCTCCCGATATCTTCAACCCGGCCACTTGCCGCGCCTGGCCTTTCGGCCGGCGTGATCCGTGTGACCGGGCTCCCCGCTCCTGCTGCGGCGGATTGAAGACCGATCGGATTGCAATTTCGTTAATACGGCAACCTGTGCGCGGCATTTTTGATGCACGCGCCCGATAATTCTAAGGGGTTTTCGCGCTTCTTGTTTTGATGGTTAAGCAGGAACCCTAACTTTTTCACTGAGTGTGCGGATCTTCGTCAGCGTGTCCAGATTCTGGTTGACGCGGCAGTAGAACTCCTCGTTGACGAAGGGGCGAACGACGAAGTCGTTGCCGCCGGCTTTGAGGAACCGCGCCGACAGAAGCCGGTTGGTCGACGACGAAACGCCGATGATGCGCAACTGGTGCGGCCCGTAGGAACCGCGGATGCGCCGCGTCAGCTCGAAGCCGTCGATATCGGGCATGTTGTAGTCGGTGATGACGAGGCCGATATCCGGATTGTTCCTCAGAAGCTCCAGCGCCATCGCGCCGTTTTCGGCCGAGCTGGTGCGGAAGTTGTAGCGCTTCAGCTGCGTCGTCAGCAGCGCGCGTGCAGTCGGGCTGTCGTCGACGATCAGCACGTGGTGCTTGTGGTTGGTGAGGAACCGGCAGACCGATTCCGCCAGCATGTCGACGGCAAAGACGCTGTCCTTGATGACGTAGTCGACGATCTCCTTGGCGAGGATCTTCTCGCGCGTCGATTCCTGGAACGAGCCGGTAAAGACGACCGTCGGCACGCTCATCTCGATCAGATAGTTGAGCGCCTCGCCGTTCTCGGCCCCCGGCAGGTTGATGTTGGAGATGGCGAGCGAAGCCGGGAATGTCGCGTTTTCAACGGCGAACTGCAGATCGTCATAGTCGCGGCAGACGATGACATCGATGTCGAACAGCTCTTTCAGCCGCTTCGAGACCATCGAGGAAAAGAGGTTGGAGTCCTCGGCGAGCACGATGCGGTGCTCGGCAAGGGATTCGCCGGAATAATACATCCCGGAAACGCCAAAAAATGACATTGAACGCCTATGTAAAAGAGTGTCCCCCTACAGCTCCGCGCGTTCTTCATGCCCGCCTAGTCGCTGTAACTTGCAGGTTCCATGCTAGAGGAGAAAGGCTTTCTTCGGTGTTAATGGGCGGCCGGCGAATTAATGAGAAGGGCGTGCCGGGTTGAGACGCTAACGGCTCCGAACGCCTGCATCCCTCATGCCTCCGGGGTTCGCCCACGCCGCGTCTCGGCGGTCCGGCGGATGACCTCGGCGATCTCCGGATTGCTGCTCGACAGCATCTGAAAATCCTCCGAATAGAGCGACAGCAAGGAGACCTCGGTGGCGGCGGTGACGGTCGCAGAGCGCGGCTCGCCCGATATCAGCGCCATCTCGCCGAAGAAGCTGCCGGGACCGAGCTCGATCGGCGTCGGCGACGGCGTTGCGATCGTCACACGCCCCTCGACGATGAAGTACATCTGGTCGCCCGGCTCGCCCTTGCGGCAGATGATGCTACCTGCCGGCACCACGCGGGAGCGCAACGCTCGGACGATCTCGACGAAGGCGGCCGAGCCGAGCTTTTCGAACAGCGGCACCGCAGCGACCAGCTGCCAGTTGCGCACGAAATCCTGCCGGCGCACTTCTTCGAAAAACCCGGTGGCAAGAATGCCCGCCCAGAGCGCGAAGATGCCGATGCCGCTCATCATCACTAGACCCGCAAGGACCCGGCCGGCCAGCGACTGCGGGATCTCGTCGCCGTAGCCGGTGGTCGAGAGCGTCACCACCGCCCACCACATGGCCTGCGGAATGCTGCCGAACTTGTCCGGCTGGATGTCGCGCTCGATCAGGTAGGCGACCAGCGATGCGCCGAAGAGCACGATGCCGAAGAGCGAGGTGACGCCGACGAGATTGGGCGCGGCGCGCGCCACCACCCGGCCGAGCAGCCGGAAGAAGGTGGAATGGCGCAAGGGCTTCAGGAGCCAGACGCCGCAATAGAGGCTCTGGTCGCGCGGATCAGCGAACAGGAAGGCGGCCAGCGGAATTACGACGGCAACCGCATCGATGACGAGATGCGGCATCAGCGCCCGCCGGCCCGCCGTGGGCCAGGCGGCAAGCGTATCGGCCAGCTGCAGCACATAGAAAAGCCAGAGGCCGCCAAGCACCAGCTCCAGCGACAATCGCGCCGTCGCGCCGATATTGTGCGTCGTCAGCGCCGCGACGGCGGCAAGGCCGAGCGCTGCGAGCAGCCCGTTGAGCGGCGTGGAAATTCGTAAGAAAGGCCGTGCCGACATTCACTCCCCCAGCGTCCGCCCGCCGACGACACCTCGGCCGGATGGGCGGCAACGCTTTGATCTAAAGCACAATTCCTTGCATGAATCGATGCTCATTTAAGGGGTTTGGAATTTGTGGCGAAACGCCCTTAGTAACGGGTGCCGGCCGACCCGTCATTGCCGGCGGGCACGCGGTCTTCCTGGTACTGCGCAGCCCCTTCGACCGGAGGCAGCCACGGCTCCCGGCGCTTGACCCAGAGTTCGTAGCTCGGCTTCAGCGGCGTCGGCGCCTGGGAGAGCACACCGAGCTTGACTTCGGCCTCGTTTGCATCGACCGAAAAGACGCGTGAGCCGCAATGCGGACAGAAGCACCGACCCTGGAAGTCCGAGATTTCACCCGAATATTCAAATTGTTCCGCCGGCCAAATGGCGTAGAAGGTGAAGGCCGAACCACTCTCCCTGCGGCAGTCCATGCAATGGCAGATGCCGACCCGGATTGGTTCGCCGCGCACCGAGAGCGTGACCTGGCCGCAGAGGCAGTTTCCCGAAAGTCTCGTCATGACGCTCTCCTGTCCTGCCCCGTCTGTCGCCCGACGAAAAAACGACGTGGTCGGGTGTTAAGTTCCCGCCAGCGCCGTGGTTTAGGCTGCAGCACTCGGTTCCGGCATCGCGGCGCGTGCCAACGAATGCGGCTGCCTCTCGACCGGTTTTGGGTGTAGGATGCAATCATGAGTGAAGCTCAGCCTCTGTTCGATATGCTGCGCCAGACCGTGCAGCCTGAAATCGCCGGCGTATTGGAGCGATTTGTCCGGGAAGCGCCGGACCGCAAGCTCGGCCGCGTCAACGCACTCGCCTTTGCCGCCGAGCACGGGCTCGACGAGGAAAAGGCGATCGCCGCCTTCCTGCATGCCTCCCGCCTCGGCCTGTTCGAGCTTTCCTGGAACGTGCTTTGTCCCGGCTGCGGCGGCGTGCTCGATGCCAACACCTCGCTGAAGACCGTGCAGAGCGACACCTATACCTGCTCGCTCTGTGCCGCCGGCTATGAGCCGACGCTGGACGAGATGGTGGAGGTGACCTTCACCGTGAACCCGCGCATACGCCACATCGAGGCCCACAGCCCGCACGAACTGCCGCCGCTCGAGTATTTCCGCCAGATCTACTGGGGCTCGGGCATCGAATTGCCCGAGGAGGGCTACGAGGCTCAGGTCGACGACTTCATGATCGAGGCGCTGGAACTGCCGCCCGGCGAAAAGGCGGTGATCTCGCTGCAGATGCCGGCGGAATTCATCATCATCTTCGAGCCGGTGACCCATGCCGCGCAGTTCATCGACGTCAAGGGCGAGCCGACCAAGGAGCGACGCACGCTGTCGCTGGTCTTCGACCGCGGCCATCGCCACGACGAAGCGCTGACCATGCAGCCCGGTCCCCTGCGCATCCAGGTGGAAAACCACACGGATGTGCGCACCTTGCCCTCGGTCTGCATCGCCAACGACGCGCTGCACGGCATTCTCGGCCGGCGTCGGCCCTTCCTGACCGCCAAACGGCTGCTCTCCAACCAGACCTTCCGCGACATCTACCGCACCGACACGATCGACGTGGACCAGCGACTGAAGATCACCAGCCTCACCTTCCTATTCTCCGACCTGCGCGGCTCGACCGAGCTTTACGAGCGGGTCGGCGACCTCGCCGCCTTCGATCTGGTGAAGACCCATTTCAGCGTCGTCAACGAGATCGTCGCGGCGGAAGCAGGCGCAGTCGTCAAGACGATCGGTGACGCCGTCATGGCCACCTTCCCGACGCCGGATCGGGCGGTTGCCGCCGCCATGCGCATGCGCGACGCCATGCGAAAGCTGAACGACGACCGCGGCTCGGAAGACCTGCTCTTGAAAATCGGCATCCATGAGGGACCGTGCATCGCCGTCAGCCTCAACGAGCGGCAGGACTATTTCGGCCAGACGGTCAACATCGCCTCTCGGGTCCAGCATCTGGCCAGCTCGCGCGAAATCTTTGCGACCGGTTCGGTGCTCGACGATCCGCGCGCCTCAAGCCTGCTCAGCGATCGTGGCCTCAATCCGCAATCGCACAATGTCGCGCTGCGCGGCATCACCAACGAGATCAGCATCTTCTCGATCCCGTGAAGCGGGCCGGAAACGCAACGCGCATGTCCCGCAAGGGGCGATCAGCGTTCGGGCACTCCGGATTGCCGTAGCCCCTCGGCCATCCGATCCCGCCACTGCGGTATCCTCTGAAACCAGGGCAGCGCCCGATACCGCTCGATCGTGAACCCCGCCTCCGCTGCCAGCAGCTTCTGGGCCGCCCATCGGGCGGTCTCCATGTCCCCTGCTAGCGCCGACCAGGCCGCGAGGTGGCGGTAGGACCAGGTCACATCGGGATAGGTGTTGACGACGTCCTGGGCTATCGCGATGGCTTGCGGGAGAGCCCCTTGCATCGCCATGGAAAAGGCCATCCCCAGTCTCATGTTGAATGCGAGCGGGTCCCTCGGGCTCAGCGTCATCCCACGCCGGAAACGCTCCGTCGCACGCGCGGGATCGTCGGTGAAAATCCCGAGCCAGCCGAGGCGCGCCCATGCCCAGGCATTGTTCGGATCGAGCGCCAGCGCCTTTTCGATAAAGGTGGCGGCGCGCTCCTGATCGCCGCAGATGCTCATTGTCGCACCAGCCGCAGTCAAAGCCGTCGGATCGTCGCTGATCGCGCCCGCGCCTTCGATCGCCGCCCGTGCCAGGTCGAGTTCGCGCTCCGGCTGGTCGGTCCACAGGTAGGAAGCGCTCGAGGCATGGCACCAGGCCAAAAGCGCATGGGCCCGGCCGTAGCCGGGATCGACCAAGATCGCTTGCCGAAGCAGTTCGATCGCCTGGTTGTTGGTTTCCTTGCGGCGCCCCCAGAGATTGGGGAAGGCGCGCATGACGAAATCATAGGCGCGCAGGCTGGCCGGCGGCTTGCGCTTGGCAAGCTCGATCTCGGCATCGCGGATGGCCGGGTGGATGGCGCCCGCCACCTGCGCGGCGATCCGATCCTGGAATTCGAAAATATCCTCGACGGCGCCCTCGTAGCGATCCGACCAGGATTGGGTCCGGGTCTCGGCGTCCACCAGTTGCACGGAAATGCGCAGCCGGTCGCCGCCGCGTCGCACGGTGCCTTCGACCACATAGGTGACGCCGAGCTCCCTGCCGACGTCCCGCACATCGACGAAGCGCCCCTTGTAGGTGAAGGCGGACTGGCGCGCGATGACGAAGAAGTCGCGGACGCGCGAGAGCGCCGCAGTGATCTCCTCCACGACACCATCGACGAAGTAGTCGTCGCCCGGACCGCTCAGATTGTCGAAGGGCATGACCACGAGCGATGGCTGGTCCTTGCTGCGACCGACCGGCGGCACCCCGTCGAGGATGCCGCCTCCGACATCGACCTCATCTTGCCAGTCGACCCGGAAAACCAGAATGGGCCGGGGGATGTTCTTCAGGTTCCGCTCGCCGAGGCTGGTCAGCGCGAAGGGCACCTTGCCGTCGAGATGTTCGCGCACCGCCCCGGAAATGCAGATGCCCGACGGAGCGGCGATCTCCTGCAGGCGCGCGGCGATATTGACCCCGTCGCCGAGCAGATCGTCTCCCGATACGACGATGTCGCCGAGATTGACGCCGATGCGAAACTGCAGGCGGCGTTCTGTGGGCAGATCCTCCATATCGAGAAGACCGCGCTGGATTTCCACCGCGCAGCGCACGGCCTGAACCGGGCTTGGAAACTCGGCGACGAGACCATCGCCGGCACTGCCGAAGATGCGGCCGCCATGGTCACCCACCAATTCGGCAATTCGCCCCCGGCACCGATCGAGCGCGCGAAGCGTGTTTTCTTCGTCGAGCGCTGCGAGGCGACTGAAGCCGGCGACATCGGCCGCAAGGATGGCTGCGAGCTTTCGATCCACAACGGTGACCGCTCCTGCGGCGGAGGATTTCGCTGAGCCTAATATGCGCGAATTCTAGAATATTCACAGATGCCAGTGGCAAGCGAGAGCGGATGACAGCCACCGCCGAGCAATAACGCGCGCCCCGCAGTGTGAAGGCTTGCCCTGCTGCAATCTGCCGGCCCCTACACGACAGGCGGTATCAACGTCAGCACGTCGCCATCATCCGGAATGAGCAGCCTGGTCAAGGCGATGCCGTGGGCGCTGGCGGCGGCGCGCAGGTCGCCTCGGCTGACCGTCGCATGGTCGAGCGCCTCCATGTGCGTCGCAACCACGATGCTCTTCTTGGAGGCCTCGCAGACCGCGATCGTCTGCGCCGCATCCATCACGATCAGGGCGCCATCCCAGCGCGCGCCGCAGGAATGGGTAACGATCACATCCGGCTCCGTGTCGTGGATGGTCTTTTCGATGGCCGGATAGAGCACCGTGTCGCCGGCCCAGTAGACCGTCGGCTCGCCCTTGGCCTCGAGGCTGAAACCCATGACCGGCCCCATGTCCTGAACGACAGGGCCAAGGCCGTGGCTGCCGTCGCGTCGGGTAAGCTTCAGGCCCTGCCACTGCGCCTTGCCGAGGAGCGGCGTGACGTCGCGAAAACCGGCCCCGCGGATCGCCTCCTCGTCACCCGGCTGACAGAAGATCGGCAGCCCCTTCGGCAAGCGATGCTTGGCAGTGTCGTCGAAATGGTCCTCGTGCAGATGCGAGATAATGACGAGTTCGACCCCGGCAAGAATGGTATCGGTGTCGAACGGCAGCCCGACCAGCGGATTGGGCGCCCGCCCCGCAAAGGACGGCAGGCTGTCCTTCGGCCCTAGAAAGGGATCGATCAGCACCGTGTGACCGGCATAGTCGAGCTTGAGTGTCGCATTGCGGATAAGCTGGAGCTTCATGGGGTGTCCTCCCTTGCCGGAACCGGCCTTGACCATCGCGGCGATCCTTGCGCATGCGGCAGCGAAATCAAGCCCTGAAATGACGCGTTGATAACGCCGCCGCCCTTAACGCCAACCCCGTTCGATGGCGCCAGCATGCGCTGTCCGCTTCACCGCCAGCCGCAATCCCACGGCTGGCCCCTTGCGGTGCGATGACAGGCAAAGGCCCGGCCGCAGGAATGGGTGGCGGAAATCGTCATCCGGCCCCGGCCCGAGCCGCGGGCAAACATCTGCCGGAACGCAACATCGGCATTTGCGGGGCAATTGGCAAAGCTCTTTTTCTGCAGTTCGGCCGGTGGGCTGATCGCACGGGTGCCGGTGTTTTTCTGCGGTGCCTTGATCGTGCCTTGCGTCTCGCCTGGTTGCGGCAGCTTCGCCTCGCGCCGGATCGAGACGCAGCGGCCGTCCCTGGCCTCCTGGTTGCGCGCACAGACAAGCGGGCAGATCCGCGCCTTCTCCGACTTCAGGCGATCGAGCACGTCGCTGGAGGGTTCGAGCGTCGCTAGGTCGACCTTACCGAACTTGGAGAAGGCTTCGAGCGCCTTGCGACTACCTTCGCCCCAGACCCCGTCTTCGCTGCCGGCGCGACAGCCAAGCCGGTTGAGCTCGACCTGTACGGACCGGGCCAATGTCGTGTCATCGGCATTGGGCGCAGCCAGCGCCGGATCGATGGCCGCCACGGCCTGGCCACCCGCTCCGTCGGGCACGCCTTCGGAGGACGGTGCTGAAGCCCGCTCGATGATCTTGATCTTTGCCCTGGCGAGCGAAGCGAACGCACCGTCGGGATATTGCTGCAGATAGGCGTCGAAGAGGTCGCGGTCCGTCGCATCCTTGATCGTTTCCCAATAGGCAAGCTCGGCGGCCTGACCCGCCGCGGGCGCCTCGGCCGGCGCCGGCTTGCCGTCAATCGCCGGCTTCAGCACCACCTCACCGGTGAGCGAAGAATTGTCCCAGGGCACCTGCTTGCCGCCGGTTGCCGCCAGCACGTCGCGGCGCACGTCGATCAGCTCGCGGGTGATGTCGCGGCCCGGCTGGCCGAGGTGTTTCAACAGCGCCGATGTGAACGGCGAGTTCCGCCCCGATCCGTCAAGGGCGACATTGCCGGGCTGGGTGGAAAAGGCGATCAGCGTGCCGATGCCGGTGCCGACCTTGGCAAGGCCGCGGCCGACCGAGGCGGAACGCGTGCCCATCGAACGGGCGAGATTGACCGCAAGCGGATTGTCGCGGCAGGCGTCGAGCAGGATGATGTTGACCCGCGTGCTGCGCTCCATCGCCGACAGGATCAGGTTCATCGGCACCGCCTCGAATTCGAGATCGACCGAGGAAGCGAGCGTGGCATCGACGGGGGCGAGGTAGTTTTCGCCGTTCACCTGAAGGCCGTGGCCGGCATAGAAAAACAAGGCGAGATCTGCGCCGTCGAGCCGGCCGACGAAGTCGCGCACCGCACGGCGCACCCCGGCAAGGTCGAGATCCGCACCGGTCACCACCTCGAAGCCCAGACCTTCGAGCTTTGCCGCCATGTCGTGTGCGTCATTGCCGGGATTGGGCAAGGTGGCCACATGCTGATAGGCGGAATTGCCGATGACCAGCGCCACGCGCTTTTCGGCCAGCGCCTCCGATGCGAAAAGCACCAGCAGAACGGACAAGGCGATGCGAAGGAATGGCATGGTTCCCCCCGGCAATTCGCGGATGATCGCGACCACGCGTCAGCGCCAACGCCAACGCCCAAGCGTGCTACCGGCAATGCGGCCTGTCAATGCAAGGAGGGTGTCCGGCAGCTCTGACGGGCCCTGCCCGCCCGAAGGAGTGAGGCGGTCGCCGCCCTCGCCCATCCCTTGGGATTAGCAAGAGCAGCCGCGATCGCTCGCAAGGGCTTTCAGGCGCCACCAGCTACGGCGCCTGCGCAAATGTCGAATGAAGGATGGAGCCGCCGGTCAGCGGCGCGCCGGTCGCACCGCCTGAACGGAATGGAAGGTTACTTGACGACGACGTTGCCGTTGACGATCTCGACGTTTTCGTCGCCCTGCAGGCCGATGCGGTCACCACTCGGTGCGGTGACGAAACAGCCGCTCGGGCAGATCATTTCAGTCGCTCCGGATGCGATCGCCACTTCCACACGGCTTTCGCCCTCGACGACGATCAGAACGGCGGTCTCGCTGTCCTTGTTCGTGACAGTCGCGGCACTGGCAGCACCGGCCATCGGCGCGCCGGCCATCAGCAAACCGGAAAGCAAAGCAATCACAAATTTCTTCATCGCCCATCGACGCCAGACGCGCCGCCCTCTTGCCGAGCCGGCCGCCCCGTCGGTTCGCGACGCTGCGCCGGCCACCTCTTCAGCCGATGACCAGCGTAGTCGGTCACCAGAAGAATTGCATGCTTTTTATGGCAGGCCGGCTGAATAGTGGCTGAACGGTCCGTTTATCAGCGGTTTGGGTTTGCCCGGCGGCTGGCGCTCCGGCGGCTGCTTGCCCCCTCCACTTCGCGCTCCTCGTCGAGCGGCGCCGCAGCGGTAGTTTTCTTGTCCGAAGCGGTAGACTTGGCTGCGGCCCTTTCCTCGGCGGAGGTGGCGCCCTTCGGCTCGCCGACCTCTTCCGGGTGGTGGCTTTCGATGCCGGTCTGGTCCTCGACCGGCACGTCCTCGATCTTGACCGGGAACGGCGCACCGATGCCCTCGTCGCGGAACCGTTCATAGATCGAGACGCGCAGGTCGTTGCGCACGCCGCCGCCGGTCAGGACGTCGGCCACGTAGATGCGCAATTCGAAGGTCATGCGGTCATCGCCAAAGGCGGTGAAGCCGACGCTCGGCGACGGGTTCTTCAAGACCATGGGATGGGCGGCCGCGATCTCGGCGAGCAGCTCCATAATCCGGCGCGGCTCGCTGGCATAGGTGACGGTGATGGCGATTTCGGACCGGCCGAGCTTGTTGCGGTGCGTCCAGTTGCCGACCGAGGCGTTGATGAGCAGCGAGTTCGGCATCATGATCGACTGGTGCTGGAATGTCTCGATCTCGGTCGCGCGGACAGAGATGCGCTTGACGAAACCTTCGGTCGTGCCGCTGACGATCCAGTCCCCCACCTTGAACGGGCGCTCGACGAGCAGGATGAGCCCCGAAACGAAGTTCGAGACGATGTTCTGCAGGCCGAAACCGACACCGAGCGAGAGAGCACCGGCAACGAGCGCGAGGTTGGAGAGGTCGATGCCGGCCGCCGACAGGCCGATCAGCCCCGCAAGCCCGACGCCGGTATAGCCGATGCCGGTGCGGATCGAATTGCGCACGCCCGCATCGACCCGGCTGCGTGCCATGATGTTGCCGTCGATCCAGCGCTGCACGAAACGGGTGACGGCGTAGCCGAGCGCGAAGAACAGGATGCCGGCGAGGATGCCAACCAGCGAAATCGTGATCGAGCCGATCTTGATCTCGGTCACCATCCGGTAGGCCCAGGACTCGATGTCGGCGACCTGGAAGCCCCACTGCAAGAGGATCAGCGGGATGAAGAACATCACGACCAGCGCGTAGATGCTGAGGCCCGCGGCAAGGCCGATCTGGTCGAGCGCCACCTGTTCGAGATTATAGCGCCGCTCGAGATAGCGCCCGGCGGCGGTCTCGGCAAAGGCGCCCTGCTTGGCAACCGCCCGGCCGGTGAGGATGCCGATATACATCGTGACGAGGATCGCGCCCGTAATGATGATCTGCGTGGCGATGAAGCGGGCAAGACCGACATAGCCCGACACAGCGGCAATGATGAGCAAGGCGCCGGTCGCGAGCAGCGCGAAGGACACCACCCGCGGCCAGGCGCGGCCATGGGCGTCGAAGGATTCATCCTTCCTGAGCGTCGGCTTGATCCAGGCCGAAGCCATGATGATCAGGCCGATGACGATGGAGGCAATGTAGCTCTTGACGACGGTCAGCACGACAGGCGAACCGAGCGCCTCGCTGACGCCGCCGAAGAGGTAATCGAGACCGTTGACCAACGCCATGGCGAAGATGGCGATCATCAGCATCCGGGCGCCGCGATCGGACACCCGCACCAGCCGCCAGCGCGCATCGCGTGGCGAAAGCACCGCCTGGGCGAGCCTCGTCACGAAGAACACCACAACCGCCACCCCGAGCGTGATGGCGATGATCGGCGCGATGTCGGACCGCAGCACGTTGAAGCCGCGCAGGAACAGGAAGCTCGATACCGCGAAGGCGGCCGAAGCGATCGTCGGGATCAGCGTCGACCAGAACGCGACCGAGAGCCGCCGGAAGTAGCTCGGCTCCTCATCGGTAATGTCATGCTCGATCAGCGGGCGAAAGAGCCTGCGGCTGCCGGAAAGGAACACGAGCGCCGCCAGCAGCGACAGGAACAGCGCGGTCAGGAGCGGCACGCGCTTGTAGTTCCAGGCAAAGCTCAGCCAGCTCCCGACGCTGCGCGACAGCACCCGGGTCTCGTCCGCCGTCGCCGTCAGCGCGTCGTCGAACATTCCGGTCGAGACTTCGGTGTTCTTCAGAAGCGTATTGGAAAACAGCGCGCGCCTTGTCGCGGTAATGGCGTTGGACAGCTTCGTCGCCTGCACCGACAGGCCTTCCGCCTCGCCGGTCAGCGCATTGATGGCACCACGTTCGGCCATCAGCCGCTTGCGCTCGGCAGTCACGATGTCGGCTTCGGGCGGTTGCCCCTCGGCCGGCGGATCGCCAAGTTCGGTCAGCCGGGCCTTGATTTCGTCGAGGCGCGGGCGGGTCGAAACCGAAACGCCGATGATCTGTTTGGCGAGCGCGTCGACCTGAACCTTGAGGTCGGCAAGCACGATGTCGTCGTCCTTGGCTTTCTCGACCCGTTCGGTCAGTCCCTTCAATTCCTCGCCGGCCTTGGTCAGCTGCTCGGCCGCCTGGCTCTGGGCCGGTGGCGTGGCATCAGCCGGCAAGGCATCGGCCGCCGGCTGGGAATTCTGGGCAGGCTGCGTGGTTGTCGCCGCAGGTTCGGTAACACCGGGGGTCGCCCCGTTCTCCGCTGGCTGCGCCTCCTGCGCCGGCTTGCCGGCAGCAGGCTGGGCGGCGGTCTGGGACGATTGTGCCCCTTGCGGCGATTGCGCCGGCTGTGCCGATTTCTGGCCCGCCTGCCCGTTTGCCTGTGCCGTTTGTTGCGCTGTCGGCTGCGCCGCCTTCTGGGCCATGACCGGGCCGCCCACGGCAAGCGCCAGCAGGCAGACGAGAATGGCGGGCAGTTTTCCGACAGAACGCAATTTCATGATCCTTGCAGATTGAGACCGTGGTCCGGAATCGCTCCGGCCGTCTTCACGTTTCGATGTGAATACGAAAGACGGCGGAAAGATGCAAAGAACGGCGATAAATCCCCGTCAGTGCCCGCTTTCCCGTTAAAAACCGGCGCCGGGCTGCGCCAGATAGGCAAGTTCGGCCTCCGTCGACGGCCGCGCCAGGAAGGCGTTGCGATGCGGGAAGCGGCCGAACTGCTCGATCACCTCGCGGTGCCGGATGGCATAGTCGAGATAATCGGCATCGCCGAGCTCGGTAAAGAGCTTCACCGACATGGTCTGGTCGGTAAGGTTTTCCGAATGCTCGAAGGGCAGATAGACGAAGGCGCGCCACTCCGGCTTGATCGCCATGTCAGCGCCGGTGCCGACGGCAAGCTTCGCCTCGTGCAGCGCCAGGCAATCGGTGGCAAAGGCGAGCGGCGTGCCGCGATACATGTTGCGCGGCATCTGGTCCAAAAGCACGATCGCCGCCAGCCGGTTTTCCGGGCTCGCCCGCCAGATCTCGTCGACGCCCCGGGCCAGCGCCAGGTGCGACGCCTGGAAACGGCGGATGCAGGCCTGGTCGAGCTCGTGGCTCGTCCCGAACCAGTCGTCATAGGTGAGTTCGCCAAACCAGAAGTCCAGAACGTCCTGCGGCGTGCAAATGTCAGCTTCGTTCGCCATATGCTCCTCATGCGGCCCAATGGCCGATCGCTCGGCCCCCGCTAACACATAGGCCGGGACCGCCCCTTGTCCATAACTTGTTCCTACCCGCCTTACGCGCGTCGCTTCAGGATGGCAATGAAGGCGATGCCGCCGACGAGCCCGGTGACGACGCCGATCGGCATGTCCTCCGGCGCCATGATGACGCGGGCCGTCAGATCCGCAAGGATGAGCGTCAGCGCCCCGAAGAAGGCCGAAAGCGGAATGACCCTGACGTTGTCGCTGCCGGCCAGGAGCCGCACGAAATGCGGCACCATCAGCCCGACGAAACCGATCGCGCCGGAAAAGGCGACCATCACCCCGGTCAGAAGTGCGGTGACGACGAACAGCGTCAGCCGGAAGCGGCGCACGGGAATGCCCAGCGTCATCGCCGTTTCGTCGCCCATGGCGAGCGCATTGATCTCGCGCGCCCGTATCATCAGCCAGGCGAGCGAGACGAAAAGCACCCCGCCGGGATAGACGAGCTGCGACCATTGCGCCAGACCAAGGCCGCCGAGCATCCAGAAGATGACCGTGTGGGTCGCCCTCGGATCCCCAAGGAAAATCATGAGGTTGCCGACGGACGTTAAGACGAAGGCGACCGCGACCCCGGCGAGCACCAGGCGGTCGGCGCTGCTGCCGAGCACGCGGGAGACATAGGCGACCAGCACGGTTGCGAGCAGCGCGCCGGCAAAGGCAAAGAGCGGCACCGTGGCAAGGCCGAGGATCATGCCGGTGTGCAGCAGCGCCACGATCGCGCCAAGCGCTCCACCGGAGGAAACGCCGAGCAGATGCGGATCAGCGAGCGGATTGCGCGTGACCGCCTGCAGCACGGCGCCCGTCAGCCCCAGTCCGGCCCCGACGAGGCCTGCCAACATCACCCGCGGCAGGCGCACGTCCCAGACGATGCTCTCGCGGCCCGCCGACCAGAAGACCTCGACGCTACCGGGCGAAATCTTGCTGGCGATGATCGACCAGATGGTTGCAACCGGGATCTGCGCCGAGCCGAGCGATACGGCGGCCGTCACCGTCAGGAGGAGCAGCAGCAGGCCCGCGGCAAGGCCGAGACCGCTGCGGGCCACCCGTTGAGACGCGGCACGCGGAACCGCAACGGTGTCAGCCGACGTATCCTCAGCCAGCATCGGTTACAGGCCTTCGCCGTGAAAGGTCTTGGCGAGACGGGCGATGGCGTCGATGTTGCGCGGCCCCGGCGTCGCCTCGACATAGTCGAGCACGACGAAGCGATCGTTCCTGACGGCATCGACATTCTTGAATGCCGGATTGGTCTTCATGAAGGCTATCTTGTCCTCGGCCTTCACCTCGCCGTAGTTGACGATGACCACCACTTCCGGATTGCGCTCGATCACCGGCTCCCAGGAGATCTCCACCCAGCTCTTGTCGACATCGTCCATGATGTTGGCGCCGCCGGCGGCCTCGATCATCGCCGTCGGAATGCCGAAGCGGCCGGAGGTGAAGGGCTTCTCCTCGCCGGAATCATAGACAAAGACCCGTGTCGGCTGTGCCTTGCCGGCATTCGCCTTGGTGATTTCGGCAAGCTGGCGGCGGTAGCCGTCAACAAGCGTCTCGGCGCGATCCTCGACGCCGAAAATGCGGCCGAGATTGAGAAGATCGACGAACATGTCGTCCATCGTCGGCTTTGCCTTGGCCATCACGTGGATGCAGGATTCGGTCAGCTCGTAGACGCCGATCTTGAAGGGCGCCAAGGTTTCGGGCGTGACCTCGCCGCCGACCTTCATGCCGTAGTTCCAGCCGGCAAAGAGGAAGTCGGCGTCGGCGTTGAGCAACACTTCCTTGGTCGGATACTTCTCCGAAAGCTCCGGCAGTTCCTTGACGCCTTCGCGCAGCTTCTCGTCCAGCGTCTTCCAGCCGGAAACGCCGGTATAGCCGACCATGCGATCCTGCAGCCTCAGCGCCAGCATCATCTCCACCAGGTTGACGTCGTTGGCGATCGCGCGCTGCGGCGCCGCGTCGAAGGTCACCTCGCGGTTGCAGCTCTTGACCGTGACCGGATAGGCGAGCGCCGGCGTGGCGGCGGCCAGCACGAAAAGAAGGGAAAATGGGGCAATATTGATCTTCATGAAATAGATCCCTGTCGAGGAAGTGAAAAGGAAAATCGGGCGCCGCCGCCGGCGGCATTGTGAACGGTGGCAGTGACGCCGAAGGCGGCCGAAAGTTCGCCGGGGCTGAGCACCTCTTCGGGCGTGCCGAAGGCCGTCAGCCGCCCGGCAGTCAGGATCGCGACGTCGGTCGCAAACTCGGCGGCGAGATTGATGTCGTGCAGCGTCGAGACGATCGTCAGCTTCAGCGTCTGCAGCAACTCGAGGATTTCGAGCTGGTGACGGATGTCGAGATGGTTGGTCGGCTCGTCGAGGATGATGATGCGCGGCTCCTGCGCCAGCGCGCGGGCGATCAGCACCCGCTGCTTCTCACCGCCCGAAAGCGTCGAGAACTGGCGACCGGCAAGATGCGCGAGATCGAGATGCGCCAGCGCATGCTGTACCCGATCGCGGTCGAAATCGCTCCAGCCGCTCAAGCCTTCCCGCCGCGGAATGCGCCCCATCATCACGACGTCGCGCACGCTGAAGGGAAAGTCGCCGGGCATTTCCTGAAGGACGACGGCGATCGTCCTTGCTGCCTCGCGCGCCGAGATCGACCAGAGATCGATGCCATCGACCGAAACACGGCCGGAGTTCGGCTGCACCGCCCGGTAGAGGCAGCGCAGGAGCGAGGTCTTGCCGGCACCGTTCGGCCCGAGGATCGCAAGCCGGCTGCCCGCCGCGATCGAAAAGCCGATGTCCTTGACCAGCGTCAGCCCCGCGCGCGGCCCCCAGTGGAGGCCCTCGACCTTGAGTGCCGCTCCCGTCGCCGTACAGCTCATGGGTTGATCCCTCCCCGCGCCCTCATTGGAAGTGCCCGCCGAGGTCTTCGGAAACGAGCATCGCTGCGGGGATGCGGGCAAGCGTCTTGCCTTTCAACCCGCGTGGCCGCTCGGCCGCCCGCGTCATGCCATCGCCACGCTCGGCATAGGTTGTGGCAAAGCGTACGAGATCGTCGATGTCTTCGTCCGGCGAGACGTCGCCGAAGAGATAGGTTGCCTTCCCCGTCGCCTGGAAGGCGATGGTGCAGGGCCGCGTGCAGGCCGCCATGCACACCGTGCCGGCAATCGAGAAGTCACGATCGAGCGGCGCGCCGAGTGCGGCAATGCTGCCGTTCAGCCGCTTGATCAGCTCGGCACCGGGCGCGCAGGGGCCACCGGTGAAGCGGCAATCGGTGCAGACCGTTATCTTGTGCTGTCGGAAATTCGGCTCAGCCATTCCTGCCCTCCGCCGGACTGACGGCAAGAGATGGCGAAACGGCAGAAGGACGGATAGCCGTCGTGCGAAAGCCAGTTCTTTTCCATCGGAACACCCCGTCCGTTGTGGTTGATCGGTTCGATGGCAGGTCTCCTGGCTCGCGGGTCGTGGCGCATCCACGTCTTCCCGGCTGATCGCCAGTGACATGGTGTGAATGCGCTTTCCGCTCACAGTTGCGGGGGCAGCCACGGTTTCGGCCCCATCAGGGTCGTCCGTTCCGTGTTCCCTTTTCAGCCGCCTCCGCATTGTCGCGGACGCAGCACCATCACCGCCTTCCTCGCATGAATCGGCGGGGGAGACAACCGCACGGCACAGGCGGGAAGGATCTATCAACATGCGGCGTATCGTCATGCGCAATTCGTTATTAAATAACATTACATCATGCAAGCCGAAAATTGAGCGTCGGACACGATCCGACGCTCCACGGCCGGAATCCGCCTTGCGGCCGACAGGCGGCCGTGCCGCCTCAGAACTCCGGCGGAAAGAGCTCGGCCGTCAGCGTCACCGCCACCGCGGCGTTGCCCGGCAGGTTGCGCACGCCGCAGACGGAGCGGATATGGCCGGCCCTTTCGCCAAAGGCGGCAGCCAGAAACTCGGAGGCGCCGTCGAGCACCTTCGGATGATCGAGGAAATCCTCGGTGCAGGCGACATGCCCCTCCAGCCGGACGATCTGGCGAATGCGCTCGAAACGGCCGAGATGTTCGTGGATCTGCGCCAGCGCGTTGAGCACCGCCAGCTCGGCCGCCTTGCGCCCCTCGTCGATCGTCACGTCGCGCCCGAGCAGCCCCGTATGCACGAAGCGCCCGTCGAGCAGCGGCCCCTGCATCGAGACATGAAGCATCTCGCCCGCCTCGATCACCGCGCGATAAGCGCCGAGCGGCTTCGGCGGCGTTGGAAGCTGAACGCCAAGCGCCCCCAGCCTACGGATAACCTCATCCATCATTGCTCCCCCTCCTCGTCACCTTACGAACCGGCCGCGCTTGCGGAGACGATGCCGCGTTTCATCTCGACCCTTCGAAGTTCTGTCGCCCCTATCGCAAGCAGAAAGGCCCATCATTCCTTGCGCCTCCAGCCGTATGTTCAAGCATAGCCAAGAGAAAACGCCTCATGCCTCACGTTGCGAGATAACATTACGAATTACAACACCAGAGTTGAAGTTCCGGCGCGATCCGGCCGCGCGCATCCGTCTTTCGATCGCAGGCGGCGGACGCATCGCGGCGCCTGCGAGTGCGCACCCCAAGTAAAACCGCTGAAATGTAACATACGTTACGCTCACGTAACCCTATGCCGGTTGAGAATTTCGACGACCGAGGCAACAATTGCCGGAATTAAGATTGGGCATCGACGAGATCCGAAAACAAGCTCAACTTAGCCGCGCAGATCCCGAAATGAAGTGATGGCAACTCAACTTTCTGAAGGGAATAGCAGCAGTGAACCCCATCGATTTTTTCGTCGACACGCTTCGGACCTATCCACCCGTCGCCGTCTTCCTCGCCCTCGGCATCGGCTTCCTCATCGGTCCGATCAAGGTCGCGGGGTTCAACCTTGGAAATGTCACCGCCACGCTGCTTGCGGGCGTTCTCATCGGGCAGCTGGGCATCCAGGTTTCCGGTGACCTGAAATCAACGCTGTTCCTGATCTTCCTCTTCGCCGTAGGCTACGGCGTAGGCCCGCAATTCGTGCGGGGCCTAAGCACCGACGGGCCGAAACAGATCGCCTTTGCGCTCTCGGTCCTCGTGCTCTGCCTCATCGTTCCCTATCTCTGCGCGCTAATCGCCGGGCTTCCGCTCGGCTACGGCGCCGGCATGTATGCCGGTTCGCAGACGATTTCGGCGGCTATCGGCGTCGCCACGGACCAGATCAACTCGCTGGGGCTGACACCGGAACAGGCCAAGACCTTCTCCGACCAGATCCCGATCGCCTACGCGGTCACGTATATCTGGGGCACGATCGGCTCGGCGATCATCCTCGCCCAACTCGGTCCGAAGCTTCTCGGCATCGACCTTCCGGCGGCCTGCCGGGAATACGAGGCCAAGCTCGGCGGCGGCACATCCAGCGCCGAGCCCGGCATCACCAGCGCCTACCACGACTTCGGTCTTCGGGCCTACCGGATCGATGCGGCAAGCGGCCTGACCGGGACGCCGGTCAAGAACCTGCTTCCCGGCATCCGCGTCTATGTCGAGCGGGTCCGGCGCGGCAGCGAGATCATCGAAGCGGACGGCAACACCGTACTGCAGCCCGGCGACGTCGTCGCCTTCTCCGGCCGGCGTGCCCTGCTCGTCGAGAATCTCGATTCGAAGCTTGTCGAGGTCGAGGACAAGGAACTGCTGAATGCCGAAGCCGAAGTCCTCGATGTCTACGTGACCAGCAAGGCGCTCGCCGGCAAGACGCTTGCGGAAGTCAGCACCATGGACTGGGCGCGTGGCGTCTATGCCCGCAAGATCATCCGCTCGCTGGTCGAGATCCCGGTCTTGCCCGGGACCACCGTCGAGCGCGGCGACATCGTTACCATCGGCGGGGCCAAGCAGCATGTCGAAGCCGCGATCAAGGCGCTCGGTTTTGCCGACCGTCCCGTCGAGACGACCGATATCGCCTTCCTCGGCTGGGGGCTCTTCATCGGCGCGATGATCGGGGCGCTTACGATCACGATCGGCGGAATCCCGATCGGCCTTTCGACTTCCGGCGGCGCGCTTTTGGCGGGCCTGGTGCTCGGCTGGCTGCGCACCACCTACCCCGCCTTCGGGCGGATCCCGTCGCCGGCGCTCTGGCTGATGAACACGCTCGGCCTCAACATCTTCATCGCCGTCGTCGGCATCGGCGCCGGACCCGGCTTCGTCGCGGGTCTGCAGGAGGTCGGCATATCGCTGTTTATCTGGGGCGTGGTGGCAACCTCGATCCCGATGATCGCCTCGGTGCTCATCGGCCACTACGTCTTCAAGTTCCACCCGGCGATCCTGTTTGGCGCCTGCGCCGGGGTCAGGACGACGACGGCAGCGCTCGGCATGATCCAGGAGGCGGCCAAGAGCAAGGTTCCCGCCCTTGGCTACGGCATGCCCTACGCCATCGGCAACACGCTGCTCACCATCTTCGGCCTCGTCATCGTCATCATGCTCGCCTGAGGCGGGCGACAGTCGGGACCACCGATCACAATTCACAGATCACAGGGAGTGTGGATCATGTTGGACAGAAAATTCTACGACAGCATCTCCGATCTCAGCCCGTTCGAAATCAAGGACGAACTGATCAAGCTCGCCAAGACGAGCTCCCAGAAGGCCGCCAAGGCCTTCCTCAATGCCGGCCGCGGCAACCCGAACTGGACGGCGACGCGCGCCCGCGAAGCCTTCTTCCTTCTCGGCCAGTTCGCGCTGACCGAAGCCAAGCGCGCCTATTACGATCCGAAGGCCGGTGTCGCCGGCATGCCGCCGCAGGACGGAGCCCATGCCCGCTTTGAGAAGTGGACGAAGAAGCTGCTTCAAAGCACCGCCGACTGGGACGAAGAGGACGAAGGCGTTCCGCCGGCAAAGACGCTCTCCGACGCCGTCAACTACGCGATCAAGACCTTTCACTTCGATCCGGACGCCTTTGTGCACGAGCTGACGGATTCGATCATCGGCGACAACTATCCGGTGCCCGACCGCGCGCTGCACCACAACGAGATCATCACCCATGAATATCTGATGTGGGCGATGTGCGCCGGCCATCGACCCAGGGCGACATTCGATCTCTACCCTGTCGAAGGCGGCACCGCTGCCATGTGCTACATCTTCAAGGCCCTGAAGAACGCTCGCCTGCTCAACGCCGGCGACACGATCGCACTCGGCACGCCGATCTTCACGCCTTATCTCGAAATGCCGGAACTGGAGGACTACGACCTCAAGACCATCAATGTCAGCGCCGAGCAGGAGGACCGCTTCCAGTTCACCGACGAAGACATCAAGGCGCTCGAAAACCCCAAGGTAAAGGCGCTTTTCCTGGTCAACCCCGGCAACCCGTCCGCCGTTGCGATGGATCCGGATTCGATCAAGCGCCTCGTCGATCTCGTTACCAAGAAGCGCCCTGACTTGATCGTGCTCACCGACGACGTCTACGGTACCTTCGTACCGGGCTTCCAGTCGCTGCTCGGCCATCTGCCGCGCAACACCATCGGCGTCTATTCCTACTCGAAGTATTTTGGCTGCACCGGCTGGCGCCTCGGCGTCATCGCGGTGGCGCAGGACAACATCTTCGACGAGAAGATCAAGGCTCATGGCGAGCCGATCCAGAAGCTCCTCGAAAAGCGCTACAAGGCGATGACGCCGAAGCCGCGCGACGTGAAGTTCATCGACCGCATCGTCGCCGACAGCCGCGACGTGGCGCTGAACCACACCGCCGGCCTGTCGCTGCCGCAACAGGTGATGATGTCGCTTTTCAGCCTGGTCGAGCTGATGGATGTCGACAAGGTCTACCAGAAGGCCTGCATGGCCATCTGCACCAAGCGGTTCTGGAACCTGATCGAGGGCATGGGGGTCGAGTCCAATCCGGGCATCTATTTCGACTACTATTACGGCATCATCGACTTCGAATTCTGGCTGCGCAAATATGTCGGTGAGGATGTCGTCACCTGGGTGAAGGACAACATCCACCCGCTCGACATCCCCTTCAGGCTTGCCGAGGACCACGGCATCGTGCTGCTCAACGGTTCGGGCTTCGACGCGCCGAGCTGGTCGGCGCGCGTCTCCTTCGCCAACCTCAATGACGACGCCTATTCGCAGATCGGTCGCGCCGTGCGCTCGGTCGCCCGCGGCTACGTCCAGACCTACCAGGCGGCGAAAGGCCTGAAAATCAGCTGACCACCAAGGGCGGCCGGCAACCGTCGGCCGCCCTCCCCAACGCCTGGCCAGCGTTTCCTTCGGCCTGCAAGCATCTCCGCATTTCCGGCTGGCGACCGTCTTCCGCCGGCCCAGCAACCAGCGCATTATCCAGCTGAAGCGGAATTCTTCGGCTTGGCACCGAGAGGAAACACCGCGTGATCGATCACCTGTTCAGCATTCTGCGCGCGCATCCGGAACTCGCCCTGTTCCTGGCGCTCGGCATCGGCTACGCGATCGGCAAGATCACCGTCTTCGGGGTCACGATTGGCGCGGTCACCGGCTGCCTGCTCGCCGGCGTGTTGATCGGCCAGACCGGGGCCGAGCTTTCAAACGACGTGAAGCAGGCCTTCTTCCTGCTCTTCCTTTTTGCCATCGGCTACCGCACCGGCCCGCAATTCTTCCAGAGCCTCAACGCCGATGCCCTGCCGCAGATCGCCGTGACCGTAACGCTCTGCGTCGTCGCCCTCGGCGTGGCGATCGTGCTTTCCATGCTCTTCGGCTTTGACCTCGGCACGGCCGCCGGCGTTCTTGCCGGGGGCGCGACGGAATCGGCGACCGTCGGCGTTGCGATCGACACCTTCCGCAAGACGGCACCGACGCCGGAGGCGGCAAGCCAGTTCGAATCCGCCGTGGCGACGGGCTTCGCGGTCGCGTATCTCGTCGGTGTCGTCACCGCCATCCTCGTCCAGTCCCAACTGGCGCCGCGGATGTTCGGCCGCAGCCTGAAGGACGCCTGCGCCGAGCTCGAAGCCGAGCTCAAGATCGCCCCGCAGAATGGCGGCGATACCGCGCGCCGCGAGATCGAGGCGCGCGCTTTCGTCATTGCCGACGCCCTGGTGGGACTGACTGTTGCAGAAGCGGAAACCAAGGTCCCCGAAAACCAGAAGGCCTATATCGAGCAGATCCGCCGGGCCGAGGAGATCATCACCCCAGCACCCAAGGAGCGCCTGCAGGCCGGAGACGTCATCGCCGTTGCCGGCCTTCGCGGCTTCCTCGTCGAATATTCCAGCCGGATCGGCACCGAAATCGACGACCGCCCCCTTCTAGACATTCCCGTCGAAGTGCTGGACGTGGTGGTGACGAACAAGGATGTCGCCGGAAAACGCCTGTGGCAGCTGCGGCAGCAGCCGGAATCGCGCTCGGTGTTCCTGCGCAGCATTCTGCGCGCCGGCCAGCCGATCCCGATCTTTCCCGGGCTGACGGTGCGCCGCGGCGATGTGATGTCGATTGCCGGCGCCAGGCGCCATGTCGAGGAAGCGGCCACGCTTCTGGGCTATGCCGACCGTGAGACGACGGCGACCGACATGGTTTTCGTCGGCGTCTTCATCTTCCTCGGCGGCCTCATCGGCATCCCCGCCCTGAAGCTCGGGGCGCTCGAAATCGGCCTCGGCGTCGCCGTCGGCGTGCTGATTGCCGGCCTTTGCGCCGGCTGGCTGCGCTCGGTGCGGCGCACCTTCGGCTTCGTGCCGGAGGCGACGCTCTGGTTCTTCGACAGCGTCGGGCTCTGCGCCTTCATTGCCTGCGTCGGCATCTCCGCCGGCCCGAGCTTCGTTGCCGGCCTCGTCCAGTCCGGCCCGGCACTGGTCATCGCCAGCTTCCTGATCTGCGCGATCTCGCATGTCGCGGCGCTCGCGCTTGGCCGCTGGGTCTTCCGCATGAACGAAGGCGTGCTCGCCGGCACCTGCTGTGGCGCCGGCACGTCGGCCCCGGCGCTTGCCGCCGTGCAGGAGGCGGCCGGAAGCAAGGTCCCGACCCTCGGCTACGGTCTCGGCTACGCGATCGGCAACGTTCTCCTCGCGCTCTGGGGCGCGGTGCTCGTCACCGTGCTGGCGTAATCGGGGAGGTTCGGGGCGGTGCCGCTCCGAGCAAATTGCGATCGTGAGGGAGCGCCCTGGACAGCGCCGCTGCCGCGGCGCGCGCGCTCATTACGACACAACAGCGTGGCCCGCAGTGGCAACGCCACAAACGGTGTATGGAACACGACCGTCCAATTGGCGGCCTGCTCGGTCTAGACGCCTTCCAGATAATGCGCCTTCTGCGACGGATAATAGTCCGAGAATGACGGCAGGGGCTTGCCGGCGCGCGCCGCGACCAGCATGTCGAGGTAGTATTCCCAGCCCGGCCCGACGTCTCCTGCGAGCTTCGGGTCGCTCAGCGTCTGCAGCAGCTGCAACTCGGTCTCATCGCCCTTCTGCGTGAATGTCAGCTCGATCCGCCACGCGCCGGCGTCATCCTTCATCACCACAACCAGGCGGTGCGGCGCAGCGCACTCCTCGATCAAGACATCCGTCCATGGCTGGCTTTTCTCATGGAGCAGTTGCAGCCGCACGGTCTTGCCGGGACCGGCCTCGCCTTCCCAGCGCCCGAACCACAGCGCGGTGCTCTCGGACCTTGTCACGCTCGTCCAGACATCGTCGATGGGGGCACGAAACGTGCGCGTCAGGATCAGGTCGTTGCCACTGACGTGGCCGGTGGGCTTGGGGCTCATACCGTCTTCTCCCTTTGGTCCTCACGGATAGGCAAGCCTGCGGCGGCACTACCGCGCGTCTACCTGTACACGGTAACGGCTATTTCTGCGAGAGCACGCGTGTCCGCAGCAGCCAGCCCCGCCACGCACCTAACGCAGCGGCCAGACCAGCATCAGCGCCGGGATGCTGACGATGACGATCACGATCGACAGCGGCAGGCCGAGGCGCGGATAGTCGCTGAACTTGTATCCGCCCGGCCCCATGACCAGCGTGTTGCACTGGTGACCGATCGGTGTCAGGAAATCGCAGCCGGCACCGATGGCAACCGCCATCAGAAAGGCTTCCGGCCTGTAGCCGAGCGCACCAGCAAAGCTGGCGGCGATCGGCGCCATGACCAGCACGGTCGCGGCATTGTTGAGGAAAGGCGTCACCGCCATGGCGGCGAGCAGGATGATCGTCAGCGCGCCGGCCGGCGGCAGGCCGGCCGCAACCGTGCCGAGCCACTGCGCTATGACATCGGTTCCCCCGGTCGTGCGCAAGGAATCGCTGACCGGGATCAGCGCCGCCAGCATCACCAGGATCGGCCCATCGACCGAGCGATAGAAGTCGCGCAAGGGGATGATGCGGAAGACGACCATGGCAAGAGCCGCCGCAAAGAAGGCGATCGGCACCGGCACGAGACCGACCGCCGTCGAGCCCATGGCGGCCGCAAGAACCAGAAGCGGCAGCGGCGCCTTTCGCGTCGTACCAAGCAGGATCTCGCGCTGCGCCAGCGGCAGACAGCCGAAGTCCTGGAGGAAGAGCGTCAGTTCGCGCCGCGCGCCCTGCAGCACGATGATGTCGCCTGCCCGCAAGCGAATGCTGCCGAGCCGCTGCTTCAGTCTCTCGCCCTGGCGGCTGACGGCAAGCAGGTTGATATTGTGGGTGTTGAACAGCGCCAGGCGCTGCGCCGACATGCCCTCGAGCGGCGATCCGCTGCCGACGACGGCTTCGATCGCCTCGATTTCGTCGCCGGCCTTTTCCCGACCATGCGGTGCGCGGTCGCCGGCAATCTTCAGCTTGCCTTGCGAGACGATGCGATCGAGTGCCCCCGGGTCGCCTTCAAAAAGCAGGATGTCGTCGGCCTCGAGCGTCACGTCGGGCAGCGGCGCCAGATGCAGGCCGCGGCGAAATATGGCGATGACGACGGCTCCGCCGTCGCCGAGTTTCACCAGATTGCTGAGCGCCTTGCCGATCGCCGGCGAACCGGCGGCGACCACCGCCTCGGAGGTGTAATCGGTGATCTCGATCGCCGAATGCACGGAAATCTGCTGGCTGGTGCGCTGCGGCACCAGCTTGTAGGCAAACAGCAGAAAGATGCAGCCGACCAGCGCCAGCGTCGCGCCGACGGGTGTGAAGTCGAACATCGTGAAGCTCTCGCCGGTCAGCTCCTGGCGCACGCGCGAGACGACGATATTCGGCGACGTGCCGACCTGGGTCATGAGCCCGCCGATCAGCGAGCCGAAGGCCATCGGCATCAGGAAGGCGGAAGGCTGAACATTCGACCGCCGGGCAAACTGGAATGCGACCGGCAGCATGATCGCCAGCGCTCCGATGTTCTTGATGAAGGCGGAAAGCACCGTCACCATGATGACCAGCAGGGCGAGCTGCGCCCGGACCGAGGAGATGTTCGGCAGGAACCGCTGGATGGCGGCGTCGACGATGCCCGAGCGCGCCACCCCCGCGCTGACGATCAGGGCGCTGCCGACGATGATGACGATGTCGTCACTGAAACCATCGAAGGCATGATCGTAGGGAACGATGCCGACGGCGACCGCCAGCATCAGCGCCGAACAGGCGATCACGTCGTATCGAAACCGCCCCCAGATGAAGAAGGCCATCATGGCGCCGATGACGATAAACGCGAGGGACTGATCGGCGGTCATGCAATATCCGGGTTCAGCGAAGGGACTGGGCGGGACGGAACGTGCGGCTGACAAAAGCCGGAACGCGCGATCCGCGCAGAAGTTCACACAAGACGTAACCCATGTTTCGGCAAATCGGAATTCACCTCAGCGACAAATCTGGGCATGAGTGCGAAGCGCATCGATTGCGCGGCGTCGCCCGGCGGCGAGGTGGCAGCCCTGCCGCCTCGCTACTCGATGGTCCTGAATACGGCCGCCTCCAGCGCAGCGAACGCCTCGTCCCGCTTCTTACCCTCCATCAGAAAGGTAACCATCCGCCAGGCGTCTCGCCCACGCAGTGCAATGGTGATCTCCGCGGTGGTGTCCGGTTCCTTGGTCGACTTCATCGCCAGGCGCATCGCCCCTTGGCCGTTGATCATCACCGGCGCCCAGTCTGCGCTCGCCTCGTATCCCGCCCTTGCCTGCAGCTCGGCCAGAACCTCGGCATATTGCCGTTCGTCCATTGTTGCCGGGATTTGCTCGTGCCCGAAATAGATGCCGCCGCCTGCCTGGTCCGAGCTGATCGCAAAGAGCATGTTGTCGCGCGAGAGATCCTCGACGACCCAGGCCGCCTCGAACGTCGCCTGCCTGCCGGTCACTGGATTGACGAAGGTCTGCATCGGTGGCGGCGGGGTCAGGGCGGCAACCATCCAGGTCGCCGCCGGGTCCATGGCCTTGCCCAATGCGACCGGAGTAAGCAGCGCCACCACGACACCGGCGGCAAAGCGCGTCCCTGAAATCCGGCGCCCTTCCACCCGGGCCCGTCCCCGGTCATGACCGGCAGGCTCGCCGTGCGCGACACGGCGGTATTGCAGGATGAGCGTGACGAAAAACAGCGGGAAGATATGCAGTGCCAGGCCCTTCAGCCACATCATCAGCTCGCGGGTCAGATGGAACAGCCCACGGGACTGCCCGTTGAGCTGCACCACACGAATGCCGAAGAGCGCCTTGCCGGGCGAAGTCCCGAACAGCGCCATGATGAACGCGCGCAGCACAACGGCGATCGTGGCGCTCGCGAATACTGCCGCCGCAAGGATGGCGATGCGCCACTCCTGATAATAGAGTTGCAGAACTGGCCAGGGAAGAAGAAGAAGGACCGCGAACGTGAGCATGAGGTTCGCCGCATAGAACAGCAGGGCGAGGTCCAGCGTCGTAGCCCAGAATCGCGCCCAGGGCCGCGCCAGCGGCAGGCTCGGGATCGGCGGCAACGTTTCGTGCCGCTGTTCGCCCGCCGGCTGCTCCGGTTCGAGCTCCGCCATGAGTTCGGGCGTGTCGGCGATGCGCATCCAGTCGCCCCTGCCCGATCGCCAGACCAGCGTGTCAGGCGCCAAAGCGCCCGTCCTGACCAGAGCAAGGAGCTCCGTTTCGTCAATCGGACCCTTTTCCTCGCTGCCGACGGCATAATGCCAGAGCGTCATTTCTTCCCCCAAACCTCACGCGCCCGTGCGCGGATAAATTCATGCGCCGCGACCCGGCAAGCCCGTTCGTGCAAGGCGCCCCATTTCAATCGATCGTTTCAAACAGCGCCGTCACGTTTCGCTCGATGTCGAGATCGGCAAGCTTTGCAGCACCGGCGTAAACGACAATTCGCCAGGCCCCTGCGTCGGTCAAAACGAAGGTCAGCTCGATATCACCCGCGGCATTGCCCACCGACGCGGCCGATGCGCGATAGGCACGCTTTCCGTCGATCGTCAGCGGCCGCCAGGGCGATGTGACAGTGAAGAATTTCTGCAGGTCGGCGTCCCAAGTCCTGGCATATTCCGCAGAGCCGACGCCTGTGCCGACATTGATGTCGTGTTCGAAGAGCATGGTGACCGACAGGTCCTGCGCCTCAAAATAGGTATTGACGTTTCCGGCGCCTTTGAACGTGTCGGCCTTGAAGGGGCGATCGAAGCGGGCTTCGCCCAGCGTTTCCGGGTTCATCCATCGGGTCGACGCCGGGACGTCCAAGTCCTTCTTGGACATAGGGATCTGGTTGAGAACGACCGTAAACAACATAATCAGGAGGATCGGTGCCAACAGTGTGGCGACAATGCCGCCGGCAAGCCGCACACCGGAGATCGGCTTGCCCTCGACCCGTGCCTTGCGCTCGTCGTAGCCGGCTGGCTGCCCATCCGACACGCGGCGATACTGAAGGATCGCTGTGACGATCGAGGCCGGGACGATGGAAAGCGCGAGCCCGCGCAGCCAGACGGTGAATTCACGCTCGAGGTGGAAGCCGAGCCGCTTCTGCCCGAGAAGCGGCGCGACGCGCACGCCGAAGATCAGCTTGCCGAGCGACGTTCCGAAGGCGGCCGTGATCAGCGCCAGAATGGCGAAGCTTACCAATTGCACGAGAAGAATTAGAGAAAACACCGATGAGAGATCGCCCGACGCCGCACGCAGCAACAACGGATTGAGATCGACGATGTCCTCCGGCAGTGCAAACGCCGCTAGGGACAAGACGAATATAGCCGGTATGTAAAGCAGCAGCAGATCGAAGACGCGCGCCAGAAAGCGTGGCCACGGGCGGGCAAGTGGATAACGAGGCAACGGTGGCGGTGCCGCCTGTGGGGCCGGCACCGGCGTCACTCGCCGCACTGCCGCCCCGATCTCCCGCGTTTCGCGTGCCGGGATCCATTCCGCCTGCCCATCCCGCCAGACCAGTACATCCGGTGAAAGCTCGTCTCGCGCGATCATCGCCAGCAGTCTGTTGTCGCTGACGGGCCCGTTTCGCTCCGACCCGATCACATAGTGCCACGCTGCCATTTCACCTCCCAAAGCGCGCCCAAACCGTTCGAAAAACATTCGAACGTCAGGTTGCACGCAAACCGGCCGCAACTGTCGCGATCGCGCTTTCCACAACTGGTACAAGTCGTGAACATTTGCAAGCATTGCTTGCGGGATTCCGCATGACAGAACTTGGAATTTTTCGTTTAAGCGCTACTCTTTAGAAGAGAGTGCTGGACCGTACCGGTAACGATCGTCCAAGGCGTTTCCGCCTGACGTTCGACGCGGTGTGCGCCTGACATAGCCATCTGAGGATCGCCGACATGAAACACGCTTTTGCCGCCCTCTCCGTCGTGCTGCTTCTCAGCGGCTGCACGGCCTCGACCGGCCCCTCCAACCTCACCTACGGCTACTCGCCAAACCTCCAGCCCATCCCCGGCAGCATCACCTATGGCGGCCAGCCACGCACCAAGCTGAAGAAGGCGCCCGTCGGTAGCATCGTGCCGCACCAGTTCATCGATTCCTACGGCCGCAAAGTCTACGAGACGTACATCATCGAGCCCGACCGTTCGTTGCGCCTCACCAGCCGCCGTTGGGCGCCGGACTTCCTCGGCTTCGACGACTGAGCGAGATCAGCTCACGGATCAGGCATCGCCGCTAAACTGCGCGCGCACCCAATCGCGAAGCACGCGAGTTGCAGGCCGGTCCGCCATGCGCGGACTGTAGACGAGGTCGTAGCGGTCGCTTTCCAGCGTCAGGTCGAACGGCTGAACGAGAATGCCGGAGGCAAGCTCCTCGGCGACCAGCGTGAGGCTCAAGAGGGCAATGCCCTGCCCGGCGATCGCCGACTGCACGGCATGGATTTCGTCGGTAAAGGAGAGTTGCGCGCCGGCATCGACATCGGGCGCGCCCGCCCGCTCCAGCCAATGCCGCCAGACGGGCGCGCGGTGATCATTGCGGCGTGACGGGCCCCAGTCGAAATGAATGAGCGTTTCCCGTTTGAGATCGGCCACACTTGCCGGCGCCAGTCTCGGCGCGCAGACCGGGGCAAAACGATCGGCAAACAAAGGCTCGGTGACGAGCCCCGGGTAGTGCCCGCCCCCGAAACGGATCGCGGCGTCCGCATCCGCCTCCAGATCGATCGTCCTGTTGGAGGCGTCAAGCCGCAAGGTCCAGTCTGGATAGGCCTCACGAAACGACCCGGCGAGCGGCGCCAGCCGCTTGGCGACGAAGGCGACAGTGGAGGTGAGCCGCGCGACCTTGCCCGCCTGCTCGCGGCGCACATCGGCAATCGCCTGCTCGAAACGGTCGAGCCCATCACGCAGCACCGGAAACAGCGCCTTGCCGGCAGCCGTCAGATGCACCTGCCGCGTCTCGCGCTCGAAGAGCTTGACCTCCAGAATCTCCTCCAGCTGGCGGATCTGGTGGCTGACAGCAGTGGCAGAAACGTTCAGTTCCTCGGCCGCCAGCTTGAAGCTCATCCGCCGCGCGGCCGCTTCAAAAACCCTGAGTGCACCGAGCGGCGGCAACTTCCTCATTCCAACCTCATAGATGAATTCACCTCATCCATTGGCTGAGAAATCACTCTTTGTCAGCCGATGCTCGCACTAGCATATTGGGATCAACAGCCAAGGCAACAGGGCCAAGCTGAGAAACTCTCAAGCATGAAAGGACATCCCATGTCTCTCGAACAGGTCGTCACCCAGCCGGATCCCTATGCACCCTTCCTGCTTTCCCAGGCGATCAAGGCCAATGGCTTCGTCTTCGTCTCCGGTCAGGCGGCAATCGGCGACGACGGCAATCTGGTCGGCGTTGGTGATTTCGACCGCCAGGCCGAACAGGCCTTCCGTAACCTCGACCGGGCGCTGAAGGCCGCGGGATCCGGGCTCGACAAGATCGTCAAGGTCACGATCTTCCTGCGTTCCATGGAAAATTTCGGAAAAATCATCGAACTGCGCCGCAAGTGGTTTTCAGCCCCCTATCCGGCCGACAGCATCATCGAGGTCTCCTCGCTTTATTCACCGGACGCGCTGATCGAGATCGAAGCGATCGCGCTCGATGGGGGCAAGTGACATGAACGCACCATTTGGCATCGCGTCCCCCGCCTTTACCGGCACTCGTCTCAAGGGGCTTGATTTCGCCAATCGCCTCTCGGTCGCGCCGATGACCCGCATCAGCGCCTCTCCGGCCGGCGTGCCCACTGAACGCATGCGGCGCTATTACCAGCGCTTCGCCCGCGGGGGCTTCAGCCTGATCACGACCGAGGGCATCTACACCGACAAGGCCTATTCCCAGACCTATAAGGACCAGCCAGGCCTGACCGACCAGGAACAGGCCCTCGCCTGGCGACCCATCATCGAGGCGGTCCATGCGGAAGGCGGGCGCATCTTCGCGCAACTCATGCACGGCGGCGCGTTGGCGCAAGGCAATCCGCACCGGCCCGAGACAGTAGGTCCTTCAGCCGTGCGCCCAAAGGGCAGCCAGATGACCGGCTATCACGGCGACGGACCCTATGCCCTGCCGCGCGAGATCAGCGACGCCGAAATCACCGAGGCGATCGAGGGTTTCGCCAGTTCCGCTCGCCTTGCAATCGAGGTTGCCGGTTTCGACGGCATCGAGATCCACGGCGCCAATGGCTACCTGCTCGACCAGTTCTTCACCGACTTTTCGAACCGGCGGACGGATCGCTGGGGTGGGGATATCGTTGAGCGTCTCGGCCTGTCGCTCGAAGTGCTGAAGGCGGTGCGCGCTGCGATCGGCCCCGACGTTCCGCTTGGTCTTCGGCTCTCTCAGGGTAAGGTCAACGACTTCCGGCACAAATGGGCAGAACGCGAACAAGGTGCTGCCCGCGTGTTCGCGGCGCTCGCCGAAGGCCCGGCGGACTTCGTGCATGTGACAGAGTTCGAAGCCTGGCAGCCGGCCTTCGAGGGTGGCGACGCCTCCCTCGTCGCGCTGGCCCACCGCCACGCGCCGCGCCTCTTCCTCATCGCCAACGGCAGCCTGCACGATCTCGTCCACGCCGAGGAGGTGATGGCTGCCGGAGCGGACATGATCGCGCTTGGCCGCGGTGCGCTCGTCAATCCCGACTGGCCGCGGCTCACCGCCAAACGCAGCGATCTGCGCCCGTTCGAGCTGTCCTTCCTTGCGCCGATCAGCGACATCAAGGACAGCGAACTGGCTCTCTGAAAGCAAAGAAACGGGCGCGCCTCGCAGGAGGCGCGCCCGTCAACTGTCCCAGCGATGACCGGATCCAGGCGGTCATCCCGCCGCTACGAAACGATAGGCCGCCCCGTTACGCTCGGCCCGACCGATACCCGGATAGGCCCAGTGATAGCCAAGCAGCGCCAGCCGCTCCGATGCCGCCCGGTCGATCAGGGCCTTGCGGGTTTTCAAGGCCAGCTCCGCATCCGTGTCGAAACCGAAATGCCAATCGGGATGCTCGAAGAAGACGATGTTGCTGGTGACCGCATCGCCCGTGATCACCAGCCCCTGATGTCCCGCGCCGTCACCGCCGGAAAGCTGAAGCGAGATATGGCCGGGCGTGTGTCCCCGCGTGTCGAGCACCCGCATGCCGCTGACGATTTCGTCGCCGGGTTTGACCAGGGTCAGCCGGTCCTTGACCGCGAAGAGATCGCGCTGCGCGCCCTTGGCAAAGCCATGGAGCACCTGCGGCATCACCTTTTCGAAGTTGGGATCGGTCCAGAACTGCCATTCGCCCTCCGAGACAAAATACTGCGCATTCGGAAAGGTGAGCTTGCCATCGGCGCCAACGGTACCGCCCGCATGATCGGGATGGGCGTGTGTCAGCACCACCTTCGTCACAGCGCTCGGGTCAATGCCGGCTGCGAGCAGGTTGGCGTGAAGCTTACCGGCACTTTCCTGAAACCGAGTGCCCGAGCCGTCGTCGACCACGATCAGATCGTCGCCGCTGCGAATGACCGGAATGTTGGTGTGAAACGGCGCGCGTTCCGGCGTGCCGCCGAGACGGCGCATGATCTCCGGCCGCTCTTCCGCCGTTGCATCCGGCAGAACGATGCTGACCGGCAGCATGATGAAACCATCGCTGACAACCGAGATATCGAAGCCGCCATGCCGGAAACGTTTGATGTCTGCGGCATGGGCGCCTTTCGGAAGAAGGGCGGCAGCGGCAACCGCACTGGAACCTGCAAGAAATTCACGACGATCTGGGCCGGAAGCATCGGTGGGATTGTGGGAAGAGGTCATGTCTCTGATCCTTGGCTGAAGCGTTTGACAAAGGGCGCCGGCGCCGCCTGCTGGGCGGCACCGGCGAACAACCATCAGGCCTTGGCGAAGGTGAGCAGGTCGGCGTTGAGCTGGTCCTTGTGCGTGTCGGTGATGCCGTGCGGTGCGCCGGCATAGACCTTGAGCTCCGCATGCGGCACCAGCGTCTTCGAGGCCCGTGCCGCCGCATCGATCGGCACGATCTGGTCGTCATCGCCATGGATGATCAGCGTCGGCACGTCGAACTTCTTCAGGTCCTCGGTAAAGTCGGTCTGCGAGAAGGCGACGATCGAGTCATAGGTATTCTTGTGGCCGGCCATCATGCCCTGCAGCCAGAAGCTGTCGATCATGCCTTGCGAGGCGACAGCCCCCGGCCGGTTGAAGCCGAAGAACGGACCGGACGCGATGTCGCGGTAGAGCTTCGAGCGATCCTTGAGACTTGCCGCCTGCAGGCCGTCGAACACCTCCTTCGGCAGGCCGCCGGGGTTCTTGCCGGTCTTGACCATCAGCGGCGGCACCGCCGAGATCAGGCCGGCCTTGGCGACCCGGCCGGTGCCGTGGCGGCCGATATAGCGGCTGATCTCGCCGCCGCCGGTCGAAAAGCCGGCGAGGAAGATGCCCTTCAGATCGAGCGCGTTGATCAGGTCCGCCAGATCGTCGGCATAGTGATCCATGTCGTTTCCGTCCCAGGGCTGCGACGAGCGGCCATGGCCACGGCGGTCATGGGTGACGATGCGGAAGCCGTGGTTGGCCAGGTGAAAGGCCTGCGCCTCCCAACTGTCCGACGACAGCGGCCAACCGTGGCTGAGCACGACGACCGGGCCATCCTTCGGGCCCCAGTCCTTGTAATAGATCTCGACGCCATCGCGGGTGATGATGCGGCTGGCCATGGTGTTTGCCCCCTTCGTGCCGGACGCGCCGGCGGTTGATGCGGTGTTGGATGCGGCCTTGGCCGGCGTGTTGATGGCATTGACCGCGGCTGCCGTGGCGGCTGCACCAAAGGCGGCCGAGAGAACCGTGCGGCGGGAGATGCTGTTGGAAACGCTTGCGGAAATTGCCTTTGCCTGTGTCATTGTCCTCACCTCTTTGATCTTTGTTCCCAGGCTTCCGAACCGTGGAAGCGATGGTTGAATTGATAAATCGGCGGGCCTAACCTCTCGACCGGCAAAGCTGACAACGATGGGGGCAGAAGTGACAAAACGATCGACAAGCGAACCGGCGGAGATCGGTATCGTCGTCTATCCCCGCGCCCTGATGTCGGCGATCCATGGGCTGACTGACATGTTCCAGGTAGCGAGCATGCAGTCGGTCGAACAGAGCGGCAGGGACGCGCCGCAGATCCGCATCAGCCATTGGAAGCTTCAGGAAGACGGTTCGGTGGCAAAATCGCGCGACACCCACGAGGGGGCCTCATCAAGCCTTGTGGCGCTGATCCTGCCGCCGACGCTCTCCGATCTGCCGGTCGGCCAGCGCATCGGCGCCCTGCCCGCCTTCGTGCGTGAACAGCATCAGCGCGGCACGACGATCTGCTCCGTCTGCGGCGGCGCCTATCTGCTGGCGGAATCCGGGCTTGCCGCCGGCCGCACCATCACCACCCACTGGTCGCACCAGGACCTGATCGCCGACCGCTACCGCGATATCCGCGTAGACACCGACAGACTGCTGATCGACGAGGGCGACATCATCACCGCCGGCGGCATGATGGCCTGGATCGACCTCGGCCTGAAACTCGTCGACCGGTTTCTGGGAACCGACGTCATGCTGGCGACCGCACGCTACATGATCATCGATCCCGGTGCGCGCGAACAGAGCTATTACAGCATCTTCGCGCCGAAGCTCGACCACGGCGACAGCATCATCCTGAAGATCCAGCACTGGCTGCACGGCGCCAACACCAAGGGCGTGACGCTGCAGATGATGGCCGAGCGCGCCGGCCTCGGCGACCGCACTTTCCTGCGTCGCTTCCAGAAGGCCACGGGCTTCAACCCGACCGAATATTGCCAGCGGCTGAGGATCGCCAAATCCCGCGACCTCCTTGAGCGCTCGCATCTCTCGATCGAGCAGGTTGCCTGGCAGAGCGGCTATGACGACACCAACGCCTACCGCAAGATCTTCCGCAAGATTCTGGGCCTGTCACCGAAGGAGTATCGCCTTCGCTTCTCGGTTTCGGAGAGCGGACGCACCTTGGGCGCTCCGGCAAGCCCGATACCGGCCGTGTGATCATCGACGGGCAGCCCCCTTTAGCGCACCAAACGCAAAAGACGCCGCGCACCCTTTCGGGTGCGCGGCGCTTTGATCAAAAAATGGGTGGGACCAGCAGCCCTGAGCGCTAGGCTTTTCCGGCGATCACGAACACGACCCGCCGGATCGCTTCGGCAAAGCTCACACCGAGCGCCATCGCTGCAATGCCCGTCACCCCGAGTGCACCGATGCCCATGAGCTTCCACCGCCTGACATCGTCGGTCACGGGTTTCATGTCCGAGATCTCGGCGCCGATAGCAGAAGCCGATGCTTCGAGTTCGTTGACCCGCTCGGCAAGCTGATCCATGCGCCGGTGAACGCTGGCCTGACTGGCAGAAGATTTGTCCTCGGCCCGCCTGGCACCATCCTCGATCCGATGAATGGATTCCTGCAGGCCGCGCATACCGGCAACCAGTTCTCCCAACTGGCGATGAACGACGATATCGATTTCAGCCTGCGACATGATCGTCGCCCCCGTGCTTCGCGCATTCGGCCTTCGTCCAGATATCCGCGGCACAAAGTCCGACAACCGTGCGGTCGATGCGGCGCTGGTCGGCCGGCGACGCTCCGCGCGCGCCGACAAGATCAGTCCCGACCACGCCGCGCAGCCCGGGAGCACTGGCCGGAGGTGAAGTCCCACACCCCGCCAGCATCAAGGCAGGAATCGTAATCAAGGCGCTTCTCGCGAGCGCGGCTCTGAGCGTCATTGTTCTGCCTTTCGATGGCATTGGCGTAGGATCGGGCGCCGTCCGCGCGGATCTCATGGATAAGCCAGACGAGACCTGCGAGGATGAGGCCGGCGATGAGGAGCTTCGGCCAGGCAAACATCACTTCGCCCAGCCAAGACGTCGCGCCAGCACGTACCAGCACTCGGAGAGAAGGCCCGCACAAAGGCCGATACCCACCTCGATCAGCATCTGCACGTCCGGATCGTCGGCAAGCACCAGGCCTGCGTCCGGCGCCAACAATCCTTTGGCGACGAGCAGGCCCGCGCCATATCGCAACAGGATGCGGATGACGACGGCACTCATTTCGCCCACCGCGCAAGATACGCGACAGCCGCCTCGATGAGACGGCGGAGGCGATTGGATCTGCCCCCTTGCGACGCGTTAAAGGCTTCTGCTCCGGGCGTTTTCTCGACCGCGCCGGGCCGTAGGACCACAACGATGGCCGGATCGGTCGAAGCAACCTCGCGCCCATAGCCGGCCGCACGCAACGCCGCCTCGAACGCGCGGCCGTAGGCCTCGATTTTCGGACCGTTCTGCCTGATGTCGCCGTTGATGATCGCGCGCGAGGCCGCATAACGATAACCGGTCGCGACCGCCGTCCGGCTATCGTCCGTGTCGAAATCGGTCAGCCGCTTGCCGGTGAAGAGACCGCGTTCCATGCCGTCGAAGAGGATCTTGACGGCGACGTCCGTCTTGCAAGCCTTATCAGGCGCGCCAGCAATTCCGAACTTCGCATAATTTGCTCTACCAGTGATCTGAGCGAGGCCGCGCCCACGGTAGAGCCAGCCGTCGTTATCGTCGGTATTGCCGAGCCGGCCGCCGTAAACCCTGTTGGCAAGCTTGCGCGGGTTATTGGCGAAAGGCTGCGCGCTGGCGAGCGTCGGAAACCGACCGGGCCAGACTTGGGTCAGCCGTTTCGCCGAATAACTCAGGTTTTCGGTGACCGGCTGCATCGCGCCGCCGGTCTCGTGACTGGCCGCGGCGAAAATCGCCGCGAGGTGCAGAAGGCTCGTGCCTCGTCGCTTCGCCTCGTCGAGAATCACCTCGACGCCTTCGACCTGTGCTTTGGAGAAGGAATTTCCGAGTACACCACATGTGCTCTGGCGTAGCGCCGCGTGAAACGCTGCTCTGTTCATGTTTCACCTAATTGTAGGAGATCGATTAGAGGCTGACGGCCGCCGCCCACATGGCGTCGATCTGGACGTCAGTAAGGCCGAGTGCGGCAGCAACTGTCGCGATCAGCGGACTTGTGCGATTGAAAGTGGCGGCGAATTCCCACTCGATTTGTGCCTTGTCGCGATCGACACCCGCCGGCATCGCGGCGATGGTCGCCGTAACGGTCGAAGGCGAGATATTGGCGTTCAGCAGGCCTAGGCGCAGCTGTCTCGCCGAAAGCGGCGGTATGCTGGCACGGATCTCGTCGGCGGTCGGGGGTACCCAGGGCAATTGCGGAAATTCGGGGTTGTCCTCCAACCATTGGCGAACGGTCGGTGCGAGGCCAAACGAATCTCCGGGACGCGATACATACGGGCAATCATAGGTACGATCGGCTACATCGGTGATGTTGCATTGGACAACGAACACGCCCGGTTCCGGAGTCTCCCGAACCGAATAAACCTCATTAAGGGAAAGGGGCATTTATGCGGTCCTTTCTACCATAGGGCCGACGCTTGTGTGCACGCCGCGCGCTCTGTACGTCCCCCCCAAAGGAGAACCGTTCGGGGTCATACCGTATTGGGAATTGTTGGTCGCAAGGTAAACTGTAAGGACACTGTTGCGATCATAGCCGGATGACGACGTTACAAGAATGGTATGTCCGATCGGGAAATTCAGCTCGTCTCGGGCGCCACCGGTGTAGACCGAAGCTTTACCGCCGACGACGTTGTAGAGCGTATCCCCCCACATGGGGCAATACATATTGCCGTCGGTTTGCATGAAGAACGAGGGACCATAATAGAGACGATCGGTTGCCCACGAGAAAACGCCGAGACTGGCGATCCCTGCACCGAAACGGATAAACCCGGAACTGAAATCGGAAACCCCCTTAACGGACATGGTGTTAGGTAGGTTGATATCTCCAATCCAAGCGTCATCGCCCACCTTGAAGGCCGCGCCCGTGCCGTTAGCGGATGCCTGGAACGTCGATCCATATACGTTGCTGGCGAACACCCCGTCATTGGCGGCATTGAAATAGAGCAACGACGTGGCGTTACCAACAAAGCGATCGGTTGACCGCTGAATATGGATTTCGCCGGAGGAAAGCCCGATCGTTCGATAGCTCTTGGTGCCGTCATTCGTGTAAATGCGGCTTTCCGTAGAGCCGTTACCACCGCCAATAATGAAAACTTGACCGGTCCACGCAGCGAAACCGTTTTCGGAAGCGTTGAAGGTATAGAGGAACGTTCCCGAAGTATTGTAGACGTTGATATTCATCGTGCCGTTATTGTCGTGGTACAAGAGGCCACGAACGACGCCGGCCGGCGTCTGGAACCATATGTGCTTGTTGCCGCTCCCCCGGTTGACGATATCCCCGTTCAAAGAATAGAGGCCGGTGTTACCGGTAACTGCACCGCTGGAAGTGAGGTTACCGGAGAACGTGCCAACGCCGGCCGTGAGTGTGGCACCGCCAAAATTGACGGTTCCGGCCGCAACGTTGAGTATGCCCGCGGAACCGGAGCCATCCCAAAGGCCGACCCCCCAAGTGTTGGCACCCGCGTCTTTCTTGAGGAATAGAAGAGGTTTGCCTGGGCCGTAGTCCATCGGCTTCAACTGGATGTAGTCGGTTGCCGTGGTGGCTGCCCCCACCGAGACTATTTGAAGCCCGGTCCAGGTCTTAGCGCCGTTGATCACATTCGGGAGCCGCACCTCCGGAAGCGTCCCCGTGGTGAGATCCGTCGCCGAACCGGACGAGGCCACGGCCGCGAGCCCGAGCCTCGTCTTCATCGCGGCAGCGGTGGCATCACCAACGAGATCGCGCGCGAGCGGGGTAAGCGCCGTCGTCGCATAGGCGTCGGTCGCCGTCGTGTAGAGGATCTGGTTCGCGACGGTTGTTTGGCCTGCGATGGACTGCAACGCAGCGTCGTAGGCCTGCACGTTCGAGCCGATCTCCACGCCGAGAGCGGTGCGCGCGCCGCTGGCCGAGGTCGCGCCGGTGCCGCCGGCCGTAACCGGCCGCGGCGCGTTGGCATCTGCCGTCAGGTCGTCGATCAGCGTGTTGTAGGGCACGCTTTGGATGGTGGTGTTCGGCACGCCTTTGGTGCCGGCGGGGGGCGAATAAACGCCGCCAGTTCGGGGCATTGGATCTCTCCAGGAAAGCGTTCCGCTGAGCGCTCAATGTTTGATTGGAAGGGCCGCTGGGCGGCGGTGCTTCAGCTGTCGGGGCTGGACAAATTCGCGTATCGACCGCCGCTAACGTTTCTTTCGCCCGGCAGAAAACAACCGGCCATAATCGACGCGGCGCATGCCGTCCGGGCCGCGACTGACGGCGTCGGGACGGGTTTTCTCCACCTCTTGCGCCATTACGCCGATGTGCTTAGGGCGCGGACTTGGTTCGTCCTTGTAGCGGTATTCGTAGAGTGAGTGACCGTCTAACTTGCCGACCTTCTTGATGTCCTTTTTCAGACGCCGGTCAGAGGGAAGAGCATTAAGAAAGCCGGTTACACCGCCGAGAATGCTCGATAGCCCTTCCCGCTTCTGATTGTACGCCGCGACACGGTTCTGATAGTCCTGTTGAATCAGCCCGGCATAATCCGGTGCCTCAATCCTCTGCCCCTGCGTCGGTACAAAATTCGGGCTGTTTACCTGCGCGCCGGAAAGCAGGCTTGAGATCTCGTTGATCGGCTGATTGCGCTGCGCATACATCTCATTGAGATACTGCGCCCGCGCCGCATTTTGAGCGGCGAGCTGGGCCTGCTGGGCGTTGAAGGTCTGGTCCTTCAACGTATTGTTGGCTGCCGTCGTCGACTGGCTGTTCTGGTGCATCTGCTGCAGGGCGTCGTTGCTGAAGCCCGCAGCGGCGAGTGCCTGGTTGAAGTTCTGCTGCTGCGCGGCATTGGCGAGCTGCATGTTGTTGGCGTTCTGGGTGTACTGCTGGTTTTGCGCCTGGTTGGCGAACTGGCCGTTCTGCAGCATCTGGCCATAGGCCTGTTGTTGCGCCGCGTTCTCGAAGGAAGCCGCCTGCTGCGCGAGCCCGGCGAGACGGGATTGCTCCTGCCCTGCGTTGAGGATTGCGCCGAAGCGCGCGTCGTTCGCCTGGCGGTTCGCCTGGTCGATCGCCCGGTTATAGGCCTCGGAGCCCGGTTGCAGGCCCTGGTTGGCAAGCTGCGTCTCCAGGGCTGCGCGGTCCCGGTCGAGCTGCGGGTTCATGCGCGCCATCAGCGCGTCCTCGTAGCGCTTGGTGTCGAAATTGGTCTCGTAGTTTCGCTTGACCTCCCCCGCATTGCCGAGCGACGTCTGGATTGCGCCGGAGTTTGCAACTGCCCCTTGCACGTTTCCAGTGTTGGGCAGCGTCGTCTGCAGCGTCGGGCCAGGGCCATATTGCTGGTACTGCGGTAGGTTGATCGCACTGGGATTGCCGGCGGCCGGCGCCCCGGAAAGGTCGATCGGGCGCCCCAGAAGATCGTTCAGCCGCGCCGACTGGTTGTTGGCGAGCGTCGCCATGTTCTTTTCGGCGGCGTCCGTCTGGTCCTTGATCGCCTGCTGCGCCGGCGAAAGTGTTTGCGTTGCCGTCCAGTTCGGCAAATCGTAGACCTTGCCGTTCATCGGGTCGGTCCACTTGGTCGACCCTGTTTGGCTATAGGTCAGGCTCCCGTCCGGCGTCACCTGGTTGATGTTGCCGAGTGTGCCATTCGCAATTGCGGTCCCGATGTTGGTCGCAGTCTGGGCCGACGCGGTTTCGCGCGGGTCCGGCGGCTTCGGAGCTTTGGGCTTTCCCATGGTGCCTACCTCTGGTTCGCGGGATGGGCCCGCCAGTCGTTGTCCGTGAGTGTGAAGATGATTTCCGCTTCCGCGCGCCCGCGAAGGCGCGGAATTCGATGCGGCGAAAAGCCGAAGCGTTCGGCGATCGCGATCATGCCGGCATTGCGCTCGGAGACCCTGAGAACCACCATCTGGCAGCCGATCTCATCGAAGGGGTAGCCGAACATCGCCCGGAGCACCGGGCGTGTCAGCCAGCGTTTGCTGGTCGAGGCCGCCGAAAGCTCGATGACGCCCGCCTCCGGCGCATAGTTGTGAAACACCACGCCGGCGACGAGCGCATCGTTTTCCCGCACGCCCATGGTGGTGAAATCGGCAAAGCCGCGCTCGCAGCCGGCAATGTGGCTGGCGACGAAATCGGCGATCGTCCGGTTCGCCTCGGGGTTAGCGGCGCCACCCCAGGCGATCCTCATGCGCTCGCCTCCCCGGCTTGCACCTGCAATGTGGCAAGGTCCACTTCGAGATCGAGCCTCACCTCACCGCCCGAAGTGACGGCGCAGCCAACCGCCAGCATGTCGCCCGCCGCCCGCACATTCTGGCGAAAGCTGTAGCGAAGCTGCTGCGTCAGAGCATCCCACACCGCCCTGTCCCATAGGCCGACATCCCATTCCGATGCAGCCGCATCGCCGATCGTGACCTGGTCGGATGGCGGGATCGTCCTGTCGAAATCGGCACGGGCAAAGAGCCGCACCTTCGGCTTGCTCTTCGCTCGGAAGAACATGTGGGCGAGCGTGGCCCGCGCCCGCTGCCCAAACTGCGTCGCCGGCGTAAACTGCGAGAGATAGGCGGCGGTAAAGGCAAGCCCGTCATCGGTCCCGGTGGTGTCGCCCTGCCAGCAAAAGCCACCGGTCGAGCCGAAGAACAGCCCGCCCTGCAGGGTCTCGTAGCAGCTTGCCTCCCAGTTGCTGATCGTCGACCATCGACCGCTGAGCACGTTGAGCACAAAAGTCGTGTCGACAATGACGCTGTTGGCCGGAAAGGCGATGAAGACGAGGTTCTGCTCCGGCCACTGTTTCACCACCCAGCCCCCGCCGGTCGCATTCGCCGCCCGCCGCCAGTCGTCTTCGATCGGCCGCGAAATCGAAACCTGGCTCAACGCCTGGCGATCACGCTGAAACACTTGGGAGATCGGCGTCAACCCGTCGCTGGTGGCGATCAAGATATCGCCGCCGGCGCGGATCCAGGCGTTTTTGCCAAGCGGCCGGCCGATCTGATAGACACCCTTCAGTGCAAAGCTGTTGGCGTCGCCGGGGTCAGATCCGGCATAGACAGCAACCTCTCCCTCAGTCGAGACGAAAACGCAGAGATCGGAAAGCCCGTCGCCGCTTTCGAGCGACCAGGAAAAACCCGTGAGCAGCGAGCCGCCTTTTTTCATCACCCCGCCGAGTGGAAACAGCTTGGCTGCGCCGCCGACCAAATTGACCGGCAGATAGTAGGCGTCGAGCGTGGCGTTCTTCAGGACGAACTGCCGGTTCTTGAACAGCCATCCGTAGTTCAGCTGCGCCATCGTCGTTTCGTCGGTAAAGGTGATCTCCGGCGCTGTCGTCCAGGTACTGCCGTTGTACACCCGCCGCGGATCGGCGCCGTTGAGGCAGACGAGAAACGAACCGCCTGCATTGGTGTGCTGGAAGGTGCACCAGTCGCCACCGGAAAGCCCCGCGACAGCGGCGGCCGTCGCGGCCGGGGGTGCGGCTGGCGATGTCATATCGTAGATCGCCGTATCCGTCGCCATGAACAGCTTTTCGAACGAACCGTACTTGTATTTGAAGGCACTGCGGATCGTGCCGCCATCTGCCGCGCGTCCGCGTTTCTGCGAGCCGCCGCGAATGCGGCAACCAACGAGCGTCGGGAGAAAATTGCGAAGGACGGTCGCCGAGCCGGGCTGTTGCGAGGCCATGTCGGCTGTCGTCACCAGACCGCTCCTCGGCGCCGGAAAGGTAATGGGTTGCGAGGTCTGAGCCCTGCCGACGCTGACGGCGCCACGATTGCTCTGCCCGATTCTTCCGGGCTTCAGTTCAACCGTCATGAGGCCCCCCGGTCGGCATTGATTTCCTGAAGAAGATCGGCTTCGAATTCGGCGAGGCTGTCGTCGAAGGGCAGCCCCTTCTGCCGTTTCCATCGCCAGAGAATACCCTTGGCGAGCAGACGCTCCGGAAACAGTGTCCGATCGTCATCCGCGGTCAGCGTGTCGCGTTCTTCATAGGGATCACCAAGCACCCAGTTCCTGGAAACGTAGTCGATGACGGCGCCCACGCCCGCCGACGCCGGCGAAAACAGCAGCTGGTTGCCACGCAGAAAGAAAAACGGCTGCGCCGACGCTTGTGCCGTGATGACGGCCCATTGCGAACCGTTGGTGATCGGCCGGAAGCTTTCGCCGGATCCGGCCCGGACGGCGCCGCCCGGTGTCAGCCGTTGGTAGTCCGCTGGCAACGTCATCGGCGAAATGATCGCCGCCTGCTGCTTCAACAGGCGCCGCCAGTCGCCGCGACGGGAAATCTCCTCGCCGCTTTCCTGTGCCAGCGCCACCATGGTCTGTGCATTCGGATCGATCGAGCCGTAAATGCTGTCGAAGCGGTCGAGCGCGACGATGTCGCAGACCTCGTTGATTGCGGAAAGCAAAGTCATGGGGTCATGCCTCCAACGGTCATTTGGGCATCGCCCCATCGGGCACGTTCGTCGGCTACGCCGAGACCACCAAGCGCCGCCATCTTCAGTTGCTGCGCGGCCCCGGCCTTGCCGGCATCGCGCTCCCAGATGGCGATCTCCTCGACGAGCCCATAGAGATAGACATCCGGCGCCTTCTGCAGCAGCCAGTTGGTCGGGCTTGCGGCTGAAAGCGACGGGATTCGGGCGTAGTGGATCATCGTCAGGCCGTAATTGCCGGGCGGAAAAGCTCTGATCCGATTGCCGACAACCGCATAACCGAGCGGCGCGCCGGCGCCGGCAGAGCCGTTCCCGGCCAGCTGCTGCAATGCCATGGCGCGGATCGGCCGGCCGCTTGCGGTTAGAACCTGCCGCGCCTCGAGATAGTCCGCAGGCAGCGGCGCATCGCCCTCGACGACAGAGAGCGCTGTCGTCGCTTCCATCTCGCTGACACGCAGCATCCGGTTGAGCTTCAATTCAGCAAGACCGACGAACCGGGGAAACAGATGGGCGATGTCGTTGCGCCCGCTGTATTCACCCGCGTCGACCAGCAATGCGGCGTAATCGGCAATGCTCATAGCCTGCCCTCCTTGGTGCGCCAGGCACGGTTGTCGCCATCATTGAGGAAGCGTTTGACGAAGCGGTCGTCACCGTCGGAATGGGCCTTCACCAGGCCCGTGGCATGGGCAACGTTGAGCGGAACCGAGGCGACGCGATGCCAGTCGCCGCGCCAGGCTTTCTCGGCGCTGTTGCGCACCGCCTGGTTCTCGCTCAGAAGATTGTCGACGGGATAGTCGACGCGGTAGACGTCCTTCTCCCCGTCGAAGAGGTGCCAGACGGAGCGCCCAGTCACCCTGTCATGATCGTAGAGCGTCCAGGCTCCATCACGGATCACCATGGTTCATTCCCCCGGCAACGGGTCGGCGCGCTCGGCCTTGCCGGCTGAAATCAACGCTTTGGCCTCATCGAGGCTGACGGGAACAACAGCACCGGCGGGCGTACGTTCGTCGTCCCGGAACCAAACGTCGTAAACGAGCCGGACGGGTACGGGTTTCTTTGCTTCGGACATCGATGTCTCCATAAAAAAGAGGCAGCTCCGAAGAGCCGCCTTGGCAAGAATTGTGCATATCAGGAGAGGGCAGCCGCCAACTCGGTGGCGCCGCCAGATCCACGAACACTAAGGGTTCATTGGTGCTTCGGCCGCATGGGGCCAGGCTGTGTCGGTCACAGCTGATGCGAAAGCTGCCGCTCGCATGTGCGTTCTCGCTCAAGGGAAGAGAACCGCGCCGATCGACGGTGCCGGCCGGCATGGTGACCCGTCGCAAACTGGAGCATGTGGGCGAACAGCGGGACAGTTACACCCCGACCTTACGCTCTGTTCTCACTGCCTGAACAGGTCTTCGGGATCGGGAAAGACCGTCATATCGCCCATCATGTCGGCCGTTGCGCCACAAAGCACATTGCTGAGCAGGGGCATGTTCGACCGTTCCACCTTGAAGACGCGATAGGAGAGTTCCTCCGCCGCGGCGCCTTCCGCCTTCGCGCGAGCGCGCGTCTCCAGCGCCCATTCGCCCCAACCTGTGCGCTGCGCCTGGCCGAGAATCTCGGCGCGTGTCGAGAGCCAATGGACGGCAAGCCGCGCATCTTCCTGCGCACGGAACCCCCACCAGAAGGCGACAGGCTCGCCGTCGCTCGTGTGCAGCATCTGGGTGTACCCGGCCAGATCCAGCCCGTAAGCTCTGATCGGCTCGGCAAAGGTCACGGTACTTCCCGATACCTCGCCCGTCCGACCATCCGGCGCGGTCACCGAAAGCGGCTCGATCTTCACCCGTCCAAAACGGGCCTTGGCCTGCCCGAGCACCGCAAAAAACTGTGCATCGCAGCGGGAGAACGCCTCAAGCACATCCTCCTCGTTCACCGTATTCGGCAAGACGAAGAGGCTCGTAGTGGGCGGAAGCCGCTTCCGGCCGGTCCTGTCGTCGGTCTTCAGCTCCGGCATCATGTCTTCGCTCGCGCTGCACAGGACCAGGCTACGGTCAGGCCGGTCATCCTGGAGAACAAACAGGCTGCGATAGCCTTCCCCGGCTCGTGTCCCGGACTTTGGCTCGGAAGAGCCAGGCTCGAGGCGCAGCTCAAAACCACGTACGCCGTTCTCAAACCGAGCGCCGGAAAGGCGCGCCTCGATCATCTTGGCGACATCAGCCGCTTTCCGGTTCGCGACGAATCCCCAGGTCAGGCCAGGGCCGCCCGCAGCCTCGGTATGTCGCTGCATGTAGCCCGTGAGAGGCACGCCATCGACATTTACCTGGGCGGAAAAGGTTACGCCGCGCAGGTCCTGCCAGACAGGGCCTACATAATCCTCATGCACTCGGAACTCCTTCGCCGGAAAGTCCATGTGAGCGCCGGCCAGGAGATTGAAGAATTCGACCTTGCAGGTCAGAAAGGCATCGAACACCTCCTCGACCTTCGCGCGCTGAGCCTCTGCGGCAGCGGGTGCGGACCCGATCAAGGTACAGAGCGTCAGAATGCGTATGAAACTGACAAAGCTGAAGACCTGCGCTTTCACTTTCCGCTCCTGGAGCCTATTGCCTGAACAGATCTGCGGCATCGGGCAGCGTCTTCAAGCCATCCATCAGGTCTGACGTGACGATGCACAAGACGAGAGATTCATTCGGATTTTCCGTCGCATTGATCATCATCGTCCGCGCCGATGCCGTGCCCCCCGGGACATTTCCCTCTTCGATCACGCGGAAGATCATGTTCTCCTGAACGATGAACTCTGCCGTCGGCTCCCGACCACGAATGGCGTCGATGAGGTCTCTCGGCGCTCGGTCGGTGACGAACCCCCACCACCAGGCCTCCGGTTCACCGCTGGCTTTCATCTGTGTGTACTTCAGAAGACGAATTCCATTGATGTCGACCGGTGCGGCAAAGCTTACCCTGGCCGTTTCCATCATACCCTCGACAGCAAGATCGGGCGCGGGTGAAACGACCTCGCTTGCGCCGAATGCTGCCCTCTCGGTCCGCAGCACGGCGAAGAACTCCGGCTTGCAGCCCAGGAAGGCGTCGAAAGCCTTCTGCGCGCCAAGACCCTCACCGCTCGCCAGTGCCGGCATCGCATGCGCCATGGCGCCAGCCATGGCCAGACCGATTGCGAAACAACGAATTAACATCAGCCAGTACCCCCATGCACCGTTCAAAACCGCTCCGCGGCGCCATGAAAAGAATTGTGCCCACACAGCGTTTCCCGTTTTGCTTGTAGAACATTACAAGAACACGCGCAAGAGACACGCCGGCTTCGCATGAATCTTCAAACAGGGGCGTAACGCGACGCAAACACGGCCGCAACGCCTTTGACGAAATCACTCAAACCAATTCCGCACCGCGTCGAAAAGGCTACCTCGAGTCGGCATCCTGTCCTGCCAATATCGTTGGAGACCTGAAACTGGCGGCGCTGTCATAGATGGCGCCCGTCTGGTCGGCCACATTTGCAGCGCGTCTCGCTTGTCATGAAGGCGTTCCAAAGAAGGCGGCGGCGCCTTTCGTTCCAACGCCTGCCGTTCCTTGGGAGTATCGAAGCCGCGGTAGGGAGCCAGTTCACCGCGCGCCGTGGAAACGGCTGCGCGTCCATCGTAGGTAAATTCCGGATTTGGTCTCTCCGGCCCTTGCCAGGCGCCTCGCAGGACGACCGGTCCTCTCATCGAAGGCGTTTTTACCAGTTCGTCCTCGGGAATGTAAGGCACAACATTTTCGCCCTGGATGCGCCCCACGTTCATCGCATTCTTGATCCCATCGACGTTGTTCAGATGCTGCTCGCCGCCATCCCCGTACGGGTTGAAGTTAAACTGCCGCCCCTCCGCCTTTGCTTTGGCTTTGCTTGCGGCAATGTTCCTTGAGAGGCTGTCCGGTCTCATCTTGTAGTACATGACGCGCAGTGCATCCTGCTCGTCGGGAGATAGGCGGTTCCAGGCCGCCTCGTCCTCGCTGGCAAAATAGCGATCGGCGTTACGTATTTTCAATCCGGCGATCGCGACGCTCGCCTCTGGCTTTTCGTTGTCGAGCAAATCGTCACGTAATCGATCATAATGTCCAACGTAGCGCTTTAAGCGGAGCGGGTCATCGTCGGGATTTTCCGTTGAGTAATCCTGCAAGAGATCGATAGCGGTATTAAGGTCGATGTTTCCGGGGCCAACATCAATTTCACTGGGACTGTAGGTGTGACTAAATTTGTCCCAGAACTTGCCGGCTTCACCTTCCGGAAGGGGCAGATCTTTCGTTCGAAGGTAGCTCTCCTCGAGCGCTTCATGGTCAACGCCACCAAAGTAATTTCTCTTGGCGAAGACATCCCCTAGCCACTGCACGGGCGCTCCAGACCAGCTCGCGAGCAAGCTGTTGTTGTGGCGGGTGTCGTACTCGTTCGCAAGTGCGCCTGAAACCGCCCTCGGAGATACACCCAGTATCTTTGTTACATGGTCCGCGACGCGCGCGTTGCGGGCGATGAAATCCAGCGACTCCGGCTGAAACTTTGAAGTCGGCTCGGCCATCAGGGGCTCCTCCGTTAGATGTTTCGATTACGTTCGGACCGAAGTCCGTCGTTTGACGTTTCTGCCCGGCCCGCGCCGAGTATCTGCAAGCTGAAGGTTCTGGCTCGCAGGGTCATGACCTGCGCGAATGGGCTCTCGTCACCGGAGAACATTTAGCGGACGTACGCAGCTGCCTCGATCAATCGCAGGCGTCCACCGCCACCACTGGGGCAGCGCTCTATGTGCCACTTGCGGGGCCACGGGAGCGCCGTCGAACAAGAGCGGCTCCTTGAAGCCGCTCACGCTGCCAACACTGCGGCCGGGATCACGCCTGCGAGGGAGAGTGTCCTCCAATCAGCGTGCAGCATTAAGCCGAACAGGCCCGCCGCAACGCCGAGGCCCTTTTCGTTGCGCACCTTCAGCGTGCCCTCGCCGATGATCACGCCCTTGTCGACGTCGCCAGTCTTGGCCACCGCCTTGTCCTCCTGGATGCCGCGCAGCCAGAGGAAGGAGGCGTTGCGCGCGAGCTTGGCACTGCCCGCCTGCACCCGGTTCGGGTGGATCATCACAGTGCCGAACGGGCCCTCATAGTAGTCGGCAGTCGCCACGATCGTGTTGCGCTCGCCGCCTTGCGAGACGGCATAGCGGAACGGCGCCACGTTGGCGTCGGACATGAAGGTGACGAAGACCGATTTCACTTGAAGCGAGAAACCGAGACGTGGCGGAAGTTGGCGCCGTTCTGGTAGCCCGTCTGCATCACCCAGCGACGAGATCCTGAATCTCGCGTCCTCGGACGAGAAACCAGTCAAAGATCCGCGCCCACCATCGGCCCTTGGTGTCCCATTCCTCGGAAAACGGGTTGACGACCTCCGGCAGCGCCCAGATGTTGTCGAGGTTCGCTCGCGACACAGAGCAGTGCAAATCGGCGCCGGTTTCCCCGGCCGGCAGCGGCTTGGAAACATAGAAGTTTTTCTGGGTTTGCACCGGGAACTTTAACGCCCTCAGCGACTCATCGCTGCCTTCAAAGCCTTCGGGAAAATGGTCCCGAAGGGCGAGCACAGTGCCCGCAGGCGTTTCATCAACCTGAAACCCCCATTCAAAAGAGGTCGGCCGCGGGCCATAGCAAAAGCCTGTCTGCTGCCGGTAGCCGGTAAGGCGAAGGCCAAGCACCTCCACTGGCGGATCCAACTTAACAATGTCGATGCGCTGATTCTCTGAAAAGATTGTCCTGACTTCCCGAGAGCGAAAGGCCGCCCGCTCGCGGCTCAACACCTGGAAGAAATTGGTGTCGCAGGCAAGCAAGGCTTCAACGGCTCGCTCTGCTCAAGCGGCGGCCGGTGACGCAAAACCCGTTAACCACAGGACAACCAAAGCCGTCACTATCACTTGAAGCAACGTTTCCTCCCACCGACGCCGAGCGCCCTTCGCTACAATCCAAGCTGTATTGCACAGCGCCTCAACAATGCCGCCTGCGTGTTTGCAGACCGAAATCGCACGCATCAGTCGTAGAACCGGCCTTTCATAGTAGCCGGCGGCGGCCACGATGGTGTTGCGCTCACCGCCTTGCGAGACGGCGTAGCGGAGCGGCGCCACGTTGGCGTGGGGCATGCAGGTGACGAAGATCGAACCTTAAGGCACTACGTTGAAAAGCCTGTGGGGATCGGACATTTCGCCTGCAGCATCGTCCAAGGCATCGCGGCGAGAGCAGGAAAGAACGCTACCGTCCGGCTTATCGTCGGCAACGGCGAAAGTCTTTGCGGGTGCATATCCACCGTTCTCCTCCTCGTTCAGGTTGACGATCCATTGGCCGTCGACGTTCACACTTTCTGTCCTGCCTTCTATGACAAATGCCACCACACGTGGGCTCTCCTCTACGTGAAGGCTCCATGTGGTCGTCCCTTTGCGCGCCCGTTGGCCGATACGCCGCTCGTAGCCTTTAAGCCGCATGCCCCAAGCGTGAACGATCCAGGGGAAATCTACGCGCACAACCGTTCCTCCAGATCCTGGCGTGTTGTCTCTGACCTTCCGGGTGGTCGCCTTGACGGGGCCGAAGGCAGCTTTCTCGACCTTCAGCGCCTCGAAGAAATCATCGCTGCAAGCGAGAAACGCCTTCATGAGCCGATCCTGATCGACCAGCGGTGGACCGCCGATCTGCGGCGGCCCGAAAAGCTCCATCGGCACCGGCATGGAAATGCGACGGGCGTCATCCGTCCGCATCTCGCAGAAAACAAGAGCCTGGCGAGCGCCTGTCCGATAGTCGGCTTCGATCCGCAGACCACTCACAGAGAATGGCTCGGCCAGCGACTGATCGAGCCATGTCTCCAATCCCTCTTCCTGCTCGTAGCGAGTTCCAAGCCGCGCATTGATGAGTTGCGCCACCGCTTCCGGAGCCTCCGCCACCCCAAAGCCCCATTCAGTTAGGCTCGGCTGTGCGTTTTCCACGAACCGATCCTGATCGTAACGCAGCAACGTGAAAGGTCCGACCTTAAGCGGCCGGCCAAAGGTCACGCGTTCATAGGTGAGCTTGCCTCGATCCGGGTGAAGCGCCGTCGTACCCGTATCATCGAACACCTCGATCTTCACAGGCCCAAATGCTGCGCGCTCGCTCTTCAGCACGTCAAAGAACGTCGGCTTGCAGCTCAGGAATGCTTCAAGTATCCGCTCCGCCTCGGGCGAGGCCGCGACGGGTGACGTAAAGCCGATTGCGGTGAAAACGGCCAAAGCCGCCAACAGAGATCTGAACAAGGCCCCTCCTCGGACACTATCTGCATCTCGGTCCGGCAAGCTCTTTCGCTTGGTCCGCTGCGAAGAAACGCCACCTGAAGCAGTGGGACAATCGACAAAATTCAACTTCCGGAAAATAGAACATTTAGCGAACACACGCAAGCTTTCCCATCGCAGGCGTCCACAACCATCAAGGGCAACGCCCGACCGATCGCGTCATGGGCGCGCCCGGGGTATCGGTGTCTTCCAAGGGCGATGATCGTAGGGCACGTCGTTTTCGTGGTCGGGCAGCTTCATCGCGTTTGCAGCCGCATACTGCCGCCTGTCTGCGTGCGCCTTATCCTTGTTCGGAGCGAGAAATTTGTCCGACACGAGTTTCGTTGCCGATTCAAGATCATCAGTCTGATAGAGCGCATTCATGAACTCACCCCAGTTTTCGTCCGTGAGTTCCTTCTCCAGATAACCGTAATTGGCCTCATAAGATTTCGGATCGAGGTCTTTGCTATATTTTTTGAACGCGTCGCGCCTATCCCCGGTCCACTGACCCCAGCCGGCGCCGCCTCTGTCGCCCACACCGACCTCCTGGTGGTATCGAAACCCGCCACTTTCGTGATCAAGGTTTCCGACGATGGCAGCCGCTTGATATTCACTGAGCTTCAACCTCTGCTGAAGATCACGCTTCAAACGTTCGGCAATGTTGTCCGAGAGCTTGTCGCGAGCACCGGTCGGTTTGAGGCGGTCGGCTGGCAACACTCGATCGTTGTTGTGGAACCTCGTCGTATCCGTCAGCGTACCGCGATAGGGAATCGGCGCCTTGCGAAAATCACCGCTCATAAGTTCGCTAGGCGGCGGATGCTTGAAGCGTGCTTTCTCACCGCGCGGCGCCTCCACTTCGGCAAAAGTCTTGTTGCCCGTCAGTATCGGGTTCTCGTCGAAGTACCCCATCGCCTCTCGAACGGATTGGATTCTGACGGGTAGCCCCATCGAATTCAGCGGTTTGTCCTGCTTGGTCACATTGTACCTCTCATAGCTCGGTTTCGTTTTTACGCGTCCCTTCAATTGCGAGCGTGGCCCGCAAAGGCGCCGACGAACAAGAGCGGCTCCTTGAAGCCGCTCAAGCTGCCAACACCGCGGTCGGGTTCACGCCTGCGAGGGAGAGGGCTCTTCGATCAGCTCGCAGCACTCAAGCCGAACAGGTCGGCCGCAACGCCCAGCCCCTTTTCGTTGTGCACCTTCAGCGTGCCCTCGCCGATGATCACGCCCTTGTCGGCGTCGCCGGTCTTGGCCACCGCCTTGTCCTCCTGGATGCCGCGCAGCCAGAGGAAGGAGAGCATGTCGGTGTCGAGGAAGTAGGCGTTGCGCGCGAGTTTCGCACTGCCCGCCTGCACCCGGTTCGGGTGGATCATCACGGTGCCGAACGGGCCTTCGTAATAGTCGGCGGTCGCCACGATCGTGTTGCGCTCGCCGCCTTGCGAAACAGCGTAGCGGAACGGCGCCACGTTGGCGTCGGACATGAAGGTGACGAACACGCTCTTGACGTAAGGCGAGACCGAGACGTGGCGGAAGTTGGCGCCGTTCTGGTAGCCCGTCTGCATCACCTGGTCGAGGATCGCCTTGGTGAACGGTCGCTGCGTGCCGTCGGTCGGGGCCACCGTCAGCCCCGTCGTCGGGTTGTAGCCGCCATTGGCGCCGCCTGCCCCGCGCGAAACGTTGGTGGTCAACCACGTCGGCAGCGAGCCGAACTCGCGGGTGGCGCTGGAGACCGAAGCATTGGTGTCGGCGATCGCATATTCGAGGTCCTTGCGGATCTCCACGCCCTTCTTCAGCTTCTGGTACTTCCGCTTCTGCACGTTGCCGGCTTCGGCCACCACCTCCTGGGTCGCGGAGATGATCCAGTCCTTGCGCAGAATCTGGGTGTAGTTGCCGAGCCTGGTCGGCGCGATGATGGCGCCGAAGGTGTATTCGTCGCCTTCCTGGCGGATGTTTTCGCCGGGAGCGGCCAGTTCATCCGTCTCCCATTCCGGGTGGTGCGTGTTGCACTTGCCCTTTTCGATCAGCGAATAGATCGGCGTATCCTCGGGCGTGATGCGGGAAACGACGTCCGAGAGCTCCTCGCGGTTGCCGACGGCCTGGGAGGTCGTGAAGGTGTTTGCTACGACAGCCATGCTAGTGTCCTTAATTGATTGAGATAGGTCGGCACCGCCCGCGCCGGAAAGGACGCGCGCACTGCCAGATCGATTTTGACAGGAGATTTTTGGCAGAAGGCGACCGACAGAAGTCAGCAAAAACAAAGAGATGGAACGGTTTCCGGACTCTGCTTGTGACGGATTTCCAGCAGGACCTCACGGGGATCAGTCGAAGTCGACGCCCATCGCGTCGCGGATCGAGCCGCTTTTTGTGAGCCGCTTCATCGCTTCCCGGCTCCGCCCCGGCGCCCGCTCGGCCTTGCCGGCCGGCCTTGGCCGCGCCACTGGCGCTGCCGCCCTCTGCAGCTTGCTCATCGCCCGTTTCTTGGCCTGCTCGGCCGCAAGGCCGAGACGGGCATAGTGGGCGAGCTTGAACAGGCGATGGTCGGTGACCTCGCGCACCTCGGCTTCGGAAAAGCCGAGCGCTTCGGCCACGTCGAAGGCGCCGGCGAAGAAGGAAAGCCGCCCCTCCCCATCGGCCGTTTCGGGAAACGCTTCGATCAGCTTGGCGTTTTCCGCCTCGAGCTGTTCGTCGCTCGCCGCATCCGCCAGCGCCTCAACCACCGTCGCCGGCGCCTCGGCAATCGAGAGGATCTCGTCGATCCTGTCGAGCCCCGCCTGGTGCAGCGCCCATTGCCGGCGATAACCGTCCGGGTCGAGTGCCGCCATATGTTCCGGCGGCTCCGGCGGGATCTGGCTGGCAATGAGATTGGCAAAGGCATTGGCCGATTGCGCCACCCGGCTTGCCATGCCTTCGAGCGCCCGCCCGCGATTGGCGATGTCCTGCGTCTTGTGGCGATAGTCGCGGTCCCGCATGTAACCGAGCTTCAACTCGGAAAACGGCACCTCCTCGCCGCCCTTGAGCACGACCAGAAAATCCGCGGCGTCGTTGGCCGCCGCGTCCTCGTCAGGCTCGCTCGGCTCGTCGTCGGAATATTGCGGGTCGTCGTGGCCTTCGCCGCGAATGTCGTCCGCTCCGTACTCGTTCAGCTCTCCCTGCTCCAGGTTGGCCTCGTCGTCTTCGGGCTCCCAGAAATCGAGGTCGGCATCGTCAAGCCCGGTTGCGGGATCAACGGTTTTGCTCCCGCCAAATGGCAGGTTGGCACTATCGTTCGTCATGGCGTGACCTTCTTGAGTAAAAAAGACATTCGCACGCGGTTGCTTCCGCTTAGGAATGCCCAATAAAAGCGCTTGCCCGTCAGGCGGGTGCGCCCTTGCCGTCGGCCTTGGCTTGTTCCGTCAGGAACTTGAGCTTGGCCCGGAAGTTTCGGATGGCGCGGGCCTCGGCGGCATAGGCCGCCCGGCCGGTGTCGTCGGTAAGGCCGGCATGGATGCAGCCGTTGATCGCCGCCCATTCCAGCTCGTTCATGATGTCGTCGAAAAAGCGCACGTCGAGAATGGCGCGCGCAGCCGCCGCCCGTTCCTCTGGTTTCATGCTTTTGACCTCGGTTGGAGAGCCGTCGCTTTCGATCGAAATTTTCGTCGAACGCTGCCTTGATTCTGCTTTTGTTCCGCGCCACCGCTGTGCGAGCTGGAGCAGTTTGCCACTCCAGGTCACATTGCAATAACCAAACGAACATGCCTTCCCAGCCGTTTCAGCATCAAACGCCTCTGTCCGGATGCCGGTCCCGGCGCAAGTGGTGATCGGAGCGGATGGCCGGCACCAGTCACAGACGTGCGCGTCTATCGAACGAGGAACCATGAGAAGACGATCGAGCTTGGTATTGTCAGCCCTGTTTCTCGCCGCCGCGATTTCGCCCGCATCGGCGGACGGCCAGTTCGGCAAACCGCGCTACCTCGTCAAGGCCTTCCTGCTCAAGGACGACAAGACCTTCGATCACGCGACGAACTGGTGCGGCAATGAAAGCATCTGCACCCTCACGGTCGGCGATTATGAAATCGGCTTGCGCTTCTTCATGGGCTACGAAAGCTACCGCCTGCGTGTTGCGTCGTCGTGGGATGGCGACAATCCCTGCTGCTTCTTCGCGGATGGAGCTTACGAGACCTCCGTCGCAAGCGGCCGCCCTCATGGCGAAGCGCTCTATTACAAGACAGACACCGGCCGCCTGAAACTCGGCACACTCTACATCGCGCTCGAAAGCCTCCATTAGCCAGAACGACCGCCTGCGCGAGGGATTGATTCTGCTTTTGTTCCGCGCTACCGTTATGCGAAGCCGAAGAAGAGACGCCACTTAACCGGGCATAACCGTGAGGCCCTGAAGATTTTTCCAGCAGGAGTTCGCGATGGAAAAGCAAAGCAAGAAGCGATGGTTCGAAATGCTCGCGCTCGATAGCGCCTTCTGGCTGACGATGGACAACATCGGTTGGCTGGTTGCCGAGTTTTTCCTTTATGGAACTACCCGCCTCATTGTTCGCCTTTTCAGCTTCGGCCGGCTTGTCATCGAAGGTTTCTACGACAATCAGCCCGGATTTAGTCGGTTCGGTCTGAAACGTGAGGCGGGTGGACGTCTGTTGATGAGCGCAGACGCCGCAAAGATCGTGGCCCTCTGCTTCTGGGCACTGTGCCTCGCCGCCATCGGCTTTACCGTTAGGGGATTTGGAGCGTGAAAAAAGTAGGCGTTGCATTGGACGCGATCGCCGGGGTCGCCTTCAATATTCTCGATATCATCGTCGTCGGCTTTTTGCTGCACCGCGTGGCACGTTTCATCGTGCCACTGTTCAGCTTCGGTCGGGTACAGGTCGAAGATATCTATGCCTCGGGCAGCGGCTTCAACTGGCTGGGCCTGAAGCGCCAAGAGGACGGACGCTTCCTCCTGAATTCCGACATGAGCATGGTCGCAGCCGCGCTTTTCTGGGTTCTGTGCCTCGTCGCTTACCTCGCGGTCACCCGCGGGTTTTAGCGGTAAACGCGCCGGCTACATGCCGTAAAACGGAGGTCGATTGAGGCGCTCGCGATCAATTCGACCTGGGATATTGTTGCGCTCATATTCTTGTCGGCTAATTCCATATAGCTGTTTGAGATCGTCTTCCTTGGAGAGAAGCTGTTGATGCGGCGGCAGAACGCTTGGATCATCAGTCGCTTCACGAAGTGTCATGCGCCGAGGATAGTCCTTCGGCGACTTCATGTCGCGAGCAGGACTTGAAGTTCCGAAACCATCGGGCGCCCTAGCCTTACCCGCTCCACCTGCTCGACCTTTGCGGATCATTTTAAAGGCCTTTCCCCAAGGAATGAGGCCAGCAGCGCCTTCGATAGCGCCCAAGTAATCGCCGTGTATGACATCATCGAGCGCTTCTTCTGCCGCGAGCCCTTGACTAGCAAACGGGACCATATCGATGAGCCCGAATTTGCTCTCTCCAAGTCCGGACGAACCAGTGAGATCCTCGACGAATTGGCCCCAGGGAGACGTCGCCTTTTGATCACCTCGCAGTGTCTGCGCCAGCCGCTGACGGGTCGTCAGATTGAGACTGCGCAACTCGCTCGGTGGTCGGGACGCTCCGAGATTGCTGCGGTCATCCCAATCGATAACCTCGCGGGGCGGCTCGACAAGCGCGCGCAAGTCATATGGCTGTGCAGCTCGACGGGCCGGAGAGACGTATTCGTCGTCCAGACCCACAAAACCCTGCTTTCTACGATACATCGTCCAAATTTCCTGTTGCTGGATTAAGGTTGAGTGTTAATTCCCGATCGGAGCATCTCCTGGTTTCCGCCCCCACGGGTGAAGCCTCAAAAACGTCGTTCCGCTAGTGAGATCTATGCGCGAGAATAGGCCGTGGCTGCACGCGTCCGATCTGTGTCGCCACGCCCGGCACTGCGGATCCGTATCGAACGCTCCTGTGGGTCAGATTGCCAGGCCAGTCGGACAGCTAATCGCAGGCACCGACAACTCGCCCTCAGCGTGCAATTGTCAAACGTGCTCATATCGCCGAGGTCATCCGATGTCCGAAAAGTCCAAGACGTTCGAAGTCTTCCGTGCCGCAGTCGGCATCGCGTTTGTGCTGCTGGTTTCAAAATGGATTGATCAAGCTCTTCCGGACTCGTCGTTCTGGGTAAAGGTCGCTGCCGGTCTTGCTGTGGTGGTGCCCCTCGGCCCTGCGCTTGATGCGTGCCTAACGTTTGGGTACAGAACCTGGAGACGTCGATAACAGGTCCGGCCGCTGGAAGAGCGGACTTCGTGCGACATTCGCCAATCGCGCCTCGTTTCGTAGAGGAATAGGCAGGAAACCAGAGCCGGCCTCAAACGTTTGTGGCGCCCTCACGGCTTCGCAAGCATCTCTTGGGCGCTCCGTCGCAATACCGACAGGTAAGCGACTTCCGGGACCCGATCCCCTGCGCTCCCGCAAAAAGGCCTAATCGTCGCGCTCTATTTGCTCGCCCGCTTCGTGCATCGGTTCTCTTGGCTGATGCAGGCGATCTCCGCCGTCGAGCATTGGGCAACGCCATTGACGACCGCGCAGTGCGAGCACTGATCGGTGAATTCAAGGCAATCCGGATTGGCCTTGATGAAAGCCTCAAGGCTTGCATTCTCGGTCTGCTGCGGTTCAGGAACGGCATCCACAGCCGGCTTATCCGCCGCATGAGCGGTCGCCAGCCCCGCCATGGCAATTACCAGGCAAAGCGCGACGCGAAAGCTGAAATGCCTCATCTCCTGCTCCCCCGGAAGGCAAATCCGGACGCCGCACAAAACGGCGGTCCGTTGTTAATTGCCAGAGAGTGCCGTCACCGCGGCGATCGTGCAAGCGGCCTTCCGCCGCCTACCCTCACCCCAGTTCGTTGCGGATCGCCCGCATGAACACGCTGGCGCCGATGCCGATCAGATCGTCGGGAAAGTCATAGTCCGGATTGTGCAGCCGGGCGTGGTTCTCGCCGGCGCCGAGGAAGAACATCGCTGATGGCGCCACACGTCCGAAGAGCCCGAAATCCTCCGACCCCTTCATCGGTAGCACGCCCTCGCCCGTGTCGTGGCTCACGCCCTCCTCGTCCATGGCGCGCTCGAGCGCGGCGACGGCGACCTCCGCGTTGCTGCACTGGTGAAACACGTCCTCATAGCCGATCGTGACCTTCAGCCTCGCAGCGCCCGCCTGCTCGGCAACCAGCGCCTCGGCGCGGGCCACGAGATCGGCCATGCGCGCGTCGGTCAGTGTGCGCAGCGTCGCCCAGATCTCGGCATAGCCGGGGCTGATGCCGAAAGCTGCCTCGCCAAGGCGGGCATGGGTCACCGTGACAAGCGTATAATTTTCGTCGAGCGGCCCGTTGTTGCCGAGCGCCGTCAGCCCGGAAAGCAGCGACGCGACAGCAAAGGTCGGTGCGATGCCGTCTTCCGGCGTCGAGGCATGCGCCGTCTTGCCGGACAGCGAAATCCGCATGCCGCGCGAGGCGCAATTGACCGGCCCTGACCGAAGCGCCGCATGGCCGAAACCGAGGCCCGGAAAATTGTGCAGCGAGAAGACCAGATCCGGCTTGATGCCGGCAAATTTCGGATCGGCAAGCACGGCCGCCGCCCCGGCACCGTTCTCCTCCGCCGGCTGGAACATCAGGATCGCCCGACCCTTTGCCGGCCGTTCCCGCCCCAATCCCCTGGCAAGCGCCATCAGGATCGTCATGTGTCCGTCGTGGCCACAAAGATGGCCCTTGCCGTTGATCTCCGAGCGATGTGCGATCTCCGAGATCTCCTCGATCGGCAGCCCGTCGAGCTCGGCGCGCACCATGACCGTCGGCCCCGGCTCTCTGGCCTCATAGATCGCCGCTACCCCATGCCCGCCAAGGCCCGTCATGATAGCATCGGGCCTCGTCTCGGCCAGCGCCGCAGCGATCGTCTCCGCCGTCTGCCGCTCCTCGCCAGACACCTCCGGCCGCCGGTGCAGGTCACGCCGAAAGGCAGTGAGCGCCTCGAGTTCACGATCGATCAGAAACATTCACACCCCTCCTATGGAATGCCTGCTCTTAGCAGGTCCTTGAGGGTGCCGCCATTCGCGTCGTCTCGCTTCTCTCTGGCCAAAGAGCCGGAAGCGCCTCCTATAGCACGAAGCCCCGTCTCAACGTTCAACCTGGTCCCGCTTCGCCTGCAAAGCCCGCACCGGCTAAGCATCTTGCCATTGAACTGAATAATGTCCCGAAGCTCGGGATGCTCATTGACATAAGACCGAATGCGCGCGGCCGTTTCCGGCGCCATCGTCTTCATCGTGTTCGGATTGACCATGCGAGCGCCCCAGTCTTCGGCCGGTTCATTTCTCAATTGGCCAGCGCGGATAAATAGTCCCTTTCGCGCACCAGTTTGGCCCGGATCGCCTCGGCATCGTAAAGAAATTCGCCGCCTTCATCCGGGTAGGCATCATCCAGTGCGACCTCAATTTCGTTCGCCAGGAGCATGCTGGGCCGGTCTGCGGCAATGAACGCGTCCAGCATCGCCTCAATAGCCTTGTCCATCAAACTATCGCCTTTTCGGATTGATAACAGTCGCCCCCGGTTGTCCGGCTGCAGTCCGGCAAAGATTCAGCTAGGTGGACGGAGCATTCCAGCTCGGGCATCGCGATCTCGACGTTCGCATTCGGCCTGCCAACACTGATCGACGATACTTTGGTAACGTTCGCAAAGTTCGAGCCAGCTTTTCGCATCCGCCGGGTTGGAGACAGCCGAGTCGGCGGCGTGGCGGTGAGCGCGTATCACTTCGGCTTTGGCTTCGCAAAGGCATTCGAGATCACGCAGTTGCTCCGTAAGAGTGTGCAGGACCGCTGTGTCCTTCGTCCCCCAACCGGGTCACCGATTCCGGATCACGCCTTCGTGCACGATCGGCTGCTGGCGTCGGGCTGCTGGAGCCAATCCCGACCCTGCCCTATCCTCGCTTATTTTTCGGATTGCGCCAGCGCAGCTCTAACATTCTTACCAGTCGCCTTTCTGCATTCCACCGACGAAGATCGGAGCTATCCGGCTGTCTGCAGCTATCCCCCCCGTCAAGCTCGACCCGTTCGCATTCTGCGCTCCAGCATTCGGTGAGGAACTTTTCAAACCACTGGCATTGTGCAAGCCAGTTGCGCGCCGCCCCCCGGTCGCTCGCATCAGGATCGGTGGCATGCAAGTCCGCCCGCGCCAACTCCGCCTTGATGCGGCAGAGCCAATACTGACCACACGTTGCCTCGTCGAGCTTCATACCGAGACGTAACCACCGGTCCCATCTGGGAGCGTCCCCCTCCCCGATAGCGGGCCTTCGCCCGTATCTCTTTTCACGAAGCCGCAGGTCCGCGTCCCACCATCGTTCCTGTTGCTCAAAAGCGTTGCGCCACGATGCAAAATGCTCGGATTCGGCGTGCCAACGTTCATCACCCTCGGGATCGACCTCTCGAAGTGCCGCACATTGGCGCATGAAGGATTCGATCTGCTCGCTTTTCTCCGGTTGCCAAGCCCACTTTGGCCAAGGATTGAAAGGGCCATCGTCCTCGATCACGACAGTGTCCCTGCGCCGGGGGCGCTCAGCGGTCCAACTCTCACCCTTCACTGAAGGTGCCGGCTTAACCTGCTTCATTCCACGCGCCCTCCGACGACCACCAAGGAAAATACTCCTAGGTTTTCATCGAATGTCAAGTTCCCGCAGGCTGGGCCTCCTGCATCCGCCGCTGGATTTCCTCGGGCGTCGACTTGGTGAAGTAAAGGCGGGCGATTTCAGCCCCGCCGCCGCCACCGTCTTGGCGATGCCGTTTTAGAGGTTGTCTGGCGAGACGTAAGGATTGGCTCGAGCGTCGCGATAGTGCCACGCGTCTTGCAAGACGCACAAGGTCTCCTTCGCGCACGGCCTAGCCCATCTACCTTGGTTCTGATCGGTGTTGATCAATCAAGGCAGCCCAGGTTTTCAGCGGGAGTTCGAGGCACAGATAGCTTACCAGGAACACCACATAATGTGGCCCGAACAATGCAATAGCGAAGATGAGTGCGCCCTCGTCGAGGTTGGGGGGCAAATGGCCGGTGCTCAGGTAAACGTAGACCGTGACGCTTGCGAGGTAAAGCGCGAGCAGTCCTGCGACCGTCAAAGTGATCAGCAATATCCTCTTAAGGACACCGATGCTCGGGAGATGGATGAAGGAGAAGGCATAGAAGGCAAAAACGAACGCAACCGCCTGAAAACTGAAGAAGCGCGGATAGAAGAACCAGCAGAAAACCGCCGTGACCGTGTACGCCAGAAAAACTCGAACTGCATTCATCGCGGCGTACTGCATCATGCCCTTCCCTCCAACAGCGAAACCCGCTCGACAAGCCGTTCGTCGCTACCTTTACGTGCAATATGGCCTTTCTATTGCAGGTAACCGATTCAAGCCGTTGAACATCCGCATTAAAATTTATCTTTGTATCTTTTCGCTCGTTCCAGAGCGTCATTCAGCCGGCTCGGGAACGCGGTTTTCTCAACTGGCCCGAACGGGCCAATACCATCGATTGCCTGTGATACGCCCGCGGTGCATCCGCCAATAGCGACAGGAAACCAATCCCAGGGCAAAGGATTGCCGCCTATGCGCTCTGCGCGGCTCATAATCTCCTGTTCTTCTTCGGGCGTCGTTTCATACCTGCGAACGACGACGTCCTTCCCGCCCGTCTTCTGGAAGTTCACATATTTGTCCAACGACACGCCTGGTCCGGTCAACACCCGGCCCTCTCCCATCTCCTTGTCAGGATAGTGTCCGGCTGGATCATAAATGTAGTTCGCCCACGGATCTCCTTTGCGATTGAGAATGACGATACCGCTGTGTCCTTCGTCCCCCCAACCGGGAACCTTGTTCTCAGGGTTGGTGTTTGAGATTACATAGGTGTCCGCCACCTCGATGCCTTTATCGCGCCCACGCTCCTTGCCCCAGTTCGGCAATCGGCTGTTCGCCTCTTCACCGAAATCGCGCAACTCCAGCGCCGTAGTCGACCTTTGGCCAGTCTCGTAGGTGTCGTCGTCCGGGGTAAGACCGAAGGTGTTGAAGCCGCGTCTGGTGTTTCTAATCATCCCGGCATCCCTCCAATATGCGCAGCAGTCAGCGCCGTTCCACCGGCCATTTCGGCCACGTTCTGTTGACGTTTCAGGTTCAGTTCCGCATCGATCTGGTAGCGCTTGAGCGCGCCGTTCTGCTGGATCTCGGCAAGCTTCAGCTCGCGCTCCATCTCGAGCTTCCGCCTGGCGTTTTCGCCGTCCATGCGTGCTTTCTCGTTCGCCAGCTGCATCTGCATCTGCCGTTGCTGCATGCCGACATCGGGCTGCTGCTGCGGCTGGGCCGCCTGCATCCGCTTCTGGATGTCCTCGGGCGTCGGCTTGGTGAAGTAGAGGTCGGGCGATTTCAGCCCCGCCGCCTCCACCGTCTTGGCAATGCCGTTGTAGAGGTTGTCGGGCGAGACATAAGGGTTGTCGGGCCCGAGCGTCGTCAGCAGTTTTTCCTGCAATTGCTGGATCATCTGGATCATCAGCATGTCGCGCTCGCGGGTGCCGGCGCCAAGCCCGGTATTGACGGTCGCATCCATGCCGGCGTTCCAGTGGCGCGGGTCGAAGCTCACCCATTTGCCGCGCAGGCGCACCGCCCGCGGCCGGTCCTGGTGCTTGATGGTGAGGCCAAGGAGCCCCTTGAACACACGTCTCAGCCCTTGCGCAAAGGTGCGCACCATCAGCTCCGTTTGGCCGATGCCCGCCTGCTCGACGAGTGCCGTCGCCTTCGCCGTCATGTTCTGCAGCGCGTCCGGCGCCATGCCGGTCGAAGCGTCGGAAATCCCGGTGCGGTCGGTCGCCTCCTGGTCGAGATAGCCGAGCATGGAAAAGGATTCGCGCGCCACGAACGGCACCGCCGTATAGCCGACGGCGCCGCGCACATCGACGCCCTGGCCGACGCGGATCGGCTGGCCGAATTTCGGGTTCAACACCGACTCCGGGTTCTGGATCACCCCCTCCTGCACGATCGGCTGCTGGTTGTTCTGCCAGTAGAGATTGTCGAGCGTCTGGCGCAGGAGCACGGTCTTCACCCGCTGGATCTCCGCCATGTCGTCGGTGATCGCATTGCCTTCGCGCTGGTGCGGCCGCCGCTCGGTGATGAGATCGGCAAAGGGCACTTCGTCCCATTCCGCATCCTCAAGCAGATTGTCGGCCCCGGTGCCGCCGGCAAAGACCAGGCGGCGCAGTTCCGCAATGCCGTCGTCGTCGGCATCCACCTTCACATAGAGCTCGTAGTAGTCGACCTCCTGCAGCGCCGTCGCGGTCTCCTCGCCGTCGCCGAAGATGCCGCGCCTGCGCGCGAACTCTTCGTCCTCGCCATCTGCATCCCCGGCAATGGCAAAGCCTTCCACCAGATCACGGTCATAGCCCATGGCGATGAGATCCGAGCGGCGCATCCGCCGCTTGATGCCGGCGATCGGGCTGTCGTCGATCGAGATCGCGTCCGGATGCACGAGGAATTCTTCGAGCGGCACGGCGGCAAGCCTTGTTGCCCCACGCTCGGCGGTGCGGCGGATCTTGACGGTAAAGACCGGCTGCTCCACAGGCCCGGTCGGCAGCTCGATCTTTTCGACCGACTGCGCCTGTTCCAGCACCTCCACCGTATCGTCGGCGATCAGCTGCACCAGCGCCGCCTCGTCGAGCCCGCTATGGGTCGAAACGTCGACGCTCTTTTTCTTCTCGTACCACCAGCGGATAACGCCGTTGCCGAGCTTCAGCGCGTCGTGCGCGGCATCCTGCACCGCGTCATAGCCGTCGCTTTCGGGAAAGACGATGTAGTTGATATAGTCGGTCGCCTGCTCGGCCCCCGCCTCGTCGCCCTGGTTGACCGGCTGGTATTCCACCACCTTGTCATTGCCGAGCACGGTGCGGATGAGCGAAGGCAGCACCTTCTTCACCGCCGCCCGCACATCGCGCGAAACCACCTTGGAGCGGTTCGCCTCCGCCGGCACGTCGGCCATCACCCCGTCATAATATTCCATCGCCCGAACCCGCACCGCCGAAAGCTGGTCGCGATAGTCCTCGCAATCCCTGACGAGCTGGCTCACCATCTCAGTCAGTTCCGTTTTCGTCATCGCAGCCATCTAGAGAACCTTCCGATCGGTAAAGGCCCAGGCGGCGCTGTCGGCCTTCACCCGGGCATGGCGTTTCATCATCAGCGCGTAGCGGCTGCCCGAAATCACGTCGTCGCGTTCCTTGACGATCCGGCCGTCCTTGCGGTGGTAGAGCCTGAACTCCTCGAACCAATCGCCGCAGGTCGAAAAAACCTTGAAGCGTCCGGTTTGCATGCGTTGCAGCATGTCGGAGATCCCTGCCTCGACACCGTTGGTGCCGTCGTCGAAGGTCGCGCGTTCGGGCAGCATCGCGAGCCCCTGCAACCGATATTGCGCCGCCAGCTGTTCGCCCGAGCCCTTGTCGTGCTGCAGGCCGTCATGCGGCCAGGCCCAGGGCAGCCAGGGCCCCCAAGGCTTCAGTGCGGCCGCATGGATGATCGGCGTCGCCTCGCGCTCGCGATAACACCGGGTCACGTAGAAGACATCGGCGTCCCGGTCCCAGGCACAGAGCACCGCTGCGAACGGATGGTCCCAGCCGAAATCGAGCCCACCAATCTGCACCCAGTGTCTCGGGATCTCGAAAGGCTCGACCCGGATCTGCTCCTCCGTCACCGGGAAGATCCGGCCCGAGCCGAGCGTCGGCACCCCCTTTGTGCGCGCTTCCTTCTCATGCGCCGGATAGCTCGCGACGATCTTCGCCCGTTCTTCCGGCGTATAATGCTCGGCATCGTCGATCGTCATGGTCACCACCGTCCGGTCCTCCGAAGGTTCGAGCAGATAGCGGCTGACGACCGAGCTCATGCCTTTGAGAGGCGTAAACGTCACGGCAACCGAGCCGCCGGTCGCATTGGTGCGGGTGATGCCCTCGAAATAGACATCCTCCGGCGGCTCCTCGTCGAACCAGACATAGTCGACCGTGTTCGCCTGCCACTTCGCTCGCCCCTGCTCATAGGCTTTGAGAAGCAGCGTCGAGATGCCGCCGCTCGCATGGCGCACCGTCACGCTGTCGAGCGCGCCGGAAGCGCTGGAGCGTCGGGTCCAGCCTGCAAGCGCCGATTTCGGCAGATAGCCGGTGCCCCATTCCTCCTCGCTCATTGGCGGGCCGACGAGCAGCCGCTGCACGCCATCGCGCGTCAGCTCGTGCGATTCCGAGCCGCCGATCATCGTGATCGGCCGGTCGAACCGTCGGCCCGCCCACCAATGAGGATAGTCTCCGGTCAGGTGCATTGCTGCCTCGGCAGCGCCCGCCAGCGTCTTGCCGAGCTGGTTGCCGGCCATGAACAGCCGCTCGCGAAAGGTTGCACCCGCCGCGTGAAATTCCGTCTGCTTTGCATAGGGCTGATAGTAGGAAAGCCTATTCGTGTTCTGCCGCCGCCCGATCTCCATCGCCAGTTCCATCCGCTCCCTGAGAAGCGAGGAAAGGCTTGATGGTCTGGTCGAGCTTGCGGATCCGCTCGAGAAGTTGCTCATCCGTCATCTCGCCGATCTGGTTGGCATTGATGGTCACGTCCTTCGGCATCAACGCCGCTATCGTCTTCAGGAAATCATTCGGGTTCTTCTCGATCAGCGCGTGGATCGCAGCCGCACCTCTGGCCTCCCAGGCCGAAAGCATGTCTTCGAGAAAGAGCTCGCCAAGCTTGTTGCGCACCGCCTTGCGGGCGCGCGGCCGCGGGATGGCGCCTACCCGATCGGCGCGCGGCAGAAAGCGCCCGGTTTTCGGGTCCTTGGCGGGTTTCACTGTCATGGGGATTTGCTCCTGGGCACGAGGAAAATGCTCCTCCTGCGCAAGTTGGGTCGGCCACCGCTTGACCAAAAGTTGCATTCTGCCATCAATACCGCCCACCGTTCCGGTAGCGGTATTGGGAGGCGATCACAGGTGATTCGGCGTTTGTGGACGAAACTGCATGGCATGTTCGAAAGGTCGGCTCCGCCCCTGGCCGAAGTCGGCGAGCCGACATCTGCGAAGGTCTTGGCGGCCAAGTCGGAAACGCCGATGTCTGCGGGTAACACCATCGTGTCGCCGCGGCTGTTCGAGCTTGCCCAAGCGGGTGATGTCGATGCCCAGGCCGCGCTCGGCGAACATTACTTTGGCGACCGCGAGGAACATTATGCCGCCAGTTTCCAATGGAACGGGCTCGCGGCCCAGGGGGGACACATCGGCGCTCAGGGCCGGCTGGCCACGATCTATCACGAGGGGCTCGGCGTGGAGCGCGACCCGGAGAAAGCGTTTCGCTGGTGGTATAGCGCTGCCCGACAAAATCACCGCGGCGCACAATTGATGGTCGCCGCAGCCTATGTAGGCGGTACCGTCGTGAAGGCTGATCTGCCGGAAGCGGCCTATTGGGCGTCGCTCTCCTATCTCAATGCCCGAGGCGATCCGCAACAATTGGAACTCGTCGATCCCTATTACCGGTGGGTCCTGAACAAGTTGACCGACGAACAAAAACTGGCGCTCATAGAGCGGCTCGAGCGTCAGATGAAGCGGGATTGACGGGCGGCACTTCGATCGCAGCGCCCCCGCCTCGCACACAGCAGGCGTGACAGCCGATCACAGAAAAATGCGTGTGTCACGCCGGATGTCACGCTTGCAACCTTGACTTCAGGTTGCATTCGGTCATCAATGCCGCTCACCGGGTTGCTCCCCATCGGGTGCTTCTGGCGCAATGCATCGCAGGCGCCCCTGCTTTACCGGCAGTGGCCAGGAAAAAGCCAAATTAGTTCAAGATTTTGAGTAGTTTTTTCGGCCTAGCAGTCCAGCCGCGGGAACCATGCAATGAATGCAACAGGTGCCAGATGATCCGCAACACGTTCAGCAAGTTGAAGACCATTTTCACCCCGCGGCCGTCCGCAACGAATATCTCGCCCAGGTTGCTTGAACTGGCGACGTCAGGAAATGTCGACGCCCAGGCAAAACTCGCCGAAATCTATTTCAACGATGGCGGCGCGGAACACTATGCCGCTTCGCTTCATTGGAATCGCCAGGCCGCCCGCCAGGGTCATCCGGCTGCCCAGGCCCGCCTCGTGACCATCTATCAGAGAGGCCTTGGCGTCGAACGCGATCCGAAGGAAGCCTCGCGCTGGCTGCGCAGCATCGGCCAGCCCCGCCCCCGATATGAGGCCGGCGCCGCCGTCTCCGGCAAGATCGCCAAGCGGGAAGCCTAAGGTTCTTCGCGTAAAAGTGCGCAGCGTTTTGCGACACCAGCATGCGGGCGCCAAAGACGAAAACCTAAGTGCGAACCCTAAAAATTGCGCGTCCCGGTGCCGTACCAGCCGCCGCCCGCACACGGTCACATGTCGCAGCCGGCGCGGATTTGACTTTTTGAACATCGCCATCAGCGCACAGGCACAAGATCGCACCCGACTCGCCGGAATCAAAAAGGCCGCTTCAATGACGAAACGGCCAGCCTGTAATATCCTTAGCCCGCTTCCGGTCGCTTGGCAAGCCCCTTTGCCAAAATTTGTTTCCGTTTTGTTCGATTTTTTCAGTTGCCCGAAAGTGTCTGCCCCGTGCCTCTAAAGGCCCTTGCGCTCGATTGGTGATATAATCACAACCACCATGCAAAGCCGCTTGCGCCGTGGGTCCATCGCCAAAGGGTCTCGGACCTCGCGGCTGCATGACGATCCGTTTCGATGAGGCGGCGCAAACGCCGCTCTCGCGACCACGGGAGGTTCCCATGTCACGACGATACCTGATCGCTGCCCTCTGCGCGGCGCTTCTCGTGGCTGCCGGCTGCACCACCGACCAGGCGGGCCGCACCAGTGCGCATGCTCCAAGCCCCAGCTACCAGGGCATGCAGGGCGCCCAGGGCATGAGCCAGGGCGGCGGCGGCGCTGGCGGCTATTGAGGCGCTGATGCCCGGAAAACGCAAAGCTGGCCCGGCTCGACCTTGGTCCAAGTCGCTTGCCCGCGCAGTGTCGCTCCCGTGCAAAGCCTCCGCCGAACGCACCGCGCAACAGCGCCATTCGGATTGAACAAGTTGGGCCGACATGCGTTGAGTAACCATGACGCGCATTCTCGCTGCCGCGCCATTTGTTTGCGCGCATTCTGTGTTAAGCTTCCCCTTGGGAGGAAAATGCCATGGAGAATTTCTTCGCACTCGCCGCCATCGTCGTCGGCTCCGCAATCCTGGGGCTCGCGCTCGCCTACGGTTTTCGTCGCAAGGACGCGCACCGCCCTCCCGAACATGACGACGCGCGATTGAAGTTCTAACGCGCGAGGCTCCCACAAGACCACTTCGCCCCGAAGCGACACCTGCGGCGCTTAGCTGCTCGACGCCTGCTAGCGCAGAGCCAGCGATGCCGCTTTTGCAATCCTTGCGAGAATCATTTACGCGCATAACCTGCGCGTTCTTGCAAGGTCCCTTCCATGAAAACCCTCGCCCGCCTGTTGATCGCCGGCATCGTCGCCCGCGTCACCGCTTGATGCTGCGGCCGAACTCTCCCGCAAACCAGAAGTGGGCGAGACAGGTCAGGGAGCCTCTCGTGAGGCCGCTATCGTCCAAAGTCGAGGTATCCAGAAAGCGGTAGCGCGCCTCATGACTCACACGAACTCCTTCGCGGCTCGACCGTGCAATGGAGGTTGTCTTCCTCCCCTTGCTCGCTCTTAACCCGCCCCATCGGAACCTTTCCCGTCCCCTCGCCTTACTCCTTCGACAGGACCAACTGAGGAGATGCGAGAATGAGCAAGGCGAACCCGGAAACGCGTGATCTCAGGCAGCCAGCGGAAGAGGTCGCGCAACCGGCCGAACCGACGATCATGCCAATAGGCAAGATCCCGCCCCTCCCCGTCGACCAGATTCCCGCGGGTGACGACCCGACGCCAACCGACCAGGGTCGCGTGCCGCCCGTTCCGAGCCGCGACGAAGCCAATGTCGATCCGGACGATGCCCTGCCTGACGACCGCGAAGAGAAGATCCTTGAGGATGATCCGGGGCGCGAGAAGACCCGCTTCGACGAGGAGATGCCGCGCAGCAGTCGATAGCGGCTGCCTCCCCCCCCATGCATGGCCGCGTTCCTCAGCCGATTTGAACGCCTGAAGACAAGAAGAGGCCCGCCGGTCAGAAACCGGCGGGCCTCCGTTGAAACACGCTCGCCTCAGAAATAGGGCGAGTAGCACTGCTGGCGCGGGCCGCCATAGGGCTGGAACGAATTGTCCCAGGCGCGGTAGGAGCGATAGCGCGAATAGCACCAGTCGGCATGGCGCGGGTTGACGCCGGTCTCGTAGCGGCGCGCCGGCGGAGCGGCAATTGCGCCACCGATCACGACCCCTGCGCCAAAGGCGGCAAGCGGATACCACCAGCCGTCATTGTGGCGGCGATAGCCATAACGCTCGGAGCGATAGCCGCGGTAACCCCGGTAGTAGCCATAGCGGTCGCCGCCATGCCAGCCTTCCCGGTAGCCGGGCCGGTATCTCGGGCGATAGTCGTCGCGCCAGCCGCGCGGATAGCGCCGGTAGTCCCGGTCGCCATGCCAGCCGCGGTCGCGCACCAGCTCGACGTCGCTCTTCTGCACCCGCTCGATCGCAACAGCCGGCAGGGCGTTTGCCGGCGTGATGCCCGAAAGAGCCGTTATCGCCGCAAGCACGACGATGCCAATCTTCTTCATTTCATCACCTGTCCGTTTGTAACAGGTGCGAGTTTTGGCCGGGGCGACGTGAACCCACAATGAATGCGACAATCCTAATATGCAACGCAACTCATAGGTTGTTTTTCTGTATTGACGCAGCCGCACCCTCCGGGGCCGAAAAGCTGTCCCCGGGGAGGCCCGCCATACCCGGGGCGCGCGCCGTCATCCGCTCACGCCGGCGCATCCGCCTTTCCGCGCAGCTTCAGCGCATGGGCAATCAGCGTCTCCACCACCTGGCCATAGGCGATGCCGTCTGCCGCCAGCGCCTTGGCGTACATGCTGATATTGGTGAAGCCGGGAATGGTGTTGATCTCGTTGATCATGAGGCTGCCATCGACGCGCAGGAAGAAGTCCACCCGCGCCATGCCGGCGCAGGCAAGCGCGCGGAAAGCCCGCGCCGCCATGTCCTTGGCCTCGGCGATCACGTCATCGGAGAGTTTGGCGGGCGCCTCGACGACCGCGCCGCCGGCATCGACGTATTTGGCGTCATAGCTGTAGAAGCCGTGGCTGGCGGCCGGAATGATTTCGCCTGGCCGCGACACGGTGAGCCGTCCTTCGGCATCCTCCAGCACGGAGCATTCGATCTCGCGTGCCTGGACGAACTCTTCGATCAGCACCTTGTCGTCGTGCCGAAACGCCTCGTCGAGCGCCGCCTGTAGCGCGTCCGGGCTGTCGACGCGGCTGACGCCGACGGAAGATCCCTGCCGTGCCGGCTTGACGAAAACCGGAAGTCCCAGGCTTTCGAGGATGGTTTCGCTCGAATAGGCCTCGCCCGCATGCAGGCCGATCGCCCGCGCAACGGCAATGCCTTCAGCCACCAGCAGCCGCTTGGTGAGCGCCTTGTCCATGGCGACCGCCGAAGCCGCGACACCGCAGCCGACATAGGCGACGTCGGCCGTTTCCGCATAGCCCTGCACGGTCCCGTCTTCGCCGAAGGGGCCATGCAGAACCGGAAAGATCAGGTCGATCGCGGGCAGCAGCCCTTGGCTGCCGTCGGCACCAATGGTCACCGCCCGCCCCCGCCCGCCCGGGATCAACGCCACCTGTGTTCCCGATGCCGGGATTGCCTTCGGCAACTCCCCGTCTTCGAGATCGACCAGCATCCAGCGGCCGTCCCTGGCGATCCCGATCGGCACGATCTCGTAGCGCGTGCGATCGAGCGCCGCCACCGCGTTGCGCGCCGACATCAGCGAAACCTCATGCTCCGCCGACCGGCCACCGAACAGCACGGCAATGCGCAACTTACCTGTCATGATCCTTTTCCCTCCAGAATCGTGGTGCATCCTGCGCAACCAAGCGAGCGAACATGGCAAGAAGAGGTCGAGACACGCGCCATCGTTACGGAAGGAAAATTTTCCTCTCCGGCAACCTTGCCGCTTGAATTCATCCGGACGAAGTACAAGTGATGCGCGAACACAGATTTGAAGGAGAAACTGCCGATGGCCGAGGTCCTCGTATTCCACCACGCCCAGGGGCTGACACCCGGCATGCACGCCTTTGCCGACGACCTGCGCGCAGCCGGCCACGTCGTCCACCTGCCCGATCTCTTCGAGGGGCGAACATTTGCGAGCATCGAGGAGGGAGTTGCCCATATCGAGGCGGTCGGCTTTGACGAGATGCGCGAGCGCGGCGTGCGCCTTGCGGATGCCCTTCCGGAAAACCTCGTCTATGCCGGCTTCTCCTTCGGCGTCCTGGCGGCGCAGAAACTCGCCCAGACCCGCCCCGGCGCGGGCGGCGCCCTGCTGTTTTACTCCTGCATCCCGATCAGCGGCCAATGGGCCTTCGGTCCCTGGCCGGAAGGCGTACCGGTGCAGATCCATGGCATGGACAACGACCCGATCTTCGTCGGCGAAGGCGACATCGACGCCGCCCGCGAGATCGTCGAGAAGGTCAGCGATGCCGAACTTTTCCTCTACCCCGGCGACCAGCACTACTTCGCCGACAGTTCATTGCCCTCCTATGACGCGGCGGCAACGGCGCTTTTGACCAAGCGCGTGCTCACCTTCCTCGAGCGGGTTTGAACCAGAACCTTGCGAAACGCTGTGGTGGATGCAGGCCATACCGCGCAGGAGGCACGAAGCGCGTCGGGCACGTCGCGGGACATGAAACCGGCCGCCCTCAGGGAACCGCTTTCTTGACCAACAGAGCCGTCAGGATCGCCGCCACCATCAACTGGAACGTCAAAAGCACGCCCATGCTGACCGCAAAAAGATAGGTATCGCGCCATAGGCGGATCGCGTCGCCATCGATCTGCGCGTCGACCATCTGGTTTGTCCAGCGAAGCGCGACGAGAGCGACGAGAAAAAGTACGACGAAAATCCCGGCGGAGACCCACGATCTCGTCTTATCCGGCGGGGATCCGAGAAAAAAGCAGTAGATCAGCACCAGCCCCGCGCCGGCCGCGCAAGACATAGCGATCGCCTGACCACTCCAGCCGTCAAACAAAAGGGGTTTCAGGAGTTCGGTGTAAGAGGACAGCCACACGACCAGTGGACCGGGCAGGATTGTCAGGAAATGAAGCCGCTCCATCATCGCCCCCTTATTCCAGCACGGGCACGAAGAGCGCCCGCTTGGTCCCATCCTCACCCAGGCTCCGCAGCGTCACCGCATCCTCTCCAAGATCCAGCTCGGCGTTGTAGGGAAGCGTCATTGCGAATGTCTTGCGCTCGTTTGGGCGGATTCGCGCCAGTTCCTCGTTCCAGCCCTGCTGCTCGAACTGCCTGGAAAGCACGGATGGCGGGAACAGTTCGAACCCGGAGACAAGTTCGAAGGCGCCCGGATCAAGCTCCTCCAGATGGAAATCGATCTTGTAGCTGTAGGTCCTGGCCTCGCTCGCCAGCGTGAACCGCGTATCGATGACGAAGGCGACCAGTTTCTGCGACTGCTCGGACCGGTCGGCATCGAGAACGGTGAAGCTCCTCCAGAAGAATTCGACCACACGCCGCAGAAATTCGGAATATCCCGGCCCGCTCTCGGGTGGATTACCATTGCCTCCCTGCCGAACCAGACCGGCACAACTCGCGTCCGGAAAGCCGTTCGTCATCTGCCTGGGCGTCGGAAGATAGTTTGCGTCCTCCTGATGTTGCCACCTGTTTCCGTATCGAATGCAAGTCGTCACGAAGTCGGGCCTCTGCGCTCCTGGCTTCGGATAGTTTGCGGGCCGCTGTTTCCGGAAGGCACAACCGTCGGGAACCATCACGTCGTCCATTCCCGCAGCATACCAGCTCAGGGCCAGCGCGCGCCCGGAGTCATTCTTGACGCAGCTTTCGTATACATCCACGTTTCCGGCAGTATTGTTTCTTCGGATGGAAGACGTCGTAAACACAAATCCGCTCTGGCCGTGATTATCATGTATGTTGCCGCGGCATGACTCGGCGAAGAATTCGCCCCGCGTGTAATTTGGCGGACACTGTTCTTGCGCTATGCCGGGCGTTGAATAGCCAATCGCTGCAGCAACGATGAAGAAGCACCAGGCTGGTTTCATAACCCCCTCCAAATTTGCAGCGAAATCCGGCCTCCTTGAAGGTATATGAGCGCTCGTTTACATGCAATCACAAGACGAAAACCACGGCTAATCAGTTGTAGCTATTCGGACGGTCCGCCGTGGGGAACTTGAGGCAAGCACCACGGCTGCAAGGCGTTACAAGGCCTGCGAGGCGCAATCATCTTTTAGCGCTGGAAATCAGACATATTCTAGAATTACTATAGCAATGCCAGAAGACAGAAATAATTAACCCTATAGATCTGAATTATACTAATACAAATTCTGAAATAATTCCGGAGAAGCCGTGCTTATCTATTCGGACGAAAACCTCGAGGTCATTCACCGCGAAGGCGCATCGCCCTACCTGCTCGTCACCTTCAACGAGATGGAGATCCAGGCAAACGGCAGCCGTTACTGGGGCCAGCGCTTCTGCGAGAAGGCGGACATCTCGGCGCTCGGCTTCATCAGCCGGCGGCCCAACTGGTTTCCTGCGGCAAGCGTGGTCAAGGCGGTCGAGGCCGCAGCCCCCATCCTGAAGGCAGCGCCCGAGCGCATTCTGTACGGCCATTCGCAGGGTGGTTATGCGGCGCTTCGCTATCGCCGGCGCTTCAATGCCACCACGGCCATCGCCTTTTGCCCGCAGGTCTCGATCGATCCGAAGTCCGTTCCCTACGACAATCGCTTCATCAGGCATTTTTCGCCCGAACTGCACGGCAACATGGGCATTTCGCCCGACCAGGTGGCCGGCCGCGCCTACATCTTCTACGATCCCTTCCACGCGATCGATCGCCGCCACGCCGAGCGCATCGCCTTCCTGCAGCCCGAAACGCATCTCGTGCCGGTGCACATGACCGGCCACGGCACCGTCCGTGCCTTTACCGGCACCGAGCGTGCCCTTTCGCTGATCGCCGCCTGCCGTACCGAAGATCACCCGGCCCTGCGGGCGCTTTCCCGCACCGCCCGCGTCAACGCGCCAATGCGCCCCTACCAGATCGCCGTCGCCGCCATGGCCCGGCATCCCGCCTGGTCCGACGCGCTCGACGCCCGCTTCGGCGACCGTTTTGCGCCAAAGGAGCGGGTCAACTTCCTTTATCACCGCGCCAATCGCCACATCGGCGACGGCGATCTCGTCACCGCACGCAATATGCTGGCGAAGGCTCTTGCCCTCCTGCCCGGCGATCCCGCCCTCACGCACCGGCTGAAGGAACTCGACGCTCGCATCCTGCGCGAACGGAAGGTTGCGAGGAGCCTCGTAGGGTAGGATAGGCGATGTTATTCGGCCGGCTGCGCGTTGCTTAGCTTTCCTCGTGGGGCGGTGCGCGTCGGAGATAGACCTCATCGACGGCTGCCACGAGAGAGCTTTCGGTTGAGGTAGACAAATTGAACTCGAACATAAGAAACCGGGCAAGATGTTCGGCGCAGCTTCCCTCCCGCGGTATCTGGTGCTCCGCGCAGGTCGCCTCGAACACACACCGCAGCAGCTCGATTTCCGCGACGCTCATCAAGACATTTCCATTCGCGTCAGACACGGGCGTTTACCTCGCCTTCTTCAGGCCCGCTGGGGTGCGTTGAGAAGCACAGCGGAGGCCAAATTGCTGGTCGAGGCTGGCCATAGTCCAGGAGCCGATATACAACCGCGCTCCCGTCCAGGACCCGTCACGTTCCACACGCCTGCCATATTGATCGAGTTCGCCCGTGTTGCCGGTTGCCCCACCGTTTCGCAGCCAAAGCGCGAGGCCAATCTGATGTGTGCGATGGAGCGGTTTCATTGGCGTCTATCTCCTTATCTTGACGCAGATCCGTTGCTCTACAAAAGCCGGTGGCGCTCCTGCGTATCCCGGCTGCGCTTCAATATGCCGGAGCTGTCATGACGTTCCTGCGGCCTGTCGCGTGCCTTTTGACTGGCCGGCTTTGCGACCGTCAGCACAAGACCACGGTGACGGATTTCAGGTTTAACCCGGAATAGTCGCTTCAATGTTTCGACATAGCGCATGGCATTCCTCAGTGGCTGCGGGTCATTCCCCAGTCGATCGGTTCCAGATTGCTTTCAGCGCTGACCCGCTCCTGTCCGAGTTCATCGTTGCGAATTCGATATTGAGGGGCGTTGTCGCGTAGCGGCATCTTTGCGGTGATGCGATAGGTTTCAGCGGTTCTCGGTGAGAGATTATGACGGTCTCGCAGGCGAACGGACAGCCCGACGGGATAGCGATGTTGGGACATGGTTCTATCCTCACTGTCCGGGCGCATCTGATATCTCGGCGCCGCTGAGCGCGACCAAACGCGCCAACTCGTCTGGTTCGATTTGTATCAACCGCATGCGGTAGTGGTTCTCGACTGTCGCGGGCAACTTGATGAAGGTGGCAACACGGCGGTAGGCGAGCCAGGAAAGCCCTTCGATCGGCACCTCGTCGTCATCGATTTCGTAGGCGCCGGCGACGATCGTCTCATCGACGCCCGGCAATCTGAACGGTCGGTCGAAATGGATTGTCCGGTGAATCGTTCGGTCGAACATGACATCTCCTCCCGATACCGGCAGTCGCCGGCACGCGATCTCGTTTGATACCGCTGCGTGCGGCAGCGCTACGACGCGGCGATCTAAGGGGGAAATGGCGGGTCGAGGTTCTGACGCCGCGAGAAGCCAAGCAGGCTTAAATCGATTTAATCAGGATGCGCGTCAATTGAGGTCTATTCAAGGCCAAGATGAGGCAAACCCTTCGTGGCCTGGATTCCCGGGCGCAGGCGGCTGGCGACCGCTAACGAAGCAATCGGCCGCATCAATGACGCGAAAGTCTGGCATGCGGTCAACGAAAAAGCTCGGGGCGAAATCGCACCGACCTTCCTCATCATCGCTCTTACACCAGTGCCAGCCCATCCGTGGTCAAAAGTCTAAAGCGACACGGCAATTGCGAGCGGCGAAACGTTCAGCGCTCACCTGCATGATGTTTTCCTACGAACCGGAGGTGGCCGCCACGACCGAGGGAAGAGCCTTCCGGGGATAATCGTTACCTTGCCTGAGAGACCGGCGCGCGCCCCATCCACACGGCTCCGGTCGCGTCCGCCCGCCCCCTCAGGCCGGTTCGAGCGTCGCGTGTTCAGCCGAACATGCGACGCTCGTCGCGGTGCGCAGCCGCGCTGACGCGAAGGCATTCGAACCCGCCATCGCGGCAAGCGGCGCGGCGAAGCGCGAGCCGGCTTGAAACCGCGCCACTGGCAGCGGCCGATCCGCGCCGCTCGCGTTCACGCCCCTTCCTTCTCCCGCGAAAGCCCCAGCTGCCAGTGCAGCTCCATCAGCCCGCGCTTCAGCCAGGCGAGCTGCGGTTCCGGCATGGTGCGCAGCATCTCGTAGTCCATGATGCAGACGTTGAAGACAGTGGTCTTCACCTGCGGCCCGTCCGGCAGTTTCAAGAGCACGCCTTCCAGCTCCATCATCCGGTTCGCCGCCTGGCGGGCGCCGCGGGCGCGCTCGGCGCTGGTCTCGCCGGTAAAGCCCTTGACGTCGAACAGCGACTGCGCCCGCACGCTCGGGAAAGGAATGCCCGTGAGGCTGTAGTAGCGCGCCATCTGCCGGCTGTATTCGTCTCCCGCCTCGCGCTCGTGCGCCGTCAGCTTGCCGTCGAGGAACATGCGGCCGAGCGTGTAGCCGGCAAAGGGGCTGGCAATATCGGCGTCGCGTCTGCCGGAAAAATGCATGCGCCGGCGCGCCTCCAGCGCCACGGAGCAGACCTCGCGCTCGCTTTCGCCATGCTTGATCTGGCCGCCCGGATAGCGCGCCACATTGGCCTTGCGCGGCCGGCCCGCCCGGCTGGCGCGCTTGATGCGGATGCGCTCTGCCTTGGATGTCATCGTCTCTTCTCCTTTTGCAATCTGCATGTGCCCTCGCCCGCTGCACCTGTCTGCGACTGCGGGCGGGATGAAACTCGTCTGGAAATCAAAGTGCCGGCGCGCCGATCCCGTCGGCACCGGCATTCGCGGGCAAATGGCCCGGACGCTGCGCCCGTCCGCGCCGCCGCTCCTTGCCGGGCTCGCGCTTGTTGACGGCGTGCAGCACAGAGGTGTGGTCGCGCCGAAAGATCCGCCCGAGCGCCGGCAGCGAAAGATCCGGCCGCTCGTCGTAAACGGCGGTCATGCAGCGGTGCCGCGGCTCGACCAGCCGCCGCTCGCGGGCGACGCCGATGATCTCCTCGAAGCTGATCCCCGGATAGGCGACAAGCACCTCCTCGATGATCGCCCGCACCGGCCGCCGGTTGAACAGGTCGCTGTTTGCCGCCGCCGTCGCGCCGCAGATCAGCCGCGCCTGCGAGAGGATGCGCGCTTCGGCATCGGCAAGCGCCAGCTCCAACTCCTGGATCCGGCTTGCCTGCGCCCGCACCTGAACGGCGACGATGCCGACGAGATCGTCGAGCGTCGCCCGCTTTGCCGCTACGCTCCCCGCGTCGTCCGCCCCGAAGGGCATCGTGTCCGCCACCCCTTCCGCTACCTGTCCTGTCGTAAATTCAATGCCTTCAGACCGCATGGAAAGCCTCCCTCGAAATGGCTGGATTGAGATTTGCGTGCTCGACGCCCGCCGCGGCCAAACCGCGAAAGGCGTTTGCCACGGCCGGGGTGTGCGCGGCGGCATGAGCGGGACGCCCATCAACCGCGCCCCTATCGGCCGATATGTTCGCACCTTGCGCCCGCCCGTCGGTGGAAACGCCGTCCCGCCCGGCCTTGGCTGCCGCATGCGCCTGACGGAAGCCTTCGACCAGCGCCCGCACCCGGATGCGGCTTGCCGGCGATCGCTGACCGTCTGCCGGGCGTGGCGTCAGCGCCGCAACCATCTCGCGCTTGCGGGCAAGATCCGCCCGGAGGCCCAGCGCTTCCGCCTTGGCGAGCGCTGCCAGCACCGGCGGCTTGGGGATCGTGCCCAGAAGTACGTTCGGATTGGCGGCATAGTCGCCGCGGATCAGCTTCTGCGTCGCCGCCGAAAGCCCCGAGGCCGGCACGCCGGAAAGCGCATAGTGGTAGACCGCAACGATCTTCCTCGGCTCGATCGTCGGGGGTATGGTCATGCCGGCCGTCTGCATCGCGTCGAGGCTGCGCAGCACCGCCGCCTCGCTGACACAGGCCAGCCGCTCAGTGAGCGCGGTAATCTCCCGGCCCAAGGTCGAAAGCCGGGCCTCCGCCGGCGAAATCATCATTTCTGAATAGGTCATTGGTCTCGTTTCCGTTCAGTTGGTTTTCGATTGTCTGCCTGCATTCCCGCTGATGGCGGGCAAAGGCGGTTTCCTGTGGCGGCGCCTGGGGGTGATGGCCGCGACGGGTCTGCCCGCCGCCGCGCAAGCCGCGGCCGCCGGCGTTGCGCATCCAGTTTCGCCAGGTCGCAACCCAGTCGAGCTTGGTCGCATCGCGTCCGGATTTGGCGCGCCAGTAGTCGCGGAACTTGTCGAACTCGACGCCCGCCTCGGCCCGGCCGAAACCGAGCCCGGCGGCAAAGCCCCAGTCGGGCTCGAAATCTTCGGGCAGCCGCGTCGCCCGGACGTTCCCCTTGGGCCGCGAGCCTCTCGCGTCCGGCACGGCTGCGGCCCCGACCGGCCGGTCGGCATCCCCACCCGGATTCGGGTCGGGAGAGTTAGTTTCTTTAGGGGGTACGGGGGAGCTTTCTTTATCAGAGAGGGTACCGTTCGCCGTCACCGTGACATCGCGTGACGTCACGCGCGCCCGGCGGCGCTGCTGCCTTTCGCGGTCACCTGCCCGGCGACGCTCGATCTCGGAGACGTGCCCCGCTTCGGCAGCGCGCACGGCAGAAAGGATCATCTCGGGCGACGCGCCCGATTGAACCAGGGCTTCGACGATTGCGGTAATGCGCATTTGCTCAACCCCTCGCCGGCGGGCAGGAATGAAGGCGCCGCGCCTGACGGGAAACAGGGCTCGACACCTCGCTGCGGCGACGAAGGCTAGCCTTGGAACCGGCGTCCCTGCTCGCCAGCCGCGCCCGAGTTCCACGCATCGGCGAAACCCCGCGCCCTCCCGGCGCCTTCCCTGTCACATCATCGTCAGCCATGCCGTTTCCCATGCCTTCCCCATTTGGCCGTACCCATTGGCACGGCCATTCGTCGCGCCTGCCGCGCGCCCGCTTCCGATTGTTCTTCCCGTCACCCACCGGCTGCCCACCGTCAGGCAGCAACCGGTCGTCCTTCAGTTCCGGCACCTCCCGGTGCCGAGACGCCACCGCCCAAGGAGGGGCACGTCAACGGCCGGAGCCCGCGACCTTGGAGCACCCAGCGCACGATTCGCGCTCCGGGTGCCCGATGCCGACGGGGCGCACGTCACCGACCGCGGACCATCATCGGCCCGCGTGGCAAACTCTGCGCCGGCGCGCCGGCATCGATTGGAAAAGCGAGAGGTCGCCGGGGAGGAAACGACAACCTCTCGCCTGGACCACCGCACAGAGTGCGGCGATCGATACTGCATGCGCCCTGGTCGGCATCGGCTGGAAAGGGATCGATGATCCGCCCCATGCCGTTCGCCGGCCCCGGTGGCGCCATGACGGATACTGCAGCGGTTTCTGCTGCTCATTTCCGTTGACATCCTATTCATAGTAGGATTTCTTATTGTCATCAAGAGGAAAATTCCTATTGGACGACAGAAACGGAATCTGGGATGCCAGTGTCATGGACGAATTGCGCCACCTCATCCGGGAAGCAGTCGACGCGAAGAAGACGACCTACAAGGATCTGTCGATCGCGATCGGGAAGAACCATGCCTATATCCAGCAGTTCGTGGAGCGGGAGACGCCGCGGGAACTGCGCGAGCGCGACGCCCGCGCGATCGTCGAGCTGATCCAGGGCGCTGCGACCGCCGGCGAGGCCGCGCCCAGACGCGCGCCGGGTTTTGCGCCGCAGATCGTGCCCGGCGAGCAGCTCGTCGGCCATCGCGATCTGCCTATCTTTGCGGCCGCACAAGGCGGCGACGGCCATGTGATCGTCACCTTCGATGCGGTCGAATATGTCAAGCGCCCGTCCGTGCTCGAGGGCGTCAAGGGCGCCTATGGCATTTACCTGACCGGTAGCTCGATGATCCCGGCCTATGAGCCGGGCGACATGGCGCTCGTCCACCCGCATCTGCCGCCGGCCCGCGACAAGGACGTGGTGCTCTACCATGTGCCGCCTGCCAACGATGCCGAGGCGATCATCAAGCGCCTCGTCTCGTTCAACGACCGCGAATGGACGCTGAGGCAATACAACCCCTTCCTGGAGTTCACCGAAAGCCGGGTCGAATGGTCCTTCTGCCACCGGGTCGTCGGCAAATACAGCGCGCGGTAAACGGGGCGAGCACCACAAACAATCACAGGATTTTAAAGAGATTGAGCGGCAATCCGGTCGGGATCGCCGAGCAGCCGCCCGTTAAGGCACGCCGCAATCTTCCAGCCCCCTCGTCGCGCTTCAAGTCTTTGATTTCTCGCCCATCGCCGCCGCAAACAGCACAAATATGCGAGTTGCCTTAGTCGGAACACCGATCGACCAAGGCCTGAAAAGCAGCATCAACCGCTGTCCGAGGGCTGTTTGCGACCACCCAGATCGGATCGGCCGCAGCGACGACCCTATCACCGGAACCACCAAGGTCAGCCGCCCGAACCGCCTCGAAAATGGCGCAGGCGCGCTTGCTCCTGCGATTGTACGCAAGCTCGAACATGGCCTCTGGAGGCCCGGCAGGATCGGCAAAAACCTGCACGAAATAGGCCCGAAATCCGCGCCTGTCGTCGCAAAAATTGATCTGTCGCAGGAGAGTGGGGCTCAACTCGGCCTCGTCAACCGGAATGGGCGAAGACCAATATTGACCGGTAGACGGCTCGCCGCTTGCACGACTGTCGACGGACATCATTTCACGCCTCCCAACATTGCGCGACGACATTACCACGCCGCGCCCAGCTCGTAACCAATAAACGTTGAGTGGCTCCCAAGCGGTGAGCGCCTTCTTCGACCGCTCACGGATGTGACCGCTACGCCCCCCCTGCCCGGCGACAGCCGTCATGCCGCCATCGCCTCCTCGATCTCCGTGGGCAGGTCGCCGATCGTAAAGAGCACCCTGGCATCCTCGAACTCACCGGTCGCCAGGTCGCCCGAGCGGCTGAAGGCGATCACCCCCACCTTGGTCGCCGACAGCCTTTCGGCCAGCCGTTGCGCATGCTCGGGCCCGGTCGCCTGCACCGGGTCGTCGGCGAGAAATGCGCCGCGGCTCCCCAGCGTGAAGCTCTGAACGACGAAGTAGGTGATCATCCCATGCTCCTTTCCCGCCACCTGGAATGGCGGCCCCACAGTGGCGCAATCCTCCGAACAAAACAAGAACAAACGGCCCGTCATCGACAACTTGCGTGAGGCGCTTCCTGCCGGCAGTGTTTTTCCTATTGACTTTTTGATAGGATTTTTCCTATATTCAGCACGGAAACACAGCCGGAGGGGCCGACAGGAAACCCGCGAAGGGTGTTCCAGCGTGCACCTCGAACAGACGAGGTGAACGATGTCGGATGCGATCTCCGTGGGCGCCGCAACGGCGATGAGCGCTGCGCCCTTTCTCCAGCGCCGAGAGATCATTCTCGCCATGATGACGCTCGGTGCCGGCACCTTCTTCGACGAGACCGACACGACGGGCACCACCTACAAAACGGCAGCCGATTGGCTCCATGTACATGACGGCGAGCATGTGGAGCGGTTGATCCGCTTCGATCTCGACGCACTTCATGGCGAAGACGTCACCGAGAGCGTCGCCGATGCCTGGCTGAACGGTTTCGACCAGAGCCCCGAGCAGGAACACAGACTGCCCGCCTTCGTGCGAACGTCGCAGGCCTGGGAACGGTGGTGCGCCGATTTCGGTGTCCGGCGCGCACCGTTCAGCCAAACCGCCCACGGCACCCTCAACCACCGCCAGCAGTTCGGAACCAGCCTGCGATGACCGTCACGCTCGACAGATCCGCCCTCTTTGCGGCCATTGAAGCCTTCTGGGAAACCGAAGGCGGCAACGATCGCGGTATCGAGGCGGCGATTTCGGCCTACCTGCAGCGCCAGGGGCTTGCCACCTTCGATGGCATGGCGACACGCAAGCGCGCCGCCCTCGCCGCCGCCACCGCCCGGCCCGCGTGACCTCCGCCCGCCGGAACGCCCTCACGCGCCCAATATTGGCAATCTCCATTCATTTGCGAACATGCTAATAAATAAACAAGGCATCGCGGAGGAGAATCCATGCCACGGCTTGCGCAACTCTATTTCAAGACCGCAATCATCTTTCTGATCATCGGCCTCTGCATGGGCCTACACATGGCGATCAGCCAGGACCATGCGGCAACACCGGCCCACGCCCATACGAACCTGCTCGGCTGGGTGACGATGGCGATCTTCGGCATCTATTACGCGCTCAACCCGGCCAAGGCCGAGCGGCGTCTGGCCCTCGTCCAGTATTATGTCTACACGTCAGGCGTCGCGGTGCTCGTGCCATCGCTCTACCTGATGACGACAGGCAGGCCGGAGATCGAGCCCATCGTCGCCGTCGCGTCGATCGTCGCCTTCCTTGGCGTGCTGCTATTTGCCGTGGTGATCTTCAGCAGCGCTGAAAGTCCCGCGCGCGCCAGCACCGCCCCATCGCGGTAGATAGGCCGCCGCAGCCCCGGGCGCCTCGTCTCGCGTCACTTCGATGTCGATTTCAGCACGCGGTGGGTCGCATCATCCAGCGCGTGGCCGGTTTCGACACCGTCCTGCCGAAAGCCGCGCGCCGTGTTGGCGCAAGCCGAAAGCGTAAGCGCCGCCAGGCACAGGAGCGTCAGCATTGCTTTTGACATGATCGTCTCCGTCATTTCCTCCAATCGGAAATGAAGCGCTGACCGACAAAGTCAATCGATCGCCTTGAAAACCGTACAGTAGAGCGACCGCAGGGCTGGCCTGCCCGCCACCCGGCCGGGCCACTTTATTTTGGCAACCGTACCAGAATCGGCGAATCCGGCCTTTCCCGCGCCGGCGGATGCACGTTAGCTTCCGTACCGCGCAGTACGTTCTTTCTGGACTGCGCTTCCCCGCACCCCGAGCCATTTTGGGTGCCTGCTTGCCCCGCCCTCGTGCGGGGCTCTTTCTTTTCGCGGGGCCGCCGGGTCGTTATCCCCGCTCATTCGCCCCTCACCTCACTCCACTTTGAACACCGCGTCGCCGACAAAGACGATGACATATTGCCCGCCCTCACCCTCGCGCGCCCAGCCCTGCAGCACCTCCGCATAGGGCGTGCGCCTCCAGGCGTCCGGATGATCCGGATCGACGAGAACCGTCACCTGCGGCCCCTGGCGATAGATCATCATATGCGCGTGCGCCGGATCCCACGCCTCGCCGAGCGTCTCGTCCGTGCGCCAAAGACAGAGAAAGTCGCGGCAAAGCTGCGGCCGATCCTCGTAGGTCCGGCACCCCGTACCCGTGCAGTGCCGACACCAGGCATTGGCCGGCTTCTCTAGCGCGTCGATATCCGGCAGCCGGCAGCAGAGCGTGCAGGTGCCGCAGGCGCGCTCGGCAATTGGGATGGCGCTGAAATCGGAAGATGCGGTCATGCGGCGTGGTCTATCACCGCGGCCGGCCGCAAGGAAACCGACAAAACATCGAACCTGCCGCGGACGCCGACGCCGAGCGATTGCCGGCGTCAGCCTAGACGAGAGAACGAAGGCGATCGTGATGCGACCGCCCACCCGTTACCCGATCCGCGGACAGCCGCTGCGGTTGGCCAGATAGATCCGTGCATATTGGCCACGTCGGGTTTCGCCTTCGACGACGATCCGGTTGCGGCTCGTCGCGGCGATTTCCGGATCACGCAACCCGGCGCGATAGGCCCGGCGCAACGCCTGGCCGGAGCTGCAGCCACGCGGGCGCACGTAATCTTCGTCGTCATAGCGCCGCTCGCGGCGGAAGTCGTCGCCGTAATAATCCCGGTCGCGCCCGATATAGAGGTCGAGCGATTGCGCCGGCGAAACGGCCGGCATTGCGGTGACCGATCCCGCGGCCACCAGGGCCGCCATCAATAGCTTGCTCATCAAGTTTGTCATGTCTGCCTCCTCCACTCCTGGCGCTTCAGCGCGAACGTGGATGAAGGAGAAACAGGGCAGCGGGCGAAAAGTTTCGAGGAAAAACAACGAAACGCCATCCGCAGGCCCGGGCTCGATGCCGTCGGGTATCGCCGGCGAAGGGCTTCCTGCACCCGCAGAGACTATGGCGCCACGGCCCGCTCAACGTGTGCGGGCCGATGGAAAGGCACCTTCCCGATCCCCATATCCGTGCAATCGTATGGATTGCCACGTCTGTGCTTTTGATTTAGTCCGGGATTATATTATTTATGACAAATGTCGGAATGAGCATGACCGATATCGCTTATCCCTTCCAGAATCGTTCCGATGCCGAGTCGATCACGGATCGAAGCTTCTTCGATCGCATCGCGACCTGGTACGAAACGACCAAGGTCGAGCGGCGTGAGCGCAGGATGAACCATGCGGTCGATCTGCGCTGCGTTAGCCCCCAGGGGCAGACGTCGCTCTATCCCGATGACCTGCCGCTGATCTTTTTGACCCGCAACGACGCCAAGCTGATGCCGGGCTTTCTCGCCCATTACCGGTCGCTCGGTATCACCCGCTTCATCTGTGTCGACGATGCCTCCAGCGACGGCACGCGCGAGTTCCTGCTCTGTCAGCCGGATGTCGATCTGTGGGCATCCTCGGTCCGTTACAAGGATGCCCGGCGCGGACGCGCCTGGAGAGAATCGCTTTTTGCGCTTTATGGCGGCGAGCGCTGGTATGTGAACGTCGATTCCGACGAGTTCCTGATCTATGACGATTGCGAAAACCGCACGCTCTGGTCCGTCATCCACGCGCTCGAGGGCCTGAAGATCTCGCGCCTGCCGGCGCCGATGCTGGACATGTACCCCGTCGATCTCGGGGCCGCCGACATCGACCAGCTGAAGACCAGCGCCCCTTGGGAGGTCGCCGATCACTTCGACAGCCGCGGCTACACCCTGACGACGACCAAGCGGGCGATCACCATCAAGGGCGGCGCCCGCCACCGCGAATTCGAATCGGACCTCGAGCTGATCAAGTATCCGCTGATCTTTTGGGACGAGGACTGTCGCTTCGGCCCCAGCATCCACCAGCCGCTCCCCTACCAGCGCAACTTCTCATCTATTCTCGGCACGTTGCTCCACTTCAAGTTCTTTGCCGACTACCAGAAGGTCATAAACGACGCGGTGGCCGATGGGCAATATTTCGACGGCTCGGCGGCCTACGCCAAGATGACGGATGCGCTGTCGAGCACCGGCGCGCTGCAACTCTTCTCCGAATCCTCGCTGAAGTTCGATGGATCGAAGCAATTGCTGCGGCTCGGCTTCATTACCGCGGTCCCGAAGGCGGCCGACGAAGGCCGTTAAAGCGCGTTTGTTGGCTCGCGCTTGCAGCTTCATTTAGCCGGCTGTCTTTGGGGTAAAACCACCTCGCCGACCCCCACACACCAGTTGCGGATGCATGTGCCGGGGGCGGTCCCAGCCTCTCCGCGCCACGCTCGGCATGTCTTTTTCAACCGACCCGCGAACCGGCCTGTTGATAATTCGACCAACCGCTCCATTTACAGCTTCAAGGCACTTAACCTGAGGAGAAGCCTTGATGAATCGAAACACCATCATCGGTATCGTGGTTGTGGTCGTGCTCATTGTACTTGCAGTGATGTTCCTCAAACCGGGGGCGAACCAGCAGGCAACCGAAACAGCACCGGCAACGACGACGACACAGCCAGCAACCACCGAGCAGCCAGCGACGACCCAGCAGCCCGCAACGACAGACCAGTCAGCGACACCGCCTGCAACAACCACGCAGCCGTCGACGACGCAGCCTGCGACGAGCCCGTAATCGCCCGATAGCGCCCGGCGCCGAAAACGCAATCCCCCACGGGCTCCGCCCGTGGGGGATTGCCCTGACGAACCGTCTAGGGGGCGTGGCGAACGCTCAGGGCACTAGGAGGATATTGCGCCGGCGTGGGCTGTCGCTGAAATCATAGGGGACAAAGGACAGTTTTCGGTGAGTGAAGGGGCTCGTCTTGGTCGTCTCTGGCTCGAAGGCCTGGTAGCCAAGCGAGAAGAAGTAGTCCTTCATCTCATTGCCAATTGCCGCGCCGTGGCGCTCGAAATCCAGCTCCAGAAGCACGAAGGGCCGGTAGCGCTCGACAGTCTTACGGCCACCGCGAAGCACATTCATTTCAAAGCCTTCGACGTCAATCTTTACGAAGTCAACCGCGCCCAGATTACGATTTTGCACGTAGTTGTCGAGCAACGTGACCACGACCTCGACCTCATCGTAATTTTCGGCGCCTAGCTGCTTGTAGGTGTCGTTCTGCAGCAGTGAACTCACTCCACCGCGGATGTGACCCTGCTTAATCTGAAACATTGTCATGTTGGTTTCGGTGTCTCCGAGCGCGATGTCGTTGACGTTGAGGCCCGAATGACCGTTGAGCTTGGAGTTGGCGAGCAACTTGTGGCGGATATGCCTGACTGGCTCGAACGCATGCACATTGCTTGCATCGCCGGAAAGATGCGCAAACACGTTTGAATAGACGCCGATATTGGCCCCGATGTCGAGACAGACGTGACCGTGCGCGACCAAACTTTTGACGACGGCGAAATTGGTAAAGTCGTAGTGGTACTCACCGAAGAAATTGCGCCCCTTCTTCAACTCGCGCTCGATCTTGTTGTTGCCCGCACAAAAGAAACGGCAGCCGTTAAACTCTTGTATTGAAAGCGAATCCAGAGACATCGGCGCTATTTCCTCACCACGGCTTGAATATTGGAAGGCATCATCGAATCGATCTTGTGATCGTCGGTGTATTTCCACGTCGTATCGTACTGCTGAGTAATGAAGACGTCGAAGAACCGGGCCGAGCGCGCCATGAGTTCGATGAACGGCCGCGCCAGCGGAAACACGTCGCACTGCAGAAGGATGCGCTGCATCAGAATGCCGATCGTCTCGAACGGCATGCTCGAGCCGCGCAGGTCTTCGATCTCGCTCCAGTCCTTGAACAGCATCTTGAAGGAGAAGGGCGTGAAGTGGAAATAGTTCTCGGGCCCCTCATGGAAGGAGAACACCGCCGAGGCGGAGATGATCAGCTTGCCGTTCGGCTTCAAAATCCGGCGCATGTCGTCGATCAGCCGCTGCGGATCGGGAACATGCTCGAGCAGGCCGGTACAGAGCACGATATCGTAGCTTTCGCTCTCGATCGCATCGAGATGGTAATGCGTGTCGACGACGAGATCGGCCTTCTTGCGATCGGACTTCGAGACCAGGAACGAGTTCGGGAAAAACTCAGTATAGTCAACGTCTTCGGTGTGAACGATGATCGTGCGCTTGTTCGAAGCATTTTCCTGGCATAGCCGCACCAGGTTCTTCGTCGAAAGCTTCCCCCCGAAGTAGTTCTTACGCGAGAGCTTTTGCCAGCGCGTGCGTTTCGCCCGCTGTTCCTTGCCGCTGAGTTCCGGGGAAGTCATTTCCGTCATGGATTACCCGCCTTTGTTTTGTGGCGCTGGCATATCTTATCGGCGGTAAGCATTGCAAGCGCCATGACTGTCAGTACTGGATTGGCGTAGCCGTAGGATGTGAAGACCGAGGCGCCCGCCGCATAGAGGTTGTCGACGCCGTGCACCCGGCCATCGCGATCGATGACGGACATGTCGGCCGAGCGGCCCATGCGCGTCGTGCCCATGAAATGGGAATGGATGCCGGTGATGTCCCAGGGCTTGCCCACCGGCGGAAGCGTCGGGATCAGCTTGCCGATATTGTGACGCAGCAGCAGCCCCGAGAGCTCGTCGAGAAATTCGCGGATCGACGCCTGGTCCTCCTCCGTCAGCGACCAGCGCACGACGCCCTTCGGCAGCCCATGGGGATCGCGCGCCTCGCTCAGCTCGACCCTGTGCTCGGCATTGGGATGCTGGTCGAAGAAACCGCGCACGACCAGGATCGAACCGCCCGGCCCGAGCAACCCCATCTTGCCGATGACGTTGAAGGCGACCTGGCCGACAACCGCCAGCGCCGAGGTCAGGCGACGACGCAAGGTCGATTGCGGGCGATCGCCACCCTCGCCGGCAGCCACCACGTGCTGCGCATGTTCGAGAAGCTTGAGCCCGATCGATTCAAACCGTGGCGAAAACTGAACATAGTGGTTCAGCTGGTCTCTCGTCCGATCCTTGCGCACGCCGACACCAAAGCGCAGCGAGCTGCTACCGCTCTTGTGGTCGCTGAACAATGGCCCCGCCGTCTTCACCGTCTTGAACAGATGAATGCGCCCGACATTCGCCTTCGGATGGGTCGAAAAGAAGCGGCCGATATTGTCGTTTGCCAGAAACCCGCCCTGGCGGCTGTTCAGCATGATGCGCGGGTTTTCAAGCCCGCCGGCGCAAAGCACGAATTCCGGGGCGGAAAGCTCCACGGTCCGCCCCTCGCCGATCGCCGCCCGCACTGCGCCGACGCGATCCCCGGCGGCGGTCGGGATCACCTGCAGCACCCGGCAATTATAGACGATGGTGAGATCAGGGTTCTTGCCCGCAAGCGTCTTCAGATAGTCCTGCCCGTTGAAGGCCGGGCGGCTCCACTGGAACCGCTTGACCGAGACCGCCGGGTCGGAGACGAAATCCCGCCAAGGCGCCGCGCCGCCGTCGTAGGCGGGCACCCGGTCGATATCGTCGATCGGCTTCAGTTGCAGCAGCTCGATCGCCTGCTGGTAGTAGCCGTCGAGTTCCGCCCGCTCCAGCGGCCAGTCGTTGCCCGACGTCAGGTCGACGTCTTCAAGCGGCGCGACGCGCCCGGACCAGAGGTTGGTCGCCCCGCCGATCTGGAATGAAAGCCCGAACGGTTCCTGGTTGGCGATCTCGAAGAAGGGCGAGCTGTCGGAGTTGACGAGGTTGTCGCCGGTTTCTAGCAACGTGACCTTCAACCCTGCCGCCAGAAGCCGCGTCGCCATGGCGCAGGCCGCGGCCCCCGATCCGACGATCAGCACGTCGGAGCCGATCGCCTGCAGGGCCTCGTCGCTGCACGCGCGCGCGTCAATAATATTCGTGGTGCCCGTCATCGCTGCTGCACTTCCACCCGCGGTTTCAGATGCCGGATGTCCCGACGTTGTTACCGTCATAGCTAATTGAGCAAAGCGGGCAAGCACGCTCGTCGATATAATCAGGGAAAACCCGCCCATGCCGCCGGCGGGAGGCAGTGGCCACACGTCAGCCCGATCTCGCAGAAAGTCATTTGCCTTCCCGAAACATAGGCCGCTAGCCCGCCAAGTCTGATTGGTCAGGGGCTGCCGTGCGGCCGGCCCCCGTCGGGCTAACCTGTTGGCCGGTTAACCACCCTGTTCCCTTCTGGCTTGCCAATGCTATGAATTCAGCACCACCCGTGGAGCCCTGAATGCGCGTCGTCTTCCTCTGTTCGCTGCTGCTTCTCTCGTCCTGCATCCCGCACATTCCGGAAGAGGTTCTCGATGCAGGCTGGTGCCGGGACATGGCCGCAGCAAAGGCCAAGGCGACCGGCAAGGGGCGGGAGAACCTTGCCGCGGCAATGATCAAGCATGACTGCGCGGCCAAGCTCGCCGCGCCAGTCCCCCAGTGAGCCGATTGTGCTTGGACCCGACGTTCATCGGCCGCCGGTTGCTGCGGGAAAAAAGGCCCGCCGAAGCGGGCCTCAATTGTGTTTGATCATCACCGGGTAGCCGACCGGCATCTGCCAGAGCGAGATGTCGGCGATTTCCGGCTTCTTCATGCCTTCTTCCGCTTCCGCGCCGATGTCGCGCAGCATGCGGTCGGAGAGGTGGCTGATCTGGTTGAGCGTCCGCTGACGCCTCCAGACGGCACGGAGGAAAGCACCGACCGTACGGCGGAAGCCGAACGTTCGAAACAAGTCGTCCATGATCGCCGGCAAGGTGCCAGCGGCGTTCAAGTGCAATTCGGGCATGATTGTTTCCCGCCGCGCAAAGCGGTCGGGCCCTCTAGATTATAGATGCGCGCGGACACGGAAATACGTTCCGGGAACCGGTCACATCAAGTCAAAATGGAAAATACGAAAAGGCGGAACGTGGGCGACGCTTATGCGCCAAAGTAACCCATAGCATTGCGGCGTGGTCGTCGTGACGAGCATGCCACTCCACCAGAGGCAAGCATCTGCACAAAATTGATCTTCATCGTATGCCTCCTCTAGTTTGAGTTCCGATTTGGCGAAAATTACACGAGTTTACTTCCCCGGCAAGAGGACAATCTGCAGGCGCAGGATTGGTGACGCACCTGTTGCATGACGGCAACAGGTGCGTCTGGCGAACCCGGCACTCGGCGCGACAGCGCAGATCGGTGACGCCGATATCCACGTCAATGCGGCGCGTGTTGACCAACCGCTTGCGTTTCCGTGGACGGCGACGTTCGACAACAATCCGGCCGGTCACTGGGCAATAGCAAAGACGGTCCTGGTGTCGCCGACCAGCAATGCTGCGGCCAGCCGGGTCGCTGCAGCGGGCTTCATGAGCCTTGCGACCGCCCCCGGTTCGGGTGTGACCGTCATCAACGGACTCTATCCCAACTGCACCGTCGATTGACTGGGCCTGCGGACCTCGAAAGCATGGCGGCAACGGAAGCCTGACGGCGCTGACGGTCCGGCCGCACAAGTGGCCTCAAGGTTGTCGCGCCGACCGGTAAGCCTCCGATACGCTGCCTTGCGGCCAGCACTTGAGGATCCTTGATCCAGCCCGTATGGAACAGGCATCAATTCGGCTCAGACCAGACGGATGTTTTCCATGAATTTCGACGCTCAGGACCTCAACGGCGCCTGCCACTGCAAGACGGTTCGCTTCAATGTTCGGCTAAAGAATGGTCTTCATACGGCCCGCCGCTGCACCTGCTCCTACTGCCAGCTGAAGGGCGCAGTTGCCGTCTCGGCGGCCAAGGACGGGGTGACCGTGCTTTCGGGCGGCGAGGCCCTGACCAGGTATCAGTTCAACACACATGCAGCAGAGCACTTCTTTTGCTCGAAATGCGGCATCTACACCTTTCACAAGCCGCGCTCCAACCCCGATTTCTACGGCGTCAACGCAGCCTGCCTGGAGGGTGTGAGCCCCTTTGATTTTGAAGAATTGCCGGTCAACGACGGCATCAATCATCCGATGGACACCAAGGGCTCGACCGGCCCCCGGCTCGCCGGAACCCTGCGCTATTTTCCGGCCAAGTGATTCACGCGACTTGCAAGATATGGCAGCGACGGCGGCCCAGCCGTCGCACGTGTCGAGCGAGACGTTGAGCGCGGCAACAGCAGTATCGTCGCTTGCTTGGCGAAAGGCCGATCACGCTGGCACAGTCCTGTCCTCGCGATCCCACCCGCCGCCCGCCCCGCGGGCCAGCAGGGCGCGCTCTGCACTGGGCTCGCAAGATCGAACCGGCTTGTTTTGAGAACGGAAAACGCGCGGCGACATTTGCCCCGGAACCCGAGCGCACGCGATCGTCAAGAGTGTAGGAATTCTAATCTAATCAGCGCTTTAGGAGAAGTTTTGGTGGGTGATCACGGGCTCGAACCGTGGACCCGCTGATTAAGAGTCAGCTGCTCTACCAACTGAGCTAATCACCCATCCGCGACCGCTGCGGTGTGTCCCGCTGCTGTCGTGAGGGGGCGTATAAAGGCGTTCGGTTTGGTTGTCCAGCGCCTTTGTGAAAATCTTTTGAAAAATTTCATGGGGCTAGCGCACCCCCTGTGGAGAACTTGCCCTGCCTCCGCCAGGCGCGTTACGACCACCTCCGCGCGCCCTGCAGGTACAGGCCAAAGGGGAAACGCGACGAAAGACCCGTTTGACGCGAGCCGCATGCTCGGCATACTGCAACGAAGCGGGGCAGACGAAACGAGCGATGATTGGAGAGGTTATCCCCATGCGCAGTACGATCGCCACAGGAATGCTCATCGGTATCCTTGCCGGCGTTGCCACGGAGGCGAAAGCAGACGTGCCGTTCTTCAACGCCACCTGCCCCGGCCGCATCGAGGTCCACGCCGATCGGGGCGGTCCCGTCTACATCAACGGCAGCGAAGCACGCCTGAGGCGGTTCAGCAACGACTACTACGAGGCGAGCCAGGGACGAACCACGGTCTCGATCAGCGTCAACCGCGATGGTTCGCCCTCGATTAGCTACACCCGCCGGGGCGCCGGCAATGGCGTCTGCCGCGTCACGTCGGCCGGCGGAAACACACGGCCACGCCCGGAGCGGCCGCCGCAATATGACGACACGCAACAGCCGGATCGTGTCGACGCAAGGATGATGCCGCGCTTCTGCCAGGGCGAAGCCTCCGCCGCCTTCGGCGTGCGCCCCAATCGCATCACCGTCAACATGGCCTTCCGAAGCGGCCGCTATTATTGGGTGCAGGGCAACTACGATGGCAGCCGCGGCGCCACCTTCTTCAATTGCCGCTTCGACCTCAGGGGCAACTTCATCGACGTGCGCTGAGCCCGGGAACGATTGAAGGCAAGACTCTGGCCGTTTCCGACCGCTCCGGCGGAAACGGCTGTGAGTTTCTCATCGCGAGATGCAATTACCCTCTTGAGTGTGATGAGGTCGTGCGCTAAAGCGACGCCATGGATGGGTGATTAGCTCAGTTGGTAGAGCAGCTGACTCTTAATCAGCGGGTCCACGGTTCGAGCCCGTGATCACCCACCAAAACTTCTCTTAAAGCGCTGATTAAGCTCAATTTTCCAAAGCATGCATCTATGCCTCAGACGTAGAGTTCGCCGGCTGCGATCTTCACTGCATGGCCACCGATACGGGCATTGCTGATCTCGCCGCCCGCAATGTCGAGATGCAGGTGGATGAAGGACGGCCGCCCCATTTCCACGCCCTGCTCGACGAGCACCGGATGATGTCCGTCGACGAACTGGTCGAAATAATGGATCGCGCCGGAAAGGGCCGCGACGGCCGAGCCGGTCGCCGGATCCTCAAGGTTGCCGGCACCGGGCCCGAACTTGCGAGCATGGAAGCGCGCCGTGTGGTTCACGCCGCCGCGACAATAGACGTAAGCCGCGGCAAGCCGACCCTCGGCCATCGGCGTCAATTGCTCCCAGCGCAGCGAATCGAACTCGATCGACGAAGCGGCCGCAACATCATGCACCGGCACCATGACGAAGGGTGCGCCCGCGCTCCAGAACGAGGGCACGTGATTCTCGAAGCCGATCTGCGAGAGCTTCAGGCTCAGTGCATCTGCGATCGCCTGTCGGTCGAAGCGTGCGTCGAGCCTGACGGATTTGCGCGGCAGGTCGAATTCGGCAAAGCTCGCCTGCCCGGCCTTGAGCCGCACGGCACAGCGCACCGGCCCCACCTTTTCCTCCAGTACCTGGACGAGGTCGATGCCCTCTTCGATCGCGCCGTGCTGCGCCTCGGCGATCGCCACAGCCGCGCCGACGGTCGGATGGCCGGCAAAGGGCAGCTCCTGACTGGGCGTGAAGATCCGCAGCTTCGCCGTATGTGCGGCACCACCGGGCCTGCGAATGAACACCGTCTCGGACAGGTTGAATTCCTGCGCGATCGCCTGCATCGCCCCGTCCTCCAGCCAATCGGCACCGAAAACCACCGCCAGCGGATTGCCCTCCAGTCGCCTGTCGGTGAAGACGTCGTAGATCGCGTAGCTGAGCGCCATTCATGTCCCCTTGCGAATATGCCCGAACTTTGCAGCGTCGGGACGCGGGCGGCAAGACTTAAAAGCACCGGTACACAACTCGACGCGGATCACGTTTTCTTTAGCTCCCACTCCCGCAGCATGCCTCGCCGTCCAAGCGGCCAAAAGCCCGCCCGGACTCAGCCGGCGCCCATCCGCCGTCGCGCAGCCATCAGGAAAACCGCGCTAAAGCACGCGAATACAAGCGGATACGACGCCCTGTTGACTCAAAATCAGAGCGGCTTCTCACGCCGGAACAGCCAGTCGAGGATCGGCGGGATGAAGGGCGGATAGTTGTGCGCCACGGGGTCCGGGCCAAAAACCGCGATCGCCTCGTCGATCTCCGGTTCGGGATCGACGGCGATATGCGCGGCAACGCGCGCAACCAGCGCTGCCGCCTTCTCCGGATAGCGATAGACGCGGATGAGCGTCACGGCGCGGTCCATATGCAGCAGGTGATAACCGGGCTCCACCGTCGCGAGCGAAAGGTCGATGCCGGTTTCTTCCATCGCCTCGCGGCGGATATTGCCGTCGATGTCGCAGCCGCCATCGACGATATCCTCGGGCTCCAGCGAACCGGAGGGGCTGTAGACCCGGCCGGGATTGGCGGTATGCCCGCCCATGCGCACCAGAATCAGCGCACCGTCGGAAGAAAGGATCGCCGGCATGGCGAAGAGATGAAAGGCACCCTTTGCCCGCGTCTTCCGCCACCAGAGAAAGGTCGAATAGGGCACCACATGCCCCTCGCCCCGCAACCGGCCGTCGTCGATGCGAAGCGCCCTCAGCAGCACCATGCGCCCATCGAAGAGATGCGGATTGGCAGCGATCTCCCGTTGCCAGTTCTCCTGCGCGCGCTCCACCTCCTCCAGGTGAAACGGATGGGCCGCACCGGCAACGCGGACATCGACCGCATCGATCGGGATGATGGCGCCTTCGGCTGGCCACTCAGCCGTGTTGCTCTCAAGGACGCTCATGTTCACACATCCAGGGTGATGGCCACGGGGCAATGGTCGGACGCCTTCGGCCTGTCCCAGCCGGTGCGCGGATAACGCTCCACCTCCAGCTCCGGCGGAAAAATCGTGCGGAACGGCTGGCCGCCGCGAATGACCTCGGGCACCTGGTGTGCGTTGCGCTTGGCAAGCGCCGGCGACAGCCAGATATAGTCGAGCTGGCAGAGATGCCGCTCCTGCGGCCCGCGGCTGTGAAACAGCGTCCAGCGGTCCATCACCGGCCGGCGCAGCATCGGGTTTTCGGCGAAGCCATCATGAGTGAAAACGTCGAGCGAACTCGTCTCCTCCTCATGCGGAACGAACTGGTAGCCCGTGCGCCGGTCGCCGAGGATGTTCACCTTCTCCTGGTAGTCGTTCATGTCGCCGCAGATCGCAAACATCTTGTCTGCCGTGTGCCCGCGGCCAAAGCGGCTTTCGATGATGTGGCGCACGGCCGAGGCTTCGGCGACGCGCAGCGGCATCGTCGCCTGCCGGCCGTCGAGCCCTTCGCGCGCCGGCCCCATCGATTTGAAATGCACCACATAAAGCGTCAGCGGTCGCCCGCCGATGCGAAGATCGAGCTCCAGGCAGTCGCGCTTGAAGATCCGGTCGGCCGGCCGGTTGGTATGGGCGATCTGGTCGTTGAAGAGGTCGAGGTCCTCATAGGTCAGCCCCGCATGGCTTTTGACCTCCAGGCACTCGATCGGCTGGCCGTCGCGCGTCTCCTCGCGCATCAGCACGGCCACATCGATCCCGCGCGAATCATTGCCTTCGATCAGGTACTTCTGGCGATAGCCGTTGCCGACCATGCGGAAGAGGTAGTTGTATTCGAAGGCCTGCAGCGAGGCCATGTTGTCGGCTTCCTGCAGGCAGAGGATATCCGCATCGCAATCGGCGATCGCCAGCGCCGACATCTGCCGCGTATCGTCCGTATGCGCAATCGTGCGCGCCTCCTCCAACCGCTGGTACTCGGCTTCCGTCTTCACGTCGAAGAGCCGCAGCACCCGGTCCTGTTTCAGCTGGTTGCGAAATCCGGAAAAGTCGAAGCGGCTCAAAAGGTTTTCGATATTGAAGGTGGCAAGGCGAAGCGACATTTATCAATTCCGTGGCATGAAATGCCGGGAGCTTAAAGCAATTCCAGGAAAAGTGCGAAGCGGTTTTCCGTCCGGAATTGCGTCATCTCAAAAGCAATTCCAGGAAAAGTGTGAAACGGTTTTCCGTCCGGGATTGCGTCATCTCAAAAAGCAATTCCAGGAAAGTGTGAAACGGTTTTCCGTCCGGAATCCATTGAAATCCCGTACACCTCAGCGGCCTCCCGCTTCGAACGCGACCTATCGCGTCGGACCGCCACGCAAATATGATCCATGTCATTCAGAACACGAACCAATGTGCTCATATGGCATTATCGCGTTGTCTATCGCACTTGTTGGAGGATGGGGTTGAACACGGAAATCGAAATCAAGCTCGATCTTCTCCCTGAAGATCTCGATCGCTTTACCGAATCCGGACTTCTGGGTGAGCCGGCAAGCGTCGAAAGCCAGCGGTCGGTCTATTTCGACACGCGTGCCCGCGACCTGTTCCAGTCGGGCTTCACCCTGCGCATCCGCACGGTCGGCTCTGCCCGCACCCAGACGATCAAGGCCACGGGCGCGAGCGCCTCGGTCTTTGCCCGGCCGGAATGGGAGCAGCCGCTGAACGATGACGAACCGGTGGTCGACCACACCACGCCGCTTGCCGCCCAGTTCGACCTTGAGCCGGGCGATCTGCAGGCGCATTTTGCCGTCGATGTCGAACGCACCACCTGGAAGGTGAAGCAGGATGGCGCCGACATCGAGGTCGTGCTCGACCGCGGCCGGATCACCGCGGGCACCCGCCAGACCACGATCGGCGAGATCGAACTCGAACTCAAGGACGGCGCGCCCGAGGCGCTCTTCACGCTTGCCCGCCGCATCGAGGCGATCGTTCCCATCCGCTTCGGCGTCATGTCCAAGGCCGAGCGCGGATTCCGTCTCATCGATGCCGAGCAGATGGTCTTCAAGGCCGAGCCGGTCGAGCTCGACCGCGAGATGCGGGTGGCAAAGAGTTTTCGCACGGTCGCCCTCTCCTGTCTTCGCCACCACCGCCTGAACGAGGACGTGCTGCGCGTGCGCCAAAACCCGGAGGCGCTGCACCAGGCCCGCGTTGCCCTTCGGCGCCTGCGTTCAGCCTTCTCGCTCTACAGGGATCTGCTTCAGGACGAAGAGAGCACGCGCCTGAAAGGCGAGCTGAAGTGGCTGGCAGGCGCCTTCGGCAAAGCCCGCGACGTCGACGTTCTCCTGGCACGCGCATCGCAGCCGGAACTTGTCGACCGGCTGAAGACTGCCCGCGCCGCCCGCTATCGCGAAGTGTTCGAAGCGCTCGACGACGGCCGCGGCCGCGCCCTGATGCTCGACCTCTACGAATGGCTGCATTGTGGCGCCTATCTCTCGTCACCGCCCGCCGAACTTCATGATCGTCCGGTGACCGATTTCGCCGAGGCGGTGCTCGACCGCGAGCGCCGGAAGCTGAAGAAGCATGGTCGTGCGCTCGCCAAGGTCAACGACGAGGAACGGCACGAGGCCCGCAAGGACGCCAAGAAGCTGCGTTATGCCGCCGAATTCTTCGCGACGCTGTTCGACGACAAGCGCGGCGCCAGGCGCCACAAGCGCTTCACCACGGCCATGGCCGCGCTGCAGGATGAACTCGGCACGCTCAACGACCTGGTCTCGTCGCCGCACGTGCTGAGCGATATCGGCCTTGAGGACCACCCGGACGCCGGAACGCTCGTCGTAGAGGCGAACAAGGACAGGCTCATCGACCGCGCACAGGCCGCGCTCGACGATGTGATCGACGTCAAGCGTTTCTGGCGCTGAGCGCCTGCCAGCCGGTCGGTGTCACTCGGGAAAGAGAAAGGTGATGCCGGCCCGCACGCCCCAGCCGTTCGGGCCGTTGTCGGGCGAAGCCGCCCAATAGCGCGCGCCAAGCTGAAGGCTCACCGGCTGCTCGCCGAATTTGGTGAGCTTCGACACGGAAAAATTGATCGGCACGCTCCACTGGTCGTTTTTCCAGTCGTAGGTGCTTTCCGTGTTGAGCGCGAAGGTCCAGGCATCCGGTGTGGTGTAGGACAGGAACGGCTGCAGGAAGGTCGAGCTCACGTCGTCTCGGTTGTGGTCGCCGGCAACCGACCAGATGTGGTTGGCGAGCACGCCATAGGTCCAGTGGTTTTCCTGCTTGAGCAGCACGGCCGTCGGCCCGACGCCCCATTTTTCGCCGCCGAGCAGATCGTCCGTCGCCGTCGGCAGCAGGAACGCCGGCCCCGCGCCCCAGATAAGGCCGCCGGATGTCGGCTCCTTGGGCGAGAAGAAGAAGCTCTGCAGCGTATCGCCGAGGCCGAACTGGTGGCCACTGTCGCCGGCAATGTCGTTCTGCCAGACGACGGGCAGGATGGTGCGGGAGATGACCGTCCAATCGTCGTTGAGCGAAATCGGGATGACCGGCTGGATGTTCAGCGTCACCTTGTTGCCGTCATCGGGGCCGTAGCCGCGGTCGTAGTTGAACTGGAAGGGCACGCTGATCAGCGAGGCGACCGGGTTCGAGAGCTTCTTGGCGAGGTCGGCGCTGGAATCCTGCGCAAAGGCATGGGGCGCGGCGAGCAGCGCGGCAACCAATCCCGCCGAAACGACACGTGGATGCATCGACAGTCTCCATTCCGAATCACGATCTTTGCCGTTCAACTACACACGAAATCGCGAAACGGAGCCAGAGAGCGCAAGGGATTGCCGGAGCGGGTTCACCCCGGCGCCGCTTCCGCCAGGGCCTGCCGTGCCGACGTCAGGCCGAAACCGTGATTTTCGGCGGCTGCCAGGAGCCGTCGAGGATTTCGTCCTTGCCCCAATAGGCGCGAATATAGAGCGAGAAGATCCCGTGCGGCGCTGGCAGCCAGTTGCTGTCCTTCTCCCCGCCGGGGCGCTCGGCGCTGACATAGAGCGTCAGCGAGCCATCCTCATTGTGCTTCAGCTTGTCGCTCTTGGTGCCCAGCGAGTAGCGCTTGAAGTCGTTGGTGTGGAAGAGGTGCTTGTCGTTATAAAGGGTCAGCGACCAGAAGCCGTGCACCGGCGGCTCCTCGCCGGCGGCAAAGGTGATTTCGTAGAGCTTCACGCCGGTCAGCTGGTCGCCGGCGCCGTCGAAATCAGTATAGAAATACTGCGTCTCGTTCGGCCGGTTGTTGAACATGTTCGACCTGGCGGTGCCGGTCCGGTTGAAGTAGTCGATGCCCCATTGTCCATTGTTGACCGAGCGGTTCCAGCCATTGCCGGCCGGAAGCCCGTTGCGCTGCCATTCGAAGAAGGGGCGGATGACCTTCTCCTCCGTCTCGATCGCCGTGTCGACGAGCATGCCTCGAAGCTCGGGATCCCGCTCGGCCGCGTCGAGCAACAGGCGGAACTGGGCAAAAAGCGCCTCCTCCCCCGGCAGCGGATCGACCGCGGCGATGGCGTCGCCGAACTGGTCGAAGAACGTCTCCGGCGTCACCCATTTGGTTTCGCCGTCGGTCGCGCCGCCATTCAGGGGCGGCGCCGGAATGTCGGTCAGCTTCGCCCAATTGATGGTTTTCGCTTCGCCGGTGAATTCCTTCAGCGGATAGAAGACCACCTGGTTGATCAACGGCTGGATGGCCTGGTTGTCGTCGCTGACATCGGTCTGGAAGATGCGTGGAATGGCGCTGGCAAGCGATGTCGGCGAGCGGATGATGTCGGTGATGCCGGCGGGCTTCAGCCCGTCCCAGTCGGGACCGACCAGGAGGTAGAAACCGGCGCGTGTGCCATAGGGCTTGCCAAGCTGGCCGAACTGGTCGGTGCGGGCATCGTAAAGCGCATAGACCCAGAAGCGGTCGCCGAAGTCGGGCACCTGCGCAACGACGGGCTCGTCGTCGAGTTCGAAGAAGCCAAGGCCGTAGACCACATCCTGGTTGGGGCATGTGACGAAGGTTTCCGACGGCTCGATATAGTCGTGCAGCATGCCCACCTGGCCGCGCGGGGCCACCGGCGAAAGGCCACCGAGCAGACCCGCATAGGGCGCCTGGGTGATCTTGGCCCGGCGGTTCAGCATGTTGACGATCGGCCAGCCCCAGACATAGGCCATCTGCGCGATCGTGCGGGCATAGCCCGGATGCATGGCGACGCCGGTGACCGGCAATGTCGGCGCACCCGGCCCGAGCGCCTGTTGTGCCGCGGCGGGCGTGGCCGAGGTCGCGACCGAGGCGGCCGTCAGCGCCGCCGGAACGGCCGCTCCGGCGCCGATCGCGGCCAGCGAGGCTGCGCCGATCCCGCCTTTCATCATGTCGCGTCGAGTGACTTCAAGATTGCTGCCGGATGTCTTCATCATCGTCTCCAGGCGTCCTGATCAATCAGCTTTGGGACGGGCACCCGCACAGGCGCCCCGTTTTTGGCACACCGTCCATCTCGCCCGGCTTGGTCCTCGCGCCGGGAAACCGGCTTTCGCCCTCACCCGTGACGGTTCAGGGCACGGATCGCTCGCAAGAATGGTTCTCTGTTTTTTTCCTCAACTGCGGCATTTCAATGCCCGGCAGCACGGTCCGCGCAGCGCCATCGGACACCGCGCATAAGGACCGCTATCCTGCCGAAACAAGCCGTTCGGCGAAAGTACGTAACTGTTAAAATACGATGCAAACGGCTAAGCAGCAGGGCGATCTTCCCTTTACCGACCGCCCCGCCTTGAGAAACCGTCACAGGCTCAGCGCCGGCCGTCCTGCGCCGCCATCGCCCTTTCGATCCTCAGCGCCAGATCATCGCTGACCGGCACCATCGGCAGGCGCATCTCCGCACTGTCGATCAGACCCGCGCGCCACAGCCAATGCTTGATCGGCCCGGGGCTCGGCTCGGCAAAGAGCAGCCGCGGCAGATCGGCAAGGCGCTGCCAGGCGGAAAGTGCTCCCGCCTGGTCACCGGCAAGGAGCCTGTTGCGGATGTCGGCAAAGGCTGCGGTCTGCACATGGGCGGACGCCGTGATCCCGCCTTCCGCCCCTTGCGTCAGCGCCGTGTAGAACAGCGGATCTTCACCGGTCAGCACGGCGAAATCGCTGGGCTTGTGACGCAACAGATCGAAGGATTGCATCGCATCCGCCGAACAATCCTTGACGCCAACGATGTTTCTCCGCTCCGCCAGTTGCAGCATCGTCTCGTTGCCGAGGTTGACGCCCGTCCGGTAGGGAATGTTGTAGATCAGGATCGGCCGGTCCGTGACGTCGGCAAGCGCCGAGAAATGCGCATAAAGACCGCGCTGCGACGGCCGGGTGTAATAGGGGCAGGCAATCAGATAGCCATCGGCGCCCCAGGTCGCCGTCCGCTCCAGCGCCTTCACCGACTTCCGCGTATCGCTACCGGAAAGCCCGAAATAGACGGGGATGCGCCGCCCCGCTGCAGCCAGGGTCTCGTTGGTGATCGCAACCACCCGCTCGCACTCCGCCTCGTCGAGCGCCATGCCCTCGCCCGTGGTCGCGCCGAGAATGAAGCCGTCGATCGGCTCCGCCGCATAGTGGACGACCAACCGGCGGAGCGAGCGCTCGTCCAGTTCACCGTCGCGAAACGGCGTGATCAGCGGCAGCCAGAGGCCGCCAAGGCCCGGCGATCGTGTTGAAGCTGTGCTTTCCATGAAATTCCATCTCCTTGAAGAAACCGGAGACGGAGAGCGCAAGCGAAAACCCCGTCCGAACCGGCGGGGTCGATCTGATCCTTGTGCTTGCTATGCTCTGCGCGCAACGACCGTCAGCCCCGGATACGGGGCTTTTTTCACAGTCGTCAGTTTTGCGAGGCGGCAGGTCATGGTGCTGAAGGTCGAACAGTCCGGCTGCCTTGTCAAGGAGGACCGGTGCCGCACTCAGTCCCCACATCTGCCTTCGCTCAGTCTGGACATTCCGCGCCGGTCTCCACCCAGGCGGTGATCAGCGCGGCGAACTCCGGTTGCGAACCGGGCGGCGCACTGCGGCCCTCACCCGGATGCCAGGCCCAGCCGACCAGGTGATCCTCGCCCATGTGCTTGATGAGATCGGCATGGGAGCGGTTGCCGTTACGCTCGGTGTCCTTCACCTGTTCGCAGATCTCGCGAACGGTGAGGCCCTGCCAGGCCATGCTTTCGGGCGCCAGCTGCCAATGGGCGTTGCCGGGGATGGACTTCAGCCGGCTGCCGACGATCGCCCGGTTCACCGCGCCGTGGCAGGTGCTGCAGGCAAGGCCGGCCGGCCCCATCGAACTGTCGGCGACGATCATCAGAGGCACATGCGGGTGCATGTCCTCGCCCTGCGTCGGGCTGCGCGTTGCCGGGTGGCAGTTGATGCAGCGCGGATGGGTGAGCACCCGGCTCGCCTCGGCAAAGATCGCCTTCGAGCGCTGGCGCGCATCGGTGATCGAGGCAAAGTCGGCCGCGCCTTTCAAGGCGCCGCCGCTGGCGGTTTCGGCAAAACCGCTGACCGGCTCGAAAGTGGCGATGAGACCTGCCGCCACGAGCGCGGATGCAAGCGAGAGAGCAAGGGCGGGCCTGTTCATGGTCACACCCTCCTCAGGTCGCCCTGGTCGATCGGGAGGGTTCTGAGCCGCTTGCCGGTCGCCATGAAGATCGCGTTCAGAAGCGCCGGCGCCACGCCGGGCGTGCCCACTTCGCCGATGCCGCCGGGAGCCTCGGCGCTCGGCACGATATGCACCTCGATCGGCGGCGTCTCGTGAATGCGCAGGACAGGCGCATCGTCGAAATTCCCTTCGACCACCGCGCCGTTTTCGACGGTGATGCGCCCGTAAAGTGCCGCACTCAGGCCGTAGACGACGCCGCTCTGGATCTGTGCTTCGACCGTGTCCGGGTTGATCACCTGGCCGCAATCGACCGCGCAGACGATACGCTCGGTCTTGAACCTGCCGTTCCCGTCGAGGCTGACTTCGGCGACCATCGCCGCGAAGCTGCCGAAATCCTCGGCAACCGCGATACCCCGCCCCCTGCCCTTGGCAAGCGGGGTCGACCAGCCGGCCTTCTCGGCTGCAAGGTCGAGCGCGCCGAGCAGCCGCGGCTTGTGCTGCAGCAGCCGCCGCCGGTATTCGAGCGGATCGATGCCCGCCAGTTCCGCCAGTTCGTCGATTCCGCATTCGACCGGGGGAATGTTGCGGGTGGCGCCGACACCACGCCAGTTGCCGGTGAGCATGCCATCCGGCGCCTCTTGGCGGGCAAAATCGGTCTGCCTGTTTTCGATCGCATAGGGCGTTTCGGCCCCCGCCATCTGGTCGAGGTCGACACCGTCCTTGGTAAAGCCCGGGAACCAGCGCGCCATGACCGACGGGCCGATGACCCGGTGCCGCCAGGAGACCGGCATGCCGTCGGCCCCGAGCGTCGCCGTCACCTTGCTGTAGTTGAGGTAACGATAGCAGTCGTGACGGATGTCCTCCTCCCGGCTCCAGGTCACTTTCACCGGGCCCTTCACCTGCTTGGCGATCTTCGTCGCGAGGATCACGCCGTCGACATCGAGCCTGCGGCCAAAGCCGCCGCCGAGCAAGTGGTTGTGCACCACCACCTTTTCGACCGGCAGGCCGGTCACGTCGGCCGCCGCCTGCCGTGCCCGGCTCATGATCTGCGTTCCCACCCAGACCTCGCAGCCATCGGGGCGCACATGCACGGTGCAATTCATCGGCTCCATGGCGGAATGGGTCAGGATCGGCATGCGGTAGACGAATTCGTGCACCGGCCCATGCTCGGCCTCGGCCTTGGCGACATCGCCTTCGCTGACATGCGGCAGGGCTTTGCCGTCGATCGCCGCATCCATGAGGTGCTCGAGTTCGGCTTGCGAAACCGAGGCGCTCGGCCCCGGATCCCATTCGATCGAAAGGGCCGCGAGCCCCTTCCGCGCAGCGCCGGTATTGTTGGCGACGACCGCGACGGCCTCCTCGATGCGGACCACCTGACTGACGCCCTTGATCGCCATGGCCGGGGCCTCGTCGACTGAGCGCAGCTTGCCGTTGAAGTGCGGACAGATCGCGATCGCCGCATAGGAGACGCCATCCGGGCGGGCATCGATGCCGAATTTCGCCGTGCCGTTCACCTTCTCCGGGCTGTCGAGACGATGCACCGGCTTGCCGATCACCCGGTAGCTGGACGCCGGCTTCAGCGGCACCTCCTGCGGCACGACTTCAGAGGCCGCAGCCGCAATCAGGCTGCCATAGGCGGCGCGCCGGCTGCCGGCGGTCTCGACCACATGTCCCGCCTCGGCCTTGCAGGCGTCGGGCGAAACGCCCCAGTCGCGCGCCGCAGCACCGATGAGCATGATGCGGGCCGCAGCACCCGCCTTGCGCATCTGCTCGTAGACACCGCGGATCGCAAAGGAACCGCCGGTGATCTGGTCGCCCAGCAGCGGATTGGCATATTGCTTGGGGTCGGCCGGCGCATGTTCCAGCACCACCTGGTCGAGCCCGACCTCCAGCTCTTCGGCAAGCATCATCGCGACCGCCGTATAGATGCCCTGCCCCATTTCCACCGAGGGCATGACGAAGGTGATCTTGCCTTCCTGGGGAATGCGGATGAAGGCGTTCGGCGAAAAGGGCTCGCCCGCTGCGACGGCCGCCTGCGGCCTGAAGCTGATCACCAGCCCCGCACCGGTCAGCGATGCGCCGATCAGAAGCTGGCGGCGCGATAAGGAAAGGTTCGTTCTGTCGAAGATGGACATGGCATCACCCCCGCGCCGCAAGCTTGATGGCTGCACGAATGCGCGGATAGGTGCCGCAACGACAGATGTTTCCGGCCATGACCGCATCGATGTCGTCGTCGGTCGGCGTGGGATTGGCGGCAATGAGCGCGGTCGCCGACATGATCTGCCCGGATTGACAGTAGCCGCACTGCACCACGTCGATGTCGAGCCAGGCCTGCTGCACCCGTTTGCCCTCGGGCGTGTCGCCGATCGCCTCGATCGTGGTGATCGATTTCTCCGCCGCCTCGGACACCGGCATCACGCAGGAGCGCGCCGCCTGCCCGTCGACATGCACCGTGCAGGCGCCGCACATGGCGATGCCGCAGCCGAATTTGGTTCCGGTAAGCCCTATCGTGTCGCGCAGGACCCAGAGCAGAGGGATATCGCCGTCCACATCGACGGCATAGCTCTTTCCATTGACCGTGAGGTTGTAAGGCATGCGACCATCGGCCCCTCAGGGCCGCTCCCCTGTACATGCGAAGGAGCGAAAATACCAACAAGGCGGACGATCGGCCAAATTACATTCTTGTGAGGTCCCGTCGGGAAAATCCCTCCGCCACCGCCGCCGGACGCCATGCGTAGAGGAACGAGCGCTGCTGAAACGAAATCGGGATGCGCCGCGGCTGGTGACCAGCTCAGGCACATCCCGATGATATCAATAGGTTTTTTTAAGCGGAAATCAGAGGAGATTGGTCTCGACGTCGATGTTGCCGCGCACCGCCTTGGAGTAAGGGCAGATATCATGGGCGGCGTGGATGATGTCGTGCGCAACGTCGCGGTCGAGACCATCCAGGCGAACGTTCAGGCGGGCACGCAGGAAATAGGAGCCGTCGTTGACGTTGAGATCGATCTCGGTATCGACCTGCGGCCCGGCCGGGAGCTTCACCTTGCGCTGCAGCGCTGCGAGCTCGATCGCGCCCAGGTAACAGGCCGACCAGGCGGCGCCGAACAGGTTTTCCGCCGCCGGATGCGGCTGGGTGAGCTTGAGTTCCAAAGTGCCGTCTTGGCTGATGGTGCCGCCGTCGCGGCCGCTGGTGTTGTGGGTCTTGCCGGTGAAAAGGAGCTTCTCGGTCATGTCATTTCCTCTCTGTTTGATTTTTTATCGGATCCGCTTTAATCGGATGCGATGTTTATAATTGAACCACGGGATGCCGTCAACACCATTGCGATTTAATCGGATGCGATTTATATTAAGTGCAGACAACGAAAAGGAAAAAAGATTCCCATGTCCACGTCCAAGACTGCCAAGGACCCCGGCACTGCATCGCCCAAGCGCGGCAAGAAGCTCTCGAACTTCCTGTGCTTTGCCATTTACTCGGCAAATCTTGCCTTCGGCCGTGCCTATAAGCCCCTGCTGGACAAACTCGGCCTGACCTATACCCAATACGTCACCCTGGTGGCTCTGTCGGAGGAAGACGACCAGACGGTGAGCACGCTTGGCGAAAAGCTCTTTCTGGAATCGAACACGCTGACGCCGATCCTGAAGAAGCTCGAGGCTGACGGTTACCTTCAGCGTCGCCGCGATCCCACGGACGAACGCCAGGTGCGGCTGACGCTGACGCCGGCCGGCCAGGCGCTGGTGGATGCCGACCCGGGTGCTGCGCTGACCGACGCGATCGGCCTCGGCGACGACTTTGCGACGGTGCAGCAGTCGGTGGCAAAGCTGCGCGACAACCTGCTGAACGCCGGCCAGGCCGGAAACAGGAAATAGCAAAGGTCGCCGAAACGCCCGCCCGCCGCCACCGCGATTATCGTTCGCATAAAAAGGTCGGCGCCCTGATCGGCGGATTTCAGCATTGCACTGGAGGGCGGCGCGCCGCCCTTGCCGCTTGGCACGATCAGGCGCTCAAGCATTCACGCGGCGCCATCATTTCCGCAGCCTTGGCGTAGCCGCCATCCATGCCGTCGAGAAAATGCAGGTGCGCATCCGGCCGCGCCGACGGCACAAGGCAGGTCATCAGCGCGTGGCTCTGCCGATGCAGCCCGAAGATGACCTCGCCGCGCGCCTTGGCCGCCGCAAGGATCGCCTCGATGCGGTCGATCTGCTCCGCAGTGCAATCCACCGTCAGGCGCAGTCCGTCGTCATATTTGCGAAAATCAGAACTGGCAGCGACACCCGCCCAGCGCTCGGGCGCAACCCGCACCCGCGCGTCCTTCGGCACGCCCATTTCCTCCGGCAAAGGGTGCGACTGCCGCGGTGCCTGATCAAAGACGGAGATCACCGCGCGCGCAACGGCGGCAAAGCGCTCGGGCGTGACGTCGTCGGCGGGTTCTGCCAGCAGCGACAGGATCTGCCCCTGCCGGCTTGGAAACGGCCGCCATTCGCAGGCAAGGCCGGTCAGATCCGGCTCGCTGCCGTGGCTTTCCGGCGACAGCAGGTAGCGCCCCTGCTTCAGCTGCCGCTCCGCCCATTTGAGCCCGCCGCCGGCAAACATCGCATAGGTCGCATGCTCCGACGCGGCATAGCGGGCGATCCGCACATCCTGGCCATGGTCCCTGATGTCCCGGACCGTCAGCAGGCCGACACGCAAATCGAGGTTAAACCGGTCCCTTGCCAAGGCCGCGAGCTGCCGCAGCGCCGAACGCGCCATGGCCTCCCCGCCCGGCGCCAACGCAAAGGCCGCGCCATCGCCGCGAAACACGAAGGGAAAGTCGAAATCGCCGCGCGCGTTGCCGATGGCGGCAATCGCCGAGGCGCCGACATAGTTGACGTCCTCATAGCGCCCGGCCCGGATCGCGCCGGTGGAATTCACGACGTCGGTGATGCCGATCAGCCAGTCGTCCGGCAGCGGCACGTAGACATCGGGATCAAGCACGCGGGAAAACTCGCGATAGGCGCGAACGGGCGCAGCGTCACCAGTGTTGTGCATGTCCATTCTCCGTACCGACGAACCCGAGCAACCCTCTTGACCGCCTGCCTCCGGCAGGCGCTTCCGATCATCCGGCACCGCCAAATTAGATCGGACGCGACATAAATACCGACGAACGACGGAATGTCAAGTTTGCACTATTAAATCGGATACGATTATTATAGCTGCAAACCGGCGTCATCACGCCGGCACGTCAGGGATCAGGAAATCGCCACGACCTCGAGCTCCTGGTCGCCGACAGTGACGAGATCGCCCACCGCCTTGCCCATCAGAATGCGCGCCACCGGCGCCACATAGGAGATCGACCCCGCCTTGGGATCTGCCTCGTCCTCGCCGACGATCCGGTACTTCTGCACCCGCCCGTCGTCACGGCTGAAGGTCACCGTGCTGCCGAAGGCGACAATCTCGTTCGAGGCAGGTTCCGGCATCAGCTGCGCGGTGCGCAGCCGCTCGTTGAGATACCGCAGATCGCGCAGCGGTCCCGCCTGCTGGCGCCGCTTTTCATTCACGTCGTCCACCGCGGCCGCCGCCTCATAGGCCGCGCGCGCCCCCTGAAGCTGCCCCTCCAGCGCGTTCAGCCCGGCCTCCGTCACCAGGTTCGGATGCGGCGAAATCGCCCGGTCCGGCAGCAGCGTCTCGGCGGCGGTTTCGGCACTTTCTTCCTTGGTGAAGGCAACGCTCAATCTTCAAAACTCCGTATCGCGGGCAAGAGGCCAGCTTCATATCGGCCCCGGACCGGCCTATCAACACTATAAGCCGCTTGCCCACCCGCCGGCCACCGGAATGTCCACCTGCTGCCGCGTGGCCGAAGCCGGGCCGCGATTGCACCACGCGTGCATCCTGCCCTCTCCTAGTCGCCGCCGGAGACCACCAGCTTTTGCTTCGCGCCGCCGCCCGAACGCGCGATCGCATCCACCACCCGCACACGGAACTCCGCGGGTTCGGCTTCGACCGCCTCGAGTGCCGCACGCACGCCCAGTTCGACGGCAGCGTGGACGGCGGCCGCATCGGCGCCTTCAAACACGGCGATCGCGATTTCCAGACCACCAGACAGTTGCACGAACTGGAATTGCCGCACCCCGGCCGCACCCGTCAGCGGCGAGCGAAGCCGGTGGGCGTGCACATTGACCGTTCCGCCACCACGCCTGGGCAGCCGCAGCGTCTCTTCCCTCCGCCCGGCAATCGACCCAATCCGCCAGAACGGCAGGCCGCAGCGGCACGGCTCGGTCGCCATCGCCACGATGTCGGAGATCTCGTAGCGCACCAGCGGCAGCGCGCGATTGGCAAGGGTCGTCACCAGCAGCTTCGCGCCCTCCACGCCGTCGGGTACCGGGCGGTCGTCTCCGTCCACCACCTCGAAGACGAAGCTGTCTTCGGCGAGATGCAGCCCGTCGCCAAGCAAGCATTCGTGGCCCATGGGTCCCGCCTCGGTGCAGACATAGCTGTCGGCGATGGCCGTCTGCCAGGTTTCGGCCGCAAGCTCGCGCACCTCCTCCGTCAACGTCTCGGCGCTGGTTCGGAAAAGCCGCGGCCTGATCCTCAGCCGCCCCGCCTGCTGCTCGCCCACCAGGACACGCACGAAGGACGGATAGGTCGAGATCACCTCGGGCTGGTTCAGGTTGAGGCCCTCCACGATCTCCTCGATGGGCATCAGCACGTTGAACCGGGGCGCCGGGGGCCTCAACGCCCGAAGCTCCACGCCGATATGGTAGGAAATATGGACCGGCGACGAGGCGAATATGGCAACACTGCGCGTCGTCTCGTCGATGCCGACGATCGCCTGGAAACGCACCATGTTGGCGATGGCCGATAGCCAGGCTGCGGGATCGAAGACCGCGACCCCACGCTCGCCGGTCGTGCCGCCCGTGGCAACGGCTCTGTATTCACCAAGCAGAAGCGAGCCGGAAGACTGTCCGCTGAGATGCCCCTCGACCAGTTGCCGGCTCAGCCTCGGGTCGGTAACGATCCGGTCGAAATTCTCCATAAGCGCCCGCTTCGTCAGCACGGGCAGATCCTTGAGTGCGGCCCCCTGCGCCAAGCGGTCGCCAATGGTTTCGCGATAGTAGGGTGACGCACTGACCGCATGCCTAAGGGCGGATTGCAGCGCGCCGCCTTGAAACGATCGCAACAGCTCCCGCGACCATTCCGAGCGCAGCAGACGCTCCCGTGCCGTCTTCAGCAGAAGGTCGCGATCGAGCGTCGGAGACGCGGCGGTGACTGGCGACATCGGATCAATCCTCGTGTCCTGCTTCAGCCTGGAACCGCGCCAACTGCAACCGGGCACGGTCAAAAGGTCGGCATGCGGACGAACCATCGCTCCGGCAGATGGAACCGGAGCCCCTTGCCGCGAAAAACGGAAACGGTCTGCCTGCCCGCTGCAACCGGGATTTGCGGCGAAACGTCCAATTGCACCTCAGGGCCTTGATTGTATCGCGAAAGCGGGGATCTATGCGACTGCAATGCGGAATACCCGCCCCGCCCCCAGTTTCGACGCAGGGCGACCAGGCTTCGGCCGGATTCGTCGCGGCACGACCAGGAGGAGAAGAGCAGTTGGCCGAACCCTTTGTCGTCTATGGAGCGTCAGGCTCCGGCTCCGTGCCGATCGAGGCGGCCCTCAGCCTGCTCGGCGTACCCTATCGCGTCGAGGATCACGCGCCCTGGGACGGAAAGCAGGAGGCGGACAGGCTGGCCCGCATCAATCCCCTGCGCCAGGTTCCGGCGCTCGTGCTCCCGAACGGCGAACTGATGACCGAAAGTGCCGCGATCCTGATCTGGCTCGCCGACGCCCACCCCGAGGGCCGCCTGGCCCCGGCCGTGAGCGACGCAAGGCGACCGGCTTTTCTCCGGTGGATGATCTTCGTATCCGCCGCCATCTACGCCCTCTATTGGATCGCCGACGACCCGTCCCGCATCGCCGAACGGGAAGAGGACCACGCCACTGTCAGGGCGCGCGTGTTCGACCGCGTCGCCCACTGCTGGCAGCGAATGGGCGCGGAGCTGCAACCGGGAAAATATCTTCTCGGCGACGAACTGTCGGTCCTCGACCTCTATGTCGCCACCGCCTCGCGCTGGTCTCCCGGCCGCCGCCGCTTCTACGAGGTCGCCCCGAAGCTCGCAGACGTCATCCGCCGCGTCGATGCCGACCCGAGGCTGGCCACCCTCTGGGCGGAACGCTTTCCGTTTACGCAGGGCTGGGAGCGCTGAACGCGATGGGTTGGCCGTCGTAACCCATACTGACAACGATTGGCTCTCTTTACGATACGCCCGTGGCTTTACGGAAATTAGTCTCGTGATTGCCAGCGTCAACCGAACCTACCGGATTCGGGAAGGTGCGACGACGTTCAGAGATGTCGCCCAGCCGTGACGGGCGTCGGCAAACATTCGGCCAATCAGCGTCTCAGCGACGAGATCTTCGCCTGAAGCTCAACGGCACCGATGCCTGCGAGGGTGCCCCCGCGAAAGAAGGCGTCGTCAGTGATTTCCAGGCAGCTCCAGGGCGGCGGAGCCAGGGCCATCAGCGTTTCGCCCGAACCGGCCTCGACCTCCGACAGGATCAGCCCGGAAAGCGCGCCTTCAAAGACGTCGATGCTGTAGACCATCCCCTCGAACTCGCGGCGGTAGCGGCGCTTGCGAACCCTGTTTCCGGGCAGTTGCGACAGCAGTTCATACTCTTCGGCAGTCAGATAGATGTTGACGATCGGCTGAGATGTGGTGCTGTCCGACGGGTATTTCTTGCAGAACTTGAACTCGGGCGGGCGGGCATCGCTGAAGGTGATGGCACGAGCCCGGAGCCGGCTCCCGGTCACGTAGAGGTCCTCGATCGCCCGATAGTCGTGCTGCGACAGATCCGGGCAGCGATCGACGAGAAAGCGCCGCTCCTTCTCGATCTGCGCGTATTTGGGAGTCTCGAATTCGGCAGGCATCATTTTCGCTTCATCCCATGGCCCGGTGCGGCAGGCGCACAATAGGTCTGTTGCGGATCACTGCAAGTTCTGCCACGGCTAACGGCGACGGGATTTCGAACGCCCGAGGCTTCCACGTCAGACGGGGTGCCGCGTGTCGGTCTGCCATACGAGGGACCTCAACCATGCACCAGGATAACGCTCCACCGCTCCTGAGCGAAGACGACCTGCGCCAGATTACGCGTTGGGCAATCCTCTGCGCCGCACGCGCGCTGCCGGTCTTCGAGGCCGTCGTGCCGGGTGATCCGCGACCGCGCGAGGCGATCGCCGCGGCTGCCGCCTTTGCCGAGGGCGGTCCGCGCACGGCCGTCTTGCGCAAGGCCGCCTGGGCCGCCCAGGCAGCGGCGCGCGCGGTTGACGATCCCGCCGCCAAGGCCGCCGCCCGCGCCGCCATTGCCGCGGCCGGTGCACCCTATACCCACCCGATCGAAACGCCGCACCAGATCAACCATCTGCTCGGACCCGCAGCCTACGCCATCCAGGCGCTCTCGCTTGGCGTGGATGACGAGGCAGCCGCCACCGAAATGGAACTCCGGCAGCTGATCGCGCTCGCATCACCGGAAATCCGGCGCATCGTCTGCAAGTTGCCGGGACGAAAGCCCAGCAAGGGCGCGTTTCACGCCCTGCTCTACCGGCTCGACACGGCCCTGCGTCCCTGATCGCGGATCAAGAGCTCGCGCTCTGCGCTCCATCTGCAAGGTTCGCGTCCGCCGAGCCTCCCCGCTCCTTTTTCGCCTCATCGCTGAGCCAGGCGATCACGGTCTGCAGGCTGAGCGACTTTCGGTAGCGCGGCCAGACCAGATAGAAGTCCGAAGGCCCGGTCATCGATGCCTCGAACAGGCGGATGAGCCGCCCTTCGGCGAGATCGCGCGCAACGAAATCGCGGTTGGCGAGCACGATGCCCTGGCCGGCCGTCGCCGCCTCGATCGCGTGCGAGGTCTGGTTGAAGCTGATGCCTTTGAACGAGGCCTGCCGGCTGCCGCCGAAATGCCGCTCGATAAATTCCGGCCAGAAATTATGGGCGTCGTGCAGCAGCGTATAACCGGCCAGTTCCTCGGCTGTCTGCGGTGCCGGCCGCCCGGCAAGCAGCATCGGGCTGCAGACCGCGACGATCTCCTGCTCGAACAGCAGTTCCACCGCCAGCCCCGGCCCGAAGGGTGGCCGCCCGTAGCGCACGGCGAGATCGACGCCATCGGCCTGGAAGCTCGACATGCGGTCGGTCGCCAGAATATGCAGGTCGAGATCCGGATGCCTTGCGGTGAAATCCGGCAGGCGCGGGATCAGCCAGCGTGACGCGAAGGACGGCGTGGTGCTGATCGTCAGCCGCACCGGCTGGGGTTTCAGCCCGTCGGTCGCCCGCGCGATGATTTCGAGCGCCCGCCTGACATCGGCGATATAGGCGCGCCCCTCGCCGGTCAGCGCCAGCGCACGCGGCAGCCGCTCGAAGAGCTTCACCCCAAGCTCCGCCTCGAGCCCGCGGATCTGCTGGGCAACTGCGCCTTGCGTCACGCCCAGTTCCTCGGCGGCGAGGCGAAAGTTCAGGTGGCGCGCCGCCACCTCGAAGACTTTCACCCCATTCAGCGAAGGGAGCTTTCCCGGTGCGTCACTCATCGAATAGTTTTTCTACTGCCATATGAAAGCGAAACTGTTTCGCGGTTGCATGAAGGAGATGGTATTTCAATGGCAGCACCCGCGAAAGCGGCATTCCACGAATACGGATGAGGAGATTGATAAAATGGCAGTAGAAAAAGTGGCCGTAATCACCGCCGGCGGCTCAGGCATGGGCGCCGAGAGCGCCAGGCGCCTGGCCGCCGACGGCTACAAGGTTGCGATCCTCTCCTCCTCCGGCAAGGGCGAGGCGCTCGCCGCCGAGCTCGGCGGCATCGGTATCACCGGCTCCAACCAGTCGAACGACGACCTGAAGCGTCTTGTCGATGCGGCCGTGGAAAAATGGGGCCGGATCGACGTGCTGGTCAACAGCGCCGGCCATGGCCCGCGCGCCCAGATCCTCGAAATCACCGACGAGCAGTGGCACACCGGCCTCGACGTCTACCTGATGAACGTCATCCGCCCGGTCCGCCTCGTCACGCCGATCATGCAGAAGCAGAAGGCGGGCGCGATCATCAACATCTCCACCGCCTGGGCCTTCGAGCCGTCGCCGATGTTCCCGACCTCGGCCGTCTTTCGCGCCGGTCTTGCCTCCTACACCAAGATCTTCGCCGACACCTATGCGGCCGACAACGTGCGCATGAACAACGTTCTGCCCGGCTGGATCGACAGCCTGCCGGCGACCGAAGAGCGCCGCGATGCCGTGCCGATGAAGCGCTACGGCACCAGCGCCGAGATCGCCGCCACCGTCGCCTTCCTCGCCTCTGATGGTGCCGCCTACATCACCGGCCAGAACCTGAAGGTGGATGGCGGCCTGACGCGCTCCGTCTGAGCGCGAGCCGCCCCTGTTGCCCCGTCGCGCGCCTCAACGGGCGCGCGCCGACCATCGTCGCCTCGCTCAGGCCGTCACGACCGGCGCGGTGTCGATGGCAGCATCGGCAAGCCGGTCGGCAACGGGTGCTCTCAAAGGCATGGTCACGGTCACGCGGAAATGCGCCGGGGAGACCGGTCCGGCGATGAGCGAACCGCCTTCGGGGAAGCGCGCCTTGACGCGCTCTTCGACGTTGGCGAGCCCCACGCCGAGCCCGGACCGTTTGACCATCGGTAAGACCTCGCCGGCATCCGACACGTTGTCGACCGAAAGCTGCAGCCGGTTTTCCGCCTGCGATGCGCTGATCGTGATCTTCAGATCGCCGGAAGAGCACCCGAGCCCATGCTTCACGGCATTCTCGACGAGCGGCTGCAGGATCAGGCTCGGCACCAGCGCCGTCCTCAACTCTTGCGGAATGTCGAGCGTGACGCTGATGCGATCGGAGAAGCGCTCCTTCTCGATCGCCAGATACTCCGATTGCAGCGCCAGTTCTTCCGAAAGCGCCAGGTCCCGCAGCGGGTCCATCTCGAGCGTCTTTCGCAGAAACGACGACAGCGACATCACGACCCGGCTCGCCTGCGACGACGCGCCCTCCTCGATCAGGCCGACGATCGAGTTCAGCGTGTTGAACAGGAAGTGCGGGTTGATCTGGTAGTAGAGCGCCTGCATCTTCGCGGTCAGCGCCTCTTCGCGCGTGATCGCCAGCCGGCGCTCCTGCGCGCGGACCTTCAGGTTGTACATGTAGGCGATGAAAAAGCAGGACCAGCCGAAGAACAGCGAGATGCCGTAAAACAGCGTGTAGCAGAAGTTCTCGATCGTATAGTCGATGCCGATGGCGGGCTTCACATAGGTGAACAGGTGATAGTCGACGGTGGTTGCGACCGTCGATGCCAGAATGGACAGGACCGCCGACACGAAAACCTGGGCCGCGATGTTTTTCGCCCGCATCATCGCCACGATGTGGGAAATCATCAGCGTGATCAGCACGCATACCAGCGACACGACCAGCTTGATCGGCGCGTAGTCGACAGGATTGACGCCCAGCACCACCCAGAGCCCGCCGGTCATGAAAAACTCGGCCGCCCAGAAAGAGAGCACGAGCTTGATCACCCGGGAAAAGAACGCTGCGGCGCTCGTATCCGAATGGTCCATGTCGAAGGTTTTTCGGTAGAAATTTCCAAGCACCATCATTCCGGCCACCATCCGCATTCAGTCGTTCGCGTCGTTCAATCTATTTGCCTCAATTAGCGAAAATCAACCAGTGCAGGCAAATCAACCTTTGTACGCCTTGGGAATGGAGGGCGCTGTGTACGCGTTGGGGCTCCCTGCGCGGTCAAGGAAGCCAGCATAGTAGGTCAGGTCGTCCTCCCAGGCCGCATCGCCCTCTGCGCGCATCTTCGCCGCTATCCCATTGTCTTTCCTTGAGAAGCTCCTATTTCCCAGACGAACCACCGAAAAAGGAGCTCCGCATGAACCGAAACGGCCTCTATCTCGTCATCGCCCTGCTTGCCGTCGCCGTCGTCGGCCTCGGCATCTATGTCTACCAGGAAGAGACGAAGCCGGGCGTCGAGATCAAGATCGGCCAGGACGGCGTTTCGGTTCAGGAAAACTAGGACGCAGGCAACGGGCCGAGCAATGAAGGCCGGGCACAGCGGCCCACCGCCCGCCCGTTGACCGCTACAAAGGCCTGGCTCTACACCAAGATGCTCGCCTGAACTGAGCAGAGGAATTGTCGATGCTGGAGCTTGTTCTCACCCACTGAGCGTCTCGATCGGTCGAGACGCGAAACCGCGCCACCGGCGAACGATATCCGTCGTTCGCAGTCGATGGCACGCGACTACGGTTTCAAGAACAGGTTTTACCATGACAATCATCGACATCCGCTCCGAACAAGCGAGCGATATCCCCACCATTCGACAGATCACCAAGGCAGCTTTCGCGCCGATGGCCTATAGCAGCCGGACCGAGGCCCAAATCATCGACGCCCTGCGTGACGCCGGCGCCTTGACGCTCTCGCTGGTCGCCCTCGACCAGGGCGAGATCATCGGCCATGTCGCTTTCTCCCCGGTCACGATCGACGGAGAGGACGGACACGATATGGACTGGTACGGCCTCGGCCCGGTCTCCGTCAGGCCTGACCGCCAGAAGGGCGGCACCGGCGGCAGGCTGATCCGCGAAGGCCTCGCGCGCCTGGCCGGCACCGGCGCGAACGGCTGCGTCGTCCTCGGCGAGCCAGACTACTACCAGCGCTTCGGCTTCGAGCACCACGCCGGCTTGTACCTCGAAGGCGTCCCGGCCGAGTACTTCATGGCCCAGGCGTTCGCAGGCCCGGTGCCCTCCGGCCGCATCCGCTACCACGCAGGCTTCGACGCAAGCTGACCTCACCACATGCCTCGGAGCGGGATGCGGCGCCCCCATACCGCTCCGATCGGTGCCAGCCGATCGCTGGCCGCTGCACGTCTTTGTCCATCGCTGGTCGGCAAGCCGGACGGGGACAAGCGCATGGCCGGCCTCAACTGGAGTGGCGCGGCAGCGACCGGGTTCGACCTTCGCGCCCGCACGAGGTCCGCCAGTGGCTGCTCCAGGCGCAAGGCTGATAACTCGCCGACACCGGGGACGTAACACGCACCGTTTCGACGCCGCTCACAAGACCGAGTATAGTGCCGCCCCTGCGGCTCGGGGGCGCAAGGTGGAACGCAAGGGCCTTTCCCGAAGGGAGTTCGTCGCGCTCGTGGCCGCGCTGATGGCCATCGAGGCGCTGGCGCTCGATATCATGCTGCCGGCCTTGCCGGAGATCGGCGCTGCCTCTCAGGTCAGCGATCCGAACGACCGCTCCCTCGTCCTCACCGTCTTCCTGATCGGCTTCGGCCTTCCGCAGGTGCTGTTCGGGCCGCTCTCCGATCGCTTCGGCCGCCGCCCGCCCATTCTCATCGGCCTTGCCGTCTATATCGCCTGCGCGCTCGCCTCGCCCGCCATGGCGGACTTTGCAGCACTGCTGTCGCTGCGCTTGATGGCGAGCCTCTGCCTCTTCGGCGCCTGCGTGCTCACCTGTTTCCTCGTCGCCGAGAAGGGCCGCCTGTTCGGCGACGGCAGCGTCAGCACGGCGCCGGCGCTGGACGCATGAGCATCTTGATTTTGCCTCCTGAATGACCGCCCATGGCGCCAACCGTCGCGACTCGCCGCTGCCCGGCGATCGCGGAAGGACCGCGAAGTCCCGAAACGCCAAAGGTGCCGCGTTGACAGCAAACCTTTCCTTCACCGCCGCATTGCTGCTTGCGACCGCATCCGCCTCTGCGGCGATGGCCGGCGAGACGAGCACCGCGCCCTCGGGCACCTATTGCGGCCAGCTCTCCTCCGCAGGCGTGCTCTCGGATGCCGAGACGCATTTCGAAACCGCCGCCGATGGCACGGTCGTCGGCAAATACGTGTTTTCCGATCAGGGCCAGTCCGTCGGCGGCGAGCTTGCCGAAACCGGCGACGATGGCGACAGCAGCGATCTCACCCGAAGCTTCATGTGGCGCGACAAATACGGCTACGGCCAGTTGTTCGTCACCTTCACTCCGGATTTCTCCGAATTCGTCGGGAAGTGGAATGCAGGCGGATCAGAGTCTCTGCCGTGGAACGGCCACCGCTGCCACCAGGCGATCAGCTAGCGCGCACAAGCAAGGCCGTCTTTCGCAACAAAGCGGGTCCAGCCCCCTCACGCCGCAACCACACCCCGCATCAGCCCCTCCAGCCAATCCGCAAACACCGTGAGCCGGCGCGACAGATGCTGGCGGTGCGGATAGAGCAGCGCCATCGGCATCGGGGCAGCGTTGTGGTCCGGCATCACCGCGACAAGCCGCCCTTCGTGGATGTGGTCGATCACATCGAAGGCCGGGATCTGGATGAGGCCGAGGCCGGCGAGGCAGCAGGCGATGCTGCCTTCGGCGCTGTTGACGCTGACCCGGCCGGCCACGGAAACCGTGCGCGCCTCTCCCGCCTCGATCCACTCCCAGTCCTCCACCCGGCCGCTCGAGGGAGACGCATAGTTGACCGCGAAATGTTCGGCGAGATCGGCGGGTATTTTCGGCGTGCCGTGGCGGGTGAGATAGTCGGGGCTTGCGACATTGATCAGCCTGAGCGTGCCGAACGGCCGGGCGATCAGGCCGGAATCGGCAAGCGGCCCGACACGCAGCGCACAGTCGACGCTTTCCTCGATCAGGTGCACCGCCCGGTCGGTCATGCCGAGATCGATGTCGATGCCGGGGTAGCGCGCGAGGAACTCCGGCAGCGCCGGCGCCACGATCAGCCGACCGATGCGGCTCGGCAGGTCGACGCGCAGCCGCCCGGTCGGGCCGGAAGCGCTGCGGCGAAACAGGTTCTCCGCCTCGTCCATATCGGAAATCAGCCGCAGGCAGCGCTCGTAGAAGGCGGCGCCATCCTGGGTCGGCGCAACCTTGCGGGTCGTGCGATGCAACAGCCGCGTTCCGAGCCTGGTTTCGAGCGTCTGCACCGCCGCAGACACCGAGGAGCGCGGCAGGCCGAGCGTATCGGCCGCGCGGGTAAAACTGGCGCTTTCGACGACGCGGGTGAAAATGCGGAAAAGCTCGATCCTGTCCATGCCAGTTGCATCCATTGTTCGTCATTTCTGACAAGTCATGTCATGGACGGACGCTTTATGCCAGCGACGCCGACGATATTCTCTCCCTTGCGATGCGCGTCGCAGTCCGCCCTCACGTTGGCGGCGGCACGGCCCGCGCTATTTCGAAACGCGGCGTGCGGCGTTCGTGACGATCAACAGGCCCGCTGCCGGCCGTCAGCACCGGAGCAGTCACGGGACCGCGTGTTGACGACAGCATCCCCGCTCGCCGCAAACCGGCCGCAGCAAGCGGCCGACAAAAGGAGAAACCCATGGCAGACCACAGCATCAACGGCAAAACCGTCCTCATCGCCGGCGGCGCGAAGAACCTCGGCGGCCTCTTGGCGCGCGATTTCGCCGAAAACGGCGCCCGTGGCGTCGCGATCCATTACAACAGCGCGGCGACGAAGGCGGCAGCCGACGAGACCGTGGCCGCGATCAAGGCGACCGGCGCGGTCGCCCACGCCTTTGCCGGCGATCTCACCAGCGCCGCCAATGTCGAAAAGCTCTTTGCCGATGCCAAGGCGGCGCTCGGCGGCATCGACATCGCCGTCAACACCGTCGGCAAGGTCCTGAAGAAGCCCTTCGTCGAGATCACCGAGGCCGAATATGACGAGATGAGCGCGGTCAATTCCAAGTCCGCCTTCTTCTTCCTGCGCGAGGCCGGCAGGCATGTCAGCGACAACGGCAAGGTCTGCACCCTCGTCACCTCGCTGCTCGGCGCCTTCACGCCCTTCTATGCGGCCTATGCCGGCACCAAGGCGCCGGTCGAGCATTTCACCCGGGCCGCCGCCAAGGAATTCGGCGCGCGCGGCATCTCGGTCACGGCAATCGGACCCGGCCCGATGGACACGCCTTTCTTCTATCCGGCCGAAGGCGCCGACGCCGTCGCCTATCACAAGACCGCCTCAGCCCTCTCGGCCTTCTCCAAGACCGGCCTCACCGACATCGAGGACATCGTCCCCTATATCCGCTTCCTTGTCTCCGACGGCTGGTGGATGACCGGCCAGACGATCCTCGTCAACGGCGGCTACACGACGAAGTGACCGTATCGCGCGGCGAGGGTCGCGCTCTCATCCGGACGGCGACGTCGCCCCTCATCCGCATGCCGGCACCTTCTCCCCGCCTGCGGGGAGAAGGGACACGCGGCACCCGCGCGCCTCGTCTCAAAGCAAGCGAGCAAAGCGGGGCGATGACTGCAGAGCGGCTCCCGGCGGGCCTCTCCGATATCAACCACGCCTGCCACATCTTCGACGCATCCCCTCTCCTCGCCTGCGGGGAGAGGGTGAGGGTCAGCGGCTGGCGCGATTGCCTCTCAAGGGCAGCAAGGCACGTCCGTTACCGCCGCGTCCCTGCCCTACAAAATTCGATTGGAATTTTAGAACGTTATATAATGTGATGCATGGGGCCGCATGGCGGACAACCGATCTCAGTGGATGAACTTCATGGCGCATATCCCGTTTCTCGTCCGTCGCCTCCTGGCAGGCCTCGTGCTCCTTCTGGCAGTTGCCCTGCCCACCCTCGCGCAGACGACGCCGCCGCCGGTCACCGTCATCCTGACGCCCGGCCAAAGCCCTGCCGAAATCGAGGCGATCCTGCGGGCTGCCGCCAAGGCTGGCGGGCCGGTGACCGTCGAGTGGCGGGAGGGTGCCGGCAAGGCAGCGCCCGCAGCCGCAACGCCGGGTGATGCGGCGACACCTGCCCCGGCCGACACAGCAACGCCAGCGGCCACGCAGAACGCGGCCGACGCTCAAGCCCCCGCAAACACAGAGAATGCCGCAGCCACGCCGGCCGCTGCCCCGGAAGACAGTCTGGACACGCTTTCCGCACGATTTATCAACGGCTTGCAAATGGGCGTTGCCGGCATGTCCGGCATCGCCGGGGTCATGGCTGACGTTGCGGCAGGCATTCGCGCCGAAGGCTGGTCGGTGGCCTCGGTCGCGGCAGTGGCCGCACTTGCCGTTGCCGCCGGGCTTGCCGCCGCCTTTGCCTGCCGCCTCGTCATCCATCGCCTGTTCGGCGCCTCCTTCGAGGTGGTGGACCTCTTGCACCGCATGCGCGCCTCGATCATCCGGCTCGGCTTCGACATCGCCTATCTCGTGATCTTCGCCGCCGTCGCCCACGGATTTGCCCATCTGCTCCTGGCGCGCGGCACCGCCTCGGCCGAGCTTGCCCATGCGCTGATCACCATTGCCGTCGCGTCCGCCGCCTATGCCGTTGGCGCGCGCTTCCTCTTTGCCCCGACGCGGCCCGAGATCCGCCTGCTCGACATCGCCCACCCGCGCTTTCACGCCAACATGCTGTTCGCCTATGGCGCGTTCGGCGCCGTGGTCGGCGCCAGCCTGCGCTTTGCCCACCAACGCGGGCTCGACGTTGCCGCCACCGACGGCTGGCTGCTGATCGGCGTCACGATCCTGACGCTCGTCAAGCTCCACTGGTTCATCGCCGGCGCGAGCGATATCCGCGCGCTCTTTGCCGGCGAAAACCCCGGCCCCGTGCGTCGCGCTATCGCCTTCGGCGTGCCGGAGTTCTATGCCTTGAGCGCCATCGTGCTCTGGCTGATGAGCGTGATCGTCGCCGGCAGCCCCAACAGCGCGGCCTGGAGCTTTGCCGGCGGCATGACGCAGATCATCCTGCTCGCTCTTCCGATCCTCGCCTTCGGCATCCATTCGCTGGTAGGCGTCGCCGCCGAGCGCCGTCGCACGCCCGCCTCATCGAGGCTGCACGCGGCGATCTCCGGCAGCATCCAGACGGCGCTTGCCGGCGCCACCTGGTTGATCGGCCTGCATATCATCATCGAACTCTGGCGCTCGGTCATGGTCCAGCACGACACCGCCGCTGCCGTCGGCTGGATCGTCGTTCTCGAGCGCATCAGCCTTGCGGTCGTCGCCGCCTGGGTGATCTGCAGCTTCCTCTGGCGCAGCTTCGAAGCCTTCGCGCCCACCGCCCGCCTCGCTTTGCCCGGCGATAGCGAAGACGACACGGTGGTCCAGCAGACAAGCCGCCTCTCGACCATCCTGCCGCTCGTGCGCAACCTCATCTTCGGCGGCATCTTTGCCGTCACCAGCCTCGTCATCCTCTCCGCGCTCGGTATCAACATCGCGCCGCTGATCGCCGGCTTCGGCGTGCTCGGCCTTGCCCTCTCCTTCGGCTCGCAGACGCTGGTGAAGGATGTCGTCTCCGGCATCTTCTTCATCGCCGACGATGCCTTCCGCGTCGGCGAATATGTCGATACCGGCAAGCTCAAGGGCACGGTCGAGCGCATCTCGCTGCGCTCACTTCGGCTGCGTCACCAGAACGGCCAGATCCATACGATCCCCTATGGCCAACTGCAGGCGGTCACCAATTTCAGCCGTGACTGGAGCACGGTGAAGTTCGAGCTGAAATTCGAGCGCGATGCCGACCCCGAGAAAATCCGCAAGACCATCAAGAAGGTCGGCCTTGCCATGCTCGAAGACCCCGAGATCGGCGGCGAATTCCTCGTGCCCCTGAAGATGCAGGGCATCCAGGACGTCACCGAAAACTCGCTCGTCGTGCGCCTCAAGTTCACCGCCCGCCCCGGCAACCCCAGCATCCTGCAACGCGAATCGATGAAGCGCCTGCTGCCGGCGCTGCGCGAAGCCGGCCTCGACCTCGCCTCCAACGCCGTCACCGTGCGCTCCGGCGCCGCCGGTGCAGCCGAGGCGGAGGCGGCCGCCGCCAACCTGGCACTGGCGCGAAAGCCGGTGGCGGCCGAAACGGCGGACGCGGAGGGATAGGCAGGCATACGCTGGCGGCAGCGGTGGGGACAGGCCGGTGCTGTGGCGAGACGAAAGCGCCCACCCTGCTCTCGCAGCCTGGACGCAACAACGTCCGCCGCCAAGACATCATCTCGGCCAACCGCGATCCGGCGACAAGGACCCGCAATCAGTCCACGCGCCGCGACGACCTTTGCGTGTATGGTGGGCCACGCGGGCGCGACTGGAGCGCCTTTCGATGGAGTGTCAGGAATGGATAGCGATCACCTCTGGTACTGTCTCGTCGGCACGAAGGATACCAACACCGGCATGGCCCGCTTCCTGCTCGCCGTCGGCGCATTCATCGTGCTCTTCGGCATCCTCTTCTGGCTCCTCGGCCTCTAGGGCCGTCCGACGTCCATCCCCCAATCCGACACGAGCGTGCAGAAGAAACCGAGCGGATACGCAGGCGCGCCTCAGGCGTCCGAAGGCGCATGGCTGCGCCCGGCGCCCTTCCGTTTCTCAAAAGGACCAGCCCGCAGCACACCGCAAAGCTGCATGCGCCCGCACCTTCTCGCTGTCCCCGCGGGAACAATGGTCGGCTCCGGCCATTTGCTAGAACAGGTTCAACGAAAGGCCGAAAGGCCTTTGACCGGAAAGCTGAAGGCTTCCGGGTCGAGCAACGCCCGGCGCAACGAAGGATCAAGGCCGGGCAAGAAGGAAGTCGGAGCAACGCCATGCGCATCATCCTGGTAGCCCTTGTCGCCTCAGTGATGAGCATCCTGGTGTTCAAATATGCCGACCATTCGCTCGGCAACACGCAGATCGTTGCAACGGCCGAACAGCTGGCCGCACTTTAAGGTTCCCCCTTTGATCGAAGGTTCCCTCTTTGATCGCGCTGGAAGCGGAACGATGCTTCGGCCCGGTGCCGCCCGCCATCCCCATATCTGACTGAAGGCGGCACCCGCACTCGAAGTGCCATCACGAGGATCGCCTTGTCCAGTCGGCGCGAAGGACATCGGTCGCGGTCCGCCGCCGCCCGCAAACAGCTACCGTTTCCATCCCAACGTCTTTGGCCGCTGCCCCGCAGGCGGACAGACATAGACACGTCGCCGCCACATCCCTCCCTGCCCGTCCCACCCCGCTTCGGCCGAGCGATGCAATTGGTAGCGCCCAATTTCGCAACCTCTAATAGACACCGAACGATCGGAGAACGGTCCGAGCACGAAAGTGGTTTTCTCCTAGCCTCCTCCCCCATTTGGGGGAGGAACATTTCGTGAAACCACCCGAGGCGAAAGCGCGCATCTTGCTAACCGCTAAAGTTGTCTTACATAGGCATGGGCAACAATTTATACGATTGAATAAATGAACCTTCGTCTCGTCGCCGGCAGCATGTCCGTCGCTCTCCTGTGCATCGTCGCAATCGTCCTGTTCGCGCCGCGAACCGAGCAATACATGAGCTATTCCAAATATGAGTGGACCCTGTCGGCGCTGCGCAAGCGCCCGGGCGCGCAACCGCAATATGTCGAGGCCTGCGTGTCGGAGTACCTGCCCGACCTCAAGGACGATGCGCTGGAGGGAACGCCCTATTCCAGTCGCGAGGAAATGGCGGAGGACGTCTGCCGGCGCTACTTCAAAGTGTTCGTCGATGGCAGGCTGACCTTCGCCGAGTTCAACCGCTCAATGTACGAGGAACTTCCATTCTCGGTGATCGAGGAAGCAGAACGCCGGGAGCCGCGCCCTCCGCACAGCGAGTGAAGGCCAAATGTCTCGCCTCTGCACGCCCCCCGTCGCTGCTGGCTCATCCAGCACTTCGTGGCGGTCAGTTCCGTCAGCGCTCGCCTGAGAACGTCCCGGCCGCGCATTCACTCCACGAGACTCCCAGGACGCCGTGCACCCGCCGGCGCTGTCCGCCGATCCCCGGCAAACAGCGGCCCGCCATGCGGCGCCAGCTCATCTTCCGCCAGCCGGATCAAATCGGCCGCCTGTCCTGCACCGGCGTTGCGGACAGCAGCGTCGAAACGCTCGGCAAGGGCCGCGTCGGCCCGCAGGAGCAGCCGCGGCAGCCATTTGCCGCGCCCAGACCAGCGCCCACGGCCGAGCAACATCAGATCGGCGAGCGGCCGCATCAGTTCGGCGGCAATGGCGCGGATCTCGGCGGCCGGGCGTGGATCGCGCAGGTCGTCCACCAGGTCGGTGATCTGGTAGCGCAGTCCGTCGCGGATTTCCGGTGTCAGCGGCGCCGGCCCTTGTTCCAGGCGGTGTCGCGCCTCGGCCTGGAGTGCTTCGGCACGCGCCCGCTCAGGCCCGATCGCAACACCGCCCGCCACCATGGCCGTAAGCACCGGGCAGCCGCCCGCCATATCCTGGTCGGCAAACCAGTTGAGCGTCTCGAAATCGTGCACGAAGGCTTCGACCGGAAAGCCGTCGAAATGAAAGCTTTCCCGCCAGGCGGCCGGCAGGGCCTCGTGCAGCACCACCAGGTCGATATCCGAGCTTTCCGTAGCCTCACCGCGCAGGATCGAGCCCGCAACGATCGCAAAGATTGCCTGCGGAAAGCGTTCCGCAAGCACTGCCTCGGCCACCATCACCGCCCTCGCCGCGCGGCCCGCGGCCGCTGGCGGGTGCTTTTCCGCCTCCCCGGTGTCTCCAGTCTCGTCGCGCATTCAAGCCTCCAAACGCAAGAACCCTCCCAATATGACGTCATCACATCGGGAGGGTCCTTGAAGCAGGCGACGGATGCGTATGCTATTGCAGCGTGCGGGTCGGTACAGGCTCTGACGCCGGCTGGCCGACGGCGGCCCCTGCCGGGTTGGCGGCTGAGCGTGCGCCATCGAGGCCGGTCGCGACGACGGAAACGCGGAAGGTGCCGTCGAGCGAGCGGTCGAAGATCGAGCCGACGACGATGTCGGCCTCGTCATAGACCTCTTCGCGAATGCGGGTCGCCGCTTCGTCGACTTCGAACAGCGTCATGTCCATGCCGCCGGAAATCGAGATCAGCACGCCGCGCGCGCCGCGCATCGACACTTCGTCGAGCAGCGGGTTGGCGATCGCCGCTTCAGCCGCCTTGAGTGCCCGACCCTCGCCGGTCGCCTCGCCGGTGCCCATCATGGCGCGGCCCATACCCTTCATCACCGACTTCACGTCGGCGAAGTCGAGGTTGATCAGGCCTTCCTTGACGATCAGGTCGGTGATGCAGCCGACGCCGGAATAAAGCACCCGGTCGGCGATCACGAAGGCATCGGCAAAGGTGGTCTTGGCGTCTGCGATGCGGAAAAGGTTCTGGTTGGGAATGACGATGACGGTGTCAGCCGCCTCGCGCAGGCGCTCGATGCCCTGCTCGGCCGTTTCCATGCGGCGCTTGCCCTCGAAGCTGAAGGGCTTGGTGACGACGCCGACCGTGAGGATGCCCGCCTTGCGCGCGGCCGCCGCAATCACCGGGGCTGCGCCCGTGCCGGTGCCGCCGCCCATGCCGGCGGTGACGAAGCACATATGCGTGCCGCCGAGGTGATCCATGATCTCGTCGATCGATTCTTCCGCCGCCGCCCGGCCGACATCCGGCAGCGAGCCGGCGCCGAGACCTTCGGTGACGGCAGCGCCGAGCTGGATGATGCGCGACGACTTCGACATGGCGAGCGCCTGCGCGTCGGTGTTGGCGACCACGAAATCGACGCCCTGAAGCCCTTCGTTGATCATGTTGTTGATGGCGTTGCCGCCACCGCCGCCGACCCCGATCACGGTGATCTTCGGGCGCATTTCGGTGATCGTGGGCTTCTTGAAATCGGTCATGGCTTGTCTCCTAGAGCCAGCGCCTTGCGGGCGCCCGGCAGCGGCGAATCGGGCAGCTTGTATTTTAGGAATTGAAAAAAGCCATGGAGAAGGCAAGCAAAAAGGGCGACGCGCCTATCCACATATGAATTTTAGCGGGGGCGCAGAGGCGGCCGGACTTCCGCCGCAGAATGGCGAAAACATACAAACAATCAAATCTTTACGCCACATCCGCCCCTCGACCTGACCCTCTCAACGCTGCGCGGAGAGAGGAGACGCGGTCGACGGCCGGCTCCCAAACAGGGACGCGCGGCAGCAAAGACGACTGCCGCGATTGGCTGATCGAGCCTCTTTCCGCTGAGATTGACGGGCGAGCGAGCGGCTGCCGCAAGTTCCCTGTCCCCGTCAAAACGGCGAGAAGGTTCCGGCAGGGGGATGCGGGGCCGATCGCCGTCCCTGCGCTTTGCCCCTAGGCTTCAAAGCTCGGCCGCGCGCGCACCCGCTCCAGCCAGCCCTGGACGTTTTTCGCCGAGCCCGGGATCTCCATGCCGAAGACGTCGCAGAGCCAGGCGGTAACGCCGGCGGTGATGTCGGCGATCGAGAACTGATCGCCGGCCAGATACGGCCGACCGTCGGAAAGCTCGTCGTCGAGCCAGCCCCATTTCTTCGGCACCGCCACCCGCTCGGTCTCGGCAAAGGCCGGAAACTGCGTCAGCCGCTCGGCAAAGAAGGCATCCGAATGCAGCGCCACATTGCCGACGGTGCCGAGGATGACCAGTTCGGCGCGACGGTTCCACATCTCGATCTTGGCGCGGCTGACGGCATCATGGCCGAAGAGCTGCGGCTCGCGCTTCGTCTCTTCGAGATAGCGGCAGATCGCGACGCTCTCGGTAATAATCGTGCCGTCGTCGAGCTCCAGCACCGGGATCTGGCCGAGCGAATTGACCGCCAGGAACTCCGGCGCCTTGTGCTCACCCTTGGCGAAATCGACATCCACCATCGGCAGCGAAATCCCCTTCTCCGCCATGAAGATGCGCACGCGATACGAATTCGGTCCCATGCCCTGATAAAGCTTCATCCTATCCTCCTGTCGATGAGGCGACCGCCCCGTTCCTCCTGAACCGCCTTTAAGCGGGATACTGATTGTTTATAGCAACCGGTTTCATTTAACTCAACGGTTTATTTCAAGACACGATGAATTTTGTGGGCTGGCGCGGGAAATGGCGGAATCCCTTCAGACGTCACAGGCGACCGAGCCCATGCACTTGAAGCGGTCAGGGCGTCATGCTTCCTTCACTTGAAAACAGGAGCTTGCCATGTTCGCCCGATCCGCCGTCGCCTGCCTCGTCCTCGTCCTTGCCACCGGTCAGGCCACGGCCGCCCTTGCGCCGAATTTTCAGCGGGCCCGCGAGCTGAACGCGGTCATCAACGCGGTCGCCGTCGCCGTTCCCAAACACCCGATCGACAAGGTCATCAGCCAGGGCCGCGACCGTTATGCCGTCGTCGCCGGCAAATGCACGGTCATCGCAAGGATCGTCGGCCTGCCGGCAAAGCCGGGCGTTGTCGGCCCGCGCCAGTTCGAGGTCGAACTCGACAAGCCCGATTGCGAGTGACGCCAACCCGACCTAGAGCCGCCACCCCTGGCTCATCACGAACCGCGCCGTGTCTCCCGGCATGATCGCCCTGTCGCCAAAGGCTTTCAACGACTGGCCATCCGGCAAAGCCAAGGTCAGGGCAAAACGCTCGCCCTCGAAGACGCAGGAGACGACGCGAAGCGCCATGCCCTCGCCGTCGTGGCGCACATGTTCCGGGCGCACGAGGACGTCACGAACGGCGCCATCGCCAGCACCTTCCATGCCGACGCCAGCAAGCGCTGAACGCAGCAGCGACCATTCGAGCGCCCGTGGCGCGCCCTCCGGCACGGCGAGCTTGAGCACCGAGCCCCGGCCGATGAGGCCGCCGACGACGGCGCCTTCGGGTCTTGCGTAGATCTCGGCCGGCGGCGCCATCTGCATCAGCCGCCCCTCGGACATCACGGCGACATCGGTCGCAAGCGCCATCGCTTCCGCCTGATCGTGCGTCACATAGATCATCGTCGCACCCGAGCGCTCGTGGAAGATGCGGAAGGTCTCCTCCATCGACTTGCGCAAATGCTGGTCGAGATTGGCAAGCGGTTCGTCGAGCAGCACCACGTCGGGCGAAGTCACCAGGCAGCGGGCAAGCGCCACACGCTGGCGCTGACCGCCGGAAAGGGCTGCGGGTCGGCGGTCGGCATAGTCCGTCAGTTTCACCAGCGCCAGAGCATCGGCGACGCTCCGTTGCCACGCCGAGCCCGAAATGCCCCGCACCTTCAGCGGATAGCCGACATTTTCGGCCACCGTCATGTGCGGCCAGAGCGCATAGGACTGGAACACCATCGCCATGTTGCGCCGCTCCGGCGGCAGCGCCCGCGCGGCATCCGAAAGCCGCCTTTCACCGAAATCGATCGAGCCGTCGCTCGGCTGCTCGAAGCCGGCAATCATCCTGAGCACCGTCGTCTTGCCGCAGCCGGACGGCCCGAGCAGCGCCAGGAAGCCGCCCTCCCGCACCGTCAGCGACACATCCGAAACCGCCGGCCGGCCGCCGCCGAAATCCTTGGTGAGGTGATTGAGGATCAGTTGCGCCACGGCAGCACGCCTTTCGGAAGGTGGTTTGCAAGCGCCTCGAGCGCTGCCATCAGCAAGACGACCATGACGACCACCAGCACCGAAAGGGCTGCGGCCAGGTCCGACGAGCCGCTGTCGTCGAGATTGAAGATGGCAACGCCAAGCGTCTGGGTGCCGGCCGACCAGAGCAGCGCCGAGACCGTCAGCTCGTTGGCGGCGATCAGGAAGACGAGGATGATCGCAGCCCCCGCCGCCGGCGCCACCAAGGGCAGGATCACATCTCGCATCCGCCTGAAGAAACCGGCACCCGCAAGGCGCGCCGCCTCCTCCAGCGAAGGATCCATCTGCAGGAAAGCACTCATCACCGGCTTGAGGCTGACGGCGAGGAACGAGGAGAAGTAGGCAACCAGGATGATCCAGATGGTGCCGTAGAGCGAAACCTTGAGGATCGGCAGAGGTGCGGCAAAGGTGAGGATGAATGCGACCGCAAGCACGATGCCCGGCAGTGCATAGGGGATCTCGATCAGGATGCCGAGCGTATTGGCAAGCCACCCCTTGCGCCGCGTCATGAGATAGGCCGCGGGCACCGAGACGGCGAGCAGGCCGAATGCGGCCGTTGCTGCAAGGAACATCGAATTGCCAAGCGCCTTCAGCGTCATCGACTGGCGGAAGAGAATTTCTTCGTAAGCGCGCAGTGACACCGTCTGAAGATTGAGCGGCACGCCATAGGCCGGCACCAGCGAGCTCGCGACAAGAGCGGCGAGCGGTGCGACCAGCACGAGAAGCAGGATCGCCACGAGGACCAGCTCGACGACCGGGCGGAAGCGGCCGAGCGAAAAGGCGGCATTCGCCCCGGAAAGGCCGATGATGCGGTAGTCCCGGCCGACAAGCGCCTTCTGCTGAAGGATCAACCCGGCGGCGGCAATGACGGCGATGAGGCTGGAGAGCAGCGCGATCTCGCCGAAGGTGCCGGCGCCGAAGCTTGCAAGCCGCGTATAGATCAGGGTCGGCAGCACCTCGATGCCCGCGGGAATGCCAAGGATCGCCGGAATGCCGAAATTGCCGACGCCGGACACGAAGGCGATCGCAGCACCTGCAATCAACCCCGGCAGCGACAGCGGCGAGACGATGTCGCGAAAGACGCGAAGCGGCGTGGCCCCGGCAAGCCGTGCCGCCTCCACCCCGTCGCGCGGCGAGGCCGATAGGCCCGCTTTCAGCGCCAGGAAGACGAGCGGCGCATGCTGCACGCCGAGCAGCAGCGAAATGCCAGCCAGCGAATAGAGCGGCTGCGGGCTGCCGAGCGGCGGCGCAATCCCGAGCGTCTTTAACAGCGGGCTCGCCGGCCCGGTCATCTCCACCCAGGCAAGGGCCGTCACCTGCGGCGGGATCATCATCGGCAGCATGAAGGCGAAGCTGAGCGTAAGCTTGCCGCGCACATCCGTCAGCGCCACCACGAAGGCAAAAAGCGCGCCGATGACGACGGAGACAACCATGCCGCCGGTCGCCGTAATCAGCGTGTTGCGGATCGCCGCAAAGGTCGCGGGCTCCGTGAGCACGCCAATCGACCGGCCGGAGACGAGCCCGGAAAAACCGGCCTTCGCCAGGCTGAAGAGCGGCAGCAGGCAGAGAAGAAACAGGCAGGCGAGAACGAAGGGCGCCAGCCAGCGCGGCTCGGCAGCGGGGCTCGCCCCTGCCCGCCGCTTGGGCGCGCCCATCGTCCGGCCTTGAATGGGAAAGCGCAGCCAGCGGGGCCGGCTGCGCGCATCGTTACGTTTCAGCATTGAACCGATCAGTTCGTGCCGAAGATGCCGGAGAAGGCTTTGAGGTCCGCATCGGAATTCTTCACGGCCTCGGCCGCATTGACCGGCAGCACCTTGATCGTCTCGCGCGCCGGATAGCCCGCAGGCAGCGCCACGCCGTTGCGGGCCGGAATATAGCCCATCTTGACCGCCGTCTTCTGGCCTTCCTCGGACAGCAGGAAGTCGACGAACTTCTTCGCCGCCTCGACGTTCTTGGCGGTCTTCAGGATGCCGACGGGTTCGGTCACGGCAGACACGCCCTCGGCCGGGAAGACGAATTCCACCGGCGCGCCCTTGGCCTTCTCGCGGATCGCCATGAAATCGACGAGCATGCCATAGGCCTTCTCGCCGGTCGCAACCGCCTTCAAGACGCCGCCATTGCCGCCGGCAGCCGTGGCGCCGTTTGCGGCGAGCGCCTTGTAATAGTCCCAGCCGAGACCATCGATGCCGGTCAGGGTCTGCGCGTGGATGAGAGCGGCACCCGAGGTCAGCGGGCTCGGCATGGTGACGAGGCCCTTGGCCCCCGGCTTCGCGAGATCCTGCCAGCCCTCAGGCTTCATGGCGGCAGAGGTATTGTAGACGATCCCGGTGGTGATCATCTTGGTCGAGTAATAGGCGCCGTCCGCATCATAGAGCGCCGCGTCGTAGTTTGCCGCTTCCGGCGACTTGTAGTCGGCGAGATGGCCTGCTTCCTTCAGCCGCTGCATGGTCACGGTGTCGGCGATCAGCAGCACGTCGGCGACCGGATTGCCGGCCTCGATCTCGGCCATCAGCTTGGCCATGATCTTGGTCGTGCCCTCGCGCACCCATTCCACCTCGATGCCGGGATTGGCGGCCTGGAACGCGTCGACCGTCGCCTGCGCATCCTCGTTCGGCTGGCTGGTATAGAGCACCAGGCTCTCGGCATAGGCCGCGGTCGAAAGCAGGCCTGCGACAACGGCGCCGGCAAGGACGGAGACAAACGATTTCATGGATACACCCTCGTGTTGAAACTGGCGCCGAGGGATAGGGCCACCCTTTTACAGGGGTGTGACAGAACCGGGGGACGCGCGATCTGTGGGTCCCGATGCAGGTCGCGCAAATGTGCGCAGCGGTTTTGCGGCGACGACGTGCATAAAAACAAGAGCTTCACGCGATGAGCTTTAGCGCGCGCCCGTCGATATCTGGCTGCGGTGGAGCACATAGGCATTGGCCAGTGTGTACAGGAAATCGCGGTCACTGTAGTGCGCATAGTGGTCCAGCCTGTAGACGCGCGCGAAATTTCGGGCAGCGACCTCGAACTCCGGTCCGAGTGCATTGTCGACATCGCCAAAATAGAAGCCGATGGCCTTCAGGTATTTCTGAATGAGGCGAAGGTCGCCCTCCGCCGACTGGATGGTCAGCTTGTTGAATTCGTTGGTGGTGAAGATCGACAGGTCGTCATTGGTGTTGCGGTGCTCGAAGGTCATGACATAGCCGAGGTTCTCCGCAGCGATGAAGGCGTGCATCGTCTTCAGGATGACGTTGTAATCGACAGGCTTCCCGCTCAAGGGCGCCATGCCGCGGTTGAAGAACAGCATCATCGAGGCGATCCGCGACGTCATGGAAAAGGGACTGCTCGGCGAGTAGCCCAGCACCTCGAAGACGCAGCCGTCGGCCTCATAGTCCTCGGCCGGATCGAGCACCCGGCGCAGATACTCGTTGTCCACACCGATAATCCGGTTGTCCTTGCCATAGTGAAGCCGGCCCTTGATGGGAGCGCCCTCTTGGGTCGCGGCCTGCCCCGCCTCGACGGCCAGTTCGCGAATGGCCATGCCGAGCCGGCCCATCAGCATTGTCGCGATTACTGCCTCGACAGCGGCCTTTTCCATGCCGTTTCGGGGAATGACCGCACTGCCGTGGCCGACATAGGCATCGAGCGCGCCGAAGGTCGCTCCGAATTCTCCCTGGAGCTGGCCATACCAGTTAGGCAAAAGCGCCTTCAGCGCAAAGCTTCGCCTCTCCAGCTTCCGCCACAGCGCCGCAAAGTCGTTAATGCTGATCTCGAAGACATACGGAATATCGAGTGCGGCATTGAATTCGTCTGCCATTGAGTACCTCCCGAAGCACTCGGCACCACCACCTGCAATAAAGAATCCCCCAAGCTACACTCACATATCGACCGAAGGCGTCATAGTCATCCATAGGGGTTAGTGCGGTGCGGCACAGGCCGGCCCCACCGAAACGATGCGCACCGACGTTTTTTTTCAGAAAAATTCGCGGCCATGTCACACCAGCCGTTGCTCGCTCGTCATGGTATCGGAACCCAACGAAAGGAAACGGAACCATGAATGCCAAGATCGACCTTTTCGCCGCTGCCCCGCAACTGATGAAGAGCTGGACCAGCGTCTCGATGGCCGTTGCCGCGAGCCTTGACACCACCATCATCGAACTCGTGAAAATCCGCGCCTCGCAGATCAACGGCTGCGCCAACTGCATCAACATGCACACCCAGGAAGCTCGCGAAAAGGGCGAGACGGAACAGCGCATCTACCTGCTTTCCGCCTGGCGCGAAGCACCCTGCTATTCCGATCGCGAGCGCGCCGCGCTAGGCTGGACCGAAGCGCTGACTCGCCTGTCCGAGGGCCACGGCCACGATGCGGCCTATCAGGCGCTGAAGGACCATTTCACCGAGGAGGAACAGGTGAAACTTACGCTGATGATCAACGTCATCAACGGCTGGAACCGTCTCGCCGTCGGCTTCGGCCTCTGGGTCGACCCGGCAGCCGCCAAGGCCGCCGCGCAGGCTGCCGCCTGATGGCGGTGAGCGCCCATGAGGACGCAGCGGCGGTCTTCGATCCGCTGCGTCCAAGACTCGTCCGCGTCGCCTACCGCATGCTCGGCTCGGTCGCCGATGCGGAGGACATGGTGCAGGAGGCCTTCATCCGCTGGATGGGGGCCGACCGCACCTCCGTGCGCGAGCCGGAAGCCTTCCTGCGCCGCACCGTCACGCGGCTCTGCCTCGACCAGTTGAAATCCGCGCGCCTCAAGCGCGAGACCTATGTCGGCCCCTGGCTTCCCGAACCCGTCGTCGAGGAAGAGCCGGAGGACGACGTCACCCTGCCCCTGATGCTGGCGCTCGAACGGCTCTCGCCCTTGGAGCGCGCCGCCTTCCTGCTGCACGACGTCTTCGGCCAGAGTTTTGACGAGGTGGCAGTGACGATCGAGCGCGATGCCGCCGCCTGCCGCCAGCTTGCAGCCCGCGCCCGCACCCATGTGCGCGCGGAACGCCCCCGCTTTGAGATCGAGCAGCAGCGCGGCCTCGAACTTGCCAACGCCTTCTTTGCAGCCTCCCGCCACGGCGACATGAAGACGCTCGGCGCCATGCTCGCAGCCGATGTCAGCGTGCATGCCGACGGCGGCGGCAAACGCCCGGCCGCAATGCAGCCGATCCTCGGCTTTGATGCGGTGATGAAGGTGCACGAGCAACTGGCCGCCCTCTTTGCCAAGCACGGCTCGACGCTGATACGCGCCGGCTTCATCAACGGCCTGCCCGGCTTCGTCACCCGCGAGGCCGACGGCGAGCTGCAGACGACGGCGCTGGAGATCAAGGATGGCAAGGTCGCGGCGATCTACGTGGTGCGCAATCCGGACAAGCTGGCGCATCTGCATTAGGCGCAAGCTGTCGCGACCTGTCGCCTCGCGTTTCAATTGTCGGAGCGCTGGCCCTCGCTAGAGGCCCGCGGATCGGCACCCAAGGAGCGATCGGTCTGTTTGACATGGCGTGCGGTGCCGGAGGGCGCCGCATCGAACGCGACGTCCCTCCAAGGCTCCAAATGCCCAACAGGCGCTAAGCCGCCCGCCCCCGCTCGGCACCACCCGCTTCGGGTATCCGCGCGATCACCTTGATCTCGAAATCGAAGCCGGCGAGCCAGTTGACGCCTATGGCGGTCCAGTTCGGATAGGGCTTTTCGGAAAAGACGCGGTCCTTGACCGCCAGGATCGCTTCGAACTGGTTCTCCGGATCGGTGTGGAAGCTCGTCACGTCGACGATGTCGTCGAAAGTGGCGCCGGCCGCCTTCAGCGTCGCTTCGAGATTGTCGAAGGCGCGCTCCACCTGGCGGGCGAAGTCCGGCTCCGGCGTGCCGTCCTCACGGCTGCCGACCTGGCCGGAAACGAACAGCAGATCGCCGGAACGGATAGCTGCGGAGTAACGGTGCTGCTCGTAGAGCGCATGCCGGCCGGCGGGAAAGATTGCGTCGCGTAACGTCATGGGACTTGCCTTTCTGGTTTACGGGATCGGCACAAACGAGGACGAGCCGGATGCCGGGCCCTCCTTCACAAATGCCTTCCAATTTGATATACGGAACGTATCTGAAATAGCGAAATACGACACGTATGTCAAATCCATATACGCACCGTATCTGAAATTGAGGGCGATGATGGCCAGAAGCCGCCAGGAAACGATGGAGGAAAACCGCGCGAAGCTGATTTCGGCGGGCCGAAAGGCCTTCGCGGAAAAGGGCTATGCCGCCGCCTCGATGGATGAACTGACCGCCGATGTCGGGCTGACGCGCGGCGCGCTCTATCACAATTTCGGCGACAAGCGCGGGCTGCTGGCCGCGGTCGTCACCCAGATCGACGGCGAGATGGCCGCCCGCGCCAAGGAGATCGGCGCCGGTGCCGCAGCCGGCGACCACTGGCAGGCGATGCTTGCCGAAGGGGCCGCCTATATCGAGATGGCGCTCGATCCCGAGGTGCAGCGCATTGTGCTGCTCGATGGCCCGGCCGTGCTCGGCGATCCGTCGAAATGGCCGAGCCAGAACAGCTGCCTGTTGGCGACGAAGCGGTCGGTGGAGCATCTGCTGGACAAGGGCGTATTGAAACCGGTCGATGCGGAAGCGGCCGCGCGGCTCTTGAGCGGTGCCGCGCTCAACGCCGCCCTCTGGGTTGCCGCCAGCGACGAGCCGAAGACGGTTTTGCCGAAAGCGATCGACGCCTTCCGCGCCATGGCGACCGGGCTGCTCGCGGATCGCTGATCCGCCAACGAACCAGTCTCGACGACCGCCGTGGTGGAGACTATCCGCGCGTGCCGGCCAGTTCCCAGAGATCGATGCCGCCCGAGCGCCCCTTCACATGCACCATGCCCATCGCGCGGAAGTCGAAGAGATCGGCAACGGCTGCATGCACCGCCCCGCTCACCAGGATCGAGGTGTTGTACTCCTTGTTCAGCCCTTCGAGCCGCGAAGCGACATTGATCGTGTCGCCCATGGCCGTGTATTGCTGGCGCGCAATCGCACCGAAGCTGCCGACGACCGCCGGCCCCGTATGCACGCCAAAACGCGTTAACAGTTCCGGACGACCGCCTTTGCGGTTGGTCTCGTTGAGGCGATCGACCGCCGCCTTCATCGCCAGCGCGCAATGACAGCCATTCTCGATGTGCTGCGGATCGGCAACCGGCGCGTTCCAGATGACGAAAATGCTGTCGCCGAGATACTGGATCACCGTTCCGTGGTACTGCTCGGCCACCGCGTTCAGCATCTCGAAATAGGCCGAAAGGATATCGACGACCTCCTCGGGCGAATGCTGTTCGGAGATGGTGGTAAAATCGCGCACGTCGGTGAAAAGCGCGGTCACCTCCTGTCGCCTGCCGCGAACCGCCGCGCCGCCCTCGGGGTCGATGATCCGGCGGACCACCTCGCGCGGAACGTAAAGCGCAAACTGGACGATGGCGCGCCGGCTGGCGGAAAGCGCGCCGCCAAGCGTGTTGATCTCGGTGATCCAGGAATGCGGAGCGTCGTTGCCGGCAAAGTTCAGGTCGCCGATCCGCCGCGCCTCGTCGGCAAGGTGATAGAGCTTGCGGCTGATCACCCGTGACAGCATCAGCGAGCCGATGACACCCGCCACCAGCAGGCCCCCGGCAATCATCAGGTTGCGCACCAGCAGCCGGTTTGCCTGCGCCACCAGGTCCTGCAGCGGCACGACGATCGCGACCGAGCTGCCCTTGAACTGGCCGGCAACGCTGACCGGCGCGATCTGCACCAGATAGCGCTCGCCGGCAAACTCGGCCTCAGTAAGCCCGCCACCCGCATAGACGGAGTCCTTGCGCAGCCCGGCGACGACGTCGAGGCTCGGATCGAGGCTGTGCATATCGGCCCCGCGCCCGCCCGACCAGGCCCCGAGGATCATGCTCATGACCGCGGGATCGGAATGGGCGACGAGGTTGTTGTCGCTGCCGATGACATAGGACCGGGCCCGCGGCGAGATCTCGCGCGCATCGAGCAGGCGGCTGACGGTCTGCAGGTGAATGTTGGTGCCGACCACAATGCCGCGAGTCCCCTTCAGCGGCGCTGCCAGCGCCAGGGTCGGCACCTTGAGCGTGCCCGTGACATAGGGCCCGACGGAAACCGGACCGCCGGTTCGAAGGGCCGCCTGATACCAGGGGGTCTGACGCGGGTCGAAATTCGTGCGCTCGAACGGACGTTCCCCGATCTGCTTGGCCCCAGCATCGAGGAAGCGAAGCGTCGAGACTGTGCCCGCGTCCTGCCCATGGGCCAGCACGCGGACCGCAAAGGCCGTGCCCACAGGCGCTTCGAGCGCCTGGCGCACATAGTCTCGCTCCGCATTGATCACCTGCAGATAGGAGCCGTCGGGATAGCCGGCATAGATGCTCGTCGCGTTGGAAACGCTTCTGAGCACCTCCAGGAAGAATTGCTCCTTTGGCTCCAGGTCGCCGGGTGGCGCGACGGCCAGTTGCGGCACGGTGGACGCAAGCGCCACCGCCTCGTGGCCGCCTTCGAGCGCATTCCTGTAGCCCTCGATCAGCCGCAGGCTCATCTCGCGCATGTGCTTCTCGCCGGCAAGGATCGCCGCCTGCCGCCCCTGGCTGAAGGCCATCCAGATGATCGGCGTTGCCGTTAAGACGAGCAGCGCGACCACGAGCACGCTGAGATGCACCCTGAGAGGCCTGGACCAGTTCACGCAGTTCCCCCGAAACGCGACTGTACGCCGGCGACCCTAGCACCTGCCTTCATAAGGAGGAATGCATATTCTTTCAAAGAAATAGGCCATTTCACGCCCTGACGAGAGAATGAAATGGCCCGGTTCAGGTGAAGGCTTTTCTTGCCTCAGTTCAGCGGGATGGCGTTGCCGTCCTTGCTGTCCTGATAGGCGGAGGAGAGTTCGTCGTATTTCGCCCGGATCGCCTCGGCGCGGGCCTTCAGGCCGCTCCGCTGCGGCTCGGGCAGAGCGTCGATCAGCGCGTGGATCGACTGGCCCTTCCAGAACGCATTCGTCCGGTTGTAGCCGCCGGGCTCCAGCGTGAAGACCTCCTTCAGGATCTTCAGGTCATGCGGGATGGAGAAACTGTCGCGCGAATCCTCGTGGCTGAAGAAGTAGAAGAAGTTGTCGAAGCCCGCCCAGGTGATCGCCGAAAGGCACATCGAGCACGGCTCGTGCGTGGAGAGGAAAATGAGGTCGCGGCTGTCCGGGCGCTCCGTTCCCTCGATCTCGTAGAAGCGCTTCAGCGTGTGAACTTCGCCGTGCCAGAGCGGGTTTTCCGTTTCGTTGTTGGTTTCCACGAGCACGGTCGAAAGATCGGATTTGCGCATCAGCGCGGCGCCGAAGATCTTGTTGCCGGCGGCAACGCCTGCTTCCGTCGCCGGAATGATGCCCTTCTCCATCGTGCCGAGCAGCGCATCGAGGAGCGCGTAGTTGTCGGTCTGCTGTGTCATTCCCAGTGTCCTTTCGTTGGGGTTCAAAGCAACGCCAGGAAAAACAGGAAACGGTCCCCTGCCCGGAATGGCGGTATTTCAAAGCAATCCTAGGAAAAGTGCGAAGCGGTTTTCCGTGCGGGATTGCATATTTCAGAACAAATCCCGGGAGAAGTCTGAAGCGACCTCCCGCCGGGATTGGGCATGCTTAGAGATCGCGCCCGTTCAGTGCGCCTCGATCAGCGGCACCTCCACGCCCTTGGCGTCGTAGAGCTTGCCGTTGAGGAAGTAGTCGCCGTCATGCAGGCGGGCAATGTCCTGGTAGCGGATCGTGCGCTCCGTTGCCGCCACGAACACCGATTGCTGGTCGGAATTGCCCACGGTGAAGTGGTTGAACAGGAGGTTGAGCAGGATTGCCATGACCGCCGCCGACGAGATGCCCGAATGGAAGATCGTCGCGACCCAGGTCGGGAAGTGCTCGTAGAAACCGGGCGCTGCGATCGGGATCATGCCGAAGCCGATCGAGGTCGCAACGATCACCAGGTTCATGTTGTTGTTGTACTCGACCTTGGACAGCGTGCGGATGCCGCTGGCTGCAACCGTGCCGAAGAGCACGATGCCGGCGCCGCCGAGAACCGAGGTCGGAACGGAAGCAACGATCCGCCCCATGACCGGCAAGAGGCCGAGGGTCACCAGGAACATGCCGCCGGTCGCCACCACGTAGCGGCTCTTTACGCCCGTCACCGCCACGAGGCCGACATTCTGGGCAAAGGCGCTCTGGGTGAAGGAACCGACGATCGGCGCGAGAATGCTCGACAGCATGTCGGCGCGAAGGCCGTCGCCGAGCCGGCGCGAATCCACCTTGGTCTCGACGATCTCACCGACGGCGAGAATATCGGCCGAGGTTTCGACCAGCGTCACCATGATGACGATCAGCATCGAGATGATTGCGGCAAGCTCGAAGGTCGGGTAGCCGAAATGGAAGACCTTCGGCAGTGCGAAGACCGGACCGTTGGCAACCTGCGAAAAATCGGTCATGCCGGCCACATAGGCGATGCCCGTGCCGATGACGATAGAAAGCAGGATCGAAAGCCGCGAAATCGACGCATTGCCGAGCTTGCTCAACAGCAGCACGATGATCAGCGTCACCGCTGCAAGCTGGATATTGGCGGTGCTGCCGAAGTCCGGCGCCGCCTTGTTTCCGCCCATGGCCCAGAAGGCCGCAACCGGCATCAGCGTAAGACCGATGGTGGTGATCACGATGCCGGTCACCAGCGGCGGAAAGAAACGGGTGATGCGCGAAAACACCGGCGTGATCAGAAGACCGATCAGCGAAGCCACGATCACCGCGCCCAGAACCGCCGGAATGCCGCCATTGCCCGAAATCGCGATCATCGTCGCAACGCCGGAGAACGAAACGCCCTGCACCAACGGCAGGCGGCTGCCGAAGAACGGCACGCCGATCGTCTGCAGGATGGTCGCAAGCCCGCCGGCAAAAAGCGAGGCGGTAACGAGCAGGCCGACATCGGCGGAATTCAACCCGGCCGCCTGGCCGAGGATCAACGGAACGGCGACGATGCCGCCATACATGGTCAAGACGTGCTGCAGCCCGTAGGCCAGATTGGCACCGACACTCAGCCGTTCGTCTTCGGGATTTTCCGGTAGTGCATTTTCCTCTGCAATGCTTGCCAAGGGTATCTCCTCCATACCTTGTGCGATTGCCCCGTCTCCAGCGGGACAAGCAAAAAGGTAACCGAAGGAGGACAAATCTCGTCTTCCTAAAAAAGGCGAAACACCTTTCGGGATTCGACTGGGAATAGGTAACGGCCGTTTCGACGCCCATTCGGGCCGATTGGCAGCGACGGCCAAGACCGACTTCCGACCGGCTGCGGCACCCGAAAGCCCGGTCAAGCGGGTCCAGATAGACCCAAAGATGGAACGGCAGCAATCTTCAGCTTGGCGTTGAGTTCAGCTAAAGAATTTGTCGCGAGTTCTCGCAATAACATATTCCAACAGGTTGAAAACATGAAAAAGTTTAACTTCGCCCTTCTGGCGTCGGCAGTTGTCATGTGCCTATCGACGACAGCAAAAGCCGAGGACCTCGTCTTCACGCTGAAGAACGGGACCAATTCTGTCCTGAACAATTTCTACGCCTCTCCGACCGGCGTCGACAACTGGGAAGACGACATCTTCGGCCGGCAGGCTCTTGGCCCCGGCGAAGAGATGGAAATCACCATTGCCGACGGCCGCAGCGTCTGCCGGTACGACATGCGCTTCGAGTTCCAGGGCGACGATCTCGACACGACGACCGACACGCAGGACCTCTGCGAAATGGGTTCCTACACGATCCACGAGTAATGAACGCCCGGCGGGGAGCCTCAGCGGACCCCCGCCGCATGCGCCTTCAGGCGGCCTCCAATACACCGCTTGTGCGACAGGCTTCGGCAAAGGCGATCGAAACGGCCGACAGCTTGATGGCCTGCCAATAGCGGTAGTCGTGCACCAGCGCCGTCGAAATCCAGCACGCGCCGCGATTGCTCGTCTTCGCCCAGCCGATCAGCCCCGCCTCGCGCGCCAGGCCAAAGAGCCGCGCCGTATGGGTTCTGGAAATGCGGTACCGGCTCGACAGGGCATTGGGAGACACTTTTCCGATCCAGATCGGCGCAGCACTTTCGCCAGCCAGCGCTGGCGCATTCTTGATCAGGTCGTGCAGCACGCTGCTTCCGGAATCCGAACGGACGAACTTGGCGATGCTTGGTGGCGGCTTGTGCCAGTCGCGACGCGCCAGCAGCAGGCGCGCGAAACGGGGCTGCGCGCCATGCAAGAGACCGGGCTGCTGCCGCGACAGCGCATAGCGGTCGCCGCCATCGATGAGATCGAGCGCGCGTAGATGAATATCGAAGTAGCGCCGGATGAGCGCCTCGCTCATCTCCGTCGCGCGAACAGCGCGCTGGCGGCCGTCTCCACGCTCCAGCGGTTCGACAAAGCGGTATCTCCGCATTTCCAGGAGAAAGGCATGCACCGTGTTGCGGCTTGCGATCGCGCTCATGGTGCGGGCGAGATTGCCCGGTGAAATCGGCAGGCAAGCCCTATCCTGCAGATGCTCGAAATGCATGGCCATCGTCATCTGGCTGAGCATCCAGCGCCGCAGATCCGCCACGTAGTGCACTTCCCGCGGCAAGGCGAGATGCGTTTCCAGCAGTTCGCGCGCAGCGGAATCGAGCCCCTCGCGAAAACGATCCATCCGGACCAGATCTTCGGCAGTATAGGGCGGCGACAGCGCCGCGGCGGAAACGACGGATAACGGCATGATCGGGAGTTTTCGGCAGGGTCGACCGCGCGGGATGGCGGCCGACCGGAAGGAAGGTTGCAGACCCATCATACTGGGATCGCAGACGAAATCCAGCGTCCGGAGACCTGCCGCCAGGCCGGGAAGCGCCCGCTTCGAAACCACCCGCGACTGCCGCCGAAAGCGCCCCGCGCAGGCCGCCCGACGAGCCGCCTATCAAGCCGGAAGCGGCGGCATCTCGGGCGCGACGAGCCCGCCGAAAGGATCGTGCCAGACCTCGATCTCGTCCAGCCGCCCGGCCCAGCGCGCAAGCGCCGGATAGTCCGCGACCGGCAGCCGCGCCGCGTCGTTGTAGGGCAGGAACGTCGCCATGCGGAAATCGGCATAGGAAATGCTATCGCCCAGCAGCCAGGCGCGGCCGGAAAGCTCCTCCTCCAACAATCGCGCCGCCCTGTGGAAGGCCCTCAACCCCTCCTCCACCATCGCCTCTTCGCAAGGGCCGATGCCGTAGCGCAGCTTGGTGCCACGCTCCCAATGCACCATGTCGCAGGCCTTCACGAAGTTCTCCTTGCCCCAGCTGATCCAGCGGATCATCTCCGGCTCGTCGTCATCCCTTCGCCAGAAATTGGAACCGAGCGTTCGGGATAGAAAGCAGGCGATCGCATCCGCCTCCCAGAGCGCCCGGCCGGGACGCTCCAGGATCGGCAGAAGCAGGTTGGGATTGAGCGGCCGATAGCGGTCCGCCTGCCCCGGCGCCAGCGGCTCGGCAAATTCGAAGGCGACCTCGGCCTTCAGAAACCGCACTGTTGCCACGGCCAGACGCGGATTGGGGTTTCGGCTGAAATAAAGCTTCATGCGGCGTCGCTCCCTGTTACACTTCATGAAGACGAATGAAGGCGGCGTTTGCCGACAGCGGAAACAACAATAATCGGCGATCGCGGCGAAAGCCGGCGACCGGCGATCGATAGCCGCCGATGCGGTTTCCAGCCAGCCATCTGTGAATTCGTTTCTCAATTCCTGCGAAATCCGCCTGCCTAATGCCGATCCACAGCCCGACCTATCTCTCTGCCCGACAGCGATGCCTCACCGATCGCAGCACCGCACATCAACCCCTGCCATTCAACAGCAAAGGACAGGACACATGACACTCAAGGATATTCTGCCCGGCAAGCTCGGCTTCGGCGCAGCTCCGCTCGGCAACATGTTCCGCGAAATCCCCGAACAGGAAGCGCTTGCGACCGTCGAGGCCGCCTGGAACGACGGCATCCGCTATTTCGACAACGCCCCCTTCTACGGCGCCGGCCTTGCCGAGATCCGCATGGGCGAGGCGCTCGCCGGACGCCCGCGTGACGAATACGTCATCAGCACCAAGGTCGGCCGGGTGATCCTCGACGAGATCGAGGATGTCAGCGCCCGCGACCTCGGCGAGAAGGGCGACGTCTTCCGCTACGGCCGCCCCAACAAGATCGTCAACGACTACACCCATGACGCGACGCTGCGCTCGATCGAAGACAGCCTCAAGCGCCTGAAGACCGACCGGATCGAGATCGCCTTCGTCCACGACGTCGCCCAGGATTTCTACGGCGACGAATGGCTCGACGTCTTCGAGACCGCGCGCAAGGGCGCCTTCAAGGCGCTCGACAAGTTGCGCGACGAGGGCGTGATCAAGGCTTGGGGGCTCGGCGTCAACCGGGTCGAGCCGATCGAACTGCTGGTGGCGCTCGAAGGCCCCCGCCCCGATGGCTTCCTGCTTGCCGGCCGCTACACCCTGCTTGACCATGACCGGGCGCTGCAGCGCGTCATGCCCGAAGTCACCAAGCGCGGCCTCGGCATCGTCGTCGGCGGCCCCTATAGCTCCGGCGCGCTCGTCGGCGGCCCGAACTTCGAATATGCCCCGGCGACGCCCGCCATCCTCGACAAGGTTGCGCGCATCAAGGCGATCGCCGACCGTCATGGCATCTCGATGAAGGCGGCCGGCCTGCAGTTCTCGCTCGCCAACCCCGCGGTCGCCGCCGTCATCCCCGGCGCCAGCCAGCCTTCCCGCATCGCCGAAGACCGCGCCGCCCTCAACGAGGCCGTTCCGGCCGACTTCTGGCGGGACCTGCGCGCAGCCGGCCTCGTCAACCCGGAGGCGCCGCTGCCGATTGCCGGCTAAGCAATTCCAGGAAAAGTGCACAGCGGTTTTCCGACCGGAATTGCGTCGGTACGAAACCTTGAAACCCATCAGGCCGGCGCGAAGGGCCGCAGGGCCTCGACCAATCCGGTCGTTCCATAACGAACCTCGCCGCCCGGCTCGACGTCGATCAGCCCGCCCTTGTTATGGGCGTCGTAGAGATCGACCAGAAGCCGGGCGGTGCTTGCGCTCAAGGCCCGCTCCAGCGCCGCCTGCCACGCGCCGCGCGGCACCGCTTGCGCCATGATCGTACGCCCGAGCAACGGGCCCAGGGCCGCGGCCACGTCGCTGGCGCTATAGCGGCGCGGTCCCTCGACATGCACGATCTGCTCCACCGTTTCCGCGACCGGGCGGCGGAGCAGGTCCGCAGCCATGCGCCCCACGTCTCCGGTCGAAACGGCGGCAAAGCTCCGCTCCACCGGATGATGCAGGCTCGGAAGGGCACCGGTCGCGATCGCCGCCGGGATGCTGCGCGCCCAGCCTTCCATATGCTCGGCCGAGCGCAGGAAGATCTTGGGCATGTCGAGCCGGCGAAGCCGCTCCTCGAAGAGACGGAAGACGGTGGGCATGCCGATATCCTCGGGCACATGGGCGCCATAGTCGGAGATCGCCAGCACGCGTTTCGGCCGCGCCTGCGCCAGCGCTCCCACCATGCTCTCGGTGAGCGAACGCATTTCCGCTCTGGCATCTTCGGCCTTGAGCGGCGGCGGCAGGATGATCTGTACGGCCTCGGCTTCCGCCATCGCCGCCCCCAGCGTTGCCGTATCACGCAAATCGGCAAAGGCGACGTCGCAGCCGATCGCCTGCAATGGACCGGCCTTTGCCGGATCGCGCAGCACTGCCCGCACCGGCAGCCCCTCCGCACGCAGGGCCGACGCCGTTGATGTCCCGACCTTTCCGGCCGCTCCGAGAATGACGAACATGATCTTTTTTCCTTGCTGAAGACGGGCAAGGACTAGGGATCAGGCGGAACCCGGTCGCACAGATTCAGCCAGGATTTTGCAGCTTCGGTCAGATTTCGCCGGAGCGCCGCATGATTGCGCCCGGCGTCTCGCCGAGCAGCCGGCGCATGGTCGAGGCCATATGGCTTTGATGGGAAAAGCCCGCGGCGACCGCGATCTCGCTCGCCGGCAGGTTCGTCGTGGTCATCAGCGCGCGGGCAAATTCCACACGGCGACGGATGACATATTGATGCACCGGCAGGCCGGTGCTGTTGCGAAAGAGGATTTTCAGCCGCGTGGCGCTCAAGCCCGCGACCGCGGCGAGATCGGCCAGATGAAGCCGCTGGTCCAGATGGGTCTCGATGTACTCGGTCAGCACCCGCAACTGCCGCGCCGAGAGCTTGGGTTCGCTGCGCCCTTGCGCCCGCGCGCCGCCGGTCGCGCTTTCGATCAGCCGCACGGCCAGCGCATTGGCGAGAAGGTCGACATAGAGCGGATCGGACGGCGTCTCTGCTTCGAGATCCGCCTTGATCGCCCAGCCGATCGCCTCGAGCCGGGCATCGCGGACCTGCATCTGCGGCAGCAGCTCGACGCTCTCCCGCCCGAGATCCGCCGCCACGCCATCGAGCAGCGCGCGCGAGAAACTCAGCCTGAGGATCCGACAGTCCGCATCGTCCTCCCAGGAACCGTCGACGCCCGCCGGCACGATATCGATATCGCCCGGCTTCTGCACCCGTCGCATGCGCCGCCCGCCGCAGCGGCAATCGGCGTTGACCGGCGGCCCGAAATGCATGCCCAGCCGATGCATGTCACCGCCGGGCACATGCACCAGCCCGCGCGGAATATGGATGAAATCCGCGGCAAGCCCCTTCCACGCCCGTCCGGCGCTCGTCAACAGAACCTGTGGCGTCTGGATTGCGGAAAGTGTCATGATCTGTCGCCGTCCTGATGCCGGTTTGCGGACGCCATGCTACGTCCCAAACGGCCACCGAACAACCACGCGCAAAAAACCTGCGGACGACAAAGGATCAGAACGGGGGTCAGAACGGATTGACGTAGTTGGTGATCGCGATCTGGCGCAAGAGCACCCGGCGGATCACGTGCGCAGCCTTCACCCGCTCGGTAAAGATCGCCGCGTCCCCGGTGGCACCGGCCGGCAGCCGTGCGGCGAAAGCCTGGTCGTCGAGCTTCACCCGCACGATGAACGGCGCGGCCGAAAGCGCCTCCGGCGTCACCGCCGTGCCGGACACCCGCGCCTGCCCGGAGGCGATCGCCTGTAGCACGCTTTCGACCGTGCCGGTGTAGGTCTCGCCGGGCGCGAACTTGAAGGTCGCCTCCACCATCTGTCCGGGCTTGATGTAGCGCGCGTCGATCTGGTTGATCTCGACCCCGATGATCGTTTCCGACGTGTCGATGAAGGCCATGGCCGGCGACAGCGGCAGCGTCGTCACGCGCGCGCCCTTGCGCAGCGCAAGGTTGGTCACGTAGCCATCGGCCGGCGCCCGCACGGTCGTCTTGCCGAGGTCCCATTCGGCGCTGCTGATCTGCGCCTTCAGATTGTCGACCTCCGCCTGGCGCTGCTGGACGTCGAATTCGGTCGCCGCATCGCGCGACTGCAGCTTCGTCATCTGCGAAAGCCGGAGCTCCTGCAGCGACAGCTGGGCCTGCAGCGCGTCCACCTTCGCCTGGTAGGGCACGGGATCGATGCGGAAGAGCACGTCGCCGGCCTTGAGCGGGGCGTTGGAAACGACCGGCACCTCCAGCACCTCGCCTGAGACATCGGGCACGATCGCGACCGAATTGCGCACCACCAGCGCCTCGCCCTGCGGCGCGCCCCAGTTCATCGGAATGAACAGGCCGACGAGCAGCAGCAGGAACACGATCGCCGGCGAAATCTTCCAGAAGAGATTGAAGGTAACGATCCTAAGCTTCACCAGGAGGAATAGGATCGCCAGGTAGACATTGAAGAGAAAGACGATCATGGCTGGCGCGCCTCGCTCGGATGGACGTCGCCGGCGGGGACAGCGCCCGGAGGCGCCCCGGTCGGACGCGGCACGTCCACATAGGCCCAGACGAGCGCGATCGGCCAGAGCGCGAAGCCGAGGAACAGCGTCACCCAGCCCGCGACATTGACGGCCTCGCTCCAGGGATGGTTGCGGCGTCTCGCAATCGAGCCCGGCAGCATGGCGAGAAATATGAGAACCGCGACCGTGCTCACCACAAGCACGATCAGCACGATCCAGGCGAAAAGATCGATGAAGCTCATTAAGTTGCGCTCCCTTCATGACAGGGACGCTAGCCGCAAAGCCGGGCACTGCGGGAGTACGTAACAGTTACCGCGCCATACGACTGCCCCTTTCGAGGGCGCAGCCATGAACCTTGACCAGTGAACGGCAGCCCGCCTCAGGCGAGGTCGCCGTGATCCAGCGGATAGACCGGCCGCCGCACGCGCTGGAATTTCCGCGCGCCGATATTGGCGCTGCTGAGGCCAGTGCCGTCGATCTCGACGATCTCGGAGGCGATCGGGCCGAAGGCGGCGCGGAAATGCTGCTGCGACTTGACGACGACGATGGCGTAATCGGATGGCTCGATGCCGACGGCGCGGAAGAGGTTGCGATCGAGCATCTGCTGCCGTTCGCTGCAGATGAGGATGTCGATGCCTTCGACGTGAAAGCGCACGCTCGGCCCCATCGTCGCCGGCAGGCCCTGGAACATCGGCCCCTCGAAGACGATCCTGCCGTCCGAGATCGCCTCCACCCTGCCCTTGACCTTGATCGGCCCACCGCCGACGTCCGGGTCGATCTTGCAGCCGAGCGTCACCTCTCGCGTCGCGCAGATGCCGGCAGTGATCAGCTCGGCCACGACTTCCGGATCGCAGAGCGCGCCGAAAGCCGCCCTCTCGACGCCGATCGCCAGCAGCCGGGCGAGCACGCAGGTGGAATCGCTGTAGGCACCGCAGCCGGGATTGTCGGAGAAATCGGCGATCACCAACGGCGCGTTCGCATCTTTCGAAAGATGCGCCGAAACGATGCCGGGCAAGGCGTCGAGCGGCAGCTGCACGTCCTGATGCTCGCGCCGGTCCCAGATCTCGCGGCAGAGACGCTGGGCCTCGGCTTCAGCGTCTTCGGGCGAAACCCGGTTGCGGTCGTAGCAGATGACAGCCGAGGGGCCGGTGTTGAAGATATCGGCATCGTAGAAGCCGGCATTGATCGAGGTCGCGAGCATGCCGTCGCGCGCGGCGATCCCGTCGGCAATCTCGAGCAGCTCGGTCATGGCGCAGGCATGGGTCGTGCGCCCGTCATTGCAGCCGTTCAGCATCGGCGGCTGCCGGATGGCGAGCGCCGGGCGGATTTCGCCGCGCATGGCGCGGTTCAAGAGCGCGCCGGCCTTGTGGGCGCATTCGGCCATGTCGACATGCGGATAGGTGCGGAAGGAGACCGCGATATCGAGCAGGTCGGCCATCTCGGGCGCCGAATTGGCGTGCAGGTCGAAGGTCGCGGCGATCGGAAGCTCCGGCCCGACGATGCCGCGCACTACCTCCAGCAACTGGATCTGCGCATCGTCGGCCGTTTCCGTGCACATGGCGCCGTGGAAGACGATGAAGACGCCGTCGAGCCTTTCGCCTTCAAGCGCGCCTTGGAGATCGGCGACGAAGCGTTGCCGCATCGCCTCCTCGATCCTGCCGCCGGGCTCGGCCCGCGCCGCCACCGTATAGACCGGCTGCCAGCCATAGCGATCGCAGCAGTCGATGAAGCCGCCAATCTCCGAATTGGTGCCGCGGCAATGGCTCTCGATCTCGGCCCCGACGAAATAGTGGCACGCCTCGAAATCGCGAAACCCGGTCTTGAGCTTCGAAAACGTATTGGTTTCCTGGTTGAATTCGAGAACGGCGACCCTGAAGCTCATCGCATGCACTTTCATTTGCGGATTGGAGAAGAAGAAGACGGGCGCCGGGGAAAACGCGAAACCCCGGCGCCGCGCCTGTCCGCCGGCCGCGCGATGCGTCGAACGCAGAACGCGACAGGCGAAGTCTGGGTGGAGTTGGACTTGGGGGTGGCCACTCACGGAACCTTGGAAGAGACGCCCCTCACGCATCTTTCGAGGAAGTTGCCCTCTTCCCGGGTCGAACCCGAGGACGAACCCTCTCCCCCGCAGGCGAGCAGTGGGAACGCGTTCAGCGGCCCCCCTTCACCCGAGGCATGCCTTCCGATGGAGGCACAGCGACACCGCCGAGAGTGGAGCGAGCGGCTGCCGCACCCTCCTTCTCCCGCCAAGTGGGGCGAAGGTGGCCGGCAGGCCGGATGCGGGGCAGAACCACAAATCTCAACCGGCACGGCCGCCGACCTCAGCGGGCGCGCGTCACCCTCAGCGGAAATACTCACTCGTGGTCTTCGGCTTCGCCATGATGTCGAAGTCGAAATACTGCTTGCGGATCTTGTCGTAGGTGCCGTTTTCCATGATCGTCTTCAGGCCGGCATTGAGCTTGGCGAGCAGCGCCGCGTCGCCCTTGCGCACCGCCATGGCGTTGCCCTCGGCCGTGTCGAGCACGAAGCTTTCGCCGACAAAGGCGCAGCAGCCGCTTTCTTCCTTGGCCAGCCACTCGGTAAAGGCCATCTGCCCTTCGAGGATCAGGTCCAGCCGGCCGTTTTCCATGTCGAGAAACACTTCGCTCATCGTCGGATAGAGCTTCACTTCGCTATCCGGAAAGAACTGCTGCAGCGCTTCGACCGCGACCGAGCCCGACTGCGTGCCGATCACCTTGCCCTTCAGCGCCGCGGGCGAGATGTCCTTGAGGCCGAGATCCTTGCGGGCGACGAAGCGCATGGCGTTGAAATAGTAAGGGGTGGTGAAGTCGACCTGCGTCTTGCGATCCGGGTTGATCGCCATCGAGGCGATCATCACGTCGAACTTCTTGGCCTGAAGTGCGGGAATGATGCCCGCCCATTCGTTGGTGCTCCAGACGCAGTCCGCCTTGATCTCGGCACAGACGGCCTGGCCGATATCGTAGTCGAAGCCTTTGATCTCGCCGGCGGCGGTCACATAGTTGAACGGCGCGTAGTCGCCCTCGGTGCCGATCGCCAGCGTCTCGGCCTTGGCTGTGCCGGCCGCAAGCAGCGCCGCAAGCGCAGACATGGTCATGAACTTCTTTATCATCTCGTTCCCTCTGTCCTTCCCTTCGACCGAGCAGGCAGCCTCAGCCGCAGCGGCATTCGGGTCGCACCCGACCTGCCCCTATGCGCGGAACTACCTGTGTTTTCGGCCGATTTCAGTTTTCGTTTTGCTTTATTATGCTTCGACAATGCGCGAAGACAGCCGCCCTTCGCAATGTGAAAGAAATCATTCCAGACATCGAAAAAATTCATGCTAGGCTGCCGGCGACCCAGACCCCGGAGAAGCGGATGCGTGATCTGCCGAGCCTCAAATCCCTGCGCGCCTTCGAGGCGGCCGCGCGCAACGGCAGCCTGACGGCGGCGGCCGACGAGCTCTGCATCGGCCAGGGCGCGATCAGCCACCAGATCCGCAACCTCGAGTTCAATCTCGGCCTTCGGGTTTTCGTGAGGAAACAGCACGGTGTCGAACTGACGCCGGAGGGCGGGCTGCTCTACGCCTCCTGCCAGCGCGCCTTCGACGATCTCGAAGGCGTCGTCCAGCACATCCGCCCACGCACGAGCGACAAGATCCTGCGCGTCCGGGTCGGGCCGTTCTTCTCGATGAAGGTGATCGCGCCGCGCATCTCGGAGTTCCTCACCGCCAATCCTGGTGTGCAGATCCACCTCTCCCACCTCGAAACCATCACCGCCGGCACCGGCCCGGCCGATGTCAGCATCGCCTATTGCCTGCAGCCGCCTGCTGGACGCTTCACCCGCAAGCTGCTGCGCGAACGCCTGGTGCCCGTCTGCGGCCGCGACCTTTGGCAGGAAGACAGGCAGGCGCTGCTGTCCGGCAACCGGCTGCATTATCGCGGCCTTCAGGAATGGCAAAGCTGGATCGCCTCTTCGGGCCTGGCGCTGCCGCGCAGCCGCCAGGACCTGATCTTCGACGACCAGCACATCATCCTCGAAGCGGTGAAGGAGGGCCAGGGCGTGGCGCTGATCGACCGCACCATGGCCGAACACGAGTTCAAATCCGGCCAGATCCGCCTCGCCCACGACCATTTCTACGAGCCGGCCGAAACCTACCAGTTCGTCTGCCAGGAGGACCTGTTGCGCACGAAGCCGGTAACGAAGGCCTTCCTCAACTGGCTGATCGCCGAGATCGAGGAGCGCGAGCGGCAATCGGCGGGAGGCGGCAAGGACGCATATTAAAGTAAGCCCTTCTATCCGAGGCGCTATTCAGGCTCGCGTTGCAAGAAGTTGTTGAACAGCCAAGCTAAGCTGCTTGTTCTCCTGTTTTAACCACGCAATTCTCTCAATAGGGCCACTTAGAACGAGCCGTACTGCCTGAGCATTGGAGAGACATTCCTCATCGCGCTCGCAATGAAGTCCTCAGAGCACCATGCAGAGCGTTAAGCGGATTATGCCCGTCGATAAGTTCTGCGGCTGCCACGATAGTCTGACAGACCGACACGAGCATCAGACGATACGCCTTACCCCGCCTGCGGCGCCCCATGCGCGTGGATCACCGCATCCGCCTCCTTGCCGTAGAGCTCCTCGAAATGGTCGAAGCTTTTTGAGAAGTAGCCGATCCCTTGCGTCGCCGCCCTTAGTGTCCGGGCGAGATCGTCGAGGGCCGATCCCGGCACCAGGGCGCGAAAGATGTCCCAGCCCTTGGCGGTCTCGTCACGGTCGAAGCCGAGCACCTGGCCCTTGTAGGTGGAGACGATCGGCACCAGGCTGCCGGAATAGATCGACGGGATGTGGATCTCGACGCGGATGACCGGCTGCATCAGAACCGCGGACGCCTGCGACAGCGCCTGGCGCACGCCCATCTTGGCGGCTGCGCGGAAAGCGAAGTCGTTGCTGTCGACCGCATGGTGCTGGCCGTCGGTGAGCGTCACGCCGACATCGATCACCTGAAAGCCGAGCGGTCCCTTCTCCATCGCTTCGCGCGCGCCCGCCTCGATCGCCGGGATGAAGTTGCGCGGCACCGCCCCGCCCTTCACCGTCTCGGCAAAGGAGAAACCGGCGCCGCGCTCGTTCGGGTGCACGCTGAGCTTGACGTCGGCAAACTGCCCGGCCCCACCGGTCTGCTTGCGGTGGCGGTAGTGCACATCAGACGGTTTCAGCACGGTCTCGCGATAGGTCGGGCTCGGCGGCCGGTCGGTAACGCCGACATGGAAGACGTCGGCAAGCGTCTTGCAGAGATCGCGCAGGTGCATCGGCCCCTGCACGCAGACGAGCTGCGCACCGCTGCCTTCTTCCTGCATGACCGCAAGCGCGCGGTCGGTCTCGGCGAGCTTGGCGAGCGTGCCCGAAAGCTTGGTCTCGTCGCGTTCGCTGTCGGGCACCAAGATGCGCACCAGCATTGGCGTCGGCGGCGCCGTCCAGTCCGGCGCCTCGGCACTTGTGTTGGCGGCGAGCAGCGCCGGCACCGGCAGGTGGTCGGCCTTGACGGCGGCAAAGATCGCGCCCGCCTCCGGCGTGGCGTTGGGCAGCGGCTTGCCGGTCGCCGGGTCCTGCAGCGAGCCGAGGCTGCCGCCGCCGAGCGTCGCGCCCTGCTTGATGCCTGCGGTCAGCGCCCGGACCAGCACGGTCTTGCCGACATTTGCCTTGTGATAGGCGTGGAAGCTGACGGCTGAAAGTGCGTTCTCGGCGATCGGGCCGGCCTCGGCCAGTCGCTTTCGCAGCGCGTCGACCTGAGGCGCTTCATGGCGCAGCGCCTTCATCAGCCGGAGAATGCCGTTGGCGTGGCTTGCAGCTCCCACCAGCACCGGGATGATGCGGTTTTCCTTCAACAGCCGCGTCGAGATCGCGTAGATCGTGTCGTTGGCCGGCGCCCGGTCCTCGATCAGTTCTTCCAGCAGCCAGTCGTCGAATTCCGAGAAATGTTCGAGCAGCTCGGCCCGCGCCTCCTTTTCCCGATCCATCACCGTGTCGGGGATTTCGATCAATGCCGAGGTCTGCCCCTCGCGGTATCGCCAGGCGCGCTCGGAGATCAGGTCGCAGGTGCCGACGATCTTATCGCCCTCGCGGATGGGTACCTGGCGCAGGAGCAGCATGTGGCCGGAGTAATCCTGAAGCGCTGCTATCACATCGCGCAATCGCCCCTGCGGCTCGTCCATGCGGTTAATGAAGAGAATGCAGGGCGTGCCCGACGCTTCGATCGCCTTCAGATAGGGCGCGGCCAGCACCGCCTCCTCCGGCACCGGCGAAACGCACAGCACGCAGGCGTCGCTGGCGATCAGCGCATGCTGCGCATGGCCCAGCGCCTCGGTGCCGCCGGGTGCGTCAAGCGCACACCAGGGCTCATTGCCAAATTCGAATTCCGTTAGGTTCAATCCATAGGGTGAAGCGGCTTTTCGAGAGGCCCCCTCCAGACCGGCCAGCTTGTCTACCAGCGTGGTTTTTCCGGTCTGCGAGGGCCCTAGTACCGTGAAGCAGCGCATCGGCAATCCTCCCCTGTCGCGATGACGACGGGCGCCGAGCGTTGCGACGCCCTTGTTCTATTAATTCTAGGGCAACTTTTGCGCTTTCAATGGTAGCCGGGCACGATGGCGGCAAGTCTCTGCGCTTCTGCCCCCGTTTCCGGCGCTAACCGCTTGGAATCGATCAGCATGGCGGCTCCAAAAAATCGGCGCGCCCCGGCGCGGCTGCCGCCGTTCACCGCTGCGCCCCCAGATCTTTTGGTCCTCACACCTCGAAAACCGATTGCAAAACAGAACCGGTTTTGCAATAAACAGGCCCGTAAAGACCTGACGACCGATCCGCAAGCGTCCCTTCCGCATTGGAGACTACGCGCATGTCCCTCACGCTTTACCAGCACCCGCTCGCTTCCTTCTGCCAAAAGGTGCTGATCGCGCTTTATGAAAACGAGACCCCGTTCAAAAGCAGCCTGGTCGACCTGCTCGACCCGGAAGAAGCGACCCGCTTCGCAGCGCTCTGGCCGGTCGGCAAGATGCCGGTCTTGACCGACAGCGCCCGCGACGTGGTGATGCCGGAGACGTCGATCATCATCGACTATCTCGACCGCCACTATCCGGGCCGCCAGCGGCTGATCCCCGATGATCCCGACACGGCACTGAAAGTCCGGCTCTGGGATCGCTTCTTCGACAATTACATCCATGTGCCGATGCAGAAGATCGTCACCGATACGCTGCGGGCCGAGGGCGAAAACGACACCCGCGGCGTTGCCGATGCCCGCGCGGCACTCGCTCTGGCCTATGGCATGGCCGACAAGCACTTCGCCACGCATGCTTTCGCCGCCGGCGATGCCTTCAGCCTTGCCGATTGCGCCGCCACGCCGGCGCTCTTTTACGGCGGCATCGTCGAGCCCTTCGACGGGTCGCATCCGCATCTTTCAGCCTATTTCGAGCGGCTGCTTGAACGCGCGTCCGTGCGCCGCGTGCTCGCCGAGGCGCGACCCTATTTCCACATGTTCCCCTACCGGAAGCTGATGCCGGAGCGGTTTTTCGAGATCTAGAGCGTGTCGTGCAAAAGCGCGTAGCGGTCTTACGATAACGACATTCGCCAAATCGAGGACTTGAAGCGCGTCGCGCGTTTAAAAGATCGCGGCGCGCTTTAGGTGATGCCGGCTTTAGTTGTCGGCGCGGTACCGCCTTGGATCGGCCTGCTGCTCGAGCCACATGGCGTTTTCAAACAGCACCCGCTCGTCGGAAACACCGCGTCGGAACTGGCCGGTGATGTGGCGGGCCAGCCGGTCGGCGCGCTTGCCGTAGCGCGGGATGCTGCACCAGATGCAGACGCGGTCGAAGGTGCGCTGCAACATGTCAAGATCGTCAGGGCCGATCTGACTGTCCGGTTCGCGTGCAATCTCCTGCATTGAAACCTCCTGGCTGCCATGGACGGGCGTGCCGGCATCCTTTTGCGTCGCCGACCGCAGGTCTAAACCGATCATGTATTTGAGGGCACCGCTCTCGCGGGTGCCTCGCTGGTAGCAACTGAAGATGCGTCTTGCGATTGCCTCCGCCATCGCGCAGTCGCGCGAAAGTCCGCGCTCGCGCAGGATCTCTGCGAAAACCTGCTCTATTCTGTTCATGTCGTGTGGGAGAAGCGCCTGTGCGCTGGCGGTGGAATACATCGCGCGACCTCCTGGGCTGGGGCGAAAGCGCAATGATCTTCGAGCCGCCGGGGCCCGTATCACTGCCCAGCGATGGCGGCAGTATGCGCCGTTCGGGAGATAAAGCAACGTCGCCACGCGCGAACACTGCCGCGGGCGAAAGTTTTCGCCCCGGACGGTAATCATGCATTGCCCTCGTCCCGCCGGTCGAAAGCGGCGCCCGGCGGACGAGCGGGAGGCCGCTTCGGGCCTATTTCACCTGCGCCGGCGGCGTGCCGATCGGGAAGGCGATGGTGACGAAGCCGGCGGTACCCTCCGGCCGGTTTTTGGCGCCGAACTCCTGGAAGACCTTGAGTGTCAGCGAGACCGGTGTTTCGGCCATCTTGAAATTGTAGCCAACGGTGCCGCCGATCGCAGCGATGCGGCCCTTGAAGGAACCGAGCCTTGCGCCGGCGCCGCTGTCGCCCGTTACCTGCTGGTAGAAATAGCCGGCAAGACCGGCGGAGAACTGCGGATTGAAGTGCTGCGTCACCGCCCATTCCGCGTGGAATTCGGTACCTGTCCTATAGTCGGTCGCCGGGTTCTCGCCGTTGAAGGTGAAGCCCGCAGCGCCCGAGAGATCGAGGCCGGTCTCCGGGTTGAACCAGGTGCCGGCAAGGGTGAAGTCACCGGCCCAGCGGTTGAACGAGAGATTGGCAAGCTCCCCCTTCTGGTAGTCGCCGATCGGCACGTTGACGCTGGCGTTCGCCGTCCAGTGGAAATCGCCGTTGTGCCAGCCGAGCGTCGCGCCCAGCACCGGGTCGCCGACGGTGAAGATCGAGTCGCTGACGGAGGCCGAGCGGCCTGCACGCGGCGCCGACAGCGTGGCGTCGACATTCGGCCCGCCGAACGGCACGATCGCGGTGAAGCCGAGATTGCCGCCAAGCACCTCCTCGGGCAGCACCCAGAGGCCTGTCAGGAAATCGGCAACGATCTTGGCATCGACTTCGCCGACGATCTCGCCGCCGAGCGGAAGCTGCTTGTTGCCCTTGAGTTCGCCGAAATAGAAATAGGTGTCGTTCTGGACATAGGTTCCGGGCGGCGCCAGCAGGCCGGCCATCGGGCCTCGCGCGCCCAGCAGATAGAACCCGGCGCCGTTTTCGGCCGCATTCGCCGTCAAAGGTGCAACAACACAGCCCAGACCGGCAACGATCGCCGATGCGGACAGCAGACGCCTTACAACGCTCATCGAGTGATTCCCCTTAATCTCTCGACCAAACGATAACATTTTGCCGTCCCCAAGCCAGCCCTAAGAAACCGGAGCCGAAAGAACCGCAACATCCGATTGCGGCGTGTTGCCGGTCTACACACCCTGCCCGCACACGGACGCCGCGCCCATGCGATCGCCCTTGTTCGCCCTTGTGATCGCCCATGTGATCGCCCCTCGCTCGCCCTCCCGTGACCCGCCTCTTGGCCACCTCTTGACCGCCCCCATCGCCTTCGGCTTTCATCGCGGGCGAAGGCTTCTCCTCCCGCTCCGCGCACCAGCAAAGGATCAGAGACCATGGAATACCGGCTGCTCGGCCGCTCCGGCCTGAAAATCTCTGTGATCACCATGGGCACGATGACCATCGGCGGCCGCGGCAAGTTCGCCGAGGTCGGCAATGTCGGGCTGAAGGAGGCGCGCCGTTACGTCGACCTCTGCCTCGATGCCGGCGTCAACCTGATCGACACCGCCGACATCTATTCGACCGGCGCCTGCGAGGAGATCATCGGCGAGGTGCTCGGCGGCAAACGGAAGAACGGCGTGCTGGTTGCAACCAAGGCGCGTTTTTCCATGGGCCCCGGCCCCAACGACGGCGGCCTCTCGCGCCAGCACCTGATCGCCGCCTGCGAGGCGAGCCTGAAGCGGCTGAACACCGACGTCATCGATCTCTATCAGGTGCATGAATGGGACGGCCTCACACCGCTCGAAGAAACGATGGAGGCGCTCGACAGCCTCGTTCGCAGCGGCAAGGTCCGCTATATCGGCTGCTCCAATTTTTCCGGCTGGCACATCATGAAGGCGCTCGGCGTCAGCGCGCTTGAAGGCCGGCAGCGCTTCGTCAGCCAGCAGATCCACTACACGCTCGAGGCGCGCGAGGCCGAATACGAGCTGATGCCGATCGCGATCGACCAGGGGTTAGGCGTCCTCGTCTGGAGCCCGCTTGCCGGCGGCCTGCTCTCCGGCAAGCACCGGCGGAACGAAACGCCCGAGGGCACCCGCCAGCTCGCCGGCTGGAAAGAGCCGCCGATCCGCGACGAGGAGCGGCTATGGAAGATCGTCGACATGCTCGTGGCCATCGCCGCCGAGCGCGGCGTGTCGCCGGCGCAGGTGGCGCTCGCCTGGCTGATCGGCCGCAGGGGCGTGACATCCGTCATCATCGGCGGCCGCACCGAGGCCCAGTTCGCCGACAACCTGGCTGCTGCCGGCCTGAAGCTCTCCGATGAGGAACGCGAACTGCTCGACGCCGTCAGCCTGCCACCGGTCATCTATCCCTACTGGCACCAGCTCTGGACCGCCAAGGACCGGCTCGGCGAAGCGGACCTGTCGCTGCTCGGGCCGTATGTGTAGAAGCCGGCGCCTACCCGCCTCGCCAGCGCTTCGTCGGCATCGTGGATGCAAGCGCCATCGAAGGCGGCACTCGTGAAGCGTCGCCACAGAGCCGTCTGAGTGGTATTATCAGCCGGCACGGTCGCGGTGTCGGGCAGCCGGATGGTGCATCCCGTCAATCGCCTGGGCTTCATGCGGCGGATCTCCTGAGGGGGAGACAGCCATGGCACCTGCAAGAGCGGAGCGGCGGCTGGCCGCGATCCTGGCCGCTGACGTGGTCGGCTATTCCCGCCTCGTCGAACAGGACGAGGCCGGGACGTTGTCGGCCCTCAAGTCTCTGCGCCGGGAGCTGATCGATCCGCTGCTCGCCGAGCATCAGGGCCGGATCGTCAAGCTGATGGGCGACGGTGCGCTTGTGGAGTTCGGCTCGGTCGTCGATGCCGTCGCGTGTGCGGTCGCCATCCAGAAACGCGTTGCCAAGGACCAGACCGATATCCCGGCGGAGCGGCGCATCATTTTCCGGATCGGCGTCAACCTCGCGGATGTGATCCACGAGGTCGATGGCGATCTCTACGGCGATGGCGTCAACATCGCCGCCCGCCTCCAGACCGTGGCTGATCCCGGCGGCATCTGCATTTCCGGCACGGCCTACGATCACCTCCAGGGGAAGCTTGACTGCGACTACGAGTATCTCGGCGAACGCGCGCTCAAGAATATGGACCGGCCGGTGCGGCTGTATCGCCCCCTACTGGAAAAAGCGGCCGCACGGGCGCCGCCGCCGAGGCCCGCCCTTCCTGATCGGCCGTCCATCGCCGTGCTGCCGTTCAGCGCCATGAGCGCCGACCCGGAGCAGGACTTCTTCAGCGATGGGCTGACCGAGGACATCACGACAGCGCTCTCCAAGCTCAAGGGCTTCTTCGTGATCGCCCGCAACACGATGTTCACCTACAAGGGAAAGCCCGTGGATGTACGCGCCATCGGACGCGAACTCGGCATCCGCTATGTTCTCGAGGGGAGTGTGCGCAAGTCCGGCAACCGGATGAGGGTGAGCGCGCAGCTCATCGATGCCGCCTCGGAAGTCCATCTATGGGCCGAGAGATACGACGGCGATCTCGGTGACATCTTCGCGATCCAGGACGAAATCACCGCAAGCGTCGTCGGCCGCATCGGGCCGGAACTGCTGGCGGCAGAGCATGCGCGCGAAAGCCCCAAGCCGCATCATGGCCTCGATGCCTGGGAATGCGTCGTGCGGGCAGTGTTCCTGTGTTCGCAACTGTCCGAGGAGAGCAGCGGGAAGATGCTGCCGCTGCTCGATCGGGCAATCACACTGGCTCCCGGCTATGCGCAGGCGCTTGCCATGAAAGGCTGGATTACCATGTGGCGCGCCTTCCAGGGGTGGGAGGACATGGGCTACGCGCTCGCCCTTGGCAGGGATTTCGTCCAGCAGGCCATTGCCGCTGATGACAAGGAGCCGTGGACCTACCTTGCGCAGGCGATGATCGCCTTTGCGACGCGTGACAATGCGCTGGCGATGGCAGCGATCAGCCAGGCTGTCGCGATCAACCCCAACTCCGCCTTTGCGCACGGCCAGCTGGGCCTTGCGCATGCCAACGGAGGCCGCGCAGCCGACGCCATTCCTTGCATCGACCACGCCCTCAGACTGAGCCCGCGCGAGGCTTTTCTCGGCGACTTTCAGTTCTACTACGCCATGGCCCACTTCCAGGGCGCGAATTACGAACTTGGACTCCACTATGCCCGAGAGGCGCATCGCTTGCGCTCCGGCCACGTGGTTCCGCTGATCATCGGCACGGCCTGTGCCGGGTTGCTCGACAACCAGGAAGCTGCCACGGACCTGCTCGCACGGCTGAAGTCGCTCGTTCCCGACATCTCCCGCGACGCGGTCGCCGTAACATCGTCTTTCGTTCGCGCCGAGGACCGGGCGCGCCTCGTCGAGGGACTGGCCCGCGCCGGCCTGAATTGACGGGCTGGATTGATTTCAAGAGCCGATGGCGAGGAGCTGGGCAGAGGTCAAGCGGCAAGAGCCACCAGGACGCGGTCGCTCGGAGGCATGGAACAAAGACACCGGCCAGACATGGACAGCTGCAAACTGAGGGCGCCCTACTTCACGGCAAAGCAGTAGAACAGCCCCTCGCCGCCGGTGCCCTTGAAGGCCTCGACCGTGCAGCCGCCCCGCGTCGCGTGCGAAGAATTCCAGGATTTGGCCTCGGCGGAATCGTTCAATCCGGTGCGGTCGCTGTGGCCCACGATCGCCGAACCGTCGGCGCCACCCATCGTCCAGTTGCCGCAGGTCTCGGTCGCCGCGGTGCCGTCGGCCTTCGAGCCCGTCAGGATATCGTGGCGGTTGGGCGTGTCGCCGCGCCCGTTGATCACTTCGCCCTTTTCGTTGAGCGCCGTCTGCTTGGTCAGGTTGTTGCTGTCGCTGTGAAGCGATGCGACGTCATCGGCGATCTTCTCGCCCTTGGCGTTGTACCACGGTCCGGTGCCAATCCGGTCCTTGGCGTTCTCCGCATCCGTGGAAAGATAGGCTTTCCAGCCCTTGCCCGTGGACCCCGCCGCCTTGGCCAGTGTGTCGCAATAGGCATCCGCGCCTTGCAGGCCGCCGAGGTCGCCGCCTTTTCCGGGGTTAACGCTGGTGACGAAGAAGCTCATGCTGGTGTCCTGCGCAAAGGCGGTGCCGGAACAGGCGAGTGCGAATGCGATTGCTGCAAGTGCGCGCTTCATGACTCTCTCTCCCATCAACTGTGCCCGAAAGCCTAGCGATCGCCTTCAAGGGAGTAAAATCGAATTGACGTGATGGCAGATCCCAAGCCAGCCACCGCCTCAACCCTTGACTTTCTCGCGCTCACGATCAATTTATATCATATGATACACACGGTCACCGCATAGGAGACATTCATGGCCCTCGCACAACCGGCATTCGCGCCCGACCGGCAAGCTGCCCGGCAGGAAGAGGCTGTCATCGTCAAGGCGGTGGTGAAGGCCTGCGACCTCTGGAACCTCACCAACCGGGAGGCGGCCCAGCTCTTCGACGTGCCGATCGCCACCTGGAACCGCATGAAGGCGGGCGACTTCAAGGGCAAGCTCGATCAGGACAAGAAGATGCGCGCAAGCCTGATCGTCGGCATATTCAAGGGCCTGCGGCTGTTCTTCAACGGGCCGCTCACCTATCAATGGCCGAAGGCGGTCAACACCGGCCCGCTGTTTTCCGGCCGTTCGCCGGTCGACGTGATGATCGAGGGCGGCATCCCCGTGATGATGAAGGTCAGGCGCTATCTCGACGGGTTGCGCGGCGGCCTATGATCGCGCTGCCGGAAATCGACTTCAACGAGCCGGCAACCGTCCGGCTGATCTCGACCGCCTATATCGACGAGCCCGCGGTCAAGCCGCTCGCCGACGATGACGACGAGATCGAGATCCTCAACCGGCTGGAGGCGATGACCTCGGCGCGGCAGAGCCCGCTCGCCCTGCCCGTCGGCGTCGATCCGGCCGAACTCCTGAACGAGACCTTCGGCTACGGCTGGTCGCTGATCAATGCCGCCTTCTGCCATGCCCGCCCGCCGGGCAACCGCTTCAACGGCGAGGAGCGCGGCGCCTGGTACTGCGCCTTCGGCCCGCGCGCGCTTCAGACCTGCCAAGCGGAAATCGTCTATCACCGCACCCGGGCGCTCAGCGAAGCCGGCAGCTTCCACGATATCGGCCGCTACCGCGAGCTGATCGCCGGCTTCACCTGCCGCTTCCATGACGTGCGCGGCGAAAAGGATGCCGCCTATCTTTCGCCCGATACCGCCGTCGCCTACCCCGCCGGCCAGGCGCTTGCCGCCACCATTCTTGCCGAAGGCGGCAACGGCCTGATCTATCCGTCGGCGCGCGACCCCGAGGGCGAGTGCCTCGCCGTCTTCCGCCCCTCCGTCATCCAGAACGTCCGCCAGGGCCGCACCATCACCCTGGAATGGACGGGCAAGGCCGACCCGAAGATCGTGGAAGAGACCTGAGCGGCCGACAGGAAGGCCGATCCTTTCTTGCCACCGCAATGTTGCGGCAATGCACCCGTTGGAGAAGGGCTCGCTTTCCGGATTTCGGCGCCTGCAGCGGCCGGGCCGGTACGGCAGAAACTGAAAACGTATAATCAAATTGTTATTGACGCTTAGCCAAGCTGGACGCGTGTTCCCGTGCCTCCGGTTCCTTGCCCCCAACTCCCTCGCCCGCTGATCGGGAGAGGGAACGGCAGCGGCCCGGCTCCGCCTACCCTTTGGTTTCCCTGCCCGCCCCGCAGAGGGAACCGCTCGCGCCCCAGGCGCAGGATGTGGACGCCGGGCATGCTGCAAGGTCCCTTCTCCCCGCTCGCCCCGCGGGGAGAAGGCGACTGCAGACGGGATTGAACAGAGACCGCCGCGCAAGGCCAAGCGTCGACCATGAGGACCGAATGACGATTACACTCCTGCCCGTCGATACCGTCGATGCCGATGTCATCCGAAGGCTCGACGTTCACGAAAACCAGATGGATTTCATCGCCAGCAACGCCGAATCTCTCGAAGAACTCGCCGAACGCCCCGAATGCGTCGGCTTTGCCGTGATGGCCGAAGGCGCCCCGGTGGGCTTCGCCATGTATGCGCTCGATCCCGATGACGGCAACCACTGGATCTACCGGCTGATGATCGACGCCGGCCACCAGGGCAAGGGCTATGGCGCCAAGGCGCTCGCGGCCCTGCTCGAGCACATGGCCAAGATCCCCGAATGCGGCGACATCTATCTCGGCGTCTACCCGCAAAACGCCCGCGCCCACGCCCTCTACCACCGCTTCGGCTTCCGCGAGACCGGCATGGTGCTTGGCGAAGAAAAGGTCATGCGGCTCGACCGCAACTAAGTCGCGCGATCCGACACGGACCTTTCGCAGGACCACCACTTCTACCGGCGCGACGTCAATGGCGTTCGAACTCACAAGGTCCATGTCTGCCGATCAGGACATTGGCAGATTGCAAGAATGCTGCGCTTTCGCGATCTCCTTCGGCAGGATCCGGATCTCTGTGCCCGTTATCAAGCGTTGAAGCTGCACCTGGAAGCCACGAACCAGCATGGCATCGGCGAGTATCTCGCCTTGAAGGCGCCCTTCATCGACGCTGCCTTGGCGATCGAGTAAGGTTGAGGTCCGGCACCGATTGCGGACACCCCGCCAACGGGGCACTATGCCGCCCCGGAACAACAGCAGGAGCGGCCCATGCTCGACGGCTCATGCCATTGCGGCAACGGAAAGTGGACATTGAAGGGCGATCCCGGCCCGATCACCGCCTGCAACTGCACACTCTGCCACCGCTACGGCACGCTCTGGGCCTATGATTACGAAGGCGAGCGCATCGCGGTCAGCGGCGATCTCAGCGCGTACACGCGGGCTGACGAGAAGGACCCGACGCTCGAAATCCTCTTCTGCCCGACCTGCGCCGGCGTCGTTGCCTGGCGCAGCCTCACGCTCGACCCACAGGGCCGCCGACGCATCGCCGTCAACGTCAGGCTGGCCGCGCTCGAGCAGGTCGCCCATCTCCCGATCGACCATTTCGACGGCTTCGATACCTTCGAGGACCTGGCGCCGGACGGCCGCTGCGTGCGCGACATGTGGGCGTAGCCAAGTTCAGCCGTGGATTGAAGCGCTCGATTTCGGGGGATGAAGGCGAAGAACAAGGCGCAATGTGATTTCATCGGATGACAGGCAGAAGCGCGCTGCATAGCCTGGCGCGCATGAGCGTAAACGATTGGACAGATACGGAAAATGACGCGATCGTCGCGTCCTATTTTTCCATGCTCAGCGACGAGCTTTCCGGTCGCCCCTACAACAAGGCCCTGCAAAACCGCGTTCTGCAGGGCGCGCTTGGAAGAACGCGTGGTTCGATCGAATTCAAACATTGCAACATTTCGGCAGCCGCAAAGGGTTTTGGCCTTCCCATTCTCAGCGGTTATCAGCCGAGGTTCAATTTCCAGATGTCGTTGGCCGAAGCGATATCGCGATGGCTAGCCCGCCACCCGCAATGGGATAGCCTCCTTGGCGCTGATCTGGCGTCCGCCATGGCGGAGCCGCCCGCACTCTTTATTGGCGTCGCACCCACTCTGCACAATGCGCCACCACCCACCGAATTGACGCAAATGCAGGCCGTTGCCCGGCGTTTCGACGTAGCTGGACGAGACGAACGCAATCGCGCCCTTGGCCGCGCTGGAGAAGAGCGCGTCCTCCTTCATGAACGCATCCAGCTACGACAAAGTGGTCGCCAGGATTTGGCCCGCGAGGTTCGGTGGGTGGCGCAGGAAGACGGCGATGGCGCGGGTTATGACATCGCAAGCTTCACGCCGGACGGGCGCGTGCGCTTGATCGAGGTAAAGACCACCAACGGCTGGGAACGAACGCCATTCCATATCTCCCGCAACGAACTTGAGGTAGCCGAGAGACGACGCGAGGAATGGTGCCTGGTCCGCCTCTATGATTTCTCACGCCATCCACGGGCTTTCGAGTTACGCGCGCCTCTCGACGCGCATGTCTCCCTGATCGCAACCAGCTATCAGGCAAACTTCCACTGACGAAGCCTTAGCGCACCGGTTGGAAAGATCAGCGGTGGCTTCGTGGCCGGTCAGTGCGTCGCGAGCACCTTCGCCTCCACTGGCTGCTCGATACCTTTCAGAACGAGCAGCCGCGTTCCGGCGCCCGACGTCAGCGTCCGGGCCTCGGCCGCCGTTTCGGCCGAGACGACAATCTCCCCAGCCTCCGCCTGGGACTCGAGCCGCGACGCCAGATTGACCGTACCGCCGATCGCGGTGAAATCGCTGCGGAACGTCGAGAACTCACCGATCTCGACCTCGCCGGTGTGAATGCCGACACCGACCCCGAGCGGCTGGTCGCCGAGGCCAACGAGATCGAGGCGGCCGAGGGCATCGGCGCAATGCCGCTGTATGTCGAGCGCGGCCCGGATAGCGGCTTCCGCATGGTCCTTGCGCAGGATCGGAAAATTGAAGATCGCCATAAGCCCGTCGCCCATGGTTTTGTTGACGATACCGTCATGCGCCCAGATGGCTTCAGCGCAGCGACCCTGAAACAGGCTGACGATCTCGCTGAGCCTGACCCGTTCGATCCGCTCCGAAAGATGGGTGAAGCCGCGGATATCGGCAAAGAGGATCGTGGCGCTTGCCGCAACGTGACTCTGCTTCTTCACGTAACGGAAGGAGCGCTCGCAGATCGTGCAGATGTTCGGGTTCATCTTGCTGCGGGTGATGCCGAAGGCGCGGAACGGCAGCGCCAGGGGTCCGCGGATCGGGATCGGCACATGCATCTGGTCCCAGCATCCCCGGCAGATGCGGGCATCATGGCTCGCGGCAGGCTGAATGGAAGAGGCGTCTCTCATGGTTGCTCTGGCTCGCATGACCCGAGGGCGTCAGCGAAGCTTCGGACATTTGCCGCACTTTAGCAACGACTGGATTGGCACGGGAACGACCGCCCGCGCCGCCCGACCGTCACCCGGCAAAGAGGTTCGCCGCCATGAAATCGACGAAGGCGCGCACCTTTGGCGAGAGATAGCGATTGGTCGGCCAGAGCACGCGGAATGTGCCGGTTTCGCGAAGGTAATCATCGAGCAGCGAGACCAGCTTGCCTTCCGCCAGTTCCGCCGAGACGGCAAAGGGCGGCAGGCAGGTGATACCGAAGGCGCGCTCCGCAAGAAAGATCAGCGGGTCGAGCGTGCTTGCAACCGTCGTCACTGGCAGATCGAGCTTCACCTCTCGCCCTTCACGATGAAGCGGCCAGGGTTCGAGGCGGCCGGAATTGGCATAACGATGATGCAGGCAACGATGCCCGAGCAGATCCTCCGGCACCTCCGGCCGGCCATTGGCTGCGAGATAGTCCGGCGACGCGACGATCCGGTGCCGGAAGGTCCCGAGCTTGCGGCTCATCAGGCGCGTATCCTTGACGTCGCCGGTGCGGATGACCGCGTCAAAACCCTCCTCGATCACGTCGACCAGCCGATCAGTGAAATCGAGGTCGAGATTGATCAGCGGATAGGCGCGCATGAAGTCCGAAATGGTCGGCATCAGCAGCATGCCGGCGAGTGGCAGGCTGACGCGCAACTGCCCGCGCGGCGTCGCATGAGAGCGCGACAGTTGCGCCTGGGCGGTTTCGAACTCGGACTGGATGCGCCGGCAGGTATCAAGAAAGAAGCTTCCGTCCTCGGTCAGCGCCATGCTTCTCGTCGACCGGTTGAAGAGGCGCACGCCCATCTCATCTTCGAGCCGCGCGATCGCCTTGCCGACGGCCGAGCCCGAAAGCCCGAGGCGATGGCCGGCGGCCACGAAACTGCCGGCCTCTGCCACCTGAATGAAAATGCTGAGCGTTCCGAGCTTGTCCATCGCGCGCCAATTGCGGAATTATTTTCCGAAGTAATGAGAATACGCGCTCGTTTATCCGCTATTTCTCTGCCGATATCCAGATGCAGTCGCGGCCGATGCGCTGCGACGTTCAAATGGAGAGAAGCATGACAACGATCCCTACCCCCACATTCTCGGCATCCCCCGCTCCGACGACCTTCGTCGTCAACGTCATTCACGCCCATCCAGGCAAACAGGAAGAAGCCTTCGCCGTCATCCAGGACGTCGTGCATTACGTTGCCGAACGGAAGGAAGGTTTTCTCTGGAGCACGCTGTCGAAGAGCACGGACGGCGAAACCGTCGTCAATGTCGAGGCGATCCAGGGCACCGGAAATGTCGACGAGTTCTTCTCCGATCCGGTGTTCGCAGAGAAGTTCCGCGCGCTGGACGAAGTCTCGCGCAGCGAGTTTCACATCTATACGGTCGGCGACCTCGTGCTGCCGAAGCGCTGAGCCGGCCTGATCGCGACACCCTGCGCCTTCAAACGAAGACGCAGGACCGATCGCTGCTGTCATCCCGCCTTCTTGACCGCCGGGATCACCCAGGATCCGTCGAGAATGGAGGGCGGGCTGTCGTCCGGCCAGTAAAGCCGCATCATCAGGATGAACTTATCCTTCGGCGCCGGCAGCCAGTTGTTTTCCTTGTCCTTGCCGGGTGATTCATTCTGGATGTAGATCTCCGTCGAACCATCCGGGTTCTCCTTGGGGCTCACGCGGGCGCTGATCGAATAGCGGTTCAGCGGATTGTCGACGAAGAAGTACTTGTCGTCGTACATGGTGATCGACCAGAAGCCGCGCACCGGCGGCAATTGCCCCTTCGGGAAGGTGATGACGTATTTGTTCGACCCGTGATAGGCGCGGGCGATGAGCCCGTCCTTGGATTTCAGCGAGGTCGGGTAGATCGCGTCCTGCGGACGATTGGCGCCGAGCCCGATCGCCGTAATCAGCGCGCGCTGCAGATAGTTCGTGCCGTAAATGCCTGTTTTGGTGGTAAAGCCCCAACCGTTGATGTTCTGCACGTCGCCATCGCTGAACTTGAAATGCAGCATGGTGCGGTGGAACGCCATGGGAGGAATGCGCGAGACGAAGGCGGCGTCGAGCTTGCTCTTGTCGAAATCCTGGCCCGGTACGATGCCGATCTCGGCAAACTTGGCGACCGCTTCGCCATCGGCCGCCGTCGGCGGATTGGTCTTCATCAGCTCGCAAAGCAGGGTGAAATATTCGACCGCATCCATGCGGTTGACCTGCTCGCGCACCGCCGTCTTCATGTCGATCGCCGGATCGACCTTGCCGGCCGGCGGCGTCCAGTCCTTGCCATAGGCACTGAGCGGGCAGAGCTTGCATTCGTCCTGCAGCGCATGCACCGCCGCATAATCCTCCGGCGTGCCGTCGCAATAGATGCGGCCGAGGATCCAGACGATGCCGGTTGAGGATTTGTATTCGGTCACGCCGTCGGGAAGGCTTCCCTGCCAGCCCGGCCCGGTAATGGCATAGGCCTGCGCCCCGCCGCCGGTCGTGCGCTTGCCCGGCACCTGAAACACCGTCGTCCAGCCGTCGAGCATCGGAAAGAGGAAATAGCGATCCTTCATGTCGGGGATCGACAGCACCCATGGCTCCTTGCCCACGTCGACGAAAGCGGTCGTATAAAGCGTATCGGCATTCGGCGCCGTCACATCCTTGAACGACGCATCGGGATATTGACGCACCTTGATGATGTTGCCCATCGGGCCCCGGCTGCCTTCGGGCTTTGCCACATTGGTGAAGATCCGCCGGGTCAGTTCCGTCGTCACCAGCGGATAGCCGTAGATATAGGCCTCCACCGCCAGCCAGAATTCATCCACCCCTTCGACCGGATCGATCAACGGCGATTCCAGCGCATTTGCGTGCAGAAATGAAACCGATGTCAGCAGACCGGCACCGCCCAAAACGACGGCACGACGCGTCATATCCATGTTCGCCTCCCCCTTTTTCCCTTGGCGTCGGGAGGTTAGCACACACTAATAAATACGACCAGACATTGTGCTCGCAACATTCATCGCGCGCTCCGGTGAAGACGCCGCGCTTGAGCGCCCGCCCGCATCCAGCAAATCTGCAACACCGGCTCAGAGTTGTCGGGCGGCGCTTGACGCCCTTGACGTTGCGTCCTTAGATTTCACACGCGCTCCTCGCATGCCGCGGGTTGCGCCATCAGCAGTCAGTCCGTCTGGAGGCCCCAATGCGCCGAGTCCCGTCTCAAAAGAACCATTTCCGAAATTTTGAGAAGCTGATGGACTATGCGCACATTGAATCTGGGCATCCTCGCCCATGTGGATGCAGGAAAGACTAGCCTTACGGAGAGACTGCTTTTTGACACCGGCGCGATCGACAAGCTCGGCAGCGTCGACGGCGGCAACACCCAGACCGACAGCCTGGAACTCGAGCGGCAACGGGGCATCACCATCGCCGCTTCCGTCGTGTCGTTCAAGCTTGGCGATCTGGTCGTAAACCTCATCGACACCCCCGGGCATCCGGACTTCATCGCCGAGGTCGAGCGGGTGCTGCAGTCGCTCGATGCCGCCGTCGTGGTCGTCTCGGCCGTGGAAGGCGTACAGGCGCAGACCCGCGTGCTGGTGCGGGCGCTACGCCGTCTCGGCATCCCCTTCCTGTTCTTCGTCAACAAGATCGATCGCCTCGGGGCGCGTCCCGCCGAAGTGGTCGAAGAGATCGCCAGCCAACTCTCGGTCCGCCCCGTCAGCATGTCGGCGGCGGTCGAGGCCGGCAGCCGGCAGGCGAGAGCCGAGCCGGTCGACTTTGCGCAGGAACCGCATTTTTCGGCACTTTCGGAGGCGCTTGCCGCCAATGATGAAGCCTTGCTCGACGATTATGTGCTGGCACCGGAGCGTCTGACTGTCGAGCGGCTGCGGAAGGCCTTGGCGACGCAGCTTGCCGAAGGCCTTCTGCACCCAGCCTATTGCGGCATCGCCATGACCGGCGTCGGCGTGCCGGGCCTGATCACCGCGATTGAGACGCTGTTGCCGGCGAAGGCGCCCGCCCCGGATGCACCGGTCGAAGGGCGGATCTTCAAGATCGAGCGCGGCTGGGGCGGTGAAAAGCTCGCCTTTCTCAACCTGACCTCGGGCACCGTCGCCACGCGCGACTATCTCGCCCTGCCCGGCGGCGCGGCAAAGGTCACCAGCATCCAGCTCTTCGACCAGGGCAATCTGCAGAAGGTCGAGCAGGTGACAGCCGGCCGCATCGCCAAGATCGGCGGTCTTGCCCAAGCCCGCATCGGCGATTGGGTCGGCGTCGGCGGCAGTGCTGCCGGGGCGTTTCACTTCGCGCCGCCGACGCTCGAAACCCTGGTGCGGCCGGTGCGCCCGTCGGACAACACGGCGCTCTGGCTTGCGCTCCAGCAACTGGCCGAACAGGACCCGTTCATCAACCTGCGCACCAGCGACGACGCCAGCGAGATGTTCGTTTCGCTCTATGGCGAGGTGCAGAAGGAGGTGATCGAGGCGACCCTGTCGGCCGACTTCGACCTTGCGGCACATTTCGAGGAAAGCACGGTTATCTGCGTCGAACGCCCCCTTGGCAGCGGAACCGGCATCGAGATCCTCTTCCGCGAGCCGAACCCCTTTCTCGCAACCGTCGGCCTCAGGATCGAACCGCGGCCGCCGGCAACGGGCAACAGTTTTGCCCTGGAGGTGGATGTCGGCCAGATGCCGGCAAGCTTCTACCGGGCGGTAGAAGAAGCCGTTGCCGAGACGCTGAAGGCGGGTCTCTTCGGCTGGCAGGTGATCGATTGCCACGTCGCCATGACGGCGGCGCGGCAGACATCGCCGGCGAGCACCGCCGTCGATTTTCGCCGGCTGACGCCGCTGGTGCTCGCCGAGGCGCTGTCTTCGGCCTGCACGGTCGTCTGCGAGCCGATCGACAGCTTCCGCCTCGAAGCGCCCGCGTCCGTGCTGACGGCCATCCACACGCTGCTCGCGAAATCAGGCGCATCGACGACGGATGCGGTGATCGAGGGTGGCGTCGCCCGGCTCTCGGGGACGATGGCATCGGCCAACGTCCAGGGCGTCCAGCGGCAGTTGCCGGGGCTTGCCAGCGGCGAAGGCGTGCTTGAAAGCGCGTTCGACCACTACGCCCCGATCGCAGGCACACAACCCGCCCGGCCCCGGTTGGGCACGAACCCGTTCGATCGGGCCGATTATCTGAGGAGCCTGCGATGACATAGAACACCGCGCGTCTTTTCAGACGCGCGGTGCCTTTATTCTTTCCTGATGGTTGTATCTGGCCGATCAGAAGGCCAGACGATGCTGGACCAGACCGGGCCGAGGCGCTCTTCTTCCTTGAGCGTCGTCGAACCGTAGGAGAAGCGCAGGCCACCGAAGAGGGTGCTGGTGTCGCCGGAAACCGAGGCGCTCAGCCCCGAAAGCTCTTCGTTGGTGTATTTGTAGCCGGCAAAGAGCGTGACCGGGAAAGCGTCCAGCCGGTAGTTGGCCGTCAGCTTCACGCTGCGCAGGTCGTAATCCAGATCGTTTTCGCTGATGCGATGCAGCGAGCCGTCGACGTCGAAGCGCAGGTTGTCGGTCGCGTAGATGCGGGCGCCGAGCGAACCCATGTAATGGTCGGCATCGATGTCCTCGAAGTCTTCGACGCTCGCCTGGCCGTAGCCGAGCGCGCCGTGCAGCGTCCAGGTATCGAGGAAGTAAGCCGCCTCGACACCACCCATGTAGTCGTTGAGGTCGACGCCGATACCCGGGTCGAGCCGTGCGCCCTGCACGAACACGCCGGCCGCAAAGAGATCGTTGCGGTAATAGCCGTGCAGCGCGCCGTCATAGCTGTTGGTGTCGATATCCTCGAAGGAGGCGCGCGTGTAGCCGAGATCGACCTGCAGGTTCATGCCGGCGCCGGCGTCGAAGTTCACCGCGCCGCGCAGGTCCCATGCATCCGCATCGATATCGCCGGGCGAGTCCACGGCCGCGCCATAGGACGTCTCGACGTAGCCGACGATGCCGCCCGACGCCTGCTCCACCGGCACCTCATAGGCGTCCTGCGGCCCCACCAATGGCCCGTCGATATCGGCAGCCGCCGCGATAGAAACACTTGAAAGAAGAAAAATGACGAAACTGCTCGTCCTGACCATTGCCCCACTCCGGTTCGAACCCCGAAAATAAGGTAAACGAACACGGTTAATACAATCTCTACGGGAAACGGATCAGACCTTCAGCCAACGTCGACACGATCCGGACATTGCGGCAGCCGTTCATCGCGCCGGCCGTTCGTCCCGCCCGCCGCGCAACACTTTGGAGCCGCACGGTATCAGCGGCTGCGCCCCTGCAGTGGGGACTTGTCTGATCCGCCCGGTGATCTGTCGGCCACCTTCTCCCTGCATGCGGGGAGGACGCGCGTGGAGCCCGCTCGCCTCGACAACAAGCGATGCATCTCCACGCCGGTCTCATTTTCGCTCTGGTCTCGTTGGCCTGCCTGAACCAAACGCCATTTGACGCTCGTTGCGACGGCATTCGAACCCCGCGATCAAGGCGCGTCCCCTCTCCCCGCCTGCGGGGAGAGGGTTAGTCCTCGGGTTAAACCCGAGGAGAGGTGCAAGGCCGCCCCAAGGTTCAGCAAGGAGCCCTTACTGGTTGGCGATCTTTTCGCGCAGGCGCTCGTCCTGGGCGGCGATCTCCGGCGTTACCAGGTCGCCGAAATCTTCCATCTCGAAGACCGGGCGGATTTCGATTTCGCTCGGACCCGGCATCGGGTTCGGGCAACGCTTCACCCAGGCGATCGCCTCGGCCATGTCCTTGACCGTCCAGATCCAGAAGCCAGCGACCAGTTCCTTGGTCTCGGCGAACGGACCGTCGATGACCATCCGGTCGGCGCCGTCAAAGGCGACGCGGGCGCCCCGCGACGAAGGCTGCAGCCCCTCGCCCGCCTGCATGATGCCGGCATTGACCAGTTCCTCGTTGTACTTGCCCATGGCTTCCAGGAGTTCGGTCGAGGGCATGTTGCCCGCTTCGCTGTCCTCGGTCGCCTTTACAAAAACCACTACGCGCATTGTCGATTCTCCTCTGTCACACCGGTCCCGGTCCTCGTGACCTCAGGGGTGCCGGCGTGGTGAAACCCAGATAGGTAGAGCAGGTTACGGGCGAAAGACCCGCGCGGATTTTTTTCCTATCCCGCTCCGATGAAGGAAGCCAGATTGCCTCCCTGCCTAAATGACGAACGGGAAATCACGGTGCCGACAGCGGTGTCGAAATTTTCCGAAAATAGATTGGCGCGGGGAAACGAAGAGAAAAATGCGCTGTTCGACGAGACCATCGACGCCGATCCGAATGTGTCCCATTGGCTCAAGCCCCACCCCCTTCCACCCTCATCTGGCGGCTTGGCACGACGCCAGCCGCACCCACCCTCATCTCCGTGCTCGTCACAGAGATCCAGCAGCCGTGCGTCGGCACGGCGGGAAATGCAGTCCTGGCACGTGAACGTCCGGCCTGGTGGGAAAAGTCCCTCGCGCCGCCGACGCGACGCGGCTGGTGACAAGCACAGGAATGAGCGGGCGATGTTGGCGCCGGTCACGAAAAAGGGCCACGCCGCGCCGGCATGGCCCTCTGTTAGCGCTGTGGTGTCTTGCCGAAAACCTCGGCCCCGCTCGCCTACTGCGCCTGCATATGCAGGTCCGCCATCGCCTGCCGCAGATCGTCGATCGGGGTCTGGCCCGCCATCTTCTTGCCTTCCAGTTCCGGCGGCATCTTCCAGCCGGGGTCGATGCCTTCCATGTTGGGCAGCTCGTGGGCGATGCCCTTGTGGCAGTCGATACAGGTGGCCTTGCCCGACAGCAGATAGCGGGTATGGATCTCGGCCGCGCGCTGCGTCTGCTTCTGCAGGTCCATGGCGACGGAGGAATGGCAGTTGCGGCATTCCAGGCTGTCGTTGGCCTTCATGCGCGCCCATTCGTGCTGCGCCAGTTCCAGCCGCTTTTCGAGGAATTTCGACCGGGTGTTGATCGTGCCGAAGATCTTGCCCCAGACCTCCTTCGAGGCCTGCATCTTGCGGGCGATCTTGTCGGTCCACTGGTGCGGCACGTGGCAGTCCGGACATGTGGCGCGCACGCCCGAGCGGTTGGAGAAGTGGATGGTGCGCGTCAGTTCCTGGTAGACGTTGTCGTGCATCTCGTGACACGAGGTGCAGAACTTCTCGGTGTTGGTGAGCTCCAGCGCCGTGTTGAAGGCGCCCCAGAACATGACGCCGCCGACGAAGCCGCCGAGCGTGAGGAAGCCGAGGCCCAGCGTGCCCGCCGGCGTCTTCATGATGCCCCAGGCCCAGAGGATGATTGTCCTGATCCAACCGATCATATCGTCACTCGCTTCCGGCCGGCTTGAAGCCCAGTTCGCTCATGTCCTTGAAATTGCTCGGCACCAGCGGGCTGGTGTCGGCCTGCGGCACGTGGCAGGCGGTGCAGAAGTAGCGCCGCGGCGAAACGTCGGCGATCATCTGCCCGTCGCGCGTCATGTAGTGGGTGACGCTGATCATCGGCGCGCCCGAATCCTGGGTGAACTCGCGCTTGTGACAGGACAGGCACCGGTTGGCATTGACCGAAAGCTCATAGCCCTCGATCGAATGCGGAATCACCGGCGGCTGGTCGGGATAGGCGCGCATCTTGCGCTTGTCGTCGACCACCCATTTCGGCAGCGGTGCCGCCGCCTCCGTCGCCATCTGCGGCGTCGGCCCTTCGAGCTGCGGCACCAGCTTTTCCGCGACCTGCGCGACCGCCGCCGTCGTGACGAACACCATCAGCCCGGCTGCAAGGGCCATCCAGGCGGGCCGGCGCCGGTCAAATCCGGCAGGAGCGCGATGCGGTTTTGCGTCCGGAGTTGCCGCACGAAAAAGCGACACGGCCCGGACCAGCCGTGACCACCCTAGAGGGTGACGGGAAGAATCTTGACCGCGCATTTTTTGAAATCCGTCTGTTTGGAGATGGGATCGGTGGCGTCGAGGGTGACCTTGTTGATCAGTTGGCTGGCGTCGAACCAGGGTACGAAGACGACGCCGGGCGGCATGCGGTTGCGGCCGCGGATGTCGACGCGCGAGCGGATCTCGCCGCGCCGCGAGACGATGCGCACTTCCATGCCCTGGTTGATGCCGCGCTTGCGGGCATCCTCCGCGTTCATGAAGACGCGCGCGCCCGGAAACGCCTTGTAGAGCTCCGGCACCCGCATGGTCATCGAGCCCGAGTGCCAGTGTTCGAGCACGCGACCGGTCACCAGCCAGGTATCGTATTCGTCGTCAGGAGATTCGGCAGGCGGCTCGTAGGGCACCGCAAGGATGATCGCCTTGCCGTCCTTGTTGCCGTAGAACTTCACGCCCTCGCCCGGCTTCACATAGGGGTCGAAGCCCTCGCGGTAGCGCCAGCGCGTCTCCTGGCCGTTGACGACAGGCCAGCGCAGCCCGCGCACCTCGTGATAGGTGTCGTAGGGCGCCAGGTCGTGGCCGTGGCCGCGGCCGAAGGTGGCATATTCCTCGAACAGCCCCTTCTGAATGTAGAAGCCGAAGTCCTTGGCTTCGTTGTTGTCGTATTCGGCGCTGACGTCGGTGATGGGGAAACGATCGACTTCGCCGTTCTTGAACAGAACCTCGAACAGCGTCTTGCCGCGATATTCGGGGCTGGCGTCGAGGATTTCCTTCGGCCACACCTCGTCTGTGGTAAAGCGCTTGGAGAACTCCACCATCTGCCAGAGGTCCGAGCGCGCGTCGCCGCGCGCCTGCACGAGCTGGTGCCAGACATGGGTACGCCGCTCGGCATTGCCGTAGGCCCCTTCCTTCTCCACCCACATGGCGGCGGGCAGGATCAGGTCGGCGCTCATCGCGGTGATCGTCGGATAGGCGTCGGACACGACGATGAAATTGTCCGGGTTGCGATAGCCCTGCCAGGTCTCGTTGGCGGTGTTCGGGCCTGCCTGGACGTTGTTGTTGACCTGCACCCAGTAGAAATTGAGCTTGCCGTCCTTCAGCATCCGGTCCTGCTGCACGGCGTGATAGCCGGGCTTTTCCGGGATGATGCCGTGCGGAATGCGCCAGATTTCTTCGGCATGCTTGCGGTGCTCGGGATTGGTCACCACCATGTCGGCCGGCAGGCGATGGGCGAAGGTACCGACCTCGCGCGCCGTGCCGCAGGCGGACGGCTGGCCGGTCAGCGAGAACGGGCTGTTGCCGGGCTCGGAGATCTTTCCGGTCAGAAGATGCAGATTGTAGACCATCTGGTTGGCCCACACACCACGCACATGCTGGTTGAAGCCCATGGTCCAGAGCGACATCACCTTGCGGCTCGGGTCGGCATAAAGCTCGGCCAGCTGCTCCAGGAACTCCGGATCGACGCCGGTCATCTCGGCGGTCTTCTTCAGCGTGTATTCGGAAACGAATTCCTTGAACGCCTCGAAATCCATCGGCTCGGTCTTGCCGGGGTCCTTCGAGTTGGCGGCATTGACCTCGACCGGATTGTCGGGCCGCAGGCCATAGCCGATGTCGGTTACCCCGCGCGCAAACTTCGTGTGCTTGTTGACGAAGTCCTCGTTGACCTTGCCGGTCGTGATGATGTGGTTGGCGATGTAGTTGAGAATGACGAGGTCGGTACCGGGCTTGAAAACGATCGGTATGTCGGCCAGGTCCATGCTGCGATGGGTGAAGGTCGAAAGCACCGCCACCCGCACATGCGGCTGGCCGAGACGCCGGTCGGCGACGCGGGTCCAGAGGATCGGGTGCATCTCCGCCATGTTCGAGCCCCAGAGCACGAAGGCATCGGCATTCTCGAAATCGTCGTAGCAGCCCATCGGCTCGTCCATGCCGAAGGTGCGCATGAAGGCGACCGCGGCAGACGCCATGCAGTGGCGGGCGTTGGGGTCGAGGTTGTTGGAGCGGAAGCCCGCCCGCATCAGCTTGGTCGCCGCATAGCCCTCGAAGATCGTCCATTGGCCGGAGCCAAACATGCCGAGCGCCGTCGGCCCCTTCTCCTTCAGCACCTTCTTTGCCTGCTCGGCCATGACGTTGAAGGCCTCGTCCCAGCTGACGGGCTCGAACTCGCCGTCCTTGGCGTAGGCGCCGCCACGCTTCCTCAGGAGCGGCGTCGTCAGCCGGTCGTTGCCGTACATGATCTTGGAGAGGAAGTAGCCCTTGATGCAGTTGAGGCCGCGGTTGACCTCCGCCTGCATGTCGCCGTGGGTGGCGACCACCTGGCCTTCCTTCACGCCGACCATGACGCCGCAGCCCGTGCCGCAGAAGCGACAGGGCGCCTTCGACCATTTGATTTCCAGCGCGTTGACGCCGCCCGGCACCGGCTGTGCGGCGGCAGGCAGCGCAATGCCGGCCGTGGCGGCGGCGATGCCGGCCGCATGGGCCTTCAGAATGTCACGCCGCGTCAGTTCTCCGCTCATGGCTCCTGCCCTTCCTCTTCCATTTCCACATGCTCGAAAACCATGTTGGCCGAGATCACCCCGTCGAGCAGCGAGATCTGCGTCAGCCGTTCGCCGAGCGCACCTGTGCTTCTGCCTTCGATGACGACGACGATCTTGCCGCCGCCATGGCCATGGATTTCGACGTTTTCCATTCCCGCGAGCGTCGCCAGGATCGCTTCCGTGCTCTGCGGCATCGTGGCGACCACGGCGCTCGAGATGTGATAGGGCGTGCCCGCCTTTGCCGTTGCGGCCTCAGACATGAGCCACCTCCAATTCCAATGCCTTCACCGCAATCGCACTCACCGGGCAGCCGCTGATACAGGCGCCGCAGCCGGTGCATTTCGCCTCGTTGATCTCAGGCAGGAACGGCCCGCCGATGCGCGGGCGAAAACGGATCGCCTGCTCCGGACAGCTTTCGCCGCAGGACTGGCAGGCAACGTGGCGGCGCGCGAGACAGCTGTCAGTAACAGCGGCGACATGCGGAAAACGCCGCACGTCCATCGCCTCGAACACAGGCTCCGGGCAGGCTTGCGCGCAGGCGCCACAGAAGGTGCATTCGCCACCCGAAAAGTCGACGAAGGGAAGACCGTCCGAAAGACGGATTATGGCGGTGGGACATCGTTCCACGCAGGCGCCGCAACCGGTGCAAGAGGCAAGGCTCAGCTCCGAAACACCCGGCGGACGGACACGGACCGGCTTTGCGGCAGCGCGGCCGGTAAAAAGTTCACGGCGTGAAAGAGGTCCGACCTTCATGGATCGGCCTCAATGCCCGGGCGGGCCCGGTGGGCCGAAGATGATTTGCAGCATCCAGACGAGGAAACCATAGCCGCCGACGATGCCGACGGCGACGATCGGCCAGATGCCGAAGGCGAGCACGAAGAAGGTGATCAGCTCCGCGCGTCGCGAGCGCGGCGGCTTTTCGACCGGCTGTGCCTGAACGACTTCCGGCATTCCTGCGTCCCCCAACACAATCCAAGGTAAGATGCGCCACCGGAAATAAAAATCAATCCCGTGACCGGCCGATGACAGATTTTCACCGGACCTCAGAGTAAATGCGAAACAGAAGGGGTCTTTGATCTGTGTCAAATTGACAGGAAACAGGCGCCGGCTTCGCCACAAATTCTCAAGCGCCGCTTCGGCGTAACTTGCGGACGCCAATCAGCTTTTATGCAGACCGATATATTTATAGGAAAATATCGCTTCTCGCCCGATCACCAAGGCCCACCGGATCCTGCAAATTGAACGGCTATCTTGCCCGCGGCAAAGGCAGCCAGCCCCGGCGGCAGGACGAGAGACGCCCGCCCTTGCAACCCTGGGCTTTGCAGCCTACTTCTTGGCGCATGACACAGCTGATCGAAATCGGAACCGCGCGCGTCCTGCACTGCGCTGACAATGGCCCCCTGCTTGCAGCCCCGGGCGACGCCAATGATTTTCTCGGCGACGGCTGGGCGCATGAGGCCGACTTGCTGGCGGTCCCGGTGGAGCGGCTGGGCCCCGATTTTCTCGATCTCTCGACCCGCGTCGCCGGCGAAGTGTTCCAGAAATTCGTCAACTACCGCATGCGGCTCGCCATTGTCGGCGATATCAGCGCCCGGCTCGAAGCCAGCAAGGCGCTGACCGATTTCGTGCGCGAGGCGAACAAGGGCACATCCATCTGGTTCGTGCCGGATTTCGAAACGCTTCGCGCCCGGCTCGAGCGCTTGCCGGCCGCCTGAACGCGGTAAGGTCTGGCGACCAGCCCAGATCGATGGGAGGCCAACGACGATGACGCCAGGCCCACCGTACACCGGAAATCGCCCGTCGGTCACGCTGGCGACCGATCGCCTCCTCCTGCGCCCGACAACGCCGGCCGACGCTGAGCGCGCCTTCGAGATCCAGTCGGATTGGGATGTCACGCGCATGCTGCGCATGGCGCAGTTCCCGCCCGATCTCGAAGACATGACCGGCTGGTTCGCCGTGCACCCGCAGGAGTGGATCGCCGGCACGGCCTTTCGATTTGCCGTCGAACGCAATGCCCGCATGATCGGCCTGGTCGATCTTGACGGGATCGACGGTGAGCAAGGCGAACTCGGCTATTGGCTGGAAAAGCCGAGCTGGGACCAGGGCTACGCCTTCGAGGCGGCAAAGAAGGTGGTGGCCTTCGCCTTCGAGAAACTCGGGCTCGCGAGGTTGAAAACAGGCCACGCGGCCGACAATCCCGCCTCCGGCAAGGTGCTGCTCAAGCTCGGCTTTCGCCCGCAGCAGGCCATGCGGAAGACCTCCCGCTCAAGGGGCGAAGAGATCCTGCACCAGAGCTACAGCCTCACCTCGGACGAATGGCGCAATCTGCCGGGTTTCGATCGCTGAGCGGCGCCGTTGCCGATTTCGCCCAGCCGGCGGGATCACCGCTCTCCCGCGGGCCCCGCGGCCGCGGTCTGTTCTGCGCGCACTCCGCGTAGCGCCCTGCCCGCAATGGCGATCGCCAGCGCAGCCACGGTCAACAGCCCGGCGACTGCAAAGGTTACCTGCATGCCCCGGGCGACCGCCGCCGGTGCGGCCCCGGCCATGTCGCTTGCCGCAACCGCTGCGGCGAAGACCGCGCCCATGACCGATGCGCCAGTGACGAGGCCGAGATTGCGCGAAAGGTTGAGCAGGCCGGAAACGACGCCGCGCCGGTCCGCGCTGACATCCGCCATGACCGCCGTGTTGTTGGCCGCCTGGAACAGCTGGTAGCCGGGCGTCAGAACCGCGATCGCCGCAACATAGCCGGCAACGCCAAAGAGCCACGGCAGCAGCACGAGCGCGGCGCAGCCCGAAACCATCGCCGCCAGCCCGACCGTAATCACGGAGCCCGCGCCCAGGCGATCGACGATGCGACCGGCAACAACGCCCCCGACGGCCGAGATGACCGGCCCAACCGACAGCACGAGCCCGACCATCGCCGCATCGAGGCCGAGCCCGCGCGACAGATAAAACGGCCCGACCACAAGCGTTGCCATCATCACGGTCGAGACCAGCGCATTGGTCGAGAGCCCTCGGCTCAAAACCGGATCGCGCAACATCGCCGGCCGGATCAGCGGTGAGGCTACCCTGGTCTCGACCAGCAGGAACAGCGCAAGCCCCACGGCAGCGACAGAAAGCAGCGCGACGTTGAGCGTCCCGAAGCTGCCCCGCCCCACCGTCATCGCCAGCGCATAGGCGCCGAGCGAAAGCGCGAGCAGCAAGGTGCCGGCGACATCGAAGCGTGGGCGCTCCCCGCCATCGAGGTTTCGGTCTGCGGGCAGATACCGATGGGTAAGCACGAGCGCCACGAGCCCCAGCGGCACATTGACGAAGAAGATCGCCCGCCAGCCGAGGCCGGCGAGCAGCGCACCGCCGAGCGACGGCCCGAGCGCCGTGCCGATGGCCGACATGGTGCCGAGCATACCCATGGCGCTGCCGGTCCTCTCCTTCGCCACCGCCTCGCCGACAAAGGCCATGGTCAGCGCCATCATGATCGCAGCGCCGATGCCCTGCGCGGCCCGCGCGGCGACCAGCAGCGCAAAGCCCGGCGTCAGACTGCAAAGAGCCGAGGCTGTCGTAAAGAGCGCGATGCCGGCAACAAGCAGCCGCCGCCGGCCGACGATATCGCCGAGCCGCCCGACGCTGACGATCAGCGTGGTGATGGCAAGCAGATAGGCAAGCACCACCCATTGCACCGCCTGGAACGAGACACCGAAGGCGTCCGCCAGCGCCGGCAGCGCGACATTGGCGCTGCTGGTGCCAAGCGAGGAGAGCAGCATCGACAGCGACAGGCTGGCGATCACCCAGCGAACCGGCGCGCCGGAAGCCTTGGCAGGCCCGATAGCGCTCATCGGCCACCTCCCACGGGCGAAGCCTTGCGTCGTCCATTTGCAGCGCGGGAAATCGCAAGGAAACAGGGCGGTAGCGCGCTTTCATGATTCAAAATATGCGGCAACGACTTCCGGTCAGACCGGGAAATCAGGGATTGGGCAGCGGGCAAAGGCGGGCATGGCGTCATCGGAAGACCCTCCAAATTCGGTTCTCCCAAAAATTAGACCTCAGCCTCATATGGCGGAAGGCGCAGCATTTGCACTTCATTCGTGCGTTTGACGCCACACCTCACAAGAACTCGTGCTATGAAGGGTGATGACCAGACCGGATCTCAACCTGCTCGTGACCCTCGATGTGCTGCTTGCCGAAGGCAGCGTCGCCCGCGCCGCAAGGCGCCTGCGGCTCAGCCCCTCAGCCATGAGCCGGGCGCTGGCAAGACTGCGCGAGGCGACCGGCGACCCGCTGCTGGTGCGCGCCGGCCGCGGCCTTGTTCCGACCCCGAGGGCGGTGGAGCTGCGCGCGCTCACCGGCCCCATCGTCGAAGCGGCCGAAGCCTGCCTTCGCCCGGCCGAGAGCCTGGACCTGAAGACACTTACCCGCACCTTCACCCTCAGGAACCGCGAGGGTTTCGTCGAAAACTTCGGCGCAGCGCTGATTGCCCGTGTCGCACGCGAGGCGCCCGGCGTGCGCCTGCGTTTCGTGCAGAAACTGGACCGGGAAAGCAGTCCGCTTCGCGAGGGCGGCATCGACCTCGAAACCGGCGTTGTCGGTGAGAACACAGGCCCGGAGCTTCGCGCCCAAGCCCTCTTTCATGATCGTTTCGTCGGCGTGGTTCGCCCGGGGCACCCCTTAACCACGGGCGAAATCACGCCGGCCCGCTACGCTGCAGCCCACCACATCCATGTCTCGCGCCGCGGCAACGACACCGGCCCGATCGACGACGCCCTTGAGGCGGCCGGCCTCAGCCGGCCGATCGCCGCCTCCGTCGGCAGCTTCTCCGAGGCATTGGCGCTCGCCCGCGCCACGGATCTCGTCGCCAGCGTGCCCGAACGCTATACGGGGACGCTGCGCCAGGATCTCGTCACCTTTGCCCTGCCCGTCGCCCTGCCCGAAATCACCATCTCGCTGCTCTGGCACCCCCGCCTGGATGCGGATCCGGCGCACCGGTGGTTAAGGGCGTGCGTGCGGGAGGTGTGCACCGCATAGGCCGCGAAAGACGCCAGCCACGCAAGCGGATGCGCAGCGACATCGGCGATGCGTTGTGATGGGTCGGGACCGCCAGCCGCGGTTGCCTACAACAGGTCGTCGCGCTATCAGCGCAAGTCCGGCCGCGAAGCGCTGCCTCGCCAGCACACGTCAAAACCCGCACAGGAGAACGCGATGTTCGACCACGTCAAATTCGGTGTCCGCGACTATCCGGCAAGCCTCGACTTCTACCTGAAGGCGCTCGAACCGCTCGGCGTCGCCGTGGTCGATCACGGCGCCCATGGTGTCGAAATGAGCACGGACGACAAGTCGTCGCTTTGCCTCTACCAGACCGAGGAAACGCCGGCGCACCTTCACCTGGCCTTCGTGGCCGAAACCCGCCAGCAGGTCGACGCCTTCTACCACGCAGCCCTTGCGGCCGGCGGCAAGGACAACGGCGCCCCCGGCCTGCGCCCGCGCTACCACGCCAACTACTACGCCGCCTTCGTCTTCGATCCGGACGGCCACAACATCGAGGCGGTCTGCCACGCGGCCGAATCCTGATCGGACCAGGCTAGCCGAGATTCCTAGGGTTTGTAGGGATCCGGCGTTCCGGCCTTGATCGGCGGGTATCTGGCAAGCGTCGCCTCGAACGAGGCCGGCCCGGCCCCGGGGCAGATGGACCGACGCTTAAAACCAATAGCGCCGCATCCGCGCCAGGAATTCGACGGTCACGGGAAAGCCCGAGGCGCTGCCGAGGACGGAATCGATGCCGCAGCGGGGGCAGACCGCCGTGCTGTCGTCGTCGATCCATTCCGTGATCTCGGCCGGCTGGTAGATCTCGCAGCAATAGAAGCAGCCGCAGGATGGGCTTGCTTCGAGTTCCGCGCGGTGGTTGGCGCTATGCTTGTGCGCCCGAATGATCGTCTCGTCCATGCCGCAATCATTGGCGTATGCACGACAGGTTGTCCAGCGGCCGTCGCCCGCAACGTAAGGGCGAAGTTCAACGACATATGCAGGCCGCCTTGATGACCTTTGGCAGCGAATGATGTGACGGCGCAGCCAACGCCCGGCCGAACGCCCAGCCAATGGCCATGATTTTTGACAGAGGCGCTCTTGAGCCACATCCGGTTGAGGCTAAGCTGCCCCGCAGCGACCGGACGGGCGGCGAGCTTGCTCTGCGACGCGACCGCACACGAGACGGCGTCGACCACGGAGCCGAATTCCACGATCGCGCCGTCGCCGATGAGCTTGACGATGCGCCCGTGAAAATCGTTCAGAAGCGGATCGAATATTTCGGATCGCCACGTCTTGATGGCGGCCAGCGTGCTCGCCTCGTCGGCTTCGATCAATCGCGAATAGCCAACGATGTCGACGGCAAGAATGGCGACCAGCCGACGTTCTGCGCGAACTGCTTCCATGACCACCTCTCCCGAAGGTGTCGAAGTCCTCGCTGCTGCCTGTTGCCTTGTTTTACCGCGCGCGGACCGGCCGTCACCCCGCCCCCGCCTTCTTGAGCCCCTCGCGCAGGTGCTCGGTGTCCGCCTCCTGCGCATAATGCATCGTCGCCAGAAACGCCTCGACGTCAAACGATGGACACAGCGCCCTGACCTTGGCGATATGCGCGCCCGCCGCGATCGCATCGCCGCGCCAGCCGTGGCAGGCGGCGACGAAGGCGTGCTGGGTTTCGTCCATCGAGGTCAGGTGCATGAAGGCCTCGATCGCCTCGCCATATCGGCGCGCAGCAAAGTGAGCCTTGCCGAGGTGGCTCCAGAAGCGCTCGGGATGATGGGGGTTGAGGCGCATCGCCTTCAGGATCCATTCCGCCCCCTCCTCCGGCCGGCCGAGCCAGGTCAGGAGTTCGCCCTGCTGCACCACGACGAGGTCGTAATTGGGGTTGAGGAACAGCGCCCGCTCCTGGTGATAGCGCGCCGTCGTCAGCGCGTTGGTGTTGACGTTGACGGCTGCAAGGATGCGATGCACGTCGGCGTCGTTGTCGTCGAGCGCAAGCGCCCGTTCCAGCTCGGCATTGACCTCGGCCCAGGTCGCCTCCTTGTCCGCACACCAGCCATACACCCAGGATTGCCCGAGGATGCAGGCGCGCCAGGCATGGGCATGGGCATAGCCGGGGTCGAGCGAAACGGCCCGGTCGATCAGCGCCTGCGCCTGCCTGTTGTCCTCGGCGCTGCTGCGGTGGTGCAGCACCTTGGCGGCGAGCGCACATTCGTAAGCCGCCATGTTGGCCGGCTTGGTGCGCGAAAGCTGGTCGCGCTGGGCGGCCTCCAGCCGGCCGGGCACGGTCGCGGCGATCGCCGCCGTCACCTCGTCCTGAATGGCGAAGATGTCGTCGAGCTGCCGGTCGTATTTGTCGGCCCAGATGTGCGCGTCGTTGACCGCGTCGATGAGCTGGACGGTGACGCGCACCCGCTCGCCGATCTTGCGCACGCTGCCTTCCACCAGATATTGCGCCCCGAGGCTGGCGGCCACCTCGCGCACGTTCACCGACTGGTTCTTGTAAACGAAGGAGGAGTTGCGCGAGATCACGAAGAGCTCGTGCCGTCGCGAAAGCTCGGTGATGATATCCTCAGTCAGCCCGTCGGCGAAGAACTCCTGGTCCGGATCGCCGCTCATATTGTCGAAGGGCAGCACCACGATCGTCGGTTTGCAAACACCCGTCTTCGCCTCGCCGTCCCCCATGGAAGCTGTGAGCCCCAAGCTCTCGAGCCCGATGCGGTAGAGGCGCACCGGGCGGCTGATGTTCTTCAAGGTCTTCTCGCCGAGATCGTCGATCGGTAGTTCCAGCCGGTCGGCCACCTGCGTTGCCACCGCCGCCGTCACGCAGATGCCGCCGACTTCGGCCAGTTGCTCGGCGCGCGCGGCGATGTTGACGCCGTCGCCGAAGATATCGTCGTCCTCGAAGATGATGTCGCCGAGATTGATCCCGATGCGAAACTCGATCCGCCGGTCCGCCGGCACGTCGGAGTTCCGCCTCTTCATGCGCTGCTGGATCTCGACCGCGCATTTGACCGCATCGGTCACGCTCTGGAATTCCACCAGCAGCCCGTCGCCGGTGGTCTTGATCAGCCGTCCCTTGTTCTTGGCGATCGCGGGATCGATAAGCTCGATGCGATGGGTGCGAAGCCGCGCAAGCGTGCCTGCTTCATCGGCCTCCATCAGCCTGGAGTAGCCGGCCATATCGGCCGCCAGCACTGCAGCTAATCTCTGCTCCATGGGCTTGCCAACACGTTGAAAAGCGGCCCGTTCCGGTCTTCCGGACCAAGGAGATATCCGGTCCGATATTATCGCAGCACGAAACGATCTCCTACCCAAATCAACAGGCGGAACGCGAAGCCCAAGGGCGGCAGCCTGTTGTGCGCCGAAAGATTGCAGCCTAGAACAGCAACTCAATCACGGGATGCGACTGAAACACAGGGACGCGTACCAGGCGCCCTCAAGCGAAGAGTGGAGCGTATCCATTTGATGGGTTGTTCTTCCTCCATGAACGGAGCGGATCCAGCAGAGCTGAAGGAATAAAGCCGTGCCCGCGCGCGCCCTTCGCGACAGATATAAGTCTCCTCTGTTGCAGCCGGACGAGAATAGTCGGCACGCCCATCTGGTGGAGCTTTTGGCCGCGGACGGCGTAAGCGGCGCGGTCGTTCATGTGCTCAAACACGTCTCGGAACAGGGCGAAGACATCTACACTTTGCTTGTCGACGATCGGCTAGTTGCAAGTTTCGAAGTCCCGCGTGACGGCATCTCGGCGGCCATTGCGTTTCGCGTTTCTCCGCTAGCCCGATATCGACACGAAATCGGTCAAGGAAAGAGCCGCATGCGCCTCGACCGGGCCGTCGAGGACGCGCGCAAGCTGCTCGCGCAGTAACTGGAGCCGCTTCCGAGCCGCATCAGGTAGGCACCGATCGCGCGGCTAACCTCACGCGCGCTGCTATGTCATCGACTGCCTTCTCGCCGCCCGTGATCGAAAGTCCGACATAGGTCTCGGCCTCGATGGTTACTTCCTGCCCTGCCAGCCGCGCTCGAACAGTCTCGATTTCCTGCGAACCGGCGATCGCCCCAGTTCGATCGTCGATCGAAGCGCCAAGGGCCAGCATAACGTCCATGACCGTCGCCTGCAGGCGCTCGTCGTATTCCGGACCCAAAATCACGGTTTTCGTCATCACTTGATCCAGGTGTCGAGGCAAGGCTTTCGCGGCCCTTATGGTCACACCATAGACGTCAATGCGGTCCCGACGAAGCCGAAATCGCTCGGGCAAACGCCATATGCGCCACCGGGCTCGGACGCTTTGGTGCAATCCCGCTTGACAATGCTTGCCTTAGGCAACTAATTACCTGATTAAAGCAAATTCATAAGGACATCCCATGTCTCCGCAGCACATCGACGACCGCGCCCAGACGGTGCGGCGCTTCAACCGTTTTTACACCCGGCTGATGGGCCTGCTGCACGAACATCTTCTCGCCAGCGCCTTTTCGCTGACGGAGGTCCGTATCCTCTATGAGCTGGCGCATCGCTCCGGTCTGACCGCGAGCGACCTCTGCCGCGAACTCGGCCTCGATGCGGGGTATCTGAGCCGCGTCATTGCCGGCTTCGAGAAGAAGGGGCTGATCGAAAAGAGCCGCTCGCCGGACGACGGCCGGGTCACGCAGCTCACGCTGACGGATGCGGGCCGCGCGATCTTCCAGCCGCTGGAGGATGCGTCCCAGCGCGAAGTGGTCGCCATGCTGCAAAAACTCTCGGTGCCGGAACAACGGCAACTGGTGGGCGCCATGGGCGAGATCGAGAGCCTGCTTGCCGACGAGCGCACGCCGGGCTTCATCCTGCGCGATCCGCAGCCGGGCGACATGGGCTGGGTGATCCACCGCCAGGGCGCGCTTTATTCGCAGGAATATGGCTGGACCACCGCGTTCGAGGCGCTGGTCGCCGAGATCGTCGTCAAATATATGCACGACTACGATGCGAAGTCGGACCGCTGCTGGATCGCCGAAAAGGACGGCAAGGTCGTCGGCTCGGTGTTTCTCGTCCGCCATGACGAGACGACGGCGAAGCTGCGCCTGCTCTACGTCGAGCCGAGCGCCCGAGGCCTCGGCATCGGCCGCCGGCTGGTCGAGGAATGCATGCGCCACGCCCGTCTTCTCGGCTACATCAGGATGGTTCTCTGGACCAATGCCGGCCTCGATGCCGCCCGCCACATCTATGAAAAAGCCGGCTTCGCGCTGATCGAGGAAGAACAACACCACAGCTTCGGCAAGGATCTCACCGGCCAGATTTTCGCGCGGGATCTCTGAGAACGGCCGGCAACGCATCGCCGCCCCGGGGGGCGCAGCTATTGCGGGAACCGATGGCGGACGCCAGTTGCCGGCCGGTCGATACGGTGACGAGGTTGAACGCCCCATCACTGAGACGATAGAACCCATCCTGCGGCACCGGCAATTCCAGCATTTCCCGCCTGGAGAGGCCGGCATAGACGCCGCGCAGCAGCCGGCCGAACAGCCCATGGGAAATCGCGACCGTCGGCCGCCGGATATCCGCAAGCCAGCTTTTCGCCCGTGCGCAGGCGGCATCAAAACTCTCTCCGTCCGGCGAGCGGAAATACCAGTCGAAGACATCGGAGCCGTCGAGCAGACCCGGATACTCCATGTCGATCTCGAACTTGGTCATGCCATCCCAGCAGCCGACCGAAACCTCCATCAACCGCGCATCCTCGCGGGTCGCCAGCGGCAGCACCCGCTGAACCCTTTCAGCGGTTTCGCGGGTCCGTCCGAGCGGGCTGACATGCATCTCGAACGACTGCACATCTTCACCGATCTCGGCGCCCAAGAGGTGGGCGACGGCGTCCGCCTGCGCGACGCCAAGCCTCGTCAGCGGCGAATCCAGCTGCCCCTGGAAGCGACCGAGCGTATTCCAGACGGTTTCGCCGTGGCGCAGAAGATAGATCAAGAGCTGGCCTTCCTTCAAAACTTGTGGCTACCGATCGCTGTCGTTCGAACCGGCGTTCACAGATGCCTCCCACTCCGGCTCCGGCGATGGCACGCATCATCACTGGATGATGCAGGTTCCCGGCCAATCCCGGCAGGAGTTCCGCGCGCAACTTCCCAGAGACATCCCGGCAATCAGTACGCAGACGATGACGGCAATCTTTCGCGACATTACGCTACCTCAAGTTTCGGTCCCTCGTTTCTCACCCGTTCCGATCATCGCGTCAACGCGTTTCCCCAGCGGGAAAAAGGAGAAAGGCGATGAAAGTGCTGAGGCCACCCTTCGCGACGCCGTATCGCCCTCAATCCACCGGATCCAGAATGTCCGGCGTATCGTTCTTCGGCGAGCCGACCTTGCTGCCGATCTTCCACATGGTCATCATTTCAGGCGGAAACGGCTTCATCAGGTCAGGCGCCTCCGGCTCAGGCGAGAGCCAGCGCTCGTAATCGTCGGGGTGGAGGATGACAGGCATGCGGTCGTGGATGTCGGCCATCAGCGCGTTGGCGTCGGTGGTGACGATAGCGAAGGTGCGGATGTCCTCGTCGGTTGCAGGGTTGCGCCAGCTCTCCCAGATGCCGGCAAGGCAGAAGGGTTCGCCCGTCTTCATCGCGATCGCATAGGGCTGCTTGTCCTTGCCGGTGCCGTGAATGTCCTTCCACTCGAAAAAGCCGTCGATCGGCACAAGGCAACGGCGGCGCTGATAGGACGAGCGGAATTTCGTCGCGATCGTGTCGGAGCGCACATTGACCAGCGGCCTGCCCGCCTTCGGGTCCTTCGTCCAGCTCGGGATCAGCCCCCAGCGCGCCGAAACGAAGACCGGGCCGAAGAGATCGGGATCGCGGATCACGTCGCGGATGATGATCGGATAGATCAGCGTCGGCGCACCGTTATAGCGCGGAAACTGGTTGGCGATCGTCTCTATGCTGCCACGCTCGGCAAAGCCAAAGGCGCGCAGCAGCCCCTCGAGATTGGTCTTCAGATAGACGCGTCCGCACATGGTGGCTCCTTCCCGCCCGCGGCTGCATGCATAGCTATGGCTCCGCCGGAATGCGTCAACACCGTCACTTTGCAAGTACGGCATTTGCAAGCGCTACGGCATCTTCTCCACGTCGGGCAGCTTCCAGCTTTTCTCAAACAGCGGCTTTTCCGGCCCGTAGAGCCGGAAGAGCAGCTCGAATTTCCCCTTGGGATCGACCGGAACCCAATTGGCTTCCTTGCCAGCGGGCGCCTTGGCGCCGAAATAGACATCCACCGAGCCGTCGGCGTTTTTCGCGACACCCTTGCCGATCGAGGCGACGCTGGCCTTGTCCAGGTTGCGCACCAGCGCATGGGTCTCGCGGTCGTAAACCGTCACCGACCAGTATTGCTTGACCGGCGCATCCTTCGGCACGACGAGCTTGTAATTGGCCGCCCCGTCAAAGGCATTGCCGTCCTTGTCCTTGTTGGCCATCAGGTAGAACTGCGCCGTGCCGATGCGCTTGATGCCGGTAAAGCCGAGCGTGTAGGTCACGCCGCGGGCATCCACCGGATAGGCATCAGGATCGTCGTAGCCGCCCTGCGCCGCCTTCACCATGTCGGCCATCGCCGCCGGGAACCAGCGGATGCCCTCGTTGATGACCGGGAAGCCCTGGTCGTAGCGCTGCGACAGGATCGCATGCGCCTCGCGGGCGGATGCGTCGAAGATCGCCGTGGTCTCCGGCTTCGGCTGGTAGGGCTTGCCCTTCTCGATGCCGAGCGTCTTCAGCTGGTCGATCATCACCCGGTCGCGCTCGAGCCACGGCTCGGTCTGGACGACCCGGTTCAGATTGTCGAAGAAGCTGGCGTCGAAGCGGATGGTGCTGTCGAAGAGCACGTCATAGGCATCTGTGAAAACCGTCGCCGGCGGGTTGTCGGTCACCGGCATCGGGTAGATCTTGATCTTCTTGCCATAGGCGACCGACTTTTCGACATCGGCCACATCGTGGCTCTTGAGGTTGGAGCGCAGCAGCGCAAAACCGGTGAAGGTATCGGAGCGCAGCGGAATGTAGCCCTCCGGCACCTCGCCCATATAATCAGGCGGCAGGATCAGGTACTTGCCGCCCTTGCCCTCGTCCGCCCCTTCGGGCCCCGCATCTTCGAGCGGCATCTGCCAGGCGTTGACGATGTTGCCGGCGATCGACCCGCCTTCGGCCGGCGGGATCTCGATGACGATGGGCCCGTCCTTCACGTTCCAGAACGACATGAAGTAGATCGAGTCCGGGTTGGGCGTCAGCGTCTGGTTCTTCCAGTTGACCGGCTTCGACCAGTAGACGATCTCGTTGACCTTGGCCTTCGTCGTCGAAAGCATCGCCTGCAGCATCAGGTCGGCATTGACCGCCGGCATCCCCCAGATGACCGCCTCCACCGCCCGACGCTCGATCGCGCGCTTTTCGAGGTTTTCGGGCGAAAGGTCCTGGGCTGCAAGGCTGATGGTTCCGGCAACGAGCGCAAGGGCCGTGAGCGAAACGCGGAGCATCTGTTTTCTCCTATTGCTGGTTGGCGCGCCGGGTCACTTGACCTCGACGAAATCCTCGAGCTTCCACGACTGGTCGAACCAGGGCGTCAGCGGGCCATAGAGCCGGAAGATGGTGAACCAGCTTTTGCCCGGGATCGTCTGGATCCAGTTCGGATTGTCGGCCGGCTTCGTCGGCGAGAAGATGATGTCGGTCGAGCCGTCGGCATTCTGCTTCAGGTTCTTTTCGCTGGAAAGGCTCGGAAACTGCTGGTCCGTCTGCAGCATGGAGCGTGTCTGGGTGTCGTAGACCACTACCGACCAGAAATCCTTGGCCGGCGCATTGGCGGGCACGTGCAGCCGGTAGGTCTTGGCGCCGTCGAAGGGCTTGCCGTACCTGTCGAAATTGGTCGCCGCATATTGCGAGCCGATGCCGGGCATGGCGACCGCCATCGCCGGCGTGTTGATCGTCGCGGCATAGAAGAACAGGGTGCGCGCATCGAAATTGCGCCCGCCGTCCTTCAGCCATTCGTAGCTGCCGCCGATGAAGGGCGTCGTCCATTTGCGGTCGGGATAGATCAGCACAGCCGGATCGCGCGGGCGGAAATCGATGGCGCGCGCCGTCGCGTTGCCGACGGCAACCGCATCGGTCAGGATCTTCTCCATGCGCCCATCGGGCTTGAAGGGCTTGCCCTTCTCCATGCCGATCGCCGTATAAATGCCGGTCATGTCGGGCCCGTAGGCGCCGGCCGGTTCCTCCTGGATGATCTGGTTGACCTCCTCGAAGAACTTCATGGTGTTGGCGTGAACCGTGTTCATCGCCTTGCCGGAGAGGTTGATGAAGGTGGTCTCCGGCGGCTGATCCTTCTTCTCATAGGGATAGACCCGCAGGTTCTTCTTCAGGCTCGCGACACCCGGCGCCGGATCGCCGTCCTTCATGAAGGCGCGGCCGAAGAGCAGGTTGCCGTAGGTCGGGCTTTCGAAGACGAAATAGCCCTCGGGCTTTTCGCCCTTCCAGCCCGGCGGCACGAAGAGATATTTGCCGCCCTTGCCCTTGTCGGGCCCGGCATTGCCGAGGTCGGTCACGTAGCGGAACCAGAAATCGTCGACGACGCCGAGAATGCCGGGCGGGCTTTCGACGACGACGGGGCCGTCCTTCAGGTCCATCCAGTTCCAGAAATAGACCGTCTCGGTGTTCGGCGTCAGGTAGAGCGATTTCGAATCCATCAGCGTTTCGAAGACGCCGATCGTGCTGTTGACCGCCCCCACTTCGCGAAGCCCGGTGCGGATCGCCACCATCGAGGCGCCGGGAATGCCATTGAGAAACGCTTCGATGCCGCGGCTGAAATCGAGCTGGTCCCAAACCTTGCTCGCCGTCTCCGCCGTCGGCACGCCGTCGTCGAAGGTCAGCGTGCCGATGCGCGTCTCGACGCTGCCCGGTGTCAGGATCTCCTCGGGTATGTCGGTCGTCATCTTGAAGCTGTCGGCAAGAGCCGGAGCCGCCAGCAAAACGGCGCTGCTGAGGAGGATGGCACGCAAGGCAAGGGTCATCTGTGTCTCCAACGATCAGGATCGGATCGGGCTGGGACAGCGCCCCAAACCCTCTGGCATCGGCCCGTTCCGCGGCGTTTCGGCCTGCCGGCGGCATCGTTCCAGCCTTGCCGGAGTAGACCCTTCGCGCCCCCGTGCCGGAAGTACGTAACAGTTACGTCGGGTGGCGAGCGCCGGTTGCAGCGGCAGCCACTTAAGGCCCCGGATCAACGCTCCGGTTTGGCCTCCTCCTCCGCCCCTTCGCTGAGCCCGGAACAGGCCATCCGGCAGGCGCGATCAGCAACGACTATCCCGCCCTCTCGCCCGCGCCCTTGGCGCGATACTTGACAATCCCCCCAAATAGGTAGATCGGTCTACCTAGAAATGTGGAGAAAGCCATGAGCGAGAAAGCACCGGCGCGCGAGCGCCTGCTGAAGGCGGCAGCGGAACTCTTCTATCGGGATGGAGTCAGTGCCACCGGCATCGATGCGATCACCGCCCATGCGGGCGTCGCCAAGATGAGCCTTTACAACAACTTCTCGTCCAAGACCGATCTGGTGAACGCCTATATCGAGGCGCGCCACCGGGAATGGCAGGACCTTTATCGTGAGCGCCTGGCCCATGCGGCAACGCCGAGAGACCTTGTATTGGCGATCTTCGACAGCTATGTCGACCACGCCGAAATGGCCTATTCCTGGGGTTTCCGCGGCTGCGGGCTCCTGAATGCCGCAGCCGAGCTTTCGGTCGGCGATCCCGCCCGCGACATCGTCGCCTCGCAGAAGGACGAGGTGGAAACGCTCTTCAAACAATATCTCGCCGAGATGAAGCCCGACGCGGGTGCCGCCATCGACGAGACGGCGGAGCACCTCTCCTTCCTGCTCGAAGGCGCCATGTCGCGCGCCGGGCTCGACGGTCATGACGCCCGGCTGAAGACCGCGCGCCGGATCGCCATCTCGATCATGGACCAGCTATGACCTCCCGAAATTCCGCTTCTCTCGTCGGCTTTGCCTGCGTACTCACCGCCTCCGCGCTCTGGGGCACGACCGGCACCACCGCCACCTTTGCCAGTGGTGTCAGCCCGCTCGGCATCGGCGCCGTCGCCATGGGCCTTGGCGGCCTGCTGCTCGCGCTGACGGCGCTGCGCTCGATCGTGAAAAGCAGGGCAAAGCTCACCGCGCAATGGCCGATGCTGTTGCTCGGCTCGCTGTCGGTCGCGATCTATCCGCTCGCCTTCTACTCCTCCATGCATCTGGCCGGTGTCGCCATCGGCACCGTCATTTCCATCGGCTCGGCGCCGCTCGCCGCCTCGCTGATCGAGCGTTTCTTCGACGGTCAGAAGCTGACCACCCGCTGGCTGCTGGGTGCTGCCGCCGGCCTTGCCGGCGCCGTGCTTCTGACCCTCTCGGAAAGCCACGGCAGCCGCGGTGCCGCCGACCCGACGGCTGTGCTCTACGGCATCCTGCTCGGCCTCGTCTCCGGCCTGCTTTATGCCCTCTATTCCTGGGTGGCACGGCGGCTGATGCAGGCGGGCATTCCACCGCGCGCCGCCATGGGCTCGATCTTCGGCGTCGGCGGCACCTTGCTGCTGCCGGTTCTCGCCGTCACCGGCGCGCCGCTGCTTGCCTCCACGACCAACATCGCCGTCGGCATCTACATGGCGCTGGTGCCGGTGCTGGTGGCCTACGTGCTCTTTGCCTATGGCCTCGCCCGCGTGTCGGCCACCATGGCGACCACCCTGTCGCTGCTCGAGCCGGTCATTGCCGCCGTCCTTGCCGTCGTCATCGTCGGCGAGCGCCTGCCGGCCGAGGGCTGGGCGGGCATCGGGCTCATCGTCGGCTCGCTCTTCATTCTCACCCTGCCGATACCGGGCCGCCGCCGCCGAACCAGGTCATCCGCCGCCGCGGTCGATGCGGCCCTTTCCACCCGCTGACGCCGGACCCTTGCCATGAGCGACGTCGCCGCGCTGCCCTCCCGCCGTCCAAACCGGGTGTGGGCGGTTTCGATCCTGATCCTGCTCGAGGCAGCACTTGTCATCTCCTGGAGCGCCGGTTTCGTCGGCATCCGCTTTGCCATCGATCATGCGCCGCTCTTCCTGATCCTTCTCTGGCGCAGCCTCGTCTCCGGCCTCATCCTCCTGCCCTTCGCCCTGACGATCGGGCCGAAGATCCGCATGAAGAACGCCGTACCGCAGATGCTCTTCGGCGCGCTTGCCATGTCCGGCTATCTCGCGGGCTTTGCGCTGGCGATCTCCCATGGCGTGCCGACCGGCCTGGTGGCGCTGATCACCGACATGCTGCCGCTTGCCGTCGCCATCCTCTCCTGGCCGGTCCTCGGCCAGGCCTTGACCGCCCGCCAGTGGCTCGGCTCCTTCATCGGCCTCACCGGTGTCCTGATCGCGTCCGGCTGGTCGCTCGATGTCGGCAACGTGCCGCTCTGGGCCTATGGCCTGCCGGTTCTCGGCACCCTGTCACTGGCGCTGGCGACACTGCTGCAGAAGCGTAGTGCGGCGGGCGCCATACCGGTGCATCAGAGCCTCTGCATCCAGTGCCTCTCGGCATCCGCCATCTTCGCGCTCCCTGCCTGGCACGAGGGCAGCGTGCTGCCGGTTCTCGATCCGGGCTTCGTCGGCGGCATTCTCTGGCTGGTCTTCATCGCCACTTTCGGCGCCTGGAGCCTCTATTATCTCGCGCTCAAAAAATCCTCGCCCGCCCGCGTCACCGCCATCCTTTATCTGAGCCCGCCCGTGACGATGATCTGGGCCTTTATCATGTTCGGCGAGCCGCTCTCCTGGGCCATGGCCGCCGGCCTCGTCGTGTCGCTCGCCGGCATCGTCATCGTCGCACGGGGGCAGAGCCAAACGCACGTTTAGGAAAGCTATCCACTGACCGCTTGCATCTTGCGGTGGTGTCTGCGACAGCTTCGCTCCAGACAACTGGGGAGCAGCCATGAGTTTTTCCGAAGTCAAGCCACGTCACGTGCTCTGCCTGCTCGGCGGAGACCGCCCCTTCTCCGAACTTCGCGAGGTGATCCAGTCGGCGATCGAGAGTTTCGCGCCGGGCTTCGAGATCGACGACACCTTTTCCGAGGACGCGCCTGACGATCGCATGTCGATGTCCTTCGAGGTCTGCCGGGATCGCGTCCACAAGGCCGCCTGGAGCGAAGCGGACGAAGAGGCCGTCGGCGACCACCGCTCGGTCATCTATGTGCTCGGCCCGCCGATGACGGCGGAGGATGCCGTCAAACATTCAGCCATCGCACTTCGGCTGGTCGCCCACACCCTCGATAACGGCATCGTCGCCGCCAAGGGCGAGAGCGCCGGCGTCGCGCACGGCGTTGAGAGATGGAAAGCGCTGGCCCAGGACGCGGAAGGCCAGACGGGCGCTGCGCTTGCCCGCCCCTGCCGCCTCGCCTTTGCCAAGCGGCCGATCGGCACGGACGAACATCTCTACAGCGTCGGCTTCCACCTGGTCGGCATACCCGAAGTCTACGCGCCGAAGATCCTCTCCGACGACGAACTGGCCCTGAGCGCGTTGATCGACACCGTTGCCGACGAGGTCGTCACCGACGGCGTCGATCAGGTGCTCAAGCGCCGCGGCGCAAGATTGCTGCCCGTCGACGCCTACGGCGAGGACGAGTTCAAATACAATCCCTACGGTGCCATCCATCTGGCGTCCTAGTCAGGACGGTGGATATCGCCTCATCCCTGTGTCGCAGCGATCCAGCAGCGCTGCGTCGGCGCGGCGCAATACGCGGTTCCGGTGTATCGCCTTCCGGCTTGTGGGAAGAAGCCGCTCGCGCTAGGCGAGATGGCTCGCACACCCCGTGACTTGCAATAGCGAGCCACCGCCCACCACGCCCCCTTGCGTCACACCTCGATTCGTAATAATTGAAGTTACATGAAAAAAGACAGCCGCCTTTCCTCCGTCCTGCACGCGCTCCTGCACATGGCCGAGCGCGGCGAACCCTTGACCTCGGACGAGCTTGCCATGTGCATGCGCACCAATCCGGTCGTTGTCCGCCGCACCATGGGCTTCCTGCGCGATGCCGGCATCGTTTCCTCCGCCCGCGGCCATGCCGGCGGCTGGGCGATCACCGCCGATCTCAAGACCGTGACGCTTCGGCAATTGCACGAAACGCTCGGCGAGCCCGCGATCTTTGCCATCGGCAACCGGCAGGAAATGCCGGAATGCCTTGTCGAGCAGGCGGTCAACGCTGCGCTCGACACCGCCTTTGCCGAGGCCGAAGCGCTGCTGCTCGAGCGTTTCGCCCACGTAACCCTTGCCGACCTCGCAGAGGACTTTGCGCGGCGGCACCGGCTCCGATCACAATGAAAGCAGCCGGTCGATCCGTCCTGACGTGATCGATCCCGACACATCCGACCGCCCCGGAACCGCGTAAGCGGTTTTCCGGCCGGAACCCTATTGCCCAAAGCTCGGGTCGACACACTGGTTGAAGGAACCGGTGGGCTCGCCTGCGCCCAACCGAAAGGACTATCCCCATGCAACAGGACGTCATCATCATCGGCGGCAGCTATGCCGGCATGGCCGCCGCCCTTCAGCTTCTGCGCGCCCGCCGCCGCGTGACGATCATCGACGAGGGCGTTCGCCGCAACCGTTTCGCCAGCCACTCCCACGGTTTCCTCGGCCAGGACGGCATCGACCCCGGCGAGATCGCCGCGACCGCGCGCAAACAATTGCTCGCCTACCCCACCCTCACCTGGATCGACGGCCGCGCCATGACGGCGAGCGGCAAGCAGGATGCCTTCGTTGTCACCACAGCCGATGGCGCATCCTTCGAAGGCCGCCGCCTGCTCTTTGCCACTGGCGTCAAGGACGGTCTGCCTGACATCGAGGGGCTGACCGAACGCTGGGGCAAGAGCGCCTTCCATTGCCCCTATTGCCACGGCTACGAGTTGCACCAGGGCGAGATCGCCGTCATCGCCGCAAGCCCGATGTCGATCCACCAGGCCCAGCTCATGCCCGAATGGGGCAAGGTCACCTTCTTCACCAACGGTGCGATCACGCTCGATGCCGAAGGCCGTGCCGACCTCATCCGGCGCGGCGTCACCATCGACGAAACCACGGTCGCACGGCTCGAAGGCCATGCCGACGTGATACTGACGGATGGCCGACGCCTGCCCTTCGCAGGCCTCTTCGTCGCCACCCGCACCACGCCCGCAAGCGACATCGCCGAACGCTTCGGCTGCGAGATCGAGGAGACCCCGATGGGCCTGCAGATCCGGGCCACGGCCGCCAAGGAAACCACCATTTCCGGCGCCTATGCCTGCGGCGACGTCGGCCGCGTTCCCCATTCCGTCTCGCTCGCCGTCGGCGACGGCGCCTGGGCCGGCGCGCAACTGCACCGCTCGCTGGTGTTCGGTTAAGCCACCGGCACTGGCCGGCGCCCCGCAGTGGCCTGACGGGAACCGAACGGACGCAACCGCTTTGCGCCGTTCGGCTCCCCGTCTTGCCAAATCGACGGCCTCTGTGCTTCGTTCGCTGCAAACGCGAGTTGGAGCCCGCATCAATGTCCCTTGCCCTCACCTGCTTCCAGGGTCGCGCCGGCGATCACAACGACCTCGGCATTCCCGGCGCGAAGTCCGTTGCCGCCCATCTCGCCCGAAAGCTCGGCCTCGAAACCGTCACGATCGGTGAACCGGAACCGGCGCTGAACGGCCACTGGACGGTCGAGCTCGAAGCGGCGATGCCGACGCTCCGGCGCATGCGTGATCGGTTCGAAACGATCTACGCCGACGGATCGGTCTCGCTGGCCGCGACCAGCCGTTGCGCCGTCTCGCTGGCAACGCTGCCCGCCGTCGCCAGGCACCACGGCGATGCGGTCATCGTCTGGTTCGATGCCCATGGCGACCTGAACACGCCCGAGGCCAGCAGCACCGGCTATCTCGGCGGGCTGGCGCTTTCAGGCCCCTGCGGCCTCTGGCAGTCCGGCCTCGGTGATGGGCTCGCAATCGAAAATATCGTGCTCGTCGGCCAGCGCGACCTCGATCCTTTCGAAGCCGAACTGATCGCGGCGAAGCGCATCCCGCATATCCGCCCCGGCGCCGACCTGCCGCAAAGGCTGACGGAGGCCGTCGCCGGCCGGCCGGTCTACATCCACCTCGACTGTGACGTGCTGAACCCCGGCATGGTGCCCACCGACTATCAGCACGAGGACGGCCTGTCGCTCGATGACCTGCACGCGGCCTGCGTGGTTCTTGCCAAGAGCAAGGTCGTCGGGCTGGAAATCGCCGAGTTTCAGGATGTCTGGGAGGACGGCGGCGAGCCGGTGTCACCCGGACCGTTGATCGAAGCGCTGGACCCGCTCTTGCAGAAGCTGCGCCGCTGACCCGACCAGAGATTGGCGGCCTGCTGCCTGACCGCAGGGCGCCCGGTCGGCGTTGATCCATCGACATTACCCCGCATTGCACGCAACCGGTTTGGGCGTAGCATGGATATCACGCTCGCCTTCGGTATCGGCTGCCATGAAGCTCGGATCGGTTCTTCTTGTCTGCGCCTGCCTGGTCTGCGGAAGCGCCTCCGCCGAGCCGCTGAGGGTCGATCTCGAACTGGTGCTCGCCGTCGACGTCTCCTATTCCATGGAGCTCGACGAGCAGCGCCTGCAGCGGCAGGGTTATGTCGCCGCCTTTCTGGAGCCCGCCCTCATCGAGGCGATCGAGACCGGCCCATTCGGCCGCATCGCCGTCACCTATGTCGAATGGGGCGGCTCGGCGGCGCAGGTCACGCCCTGGACGCTGATAGACGGCCGCGGCACCGCCGCGCAATATTCGGAGCTGCTGCGGCGCCAGCCGATCCGGCGCATCGCCTTCACCTCGATCTCCAACGCGCTGGCCTTCACCCGCCGCCTGTTCGACTACAGCCCCTTTGAGGGCAGCCGCCGCGTCATCGACATCTCCGGCGACGGTCCCAACAATTCCGGTGTGCCCGCCCCCGTCGCCCGCAACTCCACCGTTGCCCGCGGCATCACCATCGACGGCCTGCCGATCATGCTGAAGACCCACGCCGCCCGGGACTCTGCCGCAATCCCCGACCTCGACGCCTACTACCGCGAATGCGTGATCGGCGGCGACGGCGCCTTTCTCGTCAAGGTGACGGACAGCGGCGAGTTCGCCCGCGCCATCCTGCGCAAGCTGGTCACAGAAATCTCCGGCCTGGAGGTCAGCCGACTGTCACCCGAAACGGTCCGCCCGATCCAGTTCGGCGAGGGCTACAATTGCTTCATCGGCGAGGAGATGCAGGAGCGGATGATCGGGCGTTAGCGCAAGTCTGCCGCCTATCCACAGGCAATAGCCAACACGCCGTTGACTCCAGTTAGGCACCTTATTATCTGTCGCCTTATGACAATGCTGGAACAAAAACACCGGGCCCTGCTGCAGGAAGCCGAGCGTCGGGCAGTCGCCGAAACCGGCAACATGCGCGCCTGCTTCGAACTGCTGGCGCTCACAGGCGCGATCGACCGGGACTGCGCCGCAAGACTGGCACCCCACCGGCTTTCGGAAGGCAAGTTCGTTATTCTCTTCCTGCTCAACGATCAACCCGAGGGCCTGTCGCCGCACGAGCTTGCCGATCGCGCCGGCGTGACGCGCGCCACCATCACCGGGCTCATCGACGGGCTGGAGCGCGACGGCTTCGTCGAGCGCCGCTCGGGCCTTAATGACCGCAGGAAGATCGCGGTCGTGCTCACCGAAACCGGCCGCAAGACTGCGGGCAACCTGCTCGGTGAACACAGCGGCTGGATCGCCTCGCTCTTTGCCGGCTTCAGCGCCGATGAACACCAGACGTTCCACACGCTGCTCCAGCGCATCTGGCGCAATCTCGAGGCCGGCGCCAAACCCAGGAACACGCCGGAAATAAAGACGTGAGCGGGAGCAGGACCAACGAACGCGGCGTCAGCGCCATTGGTGCCGAGCGCCTGGCGCAGCTGAACGCCGGAGCGGAAGCGACGACCCTGACCGAGTGCCTGGCTGTCGATTTTGCGGCGCTGATGGAGAGCATCATTCCCGGCATCGGCTGCGATGCCCTTGACGAAATGAAAGCAGCCGCCCCGGCCGGCATCTCCCGGCGCATGCCGCTTGCGGCAAGGCTGATCGCGGATCGCCTCGGTCCCTCCGCCTTCGAGACGCTCGCGCATCATTCCTCGGACACGGTGCGGGGCTGGGCCTGTTTCATGGTCGCGGCCGCGGCTGACATGTCCCTCGCCGAGCGGCTGGCCGCGATCCGGCCCCTCGCCGACGACAGCCATTTCGGTGTGCGCGAATGGGCCTGGATCTCGGTTCGCCCGCATCTCACCGCAAATCTGGATCAGGCGATCGCCCTGCTTGCGGCCGGATGGACGCCGGATCCATCCGAACGCGTCCGCCGTTTCGCCTCGGAATCCATCCGCCCGCGCGGCGTCTGGTGCGCCCATATCCAAGCGCTCAAGAAGGAGCCCGAACGTGCGCTGCCCGTGCTCGAACCGTTGCGTGCCGATCCCTCGCCTTATGTGCAGGATTCAGTCGGCAACTGGCTGAATGATGCCGCCAAGGATCGGCCGGAGTGGGTCCAGGCGCTCTGCGCGCGCTGGCCCGCCGAAAGCGCGGGGCCTGCAACAGCCCGCATCTGCCGCCGCGCGCTTCGGTCCATCGCCACGAAATCCAGTTCCGGAAACGCTTGAGAGCGCCCGGAACTGCATAACCTCAGACTGACAACAAGAAAGCAGACCATGCCTCACTACCTGACCGAACTTTACAGCGCCAAGCCGGCTTGGCTCGCCCTTCCCCGCCAGGGGCGCCAGCAGTTCCTGGCCGCGATCGGCTCCGCCATGCCGGGCCTGTCGGCGCTCGGCGTCGAGCTCATCACCTTCGGCAAGGTCGACCAATCGAAGCTGCATGCGGCATCGCAGACCTTCTTCGCCGTCTGGCGCTGCCCGGATGCGACCGCACTCGAAGCCCTCGTCGTCGGCATCGCCCAGTCCGGCTGGCACGAATATTTCGACACGATCAATGCCGCCGGCCGCGGCACCGACCTCGCCGGCCACCTCGCCGAACTCGGCGCCGCCGCTTGAGGCAATTACGGTAAAAATCCGACACGATCTCCCGTTCGCTACACCCAGGTTCTCCAACCTGCCACCTAAGCGCACGGGGGATCGCCAAAACACCTGGGTCCGCCTGATGCTGCGGGCCGGCAACAAAATTTCACGAACAACATTTGCGCCAATATCGATGCGCCGGATGGCGAGGCGGCGCTGATCCACGCGGCACTGGCGATGGCCTATCCGGTCGACCAATTCAGCGATTGCGTCTGTACGGAAGTCGCGTAGGGAAGGCTCGGCGGTCGGCTCTTGCCGGCCATTTCAGATCACGACCGGCTTAAGGGGCTGTAGAACACGATCTCCGGATCGTTCTCGTCGAGATTGTCGATATAGCCGCTGGGCCGGAACCCGGCCTTGACCAAGAGGTCCTGCATCGGGTGGTTCGACATGTTGGTCGAACTGAAGAGCTTCGTGCCTGACGACATCGACTGGAAATGCGCAATCAGTGCGGCCCCCAGACCACGCCGGCGCCAGGACGCGCCGACCATCAGCATCTCGATAAAGGCGTGGCCGAAGAAGTGCCGGGTCAGCACGCCATAGGCGGCGACCTCGCCATCGATCTCGATGAGATGGCAGCAGCCCGTCTCGATCCAGCGGGCGATATCGGCGCGTCGCTGCGGGTCTTCCGCCGCGATCGTGTCGATCGCGCAGAGCGCCGGATGGTCGTGGCCGACCGCCAACCGAATTCGCATGGTGCAACTCCCCCAGGGTTGCGCGGGAAACTAGGGGGAGATGCCGGCCGGCGCAAGCAACGGATTGGGGCGCTTGCACTCTCACTGCGGTGCGCTTGAAAAGCCCTGCCGGGTCCACTGATAGACCGAGATATCGGTGCGAAAGTTGCCGATACGGGGCGACGCGAGATCGAGGATGTTGACGATGATCGCCGTCCAGACGAGCGTCAGAAGCACGATCAGCATGCGCACCGGCCGGCCCTTGAGGCCGAACTGGTAGCCGAGCGCGCCCATGCTCAGGATCATGACGCCGAGCAGCAGCCAGAAGATCTGCGATGGCAGGCGGATGCCGAGCGCATAGCGTTCCGCCGTGCTTGCATCGAAGGTGTCGTTGACCGCCGCCATCAGCGATGCCGAGATCGGATCGGGATCCTGCTGTATGATCGTCGTCACCCGCCGCCAGATCTGCTGCTGCAGCTTCGACGTGTCGTCGTTTGCCTTGGCGAGCGCTTCGTCGTTGCGCCCGGCGCGCACGAAGTCCTCGCGCGCCCTGGTATAGTCTTCAAGCATCTTGGCGACATCGAGCGCCTCCGGCGTGCCGATCGCCTTGGCGCGCAGCCAGGCGGTACCGATGGCATTGGCCTCGGCAAGCGTGCCCTGCCGCCGCTCGGTGAAGCGCGTGGTAGAGAACGAAAGCGTCAGCGCCAGCACGAAGGCGAGCAGGCCCAGCATGCCGGCTACGACGACGCCGACATTCTCGATCTGGCCACCGGCCCGCTCCTTGCTGCGCACGCCTAAGCGATAGCCGATCTCATGGGCGGCGAGCTGGCCGACAAGGAGAACGGCGGCGAAACCAATGACACTGATTTCAGCAAGCGATACCAGAAAATCCATGAAACCCCTCGGGTTCAGCCGCGCGCACGAATGGGGTCAAACGGCGCACCGACGGCAATACTGTCTTGGGAAAGACTGGGCCAACGCGGGCCGGAAGACCGCGCGACCAGATTGCTCCGCCTGGCTGGAAAGCCGGGCGCAAGCAATCCGCAAGGAGGCCCGCCGCCGGCTGAAGCCGGCGGCGGGGCTTTTCTCGTCAGCGTGGAGCAAGGCTTTCCAGCTCGCCGAGCCGCTTCATCGCGGCCTGCTGCGCCAGCCAGCCGTAGTTGATGCCGCTGGCGTTCAGCGTGCTTCCGGCCTGGTACGGATAATCGTTGAAGTCTTGGAAGAACTCCTTGATCTTCGCCTGTATCGGCACCAGCAGCCACATGTTGCGGGCCAGGAACTCGATCGCTCCGCCGCCGTCCTCCATGCCGCGTTCATAGGGATCCATGCGCAGGTTGGCGATGACCGCCCAGCTCGTGACCTCGCGCTGCGCGGTGGCGATGTTGCCGTGGCTCGCCTGGGCAAAGCTCAGCTTCCAGTCGTTCCAGCGCAGCGCGTTGAGGTTGCCGCCCTGGTCGAAGTAGTAGACGGTCTCGCGCGCCGGCTGCTTGGCCTCACCTTTGAGGGTATCGGTCAAGTCGTAGCCGTCGAGATGCACCTTGAAGGTCTTCGAGGTGCCCTTGAAGCCTTTCTTCATCTCTTCCTTGACGTCGCCGACGCCGGCAGCCGTCGCGAATGTCGGCAACCAATCCATCAGCGTCACAGGGTCGTTGATCTGCGTGCCCGGCTTCACCACACCCGGCCAGCGCACCATCATCGGAATGCGGAAGCCGCCTTCCCAGGTCGTGCCCTTTTCTCCGTGGAACATCGTCTGCGCGCCATCCGGCCACAGCGCCAGTTCGGCACCGTTGTCGGTGGTGTAGAGCACGATGGTGTTGTCGGCGATGCCGAGATCGTCGAGCTGCTTCAGGAGCTGGCCGACATGACCGTCATGTTCCACCATGCCGTCGGCATGGATGCCCTTGCCGGTCTTGCCCATCGAGTCCGGCTTCAGGTGCGTGAAGACGTGCATGCGGGTCGAGTTGAACCAGCAGAAGAACGGCTTGTCGGCCTTGACCTGCCGGTCGATGTAGTCCTTGGCGGCTGTCAGGAACTCCTCGTCGATCGTTTCCATGCGCTTGGTGTTGAGCGCGCCGGTGTCCTCGATCTTGCCGTCGGCGCTCGACTTGATGACGCCGCGCGGGCCGAACTTCTTCTTGAACTCCGGATCCTTCGGATAGAAGTAGCCTTCCGGCTCCTCCTCGGCGTTCAGGTGGTAGAGGTTGCCGAAGAATTCGTCGAAGCCGTGGGCGGTCGGCAGGTGCTCGTCACGGTCGCCGAGGTGGTTCTTGCCGAACTGGCCGGTCGAATAGCCCTTGGTCTTCAGGACATCGGCGATCGTCGGCATCCAGTCCTGGATGCCATGCGGGTCGCCCGGCATGCCGATCGTCAAGAGCCCGGTGCGGAACGGCTCCTGGCCGAGGATGAACGAGGCGCGTCCCGCCGTGCAGCTGTTCTGGCCGTAGCTGTCGGTGAAGATTGCACCCTCGGCGGCAATGCGGTCGATATTGGGCGTGCGATAGCCCATCAGGCCCATCGTATAGGCGCTGATCTGCGGAATGCCGATATCGTCGCCGAAGATGACGAGGATGTTCGGCGGCTTGCCGCTTGCGGCGGTGGAGGACGACTGCGCCTTTGCCGGGCTCACCGAAGCTCCGGAAGCAACCAGCGATGCCGCCGCAAAGATCGTTCCGCTCAAAAGCAGGTCACGGCGACTGACGTCCGTTACCCCGTTCTCGGCCATATCAGGATTGGCCTTGTTACCGTCGCGCATGCTCATCGTATTCTCCCTGTTAAGGCGATCGGAAATGCACTGCTGTCGAGGACCGGGCGAATGATGCGCTTGAGGGGGCGGGTGTCCAAGTACGTAACAGTTACGATGTGCCGCTCCGCAACCGTTACTGCGCCGCGCACTGCAGGCAATCCGTTGCAAGGCCGGGGTGAGCAGCCGGCGAGCAGCCCTTGGAGAATTCGACCGGTGCCACCCTGACAGATTGCCGCAACCGCCCCTTTCGCCTCTGGCGCGACACCCCCGCATGCCTATATGCAAGGCGCCAAATACAAGCACGCAGACGCACGGCTATTTAGACAGGGACATCGGGATGGACGACAACGACTTGCAGGGCCGCGCCGCCCATGTCGCGGCGATCCGCGAGCGAGCGGAAGCCGAGATGAAGGCGATCGGCATCGATGCGGCCTTCATCGACCGTCTCGTCGAGACCTTCTATGCCCGGGTGCTTGCCCATCCCGAGCTCGGCCCCGTCTTCGACGCCAGGCTTTCCGGCCGCTGGCCGGAGCATATGGAAAAGATGAAGAGCTTCTGGTCGGCCGTGGCCTTTCGCAACGGCGCCTATGGCGGCAAGCCGGTGCAGGCCCATGTCGGCGTCGCCAATATGACGCCGGATCTCTTCCCGAAATGGCTGGATCTCTTTTCCACGACGCTCGACGACATCGCCCCGAACGGCGAGGCCAAGGCCTGGTTCATGGCCACGGCCGAGCGCATCGCCCGCAGCCTGACGCTGTCGCTGTTCTACAATCCGGCGATGGACGATCCGGCGCTGAAGCGCGGATAGTCGCGGCCGCTCTTGCGCCGTCGATCCCCGTGACCCCCGCGCTTGCATCGGTGTCACCTGCGCGAGACCTGCGATGCGACGGCGACCGAGGCGATGATGACGAGCGTGCCGATCGCCTGCCACAGCGTCACCGCTTCGCCGAGGAAAAATGCCGCGCCGCCGATGCCGAAGACCGGCGTCAGGGTCAGGAACAGCGCGGCAGTGCTCGCGGGCAGGCGCTTGAGACCGATCAGGTAAAGCCAGAAGGCAAGCGCGTATTGGACAATGCCGGATATTAGCGCCAGCGCCAGCATTCCCGCCTCCGCGGCAGCAAGGTCCTTGCCGATCGCCTGAGGCGAGACCCAGGCGAACAGGAAGGCAAGCACGAAGATGAGACCGACCGACTGCTGCAGCGCCGCGAGCACCAGCGGATCGACCTTGGCGACGAGCCGGCTGCTAACCACCACGTAGAGCGCCGCAAACACCGTGCCGAGAATGACGAGGAGATCGCCGGCCGGGCTGAAGCCGCTTTCGGCGCCGTGCGCCCCCGTGACGATCGCAACACCGGCCATCGCCGCAAGGATCGCAAGCAGGGTCGGCAGGCCGACCTTCTCGCGAAACAGGAGCCAGGCGAGCAGCGCGATCAGCAGCGGTTCGGTTGTGGCGATCAGCGAGGCGTTGCCGGCTGTCGTCAGAAGCAGGCCGAAGGTGCCGAAGACATAGGCGAGCCCCGGTTCGAGCACGCCGCTCAGCGCCGCCAGCCGCGTATGGCGATCGAAGCGCAGTCTTTGCCGGGAAACGCCGACGGCGCTCCAGAGAAAGGCGACGCTGGCGCCGAGCTGCAGGCTGACCAGCAACGGCGGCGAAAAAGCCGAAAGCGCGCCCTTCGACATGACGGTGGCAAAGCCCCAGCAGGCGGCGGAAAGCACCATGGCGGCAACCGCAGCCCCAAGCCCGAGCTTACCGGCAACCGCCTCCTGCCCGTGCCCGGTCACGGCCCGGCCTCTCGGGCGACCGCAACGCGCTCGACCGGACAGGTCTCCGGCGTGCAGACGGTCTCGTCGCAAAGCCGACAGATATGGTCGGCGCTGTGGCGGTCCGCGGTTAGCGCCGCCAGCATTTTCTCCACCATCGGTTCTAGATCGACCTGCTGCCACGGATCGAGTGCTGCGACCGCCTTTTCGACCGCCCTTCGGCGGGCATCAAGAATGTCGCTGCGCAGGGCCATGCCGGCTGCCGTGAGCGATAGCGCGACTTGGCGCTTGTCCTCGCCCCGCCCCCGCTCGATCAGCCCCTGGGCCACCAGCCGATCGACCGAGCGCACGGCGGCCGATTGCGTAAAGCCGATGATCGGCGCCAGCGCGCCGACGGACATTCCCTGGTGATAACCGACCGTGATCAGGGCAGCGGCGTCGCTCGGAACGACGCCGAGCTTTTCGCAGGCGCTGACCTGGGCATCGGCGAGAGCCGTGCCGAGTGCCGCGACCAGATTGACGAAACGAGTCGATGCCATATTAAATGAATGACTCATTCATATGTTTATTTTTGGGCGCGGTCGTTGGCGGCTCTGACGGCAGGAACTGACCCTTAAGGTCAGAGCGAGCGACCCGAAAACAGGATATCCTCGGCTTCGTCGATCGACATCGCAAAGACCCGCTTGCCCAGTTCGAAGCCGAAGCCGCCCCGAGCAAAGGCCGAAAGCTCCTTGGCCGTGCGCTTTTCGTCGAGCGCCGCCTTGCGGAACGGTCCGAAGGCGCGCTTTCGCGCCAAGACGACGGCCGCATAGAGATCGTCGGCTTCCGCCACCGCCGCAGCGACGGCATCCCGCGCGACGCCCTTTTCCGACAGCTTCTGCGCGATCGCCCGCTTCGACTTGCCGCCACGCATGGCCGAGCGGGTCTTGATCTCGGCGTAAGCTTTGTCGTTGAGCGCGCCGTTGTCATAGGCAAAGGTCACGGCGGCAGCGGCCAGCAGCTCCACCTGGTTGACGCTGATATCCTCGAACTTCTCCCGCGCCTTGCGCGAGATGGCGTCGAAGAGTTGCTTTTCCGTCAGCATCTGCCGCGCCAGCCGATAGGCAGCCGAATTGCGCGCCCAGGCATACATGCGCGGCGTCGGCTGATCGGATTGCGCTTGATCGTCGATGAGGTCCAAGCCTGCCCTGCCCTCGAAGTGAACCACGGGTGGCAGCCGTCGTTCCACAGGATCGGATCGACGTCGCCCAAGCAAGCGAAATGAGCTGACTCTCCGCGACAAGGCAACCGCGCACCCGGGCAACCGCGCGTTTTTCCCGGCCTTGTTCTGCCGGCCCTGCTCTATCGGCATCAGTGCGGCAGGCGCCCCTTCGGAAAGGCGCGCCTGAGGCAACCGCGGGAGACGCGCGCGGAACTTGCGATCCGCCGGCCGAGCGTTCCCGTCGCGATGCCCTGACAAGGGCACCGGAGCGCGGGATGGTCTATTCGAACTTCTCGGTGCTGTCGGCCTTGCCCTTCACCCAGTAGCCCGAGGCTTTCAGCCAGGTGAGCGGCAGGCCGCGCTCCTCGACGAAGTGGGCGCGGATCGCCCGGGTGACCGCGGCTTCGGCCGCGATCCAGACGAAGGTGCCCGGCTCGAGTGGAACCTGGCGCACCACGGCAAGCAGCGCCGCCGGGTCATGTGCCGCGTCGAGCGGGCGATAGGCCCAATGGGTTTCAAGCGCCGCTTCGGTGCGGAAATCCTGCCGTTCCTGCGGCCCGGTGACGACCGCGATGCTGGTGACCTGATGGCCCGCCGGTATTTCCTCGATCCGTCGGCCGATCGCCGGCAGCGCCGTCTCGTCGCCAATCAGCAGCCAGCGCTTGAAGTCTCCCGAGACGACCGCCGAGCCCCGCGGCCCGCCGATTTCGAGATGATCGCCGACCGCGGCATTCATCGCCCAGGCCGTCACCGGCCCCGCCTCGTGCAGCGCGAAGTCGAGCACCAGCGTGCAGGCGTCGGTGTCGTAGCGCCGCGGCGTGTAATCCCGGTGCTCCACCGTGCCATCGGCGCCGGGCACGAAGATCTTGATATGGTCATCCGCCCCGAGACTGACGAAGTCGCCGAGATCGTCGCCGGAAAGCGTGATCCGCAGCATGCCGGGCGTGACCCGCTCGATGGCGGAAACGACAAGCGATCGGCGCTTCAGCTCGTGGCGAACACGTTCGATACGCGGCGTCGGGAGATGGGAATAGGCGGGAAAATTGTCCATTTGCATCCTTTGGGGGCCTTGAAAGCTCGATCCGCAGGACACAGTCGCGCAGATCGAAGCCGCTTCTGGCCGTTCGATCATACGCGTTGAGTGACGTTAACGCTTACGTGGCCGGGCGTGCCCGGTCATGTCCGTCCTGTCTATCGGAAGGCCCCGCTTCGATCAATGCGTCATCTTGACTAAAAGAAGAAGGTTTTACCAGCCAAAAGAAAAACGCGCCGGCGAAGCAAGCGCGTTTCTCGAAATCAAGAAGAGCTGAAGAGCCTTAGGCGGCCAGCGCCGCGACTTCGCCACGGATAAGGTCGCCGAGACGGCGGATGCCCTCGTCGATCATCTGGTCGTTGGCGCAGGAGAAGGAGACGCGCAGCGTGTTCTCGCCCGAGCCATCGGCAAAGAAGGCACGACCGGGAACGAAGGCGACCTTGGCCGTCTCGATCGACTTTGCCAGCAGTGCGGCGCCATCCATGCCCTTCGGCAGCGTCACCCAGACGAACATGCCGCCTTCCGGCTTCGTCCAGGACACGCCCTCGGGCATGTACTTTTCAAGCGCTGCGAGCATAGCGTTGCGGCGCTGCTTGTAGACCCGGTGGATCTTGGCCACCTGGTGGTCGAAGCCGCGCTCGGCAACGGTGCAGATCGCCATCTGGTTGATGGTCGAGGAATGAAGGTCTGCGGCCTGCTTCAAGAGCACCAGCTTGCGGACGACCTTCTCAGACGCGCAGACCCAGCCGACGCGAAGGCCGGGAGCGAGCGTCTTGGAGAACGAGCCGCAATAGATCGTGCGGGTGTTGTTGATGTCGCCCTTCTTGGCGATTTCGAGCGCGAGGATCGGCGGCACCGGCTCGCCGTCATAACGCAGCGACTGATAGGCAGCGTCTTCGATGACGGCGATATCGAGGTCTTCGGCCAGCTGAAGCACGCGCTCGCGCCCGGCGCGGTCGACGGTCTCGCCGGTCGGGTTGGCGAAGTCAGCCGAGAGATAGGCGAACTTCACACGGCCGCCGGCATCGGTTGCCGCCTGGCGGTAGGCTTCCGGCGTGCGGTTGCCGTTGGGGTTCAGCTGGTCGTAGGTCGGCTCGTAGGCGTTGAACGCCTGCAGCGCGCCGAGATAGGTCGGCCAGGTGACGAGCGCCGTATCGTTCGGCGACAGGAACAGCTTGCCGAGATAATCGAGGCCCTGCTGCGAGCCCGACGTGATGAAGATGTTGTCGGCGCCGGCGGGAATGCCGAGATCGGCCATCTGCTTGGCAAGCCATTCGCGCAGCGGCTTGTAGCCTTCGCTGACCGAATACTGCAGCGCGGCACTCACGGCCGGACCGGAAAAGATCTCCGCATAAGCGTCCTTGAATTCCGCATCCGGAAACAGCGCGGGATCGGGAATGCCACCGGCAAACGAGATGATGTCGGGGCGATCGAGCAGCTTCAACAGTTCGCGGATTTCCGAAGCGCGCATACGGCTAGAGCGCGTCGCGAAGATATGTTCCCAATCCAGCATGGGGTGTTTCCTCAAGAAGATTATTGCGGAAAGCGGTTCTCCGCTTTCTCCACGCGTTTTAGAGCGCCATGCGTTATCACGAACGCGCAAGGGACGCTCTAGCCTTTTCGTTCTAAAACACCTTTCCGCTTCAAGCGATCCCGCTTGCTTGCGGAAGACGGTGAAGCGACAGGATCATGGCCGAATATTTATGTCAACATTATTGACCTAAATTCGTGCGATTTTCGCCCCTTTCAGCGCATTGACCCTAACGTCGAATGGCTGACGCTACGTCAGTTCGCGGCAATCGCGAGCGGGCTCCGCGCGATGCCCATCAGAGCGTAACCGTTACATGCTTGCCGCTTGCCGGAAGCGGGCGCAGAGTCGCGCCGACCGATTGTCTTTCATCAGCTCAAGTCCCGATAGCCCGAGTTTCGTTGCGTCTCGAACCCCTGACGATATGGAGCGACATGTCATGAGCAAGCATCCGGTATCCGATCATTCCCGAAAGACCGACCTGCCCCAGAACGACCAATCCTTGAGCGTCAGCCGGCGCGATCTCCTACTCGGCGGCAGCGCGCTCGCCGCAGCCGCCCTCACCGTTTCGGCCCCCGCCGTGCACGCCCAGCAATCGAGCACGCCGGCCACGGGCGGCGGCGGCAAGCCCAACATCCTGATGATCATGGGCGACGATATCGGCTGGTTCAATCCGAGCATCTACCATCGTGGCCTCATGGGCTACCGCACGCCCAACATCGACCGCATCGGCAACGAGGGCGCGCTCTTTACGGACTGGTATGGCGAGCAGAGCTGCACGGCCGGCCGCGCGGCCTTCATCACCGGCCAGTCGCCGATCCGAACCGGCCTGACGAAAGTCGGCCTGCCCGGTGCCGATCTCGGCCTGCAGGCCGAGGATCCGACCGTCGCCGAACTCCTGAAGGCGCAGGGTTACGCAACCGGCCAGTTCGGCAAGAATCATCTGGGCGACAAGGACGAGTTCCTGCCGACCAATCACGGCTTCGACGAGTTCTTCGGCAACCTCTACCACCTCAATGCCGAAGAAGAACCGGAAAATCCCGACTATCCGAAGAACCCGGAATTCGCCAAGCGCTTCGGCCCGCGCGGCGTCATCCATTCCTATGCCGATGGCCGGATCGAAGACACCGGCGCGCTGACGAAGAAGCGCATGGAAACGGTGGACGCCGAATTCCTGGCCGCCGCACTCGATTTCATCGACCGGCAGAACGGCGCCCAGAAACCCTGGTTCTGCTACTTCAACTCCACCCGCATGCACGTCAACACCCACCTGAAACCGGAGTCCGAAGGCAAGACCGGCAAGGGCATCTATGCGGACGGCATGGTCGAGCATGACGGAATGGTCGGAGAACTGCTGAAGAAGCTCGACGATCTCGGTCTCGTCGAAAACACCATTGTCATCTACACCACCGACAACGGGGCCGAGGTGATGACCTGGCCGGATGGCGGCAACACCCCCTTCCGCGGCGAGAAGGCCACCAACTGGGAAGGCGGCTACCGCGTGCCGACCTGCATCCGCTGGCCGGGTGTGATCAAGCCGAACACCATCTACAACGAGATGTTCTCGCACTACGATTTCATCCCGACATTCTGCGCGGCCGCCGGCGAACCCGATATCGTCGACAAATGCAAGACCGGCTATCAGGCCGGCAGCAAGACCTTCAAGGTGCATCTCGACGGCAACAATCTCATGCCCTTCTTCCGCGGCGAGGTGAAGGACGGGCCACGGCGCGAATTCCTCTACTGGAACGACGACGGCGAACTGGTCGCGGTGCGCTTCCAGGACTGGAAAGTCGTGTTCAAGGCACAAGAAAGCACCGGCATCGGCGTATGGAGGGATCAGTTCACCACCTTGCGTACACCCAAGCTGTTCAACCTCAGGGCCGATCCGTTCGAACGTGGCGATGAATCGATCGAGTACGAGAAGTGGTTCTTCGACCGGGCCTTCGTCGTGGTGCCGTCGCAGGCGATCGTGGCGAAATGGCTGGAGAGCTTCAAGGAGTTCCCGATCCGCCAGAAGCCGGCAAGCTTCAACCTCGACGAGGTGATGGACAAGCTGTCGAACACGAAACAATAGGCCACCACGCTTACAGGCGGACTCTTCCGCAGGTCAGCGCACCCGCGGGAGGGCTTTGCCTGTCGCGTGACCGTGAGGCAAAGTCCGGCCTGCCCGAAGGCAGATCGACACCTATGGCGGTTGCCGGGCCCGACACGTCCCCGACGCACGTCAATTGTCCTCGTTGAAAGCGCTGACGTTGCCGCATGCAGAAGGCCCGGCATTGCAGCCGCTCGCCATGCGCCAAGAGTCGAGCGTCTGGTAGGTTCCACGAGAGATCCCCTTCCCGTGCCCACAGGTCCGACGCAATCGTGGCCGAAGCTTTTTTTTCGAGGCGCATACCCGAGACCACTGGCGGCTGCCCGCCTTTGCGCTAAACCATCGAACCGTAGCCGCGCACCGATGACCACGCAGGAAACCCCATGGCAAATCGCGATCCAGACGACACCCTCGCCTTCTATCGACACAACGCCGCGGCCTATGCGGCGCGCGAGCGCCAGCCACCGACTGCACGCCTCGCCACCTTCATCGGCCGGTTGCCTCCGGGTGCTGCGGTGCTCGATCTCGGTTGCGGTGGCGGGCACGACAGCCTTGTGCTGTTGGAACAGGGTTTCGATGTCACCGCTTGCGACGGCTCGGCAGAACTGGCGGCGGAGGCGCAAACGCGGATTGGTCGAACAGTCGAGGTGGTCAGGTTTCAGGAGATCGACTGGCAGGACCGCTTCGATGGGATCTGGGCCGAAGCGTCGCTCCTGCATGTGCCGCGCGCAGAGCTTGGCGATGTGCTGGCGCGCGTCTTGCGGGCGCTGAAGCCAGGCGGCTTCCTGCAGGCGAGCTTCAAGGCCGGCGACAAGGAAGGCCACGACCGCTTCGGCCGCTACTTCAACTACCCGTCGGAGCCGTGGCTGCGCGCCTGTTTCGAGCAAGCGGGCTGGTCAGAGTTTGCCATCAGCAAGGCCGATGGCGGTGGCTATGACGGCGAACCGACGCGCTGGCTGCATGTCGCGGCGAACCGCGCGGACTGAAGCACATTCAGAGAGCCGCCCTCGTCGCCGAACTCCGCTACTTCGTCGTCGCAAACATGGCGTCGACAAACCGTCTCTTCTCCGCCTCCTGCTCAGCGGAATTGCCGCGGGTGTAAACCAGCGTTCTCCACGCATCGCGACCGCTGACGGCGACCGTCACTTCAACAGACGTGTCCTCGGCGCTCACTGCCTTACCCGTTGCCCTTAGGCCTGCCTGAAGGCCCGCCATGTCAAAAATAGTGACGGGCTGCCACCCGGTGGTGATATCGACCTCCTCGCGGAGCACTTTCTCGAGCGCCTCCGCATAGAGGTCCGCTCCAATGCCATCCGAAGGCAACTGTTCGTGCCCGAAAAGCGCCTCGGAGAGAAGCTCATCGGAAACGAAGTAGAAAACCCGACCGCTATTGGTCTCAAGCTCCTCTGGCTTCCAGGACCTCCCGATCGTCGCCACGCGCTGGGTCATCGGGTTGGACCAGCTCTGAGTGGTCTTTAGATCGCTCTCCATGGCCCGCTCCTCCGCTTGCAGCGCGAAACTACCGATGAGGAGAGCGGCCGCCACGACCAGGGTCACCCCGAACCGAAACTGCGAGGGATCGGCGACAACGACGGGGTTCCCGCTGTCGTAGCTTGCGGGTTGCCCAAGAGAGACGCGGCGGTGCTGTCGGATCTGGGTGAAGAGCGCGATGATCGGAATGCCCAGCCCGAGGCCGATAACCCATACCCTGAACTCCCTTACGAGGAAGAACAGGGCACGGTTGCGACCCGCAGGCACCGGGACGCGCACACCCGCGATCGCCTTGCCCGGCGTCGTCCCCGTGATCATCATGCTGAGCGCCAGCATCAGGGCAACCAGCGGTAACAACATCAAGCCAAAAAGAACGCCGTTTATGGAGACAATTTGCAGGTAAATGCTCGGCGCGTACAAAACGGCCCATAGCCCGATACCGAACCCGAGCAGCGGGGTGAATAGAAAATTGTCGATGAGGCGCGCCCAGAACCGGGGCCAGGGCCGGGAATTGCGGATCAGTCCGGGCTGAACGGCTGGTTCCTCGACGATGGGTTCGGCGGCATCCGCCTCGGCTGCGGTCGCCGAGATGGGTGGCGGCACAAAGGCATCGACAAGGTCTGGATGGGATCCGGCCGCCTGCCGTTCCTCCAGACCTTCGCGCCACACAATGGTTTCTTGCGTGATCCTGCCATTCCGAACAAGCGCTCGGAGATCGTCGTCATCGACAGGACCGAGTTGATCCGGTCCGGTCAAATAGTACCAAACTGCCATGCTGCTACCCCTCGACTGAGCGGCTCAGGTAGCAAACGCCTTCACAGCCGTAAAGTTGTGCAAATAGAAAATGAAAAGAGCCAGGAGTTGTCGCCGTTCGGAGGCGCCACGACGGCTGGCGCGACGCGCATGCCTGGCGTTTTCCGACCGCTCCGGGTCGGCAATCAACCCGCCTTCGCGACCGCGCCCCTCAGGCCTCGCGGCTGAAGTAACTCAGGATCAGAAGCGTGCAGATCGCCGCACCGATCACGGCGTCGAAAAGTGCAAAGTGCTCGAAGAACGAGGGCATAGCATTTCCTCCTTCCAACTAAACCTATGAGAGCACAGATTTCCAAAACTTGGAAGAACTTTTGGAAAATATACTGATCAAACAATGCGATTGGTCAAAATACTATTTGCATCGCAGCATTATTTATTTGCACTGCACAAAGCTCAATCCCATGAAAATTATCGGCCTCAGTGCCACGACAGCCCATTGATGCAGCCGTCGATAGGCCGTCCGAGACGCGGCATTTCGCCCCTTCGCCACCACGACAATGTTAATTGACGGCGCTACCGGAAGATGCAGATATTAGCAATATCGAATAAAATGATCCGCCGTCCGGCCGGGTCGCATTTCCAGGGGGTGCGCATGTCTGAACTGCAAGCGAATAACGCCCGTGCAAACGCATGCGGCGGCAAGAGCGCTGGCGCGGATCCGGAAGCGGGCCCGACCCGGCGCGACGTTCTCATGAGCGGTGCGGCACTTGCCCTTGCCGCCGGCATGCCGGCGGGCCTTGTGGCTCTTGCCCCCGATGCGGCGCAAGCAGCCGGCACGACGGCGCCGAACATCGTCTACATCATCGCCGACGATCTCGGCTGGGGCGATGTCGGCTTCCGCGGTTCGGACATCAGGACGCCCAATCTCGACCGGCTGGCGGCGACCGGGGTAACCTTCGACCAGTTCTACACCCAGCCGATGTGCACGCCGACGCGCGCCGCCTTCCTTACCGGCCGTTACCCGTTGCGCTATGGCCTGCAGACGGGCGTGATCCCCTCGCCCGGCTCCTACGGACTGGCGCTCGACGAGTATCTGCTTTCCCAGGTGATGAAGGACGCCGGCTACCGGACGGCGCTCGTCGGCAAGTGGCATCTCGGCCATGCCAAGCCGGAATATTGGCCGAAGCAACGCGGCTTCGACACGTTCTACGGTGCGCTGGTCGGCGAGATCGACCACTTCAAGCACTCTTCCCATGGGGTGAAGGACTGGTACAGGGGCAACAGGCCGATCGAGGAGACCGGCTTCGACAACACGCTGATCGGCGACGAGGCGGCCCGGGTGGTCGATAGCCACGATCCCGCAAGCCCGCTCTTCCTCTATCTCGCCTTCACCGCACCGCACACGCCCTTCCAGGCGCCGGACGACGCACTCGACCGCTATAAGCACATCGCGGACAAGAACCGCCGGGCCTATGCGGCGATGGTCTCCGTGCTCGACGACGGCATCGGCAAACTGCTGGCGTCGCTCGAAAAACGCGGCATGCGCGACAACACGCTGATCGTCTTTCACAGCGACAATGGCGGCGTGACGAGTTCGCTCTTTGCCGGCGACAGCAAGGTGAGCGGCGAACTGCCGGCCGACAACGGCCACTATCGCGACGGCAAGGGCACGCTCTACGAGGGCGGCACCCGCGTGGTGGCGCTTGCCAACTGGCCGAAGAAGATCAAGCCCGGCAAGGTCGCAGGCATGGTCCACGTGGTCGACATGTATCCGACGCTGGCCGCGATCGTCGGCGCGACGCTCGACAAGAACCAGCCGCTCGACGGCATCAACCTGTGGCCCTCCTTGAGCGAGGGCAAGCCGACGCCGCGCACCGAGGTGGTCTACAACGTCGATCCCATGGGGGGCGCCGTGCGAAGGGACAACTGGAAGCTCGTCTGGAAGGCGACGCTGCCGCAAAAGGTCGAACTCTTCGACCTTGGCGCCGACCCGTCCGAGGCACATGACCTTTCGGCCGATTATGCCGATCGGGTGCGCGACTTCCAGGACTGGATCACCAGCCTTGCAGTCGAGATGGACCAGCCGCTGCTGCTGATGGAAGCGGCGCGCCTGACGTTCTACGCGCCGCCCGTCGTTGCCGATCCCTCGACGCTGTTCAATCTAGGCGATTAGGGAGTCCCCAGAAAAGCGGCAGTCACCGCTATCTACTTAAAATACGCGTGTCGGGGGATGGAATAGTTGCAAGGGGCAGATGCAAGAGCCGCCCTTGGTTTCGAGGTCTCTACGTTCTGGTTGAACAGATTGTAGAGACCACCGACTGGAACACCGGCGCTATTCAACGCCCCGAACATGAAATTGGTCGTATCAACATTGGACCGACCGCACTCGTAGCTGCCGTACAAGAGTTCTCCGCTGACAAGCTCGGAGACAAGACTGACGTAAAAAGATCTCGAGTTATAGGAGGTTTGCCCGGCTACAACCTTGATCGCTTCCAAGTAAGCCGACCTTGCCTTCTCCACGTCCTGATAGGGGCTATCGAGAAACAGGGAGTTTCCCTTTTCTCTCAGAACAGTCAGAATTGTCCCCGGAATATTCTCTTTTTCCGCAGCAGATATTGCGAGGTCATAATAATATTGCGCCTCACCGACCTCGCCGATAAGCGCAAGGCTGCTCCCAATCCAGTATAATTCGGATGAACGAAGCTTAGATGACCAAGCCCTAAAATTCTCCTTTTGCGTATAGATCACATTGTAGATCCGAATGTCGTACGCCGAATTGATTTCATTTTGATACCTGGGGTCGGAGGATTGTACGAACCGACTGGCCTTCTCGGCGCGGAGCGCCGCCATTTCCGACATTGCCCGCCTGACCTCTGCGACGGCATTGTGCTCGCCAAGTTCCCTTTCCCGCTGCGCATTGAAGTATCTGTCTACGAGCGAGAATGGAAATGTATAGAGAAGCGCGATGACGAGCGTTGCCAGCCCACCCCATTCTTTCAATAGATCCAAGAGCGCCCGCGAACCGGATTTTGTTTCGGCGCCAGGCGGCGCCGTGTCGCCGTCGGAGAGTTCCATGGCCCCCTCCATGTTCTTGCCCTTCATCCCGACATCAAAAGCAACCTCCGCATGCGCAGGAGGGACTCTCGGTAACGCGTAAAGCAGAACCGATGCAAAGGAGACGGTTCCCGTGACGAACGACGCGCGTCGTGGCTTTATATTAGCATATAATAATTAAACTGTGAATAAGTCCCGGATGGCGGACCTACACCGGCGTCACCGATTTCACGCTGCCGGCGGTGTCGACGACGCAGTTGAACTTGCGACCGCCGGCGTCGAGGTCGACGCTGTAGGAGGCGGCATCCAGCGCCCGTGAGCTGGTCGGCAGGACCTTGCTGCTATCGACCTGGGCGGCGCCGGCAACCGCATGGGCGCAGAGCAGCTGCAGGTCGGCCGGTGCCGTCTGCAGGCTGGTGCGCGCCATGTCCTCGGGCTTCGGTTGCGACTGACAGCCGTTGATGACGGCAAGCGCTGCAGCCGCCAGAAGAATGCCTTTCGAACGCAATATCCCCTCGCTCACCACATGTCCTCCCCTTCCGGATCTTCCGCCGGATCTCGAGCCTGTTCCTGTTCTGCAATCGACCGGCCGCCGCTTTGCCCCCGCTGCCGCCCGAAATTCCGTCGATACGCGCTCGGCGCTTGTTTCGTTGAACGTCTGCCTGCCCACCTCAGCCCCTGATGCGCGAGACCCGGCGGTCAAACGCCCTTGTAGAGCGCCGCCCCCTGCATGAGCACGATCACCTTGGCGCCGATCTCGATGCGCGAATGCAGGTCGATGACGTCGTCATTGTTCATGCGGATACAGCCGGAGGAAACGTCGAGCCCGATCGTCCAGGGCTCGACCGTGCCGTGGATGCGGTAGATCGTGTCCTGGTCGCCCTCGTAGAGATAGAGCGCGCGGGCGCCGAGCGGATTGTCCGGCCCGCCGGGCATGCCGGCCGCCCATTTCGCCGCATTCGGGTCGCGCGCCACCATTTCGGCTGGCGGCGTCCAGGTCGGCCATTCGGCCGTGCGGCCGACGCGCACGATGCCGGCCCAGCCGAAGCCCTCGCGGCCGACGCCGATGCCGTAGCGGATCGCCTGCCCGCCGGGCTGGACGAGATAGAGGAAATGCTGGTTGCCGTCGATGATGATCGTGCCCGGCTGTTCCGCCGTGCGGAAGGTCACCACCTGGCGGCGGAAGGCCTCCGGCAACTGGTTGTTGCGAGCGAAATACTGCCGCGCTTTCTTCTTGTCGTAGTTGACCCATTTCTTGGTGCGGGCGTCGTAGATCTGCGTCTGCGTCTGCGCCCAGGCGGCAAGCGGCCCGAGCGTCAGGGCAGCGGCAAGCACCGCTATGCCGAACCTGCGCCGCGTCCACATCGGCCGGTCCTTACCGGCAGGGCGATTGTCGTCAGAACGTCCGCTCATGGCTTGGCCCACCCGTCGATGCGCGCCGCGTTGTCTTCGGCCCATTTCTTGGCGTAGTCGGCCGGCGCCTGCCGCTCGACCTCCAGCGCGTAGCTCATCTTGGTCACTTCCTCCGGCGAGAAATCCACCTTCTCCAGGAACTTCGCCACGTCAGGGTGCTTCTTGCCGAAGGCGGTGGCATAGGCGATCTGGAAACGCGCCGCCTGCCAGGCGGTCGAAGCGCTGGATTTCGACACCCAGAGCGGATCGCTCGGCGGCAGGATCTTCCACTTGGCGGCATCGTGCGGCGGCTCTTCGAGCCGTGCGATCTGGTGCAGTTCGAAGACGTGATGCGGCGCGTAGCAGTAGAACACCATCGGCCGCTCTGTCGCGACGGCCGCGTCGACGGCCGCCATCGCCACCTCCTCTTCGGCCTCGAACAGCGTCAGCGTCTTGTCGTAGCCGTAGCCGGCCGCCCGCGCTCGCTCGATGCCGGTCGAAAGCCAGGTGGCGGCGCCGATCCACATCTCGCCCTTGCCGTCGCCGTCGGTGTCGAGGATCTTCGTCTTTTCCGGGTCGCTGAGATCGGCGGCCGACTTGATCGTCTTTGCCGCTTCCGGCGTGGCGCAAAGCCCCTGCCAGGCCGGCACGCTGCGCTCGGTCAGCTGGCCGACCTTCTTGTCAGTCACGTATTTGCGCACGACGTCTTCGAAGTTCGGCCGCCAGACTTCCGGCTGGATGTCGACGGTGCCCGCTTCGAAACCGACGAAGGCATTGAGCGTGCCGAGTTCCTTGACCTCGGCGTCGAGCCCGAACTTCTTGGCGATGCCCACTTTCAGGATATTGGCCGTCGCCTGGCCCGACGGCCAGTTGGGCATGGCGATCACCAGATCGGCGGCAGTGGCAGGCAGCGCCACGGATGCGGCGAATATGGCAGCCAGCGCCGCTGGCAGAAACCTCGACTTTTCCTTCACAATCCCCTCCGGCCTCGAGCAATCGATGCGAATGACGTCGTGAATGCGTATGTCGTGCTTTTGTGACGCCGAAGCGCGCCGCAACTCTGCAGGTTTCCCTTGATGACGAGACCCTGTAGTTCTTCAGAATGCCATGGCGACCTTGCGAAACGCGCGATCACTGTGGGCGAATGCGAAGCTTATCAATGCCTTGGGCCTTGGGCCTTTGGCCCTGCTCTTCCCCGTGCCGTATCCGGCATCTTCGTTCGTTGGCCGGCAGGATGCATAGAACCGCGGGCTTCGTCAACGTATCAGCGATACCACACGTTGCACGGACACGTCTGCCGATCGTCAATCACCCGGCAATGCCACGCCCGACTTTGGAGACGACAGTGTCGGAATTCATCGTGGCGTTCGAGCTCGCGTGCACGGACGGTTGCCGTGAAAGGGATGAGGCGGGCCGCACCCCCGGCCCGCCTGCCCGCGAACGGCAGGGCGTGATCGCCCCGCACGTCCCGCTTTGTCGCCTCAGGCGGCGCGCGCGTCGGTCGCGCGGCGACGATCGCCGATGCCGCCCGCAGCCGCTGCCGTTCCCGCCTCGCGCCGCTCGGCACGGCGGTTGAGCTGGAAGCGGTTGACGAGTTCCGTCAGCCGCTGCGCGCCCTCGGCCAGCCGGACGCTGACGTCGGCGGTGCGCTCCACCATGCCCGCATTCTTCTGCGTCATGATGTCGATGTTGTTGACCGCGGCATTGATTTCGCCGAGGCCTGCCGTCTGCTCGGTCGCAGCCGTCGCGATCGCCGCAATCCGCGTGTCGATCGCCGCGACGAAGTCCTCGATCTCCTTCAGAGCGTTGCCGGTATCGCCGACGAGGCGCACGCCTTCGGCGACCTCGGCCACCGAGTTGTGGATCAGCGCCTTGATCTCCTTGGCGGCCTTGGCCGAGCGCTGGGCAAGCTCGCGCACCTCCGAGGCGACGACCGCGAAGCCCTTGCCGGCATCGCCGGCGCGCGCCGCCTCGACCCCGGCATTGAGCGCCAAGAGGTTGGTCTGAAAAGCGATCTCGTCGATCACGCCGATGATCTGGCTGATCTCCTCGGACGCCGCCTTGATGCGCTGCATCGCCGTCACCGCATCGCGCACGACGCCGGAAGAGCTGTGCGCCGATTGCCGCGCATTCTGCACCAACTCGCGGGTCTGCTGGGTGTTTTCGGTCGAGGTGCGCACCGTCGCCGTCGCCTGTTCCAGCGCCGCCGAGGTCTGCTCCAGCGCTGCCGCCTGCTGGCGGGTGCGGTCGGAAAGATGCTCGGCCGCATCCTTCATCTCGTGGCTGTTGCTGTTGAGGTCGCGGGTCTGGCTGAGCACCGCCGACAGCGTCTCCTGGAACATGCCGATCGAGGTGTTGAAGTCGCGCCGGAGCATTTCGAGCTCGCCGACGAAGGGCTCGTCCAGTGTCATGCGGATGTTGCACTCGGCAAGGCGGCCGAGCCCGGCGCCGATCTCCTGGACCGCAAGCACGCGATCGGAAACGTCGACGGCGAATTTCACCACCTTCGACACCCGGCCGGCATCGTCGAGGATCGGGTTGTAGGACGCCTGGATGAAGACCGTCTTGCCACCCTTGCCGATGCGCTTGAACTGGTCGGTGACGAAGCGCCCGGCCGCAAGATCGCGCCAGAATCCGGCATAGGCGGGCGAATGGACATCGTCCGGTTCGCAGAACATCGAATGGTGCCGGCCGACGATCTCGGGAAGCGCGTAGCCCATGGCCGAAAGGAAGTTTTCGTTGGCGGTGATGATCTCGCCCGAAGGCGTGAATTCGATGATCGCCTGGGCCCGCGACAGGGCGTCGATCTTGCCCTGGTCGTCGGTGCTCTTTGCCTTCGTCGCGGTGATGTCGGTCGCGAACTTCACCACCTTGTAGGGCTTGCGGCCGCGGAACACCGGATTGTAGGAGGCCTCGATCCAGATCTCCCGCCCGCCCTTGCCGATGCGCCGGTACTGCTGGCTGTCGTATTGGCCGCGGGCAAGGCGTGCCCAAAAGTCGGCATAGGCAGCGGACGCCGCCTCCTGCGGCTGCACGAACATGCGGTGATGCCGGCCGACAATCTCGTGGAGATCGTAACCCATCGCGCGGCAGAAATTCTCGTTGGCGGTCAGGATCGTGCCGGAAAGATCGAATTCGATGATCGCCTGCGACCGGTTGATCGCATCGAGCATGGCTTTGGCATCGGACGAAAAAAGAAACGGCAGGCCAGTCATGAGGGCGGGACCTATAGCTAACAAATCGAAAAGGGATACATGCGAATTGTAGCTATTCGTATGATAAATTTCTTAAGCGATTCTTTTCGCGCCCCCTAGAATTGCCCTGCTTTTGCTCTCATGCGGCCTCGGCCCCGATCGTGCGCCGCGCTCGCAAATCGTGCAAAGCGAAATGGCCGGCAAGCAGCCAGAGCAAAACTTCGAGCGCAAAGGTCCAGTGCAGGATGAAGTTCTGGTACCAGGGTTTGTAGACCGCCTGCACATGCACAAGGTTCACCCTGAGATCGGCGAAGGGAAAGAACCAGCGAATATCGGCCGCGATCGAGTCCATCACGCAGGAGCACGTTCAAAAGCCCGACCCTGACAAGGACGAGCTGCTTGCGCCGCCCGGTGGCGATGAGAAGAAGCGCGATTGCCGCCGCCAGCGCCAGCCAGAAGATCGGCGTGTGCAACCAGTAGTCGTGATGCGGCGTGCGGCGCTGGTCGATCAGGTAGAAATAGGCGAGATCGAAATCCGGCAGAACGGAACAGAGAAGTCCGACACCGAAGATGGCGCGAGCCTGCAACGGGTTGCGACGCGTAAAGGGGCGGCTCAGCAGATAGCCGGCCGGCAGATGGGCAATGAACAGGTGGGCTTCCTCCCGAAGCGCGGCGACAGCTGCGCCCAACAGGCGCAGCGTTGACGCGAACGCCGGAGGATTTGCAACCGAAAATGTCGCTTTGATGGCTTCCGCCCACAGCCGTTACAGCCGGCAGACGTTACCAGTTGCCGGGATCGGCGGTGTGGTCGACGCTGGCGAATTCGTCCGCCTTGTCGCGCTCGAGCGTGAGCCTGGTGATGTTCTTCGCCTCGTCGGTGACGGCGTAGGAAAGCGGCGCCGGCTCGCGGGTCAGATACTGGTACATCAGAAGGGCCGCCTCCTCGGCGCTATCGGCCTCGAATTCCTTGGCGACGCTGACGAAGAACCTTTGCATGGCCTGCCCCTGCCCGTTTGACTGCGCTGAACACCTGGATTTGATGTCTCGATATGACATGGAGCGCGCGCGCCGGGCGTCAATGCGTCACCGGCCCGCTCGTCGACTTCCTATGGCAAGCTGGACGCTCGGCGTCCGTCAAAACGTTCCGGCGAAAGCGGCGGCAGCCAAAAGCACGCCGGTCAGGATATTCGCCAGGAACAGGCGATAGCTGATCTCGGGGCGATCGAGGTCGAAACGCCAGGCCTGCCACGCGAGATGGGCCGCGATCACCACCATGCCGACGGCATAGAGGCTCGACATGCCGAGCATCCAGCCGCCGAGAGACCAGGCGGCGAGCGTCAGGCCGTAGAACAGGGCGATACAGGCCTTGCCGCGAGCCCCGAACAGGATCGCCGTGGACTTGAGACCGAGGCGCGTGTCGTCGCGCACATCGACATAGGCGTAGGCCGTGTCGTAGCCGATCTGCCACGCAACGGCACCGGCCCACATCAGCACGGCGCCCGCCGGAACATGTCCGGCAACCTGCGACCAGGCCATCAGCATGCCCCAGTTGAAGGCAGCGCCCAGGACCGCTTGCGGCCAGTGGGTGAACCGCTTGCAGAAGGGGTAGAGGAACACGAGCGGCACGACGCACACCGCAAGAACGCGGGTCGCGGGGCTCAGGAACACAAGCAGCGAGGCGGCGAGCGCAAGCTGGGCGATCAGGAAGAGAACGGCGCGGGACATGCCGATCTCGCCATTTGCAAGCGGACGGAACCGCGTCCGCTCGACATGCCCGTCGAAATTGCGGTCGGCCATGTCATTGATGGTGGAGCCGGCGCTGCGCATCAGAAGCGCGCCGAGCGTGAACACCAGAATATCGCGGATTTCGGGAAGGCCGTGCGCCGCCTGGAAAAGCGCCGCCCAGCACGGAAAGAGCGTCAGCCAGATACCGACCGGCCGGTCGAGCCGCGCAAGACGGGTATATGGCCGCATCGCCCGCGGCAGCCGGCGATCCACCCAGTCACCCCGGTGAATGTCTGTCAGGTCGGGTCGGCTTGCTGCGGTCATGGGGCGGGTCATCCAGTCAGTGTACGGCGCGCTCCGGCTACGACCGCAAACAGCGGCACTATAGGCGTGGGCGTGTTCAGATAAAGGAGGGATTCTGTCGCAGAGGAAACAGGCCTCCGGCGCGAGGTTCACGGCTCCACAGCACCGTGGGTGGGGGAACGGTCCCCATCCAAACGACCCGCTTCCCGCAGACAAAGATAAGCAAACCCGGAGGGCGCGGCAACGTCCCTTCTCCCCGCATGCGGGGAGAAGGTGCCGGCAGGCGGATGAGTGGTAGTCCCCTCACCGCGGGATGAGGGGTAGTCCCCCTCACCGCGGGATGAGGGACAGTCCCCTCGCCGCGAGATGATAGCCCCCTCACCGCGGAGTGCGAAGAAACCCTCACCCCAGCGACGAAGGACGAACCTTCAGCGCAGGCGCTTCCGCGCCCTGGCGAAACCTCATCCCCGCCTCAGCCCTTCGGCTGCGGCACGATGCGGATATAGGGCTTCGGGGCCTTCCAGCCCTCGGGATAGACCTTGCGGGCATCCTCGTCGCTGACCGAGCCTGCGATGATCACGTCGTCGCCCTGCTGCCAGTTCACCGGCGTCGCCACCTTGTGCTTGGCCGTCAGTTGCAGCGAGTCGATGACGCGCAGCACCTCGTCGAAGTTGCGGCCCGTCGTCATCGGATAGATGAGGATCAGCTTGATCTTCTTGTCCGGACCGACGACGAAGACGTTGCGCACCGTCTGGTTGTCAGCGGGCGTGCGCTTCGTCGGATCGCCGGAAACCGGCGCCGGCAGCATGCCATAGAGCTTCGAGACGGTGTAGTCGACGTCGGCGATCATCGGGAAGTTCGGCGCGTGGCCCTGTGTTTCCTCGATGTCGGCTGCCCAGCCGGCATGGCGGTCGAGCGGATCGACCGAAAGGCCGATGATCTTGACGCCGCGCCGGTCGAATTCCGGCTTGATGCGCGCCATGTAGCCGAGCTCCGTGGTGCAGACGGGCGTAAAGTCCTTCGGGTGCGAAAACAGCACCGCCCAGGAGTCGCCGATCCAGTCGTGAAACCGGATCGTGCCGTCGGTCGTCTCGACCTCGAAGTCCGGTGCGAGGTCATTGATTGCAAGCGTCACGATACCCTCCAGTTGTGTATGCACCGCGCCCATCCGGAGCGGTGGCAGCGCTTAGATTTTTGGCAACGCGGCGCGTCCGCCGGGGCGTTGGCCGGTCCGCTGTAAGTCTCCGGTTTCTTCCATTTCCACGCTCCGCCCTGAAATGGCAGGAGGAAATATTTATTGGAATATCAAATTGTTACAGTAACCGTTGCAAGCCCGTTCGGATGCCCGTCGCAATTGGCGCGACGCCCAGTTTGCCACTTTTGCCGTTTAAGGCAACCGGAAAGACGGGCAATTGCAACGCCCCGCCCATGACACCGCTTGGTTGGTCGTCGGCCGTCTATGCACGGGGGATCTACCGCAGCAGCGCCCCATAGGTCGCCAGATCGACATTGCCGCCGCTGAGGACGATGCCGACGCGCTTGCCGGCGCAGGCAAGCACCCCTTCGAGCACGGCGGCCGCCGCAAGGCAGCCGGTCGGCTCGACCACGATCTTCATGCGCTCGCCGAAGAAACGCATGGTTTCGACCAGCTGTGCGTCGCTCACCGTGACGATGTCGGCGACCGCGCGCTGGATGATCGGAAAGTTTTGGACGCCGATGCTGGGGGTCAGCGCGCCGTCGGCGATCGACTTCGGGATGGCGATTTCGACGATCCGGCCCTGGCGCAGCGACTGCTGGCCGTCGTTGCCGGCCTCGGGCTCGACGCCGACGATGGTCGCGCCGGGCGAGCGCTCCCGGGCGGCGAGTGCCGTGCCGCCAAGCAGCCCGCCGCCGCCAAGCGGCGTGACGATCAGGTCGAGTTCGCCCACCTCCTCGATCAGTTCGAGAATTGCCGTCCCCTGGCCCGCGATCACATCGGGATGGTCGAAGGGTGGGATCAGCACGGCGCCGCGCTCAGCCGCCAGCTTCGCGCTGATCGCCGAGCGGTCTTCCTTGTAGCGGTCGTAGAAGACGACGTCGGCGCCATAACCGCGCGTGGCCGCCACCTTCATGTCGGGGGCATCGGCGGGCATGACGATCGTCGCTGCCACACCCTGCAGGCGCGCGGCATAGGCGATCGCCTGGGCATGGTTGCCGGAGGAAAAGGCGACGACGCCCTGCCTCGATCCCTTTTCCCTGAGTGCAGCAATGGCGTTATAGGCGCCGCGGAACTTGAAGGCGCCGCCGCGCTGGAAGTTTTCCGCCTTGAAGAACAGCCGGGCGCCGGTGGCGGCGTCCGCCGTGCGCGAGGTCAGGACCGGCGTGCGGTGCGCGACGCCGGCGATCCGGTTTCGGGCCATCTGCACGTCGTCGAATGTCGGAATACGCACTGCCTCGTCCGCCGCTGAAACTGCCATCGAGTCTCTCCCCTGAGCCTGCTTTCGGGAGGCTAGTAAAGACCGCCATGCAAGGCAAGGACGTCAGCCGCGTCCCCCATTTTTGGACACCTGCCCATCGTGGGCCGGGACCGTGCGGTAGTGGTCAACGGCGAAGCTGAAGAGCACCTTGAGCATGAAGAGGCCCGAGACCGCCGTCATCGCCGGCGTCAGACCGGGCAGAAGCGGCAGGCCGGTAAGGCCGACCGCAAGCAGCAATCCGCCGACGAAGGTCTGCGCGTTGCGCCCCGCCAGCCGGTTGACGAGCGCGGCCGCTGCGATCGTATAGGCCCAGACGATGGCCGCCGCCGCGATCCCGCTGCCAAGAAGCAGCGCGACGAGAACGATGTGGAAATGGATGGCGATGAAGACCCAGCGGTTGCGCGGCCGGGCGGCGTAGAAATCATTGGTCGACGGCGTGAAATTGGCGACGCAGCCGGCGGCGATGTCGAGCACGAGAACAAGCGCCAGCGACGCCCGCCACCAGGCAAGATCGGCAAGCATCGACCCCGCCGACAGCGTAAAGACGGCGGCAACGCCGGCTCCGAACAGGAGTATGGCGGCGAGATAGGCGAGTGGTTGCTCTTCACCGAAAACGTCGTGCAGGTGGGGATGGATGCGAAGAGATTTCATGGAAATCGCCTGGGCCAACGCGGAATGGCCGCCACTATGAAGGGACGTTGGCCGGGCGCAAGCGGCTAACCGTAACGTACCTCCGCGATGCCAACCCTCACGGGCTCCACATCGCCCGCTCCAGCCTATGACGGCTTCGCGTCCGCCTTCCCGTCGTCCCAGGACCGCAACGCCTGTGCAACGGCCGCCACCCCCTTGCCGATCTCCGCTGCCTCGAGGCTCGCATAGCCCATGACGATGCCGGCCCGGTCCGGCCGGTGGCTGGCCTCACCCGCCGCATAGAGCGGCGAAACCGGATAAAGGCCGACGCCAGCCGCCCGTGCCCGCGCGATCAGCGCGTCTTCCTGCGCCTTTTCCAGCTGCTCGAACCAGACGACCACATGCAGGCCGGCATCGGCACCGGATATGCTCACCGCGTCGCCGAGTTCCGCCTTGAGCGCCGCCAACAGCGCCTCGCGCCGGCGGCCATTGTTGCGCCGGCTCCGGCGGATGTGGCGCTCATAGGCGCCGCCTGCAATCATCGCCGCCAGCGCCTCCTGCTCGAGGCTTGGCGAATGGCGGTCTATCAGCTGTTTGGCGGCGGCAAAGGCCGGGACAAGCGCCGGCGGCACGACGAGATAGCCAAGCCGCAGCATCGGCGACAGGCTCTTGGAAATCGTGCCGAGATAAAGCACGTTTTCCGCCTGCGCCATGGTCTGAAGCGGCGGTATCGGCCGGATGTCGTAGCGATACTCGCCATCATAATCGTCTTCGAGCACGTAGGCTCCGGTCCGCCTCGACCACGCCAGAAGCTCCTGCCGCCGCCGCGCCGACAGCACGCTGCCGAGCGGGAACTGATGCGAGGGCGTGACATAGGCGAGCCTTACATCCGCCGATTGTTCGAGGATATCGGTCCGCAGCCCCTCCGCGTCGACGGCGACGGGAACCACCTGCGCGCCGGCAGCCGCAAAGACCCGGCGCGCCATCACATAGCCCGGATCCTCCATCGCCACCCGGTCGCCGGCATCGACAAGCACGCGCGCCGCAAGGTCCAGCCCCTGCTGCGAGCCGTTGACGACGATAATCTGATCCGGATCGCAAGTGAGCCCGCGCGCCCGCCAGAGATAGGCCTGCAGCTCTGTGCGCAGGGCAGACGAGCCGGCGGGATGATCATAGGCAAGTCGCGGCTTTCGCCGGCGGAGCGCGGCGTTGACCGCCTGCCGCCACGCCTCCTGCGGAAAATCCGCGGCCGACAGGTCGCCATAGCGAAAATCGGCAATCAGCCTCGAAGAAGCCGGCGGCATCCAGGTCGGCCCGTCGCAAAGGGCTGCCCCCAGTCGCGACAGGCGAACAACCGCCGCCCGATGCTCACGATACCCCTGGCTTGGGAGCCGCCCGGGGGTGCCCGCCGGGCCGGGCCCCTGCCGGGCCGCAAGCAAGGCAACCCGCGAACGCGCGCCCTGCCGGCTTTCCAGATACCCCTCGGACAGAAGCTGCTCGTAGGCGGCCGTCACCGTCGTGCGCGAAACGCCGAGCTCGGCGGCGAGCGTCCGCGTCGATGGCAAAAGCGCTCCGGCGCCATAGGTGCCGTCGAGGATCTGCGCCCTCAGCGCCTCATAGATCCGCCGGGTGATCCCGACCGTCGCTTCGTCCTTCACCGTCACGAACTGGCCCACGCATTTATACGGAAACTGGATGTTTTGGTCCGTCCAGTTTGCCTCTATCACGGGACGAGCACAAGGAGCGAGATCATGTACACACCGCCCGCCTTCAAGGAAGAAACGCTGAGCGTGTTGCACGACATCATCGAGGCCGCTTCGCTCTCGACCCTCGTCACCGCCACGGCCGATGGGCTGCTTGCGACCCCGCTGCCGCTGCTGCTTGTCCGCGACGAGGGGCCGAACGGCACGCTCTACGGCCACGTCGCCCGCGCCAATCCGCAGGGAACGACGCCGGCGATCGGCGCGGCCATGGCGACCTTCATGGGACCGGAGGCCTATGTCACCCCCTCCTGGTACGCGTCCAAGCGCGAACACGGCAAGGTCGTGCCCACCTGGAACTATGTCGCGGTGCACGCCCATGGCGCGGCTGAGTTCTTCACCGACGAGGACCGGCTGCTCGACATCGTCACGCGGCTGACCAACCGGCATGAGGCCGGACGCGCCGAGCGCTGGCAGGTCGGCGACGCGCCCGCCGCTTTCGTCAAGGCGCAGCTTCGCGGCATCATCGGCCTCAGGCTGCCGATCGAGCGTCTCGACGGCAAGCGCAAGCTGAGCCAGAACCGGAGTGCCGAGGACCGCGCCGGCGTCGCAGCCGGGCTTGCGGCCAGCGCCCGCCCCGAGGATCGCCTCGTCGCGGAGGAGATACCGGTCTGACGACGGACCGCCGGCGTCCGACCCGGCTGCCCAGGCACATGTGATTTTCCTTCAACTTTCCCGCGCAAGCCCTTACAACGACTCCCGCAAGGGGCCACGCAGCAGCAGACGAGGTATACCGCATGCCATCGCTCGACATCCTCCTCACCTTCTTCGTCACCACGGCAATCTTCGCCTATATTCCGGGCCCGGCCATGCTCTACGCCGCCGCGCAGACCGTGGCGCGTGGCCGCTCCGCCGGGCTGATGGCTTCGCTCGGCATCCATCTCGGCTGCTACGTGCACGTCATTGCCGCCGCTGCCGGCCTTTCGATCCTGTTTCATGCGGTGCCGACGCTCTATCTGGCGGTAAAGCTTGCAGGGGCCGCCTATCTCGTCTGGCTGGGCTTCACGCTGATGCGCACCAAGGCGACGGGCGACGGCCGCCTGCCCCTGACTGAAGCGAAATCGGCGCGCCGTGCCTTCTTCGAGAGCATCACTGTCGAAGTGCTGAACCCGAAGACTGCGATCTTCTTCGTCGCCTTCCTGCCGCAGTTCACCGATGCGTCTGCCGCCTTCCCGATCTGGGTGCAGTTCCTGCTGCTCGGCGCCCTCGCCAACCTGATGTTTTCCTCGGCCGATATCGTCTGCGTGTTCCTCGCCGGCGCCGTCGTCTCGCGGATGCGCCGCTCCGGCAGGGCGCAGCGCCTGATGCAGCGCGCCGGTGGCACGGTGCTGATCGGGCTTGGCGCCCACCTCGCCTGGCAGCGGACCTGATACCCGACAGGTAAACCGGCCATGCGCTAACCGAATTGCATTGGCCGGCCGACGTTTGGCCGACTGGTCCTGCGCCGGGCGGCTCGCCATGCCCCGGTTGCACCGGCGCAACTTGCCGCTATCATGCCCTTGAGGGTGATCGAGGGACACGCGCATGGGAGAAGGCGGCCAGGGAATTCGCACCACCGGCGCGGATGTGCTTGTCGATACGCTGCTTGCAAACGGCGTCGACGTCTGCTTCGCCAATCCCGGCACCTCGGAAATGCACTTCGTCGCGGCGCTCGACCGCAAGCCGGAGCTGCGCTGCATCCTGGGCCTCAGCGAAGGCCTCGTGACCGGCGCTGCCGACGGCTATGCGCGCATGACCGGACGCCCAGCGGCGACCCTTCTGCACACCGGCCCTGGCCTTTCCAACGGCCTTGCCAACCTGCACAACGCTCGCCGCGCCAGGGCGCCTGTCGTCAACATCGTCGGCGACCACGCCTCCCATCACCTTCCGCTCGATGCGCCGCTGACGACCGATATCGAAAGCTTGGCTGCGCCGATGTCGAACTGGGTCCGGCGCGTGAAGGATCCGGCCGATGTCGGCCCCACCGTTGCCGCCGCCGTTCAGGCCGCACTGACGCCGGGCGTCGCCACCATGATCCTGCCCGCTGACGCCGCCTGGGGAACGCTTGTCCTTGCCACCCCGCCACAAAAGGCGATCATCGAAGTCCCGCGCCCGGCCAGCGCCGAAACCGTGCGCGAAGTGGCGCGTCTGATACGTTCGAATCCTCAAGGGGTCGCCATGGTCGTCAGTGGCGATGCGGCGAAGGCCGATGGCCTTGCGGTCGCCGGGCGGATCGCGACTGCGTGCGGCATCCAGCTTTTCAACGAGGTTCTGGTCGCCCACACCCAGCGCGGCCGCGGACGGGTCGCGCCGGCGCGCATCCCCTACCCGATCGACATGGCGCTCGCCACGCTCAAGGACATCCGCGTTCTCATCCTTGTCGGCGCGCCGGAGCCGGTCGCCTTCTTCGCCTATCCCGGCATGCCGGGCCGGCTGGTGCCGGACGGCTGCACGGTCGCGACCCTTGCCCGCCACGGCGAAGACCTGAAGGCAACGCTGGAGGCGCTTGGCGACGAACTCGGCGTCAGCCCGACCGCCCCGCTGCCGGTGGCAGGCGCTCCCACCGATACCGGCGAGCCCTCGGGGACGCTGACCGAAGACGCGATCGCCGTCATCGTCGCTCACAAGGTACCGGAGGACGCAATCGTCTGCGACGAAGGGGTGACCTCGGCGCGGCGCTTCTTTGCCCTGTCCGCCTTCTCCGCACCGCACGACCTCATCATGCAGACCGGCGGCGCGATCGGCGACGGCATTCCGCTTGCAACCGGCGCGGCCATCGCCTGCCCCGATCGGAAAGTGATCTGCCTGCAGGCCGACGGCAGCGCCATGTACAACATTCAAGGCTTGTGGACCCAGGCGCGCGAAAATCTCGACATCGTCACCGTCATCTTCTCCAACCGCACCTATGCCATCCTGCATGCCGAGATGCGCAATGTCGGCGTCGGGGAGATCGGCACCAATGCGCGGCAGATGCTGAACCTCGACAACCCCGCGCTCGACTGGGTGTCGCTCGCCCGCGGCCTTGGCGTCGAAGCCGCCGTCGCCACCTCCTGCGAAGCCTTCGCCGCGCTCTTTTCCGCAGCCCTGTCGCGACGCGGACCGTTCCTGATCGAGGCGCGCCTGGCGTGAGTTTTCGCGGCCGTTTCGATGGCGATCGGCGCACGAGCTCGGCACGCCAGATTGCCCGGAAACGGACAGCCCGGTACCCGATAATCACAGGGTAAAATATTGATATAAATAGCGTTTTTACAAAAATTCGGGCGCAAACTTGCGCCTGCGGACTTCTCGCTTATATTAGCGACGCCCTAGGTTCGCACTCATCTGCCCGAGTCGCATTTCAGTTTTGGGCCCCCTTCAACCGGCAGCGTTCTTTGCCGGTGGACCAACGAAGGAGACACTTCATGTCCTTTAAGAAAGACCTAACCAAGGCTCCAGGCGCATCTCTGTCCCGCGTCAAAATCGGAGCCGCTATCAAGCTTTCGCGTGAAACCGCCGGTTATTCGGTTGACGATCTGTCGGTCACCACAGGCCTGACGGAAATTGAAATATCCAAGATCGAGCTCGGCGCCGATACCGATCCCGCCAAGCTGCAGCGCATCGCCGCCGCATTGCAGGTCTCGCCGCAGACCTTCACCTGAAAAGCGGGGGCGGTGCGCGACAGACATGCGTACCGCCGCCTCACCTTATCTTTGGCCGCGTCGAACCGCCCCGATTGCGTGACACGGCGCAAAGGCCAGGCCAACTTTCCTCAATGAAGATGCCCCGATCTTCGACCTGTGGCCGCTGCTTCGCGCTGCCGGCATCGACAGCATTTCTGCGGCTATTCCGGGGACAATGACATAGAATAGAGGGAAAATTGAAGGCACGAAAAGCCCGCTGTTTCAGGGCTTTGACGAGGTTTTCGCGGGTGCCCCAAACTGAATAATTCAATATCTTCATTGAGTTTTGAGGCGTATCGTCTATATATCAGCTCGTCGGATATTGCTTGTGACCTTTGACAGCGCGCTTTCGCGTGGCCAGATCTCCTCTCAAATATCGATCAATTCCAGAGAAATATTTCCTGGAAAACGCAGTGATTGAAAGGAAATCACCATGGCTTCAGGCACGGTAAAATGGTTCAACGGCACCAAGGGCTTCGGCTTCATTCAGCCGGATGACGGCAGCACTGATGTGTTCGTTCACATCTCCGCAGTCGAACGCGCCGGCATGCGCTCGCTCGCCGAAGGTCAGAAGGTTACCTTCGACGTCGTCAGCGACCGCAAGACGGGCAAGAGCTCGGCCGACAATCTGAGGTCGGCATAATTTGTCATTCGCCCTTCTCTGACCGCGGATATACCGGCAGGAAGGCGCTTGAATGACAGGAAGAGGTCGGGACAACACCCCGACCTTTTTGCGTCTTTGGACCCCACGTTTCTCGATACGGGAGATAGGCATGTCGGCGCTCAAATTTGCGTCGGCCAACAACAGGAGAACAAGTTTTGCAGGTACTCGTCAGGGACAATAACGTCGACCAGGCATTGCGCGTGCTGAAGAAGAAGATGCAGCGCGAAGGCCTGTTCCGCGAATTCAAGGCGCGCACGAGCTACGAAAAGCCGTCGGAAAAGCGCGCTCGCGAAAAGGCGGAAGCCATTCGTCGCCAGCGCAAGCTGGCGCGCAAGAAGCTGCAGCGCGAAGGCCTGCTGCCCGCACCCAAGCGAGCAGCGCGCACACGCTAACGATCGGGGCCGGCAGACCCGGCCCCTGAAGGAGACAGAACATGACTCCACACCAGGGCGCCAATTCCAAGCCGGCCAAGACCTCCGCAAGTGACAGGGCGGCAGCAACCGACCACACGGCAAGGGCGATCGTCGCCGCCGAGAAACTCGCGCGCGACAGGAAGACCGAAAAGCTCAAGGCACAGCGCCTTGAGCGCGCCGCGGCCGAACCGGCCGTGGATGCGGCGCCATCCAAGCCGCCGCGAAAATCGCAACGCGTGTAATCGCAAGCGCCCGGCAACGTAGGGCGCCAGGGTCGGTTCTTCCGAAACGGAAGAGATCCGCCCGCCGCGGCCAGTCGCTCATGCGAACAATCAAGACGGACGACCACATGCTTCATACCTTCGCACGCAGGATCCGACGCTATGACTATGCGCCGGTAGCCATCAGGCTATCGCTTGCCTTTTCCCTGCTCTTCGTCGTGCTGATGATCCTGAACGGACTTCTTTGGTAGACGGCGCTGCGCCGTCTTCGGCCGCGGCCATCACGCCGCCACGGGACGCTTCCATTGTTGCGTCGACGCGGCGACCGGAGGCAGACTGCGGGCAGATTCGCGGGCTCCGGCTTTTCGCCGGCCGCCTGCCAACCTCTCACCCGCAGCGCCGCGCGTCTCTTGTCAGTCACGCAAAGATCGCTGTAACACTTTGATTCTTTGCATGCCTTTCTCCTGTATCGAGGACGATCCAGGGAGACAGGCACGGACGGGGCGCCCCATGCCACTTCATATCGAAACGCCGCTCATTCAATCCCTTCCGCTCGGCCTTGCCGCAGGGCGAGACGTCTGGCTGAAGATGGAGGCGCTGCAGCCGCCGGGTTCGTTCAAGATCCGTGGCGTCGGTGCAGCCTGCGAACACCACGCGCGCGCCGGCAAACGGCGCTTCGTCTCCTCCTCCGGCGGCAATGCCGGCATGGCGGTCGCCTATGCCGGGCGCCAGCTTTCGATCCCGGTTTCGGTCTATGTTCCGGAAACGACCACGGAAAGGGCGAAGGCGCTGATCCGCCAGGAGGGCGCCGACGTCATCGTGCATGGCGCCGCCTGGGATGAAGCCAACGCCAAGGCCCTTGCCTCCCTCGACGAGGACTCCGCCTTCATCCATCCCTTCGACGATCCGCTGCTTTGGACCGGTCATGCGACCATGATCGACGAGGCCGTCAAAGCCGGCCTCGCCTTCGATGCGGTGGTGCTGTCGGTCGGTGGCGGCGGGCTCTTTGCCGGCGTTGCCGAGGGGCTTCAGCGCAACGGGCTCGGCGACGTGCCGATCCTTGCCGTCGAGACCGAAGGAACCGCCTCACTCGCCGCTTCCATCGAGGCGCGGCAACTGGTGGCGCTTCAGGCCGTCAGCGGCATCGCCACTTCGCTCGGCGCAAGGCAGGTGAGCCAGCACGCCTTCGAACTCAGCCAGACGCGCCCTGTCGAGAGCGTCGTCGTCAGCGACGCGGAGGCCGCCCAAGCCTGCATCCGCTTCCTCGACGACCACCGCGTGCTGGTCGAGCCCGCCTGCGGCGCCGCCCTGGCCGTCGCCTATGCCCACGCCAACCGGCTGGCACGCTTCAAGCGCATCGTCATGATCGTCTGCGGCGGCGCGACGACAACGGTCGAGCGGCTGCAGGCCTGGCAGGAATTCTGATCGGGCGGCCCTATCGATGGGATCTGAAAAGGACGGAAGCCGGGGCGGATACCCCGACTTCGGCACCCGCAGATCCCGGCAGAAGCAAGCTTCACACCTTTACTGCCGCGACAGATAGACCTTCATGCGCGCCGCCATATCCTCGACCGCCTCGCCGCTGACGTCGACCAGTGCTTTCTTCACAGTGCCGGTGAACGGGTACGGCGCCCTGTAGGCGGTATCCATGGTCGGCGAACCGGAATCCGCGCCGACGCACACGCCTGCAGCGAGCCCCAGCGAAATCGGGATCGTCACGGGTAAGTCACCGGTGCCCGTCTGCTTGCCGTCGACGAACAGCTTGATGTTGGCCGGCACGCCCTTGCCCTTGGCGACGTCGGCCTTGCCCGTCGGCGTGAATTCGAAGCTGAAGATGTGGTCGCCCTCGGGAATGGCCGTATCCGACTGCACCTTGAAGCGCTGGTCGGCGACATAGTTGTAGCCATAGATCAGCTTGCCATCCTGCACGTAGAACGAAAAGCCGCCATCGACGCCGCCCATGGAGATAAGCACGCCCTCGGCGCCGCCTTTCGGCACGCTTGCCTCCACCGAAATCGAATGGGCGACATTGACGAGATAGGGCGCCGCACTGCCGGGCACGACCTGGGTATCCGGGTAGTAGATGTATTTTTTCCGGCGGGCGGAGATCTGCGGCCGCTCGTCGGCGAAGCGCGCGGTGCCACGGCTGTCGATCGGCAGCACGTTGTACTTACCCGCCTCGACATACCACATGCCGATCATCGCGATCAGCCGGTCACGCTCCGTATCGGCGAGGTTCTTCGTCTCGGAAAAATCCTCCTTGAGGTTGTAAAGTTCCCATCCCTTGGCATCGAGCTCGATCAGCTTGTCGTAGGAGATCGGGGCACCGAATGTCAGGCCCGATTCCGTGAAAGATGTTCCGGGCCAGGGGCACACTGCCCGCCATCCGTCGTGATAGAGCGAGCGGTGGCCGAACATTTCGAAATACTGGGTGATGTGCAGCGACGGTGCATTGGCGTCGTCGAACGAGGATTTGAGGCTGAAGCCCTGGATCGGCGACTGGGTGACGCCGCGGATTTGCGTCGGCGGATCGATGCCGAGCGCATCGAGTACGGTCGGCACCATGTCGATCGCGTGGCAGTACTGGCTGCGGATTTCGCCTTTTGCCTTGATGCCCTTCGGCCAGGTGATCATGAACGGATCGGAGACCCCGCCGCGGTAGGTCTCGCGCTTCCAGCGCCGGAAAGGCGTATTGCCGGCATGTGTCCAGCCGAAGGCGTAGTGGTTGAAATATTTCGGCCCGCCGAGATCGTCGATCGCGGCCAGGTTCTGCTTGATGTCGTCGGGCACGTTGTTGAAGAACTTGCCCTCGTTGACCGAGCCGTTCGGCCCGCCTTCGGCACTGGCGCCATTGTCCGAGACCACCATGATCAGCGTGTTCTCGTATTCGCCCATGTCCTTCAGGAAGGCGATCAGTTCGCCGATGTAATGGTCGGTATGCTCAAGAAAGCCGGCAAACACCTCCATCATCCGCGCAAACAGCCGCCGCTCGTCGGCCGAAAGCTTCTGCCAGTCCTGCACATCTGGATCGTGTCGCGACAGCACGGTATTGGCCGGAATGATGCCGATCTCCTTCTGTTTGGCGAAGACCTTCTCGCGATAGGCATCCCAGCCGTCGTCGAACTGGCCCTTGTACTTGTCGGCCCATTCCTTCGGCACGTGATGCGGCGCGTGCATGGCACCCGGCGCGAAATACATGAAGAACGGCTTGTTGGGCGCGACCTGCTTCGAGTCCGCGATCATCGCCTTGGCTCTCGCCACCAGGTCCGGCGTCAGGTGGTAGCCCTCCTCCGGCGTTTTGTCCGGTTCCGTCTGGCTGTTGTCGCGCACGAGCTCCGGATAATACTGGTGGGTATCGCCGCCGAGGAAGCCGAAGTAGCGCTCGAAGCCGCGCCCCAGCGGCCAGCGGTCATAGGGCCCGGCAGCCGAGGTCTGCTCGGCCGGCGTCAGGTGCCATTTTCCAAGAGCATAGCAATTGTAACCGTTCTGCTGCAGGATTTCCGAGAGAAAGCCGTTCTCGAACGGGATCTGGCCGTTCGCCCCCGGAAAGCCCTCCGATCCCTCGGTGATGCAGGCCATGCCGTTGGAATGGTGGTTTCGCCCGGTGAGGAAGCAGGAGCGCGACGGCGAGCAGAGCGCTGTCGTGTGCATGTTGCTGTAGCGCAGGCCGTCGGCGGCCAGCGCATCCAGGTTGGGCGTGCGGATCGGGCTGCCATAGCAGCCGAGTTGGCCGAAGCCGGTGTCGTCGAGGACGATGAAAAGCACGTTCGCCGCCCCTTCCCGCGCCCGCACGGGTGCCGGCCAGGCCGGCTGCGACACGTCGAACGTGCGCCCGATGACGCCGGAGAACGCCTGCCCCGGCGGGTATTCCTTCAGCTCCGCCGATGCCGGCGAAGCGCTCAGTCCTGCGGTTGCGGCAAGCGCCGTGCTGCCGAGCAAAACGCCACGACGCGTGAGTTTGATATCGTCACTCATCGGCTTTCCTCCGGGTCCGGTCATGCTTGAACGAAGCGTATGGGGAATGCGAAAGACTGCGCGCGCAATGGGCGTCGACGCCGAGTGTTGTTTAGCACAGACTAAACTTTTGATCTATGCCGAGCCCGTCCGTGGCCATGCAGGTCCACGCGCCGAGCCCGTCGCCAAACGAAAAGAGCCGGGGCACTGCCCCGGCTCTCTTCATTCGACCATTCGATAAGGCTTAGTTCTTCGCCTTGTCGACCAGCTTGTTCTTGCCGATCCAGGGCATCATGCCGCGCAGCTTGGCGCCGACTTCCTCGATCTGGTGGCTGTCGTTGACGCGGCGGATGCCCTTGAAGCGGGCGGCACCCGACTTGTATTCCTGCATCCACTCGGAGGTGAACTTGCCGGTCTGGATGTCCTTGAGGACGCGCTTCATCTCAGCCTTGGTTTCTTCGGTGATGATGCGCGGACCCGTGACGTATTCGCCCCACTCGGCCGTGTTCGAGATCGAGTAGTTCATGTTGGCGATGCCGCCTTCATAGATCAGGTCGACGATGAGCTTCACTTCGTGCAGGCACTCGAAATAGGCCATTTCCGGAGCGTAGCCGCCTTCGACCAGCGTTTCGAAGCCGGCGCGGATGAGCTCGACGAGACCGCCGCACAGAACGACCTGTTCGCCGAAGAGGTCGGTTTCGCACTCTTCCTTGAAGTTGGTTTCGATGATGCCCGAACGGCCGCCGCCGACGCCGCAGGCGTAGGAGAGCGCGAGGTCAAGGGCGTTGCCCGAAGCGTCCTGGTGAACGGCAACGAGGCAGGGAACGCCGCCGCCCTTCTGGTATTCGCCGCGAACCGTGTGGCCCGGACCCTTCGGCGCGATCATGACGACGTCGAGCGAAGCCTTCGGCTCGATGAGGCCGAAGTGAACGTTGAGGCCGTGGGCGAAAGCGATCGCAGCGCCGTCACGGATGTTGCCGGCGATTTCAGCCTTGTAGATTTCGGCCTGCAGTTCGTCCGGCGTCGCCATCATCATGAGGTCGGCCCACTTGGCGGCTTCCGCAACCGAGAGAACCTGGAGACCGTCGGCCTCGACCTTGGCAGCCGTTGCCGAGCCCGGCTTCAGCGCGATGCGGATTTCCTTGGCGCCGGAATCCTTCAGGTTCAGCGCATGGGCGCGGCCCTGGCTGCCGTAGCCGACGATGGCGACCTTCTTCGACTTGATCAGGTTGATATCGGCATCACGATCGTAATAGACGCGCATTGTTGTGGTCCTTCCCGTTGTTTGTCAGTCGTTTAAGCGAGGTTCCCCTCGCCGTTACCTTTTCGTGCCGTAAAGCGCGAGAAAGGCGGAAACCGCCTGCTCCGCCTTGCGGCCAAAACCTTGTCTCATCTCCTCGGCTTCTTCGCCGAGCAGCATTTTCAGATGCCAGTCGGAGACGATCAGCCCATAGAGCGCGCCGTAGGCCTCCTCGGCATCGTCGAACGTCAAGAGCCCCGCCTTGCGGCCGGCTTCGAGCAGTGCTGCCGCGCGGCGGCCGATCTGCCGGCGTCCGCGCTCCTGCAGCATGTGGCCGAGCTTGGAGCCGTCGCGGCTCGCCTGACCGATCGCGAGACGATTGAGCGCCAGCGACACGTCGCCGGCGAGAACCTCCAGCAGATCCTTGGCAAAGACGATCAGATGGCGCTTTAGGCTCTCGGCATCGAGCGCGCGGGCGGCAACGTCTTGCGTGCGCACCTTGCTCGCCTGAAAGCCGATCATCGCCGAGATCAGCCCGTCGCGATCGCCGAACCACTTGTAGAGGCTTTCCTTGGAGCAATTGGCCGCGCGCGCGATGCCGGCCGTCGTCAGCGCCTTTTCGCCGCCGTCGACGAGAAGTCGCAATGCCTGCTCGAGAACGGCGCCCTGACGTTCCGTCAGCCCCTCCCCGGCATTCGCCTCCCTCATCGCTACAGTCATCTGCACGCTGCCTCGCCCCAATCAGTACCGTACGGTACGGTTCGCATTCTTCTAGTGAAGCCTCAAAGAAGCGTCAAGACGATTCTCAAGAAGCGGCAAAATTTCGGCAGTGACGGTGAAAGGCGGGGCCGATAGGCAGGACGACTCAAGGGAGAGACGCCAACGGTGCCGCCGCTTGGGGATGAAAACGCGGCCGCTGCCGCGTATCGCCAGCAACATCTCGCCTCGCGGGAATGCGGGAAAATCCAACTGGGTCTCGGTCTTTCCGAGATTCCTACCATGAGACGGAACGGAAAGGCCGCCCTATATAGCCAAGACTAGCGCGGCAGCGATAAAAACGAGCGAAAACAATGCAAATCCAACCCTGTTTTTATCGTCTGATAGCTCCCAACGGTGCGCTTTCGTATCCCAGAGGTTCCACTTGATCTGGATGAAGGTACCGAGGAGAAGCAGCCCCCAAAACAGATAGTCTCTCATTGGGCCAAACTCGTTTGGATCCTGTAGATAAACTCAGTCACTGGCACGTCGAGTGAAAAGTTCGTTCAGCTTACCGGCGGCTTGTTTCGAATTGCTTTAGCCTGTGCCTCCCCTCATGACGGTCGGGAAAGCTCGTAGCATGCCCGCTGCAAATGCCTGTGCCACGCGCCGGACAAATCAAGTTATTACGGAGTTCAACGCATGCAGCAGCCAGCCCTCGGTATCCTGATTGGCGGAACCTCGCATGTCGGAAAATCGACATTCGCTGGAACCCTGGCGCGTTCGCTCGGCCGCGAGCTGATCTCGACGGACGCGCTCGGCCGTCATCCCGGCCGGCCCTGGCCCTCACTGCGCCCTGAAGTCGCCGAGTACTATGCCAGCCTGAGCGACGAGACGATCCACTGGTTCCTGAAAGTGCACCACGAAAACATGTGGCCGCGCATCCGCCAGATCGTCGACAGCCATCGGGAGCGTGGGCAGCCCTTCGTGCTGGAGGGTGCGGCGCTGCGGCCGGAATATGTGGCCGAACTCGAACCCGGCAGCGTCACCGCCCTTTTTCTCCATGCGGACGACGATTTCCTGCGCCGGCGGATGATGGACGAAGCCCGCCGTGACGAAGCGTTCTATGAGAAGGCCGCGATCATCGGGACATTCATCGAGCGCTCGCTCCGGGAAAACCGAGAGATGCTGGCGGCGGCCCTTACCGCCAACATCCGGTGTGTGGATGTCGCGGCACCCGGGGCACTCGACGCTTTGTTGGCGGAGTTTTCGGCGGGCTGACCGACGAGGTCGGCCACCCACACCCTACATGCGCCGCACCGGCTCCATCCCGAGAAGCTCGAGACACTTGCCGATGACCCTTGCGACGAGCTTGCAGGTGGCAAGCCGTCCCGACGGGTCGTCGGCCTTCAGCACCGGGCAATCCGCGTAGAAGCGGCTGAAGGCGTCCGCCACCTGGTAGGCCCGATCGGCGATTTCGAACGATTCGAGATGGTGCGCCGCCTGTGAAAGCGCATGCGGATACCAGAGGCATTCGATCAGCACGGCGCGCTCGGAGGGATGGCTGATCGAGACCCGCTCGGCCGGAACCATGCCCGCCTCCGCCGCCTTGTCGAGGATCGATGCGATCCGCGCGTAAGCGTATTGAAGATACGGCCCGGTCCGCCCCTCAAAGGAGGTCATCCGGTCGATGTCGAAAACATAGCCCGTGTTTCGCGGCGTCGAGAGGTCGGCGAACTTCAACGCGCCGAGCCCCACGGCCGCCTGACTGTCAGCAACCTTTTCCGACGACTTGGCGAGCGCCAGATCGATCATGTCGGCGAGCGAGGCCGCGGAGCCGTCACGGGTCTTGAAGGGCTTGCCGTCATGGCCGCGAACGGTGCCGAAGGTCGCGTGCCGCAACCTGACGCCATCGGTATAGCCTGCCGCCCGCGCCGCCGCAAACACGCTGGCAATATGCAGCGCCTGCCGGTCGTCGGTGCAATAGACGATCTGCCTTGCAACGATATCACGCACCCGCTGCCGCAGCGTCGCCAGATCCGTCGTGCCGTAAAGCGCCGCGCCGTCGCTCTTTTGAAGAAGCAGGGGCGGCGCATTGTCGGTAAGTCCGTCACCGGCGACATCGATGACGAGGGCACCGTCGCTCTCGCGCGCCAGCCCGCGGGCTGTCAGATCGTCGAGCATGGGGGCGACTTCCGCATGCGCATCGCTCTCCCCCTTGATCAGGTCGAAATGCGCGCCAAGCATCGCCGCGGTAGCCGAAATCGACGCGAGCGAAATCGCCCGCATCCGCGCCCAGGCCTCAGTCAGAAGCGGATCGCCGTCCTGCAATCTTGTGGTCAGCATCCGCGCATGCGCAAGCGCAGTCTCGTCCTCGCAGGCAGCATTGCCCGCCTTGTAAAGACTGCCGAGCGCATCGACGGTCATGGCATCGAAGGCGCGCGGATCGATGAAGGGCGTGGGATCGCCGGCCTTCCATCCCGCGGCTTCAGCCGCACCCAGCAGAAGCTTGCCCATCTGCAGGCCCCAGTCGCCGAGATGGATGTCGGACACGACATCGTGGCCGACCTCCATGAGGATGCGCCGCAGGCTCTCCCCGATGACGAAGGATCTGAGATGGCCGACATGCAGCGCCTTGGCGACATTGGGGCCGCCAAAGTCGATGACCGTGCGCAGCGGCTCGGCCTTCTCGGCGGCAAGCGTCGCATCGGCGAGCATCGCGCTCGCTTCCGCCGCGACGGCCGCATCGCTCAGCCGAAAATTGATGAAGCCAGGGCCTGCGACGGATACGTCCTCGAAAGCAGCGCTCCGGGCCGCCTTTGCGACATCAGCCGCGAGCGAGCGCGGGTTCCGCCCGGCGGATTTCGCCAGCCGCATCATGTCGTTGCATTGGAGATCGCCGAATTCGGGCCGTGTCGAACGGACGATGGTGGGAGAGGCATCAATGCCAGTCAGCTCATAGGCGGAGGCAAGTGCGGTAAGGGCTGCCGATTTGACGGACATGGGTCATTTCCTGAAATTGCATGAGAAAGGGTGCGCGGAAGCGTTGAGAGCTTCAGCGTCGCCGTCCTGCAATTTTCAGAACCATGTTCATGGTAGACCTCTAGAGTGAAGCCTTCAATAGACCGTGCGGTCGCCGCTGGCAATCCTGGCCGTATGCGTCATTTCCAGCCCCGCATCGTCTCCTCGATGAAAGCCGCAACCGCCGCGACGCTCGGTACCCGTGCGCGCTCCGGGTGCATCATCAGGTAAACCGGACGCTCGGCGGTGGCATCCGGTTCGTCCACCGCCTCGAAGCGCGGGTCGCGTGAGCCCGAGACGTCCGGCAGCATCAGTTCGGCGCCGAGCGAAAGGGCAGCCTCCATCAGGATCTCCAGCTTGTCGGCCGTCAGCGCCACGCGGGCATCCGGGCGCAGCCGGTCGAGCGCTTGCATTTCCGGCACATGCGCCAGTGTCGAGCCGTAGCGCACGACCGGGCAAGGCCCTGCCTCCTGGCCCTTGGGCCGGAACAGTCGGAAACGCAGCGTGCCGAGGCTTTTCACCCGCACGCTGTCCTCGCCGGTGCGCGCCATGCGGATGGCGATATCGGCCTCGCGCCGCTCGATGCTCAGCATCTGGTTGTCGGCAACGAGATCGAGCGTCAGGCCCGGATGGCGCTGTTCGAGGCGGGCAAGCGCCGGCGCCAGGATGGCGCTGAGGACGAAGCCGATACTGGTCACCCGCACCTGGCCTTTGAGTTCCGCCGTGGTCCGCAACAAGGTCGCCAGCGACAGCGAGGCCTCCTCAGAGATCGTCCTGAGGCGCTCGACAACAGGGGCCAGCACCGGCGTCGGCGTCAGCCGGCCATCGATGCGGTCGAACAGTGCCGCCCCCATCCGGCGCTCCAGCGCCGCAAGCCTTCGCGACACCGTCGTCTGGTCGACGCCGAGCGAGCGCGCCGCCTGGCTGAGCGTCGCGCCACGCACCAGATGATCGAGCAGTTCGAGATCTGCCCATCCCCCTGCATTCATGCAGATCATCCTCCGAAAACTTCGGATCACTCTGCGCTGACGCAGCCGCTAATATCAAGCCCATAGACAGACCGCTTCGACGAACCAAACCCAGGGGCCATGGCCCCGGAGCCAACGCCCGGCCAGGGCTGACGTCCACCGACCCGCCTTCACGAACCCATTTCGCCCCTCGCGCGCTTGAAACAAGGAGCCTTCCGATGTCCGATTCCGCCCCCGCTGCAACCCTCTTCACGCTTGCCGGCGTCACGCTCGCCCCGCCGCCGCTTGGCGAAGCGACGCTGGTCCTGATCGACTACCAGAACGAATATCTGGCCGGCCCGGTGCGCCTCGTCGAGCCGGAAGCGGCGATCGAAAAGGCGCGCCAACTGCTGGTCGCCGCCCGTGCCGCCGGCGCGAAGGTCATCCATGTCGCTCATAGGGGAGCCGCCGGAGGCATGTTCGACAGGACGGCGCATCGCGGCGCCATCGTCGATGCGCTGACGCCAATCGCGGGCGAAGCCATCGTCGAGAAGATCCGACCCAATGGCTTCTCCGACACCAACCTTGCCGACATCATCGGCCCGGCCGGGACACCCGTCATCTTCGCCGGTTTCATGACCCACAATTGCGTGTCTTCGACGGCCCGCGCCGCCAAGGATCTCGGCTACGGCATCACCATCGCCGCCGATGCCTGCACCACCCGCGACCTGCCATCGGCAAGCGGCACGATTTCAGCGCGTGCCCTGCATGAGGCCGAACTTGCCGGCCTTGCCGACCACCACGGCGCAGTCGTCGACGTCGCCGCGCTCACCGCGCCGCGGAGCTGATAGACCCGTCGTTGCCCTTTGAAAACGGGGGCGCCTGCAGCCGCGGGCGCCTTTGTCCTGCCCTGCAGATGGCGAAGATTACGAAAATATAATGATCTCAATGCTTTTCGCCGCGTCCATTCGCTTCTATTTTGAACCTGTCCATTTTTGGCATCGGCGATGCCGGTTAGGCGCAAGCGATGAACAAGACAGTCAAGACGGCGCGAGCCGATACCACGCCCCGCGACGATGCGGCGCCCAACGTCACCTTCATTCCGGGTGCGGTGAAGACGGTAAAGCGCAAGCGCCGCTCGCGGTCCTGGCTGTGGCTGCCGGTCATCCTCGCCGTCGCCGGCGCCGGCTATTACGGCTGGACGCGCTACGGCGAAAACCCGGCCTCGACCGCAATGGTGACCGAGGTGGTGGCCCGCGCCGACATCGAAAACAGCGTCACCGCCGTCGGCACGCTGGACGCGGTCAATTCCGTCGATGCCGGCGCTCAGGTCTCCGGCCAGCTGAAGGCGCTGCATGTGGCGATCGGCGACACGGTCACGCAAAATCAGCTCGTCGCCGAGATCGATCCGGCCACGATCGAAAACCGCATCGAGATCGACCAGGCGGAGCTAGCCAACCTCCAGGCGCAGCTGATTTCCAAGAGGGCGCAGCTGGTTTTGAAACAGGCCAATATCGAGCGGCAGCGCAACCTCGTCGATACCCGGAGCGTGGCGCAGTCCACGCTCGACCAGGCGATTGCCGATCTCGCCGCCGCCGAAGCCGACGTCAACGCCATCGAGGCGCAGATCCGCAAGCAGCAGGCGACGCTCGCCGGCGACAAGGTCGATCTCGGTTACACCAAGATCTATGCCCCGATCTCGGGCACCATTGTCGCCAACCCGGCCAAGGCCGGCCAGACGCTGAACGCCAACCAGACGACGCCGACCATCGTCACCATCGCCGACCTTTCGACCATGACGGTGAAGGCGCAGGTATCGGAGGCCGATGTTACCCGACTGAAGGTCGGCATGGATGCCTATTTCACCCTGCTCGGCCAGCCCGGCAAGCACTTCGCCGGCAAGCTTCGCCAGATCCAGCCGATGCCCGACACTGCCAACAACGTCGTGCTCTATTACGCACTCTTCGACGTGCCCAATCCCGAGGGTGAGCTGATGATGTCGATGAGCGCCCAGGTGTTTTTCGTGCAGGCCGCCGCCAAGGATGTGCTGATCGTTCCGAGCGGCGCCCTGAGCCACCCGGCCAAGGGTACCGGAGATGCAACCGGCCAGGGCGGCAGCCGGCGCGACGGCCAAAGGAACGGGACCGGAAGCGAGCCGCGCAAGGCGCAGGTGACGGTCGTGACCGCCTCGGGCGCGCTCGAAACCCGCGACGTCGAAGTCGGCATTCGCAACCGCGTTAGCGCCGAGATCAAGAGCGGCCTCGAAGAGGGCGAGAAAGTCGTCGTCAGCACCGGATCGACCGGCAGCGGCAACACCCGCGACAACAGAAACCAGCGCGGCATGCGCATGCCGCCGATGTTCTGATCAGGGCTTAGAGACTGGCCATGACCCCGCTCATCTCGCTCAAGCACGTCAGCAAGACCTATTTCAACGGCGACCTCGCCGTCGAGGTGCTGCACGGCCTGTCGCTCGATATCGAGGCCGGCGAGTTCGTGGCGATCGTCGGCCAGTCCGGCTCCGGCAAGTCGACGCTGATGAACATTCTCGGCTGCCTCGACCAGCCGACCGGCGGCGACTACCTGATCGACGGCGAGAGCGTCGCGACCCTCGACAGCGACGAGCTCGCCGCCCTTCGCCGCCGCACCTTCGGCTTCGTCTTCCAGAGCTACAACCTCATCCCGACGGCAAGCGCCAAGGAAAACGTCGAGGTGCCCGCCGTCTATGCCGGCATGTCGGCGCGCGACCGGCACGACCGCGCCGAGGCGCTCTTGGAAGCGCTGAAGCTCGGCGAACGCCTCGACCACCGGCCGAGCCAGCTTTCCGGCGGCCAGCAGCAGCGCGTCTCCATCGCCCGCGCGCTGATGAACGGCGGCCGGGTGATCCTTGCCGACGAGCCGACCGGCGCGCTCGACAGCCAGAGCGGCTCGGACGTGATGGCGCTCTTGCGCGACATGAACGGTGAGGGCCACACGGTCATCGTCATCACCCACTCGCGCGAGGTCGCCGAACAGGCCGACCGGCTGATCGAGATCCATGACGGCCGCATCGTCGCCGACCGCGCCAAGAAGGCCCGTGTGAACGCCGAGGGGGCTGCCGCCCTCGCCCGCCATGTCAGCGAAGGCTCGGCCGCGATCGCCGACGTCACCGAAGCGGTCAAGATGGCGTTCCGGGCGTTGAGGGCCAATCTCTTCCGCACCATCCTGACCCTGCTCGGCATCGTCATCGGTGTCGGCTCCGTGGTCGCGATGCTCGCCATCGGCACCGGCGCGCAGGATTCCGTCCTCAGCCGCATCTCGTCAATGGGCTCGGACCTGCTCGTCGTACGCCCGAGCATGGCGAATTTCCGCGGCAGCGCCGGCGGAAGCAACGTGACGCTGGTACCAGCTGACGCGGACGCGATCCTCGAAGTGCCGAACGTCGCCTTCGCCGTCCCGGAGATGACGAGTTCCGTCACCCTTCGTCGCGGCAATGTCGACTATCAGACGACCGCCAACGGCACCGTGCCGCAGTTTACGACGGCCAAATCCTGGAAGATCGCCAAGGGCGAGTTCATCAACCAGAACGACATGGAGACCTATGCGCCGGTCGCTGTGCTCGGCCAGACGGTGGTGAAAACGCTCTTCCCCGATGGCGACAACCCCGTCGGCCAATATGTGCTGGTCAACAAGATCCCCTTCCAGGTGATCGGCGTGATGGCGGAAATGGGCGCCACCTCCTTCGGCAACGACCAGGACGACGTGGTGCTGGTGCCGCTTTCGACCGGCAGCATCCGCCTCTTCGGCCAACGCAACATCCGCACCATCACCGTTCAGGTGAAGGATGGCTCGGCGATCGACATCACCCAGCAGACGATCCAGGCGCTGCTCGACCAGCGCCACAAGCGTCAGGACACGCAGATCACCAACATGTCCTCCGTGCGCGAAGCCTTTACCGAGACCTCGAACACGCTGAAGCTGTTCCTCGCCTCGGTTGCCGCGATCTCGTTGCTCGTCGGCGGCATCGGCGTCATGAACATCATGCTCGTCTCGGTCAGCGAGCGCACCCGCGAGATCGGCGTGCGCATGGCGACCGGCGCCCGCCAGCGCGATATCCTGCTGCAGTTCATCATCGAGGCGCTGGTCGTCTCGGCGATCGGCGGCACGCTCGGCGTCGCGCTCGGGCTCGGCACCGGCGCGCTCGCCGGCCAGTTCGGCATGCCCGTTTCCTTCACCTTCGGCCCGGTGGCGCTCGCCTTTGCCTGCGCCTTCCTGACCGGCCTCGTCTTCGGCTTCCTGCCTGCCCGCAACGCCTCGCGGCTGCAGCCGGCGGTGGCGCTGAGCGCGGACTAGGCGAGAGCAACGGCCTGCCCGTCAACCGGTAGACAAGGACCGCAACACCACCCAAGATGGCGGGCACTACACGCTTGGGGGGATGATTCGCGATGTGGAAGGCTTTTGCCGTTGTTTACTGCCTGCTTGCGACGTTCGGCATGGTGTTCGGCGGCTATCTGGTGGCGACCCGGGCCATGCTGGCGTCTACCATCGGTCTTGGCCTTGCCAGCGTGATGTTCGTGATGGTGTTTCTGATCACCGTCGGGCTCGTCGCCTACGCCTTCAAGCTGAATGTCCCACCCTATGGGCTCTGGCGGCCATTGAGCTGGCTCGCCGGCGTTTATCAGTTGCTGGTGTCGCTGCTCAGCGTCCTGCGGTTTGTAAAGATGTTTTCCGCCGCCCCGGCTGGGAGCGACCTTGGCGTCACGAACCTGATCTGGCTGATCCTCATCCTCGCCCTCAACTATTTCAGCTGGCTCGGCGTCTGGCGCTATGGGCAGCGCATGGCGCAGCAGCCGGCGCAAGCGCGCTAGAGGCAAGCGTTGCAGGATCTATTCCAGGCCGGTGTGGATCCTGCGGCAAAACCCCGTTCCTGCTGAGAACGGACGAAGCATTCTGGTTGGGAGATACGTGTCGCGTGGTGGAAGGCGTTTGCCGTTCTTTACGGGCTGATTTTCGTTTTCATGCTGTCATTGGCTTTCGTCACGCTACCCCCTGAAATCGCTTCGCAGCTGTCGTCCGCCGACCGGGCCCTGTTCTATGCGGGCCTGGCCGTGGAATTTGCGGCCATGATAGCGTCTTTGCCTACGCCTTCGACCTGAGGATCCCGCCCTTGTCATTTTGGCGGCCATTCAGCTGGGTTCTCGCCTGCTGGTACCTCTACACGTCCGGGGCCAAGGCCTGGGATCTCGTCACCAGCCCCCAGCCCGGAGACGAAGGCCTGCTGTCGGCCTCCCTCGGTTTGCTGTTCCTGCTCCTTCTCAACTATTTCGGCTGGCTGGGCGTCTGGCGCTATGGCCGCAGCATAGCGCAGCAACCGGCCGCCATGGCCTAGCGGCGACACGCAGGCCGCTTGGCCTTGCGACGACCTGACCCGCCGAACGATGGACAAGGCGCCCATCACCGCCGAAGCTGGCACCAACGCAGATACAGGATGATTCGCGATGTGGAAGGCATTTGCAATTTTCTACGTGCTCAGCCTTGCTTTCGGCCTGGTCATAGGCGCGACGCTGCTCCTGGGCCTGTGGGACGAGATGGCATACGGTATCAAGATCCTCGGCGGCATCAGCCTGGTCATGGCGCTGGCAACGGCGGTCGGCCTTGTCGCTTACGCCTTTGACCTGCAGGTCCCCCCCTTCGGGTTCTGGCGGCCCTACAGCTGGCTGCTCAGCATCCTTCTCGGCGGGCTGTCGCTGATCAGCGTCGTGCGATTTGCCGGCCAGTTCGAAGGCGGTGACGACCTCACCCCTCTGCTCTGGCTGTGCCTGTCGCTTCTGGTCAACTATTTCAGCTGGCTCGGGATCTGGCGCTACGGCCGCCGGGTGAAGGCGATCGCGGGCTAGCCCGAAAAATCGGGCTGTACCCTTCGTTGCGACAGGAAAGACATGCTCAACCTCGTCCTCTACAGCGACCAGATCGTCCCCGCCTGCGCGGCGATCGATCTCAGGCTCGTCGAGTTGGTGGCGGCACAGGGCGCCGGAAAACGCATCGCCTATGTCGCCTCCGGTCCGGAACCGGACCGCGACTTCTTCCTCGCCGGGCAGGCCTATTACGGCAGGCTGGGTCTCGATCTCGCGCTGTTCTTCGATCTGGGCGAACCGCATTCGGCAGGCGACATTGCGGCGCTCTTCGCCTCGGACGCCATTCACCTGGCAGGCGGTCACACCGGCGGCTTTCTCCAACGGCTGAAGCGGAGCGGCATGCTCGGGCAGCTCAGCGACTGGGCACGGTCCGGCGGCATCCTCATCGGGGTCAGCGCCGGCGCCATTCTCATGGCCCCGACGATCGCGACCGACGCGCTCTTCATCGGTGAACGGCCCGAGGACATCGAGGACGGCGCTGCACTCGGTCTCACGCCCTTCGAGTTCTTCCCGCATCTCGGCGACGACGACAGCTACCTGCCCGCGCTCTTGCGCTACAGCCTGTCGACGCCGCGACCGATCCTTGCCTGCAACGACGGCGACGGCATCGTCGTGTCGGACGGGCGGATCGAGTGCTTCGGGGGGCCTCTATGGATCGCAGAGGGCGCCGCGCGACCGCCGACGGAGCCCCTGCTCCAGGGCCTCATGCGGATACAGATGCCATGACGGACCTGCAGACGATCATCCTGAAGAGCCCGCTATTGGTTCCGATCCTGGATCGCTGGGACCGGGTTGTCCTGCCCGACGCATGGCTGGCAGCCGGCGCGGTTGCGCAGACTGTCTGGAACCATGCCTTCGCCCTCCCGCCGACGCACGGCATCGGCGATATCGACATCGTCTATTTCGACGGTGACGACCTCTCGGAAGAGGCGGAGGCCGCGCATGCGAAGCGGATCGACGGCCTGTTTGTGGACCTGCCCGTGCGGATCGACGTCAAGAACGAAGCGCGCGTCCACCTCTGGTACGAAGGAAAGTTCGGCGCGCCGATCAGGCCCTATCGATCGACGCGCGACGCGATCGCGACATTTCCGACGACTGCAACCGCTATCGGCCTTCGCCCGTCCCGGGACGGACTGGAGATCTGCGCTCCTTTCGGCCTTGAAGACCTGCTCACACCGATCGTGCGCGCCAACAGGAGCCAGATCACCCGCGCCATCTACGAGCGCAAAGTTGAACGGTGGCGCGCCCTTTGGCCAGGCCTTGCGATCGAAAGCTAGGACCTGTAGCCGGCTTGAGGCGAGACGCTCCTGCGACGACCGCTCGCGCCGCTTGCGGCGGTGCGCGGGCTGAAACCGCTACATCGCACCGGCCCGCGCAGCTTCCGCATGCCGGACGGCAATCGACCCTTCGCGCACCGGCAGCGGCGCGGCCTTGCGCCGTCCAAGCTTCGCCTCCGCCTCCGTCAGGCCGATATCGGCAAGCTGTTCCGCGTCGAGGTCGCGCAGGTGTTGCAATTGCCAGTACCGCGAGCGCGGCGAGGCAACGAGATAAAGACCGAGTTCCCGGATCATGTCGATCATCCATGTTTCGTTTCCAACCATGGACACAGTCTGCCCCTCGACATCTCCTAAAAGAAGCTTAGCATTCCTATTCCACGCATAAGAGAAACTTTGACAACAAGAGAAACCCGGGCATGAGTGCGCTTGATCTCGACTATCTCAAGACCTTCGCGCTGGTCGCCGAACTCGGCAGCTTTTCGGCCGCGGCCGAGCGCTTGGGCCTGACCCAGCCGGCGGTCAGCCTGCAGGTGCGGGTGCTTGAAAGACAGCTCGGCGTGTGCCTGGTCGAACGGGTCGGCCGCAGGGCGCGGCCGAGTGCGGCCGGCGAGGAACTGCTTGATCATGCCGGCAGCATCGAGGCCGCCACCAGCCGGGCGATCGAGGCCGTCGCCCGCCACGCCAAGGGCGTGCTCGGCCGCGTCCGGCTCGGCACCGGCGCCACCCCTTGCGCCTTCCTGCTGCCGCCGCTCCTGGCCGACCTCAAGCGCCGCTTTCCCGATCTAGACATCACCGTGACGACGGGCAACAGCGCCGACATCGTCCGTGCGGTCGACGAAAACGTCATCGACATCGGCCTCGTCAGCCTGCCCGTCTCCGGCCGCATCTTCGACATCACCCCGCTCTTCGACGAGCACTTCGTGGCGATTGCGCCGCTTGGGACCGCCCTGCCCGATACCGTCACACCCGCGATCCTGGCTGAACGGCCGCTGATCCTCTACGAGCCCGGCGCCAACACGCGAAGGATCACCGACGAATGGCTGGCGACCTCAGGCACGGCCGTCAAGCCGGTGATGGCGCTCGGCAGCGTCGACGCGATCAAGGAGATGGTCGCCGTCGGGCTCGGCTCGGCCCTGGTCCCGGAAATCGCCCTTCGCCCCGGCGACCGGGAACGCCTGGTGGTGCGCCCCGTCACCCCAACGCTCTTCCGCCGCTTCGCCCTGGTGCTTCGAAGCGACAAGCGGCTCGACCGGGCTCTGCGCGAAACGCTCGCCGCCCTGAAGACGACGGCGACGCTTGGACAGGCTGACATCAAGCCCTAAACCCTTTTTAAGCCTAGCGACGACGGACGGGCTGTCGAAGCATGCCGGAGCCTGAACGATGTAGCACTTGACCTCATCGTTTAGTTTTGGTTTGGCCATTGATCTGTCAAAGTCCGTCAAAGGAGCAAGAAGTGACGAAGTACGATCCCGATAGATTGAAACTCCGCATCCAGGGACGCGGCCTGAACACATGGAACTGGCAGTTGCTGCTCGATGGCAAGCAGATCGTCAAATCCGGAACCATCTCGGGCTCGAGACGCAATGCCGAAGTCGCGGCCGAGGCCGTCTTGCGCGATATGTCGACTGCGCCGGACAAGGACTAAGCAGGTCGAAGCTGGCAGGCGCCGCATGCATGCGCGCTCTGCACTCTGGCGATCTCGGGCTTCTGGTTGGCTGCATCGACCATGGCCCGGACGCCGGCAGCATCTGCGCCCTAACGTCTGGCTACTCCGGCGAACGCCTCGACGTGATGTCACAGATGACGAACACCGGGCGGCCAGTCGATCCGCTGACCGCGATGGCGAAGGCAAGACGATCAACGTCAAAAAAACGACGATGTCGTCGGCGGGCGGCTCTCGACTTGATGTTCCGACCTCTTTCCTCTCCTGAGGGCGCAAGTTCAGACATCGGGGCAAGAAATGGAAGGTTTGCTTCAGTTCCTTGGAGACATCTTGGGCAACTTGGTGTCGGGCAATCCCTCGAAATCGACAGCTGTGCGCTGGGCTGAACGCACGGTTATCACGATTGTAACGATGCTCATCGCGCTCGTGTTGCATAGGACGTACTTCGATTGACGCCCTGGCATCGTTCGCTTTCGCGACTTCCGTCCTTGCTGCTGTGCCGTCGGCGCCAGCCGTAAAGCAGTCTACCGTCAAGATCGCCGGCCAGATTGAAGTAGCCGAAGGGGTTTCGCGAGGCCTTGGCGCAAAGAGCAGGAACACACCGTAGGCCAAGGGCTACCGCAATCAGTGACACTAGAAAGGGCGACTTAGGCCGCCCTGATTTTTTGGCACAATTCTGCAAGGGCGTGAGGCGGTGACGTCCTCTCTAAGGCCCGGCGCGTTTTCGCTCTCATCGAGGTCCGCGATCAGAACGGCCTGGGTGCGCGAGCCGCACACGTCAGATCTCATGTCGCCGATGTCCAGATCCGCTTCGATCCGCACTGCGCCGCAATGGCAGCTGCCGCTGTCGGTCTTCAGCATCCTTCCCTGCCTCCTTGTCGACCCGGGCTATGCCGCAGGAGCGATTGAAAATCTGCGCCGACACAATCACCGATCGGAAATCGGGTGGGCGCTGTTGCCCGCCGGCAGTAGTCAGGGCGCCTCAATCAAGAGAAGGGAAAAGTCCATGACCATGCTGCAAGACAAGATCGTGATCGTCACCGGTGCGTCCTCCGGCATCGGCCGCTCGGTCGCGAGACTCTTTGCCGCCGAGGGCGCGAAGATCGTCGCCAACGCTCGCGGTGAAGAGCAGCTCGACGCCGTCGTCGAAGCGATCCGCGAGGACGGTGGCGAAGCGATCGCAGTTGGCGGCGATGTCACCGCGGAAGACACCCATATCCGGCTGGTGGAAGCGGCGCTCAAGCATTTCGGCGGCCTCGACATCGCCGTCAACAATGCCGGCGCCGTCAACGTCATGAAGCCGGTCGCCGAGATCACGCTTGAGGAATGGCAGCAATCGCTTGCCACCAATCTCACCTCCGCCTTCCTCGGCGCCCGCCACCAGATCCCGGCGATGCTTGAGCGCGACGGCGGCTCGCTGGTCTTCACCTCCACCTTCGTCGGCACCAGCGTCGGCATTCCCGGAATGGCCGCCTATGGCGCGGCAAAGGCCGGCCTGATGGGCCTCGTCAAGGGCATCACCGCCGACTATGGCGCCAAGGGCATCCGCGCCAACGCGCTCCTGCCCGGCGGCGTCGACACGCCGGCGGCCGGCAGCAAGGAGAACAAGGAATGGGCGGCCAGCCTGCATGCGATGAAGCGCATCGCCCAACCGGAAGAAATCGCCCAGGCCGCCCTCTTCCTGTCCGGCCCGATGGCAAGCTTCGTATCGGGCGCCGCGCTCTTTGCCGATGGCGGCAACGCAGCGGTCAAGTGACGACAGCCGAAGCGCCGGGGAAACTGTTCCCCCGGCGCGACCGCATGCCAGGCAAGCCTATCGCCGACAGTCGCCGCTACTGCCTTTCGGCGCCCCTCACACCGGTATCTCCGTCGTCTCCTTGCCGGTGCGGATCACAAACGCGGTGTAATAACGCGCGACATTGGTTTCCTCGCGAAACAGCCGCTCGGTCAGCGCGTCAAGCTCGTCCATGTCTTTCAGCCGCAACATCAAAATGGCGTCGGTCTCGCCGCTGACGCTATAGGCCTGGACCACCGCCGGCTCCCTGGTCGCCATGTCGAGGAAGCGGCGGATATATTGTTCGCCGTGGCGCTCGAGTTCGACGGTGATGATCGCCTTCATGGTGCGACCGGCCTTTGTGGGGTTAAGCACCGCGACGATGCGGTCGATGACACCCGCCTCATGAAGCCGCCGGATGCGGCGCAGGCAGCTCGAAGGCGACAGGCCGACCTCGGCCGCGAGATCGGCATTGGTGCGCGACGCATCCTGCTGCAGGAGCCTCAAGAGCTTGCTGTCGATCTTGTCCATGTTCATCCCCGTTTCGGCCTAATGCAATTTTATTGCACGAAAGTGCATATTTTGACCACAACTGCGAAGCGCCTCGCGTTAGTCCTTGGACAACAAATTCAAGGAGAGACCGCCATGCCCGTTCTGATCATTTTTTACCGCAAGACACTCGCCACGCTCGAAGTCTACTGGGATCTGGTGCGCATCATCGTTCCCGTCACCATCGCCACCCATGTGCTGCAGGAACTCGGCGTCATCCGCGCCGTCGCGCCGGTTTTCGAGCCGCTGATGACGATCGTCGGCCTGCCGCCGGAGTTTGCCTTTGCCTGGCTGACGGGCCTGCTCGTCGGCATCTGGGGCGCCGTGGTGGTCGTCTTCACGCTGGTGCCGGTGTCGGAGCTGACGACCGCCGACATGACGGTGTTTTCGGCGCTGATCCTGGTAGCGCACGCGATCCCGATCGAGCAGCGCATCATCCAGAAGGCCGGCCCGAGCTTTCTCGCCACCGCCTTGATCCGCATCGGCGGCGGCCTGGTCTTCGCAGCGCTGCTGCACCAGGTCTTCGCGCTGACCGGCTGGCTTTCGACGCCGCTGGCGCCGAGCTGGATACCGGCGAACGAAACGGCCACCTGGACCGGTTTTGCGTGGAGCACGCTGAAGACCCTTGCCACCATGCTCGTCGTGCTGCTCTCGCTGAGCTGGCTGATCGAGATCCTGAAGCTTGTCGGCATTCTCGGCTGGCTGAACCGGGGCATGGCGCCGCTCTTCCGTCTGGCCGGCATCCGGTCGCAAACGGTCCCCTTCACCGCCGTCGGCGTGCTGCTCGGCATTTCCTATGGCGGCGCGCTTCTGATCCGCGAGGCGCGCGAGGCCAACGTCGAGCCGCGCCAGGTCTTCCTCGCCTGCGTCTTCATGGGCTTCACCCATAGCCTGATCGAGGACACGCTGGTGGTCGTGGCACTGGGCGCGGATTTCGCCAGCGTCTTCTTCGGCCGGCTGGTTTTCGCCATCCTCGCCACCGCGATCATCGCCCGGGTGGTCGCTTCGGCGCCGGACGCCGTATTTTTCCGATCGTTCTTCCGCAAGGACGGCGGCGAGCCCGCCCTGTCTGAGGCTTGAAGCCTGCAATCGAGGCGCGGCGGCGCTACTCCGCCGCGACCTCTGCAGCCAGTGCAGGACCCGGCATCCGCCCGAAGGCGGCGCGATAGGCGGCGGGTGTGGTCGAAAGCTGCTGGCGGAAGTGGTGGCGCAGCGTCTGGGTCGAGCCGAAACCCGATGCCTCGGCCACCTGCTCCATGCCGAGTGCCGTTTCCTCCAGCAATTGCCGGGCGCGCGACAGCCGCTCGGACAAGAGCCAGCGCGCCGGCGTCGTGCCGGTCGCCGCCTCGAAGCGGCGCAGGAAGGTGCGCTCGCTCATGCCGGCGGCCTTGGCAAGCGCCGCAATCGAAAAATCCTCGCCGAGCCGCGCGCGCATCCGGTCAAGCAGCGGCCCGAGCCTGGCGCTCTCGTGCACATCCGGCACCGCCCGCTCGATGAACTGCGCCTGGCCGCCATCGCGATGCGGCGGCACGACGAGCCGGCGCGCCACGCGGTTGGCCGCCTCGCTGCCGAAATCGCGACGGATCAGATGCAGGCAGAGATCGATGCCGGCCGCACTGCCCGCCGAGGTCAAGACCTGGCCGCCATCGACATAAAGTACATCCGGCACCACCTCGATATCAGGGTAAAGCGCCTTCAGCTTGTCGGTATAGCGCCAATGGGTCGTCGCCCGGAGGCCCGAAAGCAGCCCAGCCGCTGCCAGCACGAAGACGCCGGAGCAGATGGAAAGCACGCGCGCGCCGCGGGCGTGGGCATCGCGCAGCGCCGCGCACACCGCTTCCGGCACCGGCTGGTCGGCGCCGCGCCAGCCCGGCACGATGATCGTACCGGCCTGCCTCAAAAGCTCGATACCGCCGTCGGCGACGAAGCGCACGCCGCCGGTTGCCCGAAGCTCGCCCGGATCGACCGAGGCGACGGCAAAGCGGTACCAGCCCTCGCCCATTTCAGGCCGCGGCAGGCCGAACATTTCGACGGCGACGCCGAACTCGAAGGTGCAGAGCCCGTCATAGGCGAGCGCCACGACGAGCGGGTTTGTGAGTGGCACAGCAGCGGAAAACGACTTTGGCATGATCTTGAGCATATATGGCAATGTTGCCAACTGCCAGCCCCGATCGAGCGCTGCTACACATCTCCTCGTCAACACGCACACCCCAAGGAGAGCCCGATGAGCACCGTCACCGAAGTCGCCGCCGCATCGCCTGAAATCGCCATTGCCCATTTCGCCGGGCGCCTGAGCGTCGAGACCGATTGCTCCGACGTCGCCCAGGCGCTGAAGAGCGGCGATCAGGATTTCGTGCTGCTGCACGTCGTCGGCTCGGATGCGGCCTATGCCCGCCGCCATGTGCCGGGCGCGATCCACCTGCCCCACCGCCAGATTTCGGCCGAGCGTCTGGCCGAATGGGCGCAAGACACCCTGTTCGTCGTCTACTGCGCCGGTCCCCATTGCAACGGCGCCGACCAGGCCGCACTCAAGCTCGCCCGCCTCGGTCGGCCGGTGAAGCTCATGATCGGCGGCATCACCGGCTGGGAGGACGAAGGTCTCGCCTTTGCGACTGGCGCTGCCCCCGGCGAAGCGCAGGCGCTGCTCGCCGCTTGAGCCGGCGCCGCCGAAGGCCCTTTGCAGCGCCGCACGCCTTGCCGGATGCACGGCGCTGCAGCATTCTGGATCGCGGTCGGTTTCAGCCTGAAATCGATCGCGATTGCAGCCGATGATGCGGTAGGATCGCCCCTTCACCGGGCCTCCATAACCCGCGCCGGCCCGCTAACCCTTTTGCACGAGGTATCGCGATGACCGCGTCACCCCTTATCGTCCGCCCATTCGAACGAGATGACGTCGCCTGCGTGCTGCGGCTGATGCGCGACCTTGCGGTGTTCGAAGGCTACATCGACGATTTCCGCGTGACCGAGGGCGATCTGATCGCGCACGGGCTTGGCGACAACCCGCGCTTTGGCGTGCTGGTCGCCGAACTTGACGGCCGCGTTGTCGGCATCGCCGTGCACTACGTCATCCCCTGGACCTACGACCTGAAGCCGACGCTCGTGCTGAAGGAGCTTTTCGTCGATGAAACAGCACGTTCCCTGGGCGCCGGCGCGGCGTTGATCGCGGCGCTGAAACGCCACGCGGCGGCGATCGGCGCGCCGCGCATCGAGTGGTCGGTGCTTGCGAGCAACGACGATGCGAAGCGCTTCTATCGGCGCGAGGGCGCCGTGCTCGACGCAATCTGGGAGCCCTGGGCGCTTTCGATCGGGAGTGATGACGCCTAAAAGAATGTGTCGGGATCCCGCCTTTGCCCCTGCGGGCTATTGTCAGGAAAATCCTGGCCCTATCGGGTGAATAAGTTGGGGATTTTCCCGTAACCCAAATTGACTATTAAAATCCCCTTAAATTCCATTGCTTTCAGCGGCCGGTTTTGCCACACTGTACTTGCGATTGCGCCCCGGAAGTATGCAATCCCCGGAAGAGTATGCATGCTTGCGGTTATATTGCAGTGCAGTTGCTTTATTAATTTAATTGCGCGCTTGAGCCTCCGTCCCCACGGGGGCTCAATCATTTTTGGAGACCCCTTCTGGGTCCGTGACCGACTGGCATTGTCGGGACTTTCCAGAAATCGTTGCAAGATGCAGACGCAACGGAAGATAGCGCCCCGAACCGGTCGCTCCCGTCACGATTGCCGCAGGCCATTCTTGAAAATCAGCCGTTTTGCACAGCCCTCGCCCTGATGCTCCTGGCCTCCCCGAGCGCAGCCGGTTCCTTCGAGACCATGTCCGAGGAGGAGGTCGCAACCTATCTCCTGTTCGGATTGGATCGGCATGCCCCGGCACCGCCCGGGCTCTCGACCTTCTCCGCGTCCGCAAAGCCTTTGACCGTGGCGATCGCCATGGTGGAAGGCTCCCAGCGCGCCGAAATCGGGCGAATTGCCGTCGCACGCATGGGCGCTTGCAGCTTCAAGGCGGAGCTTTCGGACACGGGTGCGCTGGCGATCTTTCGGGCGGGAACGTTCTCTGTCGATTTCACCGCCCTTGAAACCGTCGAGACCAGCAAGACCGACGATGCAGCCGTGACGATCTTTGCCGGGGCGAAGATGCGGTGCCTCGCGTCACAATTCGACGGCGCATGCGACCGGTTCAACAGCGAGGATGCCCCGCGCGGGCTTTGGCGCTGGAGGATCGGCCCGATGGAGAAGAACAAAAGTGGGAATTTGCAGACCGACCGGGCAAGGCTGAAAGAAGCCGTGGCTTACATGAAGGGCAAGATCTGCGTGCGATAGGCACCGGCCGGGATCGAAAACCCCGGCCGGCCTGGCTTGTCGCTTAGTGCCCGCCGAGCACCAGCGTCTGCACCGGCAGCATCAGCGCCTGGATGCGCAGGATCGCCGCATGCACGAGGCCGACCGCATCGACGCCGTGAAGATAGACCCATTGCAGCGTGCTGATCCCGGGCTTGTCCAGTTCCTCGTGGTTGCTGGTATAGGCGTTGGCGATGCAGCTGCTGCCCGGCGGCACGTCGTCGAGCACACCGGGGTAAAGCGGCTCCATCACCACGGTCAGCGTGCCCGGCTGCGAGATCTGCGCGATGTCGATCAACTGGTCGCTGGCGCGCACCTGGCCGGCGGCGATCACGTCCTGCACCTCGGTGACGACGAGCGGGATGATCGTGAACGGCTTGCCGACGCAGGTCGCCTCCCCGATCATGCCCACCTTCATCACCTGCGCCTCGATCTGGCCGAAGCCGGCGACCAGTCGCGCTCGCCCGGCATCTTCCGGGACGAGCACGCCAGCGGGCCTCAGCAGCGGATTGACGATTTCGCCGACCCTAAGCGTGAACTGCTGCAGCGTGCCCGATACGCCGGCACGCACGGTCGTCTTGGTAATGTCGACCTCCGCCTGTTTCAGCGCCGCTTCGGCGCTCGCCTTCTGCGAGGGCAGCAGCGAGGAAAGCTTCGTCTCCAGCGTCTGCTTGCCGGAAAGAGCAGCCGTCACGGCACCCTTGCGTCCTTCGAGCGCCACCTGACGGCGTTCGATCTCGCGCCGGGCAACGACATTGGGGTTGAGCTTGTTGAGCTCGACCTGCGTGTCGTATTCGTCCTGCGCCTGCTGCAGTGCGGCCTGTGCCTGGACGATCACGCCGTCGGCAGCGACAAGCTCGGTGCGGGCAACGGTGGTCTCGGCGTCGACTTCGGCGATCTGTCGCCGTGCGACCTCGGCCTTCGCCTCCTCCTCCGAGCTATCGAGTTTGAACAGCGGCTGGCCGGCCTTCACCTTCTCAAAGCGGGTGGCGTAAATTTCCGTCACACGCCCGTTGGTCTCAGGCAGCACCGCCACGGTGCGGAACGCCGCGGTGACGTTCTTGGTCGACGGATGGAAGTAGAAGATCAGGGTGATCAGCGAGATCGTCAGCACGATGCAGGCGGTGATGCCCCAGCGCAGTTCGAACCAGACGGAATAGATGGTGATTTCGCGCCCGATGCGTTTTCCCTGGCCGTAACGGCGGAAGAGATAGTCGGGCAGGATGGTCAGCATCGAGCAAAGGATGAACTCGAACATGGCTTATGCCTTCCCTTCCGTCGATGGCTGATCGGGTGACGGGTGGCCGGGCAAGGCGCGCGGCAGTGGCAGCGGCTCGGCCTCCACGTCCCTCGCCTCCGGCACGGTCGGTTGGTCCACCTTTCCGGCAATCCGCTCCAGCGAGCGGGAGATCGAGGAAAGCGGAGAAGAGAAATCCGGCAAATCGATCAGCGCCAGGAGCAACGCTGCACCCCAAAGGATGTTGTTGTGGGTGAGCAGCGACAGGAGCGCCAGGACCGCCACCAGCTCGAGCTGGATCTTGTTGGTCTTGTGCGCCATGAGCTCCGGCAGGGAGTGCAGCCGGAGATAGATCGTGCCGAGCGCGAAGACCGAAACGATCAGGAACACGGCAACCGCCGTGAGCAGCCAGTCGGACTGGCCGGGTGCCGTTATAAAGCCCGGAAGATGGTGAATGGCAGCAGGATGGATGGCTTCGGACATTACGCCTCCGCATATCGGACTGGACCAGGAGAATCGTACATTAGCACACCGCTAGAAAACAAAAACAAAAGCTTGCGCGCAACCGTGACTTGACGCCGGGTTGCTGCGCGACCTATCAGTTCGATGCGCTAGCGCTTTGAAATGACGCAGCTTTCGAGCAGGATCCTCGACGGCGTGCTGTTCCCGAGGGAACGGCGGCAGATGCCCGCCCGTCCTATCGCGCGCCTCATGCACGCGCGCCCCTTGCCCGCTGCCCCGAAGGAGACCGAGATGGCCCAGAACATATACGATAAGCCGGAATTTTTCGAAGGCTACAGCCAGCTCGGGCGCTCTGTGCACGGGCTCGCAGGGGCCGCCGAATGGCCGGCCATCCGTAGGTTGTTGCCGGATCTTTCCGGCAGCCGCGTCGTCGATCTCGGCTGCGGCTATGGCTGGTTCTCGCGCCATGCCCGCGAGGCCGGCGCCGCCCATGTGCTCGGGCTCGACCTCTCCGAAAAAATGATCGCCCGCGCCAAGGCCGACACGTCGGATCCGGCGATAGACTACAAGATCGCCGATCTCGACCAGCTCGACCTGCCGCAAGCGGGCTTCGACTTTGCCTACAGCTCGCTCGCCTTCCACTATGTCGAGGATTTCGGCCGGCTGGTCGCGACCATCCATCGGGCGCTGGTCCCCGGCGCCCACTTCGTGTTCACCATCGAGCACCCGATCTACATGGCCTCGCTCAATCCCGGCTGGCGCATCGCCGACGGCGAGCGCACCTGGCCGGTCGACCACTACTCGGCCGAAGGTCCGCGCACGACGAACTGGCTGGCGAAGGGCGTGATCAAGCACCACCGCACGATCGGCACGACGCTGAACACGCTGATGGGCGCAGGCTTTGCCATCCGCCACGTCGAAGAATGGCGGCCGACGGAAACACAGATCGAAGAGATTCCGGCGCTTGCGGAAGAGGTCGACCGGCCGATGATCCTGATCGTCAAGGTTCAGAAGTAAGGCAGTTTCGCAATCTACTCCTGGCGTCATGGCCCCGATAGAAAGGCCTCCATCGCGGCGGCTCTGCAGGCATGAACCATGCCGATCACCCCTGCTTCGCGACGGCTGACATTCGCCTTGCCCCAATAGGCCTGTCCGGATTTCGCGCGCGGTGTGCGCACGGATTTCAGGGCGTCGGGCAGGGTTTCGTTCACACAGCCAAGCACAAACGCACGCACGGCTTGAATGCCGCACTCCGCGCCCTGTGCGTTCAAGCGATCCTGTGGCAGTTCCGTCAGCCGCCGCTCGGCGCCCTTCAGAAGGAAGGTGCTTTCGTCGCGTGAAAACGCGTTTGCCGCGAGAAGCTTGTTCAGGCGCGCACGCTCCGCCGAATAGCTGACCTGTGGGCAAGATTGGGCAGCCTCAACAGCCGGCGCGCCGCAGGCAAGCATGAGGGCAAGGGCAAAGCCCGAAGCCTGATATTTCGTCACATGCCCCCCCGAATCGCAGCAAATTCGAGGGGAAGATAGACATCATAGCACGACCTAGAAAGTGCGCTTTAAGATTGTTCAACCCTTCTCTTTCAGCGTCTCCTTCTGGGTGATCAGCCGGGCGCTGTGCTGGCCGCTCAAGTAGGTCCAGAACCAGCTCCAGGCGACGGCGAAGCGGCTGCGGGTGCCGATCAGGAAGTAGATGTGGGCGATGCCCCAGATCCACCAGGCAAGCGCGCCCTTGAGCTTAAAACGGCCGAAATCGATGATCGCGGCGCGCCGGCCGATGGTGGCGAGGCTGCCCTGGTGGCGATAGCGGAAATCAGCCGGAGGCTTGGCGCCTGAAAGCCGCGCGCGGATGACGTCGGCCGCATAGGCGCCCTGCTGTTTGGCGGCGGGCGCAATGCCCGGCACCGGCTTGCCGCCGTCATAGGTGACGGCAGCCGTATCGCCGATGACGAAGACGTCGGGGTGGCCGGGCGCCGTCAGGTCGGCGCCGACGATTGCCCGGCCGGCGCGGTCGGCCGCGATATCCAGCCAGCGGGCGGCGGGCGATGCCTGCACCCCGGCGGCCCAGACGAGGGTGCGGCTGCCGACGAATTGGTCGCCGATGACAACGCCCTCCTCCGTGCAGGAGGTCACAGGCGTGCCGGTGCGCACCTCGACGCCGAGGCGTTCCAGTTCCTTGACCGCATAGGCAGACAGATCCTCGCTGAAGGCGGCGAGAATGCGCGGCCCTGCTTCGACCAGGATCACGCGGGCCTGCCGGGTGTTGATGCGGCGGAATTCGTCGGGAAGCGTCCGGTGCGCCATCTCGGCGATGATGCCGGCAAGCTCGACACCGGTCGGGCCGGCACCGATGACGGTGAAGGTCAGGAGGGCTGCACGAAGATCGGGATCCTCTTCCAGCTCGGCACGCTCGAAGGCGAGCAGCACCCGGCGGCGGATCGTCGTCGCGTCCTCCAACGTCTTCAGGCCGGGCGCGAAGGGTTCCCATTCGTCATGGCCGAAATAGGCATGCGTCGCCCCGGTCGCCAGCACCAGCGTGTCATAGGCGATCCGCTTTCCGTCCCGGAGCACCACGGCCTTTCCGGCCTCGTCGACATCGCTCACCTCGCCAAGCAGCGTCGTCACCTCCGGCCGGTCGCGCCAGAGGCTGCGGATCGGCCAGGCGATCTCGGAGGTCGCGATCAGCGTCGTTGCGACCTGGTAGAGCAAGGGCTGGAAAAGATGATGGTTGCGGCGGTCGATGAGCGTGATCCTGACCGGCGCGCCGGCGAGCCCCTTGACGAGCTGCAATCCGCCGAACCCGCCGCCGACGACGACCACGTGATGCCTGTCCTGCATGTTCTTCCCAGCTGGCTCCCAGCCGGCCTTCTATTGGACATGCCACAACATTGGGGTTGTGGCGCCCAAGGACAAGCGCAACCCTCTCATGTCACCCTTGCAAAAAGTCAAGAACGGCGCGGAAAGCCGCCGCTCCGGTCAGCGCTCGTTCGGCGCGAGATGCCGGATCCGCGCCACATGCGCCTGAATATCCTCCGCCGTGAACGGCGAATGACGGCGAACGTCGCTGGCGGGGTCAAAGCCGAGGCCAAGGCGCTTTTCCGGGCGAAAGGACCGGAGGGGCCGGATCGGTCTCGGCGCAAATCCGCCGCCGCAGGTCGGGCAGACATTGTGAAGCACCGTTTCCGCGCAGCTTGCGCAATAGGTGCATTCGTAGCTGCAGATGCGCGCGTCCAGAGACGCCGGCGGCAGGTCGCGGTCGCACAGTTCGCAGTTTGGTCTGAGTTCCAGCATGGTCGGCTCCAAGGGTGACGGATAATGGTCCCGCTTGCTCCCATGAAAGGCCTTTGGCATAAATGACAATATGCCCTCGTTTTACGCCAAACCCGAGAAAGCCGCGCGAACCGTCGCGATCGTGCTCTTCGACCGCACCAAGCTGATCGACGTGACCGGCCCGCTGCAGGTCTTCAACGACGCCCGCACAGCGTCGGGTTCCCGGGCCTATTGCATCACCCTGGTCTCCGAGTGCGGCGGGCCGGTCGCAACGGATACGGGCGTTGCGCTCGACACAAGCCCCTTTGCCGATTGCACCCCGCCCGACACCCTGCTCGTCTCGGGTGGGCAGAGCGCGCTGGAGGCGGCGAATTCGGAAGGACTGCAGGCGTTCCTTTCCGCCATGGCCGGTCAATGCCGTCGCCTCGGCTCCATCTGCCTCGGCGCCTTCATTCTGGCGCGCGGCGGCCATCTTAATGGGCGGCGGGCAACGACCCATTGGGAGGATTGCGCGCAACTGCAGCAGGATTTCCCAGAGATCGACGTGCGGGAGGATTCGATCTTTGAGGAAGATCGCGGCATCTGGACCTCAGCCGGCGTCACCGCCGGCATCGACATGGCGCTGGCGATGGTCGAAGAGGACCTCGGCCGCAGCGAGGCCTTGCGGCTCGCGCGCTCCCTGGTGCTTTACGTCAGGCGCACAGGCGGCCAGCGCCAGTTCAGCGCCGCCCTGCACCAGCAGATGACGAGCCGAAGCGACCGCTTCGACACGCTGGTGGCCGAGATCCGCGCCGACCTGGCAGCCGACCTCTCCGTGCCGCGGCTTGCGGAGATGGCGCGCATGAGCGAGCGCAATTTCTCCCGCCTGTTCACCCAGGAGATGGGAGCAAGCCCGGCGCAGTTCGTCGAGGAACTTCGGGTCGATGCGGCCTGCGAGGCGATAGAGCGTGGGGATGTGTCCGTCGCGCAGGCGCCGTTTCTCTTCGGCTTCGGCAACGCCGAGCGCCTGCGCCGCGCCTTTCAGCGCCGCAAGGGCATCGCGCCTTCGGACTATCAGGCGCGCTTCGGCCCTACAGCGCCACGCGCGTTGTCGGACCTGCAATTGGCCGACAGCATGAATCGGTGAGAGGAAACCTACGTGGCCGCGAAGGCGATATCCCCTGCCGCGTCCACCAGCACGATCTCGTCGCCGAGCGACCACTCCGCCGCGCGCGCGGCCAGTCGCGCCGGCACCATCGGCGAGCGGCCGGGACCGGGCGGCACGTCGTAGGTCGCATGCGCATCGTTGGCGAGGATCACGGTGAAGTCCTTCGCCATCGCCGTGCGGGCCGTCGCCGCCAGGCACATCTCCGAAAGCATGCCGCAGATCGCGATCGTCTCGATCTTGCGGGTCCTCAATTGGTCTTCGAGGTCAGTGCCGTCGAAGCCGTCGTCGTTCCGCTTGCGCACGACAACCTCCCCGGCCTTCGCGGGAAAGAACAGCTGCCAGCCATCGGTCCCCGGTTCGTCGACGGCGCCCTTGGGCCCGTCGTTCTGCAGGAAGATCACCGGCACGCCGGCCGCGCGCGCATTCTGCAAAAGCAGGCCAACGGCCCGCTGCAGGTCGACATGGCCGGGCACGGCTTCCGGCCCGGAAATAAAGGCCCTCTGCACATCGACAATCACCAGCGCATCGGCAACCTCGCCGCCGACCGCCTGGCCCACTGCATCCTTCGTCATTTCGCCTCACACCGCATAATCGACCGGCACCGCCGTGCCGCTCTTTAAGATTTCCATCGAGATCGAGGCGGAGACGTCGAAGAGTTCGACCTTGCGCACGATCTGCTTGTAGACCACGTCGTAATGCTCGACCCGCGGCAGCACGACCTTGACGATATAGTCATGATTTCCCGTCAAACGATGGGCCTCGACGATTTCGGGGATATCGCTGATCGCGCGGCGGAAGGTCTCGATCCATTCGTCCGAGTGATGCGCCGTCTTGATCAGCGCAAAGACGGTGGTCGGCACGCCCATGCGCTCGCGGTCGAGCACGACGATGCGCCTGGCGATGTAACCCGCCTCCTCCAGCCGCTGGATGCGGCGCGAACAGGCCGAAAGCGATAGGTTCACCCGCTCCGCCAATTCGCCGACAGCCACGCTTGCATCCTGCTGCAGCAGCGCGAGCAGCTTCCTGTCTCTATCGTCGAGCACGCCGATCCCTCCCATGATCTGAAATTCATGCGCCTCATATTTGCACATTTACTGATCCATGCAAAAACAGATCGCGCGAAACACCGTTTTCGATCCGATCAAAGCGAACCATTGCCGCCGACCCTACGGCATAGTTCCTCCCATCAAACGACGGCCGCAACGGACGGCGACAACAGCGGACAGAGAGGAATGGTTATGCGCAAGATCGGTCTTATCGGCGGCATGAGCTTCGAAAGCTCGGCAGTCTACTACCGCATGGTCAACGAGGCTGTTCGCGAACAACTGGGCGGGCTGCATTCGGCCGAGGTGCTGCTGCATTCCGTCGATTTCCAGTCGATCGTCGACCTGCAGAAGGCCGGCCGCTGGGAAGACGCCGCCAAGCGCCTTGCCGATGTCGCCCGCGGCCTTCAAGCGGCCGGTGCGGACTGCGTGCTGATCTGCACCAACACCATGCACCTGATCGCCGATGCCGTTCAGGCGGCGATCTACATTCCGCTCATCAACATCATCGACGAGACGGCCATGCGCCTGAAGGCGGCTGGCAGCCGCCGCCCGCTGCTGCTGGCCACGCGCTACACCATGGAACACGGCTTTTACGCCGAACGCATGAGAAGCCACGGCATCGACATCCTGGTGCCGGATGCGGACGGCCGCACGCTCGTGCACAACGTCATCTTCGACGAACTCTGCGCCGGCAAGGTGCTGCGCTCGTCCCGCCGAGCATTGATCGAACTGATCGACAAGGCTGAAGCGCAAGGCGCCGACGCCGTCATCCTCGGCTGCACCGAGATCTGCCTGACCCTCGACCCTAAGGCCCTGCCGCTGCCGGGCTTCGATTCCACCGCCATCCACGCCGAAGCCGCGGTTGCGTTCGCGCTAGAAGGTATCTGCCTGGCGCGAGCGGCTTGAGCGCGGCGCTCAGGCCTTGGAGGCTATACCCGAGGATGACTCGTTCGGCTCAAGCCCGGAGATGATTTAAGGGTTGCGCGCAAGCGGCTGCAGGAAGATGCGCTCATAGCTCACGAACGGCGGGTCGTCGGCATATCGCGCATTGGCGGCGATGCCATCCGGATCGGCGGCAACGTCGCTGCGATAGCGCAGATACGCCGCCTCGTCCCGAAAGCTGAAAAGCGCGACAGCGATGTCGCCGGTTCCGTCTTCGCCCACCCCTGGAAAGCTGGCGCCGACGCCTACGGGTTTTTCGCGCGGCAGGAAATAGCCGTGGTGCGTCCCGCCGTGCCGCTCGATCAGCGTCATCCAGGTCTGCGCATAGGCCTCGAACTCCGCCAGGCCGCCCGGCTTCAGCCGGTAGCGGATCTCGCAGGTGATGGATGTCTGTGACATGGCGAACTGATCTCCCGTCATCCGGTCTTCGCGCTCGACGATCGCATTGACGAAGCTCGTCTTCTCGGTGGTGTAGCGATCCCCGTCATACCGGTAGGTCTCGGCGAGGCTGGCCTTCAGCGCCGCATAGGCCAAGGCGGTGTCCGCATGCCCGCGCAGATGGTCGCGGAAGACCAGGCGGCGTCGATGGGTCTCGTTGTCGGGCGGGCAGAGATAGATCCGCTGCTTCGGCTCTCTCCCATGCAGCATGAAGGCCCAGACATCGTCGTCGTAGCGGTTGCCGCGCGCCTGATAGCCGGCCGAAACGAGCAAGGCACTGGCAGCCACAATGTCGGACAGGCCCCTCAAGGTGACATCGATATCGATGACGGCCTTTGCCGGCATGTCGGGAACGGCTGTGCTGCCGATGTGGTCGACGGCAATCACCAGCGCACCCAGGACACGCCGCAGTTCCTGCGCGATCTCCGAGTAGCGCTGCGGCCAGCTGGGATCATAGGCAACGATCTCCACCCGCGTCGCCATTTCAGGGCGCCGCGTCGTTGTCGATGCCGCCCTCTCCCGGGCGCGGCCCGCGAAGGCCGATGCAATTGCCCCAGGGGTCGCGCACCTGGCACATCCACAGCCGCTCCTGGATCGCCAGCGGCCCGCGATAGAGCAACGCGCCGAGCGCTGCGAAATGGGCAAGGGCCCGATCGAGATCCGCGACCGCCCAGTAGACGACGGAACCGGCAGCCCCGCTCGCCACCTTCTCGTCGGCCTGGACGATCTCGAGATCGGTCGCGCCGATCCGCAGATAGGCAAAATCAAAGGCGGCAAGAAACCGGCGTTCAGCGTCAGGAAATGCGCGCTGATACCAGGCAAGACCCGCCTGCGTATCGGCCACATGCACGAGAATGGCCGCCACGCCGTCCGTCATCAAACCCTCCATCCGCCATCCGGATCGCCTTGATACAGGATTCGCGGCCGTCTCAGGTGGAAATCGCCGGGGCGGCCGCTTGGCCGCGCTCGTCCGCGCCGCCCCCCACTGCCTGCCAGTCGCATTCGGCCAGTCCCGCCAGCCTGAACGGATCGACCAGCGTGCCGGAAACGATCGAGGCGAGCAGCGCCTGCATCGGCGGGGTGCGCGCGACTGTGGCCACCAGCCGGTCGCGCAGCCAGGCGAGAGCCGTCGAGTCCGACTGGTAGAAGGGCGTGAAGAGAAGCGACAGCAGCTGGAACAGCGTGACGTGGTTGCGGCGTGCGGCGGCATAGCTGGCAAGTGCGGTATCGAGATCGCCAGCCGTCTCCAGCGCATGCGAAAGTGCTGCGACATCGAGCAGCGCCATGTTCGCCCCCTGCCCGAGCTGCGGGCTCGTCGAATGGGCGCTGTCGCCGACAAAGGCGATGCGGCCGCAGACCGGCGGGCGCATCGTGCGGTGCGCATAGCGCGCGAGCGTCAGCTGCTCCCAGTCCCTGATCTGATGCAGCAACGGCGCGCAATCCGGCCAGTAGTCGAGAATGCGCGCCTTCCAGCGGTCGAGCCCGGCCTGCCGTATCGCCTCCGCGTCCGCTACCCTGAGGCTCCAGAAGAAGGCGACGCGCTCTCGCTCGCCCATCCGCGCGCGGCCCGCCGGCAGGATGCCGATCATAACTTTCGCCCGGTCGTAGCGCTGCACCAGTGCATGTGGATCATGCTTCAGACCGTCGCTGTCGAGCGTCGCCCAGAAGGCGCCATAGGCAAGCTCGCGCACCTTGGGCGCGGCGGTCGAACCGGCAGCGAGCGCCGAGCGCGCGCCGCTCGCATCGATCACCAGATCATAGGCGCCCGCCTCATGCCCCTGCGCATCCAGCAGCACGGCCTTCCCGCCCGCCATGCGAACATCGGTCAGCGTGACACCCGTCTTGACCGGCAGCCCGGCCGCGGCCACGGCGTCGTGAATCGTATTGAACAGGGCCGCGCGCTGCACTGCCAGCCCGAAGCGCCCACCGGCAAGCGCGTCATAGCGCACGTCGAGCACGGTGCGCCCGGATCTGGCATCGGCGCCATAGAGCCGGTCGATCCGGCTGCCGAGCGCAAGAATAGGATCGAGCAGGCCGAGCGTGTTCAGGACCGTGAGCCCCGTCGGCTGCAGCATCAACCCGGAGCCGACAGGCGACGCCACGTCGAAACGTTCGAGGATGTCCACCCGATGGCCGCGCCGCGACAGCATCAGTGCCGCTGCCAGCCCCGCCGGGCCGGCGCCCGCTATGCCGATATGAAGTGTCTTCATGGTTCCCCGAGGTGACGCGGATGATCGACGAAACTATAGGGAAAATCAAAGTGCTAGAGCAAGGTCACGGTAGCGGGACACGACGTCGCGCGTGACGCTCGACGTTGCGTCATGCCGCAAAGGAACGGCCGCCGCTCATGTGGCCTGTCGGTCGCCTTCTCCCAGCAAGTGAGCGAGCGACACCCTCGACGTCCCCAGCGCGGCGGCTCCGTTCGCCAACAGGACCAGCGGACAAGTCCCCTCTCACCGCCTGCGGAGAGAGGGTTAGTGCTCGGGTTAAACCCGAGGAGAGACGCAAGCCCGCAAGCGATCGTCGGAAACACATAAGCAAGGCGCGCGACACAGGCACGCGAACGCGCCCACGCCAGCGAGGCACAGTAGAGCGATCGCCCCTACCCCTCCGCGTCATAGACCTCGCGCGCGGCCCGGATGGCGCCGTGGTTTTCCACCGACCAATCGACGAAATGCTTGAGCAGGCCGAGCAGCGAGCGGCCGAGATCGGTCAGCGCATATTCGACGCTCGGCGGCTGCGTCGGGTAGACGGTGCGGTGGATGTAGCCGTCGCGCTGCAGGTCGCGCAGCGTCTGGGTCAGCATGCGCTGGGAAATGTCGGGGATCAGCCGGCGGAGTTGTGAGAAGCGCAAGGGGCCGTCGGCGAGCGACAGGATCATCAGCGAATTCCACTTGCCGCCGATATTGTCCATGACGTCGCGGACCGGGCAGTTTTCCATATCCATCGGCACGCCGCAGACGATCGCCACGCGCTTGCCCTTCATGTCCCCGGTCGGCTTGTTCATCGACGGTACCCTTCTTGTAACCACAGCAGAAAAAACTGCCTCCTTTACAGCCCTACTGCGATTACGGGATAAGAGCAAGTCTCAAAAAGAGACCATGTGCCGACGCATCTCCCAGGCGACGGCATGAAGAGCCGGCGAGACCTGCGCCGCGGCGTTCCGCCCGCGTTTTCCGTCTCGGCCCAAACAGGAAAAGGTAAAGACCATGTCCGATACATTGCTCGTCACCGGCGCAACCGGCCAACTCGGCAAGCTCGTGCTCGACCAGTTGCTTGCGTCCGGCGTCGCACCGAGCCGGATCATCGCCACCAGCCGCGACACGGCCAAGCTCGCCGATTACATCGCCAGGGGCGTCCAGGCCCGCGTCGCCGATTTCGACGAACCCGCTTCGCTCGACCAGGCCTTCGCCGGCGCCGACCGCATCCTGATCATCTCGACCGACGCGCTAGATCAGCCGGGCAAGCGACTGAAGCAGCATCTTGCTGCCGTCGCCGCCGCGAAGAAGGCCGGCGCCAAGCACATCGTCTACACCTCGATGCCGAGCCCGGAGACCTCGGTCATTCCCTTCGCACCCGATCATCTCGGCACCGAAAACGCCATCAAGGCGACAGGCATTCCCTACACCATCCTGCGCAACGGCTGGTACATGGAGAACCTGTTCATGGCGCTGCCGCATGCGCTTGAGACCGGGCAATGGTATTCCTCGTCGGGCGAAGGCCGCCTCGCCCACATCGCCCGCGCCGATGCCGCCAAGGCCGCAGCCGCAGCCCTTGCTTCCTCCACCGGCGAGAGCCAAACCTACACGCTGACTGGCGGCGAACTGCGCTCGACGGACGAGATTGCCGCCCTCGTCGCCAAGGCGACCGGCAAGCCGCTCAATGTCGTGCACATCTCCGACGAGGCGCTTGCAGGTGGCCTGAAGAGCGCCGGGCTGCCGGACTTCCTGATCCCGATCGTCGTCTCCTTCGACGCCAACACCCGCGGGGGCCACATCGACATGGTGACGAGAGATGTCACAGCGCTGACCGGCGCAACGCCGGTGACGCTCGCCACCTTCCTCGAAGCGAGCAAAGCGCGACTTGCGGGCTAAGCGATAAGCCAACCGGCGGGAGCCCGGCCGTTTGCGCCGGGCTCTTGAAACGATTTGCCATCCTGTCGGCATCGGGCTGGCACCAGGCGCCCGTCCTGCGGCGAGACAATCCTCGCCATGGTCGCCCGCATTATTTGTTCTTGATTTGTTCACGTATTCGCTCTATGAATTCTCCAGGCTTCACCGCTTCAAAAAAGGGGACATCATGAGCGTTTATCTGACCGTCGGTGCTTTGGATTCCGCCAGATCCAATGCCTTCTACGATGCCGCCTTGGCGACGATCGGCTGGAAGACGCACACGGAATTTCCGGACTGGCGTGCCTATTCCGAAGGCGGAACCGGCAATGGTCCCGTCTTATGGGTCTGCAAGCCCTTCAACAACGAGCCGGCAAGCGCTGGAAATGGCTCGATGGTCGGCTTCATGGTCCAGTCCCGTCAGGACGTCGATGCCTTCTACCAGGCGGGCATGGCCAATGGCGGAACGGATGAGGGCGCCCCCAATCCGCGGCCGCATTATGGGCCGCACTGGTACGCCGCCTACATGCGCGATCCCGCCGGAAACAAGATCTCCGTCGTCTATAACGGTTAGCCCTTAGCTGCCTTGGCGGGATACTTTAACCGGCATCCGAAGCGCCGGGCACAACGGCATGGGACGTTGATGCCACCACGAGGGCTTGGCAGCGTTTGCCGCTCCCTAGCGGATGGCCTCCACCGGCGAAGCATCGGCCCTTAGCGCCAGCTCGGCCAGAACGAGCGCGCCGATGCCGGCGAGAAAGAAGCCGGCCGAAAGGTTGAGCGTCGTGCCATCGTAGAAGGCCCCCACCGCGACCGAAAACACGGTCGCCACGAGGCTGGAGCCGGAGGCGATCAGCGACGCGCCGAGACCTGCCACCTGCCCCAGGGAACGCATGGCCATGGCGTTGAGATTGCCGAACAGCACGCCGACCGCAAAGAAGGCGGCAAAGCCGAGCATCAGCAGCACCGCAAGCGGCGGCCGCCCGCCCCAGTAGAGCGAGGCCACGAGCATCGCCAGGCCGGCGGCGGCCAGGCCCACAAAACCCCGGCGCGCCATCGCCTCCGCGCCGAAGCGCTGCACGAGCTTGGCATTAAGGAACGAGGCCAGCCCGATGCCCGTCGCCAACATGGCAAAGTAGAGCGGAAAGGTCTCGCCGATCCCGTAGGCGTCGAAGAAGAGGTCAGCCGCCGTGCTCAGATAGAGAAGCTGCGCGCCGAAGACGAGCCCGGTCGCAACGATCAGCAAGGCTACCCGCCGATGCGACAGGATGCGCCGCCCGTTCGACACGAGAAGCCGCGGGCGAAAGGGAATGCGTTTGTCGGCCGGCAATGTTTCCGGCTGCCGCATCACCAGCCAGAGGCCGAGAACGCCCGCCGCCGCGAGATAGACGGCAAAGATGCTGCGCCAGCCGGCCACAGTGATGATCCCCTGCGCCAATGTCGGCGCCAGCATCGGCACGAGAATGAACAGCGTGAACATGAACGACATGACGCGGGCCATGGCGTCACCCTCGAACTGGTCGCGGATCATCGCCCTCGTCGCGATCTTCGGCCCGGAGACGCCGACGCCCTGAAGAAACCGGCCGAAGATGACCATTTCGAGCGAGCCCGCCACCATGGCGATGACCGTTCCGAGCGCATAGACGCCAAGACCCAGGACCAGCGCCCTCTTCCGCCCCATTGCATCGGAAAGCGGCCCGAGCAAAAGCTCGCCGAACGCCATGCCGAGGATGAACAGTGAAATCACATGCTGGGTGGAAAGCGGCGGCGCGACGCCGACATCGGCGCCGATCTGGCGCAGTCCCGGCAACAGCGCGTCGATGCTGATCGAGGTCAGCGATGTCAAAAGCGCATAGAGAACGATGCGCTCGCGAAAACTGGTGGGAGATGTCATTGGCCGCACATTTGGGAGAACTGAGGCGCAACCTATAGCAGTCTTGCCGCAAGATGGGTGCGGCCATCGCAAGATTTCTCCGCAAAGTTTTTGAGCACTTTCCCGCCAGGAAGCGCGTGAAAACAAGACGCTACCGCATCAACCACCCGACCATCGAAATGCAGGTCTAGTCTTTGACGGCAAGAAACAGGCCGCTTTCCTTCTGCACTTTCAATACGCCGCCGCCTTCAGCGAAGGCAGAGTGGATCGCTTCCTTGAAGGTAGAAAGTTGATCGTCTGCGGCTTGGTCTCCAGGGGGAAAGGAGGTCAAGGCCAGGTACACGTCGTTCGGATCGGTCACTTCCATATGGGCGGGATGAATGTAGCAGTTAACATTTCCAAACCGCTCCTGAAGCAGCGCCTCGGCGTGCGTGAACCCGAAGGCGGCAGCGGCCGGATCATAAGGTGTTCCACCGAATGTCGTCGTCAATTCGTAGAGGCGGCGCATATTGTTCGTGCCGTTGGTCGTGACCGCCAGGAAACCTCCAGGCTTCAGAACGCGAAACATGTCGGCGACCGCCGCGACGGGATCGGCCACGTGATAGAGCATGTGCATGGCGACAACGCCGTCGAAACGCTCATCCTCGAACGGCAACGCCGCCGCATCCGCCACCCCGCCATTCACCGACCCGAACGGCAACGGCGCACAGCGTTTCATGGCTTCATCGACCATGCCTTGAGATAGATCCGTCAGGGTGAGATCGAGATCGCGAGGGACGGCGTCCGTCACCGCCTCCCAAAACCATGCTGGACCGCAACCGACATCCACGATCCTGTCGCCGGCCTTCAAGGGAAGGTGGCTTGCGATCCACGGGAACCACGGGCGATCAGATACGGTGTACTGGGATGCAAGACGCGCTCGTGCTGCGAGGTTTTGGCTGTTGCCGTACTGTTTTGCATTGCCCGTTGTCAGTGACGTCACCTCGACCTCCTCGATCGATTGTCCGCTTCGGCGGCTTCTCATCGAGATGAGGCCAGCCGCAAACCACCCCTGTCATCCCTGAAAATACTCTTCCTGATCAATGGCTTGCAACGACACTACCGCCTTCGGCCTGAAGCCGCAGATGCGTGGCATCCGCCAGGCTGACGACGGCTCGGTTCCTGAAAAAATCATCCTCGCGCAGATGGGTGATGCTTCCGGATTTCGCCGGGAAACTCAAGAAACCGGCGGCCTCGATCGGAACCTTCATCCAGGCGGCCATCACCAGCGTCAGCGTGAAGCCGTGGGTGACGATGATCTGCGTTGGGCAAGACCTCGCCACAATCGCTTCGACGCAAGGGTAGACCCGTAGCGCCACGTCGCGGCGAGTTTCCGCACCCTCGATGCCGCAATCATAATCCAGCCTGTCGTCGTCAGGCGCCGCGGTATAGCGCGCATCGAGCCAGGCCTGCGGTTTGCCGCCGGCCACGCCATAGCTGATTTCGCGAAGGGCGGCGGTTTCCGTCACGGGCGCGGCAAGGCGTGCGGCGATCGCCGCCGCCGTTTCGGCAGTGCGCAAGAGGTCGGAGCTGAAGATCTCGACCTGCCTCCTGCCCACAAGGGTCGCGAGACGCTCGGCCGTGGCCGCCGCATCCTTTCGGCCGCGCTCGGTCAGGCCGGTGTCGTACCAGCCGCCCACCCTGCTCTCGACATGGTGGACGGACTGCGTGTGAGTGACGACGAAGAGTTCCTTCATGGCGAAGGCGCTTCAGACCTCTTGTTCAGACCTCCTGGCCGCAGGCGCGGCGAAAGCGGCGCACGGTCTCGGCCATGCCGTATTCCAGCGCGTCCGCCGTCAGGCCATGCCCGATCGACACTTCGGCAAGGTTCGGAATGTGTTTTGCAAGCAGCGGCAGGTTGGCGACCGTCAGGTCGTGGCCGGCATTGACGTCGAGACCGAGCTCGGCCGCCATCGCCGCCGTACGGCCGAGTTCGCCGGCGATCTTCTCGGCTTTCTCCGGATCGTCATAGCAGCCGCCATAGGGGCCAGTGTAGAGCTCGATGCGGTCCGCACCCGTTTCTCTGGCGATGCGCAGCGCTTCCATGTCCTCGTCGCCATCGGCAAACAGCGAGACACGAAAGCCCTTCTTCTTCAGCCGGCCAACGACATTGCCGAGCAGATTGTGGTTTTTGCGGAAATCCCAGCCGTGGTCGGAGGTCGCCTGCGCCGGATCGTCCGGCACCAGCGTCACCTGCTCCGGCCGGTGCGCTTCGACGAGACCGAGAAACTCCTCGTTCGGGTAGCCTTCCATGTTGAACTCCGTCGCCGGGAATGCACCGTCGATCAGGTCGCGGATCGGCTGCAGGTCGGAAAAGCGGACATGGCGCTGATCCGGCCGGGGATGCACCGTCAGACCGGCGGCGCCGGCTTCGAGCGCGATGCGCCCGAGCGCGGTGACGGACGGCCAGGGCAGATCGCGCCGGTTGCGAAGCATTGCGACGGCATTCAGATTCACGGACAGTTTTGCAGGCATGTCTGAACTTTCCAGAGGCGGGGCCGCTCACGGCCCGATGCGGGCAATGTGGATGCAATGTTCTACTGCATATTTAACGAAAGCAGAAACGGTTTGAGGTCGGGATTATGCAGCAATTCCAAGGAGTACCAATGCAATGGCCGCGGCAATGGCGCGCAGTGCATTTGCCCGCCTTGTCTTGATCGAATCTTGACAATCGATCTCTCTAATATGCAGGAAAGCTCAATCACCGGAACGAAACCTTCGCGCCGACGGCACGTCGGCTCCGGGTGAGCGGTCACCGCTACGATCTGTCACAGGGATTAAGGACGCAATTTTTACGTTTATTTCAGAAAAAACTCAAATTTGGCGTCTATCACCCCTGACAACCACTTCTTTTGGCCTTAAATTTCCGAATCAGATCGAATGGCCCTGGCCTAAGCCGCGATCGCTTTCATAGATTTTCAGATCACATGACACTGGAGCAAGCACCGATGACGACGGTCGAAAGACCCTGCGATGAGACGATACGGCGGACCCTCCGTCGCATCCTCGAAAGCAAGGCTTTCGCGCGTTCCGAGCGCTTGCGGGCGTTTCTTTCCTATGTCGTCGAAAAAGAGATGATCGGCGAAGGCCATCAGCTCAAGGGCTACTCGATCGCCATCGACGTCTTCGACCGGCCGCAGGCCTTCAACGCCGATAGCGACCCGCTGGTGCGCGTGCATGCCGGCAAGCTGCGCAAGCTGCTCAAGGCCTTTTACGAGGGCGACGGCGCCGACGAGGAATGGCGCATCGCCATCCCGAAGGGCACCTACGTTCCGGAATACCGCCACGCGCGGACGGAAGTGGCCGAAACGGTCGCCCCCGCGTCGCGCCAGCCGAAGCCGGCCAAGCGACGCTTTGCCGGGCATCGCCCCGCCTGGCCGCCGGCGCCGCTCTCTTCGCCGCTCTCCGTTCTGAGCGTCCTGCCGCTGTTGCTCTTTGCGCCGATGCCGTCGCAGGAAATGACGCTGGACCTCGACGCCCAGGCCAAACTCTTCAACGCCCGCCACGCCACCGAGCGGGTGCTCCCCGCCGTCACCGTGAAGCTCAGCGGCGCCGAAAACAGCGATGCGAAGGCCTTCGCCACGGCGCTTCGGCTTGCCGCCCAGCGTCACAAGACACTGGCGCGCGCCACCGACGGCGACACCGGCCGCCCCGTTTCGCGCAACTCCGCCCTCTCCTTCACCGTGCAGGTGACCTGGTACGAGGCGCCTGCCCAGGGCATTCGCGTCACGCTCTCCCATGACGGCGAGACTGTGCCGTTGCGCCAGGACTTCATCACCTGGAAGCGGCTCGAGACCGAGCCGGACCTGCTTTTCGAGAGCATGTCGCTCGCCGCCGAACTGTTTTCGCTCGATGGCGAGATCTACAATCACGCCCGCGAAGAGCAGATCGAAAGCCCGCTGATGGGCTGCATGGCCGCTACCCAGCGCTATCGCAAGCACCTTACCCGCGACACCTTCGAGACCGCCTGGTCCTGCCAGCAGAAACTCTCGCCGCTGCGCGGCGACGAGCCGCTATTCATCCTCAGCGCCAACAGCCCGCTCAAGGTGATCGGACACTGAACGTGCCCGGCGGGCCGGCAAGAGCGGCCCGCATGAAGCGGCTGCGGACCCGCGGTCCAGCATACTCACCCGCCTTACTAAAGACTGGTCATATTAGCGATTCGCGTATACGGTACACGCATGCGTTGGGAATGGGTGCCTGGGTGCTCGTCAGGCAAGCATCGATGTCCTGAGTAAACCGTGCCTTGCGCGCGGAGGTGCCCCAACCGAGCAGCAGGTATTGTCGTTGACGATCAACGAGTGCCTCACCGCGCGGATCCGTCCGCACCTTTGAGACCCGGCGATCGCCACCGCTTCCGGACGCGGATTGCGCGCACCCCTGGGTCGGTCTCGATTCAGGAAGATGCAGAAACAGCGCGCCGAAAGACGCGCAGGCTGTAGACCGGGGACCTTCGACATGCCGCGAGACCACTGGAAATTCGAGGGCGTGCTGGCCGCGCCCGATCGTGTCGGCTTTCTGCCGGACCTGCCGCTTCCCCACCACGACCCCACCACGCCGCTGGCGATCGCCGACATGGCCGACGCCTTCGGCGTCACCCATCGCACGCTGCATTTCTACGAGGAAAAGGGGCTCCTGACCGCCGCCCGCATGGGACCGATGCGGGTCTACAACGAAGATCACATTCGCCGCATGGCGGTCATCAATGCCTGCCGCGAGATCGACATGCCGATCTCGACCATCCTGGAATTGCTGACTGCCCTTGCGGGCACCGAGGAGCAGGCCGAAGCGGACAAGCTGTTTCGCGACGCCCTGCTTGCCCGAAGGCGCGAACTCGCCGCCCAGCAGGCCAACCTGCGCCGGCAGATGCAGCGCATCACCGAACTGCTCGAAACCACCGACGGAGGCGAAGCCACCGACGAGGACGGCCATGTCCACCTATCGCCGATCGAAAGCGAATGCCTGACCTTCATGGCCGACGGTTATCCGGCGGCGCGCATCGCCGGGCTGATGGACATGGACGTAGCGGCAGCGCTCACCCTCGAGGCCGGCATCATCCGCAAGTTCGGCGCCAACAACCGCTTCCAGGCGATAGCCAAGGCTGTGCTTTCAGGCATGATCTCGGCGGAATAGCGCGAACACGACAGCTGCTCCCGATGCCTTGCCGTCAGCATCCTCGTGCGTCACCGGGACGAGGTTGAGCTGCTCATCGGGTCGTTCGCGAAGCTTTCCCGCAGCCCCTTCCCGCGAGCCTGCCACCGTAAGGCGCGCCGAACAGTTTACCGGTCCGCGCGGCACAATTCACTTGAACGACAGACATTGCGGTGTCGTGATCACCATGCGCGTGTTACGAGGGCGCCTGAACAACACGGATGAGAGACCCCGATGCTTCCCTGGATAGAGCTGGACCGCGCAACCATTCCCGGCGACGGCGACGAGCTGCGCCTGAAGCAGCGCGGGCAGGAATTCTCGATCATGCTCGGCTCGAACGAGCTGATGAACAGCCGGCTGAGCGGATCGGAAGAAGCACTGGCGACACTCGCCCATGAGCGCATCGCCGGCCGGAAAAACCTGAGCATGCTGATCGGCGGCCTTGGCATGGGCTTCACCCTGCGCGCGGCCCTCGGCGTGCTGCCGGACGATGCCCGCGTGACCGTCGCCGAACTGGTTCCGGCCGTCGTCGACTGGGCGCGCGGCCCCATGGCCGATCTGCACAAGGGCACGCTCGACGATCCCCGCGTCGACATCCATGTCGGCGATGTCGGCGCTCTGATCCGCTCGAAGAAGGCGGCCTATGACGCCATCCTGCTCGATGTCGACAATGGCCCTGATGGCCTGACGCGCCCTTCCAACGACAGCCTCTACAGCCACACCGGCCTTCGCGCCGCGCAAGCCGCCCTTCGGCCCGGCGGCGTGCTTTCGGTCTGGTCGTCTGCCCCCGACAGCGCCTTCACGCGCCGCCTGCGCGAAGTCGGCTTTGCCACCGACGAGGTGAACGTGCGCGCCAACGGCAAACGCGGCGGCGCCCGCCACATGATTTGGATGGCGACGAAGCGCTAGCGCATCCGGCTCATTTGGCAGATCAGATCACCTGCGATTTTCGATAGGCCTCGACAATCTCTTCGAGCGGCACCCCGTCGAGCGTAACGCCGGCGATGCGGCAGTTGGAAAAGGCCGCCCCGGAGAGATTGATATTCTGGAATTGCGCTCCGGACAGATTAACGTCGTTGACGTACCAGCCCGTCATGTTGCTGTCGTTGAACTTGGCGCCGGAAAAATTGATCTGATTGAACGATGTTGCCGACAGATTGGCGTCGTTGAAACGTGATCCCGCCAGGTCGGTATCGTTGACATCCAGCCTTTGCGTCGTGCGATGAAGCTTAATCTCATTGCCCTCGGCCGAGAAAAGAAGCGGCTTGTCGCCCGCATCCTGGCCGACCGCTGCGGAAAGCGCGTTCCAATCTTTCACCCCAAATTGCTTTGCAATCAATTCCAGGCAGTCGCTGTGCGACAGGTCCATCTTGCGATCACTGAGCGCCTGTCGCAGGGCTTTCGCCATGCTTTTGATACCAGCGGTTCTAAGCATTCCAGTTCCTCCAGGGGCAACCAAATGTCAGAGCTCACATTGCTGACCGACGGCCCAAGGGCTGGAAGTCGAACGGGGGGTATCACACAGGTGTTTTCACCATACCAAACGTGGCGTGAGCGGCGGGCAACACAAGGCCGTCACGAATTAGTATAGGCCGAATCTGGAATGTCAATGAAGCCAACGGCCCGCGCGCGACACGCGAGCTGCGTGCGAACGGCGCCACCCTTCCTCAGGGATCCGCCCCGCCTAGCGAACGATCGTCAGTCGCTCTGCCGCCCGCGTGATCGCGGTATAGAGCCAGCGTTCGCGGGTATCGCGAAACGCCCAGCTTTCGTCGAAGAGCACGACATTGTTCCACTGCGAGCCCTGCGCCTTGTGCACCGTCAGCGCATAGCCGTAGTCGAACTCGTCGTAGCGCTTGCGCGTCGTCCAGGGGATCTCGCCCTCGACATCCTCGAAGGCCGCCTTCAGGAGCTTGATCTTGGCAGCACCCCGGTCCATGTCGTCGTCTTCCGGCCGGATCATCAGGTTGATGCCAGGCTTTACCGTCTCCTTCGACGAGCTCATCACCTGCCAGAGCGAGCCGTTGAGCAGGCCCTTGGCCGGATCGTTCCTGAGGCAGACGAGCTTGTCGCCGGATTGCGGGTAGTCGCTGGTGAACCCCTTCAGCTCGCGAAGGCGCTGGTTGTAGCGCCGGCGGGTCTTGTTGGTGCCGACCAGCACCTGGTCGGCTTCGAGCACCAGTTCCTGGTTGACCTGGCCGCGACCGATCACCTGCGTGGTGCCGTAGTCCCCGTGCATGATTTCCTTGCCTTCGCGCACCTGCATCGCCAGCTGGATGATCGGGTTGTCGCGCGCCTGGCGGTGAATGTCCGTCAGCAGGTAATCCGGCTCCTGGTTGGTGAAGAAGCCGCCGCCCGTAACTGGCGGCAACTGGCCGGGGTCGCCGAGCACCAGGATCGGCGTGCCGAAGCTCATCAGGTCCTTGCCGAGCGCCTCGTCCACCATCGAGCATTCGTCGACGATGATCAGCGCCGCCTTGGCGACCGGGCTCTGGCGGTTGATCGCAAACATCGGCGCGATCGAGGTCTTGCCGGTTTCCTCGTCGGAAACCTCTTCTTCGCCGCGCGGCCGGTAGATCAGCGAGTGGATCGTCTTGGCGTTGCTCGCACCCTTGGAGCGCAGCACCTGCGCGGCCTTGCCGGTAAAGGCGGCAAACAGCACGTCGCCATCGACATGCTCGGCAAAGTGCCGGGCCAGCGTCGTCTTGCCGGTACCGGCATAGCCGAACAGCCGGAAGAGCGGCGAGCGGCCCTCTTTCAGCCATTGCGAAACGGCCTTCAGGGCCTCGTCCTGTTGCGGTGCGAATTGCATGAGGCTGAGTGTCAGGATTCGGGCCGCACACGCAAGCCCGGAATTGCGGCCCTGCCGGAGGGCGAGGAGCCGCCAGCTTCGCAAGCTTCACCGCCGCGCGCAAAATTGCCCGTAAAATCAAGGTCGCGCCTCGTTACCGCGCCTGGCAGCAGGGCTTTCGGCCGGCGGAATTTGTTCACGTTTTTTTCTCATTTCGCCGCCTGGCCGCATGGCGTTTGTATTCCCCGCTGTCGATCCTGTGGCACTTTCTGGCTCTGCCCCTTGAATGCAACGCCGCATTGTTGCTAACGAGCGTGACGTGATGGCGCCCGCGCTCCTGCTGGCGAAGACCATCGCTCTAAGCCCGTCAAGGCCGGCCCCGATGGCCGTTCCCGCCTTTCCGGGTCATGCCGGAGAGTGCCCGTGAAAACCGACAAGCCAGCTGCGCCGCCCACCCCGGACAAGGTCGGCATCGGTCGGCTCGCGCCCTGGCTGCAATGGAGCCTGCTGCTGGCGGTCTCCATCGTCCTTGCCGCGTTTTTCGAATTCATCGGCCTTCCCGCCGGGCTGCTCATGGGCCCGATGCTGGCCGCCGTGCTCGTCGGCATGAATGGCGGCACCATCCGGTTGCCGCGCCAGCTGTTCTTCTGCGTGCAATTCATCCTGGCGATGATGATTGCCGGCGCCATGACGCCCGGCATGCTCGTCACCTTCTCCGGCAACTGGCCGCTGTTTCTCGCCGTCATTCTCTCGGTCATCGCCGTCAGCACGCTCTGCGGCTGGGTGATCACCCGCATGCGCATCCTGCCGGGCACGACGGCGATCTGGGGCTCGTCGGCGGGCGCCGCCTCGACCATGCTCTTGATGGCCGACGCCTATGGCGCCGATGCGCGCCTCGTCGCCTTCATGCAGTATCTGCGCGTGATCTTCGTCGCCAGCACCGCGACCGTGGTTGCGCATATGTGGGTCACCGGCGCCGAAATCGAGCAGACCACCCATTGGTTCGCGCCGATCGATGGCCTGCTCTTCCTCGAGACCATCGCCGTCGGGCTGGGCGCAGCGCTCGCCGGCCGCTTCCTGCGCGTGCCCGCCGGCGCCTTCCTGCTGCCCTTCCTTCTCGGCGCCGTGCTCAATGTCTCGGGCGTCATGACCACCGCGCTGCCGCAATGGCTGCTGGCGATGTGTTTTGCCATGCTCGGCTGGAACATCGGCCTTGGCTTTACCCGCCAGATCCTCATCCATGCCCGCCGCGCGCTGGTGCCGACGATCATCTCGATCGTCGTGCTGATCTCGTTCTCCGGCCTGCTCGCCCTGCTTTTGATCAAGGTCGTCGGCATCGATCCGCTGACAGCCTATCTCGCCACCAGCCCCGGCGGGCTCGATTCGATCGCCGTCATCGCCGCCTCGAGCAATGTCGACCTCTCCTTCGTCATGGCGCTGCAGACCGCCCGCCTGCTGATCATCACCATGATCGGCCCGACGCTCGCCCGCTTCGTCGCCGACCGGGCTTGACGATGCTGGCCCGGCACGTTTCCAATGCGCTGCCGGGAGGACACAGGTGAAGACGCTCAGAATCTACGGACCTCCGGGAGCCGCGCTTCCCTTCGAACTGCGCGACATCCTGCAACGCCTCGTACGGCGCTCGCTGGGCGCGTCGTGGAAAGTTTCCGCGGTCGACGCAGGCTATCAATGGTTCGATGCCACCGGCCCCGGCGGCGACGTTCTCGAGACTTGGGCCCAGTCCGGCAGCATGGTCGAGGGCCGGCAGCTCGCCGCCGCTGCGCAAGACGTTCTGCAAGTCATCTGGGGAGAGTTTACCGGTTTCCTGCCGAGCGCCCCGGACAGACCCTGGATCATCGTTCGCGCCATCGACAGCACATTTTACGAAATCACCACGGATGACGAGACGGTTCTGCGACAGCTGGAAACCGGCTTCCAGGACGTTCGCCGTTCTGATGCCCCTTGGAAACCGGCCGGCTAGCACCATCGGCCGCGCCATCACGAAAAACGTCCGCGATGCTCAGGCGTTTTCCGCCGAGCGCGCAGCGAAGCGCGCCATCACGGTGGAGACCGCCTCCTTGGTCAGCCGCACGCGTGGCAGCTCGGCCGATTGTTCATGGACCGGCCACGCGATGAACGTCGCGTGGCCGGTTGCGTCCTATGGCCCGAGCGGAGACAAGGCCAACCGAAACTTCCGCCCGTTCTCCGGGAATAAATCCTGTGCTTGCCGTGTCTTACGGTTGGATCTGCACCATGCGGCTCCCGCGGAAACGGGACGAGGAGGCTTTTCGCCCGTTTCCGGACAGGAAAACCATCTTGAGGAAGGACAATTGCCATGAGAACGTTTCCACTGACGATCGCCATGCTGCTTGCGGCCAGCGTAACGGCTTTCGCCGCGCCGCCGGTCAAGGAAGTCGAGACCGCCAAGGGCAAGGTGCTGGCCGGAGAAAACGGCATGACGCTCTACACCTACAAGGACGATCATGGCGGCGCGTCCATGTGCTACGACGATTGCGCCAAGAACTGGCCGCCCTTCTTCGCGGAAGCCAGCGCCAAGGCAGATGGTGCCTATACGGTCGTCGAGCGCAAGGACGGCAAGAAGCAATGGGCCAAGGACGGCATGCCACTCTACTTCTTCATCAAGGACAAGAAGATGGGTGACATGACCGGCGACGGCATGAAGAAGGGCGAATGGAATGTCGCCAAGCCGTAACGGCGGCAACGAGGATGCGGGGGCACCCCCCGCCTCCGACCGGTTCGAAGAGGATGTGCTGGCCCTGGTGCCGGCACTGCGGCGCTATGCCCGCAGCCTGGTGCGCTCGGACCCGGATGGCGAGGACCTGTTGCAGGATTGCGTGGAGAAGGTGCTTTCGCGCCGCGCGCAGTGGCGCGGCGTGAACCTGCGCGCCTGGGCCTTCACCATCATGACCAATCTCGGCCGCAACCGGCACCGCTATGTGGCGATGCACCCGCAGGTGGCGCTGGACGAGGACCTGGGCCTTGAGGCCGAGACCCACGAGAGCGACCCGCTGGAGCGCTCCAGGCTCGAACGGGCGCTGAACGGGCTTTCCACCGAGAACCGCTCGGTGCTGATGCTCGTGGTGATCGAGGGATACCGCTACCAGGACGTGGCCGAGATGATGGCCATACCGATCGGCACCGTGATGTCGCGCCTGTCGCGCGCGCGGCGCCAGCTTGCAGAAGCCATGAAGGACGACAATGTGATCAGCATGCGGAGACCGAAATGACGGAAGGCCACAACACCGTCTCCGAAGACGACCTGCACGCCTATGTCGACGGCGCCCTTGGCCCGCGCGAGCGGTTGCGGATCGAGCAATGGCTCGAGCAAAACCCCACGCAGGCCGACGAGGTCCGGCAATGGCGGGCGCAGGCGGTCGAGTTGCGCGCGCTCTTTGCCGGCTATGCCCGCAGCGACGCCGATGACCGGGCTCTGCTTCTGAGCAACGGCAGCGAACGCCCGCAACAGGATCCCGGCAAGGACACCCGATCGTTTGCCAGCATCGCCCGCGCCGTCGCCGCCGGCCTGGTGCTCTTTGCGGCCGGCGGCCTCACCGGCCTTTACGCGCCCTCCTTGCTCGCACCCGAGCAAAGCCCCCGGCCGACGCAGACGGCCGACAGCCTGCCGCGCCAGGCGCAATCGGCCTTCCTGGTCTATGCGAGCGAAGTGCGCCATGCCGTCGAGGTCGGCGCCGACGACCAGACCCATCTCGCGACCTGGCTTGGCAAGCGCCTCGATCATCCGCTCTCGATCCCCGATCTCTCCTCGCTCGGCTTCTCGCTGGTCGGCGGCCGGCTGCTGCCGGTCAACGGCAAGGCAGGCGCGATGTTCATGTATGAGGATGGCACCGGCCGACGGCTGACGGTGCTGCTCGGCCGCAACGACGACAACCGCGAAACCTCGTTCCGCATCGACGAGAACGACGGCGTCGAGACCTTCTACTGGATCGACGGCCCGCTCGGCTACGCCGTTACCGGCGAGGTGCCACGCGATCTGCTGCAGCAGGTGGCGGATGAATGCTACCGGCAGTTCGAAAAGAGCGAGGCAACGAAGAGCTGAGGGGTAACCCAGCCAACGCCGATCAGGCTTTGTCGGCAAGGTATTTCAAAGAGTTACGGTCGATCCCGCACATTCGTCTCACCCTGCGTGACCCGAGACGCCCTGCGCTCAAAATCGCCGGGACGCTCACAATTTTCGGGATGCATCAGGTGCCGGCGCCCTTCGCCACTAGATAGGCCGAGAACATGTCGGCCATCGCATCCGCATAGGCCTCGATCTCCGCATCGCTGCGCGCCGTTCCAGAAAAATCCTTCCCCACCGTGGTCATCGTGGTCATGATCAGGTCGCCGGCACGTTCCCTGATGTCGCCGGGTGCGCTCGGAAGAAGCTCGATCATGAACCGGTCGATGAGCGGGTCGTTAGCCTCCTTGGCTTCCCGGGCTTCGGGCGCATCGCGATAAAGAGGTGCCGCGTCGCCCAGGGCGACCCGAACGGCCGCTTCCTCGCATTCCGAGCGCAGGAAGGCGTGAACCAGGGACCGCAGCCGATCGAGCGGCGCGCGCGAGCCATCGCGAAGGATCGTCGCCAGCAGCCCCGACGTCTGCCGCCACTCATCGCTTTGCAGGCGAAACAGGATCGCGCCCTTGTTGGGAAAATACTGGTACAGCGACCCGACGCTGACACCCGCCCGTTCCGCCACGCGAGCGGTGGTAAAACGCTGCGCGCCCTCCTCCTCCAAAACCTGAACAGCAGCCTGGAGAATGGCCCTCACCAGCTCGTTCGAGCGCGCCTGCTTGGGCGCTTTTCGTGAAGAAATACGGACACTTGATCTATTGGCCATTGGCAGCGCCTGCAATGCGATTAGCGAATGCGACGAATTATTCGTATTTTTCTTCGTGAACGCAAGCCATCGAAAACGAAGGAACATCCGATGACAACGCTCACCAGCCAGCCTCTCAAGGGCCTTCTCGACCGCCTGTTCGACGAGGCCGATGCCGCAACCAGCCCCGCAGTCGCGCAACTGCCCGCAGGCGAACGCGAACGATTGCTGCACAGCAAGACCGAATATCTGCAGCTCTACGGGCTCTTGAAGGACCTGTGGTTGCCGGTTTCGCGCGAGACCGGCAACCTCCTCTACATGCTCGCCCGCGCGAGCCGCGCCCAAAGGATCGTCGAGTTCGGAACGTCCTTCGGCATCTCGACGCTCTTTCTGGCAGCGGCGCTGCGCGACAATGGCGGCGGCGAGCTGATCACCAGCGAATTCGAACCGGCGAAGGTGGCGCGGGCCGGACAGAACCTCGCGTCAGCCGGTCTCGACGATCTCGTCGAGATCCGGCAAGGCGACGCGCTGACGACTTTCGCCGACCTTCCCGATGCAATCGACCTGGTGCTGCTCGACGGGGCAAAAACGATCTACCTCGAGGTCTTCAAGCTGATCGAGCCTCGCCTGCGCCCGGGCGCCCTGATCATCGCCGACGATGCCGACAGTTGCCCCGAATATCTCGACTACATCCGCTCGGCCCCCGGCACCTACCTGTCGACGCCATTTGCCGACGACATCGAAGTGACGATGCGCCTCGCCTGAGCGGCGCCATCGCCTCACGGACCCGCGTGGTCCGCCCAATCAAGGAGAACAGCAATGCATGTATTCGTAACGGGCGCGACCGGCTGGGTCGGGTCCGCCGTGGTGAGGGACCTGATCGCGGCGGGGCACAGGGTGTCCGGCCTGGCGCGCTCCAGCGAAAAGGCCGTGGCGCTGGCCGCAACCGGGGCTTCGGTCGTCGAAGGCGGCCTTCAGTCCGCGGCGATCCTGCAGCGGGCCGCTGGCCAAGCCGATGCCGTCATCCACACGGCCTTCCGGCACGACTTCGTCCACGGCCCGCTCGACCAGGATTTTTCCAGTTTTTTGGAAAGTTCGGCCGAGGATCAGCGCGTCATCGCGCTTCTGGGCGAGGTTCTCGCCGGGTCGGATCGGCCGCTGCTTGTAACCTCCGGTCTAGCCGGGCTGCCGCCCGGCGCGACGGAAACCGATCGCCCCAATGCCGCCGTGCCGCGCAAATCCGAAGCCGCCGCCCGTGCCCTTGCGGAGCGTGGTGTTCGGGCGGCAACGGTCCGGCTCGCACCTTCGGTTCACGGCCTCGGCGATCACGGTTTCATCCCCATCCTCGTGCGCCTGGCGCGCCAGACCGGCGTTTCGGCCTATCTCGATGACGGCGCCAACTGCTGGTCGGGCGTCTACCGGGACGATGCAGCACGCGTCTATCGGCTTGCGCTTGAAAGTGGCACGACCGAAAGCGTCTACCACGCCGTGGCGGACGAAAGGGTCCCGTTCCGGCAGATCGCCGAGGTCGTCGGTCGACGTCTCGGCCTGCCGGTCGAAGCCCGCCCGCGCGCGCATTTCGGCTGGTTTGCCGGCATGGCCGGCGGCAACATGGCCGCGTCCAGCGCCCAGACCCGCGCCGTACTCGGGTGGCGCCCCGTCGGCCCCGGCCTGCTCGCTGACCTGGATCAGCCGTCCTATTACGCATGAAAGAACGGACGGCGCCTCACGCTGCGCGAAGCCTTGTGGGCTGGCCCTCATCCGGTCTACCGACTACCTTCTCCCCGCAAGCGGGGAGATTAGGACGAGGGGCAGGTCTGAGAAGTCTTTGGCAAAGGGACTACCGCAGCGGATCGTTCTCTCTGACGATCGGTTGCCCGTGCGGCGTTGCCTCGGCCGCGCGTTGCCAGCTGAGTGTCAGGTCGTCCAGTTCGCGGCCGGAAGCGAGCGAAAGCTCGGTGACGAGGCGTGAAAGGGCTGCCACCCAGCAGTCGTAATAGTCGCTGGCATCGGCCTTGCGGCCGGGCTTGTAGAGTTCTGCCGAAAGCGCTTCTGCCCATTCCGGCCAGGAGAACACGCCCTTTTCGTGCAGGCGCACCGTCATGGCGAAGGCGTTGGCCTGCCAGGGCTCGGCAAAGACCGGATCGCCCTCCGGCGACTTCGGCAGTTCGGCCGAGGCGACGAGCGGCGATGTCACCTTACACGTGCTCAAGGTAGCTCTCCCAGGCATCTATCGACACCGTCAGCGTCGGGTCGGCGCCCTCGCCCCAGATCTCCGGCCCATCGAAAACGACTGTGTAGACCCATTGCGGATTTTCGCCGCGACCATGGGCGTTGTCGTCAGGAAAGACGAAGGCGCCCTGCACCGCCTCGACCCGGCCGAGCTTGGCGCGAGCATAGCGCGGCAGGCGCGTATGGGTCTCCGGATTGAAGTTCTTCGTCCTCACCCGGTCGCCGACAGCAAAGCGTGGGGCGGCATCGACAGGCCGATCGCAGGGGCCACCCTTGGCCAGCACGCCCGCCACCATGTCGGCCTTCAGGACACGCTTCGGGCTTGCCCCCTGCTCCAGCCTGTGGCCGCCATCGAGCTCGGCCTGGGTCACGAAGCCGTGGCGCTTCAACAGCGTTTCCAGCGCGCGGGTCCAGATCTCGTAATAGCTCGCCGACAGATAGGTCGCCGGCGGCAGGCTTTCGCGCGCATGCCGGCTTTCGTCGATCGTCCACGCGCCGAAGGCGCCGCAGGACAGCGTGACGCCGAGCGCCCGCTTTTCCCATTCGCCGTGGAAATAGGGCTCGTCCTTTTCCGGCGCCACCGGGCCGAGGCCGTGGGCACCGCCGAGATCGTGCGGACCGTTCATCGAAGCGCCTCCGCGGAAAGGGCAAGGCCCGTGCCGATCATCGCGTCGCGCGTGACCAGCGCTGCAAGCTCGTCCTCGCCGAAGCCATCGGTCCCTGCCGGGCGTTCGGGGATCACCAGATATCTGAGCTCTGCGGTCGAATCCCAGACGCGGATGCGCGTCGTTTCAGGCAGGCTCAGGCCGAATTCCTGGAGCACCCCACGCGGATCGATGACCGCGCGCGAGCGATAGGGCGGCGCCTTGTACCAGACCGGCGGTAGCCCGAGCACCGACCAGGGGTAACAGGAACAGAGCGTGCAGACGACGAGGTTATGGGTATCGGCGGTGTTGAACACGGCGCGCATATGCTCGCCCTGCCGGCCGGTATAGCTGAGGCTGGCGATCGCTTCCGTCGCATCGCGCTTCAGCCACGCGGCGAAATCCGGATCGACCCAGGCCTTGGCGACCACACGCGCGCCGTTGCGCGGGCCGATCTTCGTCTCATAGGTCTCGACGATCGCATCGATCGCCGCCGGGTCGATCAACCCCTTCTCCGTCAGCACCGTTTCCAGCGCCTTCACCCGCGCTTCCATGTCGGTGAAGTGGTTGTCGTGGTGGTGATCATGGTCGTGATGATCATGGCCGTGATGGTGTTCGGACATTGCCTGGCTCCTCCGCCGGGAATTCGCTGCCACTTCTACTGCAGAATCGCATCAGCCGAAACTGGATTGCAGGGCAAGGCGATAAGCGCTCTCACTTCAACATCGGCCAGAGGCTGATGACGAGCAGCACCGCCATGGTGATGTTGAACCACTTCAGCCGCGACGGTTCCGACAGCCATTGGCGCAGCGCCGAGCCGAAGCCTGCCCAGGTGGAAACGCTCGGCACGTTGACCAACGCGAAGACGAGGCCGACGACGAGCACGCTGAAGAGGTAGCTGTCGCTGCTGGTATAGGTGGCCATCGCCGACACCGCCATGACCCAGGCCTTGGGGTTGACCCATTGGAAGGCAGCGGCCCCGATGAAGGTCATCGGCTGTGCGCTGGCCTTGCCTTCGGACAGCGAACGTGAGGTGCCGATCTTCCAGGCGATCCAGATGAGATAGGCGCCGCCGGCAAATTTCAGCGCGGTATAGACGACTGGCACGGAATGGAGCAGCGCGCCGAGGCCGAAACCGACGGCGATGAGCAGTAGGAAGAAGCCGGCGCCGATGCCCAGCATGTGCGGAATGGTGCGCACGAAACCGAAGTTCACGCCCGACGCGAACAGCATCATGTTGTTCGGCCCCGGCGTGATCGAGGTGGTGAATGCGAACAAAAACAGCGCCAGCAGCGTATCGGCCTGCATGGTTTCCTCCCGGTCAATTGGGTCAGCATAGCTGTCCTAATAACCGGCACCAGCCGCGAACTTGTCATGGTGACAATTGCTGGTGGTGGCCCGGCGCATCGGGCGACGGCTGTTGTTGCGGCTCGCCTGTTCGGCGCGCCGCGCGACCGCCGGATATCGCCGATCATCCGGTTGCGCCCCCAATTGGCCCAGGCCCCTCAGCTCCAACGACCGCCGCTCATATCCGCGTCAGACGGACGCGGATATGAGCGGCTTTACTCAAGGGACATTGCTGCAGCAGGCGGCAAAGCCAGCCTGCCCCGCCCGGCCGAGCACCCGGCTCAGCCCCACTTCATCTCGCCCTTGGCGACCTTGGCGCCGAGTTCGAGCGTGGAGACGCCGGGCAGATCCGGATAGCGCTTGGTCATCGCCGCGATCAGTTCGCCGCTGTCCTTGGCGGCAGCGGCCGCCTCGTTAAAGGCTGCGAGATAATCACGGGTGAAGCGAATGGCCTCGACGCCCTCCGGCCCGCCCGCGCTCTTGTGCGCCGGCACGGCGACCGCGGGCTTGCGCGCTGCCATGGCATCGAGCGCTTCGATCCATTTCTGCCGCCCTTCAACCGTTGCCTCGTCGGCCACCCAGACATGCGAACCGGAATAGACGAGCACGCCGCCGAAGATGGCGTTCAGCTCCGGCACGAAGAGGTAGCGCCGGTCCTTCATCCCTTCGATCGTGACGATCTCGATCGTGCTGCCTTCGAGCGTCAGCGCGGTGCGATCGTCGGCCGTCGGCATCACCACATCGGCGAGCGTCTGCGGACCATTGTCCTTCAACTGCGGTCCCCAGGTCTCGAGCTTGCCCTGAACATTGGCCTTGATCGCCGCGACGGTCGCCGAAGCGGCGATCACCTTCGCATCCGGAAAGGCTTCGACGATCGGCTTGAGGCTGAAATAGAAATCCGGATCGTTGCAGCTGACATAGATCGTCGTCAGCCGCTTAGCCGTTGCCTTGATCGCCTCGGCCACCGCCCGGCCATCGGAAAACGTAAAGCCGCCATCGATCAGGATCGCGTCGCTCTTGCCGGTCAGGAGCACCGGCGTGCGGTTGAAGCCGGCATCGTCCGCCTGGAAATAACGCCATCCGAGCTTCGAGGCAGCCCTGGCAAGGCTGCTGCCAATGGGCTGAATGAGGATGGCGGCGCCGGCCGCCGCCATCGTCCTGAGTGCGGTCCGCCGGGTCAACTGGATCTGCATGGGGTCTCCTTGGGCTTTTGTCGTGCCCGGCAAGATGACGGCATGGGCGCTCTTGAAAAAGCCCGACCGTCCGAACAGACTGTCTGAGAACCTCAGACAATCACAAAGAATTTCGAATGACTGTAAACTTAAATCGATTCTCGCATTTCGTTGCCGTAGTCGAGTGCGGCTCGTTTACGGCCGCCGCCGAACGGCTCGGGCTTGCCAAGGCCGCCGTCAGCCATCAGGTCGCCCAGCTCGAAAAGGAGCTCGGCACCACCCTGCTCGTGCGCACCACCCGGCGGCTGAGCCCGACCGCCACCGGCCAGCGCTTCTACGAGCGCTGTGCGCTGATCCTGCGCGATGCGGACGAGGCCGTCGGCGCGGTCTCGGCCGAAACTGAAATCCCGAGCGGCACGCTGACGCTGACGGCGCCGCTCGACTATGGCGCCAAGGTCGTGACCAACGCCGTCGCCGCCTATCTCGCGGCCTATCCCGACATGCGGGTGGAGCTAAGCTTCGGCGACACCGTTCTCGACATGATCGAGAAGCGCCTCGACCTCGCCATCCGCGCTGGCTGGCTGGTCGATTCCAGCGAGCGGGCAAAACGCATCGGCACCTTTCAACAGCACCTCGTCGCGGCACCCGCCTATGCCGCCAAGCTCGGCGCCGTCACGCATCCCGATCAATTGATGGAGACAGCCTGGATCGCCAATGGCGCGTTGAAGGCACCGCTCGAATGGACCTTCACGGATGCAGCGGGCGCCGCGACGGTTATCATAGGCAAAGCGCTTGTCACCGCCGACAGTACCGATTCCGCCCATTGTTGCGCTGTCGCCGGCATCGGCCTTGCCGTGCTCCCGGACTATCAGGTGCGAACCGACATCGCCGAGGGCCGGCTGGTGCGCCTGCTCGCCGACTGGTCGCTGCCCTCGGGCGGCATCCATGTCGTCTATCCGCCCTCCCATTTCCGCCCGGCGCGCGTGCGTACCTTCGTCGAGATCCTGCAACGCATGGAGAAGGAGCGCGGGCGGCTTTCCGGATGAAGGCTCGAAAGACCGGCGGGATGCGCTAGATTGCCCGCTACCCGCCTGTTTCCTGAAAGCGTTTCCGTTTTTAGGGATAGAAACTTGGTGCACGTCAAAGTGCTACATGACCTTGGCGCATCGTGAAGGGTGCGGGCAAATTCGGCCGCGAGGAGAACAGCATGCACGATCCGATCCCGACGACGACACTTCCCGATGGCCGCGCGATCCCGGTTCTCGGCCAGGGCACCTGGCGCATGGGCGACAGCGCAGCGCGCAAGGCCGACGAGGTGAAGAGCCTGCAACTCGGCCTCGATCTGGGCCTGACGCTGATCGACACGGCGGAAATGTACGGCAACGGTGCGTCCGAGCGCGTGGTCGGCGAAGCGGTGCGCGGTCGCCGCGACGAGGCCTTCATCGTCAGCAAGGTGCTGCCGTCCAATGCCAGCCGCCTCGGCACCGAGGCCGCCTGCGAACGCAGCCTGAAACATCTCGGTGTCGACCACATCGATCTCTACCTGCTGCACTGGCGCGGCGGCTATCCGCTGACGGAAACCGTCGCCGCCTTCGAGGCGCTGAAGAAGTCAGGCAAAATCGGCGCCTGGGGCGTCTCGAACTTCGACGTCGACGACATGGAGGAACTGCTTAGCGTACCGGATGGAAAGAACGTTGCCGTCAACCAGGTGCTCTACAACCTCTCGCGCCGCGGCATCGAGTTCGACCTTTTGCCCTGGTGCCAGAGCCAAGGCATCGCCATCATGGCCTATTCGCCGCTCGACGAAGGCCGGCTGCTGCGCAACCCCGATCTCATCCACATCGCCAAGGCGCACCAGGCGACCCCGTCACAGATCGCCCTTGCCTTCCTCAAAACCCGCCCCGGCGTGATCTCGATCCCCAAGACCGGCTCGGCCGACCGCGTCCGCGAAAACCGCGACGCGATGGACATCCACCTGACCGCCGAAGACCTCGCGACTCTCGACAACGCCTTCCCGCCACCGAAGCGCAAACGGTCATTGGAGATGATCTGAGGGCTTTGCTCGCGGACGAGGCCGCCCGCCGATGAGGAAGCCCCTTCCGGCCTGCCGGCCGGCGGGGAGAAGGAGATTCGCTGCACTCGCACGTTCCATCGAATACTGTTGCCGGTCGTCCCATGCCTCGACGGCTGGCGCATCTCAGAGGCAACCAAGCTCAATCAGCCGGTACGGCCCACAATCTCCACCACCACCTTGCCCTTGGCGCGGCCGGATTCCAGATAGGCGAAGGCTAAGGCGACATCGTTCAGTGCAAAAACGCGGTCGATCACCGGCCTGACCGTCCCGGCGTCGATGAGGCCGGCGAGTTCGGTCAGCTCGGGTCCGCTCGGATGCATGAAGAGGTAGCGGTAAGAGACGCCGTGCTTTCGGGCGACGGCGCGGATCTTGTAGGATGCCAGCCAGAACAGCGCCCTCAGGAGCAGGCCGCGGCCGAGATCCTTTCGTGCGGTTTCCGGCTCGGGCATGCCGGCGATGGACACCACCTTGCCGCCGCGCTTGACGACGCCGAAGGATTTTAGAAGCGTCTCGCCGCCGAGCAGGTCGAAGGCGCCGTCCATGTCGCGCAGGCGCTCTTCGAAACGTTCCTTCGTGTAGTCGATCACCACGTCGGCGCCGAGCGCTTCGACCAGCGCACGGCCGCGCGGCGATGCGGTGGTCGTGACCTCCGCGCCCAGCCATTTCGCCAGCTGAATGGCGAAGGTGCCGACGCCGCCGGCGCCACTAGAGATGAAGATCCGGCTGCCCCGCCCCACGTGAAGCTCGTCGCGCAGCGCCTGCAGGGCCGTGAGGCCGGCAAGGGGCACGCCGGCCGCGGTGTTGAAATCGATCGATGCGGGCATCCTCGCCAGGAACCGCTCGGGTACGACGGCATATTCGGCGAGCCCCCCCATGGTGTCCTTTGGCATGCGCGCAAACACCCGGTCGCCAGGCGCAAACGACGTGACGCCCTCTCCCAGTTCCTCGACGACACCCGCAAGCTCGTTGCCCATGACGACAGGCAAGGAGTAGCGCTGGACGACCTTCAGCATCCCGTCCCGTGTCTTGTAATCGACGGGATTGAGGCCGGCGGCATGCACCCGCACAAGCACCTCGCCGCGCGCTGCGCGTGGGCGCCGCACGTCGCGCAGTTGCGCGGCATCGGAACGACGATATCTCGTAAGGACCAAAGCCTTCATCTTCGTGGAATTCATCGGTCACCTGCGATCGTGAGAGATCTTCTTCGGGGCTACTCCGCGAGAAATACCGGGCGAAGTCAACCATGGGCTTGGCGTTTGGCGGTTTCGGTCGCGACGGCGTGCACCAATGAGGCGGCCTGCCGAGGTTTCGGCTGCGACTGCCCTCATCCGGCCTGCCGGCCACCTTCTCCCTGCACACGGGGAAAAGGGGCCCCGTGGCGAGCGCCTGGCCCCGGGGATGCGGGGACGTCTTCGACAGAGCACGGAACCCTGACCGCGCAGTGGGTTTCAATCGAAGTGAACCACTCAAAACGAAAAGGGCAGCCCAGCGCGAAGCGTGGGCTGCCCAATTTGAAGCGAGGGCGAGGCCTTGTCGGCCCCTTCACGAAATCAAGATCACATGCCCTGCGGGCCGCGGTTCATCGCTGCGATGCCGGTGCGGCAGACTTCGATGAGGCCGAGCGGCTTCATGATGGCGATGAACTGTTCGATCTTCGACGGCTTGCCGGTGATCTCGAACACGAAGTGATCGATGTTGGCGTCGATGACCGAGGCGCGGAAGGCGTCAGCGAGACGAAGCGCCTCGACCCGATGATCGCCCGAGCCGTGTACCTTGACGAGCGCCAGTTCGCGCTCGATCGGCCGGTCGTGGCCCAGGCTGGCGGCGCGCACGGTCAGGTCGACGACGCGGTGGACCGGAACCAGCCGTTCCAGCTGGTTCTTGATCTGGTCGAGCACGTGCGGCGTGCCGCGGGTGACGATGGTGATGCGCGACAGGTGCGCCTCGTGTTCCGTTTCCGAAACCGTGAGGCTCTCGATGTTGTAGCCGCGGCCGGAGAACAGGCCGATGACGCGGGCAAGGACGCCCGGTTCGTTGTCGACGAGAACCGAAAGCGTGTGGGTTTCGGCGACTTCGGTCTCCTTGGCGATGAAGTAGGCGGAGCCGGTCGGTTGAAGATGTGCGTTCATGTGCGTGGTTCCTCTACCTATCTCAGACCAGCTGACGGCCCTTGGCGTCGATCGCGTTCGCGACCGCTTCGTCCGTGGCTTCGTCGGGCAACAGCATCTCGTTGTGGGCCTTGCCCGAGGGGATCATCGGGAAGCAGTTGGCGAGGTTGGCGACGCGGCAATCGAAGATGACCGGCGCCGGCGTGTCGATCATCTTGCGGATCGCTGCGTCGAGCTCGCTCGGCTTGTCGCAACGGATGCCGACGCCGCCATAGGCTTCCGCCAGCTTGACGAAGTCAGGCATCGCTTCGGTGTAGGAATGCGACAGGCGGTTGCCGTGCAGCAGCTGCTGCCACTGGCGCACCATGCCCATGTACTGGTTGTTGAGGATGAAGATCTTGACCGGCAGGCCGTACTGCACCGCGCAGGACATTTCCTGGATGCACATCTGGATCGAGGCGTCGCCGGCGATGTCGACGACGAGGCTGTTCGGATGCGCGACCTGCACGCCGATCGCCGCCGGGAAGCCGTAGCCCATGGTGCCGAGGCCGCCCGAGGTCATCCAGCGGTTCGGCTGTTCGAAGCCGAAGAACTGGGCCGCCCACATCTGGTGCTGGCCGACTTCGGTGGTGATGTAGGTGTCGCGGTCCTTGCTCAGCTCATAGAGCCCCTGGATCGCATATTGCGGCATGATGACGTCGTCGTTCGGCGCATAGGCGAGCGAGTTGCGGGCGCGCCACTTGGTGATCATCTCCCACCAGTCCGAGAGACGTGCCTTGTCGGTCGACTTGGAAGCGGCCCGCCACAGGCGAACCATGTCTTCCAGAACCGTGCCGACATCGCCGAGGATCGGCACGTCGACGCGGACGTTCTTGTTGATCGACGACGGGTCGATGTCGATGTGGATCTTCTTGGAGTTCGGCGAGAAGGCGTTGAGGCGGCCGGTGATGCGGTCGTCGAAGCGCGCGCCGATGCAGATCATGACGTCGCAGTCATGCATCGCCATGTTGGCCTCGTAGGTGCCGTGCATGCCGAGCATGCCGAGCCAGGCCTTGCCGGAGGCCGGATAGGCGCCGAGACCCATCAGCGTCGAGGTGATCGGAAAACCCGTCAGTTCGACGAGTTCGCGCAGGAGGTGCGAGGCTTCCGGTCCGGAATTGATGACGCCGCCGCCGGAATAGATGATCGGCTGGCGCGCATTGCGCATCAGTTCGACCGCTTCCTCGATCTTCTTCAGATCGCCCTGCTTCTTCGGCTGGTAGCTCTTCTGCGTCGGAACGGCAGATGGCGGCGTGTAGGTGCCGGTCGCAAACTGGACGTCCTTCGGGATATCGACGACGACGGGGCCCGGGCGGCCGGACTGGGCGACGCGGAAGGCCTCATGGATGATGCGGGCGAGATCGTTGACGTCGCGAACCAGCCAGTTGTGCTTGGTGCATGGGCGGGTGATGCCGATCGTGTCGCATTCCTGGAAGGCGTCGGAGCCGATCAGCGACGTCGGAACCTGGCCGGAGATGCAGACGAGCGGGATCGAATCCATCAGCGCGTCCTGCAGCGGCGTCACCGCATTGGTGGCGCCGGGACCGGAGGTTACCAGCATGACGCCGACCTTGCCCGTGGAGCGGGCATAGCCTTCGGCCATGTGGCCGGCGCCCTGCTCGTGGCGAACGAGGATGTGCTGGATATCGTCCTGCTGGTGGATTTCGTCGTAGATCGGAAGCACGGCACCACCGGGATAGCCGAAGATATGCTCGACGCCATTGTCCTTCAGTGCCTGGAGAACGATCTCCGCGCCTGTCATCTGGTTTTCTGTACCGCTCATTGACTTGCTTCCGTCCCTTTTCCCAGTTGGGTGCTTAGCTTGTTTGAAGGCATAAAAAAAGGCCCCGTCAGGAGCCTCGTTCAGCGCATGGGTGGCTACCGCCGGATGGTTACACCATCCTGCCCATGCGCCGTCCCACCACAAGAATAACCGCAAAATTTTTCATGGGCCGAGTTGATAACCACAAATGCCCAAGGCGTCAACGGCTTTTAGTTACGCGATCGGGCTTTGCCGCGGAACAATGTTGCGCGCACCGACGCGCGTGACCGCGTGGCCGGCCCGAGAAAGCGGCGCGTCTGCGGACGGACGAAGACCATCAGGCGCCGACTTGACGGCGGTGCGGCTTGGCGCTACCTCCCTTTCCGGGCTTCAGATCCCCGCCGCTCGCAGGCTTCCGGTCTCGGTGAAATCTGACTTCTGACGATATCCTCTCGCCCCGAACGCATTTCGTGTGGCAGGCAATGCGAGCCCCTCCTCTTCCCAATCGAAATGCGAGAACAGGAGCGCGGGATGTCCAAGGACACCTCCAAACCGAATGCCTTTCTGACAGCACCCCTCGGTGCGATCTTCCTGAAGACGGCGCTGCCGATCATCTTCGTCATGAGCATGAACGGGCTGCTGACGGTGGTCGATGCCGTCATGCTCGGTATCTATGTCGGCGCCGAAGCCGTCGGCGCCGTAACCACGGTGTTTCCGATCTTCATTCTCACGGTGGCGCTGGCCACCCTCGTCGTCAGCGGCATGGCGAGCCTGCTTGCCCGCCACCTCGGCGCCGGCCGCTTTACAGAGGCCCGCGGCATCTTCGCCGGCGCCCATATGCTGGCGCTGACGATCGCCGCAGCATTGATCCTGCTGTTCATCGCCTTTGGCGACCGCCTGGTGCTGACGCTTGCCAATGGCCCGGGACCGCTCGCCGGCATGGCCGAGCGCTATATCGCGATCATCATCTTCTGCGCGCCCGTGCAGTTCCTGCTGGCGGTGCAATCGGATGCGCTTCGCTGCGAGGGGCGTGCCGGGCTGATGGCCGGCCTCAGCCTGCTGGTCTCGATCGCGAACCTCATCCTCAACTATGTGCTGATCGCGCTCATGCACATGGGCGTAACAGGCTCCGCCACCGCCACGGTACTGGCGCAGGTCCTGGCGCTTGTGCTGATTGCCCTCTTCCGGCTGTCCGGACGCACGGAGCTGCGGCTCTCCGCCCTCCTCCGGCATAATCCGCTGACGGGATGGAGCCGGATGATTGCGCTGGGCAGCCCCCAGAGCCTCGGCTTCATCGGCATGGCGCTGGTGTCGGTGACGATCATGGCGGCGTTGCAGAAGACGGCGGCCGATAACTACGACACCACGGTCGCCGCCTACGGTATCGTCACCCGCACCATGACCTTCGCCCTGTTGCCGTTGCTCGGTTTGAGCCAGGCGATGCAGGCGATCGTCGGCAACAATGTCGGCGCGGGCCTTGCGGGCCGAGCAGAAAGGATGCTGCGGATTGGCATGCTTGTGGCGCTGGCCTACTGCCTCGCCATAGAAGTGCTGCTCGTCGGCTTTGCCCGGCCGATCGGCGCGGCCTTCGTCGACAACGATGCTGTCATCGCCGACGTCGCGCGGATCATGCCGGTGATGGTCGCGATGTATGTCTTCTCCGGGCCGCTGATCATGCTTGGCAGCTATTTCCAGGCAATCGGCGATGCCGGCCGGGCGGCGATCCTGGGGCTTGCCAAGCCCTATCTCTTCACCATGCCGCTGGTCGCCATCTACGCGTCGAGCTTCGGCGAACCCGGCATCTGGTTCGCGACGCCGACCGCAGAGGCGTTGCTGCTTGCGGTCGCGCTACTGGTTCTGTGGCGGGCCTCGCGGCAGCAAACCGCAACGGCGCCGTCAGGCTGATCTGCGTACGACGCGCCGGCTCTCCGGCGCGTCGTAGCCCTTGTCGCTAGAACCGCGAAAACCCGACAAGCGGCGGCATGATGGAGCCGCGGCCATCGCTGATGAACGGCGCCAGCCCCGCGGCCACCTCTTCGCTCGGATTGCCATAGACCTCGAGCCGCTCCACCGTGCAGTGGGCGGAGACGTCGTTGATGTGCGCATCCGACATCTGCCAGTGCCCGAGCACGTCCTCGGAATTCCGGTAGAGCTGGATGCTCACCGCCTGCATCCCTTTCTCGTCGATGAAGGTCTGTACCATCAGCTGCGGCGCATGCGCTTCGACGAAGGCGATCGCGTTGCGCACAGCCTCGCAAAACGGTTCGAGATGGCCGGGCGTAATCCTCATCAGGTTTCGGAAAAGCAGTTGCTCGGTCATGCGTCCTCCCTGTCGCGCATCGTTGGCTCCCCGGGCCGGATTCAAGCCGGGGACGGCGTTCAGGTGAACGCCGACGGAGAGGTCTGTAGGAGCTCAAGCATGGTTGAGGTCAAGCGCCGAATACCAGAGCAATATTAGAGGTCGGCCGCGTGCGCATGCACCCGGCATTAACACTTGCCGTGGCAAATTAGCTTGGCTGCATGATGCAGCTTGAAAACAAAGGCAATGAGATGCTTGACCTTTCCTTTCTCACTCCCCTCCTCCTCAGTTTCGGCGCGATCTACCTGTTCTTTCGCTGGGTCGTGTTCGATATGAACGCCCCGAAATAGTCCGCCCAAAGGCTGCCTCCGCGCACGCCTGCGATCCCCTAGGGAGCGCGGAGGCGACCCCTATTCGACAAGTCGCGCGACCAGATCGCCAAGCACACGCTCGAGTGCGGCGTCGCGGTCCTTGCTCAGCGCGTCGAGCCCCACCACCTGGCGCATGATCTGGACGCCGGCGACGAGCGACATCAACAGCGCCGCACGCTCGGCCGCGTCAGGGCCTGAAAGGGCTTCGGTCACGTTCTTCTGGTGATGGCTTTCCACCACCGCACGCGCGATCTCCACCGCCCGCTGGTTGGAGATCGAACGCAGCATGATCAAGAAGCCGTCGAGCGCGGTCGCCTCCGGTTCCGTCTTCTTGAGCGGCGCCTTGCTGATGCGCACCGCCCGATCCGGTGCTGAAAGCGTCTCTGGCGTCGCGATGATCGGCCGCCTGTTGGCGGTCGAAAGCACTACCGCGGCCGGTGAGCGCCACCATCCTCGACTGCGCCCGCAGCCTGATTGCGGCCGGCGGGCGCTGATTTCAGACTGCCTCAGGGCTGGACCTGCGGCGGCAGCAGGAACAGCGTCATGCCAAAGATCACGTAAACGGTGAGCGCCAGCACGCCCATGTACCAGGCAGAGCGGCCGCCATTGGAAAGCAGCGTCGCGGCCATGGTCGCGACCAGCATCATCACGATCGCACCCGGCCAGAACTGCAGGTCCATCGGTTGCGGCCCGAGCACATAACTCAGGAGCACCAGCAGCGGCGCCACGAAGAGCGCAATCTGCACGGCGCTGCCGAGCGCAATGCCGACGCTGAGGTCGAGCCGGTCCTTGCGCGCCGCGGAGAAAGCCGTCGCCATCTCGGCGGCGGCACCCACCAGCGCGACGACGACGAAGCCGACAAAGGCCGGTGTCATGCCCAGTTCTTCGGCCGCCACCTGCACCGAGCTGACGAAGACTTCGCTGACGAGCGCCACAAGAACCGTCACCACCAGCAGGACGACGATGCCCACCGAAAGCGGCCAATGCGGTTCATCGCCGCCATGCTCGGATGCAGCCGAGGCGAAAAGCTCGCTGTGGGTCTTCAGCGAAAACAGCATCCAGAGTCCATAGGCGATGATGAGTACGACGGAGAGACCGGCGCTCAGTTGCTGGGTGAAGGCTGCCTGCGGCTGGCCGTCGGCAGCCCCGATCAACGACGGGACGAGAACGGCGATCGTCGCCATGAACAGGAGGCTCGACAGAAACCGCGCATTGACCCGGTTGAACTCCTGCAGGTGAAACTTGAGCCCACCGAGCAGAAACGAACCGCCGAGCATGAACAGCGTGTTGGTGACGATCGCACCGGCGATCGAGGCCTTGACCAGCAGATACTGGCCGGCGGCGAGCGCCATCAGCGCAATGACAAGCTCCGTCAGGTTGCCGAGCGTCGCATTGAGCAGTGCGCCCACCGTGTCGCCGGTGCGGGACGCGACCGCCTCCGTCGCCTGGCTCAACAGTGCGGCCAGCGGCACGATCGCCGCCACCGACAGGAGGAAGAGCAAGGTGTGCGCTTCCGGCCAGATGTGCTCGCCGGCGATGGCGACGGGCACGAAGACGATCAGCCAGAGAATGGGTGTACGACGAAAATGATCCAGTGCACCGCTCATGGCCGTTTTCCCCTAGCCCCTTGAGCATCCGCAGTCCCAAGCGCCCTCCCGGTCCGCGAGACGAGCCGCTCGAACGCACTGTGATTATCCCGCGTTCGGCATGAGCCCGCATTGACTTTCGTCAAGTCCTGCAGCCGCGCGTTGAAAGTACGGGCCGGATCGCTCAGATCCGCTCCAGCGCAGTGAGCGCCCTTTCACAGGGCAAACCCAGCGAAACCACTTATTAAATCCCCTTGGCTAACATGAAGCGCCGTATTGCCGGGGTTTCTCGCGTTGCTGAACAATGAACTTCATTCCTCGATCCGTGCCGGAGAGCAGGATCGCCGTGACGGCCTGAAGCCTGGCAACCGTTTCCTCGGACGGGTGGTTGCCTGCAACGGCGCGCGCGCCACGATCGCCGCCATTGCTGAAAGCGGCGAGACGTCACTCACCGAGCTCTGGTCCGTCGGCCGGCTGATCTCCATTTCCGTCGGCAGGAACCGCGTGGTGGCGCTGGTCTATTCGATGCAGACAGCCTCCAGCGAGTGGGGCGAAGAGGCCAACAACACCTTCCGCATCGAGGTCGAGCTGATGGGCGAGGTCCACAGGGGGCCCGACGGTCGCGAAGAGTTTTCCGCCGGCATCAGCCAATACCCCTATCTCGGCGCCATCGCCCACCGCATCCGCGCTGCCGACCTTGCGCGCATCTACGATTCCGGCCGCAACGACAGCTGCATCATCGGCAAGCTGACCCAGGACGAGAGCCTCGACGCCACGATCCACGTGCCCTCGATGCTCGCCAAGCATTTCGCCATCGTCGGCACGACCGGCGTCGGCAAGTCGACCGCCGTCACGCTGCTGCTCAACAAGGCGATCATTGCCGATCCGAAGCTGCGCGTGCTGATCCTCGACCCGCACAACGAATTCGCCGCCGCCTTCCCCGACCTTGCCGTCGTCATCGACACCGATACGCTCGACCTGCCCTTCTGGTTCTTCCGACTTGAGGAGTTCGCCGAGGTGATCTTCCGCGGCCGCCCGGCGCCGCCGGACGAACTCGACATGCTGCGCGACATCATCCCCGAGGCGAAGAAGGCCTTCCGTGGCGGTGGCGGTGACGGCATCGTGCGCCGACAGACCGAAAAGAGCTCGATCACCGCCGACACGCCGGTGCCCTACCGCATCGCCGACCTGCTCGCGCTGATCGACGAGCGCATCGGCCGGCTCGAAGGGCGCAACGACAAGCCGCATCTGCGCTCGCTCAAGGTCAAGATCGTCTCGGCGATCAACGATCCGCGCTATCATTTCATGTTCTCCTCGAACACGATCACCGACACGATCCAGGACACGATCGCCCGGGTGTTCCGCATTCCCGGCGACGGCCGGCCGATCGCCACCTTCCAGCTGGCCGGCATCCCCTCGGAAGTCGTCAACTCCGTTGCCTCAGTGCTTTGCCGCATGGCGTTTGAAATCGGCCTCTGGAGCAATGGCGGCATCCATATGCTCGTCGTCTGCGAAGAGGCGCACCGCTATGTGCCGGCCGATCCATCGCTCGGCTTTCTGCCGACCCGCCAGGCGATCGCCCGCATCGCCAAGGAGGGCCGCAAATACGGCGTGTCGCTCGGCATCATCACCCAGCGCCCCGGCGAACTCGATCCGACGATCCTGTCGCAGTGCTCGACGGTCTTTGCCATGCGGCTTGCCAACGACCGCGACCAGGACATCATCCGCTCGGCAATTCCGAACTCGTCGACCTCAACCACCAGCTTCATTTCCTCGATCGGCAACGGCGAGGCGATCGCGTTCGGTGAGGCTGTCGCCGTGCCGATGCGCATGCGGTTCTCCCGCATTGCCGAGGAGCGCCTGCCGCGCGCCCACGGGATCATCGACCGCATCGACGAGGACCATCCGCCGACCGTCGACCTGCGCGCAATCGTCAGCCGGATGCGCGCCATCAACGGGCCGGATATTTCGAACTTCCAGCAGAGCTACATCGCTGCACAGACCGCCAGCGAAGAGCAGCGCTGGGAAGCGGAACTCGGCGCCACGGCAGAAACCAAGCCGCAACAGGGGCTCAGCGATCCACAGGTCGAAATCGAGCCCTATCGTCCGGACATGCTTCCGCGCGCGCCTGCCCCCATCAACCCGGAACTGGAGCGCTTCAACCAGATCCGCCAGCAGCTCCTGAACGAGCCGCCCGCGACCGACCAACGCCGCCCGGACCCGACGTCCGGCGAGCGCCCGCGCCAAGGCTCGCTTCGCGAAAGCCTGTTGAAGCGCCCGCTCGGCAGCATCATCCGCAAGCCATAGTTCACGGCACCGGCCGACCAGGCAGCGCGGCACATTTGGCCTTGCCCGATCGCGGCACCGGCCGATAGGATAGTTATTTCAATCGCTTCGACAGCCGAATGGCGCCTTCCGGCGGGCCGCAGAGGAACAATCTTGTCTGAGAACGACGACGACGCCTTTGCGGCAGACTATGATGCCGACAATGAAAACAATGACTGGAACGCCTATTACGAGCGGCCGGCGACCCTGTCTCTCGCCGGCGACGTTGCCCGCCTTCGGGTGCTCGACGCCGGCTGCGGCGGCGGGGCGCATGCGGCAGCGCTCATCGCGCGCGGCGCCACGGTGACGGGCATCGACCGCAGCGCCGGACTGCTGGAAATCGCCCGGCGTCGCCTCGAAGGCCATGCGCGATTGCTGCTGGCCGATCTGAGCGAACCCCTGCCGTTCGGCGACGGCGACTTCGATCTCGTCGTGGCATCGCTCGTCATGCAAGCACGGAGATGACCGTTCTGGCGCTCGGCTGCGTCTTCGGCATCGTCCAGGTTTTCTCGCGGCGCAACTCCAGACCCGCCAGCATGGGCTCGCCTGGTCGCTCTCCTCACGGGAAGCGGCCGTGCCGCCACCAACGCCCCTGGTCGGCCGGCTGAAACGCGCGCAGGCAAATTTTCTCGAGACTTTTCCCTTCGCGGCGTCCGCGCTGCTGGCGGTCGAAATCACCGGCGCAAACGACGCGACGACGGAACTCGGTGCGATCGTCTGGCTTTCGGCTCGGCTCGCCTATGCGATCGGCATCCCCGTGCTGCGCTCGGCCCTGTTTGCGACCAGCATCATCGCGATCGGACTGGTGCTGTGGCCGCTCTTGGCGTGACGACGACGGTCAGGAGCAACGTGGGAACAATCGGGCAAGCCACCCGTTGTCGTGGCGACACCTTGGGGTAGTATCGCTCAAGAGGCTGTCGAGCGGCCGACGATAACGGGAGCGCGCCATGGTCACAAGCATCACCCCTTTCCTGATGTTCCAGGGTGGCGTCGCCGACGCCGCCATGGCCTTCTACGTCTCGCTGTTTCCGAATGCCGAGGTGCTGGAAGTCGAGCGCTATGGCCCAGACGAGCAAGGTCCCGAAGGCAGCGTCAAGGCGGCGCTCTTCCGGCTCGGCGCGCAGCGGGTCAAATGCATCGACAGCCCGGTCAGGCACGCCTTCGATTTCACCCCGTCCTTTTCCTTCTTCGTCGAATGCCAGAGCGAGGACGAGATCATCACGCTTTCAGGCATCCTCGCCGAAGGCGGAGCGGTGTTGATGCCGCTCGGCAATTACGGCTTCAGCCAGCGTTTCAGCTGGGTCAATGACCGCTTCGGCGTGTCCTGGCAGCTGAACCTCGCCGACTGATCCGCACCAGCAGCACTCGTCAAAGCACCTCGTCGGCGCTGGCGATCCGCTGCCAGCTGTCGTCGAGCTGGTTGCGGAACCAGGTCATCTGCCGCTTGGCATATTGCCGCGTGGCCGCAGCGCCCATCTCGATCACCTCGGCCTCGTCGAGTTCGCCCTTCAGAAGGGCTGCGATCTGGCTGACGCCGATCGCCTTCATAACAGGCATTTCCGGCGGCAGCTGGAGGGAAAGCAGGGCCTTGACCTCGTCGATTGCGCCGCCGGCAAGCATCAACTGAAAGCGCCGGTTGATGCGATCGTGCAGGAGCTTTCGCTCCGGCAGCACCACATATTTCTTGGCCCGGTCCGGATCGACGATGACAGGCCCGGTCTGCTGCTGGAAGAAACGGATCGGCTTGCCGGTCGCCTCCACCACTTCGAGCGCCCGCACGATCCGCTGGCCGTCGCCGGGCTTCAGCGTCGCCGCCGTTTCCGGATCCCTGGCTTCGAGGTCGCGATAAAGCGCCTCCGGCCCTTCCGCCTTCAGCCGCTCGCGGAGCCTTTCCCGGATTGCTGCCGGGATTTCCGGCATATCCGAGAGCCCGCCGGTCAGCGCCTTGAAATAAAGCCCCGTGCCGCCAACGAAGACCGGCAAGCGCCCCTCGCCCTTCAGCCGCGCGACCAGAGCCTGCGCCTCGCGCGCCCAGGCGCCGGTGGAATAGGCCGACGCCGCCGGCACATGGCCGTAAAGACAGTGCTCGATGCCACCCATGTCGGCCTCGTCCGGCCGCGCCGTCAAAAGCCGCAGCGTGTCATAGACCTGCATGCTGTCGGCATTGACGACCACACCGCCGTGCCGGCGCGCCAGTTCGACGGCAAGCGCAGACTTGCCGCTGGCGGTCGGCCCGGTTATCAGGATCGCGTCGCTCTCGGTATCAAGGTTGTTGTCCATGGCTCTCGTTGCCACGCTTATCGCCAATCCGTCAAATCCTGTTCTGACGCCAGCACTGGCGGAAGCCGCCGCTGACGCCGTCAAGGCATCCGGCCTCTATTGGCTCGCCGATGGCATCGCCTGTGATATCGCGCTGACCGACGGCACCGATCCGGATGCGGCCGAAGCCCTGCTGCGCGCCGTGATCGGCGATGCGCCGGTCGATGTCGCCGTGCAGGAGGCCGAGAGCCGCCGCAAGAAGCTGCTCATCGCCGACATGGATTCGACCATGATCGGCCAGGAATGCATCGACGAACTCGCCGCAGAAGTCGGCCTGAAAGACAAGGTGGCAGCGATCACCGCCCGCGCCATGAACGGCGAGATCGCCTTCGAGCCGGCGCTGATCGAACGCGTCGCACTGCTGAAGGGCCTGCCGCTCGGCGTCGTCGACGAGGTCATCGCCAAGCGCATCACGCTGACCCCGGGCGGAAAACAACTGATCGCGACGATGAAGAGCAAGGGCCATTACACAGCGCTCGTTTCCGGCGGCTTCACCGTTTTCACCGGCCCGATCGCCGAGATGCTCGGCTTTGACGAGAACCGCGCCAATACGCTGATCGCCGAAGACGGGATCCTCACCGGCGAAGTCGCCGATCCCATCCTCGGCAAGCAGGCCAAGGTCGACTCGCTGGTCGAGATCGCAGACCGCCTCGGCATCTCCACCGACGATGCGCTTGCCGTCGGCGACGGCGCCAACGATCTCGGCATGATCCAGCTTGCCGGCACCGGCGTGGCGCTGCACGCCAAGCCCGTGGTCGCCGAGCAGGCGAAGGTACGCATCGACCACGGCGACCTGACCGCCCTTCTCTACCTGCAGGGCTATCGCAAGACGGATTTCGCCGGATGATCATTTCCGAGACCGAGCGGCTTCGCATTCGCACGTGGAAGGAGAGCGACCGCGCTCTCTTCTTCACGATCAACAGCGATCCCAAGGTGATGGAGTTCTTTCCCTTCCGCCGCAGCCGCGAAGAGGCAGATGCGCTCTTTGCGCGCGTCGGCCGCGGTATCGCCGAAACCGGCTTCGGTTTCTTCGCCGTGGCGCTCAAGGCCGACGACCGACCGATCGGCTTCTGCGGCCTCGCGCTCACCGATCTGGAGCCGCACCTGCCCAAGGGAACGGTCGAGATCGGCTGGCGCCTGGCAACGCCCTTTTGGGGCAAGGGCTATGTCACCGAAGCGGCCAGCGCCCTGCTGCGCTATGGCTTCGAGGACAGGGGCTTGAGCGAGGTCGTCTCCTTCGCGGTTCCCGCCAACACCCGCTCGACCGCCGTGATGCAACGGATCGGCATGCACCGCGACCCAAGCCGCGACTTCGATCACCCCCGCGTTCCAACCGACCAGCCGGCGCTGGTCCGGCATGTGCTTTACGCCATCAGCGCCGAGGGTTGGCGCGCGCACCGTTCAAGGGCTGGGACGTAAGCCGCCGCTTTCGAGCGTGCCCCTCACTGCCCTGCCGGCCATGTCTCCCCGCAAGCCGAGGGAGAGACGCCAGTGGCAGACGCCGGCGCTTACCGTGGCTGCCGCCCCGCCCCCGGATAGCTTCGCTCGACCCAGTCGACAAAAGCCCGCGCCGCCTGCGACAACGCCTCGAAGCGTCGCGTCACCAGAAAGAATGCGCCATAGGGCACGGTGACGTTGAACGGCTGAATCAGCCTTCCGGCCGCGAGATCATCGAGCGCGTGGTCACGGTCGATCAGGCCGACGCCGCAGCCCCTGACGGTCGCCTGCAGCACCATCGCGCCATCGGCAAAGATGGCGCCACGCTCCAGCTTGACCGGAGCCACGCCCGCGGCTGCGAACCATTGCTCCCAGAGCGCACGGTTGTCCTCGTGCAGAAGCGCATGTTGCAAGAGGTCCTCGGGACGGTCGAGCGGCCGGCCGGCCGTGGCAAGTGCCGGCGCGATCACCGGGATCATCTGCACGCGCGCGAGCGGTCGCGCCTCGACCCGCGGCCAGCGTTCCGAGGCCAGGCTGTGGCGGATGGCGATGTCGGCCTCGCCGCTGCGAAACTCGGCAAGTCGCGGATCGGCATCGATCACCAGATCGATGTCCGGGTGCTGCCGCTGGAACTCCTGGAGATGCGGCACGAGCCAGCAGCCGGCAAAGGACGGCTCGGCGCTGACCCTCAGCGTCTGCGACAGCCCTCGTCCGGAAAGCGCGTCAAGGCCTTCGCTGACCATGTCAAAGGCCGACGTCAGCGTGGCAAGCAGCGTGCGGCCGTCGGCCGTCAGGCGTACACTGCGGTGGTGCCGCTCAAACAGCGGCCGGCCAACCAGTTCCTCGAGTTCCCGCACTTGGCGGCTGATCGCCGCCTGCGAAACGAAGAGCTCGGCGGCAGCCAGCGTGAAACTCTCCAGCCGCCCGGCCGCCTCGAAGCTCCGCAACGCCGTCAGGGGCAGTCGTCCACGCTTCATGCATAACCTCAAGTTATCTGAAGACGACTGTAAACTCGTTTGAGGGATGCCGGCAAGTGGAGTGAAATGCTTGCAGGAAAGGCGGTGCAGCCATGTTTGCCATCATCGAAATCCTGTTCGAGGCCCTGAGACTGGCGACCTTTCAGACGGGACGCAGAGGTACCCGCACGCCCCAGCACTTTGCCGAGTGCGACGACCGCGACGGCACGTTTCCCTTGACCGCAACCGGACAACCGACAGGAACATGCAGAAATTCAAGGATCTACAGCGACCTTTACACGTCTGACAGGACGCGAGGCGCTATGGGCTGCCAACCCTAGGCCCGTCTCCAGACCGACGTTCCGGCTGCGCGATCGTAGACAGGGTCGCGCTTTCGAACGATCGTCACGACGATCCACGCAAACCAGACGACGGCAACGAGGCCCGCGACAATATTGCCGCCAATGAAAACTGGGTGGATGAGCAGCGCATAAGGGTTCCACCCACCGTACGTGACCGCAAGGTCATATCCGAGCGTCACCAGAATGCCGGGAACGAGCGCCGCGAACATCACACTGTAGCGTCGCAACGCCGTGCGCATGGGCATGCCGACGGCCAGGGTGTCTTCAGTGTTCGTCGTGCGGATGGAAAGCAGCAGCTTGCCGAGCGTCGCGCCGTTGCGGCTTTCCAGCATGACCAGGTACGCGAAAAACAAGATGAAGACGAACAGATCGATCGACCAGGCGTCGCGCTGCTTGCCGTCGGCCCCCAAATAGTAAGAATGCGAAATACTCGTCGTGAACCCGCCATCCAGCGTAACCTTGCTCACAGTCAAGGTTCTCGCCATGTCGAAGCCAGCCAGCGTAAACCTGCATTCGACGATGCTATTGTAATCGGCAGGCGGCGGCGGCGTCGGCACGATCGGAAGCGCGGGCAGTGCGGTACATGCCGTGCCGTAGATGCCGAAGCGCGACTGCACGTTCCCGTCAGTCATCGCAAACAGCGCAATCACCAGAACCTGCATCGGCAGGGCGACAACCAGGGCATCGACGAAGAACGCTACTGCGCGACGCCAGAAGCCTGCCCGCGAGAGGATACTCTCAACCGCACTGTTGTCCGCCACTCAACTCCCCCGCAGGACAGGGGTCGATGAGACCCCAGGTCGCTGCAGCGCCGTGCGCCTTGCCGGACGCACAAAGGTCGCGGCAAATCGCTGAATCGCTGCATATTTAGCAATTGTTAAAACAACCCTGCGGGGAATTCAATGGCTACTCGACCTGCGGCGGCAAAAAACCGTCGCGCCTTGCCTTCAAGATGAAAAGCCGAGCTCAAGCGACGGCGCGATGCGTTTAAGACTTCGCGTCCGCGGGAACGACCACGACTCCATGCGAAGGTGCGAGGAATGCCGGCGGCTCAGCCAACGTCCCGACCGCGCCTGCCAACGAACGATCCCGGACGGCGAATGGGGGGCGCCTCGCCGCACGCATGAACGGCCTATGCGCCGGCGCGGGCCGCCCCAGAATCAAAATCTGAAGAAGCGGACTCAATCTTTCAGCCCATCAGGCGATCCGCTTGAAAAGACTGGTTAAGCGACGTCAAGCCACGGCACCCTTGGGATGCCGCGGCACGCGCCCTATTCCACCCTGACACTGACGAAGCGCAGTTCGCCGGTCTTGTTGGAGAGCAACAGTTGCGCGTGGCGACGGCCGCTGGATTTCAGCTCCTCGACCCGATCGACCACGTCGGCGGGCGTCTCCATGGCCTCCTGACCGACCTCGACGATGACGTCGCCCGGCTCCACGCGCCGCTCTGCCGCGACCGAATTCGGTGTCACCTCGGTGATCACGACGCCGTCGATGTCTTCGGCAATGCCGTATTTCTTGCGCGCTTCTTCGTTGAGCGTCGCAAGCTTCATGCCGAGCACGACATCGGTCGCTGGAAGCGGTGCAGCCTCCGGCTTGTCGGGCTTAGCCCCCTCGTCGCCGGTTGCTGCGTCAGCACTTGCAAGCGCGCCATCTTCGAGGCGTCCGAGCGTCACCTTGACTGTCTGTTCCTTGCCGTCGCGGATCACCACCACATCGACCGCCTTGCCGACGGGGCTTTCGGCGACCACGCGCTTCAGGTCGCGCACCTCGCCGACCTCATGGCCATCGAATTTGACGATGACGTCGCCGGCCTTGATCTCGCCGTGCGTGATCGGCCCGCCTTCGATGATGCCGGAGACGAGGGCGCCGCGCGGCGCGTCCATCTTCAGGCTCTCGGCGATATCGTCGTTCACCGGCTGGACCCGCACGCCGAGCCAGCCGCGCCGCGTCTCGCCGAAGTCCTTGAGCTGCAGCACCACATTGGCGGCAAGTTCAGTCGGCACGGAGAAGCCGATGCCGATCGAACCGCCCGTCGGCGAGATGATCGCCGTGTTGATGCCGATCACTTCGCCGGCCATGTTGAACAGCGGTCCGCCGGAATTGCCGCGGTTGATCGCTGCGTCCGTCTGGATGAAATTGTCATAGGGACCGGCGTTGATGTTGCGGCCGCGCGCCGAGATGATGCCGACCGAAACGGAACCGCCAAGGCCGAACGGGTTGCCGATCGCCATCACCCAGTCGCCGATGCGCATCTTGCGCGAATCCCCGAAAGGCACGGCCTTCAGCGGCGCCTTCGGCTCGACCTTCAGCAGCGCGAGATCGGTTTGGGTGTCCTTGCCGACGAGCTTCGCCTTCAGCTTGCTGCCATTGGCGAAGTTGATCTCGATGTCGTCGGCGCCCTCGATCACGTGGTTGTTGGTGACGATGTAGCCGGAGGGATCGATGACGAAGCCGGAGCCCAGCGATTCGACCGTGCGCTGGCGGTTACCGCTCTGATTGCCCTGACCTTTAAAGAATTCGTCGAAATAGCGCTGGTAGGGCGAGCCCTCCGGCACCTGCGGCGCCGGTGCGTCGTCGTCGTTCTTGACCTTCTGCGAAGTCGCGATGTTGACGACGGCATCCAGCAGTCCGGCAGCGAGATCGGCAACGGAGGCCGGGCCATTGCTCGGCGGACGGATCGCCGCGTTCTGGGCGAGTGCGGTGCTGCTAAAGGCGAGCGCGCCTGCGAGCGCCAGAACGCCCAGGGACGCGCCAAGCGAGTGTACTCGGGATTTTGATCGCGTGGACAATTCGCTTCAGCTCCTCTGGCTGTGTGCGGCGACACCGGCACACCATAGCACTTTGATTCTTCGCATAATTCCGCCTCGACCGAAACCGCCGGCCGGGCTTATGCGGCGGATTTGACAAACGCAAGCCGCAAGACCGCGACGTCCGACCTTCCTCTGAAGATAAGGCGGAATTCGGAAGGGTCCAAACACGATTTCCTGATCCTTGCGCAGAAGGGTGCGAAAGGACGGGCGTTCCCGGCCAAGCCGTTACGTCGAGGCCGGGCGTGGCTGATCAGGTGGTAAGCTCGTGGCCGTGGTCTTTCAGCGCCTGCACCGCCTTGTCGAGATCGGAGCCGGCAACGAAGATGTAGTCGGTGCTGAAGGTCGAATTGGCAAAGACACCGACACCGGCATCCGAAAGCGGCCGGAGCACCGAGGCGAGCACGCCGGGCACGTCAAAGGCAAAATGCTGCTCGACGCGGAAGCAGCGCCAGCCGAGCGAACTCTGGACGCTGGAAGGCACGCGGGCGGCCCGGCAGACCAGCGTCATCTCCTCGCGCGAGCTCGACACGGTCCAGAAGCCCGGCCCCGGCAGCCATTCCGGCATGCTGGAGCCGATGTTGAGGCGGGTGATGGCGTATTCGGCATCGACCAGCCGGATCAGCAGTTTATGTGGCATTTCGCATTATCCTCGAAGCAACCATACAAGTCCGACCCCGGCAGCCACGCAAACGAGCCCCGCCAGTCGAAGCTGATGTTCGGGGACATACGGCAAACGCTTCGCCATTTCCACCAAAACCAAAGGGGCCAGTGCGTACACCAGCCCCTCGATGATCAGGAAGAAAGCGAATCCTGTCAGAAAGTCTGACATCGCCCGCCTAGTTTCCGGTCGCTGCTTGAGGTGCCGCGGCCGGCGGGGTGCCTTCCGAGTTATTGAAGTAACGGAAGAATTCCGAATGCGGCGAAAGCACCAGCGTCGTGTCCGGGCTACCGATCGACTGCGTGTAAGCGGTCATGGAGCGATAGAACTCGAAGAACTTCGGATCGCGCGCAAAGGCGTCGGCAAAGGTCCTTGTGCGTTCGGCTTCGCCTTCACCGCGCAGGATTTCCGAATCACGCTGGGCCTCGGCGACGATTTCGACGACCTGACGGTCGGCAATCGCGCGGCGGCGCTGGCCTTCTTCGTTACCGCGGGCGCGGATCAGTTCCGCTTCCGCCAGACGCTCGGCCTTCATGCGGTCGTAGGTCTGTTGCGAGACCTCCTGCGTCAGGTCGGTACGACGGATACGGACGTCCTCGATGTTGAGGCCGAGCGACTCGGCGTCGGTTTTGAGGTCGGCGCGCACTTCGCGCATCATCGACGCACGCTCGTCCGAAAGGGCAGCCTCGAAGCCACGCAGACCGTAGACGCGACGCAGCGATGCGTCGAGACGGGTGCGCAGGCGCGATTCCGCCGAGTCCCGATCGCCCGAGACCGTCTCGCGGAAGCGGCGTGGATCGGAGATCTTGTAGACGACGAAGGCATCGACTTCATAGAACTTGCCGCCCGAGACCTGGACACGGATGTTGTCGAGGTCGAAGCGCAGCGCCTGGTCTTCGACGTACTGGACGCGGTCGGCATCCATGAAGGCGAAGGGCAGCTTGAAGTAGAGGCCCGGCTGGCTCTTGACGTCCTTGATCTGACCGAAGCGCACGACGATCGCCTGCTGGCGCTCGTTGACGACGAAGACCGAGGAATAGATACCGACGAAGACGACGGCGAGCAGGATCAGGATAACGGAGGTACGATTGTTGATCACTGGCCTGCTCCCGAAACTGCTGCGGCACCCGACGTCGTCGGACGACCGATTTCATTCAGCGGCAGATATGGCAGAACGCCCTGCCCGTTCTTCTCGTCGATGATGACCTTCTTCGACTTGCCGAGAACGCCCTGCATGGTTTCGAGATAGAGACGCTTGCGGGTTACGTCAGGCGCCTTGGAGTACTCGTCGTAGACGGAGATGAAGCGCTGCGCCTCACCCTGTGCTTCCTTGACGACACGGTCCTTGTAGGCGGCCGCTTCTTCGCGGATCTGCGCACCCTGACCGCGTGCCTTGCCGAGCACCTGGTTGGCATACTGGTTGGCTTCTTCGACGAAGCGGTCTTCGTCCTGCTCGGCGCGCTGCACTTCGTCGAACGCATCGGCCACTTCGCGCGGCGGTGCGGCGTCCTCGATCGCGACCGTGTTGACGGAAACGCCGGTACCGTAGGTGTCCATCGTTGCCTGGATCGTGCTCTTCACGTCCGCGGCGATCGCCTGACGGTTGTCACGGAAGATGTCCTGCGCCGGACGGCGGCCGACGACTTCGCGCATCGCGCTTTCGGCGACCTGCTGCAGCGTGTCGGACGGGTTCTCGACGTTGAAGAGGTAAGCCTTCGGATCGGTGACCGAATAAAGCACCGAGAACTGGACGTTGACGATGTTCTGGTCGCCGGTCAGCATCAGGCCGGAATTCGACTGACCGCTGGAGCGCCCGCCGATGTTCTGCTGCTGCTCGGTGATCTTGACGAATTCGACGGTCTCGAATGGCCAGAAATGATAATGCAGGCCAGGCATCGAGATCTCGTCCTTCGGCTTGCCGAAGCGCATCTCGACGCCGCGCTCGTCCGGCTGCACCGTGTAGATCGAATTGATCAGGACAAAACCGACGATCAGCAGGCCGATAATGGCAAAGACGCCACCATTGAAGCCGCCGGGAACGACGTTCTTAAGCTGGTCCTGGCCACGGCGAATGATCTCTTCCAGATCCGGCGGGCCGCCCTTGCCGCCACGCGGCCGGTTTGGCCCCTGGCCCCAGGGACCTCCCTGATTGCCGCCACCGCCGCCGCCGCCCCATGGGCCACCGCCGCCGCCATTCTGATTGCTCCAGGGCATCAAAACCTCTCTTTTGAATACTTCCCACGATGAACGGCCGCGCCACCGCACGGTCGTTCATGATGTGAAACCGTTATAGGTATCACCCGCACCGCTTTCAACGCGATAGACCCGAGTTCACCGTAAATGGTTCAAAATAGTTGACGATCCGCCGCGTCAGGCTGTCGCACGCCGCTTAAAGGTGACGAAATGCATGGCGTGGCTGTCCTTTTCACCCTGCGGCAGGTCCTCTTCGAAGACCTTCTCGAAAATGCCGGGATCGATGTCGGGGAAGCGCGTGTCGCCATCCACGGTCGCCTGCACCTCGGTCACATGCAAGATATCGGCACGCGCGATCGACTGGCGGTAGATCTCGCCGCCACCGATCACGCAGATCTCGTCCACGCCCGCAGCCTGCGCCTCTCGGCCCGCAAGCGCGATCGCCGCATCGAGCGACGGAACGACGCTTGCGCCCTCCGCCACAAAATCCGCGTTGCGGGTGATGACGATGTTGGCGCGGCCGGGAAGCGGGCGCCCGAGCGAGGCCCAGGTCTTGCGCCCCATGATCACGGGCTTGCCGATCGTCAGCGCCTTGAAGCGCTTGAGGTCGGTCGAAAGCCGCCAGGGCAGATCGCCGTCGCGGCCGATGACGCCGTTGGCGGCAACGGCGACGACGATCGATATCTTCGGATGAGTGGTCTTCGTTTCAGTCATGGAACCCGTTCGGTTTGCTGTCGATTTCTCTGGCCCGGTCATGGGCGGCCCGGTCCGTCACGACGCGGATGTAGCGATCGACGACCGTGCTTTCCGGCAGTAACTTGCGCATCCACTGCAGCGCGCTTGCTAGAAGCAGGTCGGCCGCGCTCATCGTTTCGCCGAGGAGATAGGTCTGGCGGGTGAGCACGTCGATCACATGGGCGCACATTTCGCTATAGAGCCGCGCCTGCGCCGGGTTGTTGATGGTCGCACCCGAGATATGGGCGAGCGCCGTCGGCTCGATCACGCCCGCATAATAGGCAAGCCAGGAGAGATAGGCGCCGCGCTCCTTGTGTCCGGGCGGCCGGCCGAGGCTGCTGTTGGGATGAAGGTCGGTGAGATATTGCACGACCGCGGCCGACTCCCAGATCACCGCGCCATTATGAATGAGCGCCGGCACCTGCTTGTGCGGATGCGGGTTGTTGTCGTCGGGCGCGCCGGATCCGTCCCAGCGGCGGATCGAGACGTAGCGGATCTCGTATTCCGCGCCCAGCTCCTCAAGCAGCCAGACGATGCGCGAGGATCGCGACAGCGGCGCATGGACGAGTGTGAGCATCGATACCTCCCTTGGACGACAGCCCTCCCCGGCCGCCCCTCAGCTTCGGATTGCCGGCCCCTGCGCTTGTGGGCGACGGAAGCACCTGCCCCGCCCGAAGGGTGGCGCGGCATCGGCATCGAGAAGAATTCAGAAATGCGGACCGGCCACCCGCAGCATCAGGATATGTCAGACGGCGATCGGCGCCTTGATCGATGAATCGGCTTCGTAGCCGACGAGCGTAAAGTCTTCGAAACGGAAGGAAAAGAGATCTTTCACGCCTGGATTGATTTCCATCCGCGGCAGCGCCTTCGGCGTGCGGGTGAGCTGCAGCCGGGCCTGTTCGAAATGGTTGTGGTAAATGTGTGCGTCGCCGAGCGTGTGCACGAAATCGCCCGGCTTCAGGCCCGTCACCTGCGCCACCATCATCGTCAAAAGCGCATAGGAGGCGATATTGAAAGGCACGCCGAGAAAGATGTCGGCCGAGCGCTGGTAGAGCTGGCAGGAGAGTTTGCCGTCGGAGACGTAAAACTGGAACAGGCAATGGCAGGGCGGCAGCGCCATCTCGTCGACCAGTGCCGGGTTCCAGGCCGAGACGATGTGGCGGCGCGAATTCGGGTTGGTCTTCAGGCTTTCGACAAGGCCGGCAATCTGGTCGATGTGGCGTCCGTCCGGCGCCGGCCAGGAGCGCCACTGGTAGCCGTAGACCGGGCCGAGGTCGCCGTTCTCGTCGGCCCATTCATCCCAGATGGTCACGCCGTTTTCCTTGAGGTAGCGGATATTGGTATCGCCCTTCAGGAACCACAGCAGTTCATGGATGATCGAGCGCAGGTGCAGCTTCTTGGTCGTCAGCACCGGGAAGCCTTCGGAAAGGTCGAAGCGCATCTGGTGGCCGAAGACCGAGCGCGTGCCCGTTCCGGTCCGGTCGCCCCGGTCGGATCCGTTGGTCATCACATGGTCGAGAAGGTCGAGATATTGCTGCATGGTCTGGCGCCGCCGATTCGTATTTTCCCTAAATTTAGGACGAAGCCGGCGGCGAACCAATGACCACGGGACGATTATCCCGGATAATTCGGCGGGGCGCTACAAGGTCTGTAGCTTGCCGAGGTTCTTGGCCACCAGATAATAGAAGGTGACGCGCGATTTCGACCGGTCCGCCGACATCGCCTTGACGGTGGCGTCGATCGCACTGTTCGCATCGGCGCCGCTGATGCCGAGCTTCTTTTCGCACCATTTCTCCCTGACCCGCTCGAGCTCCTTCGGATCCGAGGCCGAAACGAGCGAGGAATCCCGGTTGCGAAGCGCAATGCCAAGGTGGCGCACGATCTTGTTGACGATCGCTTCGTCGGCGCCGCTGTCGTATTTCTGCACATCTGCGAGGTAGTCCGTCATGAGGCCTCCAGCTTGCTTTGCTTTTCGAAATTGCAGCCGGAGAATGCCGGCCGCGTGGCAGCAGCGGGAGTTTTTCACGGATGCCGGTCAAGTCAAGGCAGTTCGCCGCGAGCCAGTCCGGGAGAAAGTCATATATCCGACACATCCCCCTTTTCTTGGGGCCCGGAAAGACCTATATGAAATCTGCCGTCTTCGGGCGGCTATGGCAATAAACGGGCGATGAAATAAACCCATTGGACCCGGGGGCGGTACCCGGCGCCTCCACCAAAAACCGATCACGACCGATCGGCTTTTGATGGGGGCGAAATAGGATCGACAAGGGCGTAAAGATCGACTTTTTGCTCGGCATTGTACCACCGTTATCGGGCTAAACTTATAGTTGCAAACGACAACTATGCTGAAGCACGTCTCGCTGCTTAATCGCGGTGCGACACTTCAAATCAAGTCCTTCCGGGTAGCACCGTAAGGCGGGGTCCGAAGGCACCTGGCAACAGAAGCCTTCACCTTCTCCCCCGCTTCGAAATGGTCTATAGATGCTTGAATAATTGACTCGTCTGCTTCAGATGGGCAATGAAAAAGCCGACGGCTTTACGTCAGTGCCTGTAGCAGACTGCGGGCCGGCAGCAGACAGTAGATTGAGTTCGAGGAAAGACGGGACGCTCATGGGCCAGGACCACATCCGCTACGACATTCTGGCACAGGACGCACTGCGTAGCGTCATCCGCAAGGTCCTGACGGAAGTTGCCACGACCGGTCACTTGCCGGGAGAGCACCACTTCTTCATCACCTTCCTCACCGGCGCGCCGGGCGTGCGCATCTCGCAGCACCTGAAAGCCAAGTATCCCGAACAGATGACGATCGTCGTCCAGCATCAGTTCTGGGAGCTGAAGGTCACGGACGTCGGCTTCGAGATCGGCCTCTCCTTCTCCGACACGCCGGAACGTCTGGTCATCCCGTTCAACGCCATCCGCGGCTTCTACGACCCGTCGGTCAATTTCGAACTGGAGTTCGACGTGGCGGCCGGCGAGGAGGAAGAACAGGAATCGGCGGAGATCACCGCCTACCCCGTTCCGGAAGAAAATGCCGAGACCTCGGCCAAGGACGACAAGCCCACCGAGCCGAAGAACGGCGGCGGCTCCGTCGTTTCGCTCGATTCCTTCCGCAAGAAGAACTGATCCGAGGAGCCGCGGCTCATGACCGGCGACGTCGTCAATCTGCGCCAGTTCCGCAAGCGCCGCGAGCGCACGGAAAAGGAAAAGCAGGCCGAGCAGAACCGCATCTCCTTCGGCCGTACCAAGGCCGAAAAATCCCTGACGAAGGCGCTGAACGACAAGGCGGAAACCCGCCTTGACCAGGGCCGCATCGAGCGCCCTGCCGCAGACGAAGGCGACGCCGGCAAGGACTAAGCCTGCAAAAGCGATTCCGGAGCAAGGACTTGCGGCGATGTCCGGACTCGCTATGCCAATCCCTTGAATCAATCTCTAAGGCCGGGCGATGATCCGTAAGCATTCCGCGACGCTCCACGGCCACCGCACCAGCTTCTCGCTCGAAGACGCCTTCTGGCAGGAACTGAAGACGATTGGCGCAAAGCGGGCGATGCCGCTTGCCCAGCTGATCGCCGAGATCGACGACCAACGTACGCCCGACAGCAACCTCTCCTCGGCACTGCGCGTCTATGTGCTCGAATGGCTGAAATCGATTACCCCCGCGCCCGACGCGCGATAACCCGGCGACGGGCCCGGACCATGGCCGCTTTGACCGAGCGGTGAGCGCCACTGTGTGGCGCGTGCAACAGCTGAAACGGTTTTGCCCGCCGAGACGACCGATTTCGATATCGCTTACATAAAGATGGCAAGGGCGGTCATGGCAGCGTCTGCCGTCGTCGCGCATAGCTTTGAAAGCACGCCGTTTTCGCACGGAACCCTCGCAGCGTACTTGCGGAAGTGGCACAAGCGGGAGGCGTTTTATGAGTATCTCTGCGCGACTGGGCCTTGCGGCCTGCCTGAGCCTGGTGCCGCTCTTTCGGCCAATGCTGCCGACATCACGACATTGATGGCCCCTGCGGCGCCGGTGGAAGAAACCGAAAGCGGCTGGCAATTCACCATCGCCCCCCACTTCTGGATGGCAGGACTTTCCGGCGACACTGCGCAGCTCGGCCTCCCGACCGTTCACATCGGTTCCAGCTTCAGCGACATCTGAGCCATCTCGACTTCGCGGCCTCGGCCACTGCCGAGGCGCGCAAGGACCGCTTCGGCGTCTTCACCGACATCGCCTACACCAAGCAGTCGGGCGACGGTAAGGTGCGCGGCATCTTTACCGACACGGTGGACGTACAGTCGGAAACCTTCGCCGCCCTCATCGGCGTCGGCTACACGGTGTTCGAGGACCAGCAATCGCATCTCGACATCGTCGGCGGCGCCAAGATCTGGTCGGTCGACACGACGATATCGTTCCGCGGCGGGCCGCTCGACGGGGTTAGCCGTGACGAGGTCGACGGCATGGTGGGCGTGCGCGGCAACTACTTCTTCACGCCGCAAATCTACCTGACCGGCTGGGCCCTCGTCGGGGGCGGTGGCGTCGACATCGACTGGGACGTGGCGCTCGGACTTGGCTACCGCTTCAACGATACGATCTCGGCAATTGCCGGCTACCGTGCCCTGGGCGTCGACTGCGACCACGGCGGCTTCATCTACGACATCGTGCAGCAGGGCCCGATCCTCGGCCTGTCGATCCGCTTCTAAAGCTGGAGCCTGTCGCGACGGAGAACACCCGGCTGTCCCGCAGCCGGGTTCTTTTTACGGAATGTTACAGACGCCCGCTCCGGTGCTCGGACAACGCGCTCAGCGAGAGCGGGCCTCCAGCAACGGCCATGCCGGCGCTCACCGCACCAGCCGGATCGCACCGGGATTGTTGATCGTGGTGTTAGCCAGCACCGCCTTGCAATCCAGCTTGAAGCTGCTGTTGCCGATCATGGTGATTTCCTGGGCGACAATGCGCACGCATTCACCGCCGGTCGATCCGTTGCCGGCATACTGGATCTCTCGCGATGCCGGCATGTAGATGATGCCGGCGAGCGACGAGGCGCTGTTGCCGTTGATGGTGGCGCTGGCCGTGTTGTTGCGCCCGGCGACGATCGAGAAGCCGGCCCAGTCGCCGGTCGTCGGCGCGCTGACCTGGAAAGTCGCCCCGCCGTGAATGTCGAGCTGGGCGCCGTTCAAGAGGAAGAAGGTTACCCCTTCGGCGGTCACCACGGACTGGCTGGTGAACTTCAGGCTACCGCCGTCGATGATGTAGTTGCCGGGTCTCAGAAGAACCTTGCCCTTGATTTCGAGATCGCCATAGGTGCCAGGCTTCAGCTCGACGCGGTAGGTGTCGGGCGCGTTGTTCGGCGTCTTGCCGGTGCCGTTGCAGTCGCCGTTGCCGCCACCGCCGCCGACGAAATTCTGGCCGCAGCCGGCAAGGCTCACCCAGCCTCCCGTGGTCGGCATCTTCTTCGAGCGGAAGGGGTCGGGGATAGGCGCCACCTCCTCGACCGCCTTGCCGCAGGCAAGCTGGAGATTGGCGAGCGTCGCCGACACCTTGCCGGCGGCATAGAGGCACTCGGCCTTGAGCGTTGCCGAGCCGCTGAGATAGATCGACTGCGCATCGGTCGAGTTCGACGTGATGGTGCAGCCGGACGTGTCGACGCTCGCGCCGCCGCTGACCTCGAAGGCCCGGCTCGCCGTCGGGTGCAGCGCCAGGATGCAGGCCTCCCGCCCCGGCATGCGCGCGGCAACGCTTTCCCGGTCGATCGTATAGGGCTGCAGCCCGAAGAACAGCGGATTGTATTTAAGCGCATAGGCCGCCGTCGCCGTGGTCTCGACGCCGGCGGCGCCGAAGGCGATCTGTACCGGCGCAGCCGTCACCGACACCCCGCTCTCCGCGCCGATCTGGTCAACGGCCTCCGCCTGGCCGAAATTCGCGAAGAAAACGTTGTTGGCGAGATCCCTGGCACTGGCCTCGGTCTCACCCTCGCCGTAGGATTTGACCGCCGAAAAGGCAGCGGCATCGAGCGCCGTCTGCATCTTGGCGGCCTCGAGGTTGATCCGCGCCAGGTTGATGGCGATCGACGCGGCGCTCAGCAACGGCACCGCTATCAGCGCGGTCAGAACCGTAAAGTTACCCTTCTCGTCCGCAAGGATGCGGGCGGCTCTCTTCCTCAAATTGTAGCGCATCTCTGATCGTGGCCCCTCAGCAGACGGCGACGCGCCGCTCAGGTCAATCCGGAGCGATCGACGTCATCCTTCCCACGCGCCGATTAACGACGCGGCCCGCAAGCCGCCCCCCCCTACCCCAATCAACGCAATTTGCTAATTTAGCGATCAATAGTGGAAGATGTGCTTCAGAATTCGTTAAAACTCTGCCGATCCATTCGCGCGCCACGATGCGCCGGACGAACGCCGGTTCGATGAACCCACCTTCGAAATCTGAAGCAGAAGCATGTCGCACAACGGTGCGCAGCCGTTTGCGATAACGGCATGCGAAGCATCAAAGACCGAAAGCGCAGAGAGCGAGGCTAGGATTGCGACGGGCTTCAGGGGCCGCCAGCCAAGGATGGGATCACGGCCGCCTGCGGAAGCGGCCGCACATCTCCGGCCCCGAAAGCACGGGACCGTCGTGCTCCGCGCAATCGCCTGCTACTGCACCGTGACGTCGGGCAGGACGTCGAAGTTGAGCTTCTGTCCGGGAGGGGTGCCGGTGGCTCCGTCCGGTTGGGTCTGGGGATTCGGCCCCGTCTGTGGGATCGGCTGGCCCTGGACGGCGCTGCGCGCTGCCTCTGCTGCCCGGCGCGCGGCTTCCGCCTGCCGCTCCGCTTCGGCCTTGCGTTCGGCCTCTGCCCGCGCATCTGCTTCCGCCTTGAGGCGGGCGGCCTCGGCAGCGCCGGCAGCCCGCCGGCGTTCCTCGGCAACAGCGCGTTTGCGCTCCAGTTCCCTTGCCTCCGCCCGCGCCTTGTAAAGAGCGAGTTCGCGTCGCAGGCGCTGTTTCTCCAGCACGTTTGCCTGCAGGATCTCGACCCGCCGGCGCTCACGCTCGAAAGCGCGCAGCGACAGGAAGTTCGCAAGATCGGCAACGTTGAGATCGACGCCCGGATCTTCCATCAGGCCGGCATAGCCGATGCGCACGCGCGGCTCGGCGCCGGCAAGCGCCTCGTCGCCGGGCCGGAAGGTCAGGTCGATGCCGGCGTCGATACGGCCCGCCGCAAGGTCCAGCGAGGCCTCGCCGGTCATCGCCGCGTTGCCGTCGCCGGCCGTCACGTTCTGCGCCCGCAGCACCCCGCCGGCGATGCTGAAGGGCGCCTTGACGACGCCGACCAGCGACTGGCCAGAGAAGATGGTCACCTCCGCGGCACCCTTGATTGCGTCCGCCGAGATCTGCGTCTTCAGTGCATCGGCGGCTGCGATCAGCTGCGGCAGCGCTCCGCTGTTGATGCCGGCAAGCGTCATGCCGTTGAAAGTTGCCGTACCCGAGCCGCTTGCCGAATGGGCCATCGCTTCGGGCGTCGCGCCCGAAGCCTCAAGCGCCACGGAAAGATCGAAGGTCCCGGTCGCGACCGGCGTGCCCGCATGGGCCCAGCCCGCCTGCGCAAGGTCGCCGCCCTTGACGTCCAGGCGCGAGCGCAGGAAGCCAGAGCCGTTGGCATTGCCGATCTGCACCCGCCCGGCGAGCTTGCCGCCCAGCCAGTCGCCGGCCGCATCGGTGAGCGCGACCTCGTCGCCCTTCCATTCCAACTTGCCGGCAAAGCTCGTGACCGCGCCATAGACGCCCGGCCAGAATTTGCCCGCCTGCACGTCGAGCGCGACATTGAGGCCGGTCCAGGCCGGCTGCGCCAGGGCGCCCTTCGAGAAGGCCCCGTTCGTATCCTCGATCGGGCCGAGGATGCCCTCGCCGAGCCAGGCAAGATCGAGCGCGTCGAGCGTCAGCTGTCCGCTGGCCGCCCCGGGCGTCTTGCGGTCGATCGTCAGATTGCCGGTAAAGCCGTTATGGTCGGCCTTGCCCTCGACGGTGGTGAGCGCGATGGTTTCGGGCGTCGTCGCGATATCGGCAGAGACGGTGAGCGGCAGGCCGCTGCCCATCTGCGGCACGGCCACGCCCTGGAGCAGAAGATAGGGCTCCAGGTCCTGGGTCTGCAGCGTCACTTTCGCCTGACCTTCAAGGAAATGATCGCGGGAAAGATCGACGCTGCCCTTGGCGGCAAGCGAGGTCTTCTCGGTGGTAAAGGTCACCGTGCCGTTCGCAGTTGGTCCGTCGGTGCTTTGCAGCTTGACCGAGAGAATGCCGTTGGCATCCGCATCGAAGGGCAAGGGATCGAAACCCGTCTGGCCGAGCAGCAGCCGCGTCTCGGGGTTTTCGAGCGTCGCTTCCAAAAGCATCGCCTTGCCGGTCAGCGCCTGCGCCATGTCGGGCGCCTGGTAGCTGGCGGCGATCTTCGTGCCGTTGGCGGTCCCGAAGATGCCGAAGGTCGCGGGCGCATTGCCCTCCTTGTTGCCGGCCGTCAGCGTCACGTCGAAGGCCGTGTCGCTGTAATAGGGGCCGGCCTTGATCAGCTGCCTCAGCGCCGGATGATTGACCGCGTGGCGGCCGATCATTTCCAGGAACGGCGTCAGGTTCTTGGCCGCAAGCTTCATCTTGGCCGAAACCACGGGCTTGTCGAGGTCGCCGCTGGCCCGGCCGGAAAAGGCGAGCTGCGCGCCGGCAAGCGAGCCGATCGCCACGCGCTCGGCCTGGAGCTGGCCGTTCTTCAGCGTCAGCACCGCCTGCACGTCGTGCGCCTCCTCGCCGAAGGCGGAAAACTCGTCGGCGGAAAGATCGGCGGCAATCGCATGCTGCAGCAGCGTGTCGGTGGAAGCGTCGCCCGCCACCAGCCCGGTCAGCGCCTGCAGCGCTTCGAAGTCGATGCGGTTGCCCTTCAGCTGCAGCGAGAGGTTCGGTTGCTGGTCGGCGAAAGACTGCCGCTCGAGCCGACCCTTGAGGCTCGCCTCGTCGGCCGCCACTTCGAGGTTCTCGAACTGCTGCAATGTATCGGTCAGGTTCACCTTGGCCGAAAAGCCGGCGGTCCTCAGCTTGCGGATCGCCGGGTCGACGGAGCCCGCCAGCCAGTTGGCAAGACCGGAAGGCTGGTTGGAGGCAAGCAAGAGGTCGCCGCGGAAACTGCGCTGTCCCTTGAGGTTCAGCCGCCCCTTGGCTTCGAGCTGCGTGCGCCCCGGTAGCAGCGCCACGACATTGTCAATCACCCAGCCGGCGCCATCGGGCTGTACGTCGATGCGCACGTCGCGCACGGTCGTATCGCCGACGACGATCGCCGGCAGCTTCAGGCTGGCGCGGCCGGGCACCTGCGGGATGGGAATGTCGGCGGCGATCGCCAGCATGGCTTCGAGCCGCTGGCGCATCGAAATCGCCGGGTCGCGGCCGGTCTTGTTGTTGCGGCTCGGGCCGATGCGGCTGACGTCGATCTGCTGGCCGTCGGCGATCAGCAAGAATTTCTGGTCCTTGCCGGTATCGAGCGTCGCCTCGCCGGTGACCACATAGGGATCGTCCGACGGGCCGATTTCGAAGCGGTATTCCGGGACGCGGATACTCTCGTTGGTCAGCTGGAAGTTGCCGTTGATACGCAGCGGCGCCCGTCCGTCCGCATCCTTCGTCTCGCCCTGCGGCCGGTTCTCCGTCAGCGTGAAGCGGCCACTATAGACAGGCCTGAAATCGACGATGCGCAGCGAGCCGTCGGTCTCGACGCCGAAGGGGCGCTTGTCGGGTGTTACCCGCGCCTTCAGGCTGAGCGTACCCGCCTCGTCCACCTCGTTGCTGGTCAGGGAAAAACTGCCGGCTTCGCCATCGAGCGCGGCGCGCCCCTCGACCTTCCAGGGCCCGGCCAGCGTGCGGGCCGAAATGTCTGCGGCAAGTCCGCTCACGCGGCGGGTGCGGCCGGTCTGCTCGTCGACGAATTCGATCTGGCCATTGGTGATCTCGACATTTTCGAGCACGACGGTCTTGGCCGGGATCGAGGCCCGCCGGCCCCTCGCCCAGTCGAGCGTACCGTCCGGCAGCAGGCGCACCTTGGCTTTCGGGCGGTCAAGCTTCATGTCGAAGATCAAGGCTTCGCCGCTCAGGAACGGCGCAAGCTCTGCGCTCATCGAGAACTGCGCCACCTGGATCAGTGGGTCGCCATCCTCGGCAGCGCCGACGCGAACGTCGTTGAGCGTCACGGTCGGGAACGGGATCAGCCGCGCATCGACGCTTCCATGCACGACGACGGGCTTGCCCATGATGCGGCTTGCCTCACGCTCGAACTCCTTGCGGAAATCCGTCCAGTCAATGAACCACGGAGCGATCAGCGCCGCAAAGAGCGCAACGACCACAAGTCCACCGACGGCAAGCAGAATTCGCGAAAGCACCGTGCCTATATTCCCATATCAGTTCAGCGGCGCATGGCGCGCCGCGCATCGATTGGAGCGCCAGGACCTGGCGCCCGCCGACAGCGCCGTGTCCGGCACTGTAGCATCTTGATTTGCCGCATAAATCGCCGGGCGTCCATGCCGACATCGGAACTATGCAGTATCACACTTTCGCCCCGGCGCATCGCCCCAAAAAAGCGGAACGCCCGACGGTCACATTCCTTCTCCGCCTCAGGCGAAAATCTTGCCGGGATTGAAGATGTTGTCCGGATCGAGCGAGCGCTTGACCTGCCGCATGAGGTCGAGCGCATCGCCAAGTTCCGCCTCGAGGAACGGCATCTTGCCCTGTCCGATGCCATGCTCGCCGGTGCAGGTCCCGTCCATCGCCAAGGCGCGAGCGTTCAGGCGCTCGACGAACGCCTCGGCCCGCGCCACGTCGGCGGCATCCTTGTCGTCGAACAGCAGGCCGACATGGAAGTTTCCGTCGCCGGCATGGCCGACGATCGGCGCGGTCAGCCCGTGGGCGGCGCTGTCCTCCTGCGTTGCCGCCACGCATTCCGCCAGCCGCGAGATCGGCACGCAAACATCGGTCGACAGGATCGCCGCACCCGGGATCAGGCTCTTTTGCGCCCAGTAGGCATTGTGCCTGGCCTTCCAGAGCCGCGCCCGCTCCTCCGGATTGGTGGTCCAGAGGAAGTCGCTGGCGCCGAATTCCGAGGCGATCTCGCCAAACTGGCGCGCCTGCAGTTCGACGCTTTCGGGGCTGCCGTGGAATTCGACGAACAGCGTCGGCGTCTGCTTGTAGGAAAGGCCGGAATAGCCGTTGCAGGCTTTCATCTGCAGCGCATCGAGCAGTTCGATGCGCGCCACCGGAATGCCCGACTGGATGGTCAGGATCACCGCATTGCAGGCGTCTTCGATCGTCGGGAACGGGCAGACGCCGCCGGAAATCACCTCCGGAATGCCCTGCAGCCGAAGCGTGATCGAGGTGATGATGCCGAGCGTGCCTTCGGCGCCGACGAAGAGCCGCGTCAGGTCGTAGCCGGCCGAGGACTTGCGCGCCCGGTGCGCCGTGCGGACTTCACGTCCGTCAGCGGTTACCACCGTCAGCGCCAGCACATTGTCCTTCATGGTGCCGTAGCGCACCGCATTGGTGCCGGACGCCCGCGTCGAGGCCATGCCGCCGATCGAGGCGTTGGCGCCGGGATCGATCGGGAAGAACAGGCCGGTGTCGCGCAGGTAGGTGTTGAGCTCCTCACGCGTGATGCCCGGCTCGACGCGGCAGTCGAGATCCTCGGCATTGACCTCGAGCACCTTGTTCATGCGCGAGAGATCGACCGAGATGCCGCCATGGGGCGCGTTGATATGACCTTCGAGCGAGGAGCCGGTGCCGAAGGGAATAAGCGGCACCTTGTGCCGCGCGGCGATCTGGACGATCTCGCGCACGTCACCGGCGCTTTCGGCAAACGCCACGCCATCGGGAAGCTGCGCCGGAATATAGGTCGTCGTGTGGGCGTGCTGGGCGCGGATCGCCTCGCCCGTCTGGAACCGGTCGCCGAAGCGGGCGGAAAGCTCCGCCTTCGCCGCCGCAATCCCCGCCTCGTTTCTCGCGCCAGCCCTGATCGCCTTCAATGCCACGGAAAACGCCCTTCCTCTTGCATTCGCCGCGCTGCCTTTTCGCTGTTCGGGAAGCGCAGTCATTTCAAGGCGCTACTGTGCAAATCGGAATCACTTTGTCCAGACGCTCGCCCACTTCCCGCTCACAGTAGCGCAGGAAAACGCCTGACGTGAGACCGGAGTGTCACAAGACTGTATGACAGCGTGGAAAACACCAACGCTGAAAAGCCGACACGATATGTCCCCGTTTGCCGAAATGTCATTTCCACACCGCGCCGCGCGGTGATCCGTTCGGGAAGTCCTTGCGTATGAAGGCCGAGCGGAAGGACGTGTGACGTGCTTGGAGAGATCGGCAGAAAGCGACTGATGATGCGGTTGCCGCACTTGAGGGGCAGCATCGCGTCGGCATCGTCAGATTGCATGATTGAGCTGTTCTGCAGCTACGAACTTGCGGTCAACATGCGGGACGCACTCGTGTTGGGCGGCGGCCGCCCGGATCTCGCTGACGAATAACGGCAGATCTGCCTCGAACTCGAAGAAGAGGTGGAGGTCGTGCTCTGCGCGACAGCGCTGGCCGTGCGGCGTGACGGCACGTAGCGCGGGCGGGCCGGTAGACAGAGGGCCTTGCAAACGAGCAAGCCGCGTCGCACCAGATTTGCCGTTGGCAAAAGGAACGCCTCAGACCGACCGAACTCCGCTACTGCTACGTATGAGAGCGAAACGGCGGAAAACACCTGCCGTTTGCCCGGCCTTGCGCTATGATATCGGCGTGAAGGAAGGAGAGGCAAATGCTGGGTCTCACCGCTTTGCTCACCGCGTCGGTCTTCTTCGGCGCCGCCATCTACATCTCCTGGGCCGAGCAGCCGGCACGGCTGCATCTCGATGATCGCGCCGCACTCGTGCAGTGGGTGCCGTCCTATCGCCGCGGCTTCGAGATGCAGGCGACGCTCGCGCTCATCTCGGGCCTGCTCGGCGCCGGCGCCTGGGGACAGACCGGCCATGTTCTCTGGGGATTGGGCGCCGCGATCATCATCCTCAACTGGCCCTATACGCTGCTCTTCGTCCTGCCGGTCAACCGCCAGCTGGAGGCAGTCCGGCCCGAAGACGCCGGCAACGACAGTCGCGAGCTGCTCAAATATTGGGGCAGGCTCCACGCCGGGCGCAGCGCGCTTGGCGGCCTGGCGGCAGCGATCTTTCTCGTTGCCGCCTGGCTCGAATTGTAAGCCGCCCCGCTGACGGCCGTTTCGGTTAGCGCACTTCCATGGCGGCCGCTGCGTCCATCTCCTCGTGCAGCTTGCGCTCCTCGTCCGCATGCGGCTTGGTAAAGCGGGCAATGACGAGATAGGCGACCGGCGTCAGGTAGAGCGTGACGATCACCGCCAGGCCAAGGCCGCCGACGAGCACCCAGCCAAGCGCGATACGCGCCTCGGCGCCCGCGCCGCTGGCAAGCACCAGCGGGACGGCGCCGACGATGGTGGCGATCATCGTCATCATCACGGGGCGCAGGCGGATGTTGGCGGCATTCTCGATCGCCGAGCGCACGTCCTGGCCGCGGTCGCGCAGCTGGTTGGCGAATTCGACGATCAGGATGCCGTTCTTCGCCATGATGCCGACGAGCATCACAAGGCCGATCTGGCTGTAGATGTTCAGCGTGTTGCCGGTCATGATCATCGCAAACACCGCACAGGCAAGGCCCAGCGGCACCGTCGACATGATGATCAGGCCGCTGACGAAGCTTTCGAACTGGGCGGCGAGCACCAGGAAGATGATGACGAGCGCAAAGCCGAAGGTGACGAACAGGCCGTTGGCGTTTTCGTTAAGGGTCGCGGCTTCGGCAAGCGGCATGATGCGCGAGCCCGGCGGCAGCAAGGGTTCCGCCATCTGTTCGACCATCGTCAGGGCTTCCCCAAGCGCGAGGTCCGATTTGAGACCCGCCGAAAGCGACACGGCGCGAAGCTGCGATTCCCGCGACAGCTGCGGCGCCACCGCCATCTCCTCGACGCTGGCGATCGTCGACATCGGCACGATCTTGCCGTCGCCGGCCTTGAGGAAGATGTTCTGCAGGTCGGTCGGGTCGTTGACCGGATTGGTCGAGGAGAGCAGCTTCACCGGATAGGATTCGCCGTCGACATAGACATCGACGACGCTGTTGCCGTCGAGCATGGCCTGCAGCGCCCAGGCGAGGCCGCCAATATCGACGCCCATGTCGGACGCGCGCTCGCGGTCGATGGTGATCGACAGCTGCGCCTGGTTGGCTTCATAGTTGAGGCGGACGTTTTCGAAGCGCCCGGTGTCTTCCATCTGGCGCACCAGCTTTGCCGCGGCATCGCCGAGCTTGTTGTAGTCGTTGCCGACCAGCGCCACCTGCAGGCCGCTACCGGCGCCGCGAATGCCGAGACTGTTCGGCTGCATGGCAAAGACGCGAACCGAGGGGATCCGCCCGGTCACCTTGTTGATGTCAGCGACAATATCCTGTTGCGTTCGGTCGCGCTTGTCCCAGGGAGCGAGCGTCAGCACCATGAAGCCGCTGTTGACCGAACCACCCTGCCCGGAGATCGAGAAGATGTTGTCGATCTCGCCGGATTTGACCAGCGGCTGTAGGCCGTCCTCGATGCGGCGCATCTGGGCCTGGGCATATTCGAGCGAAACGCCCTGCGGCGCGTTGATGCGCATCATGATCTGCGAGCGGTCTTCGGTCGGGGTCAGCTCCGATTTCAGCGTCAAGAAGCCGGCAGCCCCCATGGCGGTGAAGAAGCCCGCGATAACGAAGACGATCAGCGGCGCGTTGAGGCAGGCGCGCAGCGTCACCCGGTAGAACCCGGCCGCCCGCGCACCGAACCGCGCCATCGGCCCCGGCACCGTATGCGTATCCTTCGTCAGCATGCGCGAGGCGAGCATCGGGCAAAGCGTCAGCGACACGAAGGAAGATAGCAGGATCGCGAAGGCAAGCACGAAGCCGAACTCCCGGAAGAGGCCTCCGGTCTGGCCCGGAAGGAACGACAGCGGCACGAAGACGGCGGCAAGCGTCGCGGTCGTCGCCAGCACCGCAAAGAACACTTCGAGCGTGCCGTGCACGGCGGCGGCCCGTGGGCCCAAGCCCTCGGCGCGACGGCGCACGATGTTTTCAAGCACCACGATCGCATCGTCGACCACGAGACCGGTCGCAAGCACGATGGCGAGCAGCGTCAGAATGTTGATCGAGAAGCCGGCGAGATAGATCGCCGCCACCGTGCCGATCAGCGCGATCGGCATCGAGATCGTCGGGATCAGCGTCGCCCGCCAGTCAAGCAGGAACATGTAGATGACGAGCGTCACGATGAACACGGCGACGATCAGCGCGATTTCCACCTCGTGAATGGCGCCGTTGATGAAGACCGCATCGTCGCTGGTAATGCGGAGCTGGGTGCCCTCGGGCAGGATCTGCGTCTGGATCGTCTCGACGACCTTGCGCACGCCCTCGGAGATATCGACGGTATTGGACTGCGCCTGGCGCACGATGCCAAGGCCGATGCCCTGGCGACCATTGGAGCGCAGCGCTGTCGTGCCGGTGTCGGGCCCGAGCGTCACGGTGGCAACGTCGCGCAGCCGCACATTGTTGACGAGGATCAGGTTTTCGAACTGCTCTGGCGTCTGCAGGTCGGCCGTGGCGCGCACCGAGATGTCCTGGCTGGCGCTGGTCAGCTTGCCGGCGGGAACGTCATAGGAGGCATTGGCGAGCGCTGTCCTGAGGTTTGCGACCGTCACCCCGCGCCCGGCGAGCTTCGCCTGGTCGAGGTCGATGCGGAAAATCTTCTCCTGGTCGCCATAGACCGCGACGTCGGCCACGCCTTCGACGGCAGCGAGCCGGTCGCTGATCTCGTTTTCGACGAGCAGCGTCATGTCTTCCATCGACATGGTGTCGGAAGTGAGCGCGAGGCGCATGATCGGCTGGCTGTCGGCATCGGCCTTGACGATGCTCGGCTCGTCGACATTGTCGGGCAACTGGTTGCGCACCCGGCCGAGTGCGTCGCGAATGTCGTTGGAGGCCTGGCCGATATCGGTCGTGTCGGAGAACTGCAACGTCACGCGGCTGCGGCCGAAGGACGAGGTCGAGGAAATGTCGCGGATGCCCTGCACGCGCGAAACGGCGCCCTCGACCACCGAGGTCACCTCGCGGTCCATCGTTTCGGGTGCTGCACCATCGAGCGTCGTCGTTACCGAGATCACCGGCTGGTCGACCTGAGGCAGTTCGCGGATTTCGATGCCGTTCCAGGCCGCAAGGCCGGCAACGACGATCAGCGTGTTGACGACCAGCGCAAATATCGGCCGGCGGATGAAGAGTGCGGTGAAGCCGGTCTTGCCGCGCTCGCGGGCCGACGCCTTGTCGCCGCCTCCCCCGTGACCGCCGCCGTGGCCGCCCGACTGACTGTCGCCGCCGCTCACTTGGTTTCCTCCGCAACCTTCTGGGCCTGATCCTGCTGCTTGCGTTCGCGGCCGGCGATGCGCACGGCGCCACCGTCGCGCAGGCGCTGCACGCCCTCGGTGACGATCTCGTCGCCTTCCTTGAGGGCAGCGTCGACGAGCACCTTGTCCGGGTTGCGCTGGATGATCTTAACCGGCACCTTCTCGCTCTTGTCGCCCGAGACGCGCCAGATATAGGAACCCTCCGAGCTCCACTGGATCGCCAGCGGATCGACCGTCGGATAGGTGTCGCCGTCAAACGCGACGGTCACGGAGAAGGACATGCCCGCGCGCAGCTTGTCCTCGGGATTTTCGAGCCGTGCGCGCACGCGCAGCGTCCGGCTCGCCTGGTCGAGACGGTTGTCGATCGCGTGGATCGCGCCGTCGAGCTTGTTTGCCGGCTCGGCAATCGCAAAGGCGGTGACCGGCTGGTCGACGCTGATCTTGTTGGCGAAACGCTCCGGCACCCAGAAATCGACGAGAATTTCCGAGCGGTCGTCTACGACGGCAATCGGCGTCGTCGTCGTGACGTAGTCGCCGACATTGACGGTGATGATGCCGACAACGCCCTTGGAGGGGGCGACGATGTCGCGGCGCTTGAGGTCGAGCTCGGCGGTCTTCAGCGCCAGCTCCGCCGTCTGCATGGCGATCTCGGCGTCGCGGACATCCACCGCCGACACCGCCCGCGCTGTGCTGAGGTTACGGTAGCGCTCGACCTTTTCACGCGCACTGTCGCGTGTCAGCCGCGCCTGGTCGGCGGCGATCTTCTGGTCGTCGCTGTCGAGCCTGGCGATCACCTGGCCTTGCGCCACTTTCTCGCCGGAACGCACGAGGATTTCGGTGAGGTTCCCGGTTGCCGTCGGCGTCACGGTGACGGAATGGATCGCCTCGCCGTTGCCGATCGCGTTCAGCCGGTCGTTGACGACGGACGTACCCGAGGGGCGGACCATGACGAGGATGGCATTGTTGCCACCCTGCCCGCGGCCGTTGCCGCGTTCGCCGCCCGCGCCGCCTTCGGTGCCGGGCTTGGACAAGGCATCGATCAGCGGGTGCGAAACACCGATCGCCGCCAGCGTTTCACCGGCGCCGGGCACAAACCGCACCCAGACGCCTGCGCCTACGAGAAGCACAGCGGCGCTCACCGCAAGCTGTTTCCAAACCCGCATTCAAGTCTCCGAATTAAGCAAAAAACACGCCCCAGCGCGGCGCGGCCGGCGGTTCGTTCCGATTGCCCGGAGTATCCCTGTTCACGCGTGTCGGGGCAACGACAGAATACCATCATTACGCAATTGTAATAAAAGCGAATTTGTTGGCGGGATGATGACGCACCGACGCTTCGTTCGACGCTTCGAAGCTTTATCCAGAAATTCACTAGACAATTACCATTTACAGCCGCCGACACTGCGCTATCCTGCAACCGCCGGCAGCGTCTTTCGGCCGGCTTTGCGCCTGTCTTCAGGCCTCTTGGGGGAGAGAAGTCGATGTGCGATGCCTGTGTCATGGAAACGGTGAAAGAGCGCATGCTCTCGCGCCGCAGCTTCTTCAAAGCCGCCGCGGTCGGCACCGCGGGCCTTGCCGCCGCAAGCGTGGGCGCGGCACCGCCGGCGCTCGCGCAGGGGCATTCAAGCGTCACCGACCTGACCCACGAACTGCACGAGGACTTCCCGACCTTCTTCGGCCAGCAGCAGTTCTTCCGCGAGGAAAAATTCAACTACGCCAAAGATAAGTTCAACATGTTCGAGCTCCGGGTGAACGAGCACACCGGCACCCATGTCGATGCGCCGCTGCACTTCTCAGCCGATGGTCTCTCCGTCGCCGAATTGCCCGTCGACAAGCTGGTGGTGCCGCTCGTGATCGTCGATATCAGAAAGAAGGCCGAGAACGATGCCGATGCGCAGGTGACGCCCGACGATCTCAAGGCCTGGGTCTCAGCCAATGGCGAAATCCCGGAAAACGCCTGCGTCGCCATGTTGTCAGGCTGGGGCGCCCATTTGGGCACGGACAAGTTCCGCAATGCCGATGGCGCCGGCAAGCTGCATTTCCCCGGCTTTCACGTCGAGGCGGCCAAATATCTCCTCGAAGAGAGCAAGGCGGCCGGCATTGCCGTCGATACGCTCTCGCTCGACCACGGCCCCTCGCCCGATTTCGCCACGCATTATGCCTGGCTGCCGGAGGGACGCTGGGGGCTGGAGGCGGCAGCCAATCTCGACAAGCTGCCGGTGAAGGGCGCGACGCTCATCCTCGGCGCACCGAAACACCGCGGCGGCACCGGCGGCCCGGCCCGCGTCTTTGCACTGGTCTAGGTCACGGACTTAGGTTTTGGATGAAGCGAGCTTGACGGGAGCAAGGTGGTTCGCTTCCACGGCGAACCACATGCTCGCGATCGTCGACCAGCTCCGCACCGGCTGCGTCACCATGGATCATGGTGCGCCAACACGACGCCGATCGCGGAAAGGTCAACGGCGACGCCTGACGCGCCGAAGCACCCTACCCGCCAACGACTTCACTGATCTGCACGATGGGCGCGATATCCGTATAGTTGGCGACATCCGCGGAGATCTCGGCGCGGTGCGGACCTAGCGCCTCCTGGAATGTCTCGAGGCTCGGCGCGTAGACGTGGCACGCCGCGACGAACTGCGGCGCGCTTCCAGGCTCGCGCCCCGCAAGGCCCTTGTCGATTTCGTAGCGCAGGCAGGCATCGCCGAGCCGCTCCTGAAGCAAGGGCATGTGGGTGGTGCGGTAGTAGTCGTGGTCGAACTTCGTGCCGCCATCGGCCGGATAGTAGACGCTCATCTTGATCATGGTCGGGCTCCTGTCTGAACGCCGCTCCGAGCGTCCGAAGCTACTTCTAGGTCACCGACCTATGGAGCACAACCAGCTTTTGGCTGGAACACGTTTGACGAGAGCAAGGTTGTTTTCGCTATGCTTTTCGAAGTGGGTGACGACGGCACGCAAGTGCCTGAGTTTGCTGACGCAGCGTTCGGCGAAGTTGGCAGAAGCCGCGGGCTGATCGAGCGCGGCAAAGGAAGGCCCCGGTTTGCGGCGTCCTGCCTTCGGGCGTATCTTGAGCGGCGGTACGGACGATGGCGGGGGTCGTCATGGTGCCACGCGCTTATCGCCTGACATTTGCACTCCTCTCCGCGGGCCCGATTCTTGGCGGGCTGTCAAACCGTGACTGTCCCGGCGGACGACACGACCGGCCCGACCACAAAACTCGAAATCACCGGCATCCTGGACGACCACGGCAACCCCGACCCGGTCTTTAACGACAGCCGTTGCTGCGACCGGCGGCGAAGCGTTCCCGATCTGGCGCCGCTCACCATCGCGGCTTCGGCCGAGGATCCCGAGAGCGGCGTGCGCGACATCGCCGTCTGGATCTGGGCCATCAAGCGCTGCCGCTACGTCGACAGCACCGGAGATTTTCAGATCACGCAATCGACCGTAGCCGCTGCTGGCACGGCTTCGGGTACGTTTCCATCAGGCAGTTCCGCGCCGCTCAGCCGTGCTTCGACAGCAACCGTTCGCATGGCCGACACACCCTATGGGGCCTGCAACCCCAAGACCGTCACGAACGCCAGCGGCCAGACACGCGTGGTCGCCGCGCGGCCGACGGGCTTTTGCGGCCGCAGGGTCTTCATCGTCACGCAGAACGGCAACGCCTATCAGGGCTCGAGCAAGGGCGTGCTGTTTACATCGGGCCCCTTCGGCTCGAACAATCAACCCTGCACCGAAATCCCCAATTGAACGCATCGGCGACGGCTCCTCAAACGCAACGCTGGCAATCGCCGCAACGTCGGCTATCGTCACCGCTTCAGGCGACCGGCCGGCCCGCACACAATCGCCGAGAACAACAGCGAAGGAGCCCCATGAGCACCGTAACCCCGCCCCCAAATCCGGAAGCCCATCCACGCGTCAAGGCCGTGTTCGACGACATCCGCGCCACCCGCAAGTCCGATTTCATCAACAATATGTGGCTGTGGCTCGCCTTCGACCCGGAGCTTCTGGAACAGACCTGGCGCGACGTGAAGGCGGTGATGGCAACGCCGTCGGCGCTCGATCCGCTGGTCAAGGAGATGCTCTACATCGCCGTTTCCGTCACCAATGGCTGCGGCTACTGCGCCCATTCCCATACGGCGGCGGCAAAATCCAAGGGCATGAGCGATGCCGAGCACTCGGACCTGCTCCGGGTGATCTCGCTTGCCGCTCGCACCAACCAGCTGGCGACCGCGTTGCAGGTGCCCGTCGATCCCGCTTTCGACAAAACGGCTGGGTGAAGCATGTCGCGCAAAAGTGTGAAGCGGTTTTGTGGCGACGACATGCCACAAACGAAACAGGCCCAAGAATAAGCGGTCTCGAAATCGCCTGTCTTTCCACAGGCTTGGTACGGCCAGCGCAGAAAACGGAATAAAAGAAGAACATCCTTTCTGGCCTTTCCCCACCGAATCACTACATTGAGCCGCATGATGAGTGGTTTCGACGACATTCCCTTCTTCGACGAGGAGCCGGCGCCGCGCAAGCAGCAGCCCGCCCCCGCAGGTGTTCCGGCAACTGGCGGCATTGCTGCGCGCGCCATGGCGGCGCGCGATCGCGCCCAGCCGCGCCCGGATTATCTCCAAGGCCTCAACCCGGAACAGGCCGAAGCCGTCGAGACGCTGGACGGACCCGTGCTGGTGCTCGCCGGCGCCGGCACCGGCAAGACCCGGGTGCTGACGACGCGCATCGCCCACATCCTGACCACCGGCCGCGCCTTCCCCTCGCAGATGCTCGCGGTGACCTTCACCAACAAGGCGGCGCGCGAGATGAAGGAGCGCATCGGCGTGCTCGTCGGCCATGCGGTCGAAGGCATGCCCTGGCTCGGCACCTTCCACTCGATCGGCGTCAAGCTCCTACGCCGCCACGCCGAACTCGTGGGCCTGCGCTCCGATTTCACCATTCTCGACACCGACGACGTGGTGCGGTTGATCAAGCAGCTGATCCAGGCCGAAGGCATCGACGACAAGCGCTGGCCGGCCAAGCAGTTCGCCGGCATGATCGACGGCTGGAAGAACAAGGGGCTCGACCCCGCGCAGATCCCCGAGGGCGACGCCCGCGCCTTTGCCAACGGCAAGGGCCGCGAACTCTACGCCGCCTACCAGAACCGGCTTTTGACGCTGAACGCCTGCGACTTCGGCGATCTTCTCTTGCACCCGATCCGCATCTTCCGAAACCATGCGGACGTGCTGAAGGACTATCACGACAAGTTCCGCTACATCCTCGTCGACGAGTACCAGGACACCAATACGGCCCAGTACATGTGGCTGCGGCTGCTCGCCCAGCGGCCGAAGGGCGTCCCGCAGAACGTCTGCTGTGTCGGCGACGACGACCAGTCGATCTATGGCTGGCGCGGCGCGGAGGTGGACAACATCCTGCGCTTCGAGAAGGATTTCCCCGGCGCCAAGGTGATCAAGCTCGAGCGCAACTATCGCTCGACCGAACATATTCTGGGTGCTGCCGGCCATCTGATCGCCCACAACGAGGGCCGCCTCGGCAAGACGCTCTTCACCGACCGCACCGACCCGGATGACGAGAAGGTGCAGGTGCACGCCGCCTGGGACAGCGAAGAGGAAGCCCGCGCCGTCGGCGAGGAAATCGAGCAGCTGCAGCGCAAGAGCCACAAGCTCAACGACATGGCGATCCTGGTGCGCGCCTCATTCCAGATGCGCGAGTTCGAAGACCGCTTCGTCACCCTCGGCCTCAACTACCGCGTCATCGGCGGCCCGCGCTTCTACGAACGCCTCGAAATCCGCGATGCGATGGCCTATTTCCGCCTGGTCTGCCAACCGGCCGACGATCTCGCCTTCGAGCGCATCGTCAACACGCCGAAGCGTGGCCTTGGCGATACCACCGTGCGCACCCTGCACGACTATGCCCGCGCCCGCGACATTCCGATGCTGGCGGCCGCTTCAGAGATCATCGAGACCGACGAGCTGAAGCCGAAGGCGCGCAAAGCCCTGTTCGACGTCGTCACCGATTTCCGCCGCTGGCAGAGCCTGCTTGAAACAACCGTGCATACCGAGCTTGCCGAGCAGATCCTCGACGAGAGCGGCTATACGGCGATGTGGCAGAACGACAAGACGGCCGAAGCCCCCGGCAGGCTCGAAAACCTGAAGGAACTGATCCGCTCGATGGAAGCGTTCGAGAGCCTGCGCGGCTTCCTCGAACACGTGGCGCTGGTCATGGATGCCGAGCAGAACGAGAACCTCGACGCCGTCTCGATCATGACGCTGCACTCGGCCAAGGGCCTGGAGTTCGACACCGTCTTCCTGCCGGGCTGGGAGGAAGGCCTGTTTCCGCACCAGCGCGCGCTTGACGAAGGCGGCCGCTCGGGCCTCGAGGAAGAACGCCGCCTTGCCTATGTCGGCATCACCCGCGCCAAGCATCGCTGCCACATCTGGTTCGTCTCCAACCGCCGCATCCACGGCCTCTGGCAGTCGACCATGCCGTCACGCTTCCTCGAGGAGTTGCCGCTTGCCCATGTGGACGTTGCCGAAAACGAGCAGTCCTATGGCGGCTACGGTCGCGGCGGCTACGGCCAGTCGCGCTTCGACAAGGCCGACCCCTTCCAGAACAACTATTCGACCCCCGGCTGGAAGCGCGCGCAGCAAAACCGTTCCGACGCCACCCGCGACAACTGGGGCACCCGCTCCGGCCACGCGGTCGAGCGCATCGGCTACGGCGAAAGCGGCCCGCGCGGCCGCACGATCGACGGCGAGCTGGTGGCGAAATCGACAGCCACGGAACCCTCGCGCTTCTCGGTCGGCGACCGCGTCTTCCACATGAAGTTCGGCAACGGCAACATCGCCGCCATCGAAGGCAACAAGCTCACCATCGACTTCGACCGCGCCGGCCAGAAGCGTGTGCTGGACGGGTTTGTCGAGAAGGCGTGAGACCTGGGTAGGCGCGGCCCGCCCCCTCAAACCGCCTTGCGATACACCAGAAACCCCGACTTCTCCGCCACCTTGTCGTAGAGCGTCATCGCCGTCTCGTTGGTCTCGTGCGTCATCCAGTAGACGCGCGGCGCGCCGACGGCCCGTGCCGCCTCGTAGACGCCCTCGATCAGCGCCCGGCCGACACCCTTGCCGCGCGCCTGCGCGTTGGTGAATAGGTCCTGCAGGTAGCAGTTCGGCTGGATCATCGTCGTCGAGCGGTGGAAGAGATAGTGGGTCAGCCCGATCAGCCGCCCTTCGCTTTCGGCCACAAGCGCGTGAACGGGCTCATAGGCATCGAAGAAGCGCGACCAGGTCATCGCAGTGATCGCCGGGTCGAGCGCCGTTTCGCCGGAGCGGCCGTAAAAGGCGTTGTAGCCGTCCCAGAGCGGCAGCCACTGCTCGTAGTCGGTGGGGGCGATCGGGCGGATGTGAAGGTTTTCGGTCATTGCAAGATCCTGAAACGGGATGAAATCGAAGGAATAGCTGAAGCGGTGTTACCGTTTGGTCATCGCCGCGGTGATTGCCTGAACGTCGGTCATGATCGCATCGCCCATGAAGGCGATGTTTTCCATCGCGCGCTCGCCGGCCTCGTGATGCCCCGCCCCGCAGGCGTCGCGCACGACGACCGGCACGAGGCCGAGATCGGTCGCATGGCGCACGGTTGGGTCGATGCCGATCTCCGTGGCGATCCCGCAGATGGCAAAGGAAGTCAGCCCGAGGTCGCGCAGGATCATGGCGAGCGGCGTGCCCTCGAAGGCCGAGAATGTGATCTTGTCGAGGATCGCCTCGTCCGCGCGCGGCGCAAGTTCGGGCACCAGCTCGAATCCGGGCGTACCGCGCAGGAACCAGGGATGCACCGCTTCCGGATTGTCCGTGCGCTGCCAGGCCATTGCTTGGCGCAGCTGGAAGGCGCCCATCAGAGGCTTCGGCATCGATAGATGCCTAAGAAAGATCACCGGAAATCCGCCTGCCCGCGCAGCGTCCAGCACCTTCAGCACCTTGGACAGCACCGCCGGGCCGTTCTTGACCTGATTGGTAATCCCCACCTGCATGTCATAGACGATGAGCGCCATCCGATCAGGCCGACAGAAATCCTCAAGCGTCTTTCCGATTTCCAGTTTCGCGGCCATGACATCTCCTCCGGGCGCCTCCTCCGGCGCCCCCTCTCCCGGCAACATCGCGCGCCGGGAATGTGGCGCGGCAGAAGGAGGCTTGCAAGACGATTTCGGCCGCCTCACGCAACTATTCGGATGCCTGGCCAAAGTCGCGGCAACCGGAGCCGAGCTTGACCGGAACAGGGATCAATCGCGCTCATTGCGCAGCCGCGCCTTCTCCATCAACGCAATTACCTCCTCGTCCGCCGTCTGCTCGAAATTGCGGTAGTAGAGCCCGACAGCACGGAAGGCAAAGGGTGTGGCGAGACAGACGACACGATCGACCTCGCTGCGCAATTCCGTGAGCTCACTTTTCGGCGCCACCGGAACGGCAAGCATGATGCGTCCCGCCCCCATCCGCCGCAGCGCCTTGATCGCTGCGCGCACGGTGCCACCGGTGGCGATACCGTCGTCGACGAGGATCACGTCGCGGTCCCGGGGCGACGTCGGCGCACGGTCGCCGAAATAGAGGGTGCGGCGGCGCAGGATCTCGGCGCGCTGACGCTCGATCTCGGCCTCCAGATAGCCTTTCGGCGGGCGGACCAGCCGGATCGCCCGGCGGTTGAGCACCAGTTCCGGCTCCTCGCCGTCGACCAGCGCGCCCAGACCGAATTCTTCATGCCCCGGCGCGCCGATCTTCCGAACGATCAGGATTTCCAACGGCGCGGCGATATGGATCGCGATTTCATAGGCGACCGGCACGCCACCGCGCGGCAGCGCCATCACGAGCGGATCGTCAAGGCGCTCGCCTTCGACCGCGTGCGCCAACTGGCGCCCGGCATCCGCCCTATCCTCGAAGAGCCACGTTGCCGTGAACATGTCGCCTCTCCCGCCTTGTTTTCCTGCTCCATCATCGGCTTGAAAGGGGACGGAAATACCCGGCCCGGGGTTCAAATCGCACCGTCTGAAGAGCATCAACCGGGCCTACCCGCGCCACCGCTTGCGCGCGCCTCATCGCCTATCGGCGCGCCCTCTCCCGGTTGATCCGGCGCCGCTGTGAACAACCGCGCCAATCCCGGCCAATCGCTAAAATTGCAACGGATTTCGCCGGGTTTCGTTAAGGCGCCATCGCTACCAATTGGCGTCACATATCTGGCTGAGACGCAAGCCGCCTTTGTTGATTTTAGCACGACAGGCCGTTTCGAAATGAGCTTTCTCCCTGCCATATCGATCATCGCTCTTTTGGCGATGCTCCCTGTGCTGATTTCCCTGCGGGCCTCGATGGTCGAGGGAGGCACGGATTTCGCAGCCGCCTGCGCCACTGCAGCCGCGGCGACGCTGTTTCTGATGCTGTGCGAGATCCCAGCGCTGCGGCCGTTGTCGCTGATCGGCATCGTCTTTCTCGTGGGCGCCTGCCTTTTCGTGCTCTCGGGCTTTCACCGGGCGCTCGGTGTCCTCCGGCCGATATCGACGCCGTTGGTCGCTGCCGCCTCGATTTCGGCCGTGGTGCTGCTGATTGCCGCCTTCGGCCCGCAGAGCGCGACATTGCACGCGCTGTCGGCCGTCGGCATTGCCGCCGCCTTCGTGCTGATCATCGCCGTCTGTTCGCAGCATCGGCGCACCGCGCCGGGGCCGATCGAGCGCCTGTGCGTCATCGGTTGCGCCGCCGTCGGCTGTTCCGCCCTGATCGCGGTCACGATCTTCTCGCCGATTGCCCACGGGACCGACGAAACCCCGCTGGCGTCGGCCAGCTGGGACTTCGCCTGCGTCGCGCTCAGGTACTTCTACCTGCCTGTGCTGTTCCTCGGCGTGATCCTGATGATCCAGAACCGGGTGATCACTGACCTCAAGAGCGCCATTGCCCGCGACGAGTTGACGGGCGCCTTGTCGCGCCGCGCCCTGCTCGACCTTGGACAACGCACCCTGGCCGTCGGTTTCGCGCGCCAGAGGCCCGTCACCTTCCTGCTGCTCGATCTCGACTATTTCAAGCAGATCAACGACCGCTACGGCCACGCAGTTGGCGACACGGCGCTCGGCCATTTCGCCGGCACCGTCGCTGCCTGTCTCGGCGGACGCGGCACGCTTGGGCGCATTGGCGGCGAAGAGTTTGGCATCGTCCTGCCCAATCACTCGGAAGACGCCGCCTTTGCGGTGGCCGAGGAGATCGGCCGCACCGTGCGCGATACACCGATCGGCCGCTTCGACCGCCCGATCCGGCTGACGGTGAGCATTGGCCTTGCCGAAGCCGAGCCCGGCGATACGATCAGCGACATCATGATCCGCGCCGACATGGCGCTCTACGACGCCAAGGCCGACGGTCGCGACCGCTGCACCATCGCCGGCCGCTTCCAGCCCGAGGCCAGCGCACGGGCGCTGGCCGCCGCCGCCGCGCAGATGCGGGCCGCCGAAACCCGAAACCTCGAGCCGCAGCTCCTTCGCGGCACCGCCTGAGCCGACGGCGCCTTGTAAAGCGAACTGGCGAACCTATGTGAACCTCGCTGCCCGCGCACGTGTGTCCTTGGAGCTGCTCCGGTGAAAACACGCGCGAATTCATATCGATACGGCGCCCTTGCGTGAGACGTCAGGCGCTGCAGGAGGACACCCATGTCGCGTTCGCTTCGTGCGCTCTTTTTTGCCGGCCTTGCCATCGCCGCCGCCGCCCTGCCTGCCCGCGCCGAAACGGTGGGCGAAGTCGGGGTCGACTGGCTCGGCAACGACATCATGATCGATGCGGTTACCGACCCGAAGATCAAGGGCGTGACCTGCCATGTCACCTATTTCGACCGCAGCGTCATCGACCGGCTGAAGAACGGCAACTGGTTCGAGGATCCGTCGAACAATTCGATCGCCTGCCGGCAGACCGGCCCGATCGAAATCGGCGATATCGATCTTTCCAAGGAGGGCGAAGAAGTGTTTCGCGCCGGCTTGTCGCTCGTCTGGAAGAACCTGCTCGTCACGCGGATCTACGATCGCAAGAACGACACGCTGATCTATCTGGCGCATTCGCGCGAATTGACGGATGGCTCGGCGAAGATGTCGATCACCACCATTCCGCTCTACGGCCAGACGGTCAATTGGCAGAACGGCAAGCCGCAATAGGAGCGGCCCCTGCCGCCGGGATCGGCGCGCAAGGCGATCGGTCAAGGTTGAAAGCGCCTGCCCCTTCGCAGGCGCTTCCGAAACCTCTTCGGTGCGGAACAGGGAGAAGTCTGGGAGCAACCCGTTCCGCTTTCGTGCATGCCTGAAGTGCCATGCGTTCAAGCGAACGCACAAGGACTTCCTGGCACATTCATTTCAAATCAACTGTCCGCTTCAAGCGTTTCCACTGGAGCGGGATGGTCTAGTAGGCCGTCGGCGGAACGATGCCCTGGTAATAATCGCCATCGCCGCCCTGGTATTGGCCATAGGGATTGCGGTCGCGATAGACCGGGGTCGGTGCTGCAGGTCTGTTGATGCTGCCCGTCGACATCGTGTCAACCGAAGCGGTCGGCCGCTTCATCGGCGTCATCGTCTTGTGCGTGTTCATCGTCCCGGGAGGGTTGTTGACGTCGATGCCCGGATAGTAGCTATCGGCCAAAGCCGGTCCGGCGATGACCATCGTAACGGAGAGCACGGCGGCGAGTTTCCTGAGAGAGATTGTCATAGGTTCAACTCCTGTTTGCGAGACAGGCACCCGGCCTCCGTTCGGGCACCAGCAACAATCATAAGTTAGTACAAGTATCGTCGCCGGCCGCATGACGTTTTGTCACAATGGCATCCCCCAAGCGTGAAGTTCATTGCCGAAGTTTAACTTGACCGTATCGTTCCAGAACGGGCGAAATTGGCCGGAGATCATGCCGAAACGCAAGAAAGCCCCGGCGCCGATGCGCCGGGGCTTTCTCAAGCGACAAACAAGCTTGCGTCAGGCGGCCTGGGCCAGCTCGTCGGCGATGACCGTGTCGAGGTTGAGGAAGCAGACCATGGTCTTTTCGAGCGCGACAATGCCGCGGCAGAAGGCGCGCTGCGCTTCCGGGATGATCTCCGGTGCCGGCTGCAAAGCTTCGCTCTTGATCGTCATCATGTCAGAGACCTGCTCGACGAGCAGACCGACAAGCTTGCCGGCGATATCGGTAACGATGATCGCGGAGCGCTCCGACGGCTCGGTCATCTTCATGCCGAGGCGGGCCGCCATGTCGATGACCGGAATCACCGCGCCGCGCAGGTTGATGAGACCGAGCACGTAGGGCGGCGTGTGCGGCATCGGGGTCACCGGCGCCCAGCCGCGGATTTCGCGGATCGCCATGATATCGATGCAGAATTCCTGGTCGCCGAGGTGGAACGACACGATTTCGAGATAGGCACCGGACTGCTTGATTGCGTTGCTCATGATCAGAATTCTTCCCAGTTCTCACCGGAGGCCGTCGTCGACGGCACCGAGCCCGGTTTGTTGCCGAATGCGCCCGCAAGCTTGCCCATCAGGGCCTTGGCGGGGGATGGAGTTGGAAACGAGGCCATTTTGGCCGCGCCGATCTTGCGCAGAGGCACCGCTTCGCTGGTGCCCTTGGCTGCCGGCCGCTGAACGGCTGAAACCGAAGGTGCTTTTGTCTGCGCCGGCGCAGCGGTCCTCGTCGCCGGCGTCACGGGCGCCGGCGCCGGCATGGCGCGCTGCATCGTGTGCCCCTCGCGGAACTGGCCGACGAGGTCCGTCAGTCGCTCCGCGTCCTGCGCCAGTGTGTGGCTGGAGGCGTTGGTCTGCTCGACCATCGCTGCGTTTTGCTGCGTCATCTGGTCGAGCTGGCCGACGGCCGTGCTGATCTCGTTGAGGCCGGTCGACTGTTCGCGCGCCGCCATCACGATCGAGGTCATCAATTCGTTGATGCGCGCGACATCGGTGCCGATCCGACCGAGCGCCTCGCCGGTCGCCTGCACCAGCTTGACGCCTGAGCCGACCTCGGTGCCGGAGCGGCTGACGAGTGCCTTGATGTCCTTGGCAGCACCGGCTGCCCGCTGCGCCAGCTCGCGCACTTCCTGCGCAACGACCGCAAAGCCCTTGCCGGCTTCGCCTGCGCGTGCCGCCTCGACGCCGGCATTCAGCGCCAGGAGGTTGGTCTGGAAGGCGATTTCGTCGATGACGTTGATGATCTTGCCGATCTCGTTGGAAGCGCCTTCGATGCGCGCCATCGCCGAGATAGCCTGGCCGACGATGCGGCCGGACTCCTCCGCATTGGTGCGGGTCTGGTCAACCATCTGGCTCGCCTCTTCGGCGCGCTGGGTCGCGGTGCGCACGGTCACGGTAATTTCGTCGAGCGCTGCCGAGGTCTGCTCCAGCGAGGCGGCCTGTCGCTCGGTGCGCCGCGCCAGGTCATCGGCGGCGGTGCGCATCTGCCGGCCGTTGGATTCGATCGAGAGCGCATTGTCCTTGACGCTCGAAAGCACCACGCGCAGCCGCTCCACCGTCTGGTTGAAGTTCTGCCGGAGCTGATCGAGGTTTCCGTCGAACGGCCGGTCGATGGCAACCGCCAGATCGCCGTCGGCCAGCTGCGTCAGCGCGCGGCCGAGAGTGTCGATCGCCGCCTGGATGCGGCGTACCGCCTCCTCGCGCTCGTGCTGCTGCTGTTCGCGCTCCTTCTCGATTTCGCGCCGGCTGTGTGCGGCACTCTGTTCGAGCGATTGCTTCTCGATCGCCGACAGGCGGAAGAGGTCGACGGAGCGCGCCATTGCGCCGATTTCGTCACCACGGTCGAGTGCTTCCAGCTTGGTCGAAAGTTCGCCTTTCTGGATCCGCTGCATGCCGTCGCGCAAGGACAGAATGCCCTGCCTGAGCGTGCTGCCATGGAACCAGAGCAGATAAAGCAGCGTCGCCATGGCAAGGAGGCCGGAGGCGAGCTGAAGCTGGAACGCCTGGTCGGAGGTGGCGCGCGCCTCGGCGACACGCGTCTGAACCAGCGTGGCTGCCGCCTCGGAGAGATTGGCGAGCGCTTGAGCGATCCGTTCGCCGGCGCCGTCGATCGCATCGTCGATCTTGCCGAAGTCGTCGGCCGAAGCCTTGCCCTCGATCAGCGCCTTCAGGTCCGTGCCGATCGCCTGACGCAGTTCGGCGACGTCGGCGTCAAAGGTCGAAAGCGCATCGCCGCGGCCGAGCAGGGCGGCCAGCGCCTTGATGTCGGTCGATTTCGTCTCGAGCAGCTTCAGGATCTCGGCGATGCTGGCGGCGCGCGCCGGCTGGATCGCGCCCTCCTCGCGGTCGATGATGCTGTCCATCGCATTGAGCACGAGATTGGTGGTCGCAAGCCGGACCTCGTCGACCGTGGTCAGCCCGTTCTGCGCGGCGAGCGCGCCTTGCAGGGCATCGTTGGCCTGGCGGCCCTCGTACCAGCCGACGCCGAGCACGGAGCCGAAACCGACGAAAGCGGCACCGGCAAGCGTTGCCAGCCGTTGGCTTACGGAAAGATTGCGCTTCAATGAGGAAGATGCGGCAGTCATAGACAGTCCATGCTCACGGACCCGGCGCGGGCCGGATCCTCCGTTAGGATCGATGCGGAAAACCGGGCTCGATCAAACCGGATGACCTCATGTCATGTCGGAGCAGAACGCTCCCCCCGCGCTGGAAAAACACTGTCAAACAGACCTTAAACATTCGCTAAGGCGCCCCATAGATCCCCAGGGAAAACGCCTTATTTTCGGATTCGCGCATATTTGCTGCAAGCGCCGGTTTTCCCGGCATTTAAGGGCACAATCCATCGGCGCGCCGGCCGCCGCTTTTCACCCCGGTCTGGTCGGGCCCATGCACAACCACGGTCCGTCGGCAAGCACGCCCGCTTCCCCTTGCCGCCCGAACTGCTATGATGACGCCATGAACACGAAGACCGCGCGCTCGATCCGCCTTCCCCTCGCCGCAACCCTTGCGACCGCGATCGCTGTCGTGCTGCTGCTTGCCTTCCGCGGCTGGATGGAAAACGGCGCCGAGATGTTCCTGGCGCTTGCCCAGTCCGGCCTTTCCTGGTGCCTCTAGCATAGACTAGCGTCGCCGAGACCGGACGCCGCCCCTGACATTTAAGTTCTCCCGGACAGTGTTGACTCGGGAGATTGCCACACGGCCCCGTCTCCCCGTCATGATGGAGAGAAGGTCGCGACGCGGGCTGAGGGGCAGTTCCCGACCGCAATGCACCGCCACAACCTGCGGCAATTGTCCCATTTGCGCGGGGTCCGTGAAGGCGGTATCAAGGGCCGATCAACCGGACACGGCCGTCTTCGGCCCCAACACATCGGTAGCACGCATGAAAACCATCCGCATCGTCCTTTGGGCCGCCGTCGTCGTTATGGCGGGTATCCTGGGCTGGCTGACCTATGAAATGACCCAGTCGAAGCAACAGGCGGCGTCCGGCCCCTTCGGCGTTCCCTTCACGCTGGTCGCCCAGGACGGCAAGGAAATCACCGAGAAGGCCTTCACCGGCAAGCCGACGGCGCTCTTCTTCGGCTTCACCCATTGCCCCGAGGTTTGCCCGACGACGCTGTTCGAACTGAACGGTTGGCTGGAAAAGGTCGATCCTGACGGCACCAAGCTGCAGGCCTTTTTCATCACCGTCGATCCCGAGCGCGACACGCCTGAGATCCTCGGCCAGTACGTTTCCAACGTCTCCAAGCGTATCACCGGCATTTCCGGCCCGGCCGACAAGGTCATGGAAATGGTCAAGGGCTTCCGCGTCTATGCCAAGAAGGTTCCGGTCGACGCCGCCAAGCCCGATGGCGACTACACGATGGACCACACCGCATCGGTGTTCCTGCTCGACGCCAACGGCAAGTTCTCCGGCACTATCGCCTACGAGGAGAACCCGGAAACGGCGGTCAAGAAGCTGGAAAACCTGACCAAGGGCTGAGCCCTTCGATCCTGACCTGAAGATGCAAGCGCCGGCCCCGTCCGGCGCTTTGCCTTTGCAGGGCAATCGTGATAGCGCACAGCACACGATTGCCGACGCTCGAGCGCACCCCTTCACGGCCTGGTGCGGGCGGCGGATTTGCCAGCCGAAGGACGGACCCTTGAGCGAGATCAGACTTTTCGTCACCACCACCGAGAAGCAGGCGGAAGCCGTGCTCGACCGCATGAGCGAGGTCTTCGGCGAAGAGGACTATGCCATCGGCACGACGGAAGTCGACGAGAAGCGCGACATCTGGGAAGCCTCGATCTACATGATGATGGTCGACGAGGAGAGCGTGAACGAGCGTCTCACCGAGGCCCTCTCCGAAAACTTCGCCCATCTGCCGATCGAGCGCGAAGTGCTGCCGGATATCGACTGGATCGCCAAGTCGCTCGAAGGCCTGGCGCCGGTGCGCGCCGGCCGCTTCGTCGTGCATGGGTCGCATGACCGCGACAAGGTCAAGACCGGCGAGATCGCCATCGAGATCGACGCCGGCCAGGCCTTCGGCACCGGCCACCACGGAACGACTGCCGGCTGCCTCGAAGTGCTGGCCACCGTCGCGCGCACCCGCACCGTGAAGAACGTGCTCGATCTTGGCACCGGCAGCGGCGTGCTGGCGATTGCCGCCTGGAAGCTGATGCGCGTGCCGGTGCTCGCCACCGACATCGACCCGATCGCCACCCGCGTCGCCGAAGAAAACGCCCGCGTCAACGGCGTCGTCACCGGCATGACCTTTGCGACGGCCCCCGGCTTCCACTCGACCGCCTTCAGCGCCAACGGCCCGTTCGACCTGATCATCGCCAATATCCTCGCGCGCCCGCTGATGAAGATGGCGCCGCAGCTCGTCGCCAACCTCGCCCCCGGCGGCACAGTAATCCTGTCAGGCATCCTCGCCGAGCAGCGCTGGAAGGTGCTCGCCCACTACAACGGCCAGAACATGCGCCATGTCCGCACCATCTGGCGCAACGGCTGGGTGACGATTCACCTGGAGAAGTGAGGGTTTCGCGCGACGGTCGCCAAACGCGACCGAGCCACCCCTCACATTCATTGTTGAAGTAGAAGCCCCGCATCCGGCTGCCGCCACCTTCTCCCCGCAAGCGGAACGAAGGGACGATGCGGCACGGCCTTACCCACCGATTTCGACGCCAAATTGCCAAACCACTGCCAACCCGGGCTCCCTGCCCCCGAGAGGCCGCGCAAGTCCCCTCGCCCCGCCTGCGAGGAGAGGGTGAAGGGCTCGCTCGCTCCAGCATGGTGCAGGACCACAGCTGCCAAGAGGTCAGGAAAAACGAAAAGGCCGCCTCGTCCTTCATGACGGGCGGCCTTTCGAAACTAAGGCGATGCCAGAGGCATCGCCTACTGGTTGGCTTGTGGCCAACCATGTCCGCGAGCCTGAGGAGGAGGAGTGCTCGAGCGGACGCCTACTGTTCCGAAGCTGACCACCCTTGAGGGAGGAGGAGAACAGAGTGACCAACTATTCTCGGAACCGCAGCTTTTTGAACCACCGGATGTTCGTCCGTGTTCGTTGAGGCGGCTTATAAACTATTATTCCGATAGAGAAAGGGTTTTCTGAGCATGGGTGCCATGCGCTGAGCGCATATGTATGGTAAATGGGCAATTGCTCTCCTATCGCAGCACAACTGCAGCTTTGCACCAACCGCGGACCAGGCCGCCATCGCAGGATATCGCCTCTTTCCTCCAAAGGGCCGTTTCCGCTAACATGGCCCATCTTTTCCCGCGGTTTGCCGCTCAATCTACCGGAATTCCCTCATGTTTCAGTCTTTTGAAGTCACCTCCACGCCTCAGTTCGGCAAGGAGCGCACCGAAGCCGTGCGCGCGTCCTTCGCGGCCCTCGGCATCGACGGCTTTCTCGTGCCGCGCGCCGACGAGTTCCAGGGCGAGTACGTGCCGGCCTCGTCCGAGCGCCTGTCCTGGCTGACCGGCTTCACCGGTTCGGCCGGCGTCGCCCTCATCACGAAACGTGAAGCCGTCGTCTTCGTCGATGGACGCTACGTCACCCAATTGAAGGAACAGGTCGATGGCGCGGTCTTTACCGGTGGCGACCTCATCGGTGAGCCGCCGCATCTCTGGCTGGAAAACCATGGAACCAAGGGCTTCAAGCTCGGCATCGATCCCTGGGTACACACCGGTGCGGAAGTCCGGCGGCTGGAAAAGGCGCTCGCCACCCTCGGCGGTTCGCTCGTCTTCCTCGATCACAACCCGCTCGACAGGATCTGGACGAACCGTCCGGCTGCCCCGCTCGGCAAGGTGACGATCCAGCCGATCGAGCATGCGGGCACGCTCGCCAAGGACAAGATTGCGACGATCGCAGCCGGCCTTTCCAAGGCGGGCGCCGAAGCCGTCGTGCTGACCGACCCCTCCTCCGTCGCCTGGACCTTCAACATCCGCGGGTCCGACGTCCCACACACGCCGCATCCGCTGGCTCGCGCCATCATCCACGCCGACGGTCGCGCCGAGCTTTTCCTCGACAAGCGCAAGACCGGCGTCGAGCAGGAAGCCTATCTCACTCAGATCGCCGATATCGTCGCACCGTCGACCTTCGACGATCGCTTGGCCGCGCTCGGCACTGCCGGCGCGTCCGTCATGATCGATCCGGACCTCGCCTCCTTCGCCATTTCCGAGCTGATCCGCGCCAAGGGCGGCAAGATCGTCGAGGCGGTCGACCCCGCCCGCCTGCCCCGCGCCCAGAAGAACACGGCCGAAATCGAAGGCTCGACCCGCGCCCATCTGCAGGATGGCGCCGCCATGGTCGAGTTCCTCGCCTGGCTCGACGGCCAGCAGCCGGGCACGGTGACCGAGATCGCTGCTACCAACCAGCTGGAAGCGGCGCGCACCACCGTCGGCGAGCGCATGCAGAACCCGCTGAAGGACATCTCCTTCGACACGATCTCCGGCGCCGGCGCGCATGCAGCGATCATGCATTACCGCGTCAACACCGCCACCGACCAGGCGATCGAGGCGGGCACCATGTTCCTGATCGATTCCGGCGCGCAATACATCAACGGCACCACCGACATCACCCGCACGGTCGCCATCGGCGCGGTGCCGGAAGAGCAGAAGCGCTTCTTCACCCTGGTACTGAAGGGCATGATCGCGATCAGCACGGCGCGTTTCCCCAAGGGCTCGCGCGGCGTCGATCTTGATCCCTTGGCGCGCATCGCGCTCTGGAAGGCGGGCGCCGACTATGCCCACGGCACCGGCCACGGCGTCGGCTCCTATCTCTCGGTGCATGAGGGGCCGCAGCGCATCGCCCGTCTTTCGACGCAGGAACTGCTGCCCGGCATGATCCTATCCAACGAGCCCGGCTACTACCGCCCCGGCGCCTTCGGCATCCGCATCGAAAACCTCATCGTCGTGCAGCCGGCAACGATGGTCGACGGTGGCGACCTGCCGATGCTCGGCTTCGACACGATCACCTACTGCCCGATCGACCGCCGCCTGGTGCTGCCGGCGCTGTTGACCGACGAGGAACTCGCCTGGTTCAACGCCTATCACGCCGAGACGCGCGAAAAGCTGATGCCGCTGCTGGCGAGCGACGAGACCCGCGCCTGGTTGAAGGCCGCGACGGAAGCGCTCTCACGCTGAGTCAGTCGCCGACCGACACAATAAAAAACGCCGCGCTCCTTGAGCGCGGCGTTTTTCATTTCCGGTATCGGACGTCGATTGGCCCTACATCACCAGGTGGCGGATCACCATCACTACGACCCAGCCGATGACAAGCATGCGCAGCGTCGAGAGGTTCAGCCCGAGCGCGATGGCAAAGGCGATGAACATGGCGATCGTGACGTCGAGCCCACCATAGACGAAGGCCGGCGCCACGAGCGTGGTGAGAACGGCTGCCGGAACGGCGTTCAGCGCCGCCTCCAGCCGCGGCGGGATCTGCTTCATCTGGGTGATCAGGATGTAGCCGCCGACACGCGTCAGGAAGGTCGCAACGGCCGCGGCGACGATCAGATAGATGAGGTTGAGGTGCTGCGGATCCATCATCATGCCTCCTTCTCGACAGCCGGCGCTGCAGCCTGCCCGCTTGGCGGCAGGATGGCGGCGAGCAAGATGCCGGCGAGCGCACCGATGCTGACATGCCAGGGCGAGCCGACGAAATGCATGCCGGCGACGGAAGCCAGCCCCGAGACGATGACGATCGGCAGGAACCGGTCCCGCTTGCGGAAGCCCATGACAAGGCCCATGAAATAGACCGGCAAGAGCACATCGAGGCCGATTCCCTTGGGATCGCCGATCATCTGCCCGAAGATCGCGCCGACCAGCGTGTTGATGATCCAGGGAACGTAGATGATCAGCCCGAAGCCGAGATACCAGGCAAAGGTGATCGGCAAGCCGCGCTCACCGCGCTTCTCGGTCTCGGCATATTGCGGATCGACCAGCAGGAAGAAGGCGAGGAACTTCTGCCCGAAGGTGAAGTGCCGGACATATTTGGCGATCGAGGCCGAATAGAGCACGTGGCGGAAGTTGACGGCAAAGACCGAGAGCACCACCAGCCAGGGCTGGACATGGTTGCCGAAGAGCTCGATGCCGACCATCTGGCTGGCGCCGGCATAGACGGTCGCGCTCATGAAAACCGCATCGGCAATGGTAAAACCGTTATCGACCGCAAGCGCCCCGAACAGCGCGCCAAAGGGCGATGCTGCCAGCATGATGGGAAAGCCGCCGCGGACCCCTTCCCAGAATTCATCTTTTTTCATGGAAACCTCCGCCGGCCGAGGCGATGACGCGCCGCGCGGCCGGTGCCGGACTGATAGGCGCTTGCGCCCCCGGCAACAATTCAAATGCGCTGATACAATGATTGAATTTTATGATGCCTCGGCGAACGAGGCTTGAACAAAAGGCGCACCGATCAAGAAACCGGTACGCTTTGTCGCTTGGAACATGCGGCCCGCGCGGGCCAGCTGCCGCCTACTTCTTGACCTGGAACGTATGCTCGATACCGGGGAAGGTGCGCGCCTTCACCTCGTTTGCATATGCCTCGGCCGCCTTGGAGATGGCCGGTGCCAGTTCGGCGAAATGCTTGACGAAGCGCGGCTTGAAGTCGTTGAAAAGGCCGAGCATGTCGTCGGAAACGAGGATCTGGCCATCGCAGGCCGGCGATGCGCCGATACCGATCGTCGGCGAGCGCAGCTCGGCGGTAATCTCGCGGGCGACCGGCTCGACCGTCCCCTCGATCACGATGCCAAACGCGCCGGCATCGTCGATCGCCTTGGCGTCGCGGCGGATCTTTGCCACTTCCTTGTCGTTGCGGCCGACCGAGCGATAGCCGCCTGTCGTGTTGACGAGTTGCGGCATCAGCCCGACATGGCCAAGCACCGGAATGCCGCGGCTGACGAGGAACTCGACCGTCTCGGCCATCTCCGCCCCGCCCTCGAGCTTCACCGCGCTGCAGCCGGTTTCCTTGAGGATGCGCGCGGCACTGCGGAACGCCTGCTCCTTCGATTCCTGGTAGGAGCCGAAGGGCATGTCGACGACGACGCAGGCCCGCTCCGACCCGCGCATGACCGCCTGGCCATGGGCGATCATCATTTCCAGCGTGACGCCGACGGTGGTGTCGAGCCCATAGAGCACCATGCCGACGGAATCGCCGACCAGCAGGAAATCCACATGCGGATCGAGCAGCCGGGCGATCGGCGTCGTATAGGCCGTCAGGCTGACGATCGGGCGTTCGCCCTTCAGCGCTTCGATGTTGGCGGGGCTGAGACGACGCTTCTGTGACTGCACGCTCATGTCAGGCAACCTTTGCAAAGGACGCGGATTTCGGGGCGATCACACGGTTGTCGAGCAGCTTCGTCGTGCCGAAGCGGACGAAGAGAAGCAGCAGCACCGGCCGGTCGCCGATGGTTTCAAGCGTCTCCAGCGTCTCGGGATCGCGGACCGCCACGACCTCGGGCTTCGCCAGCGGCTCGCCCGCAAGGAAGGCGGTCACGGCCTTTTCGAGTGCCGCGACATCGTAGACGCCGGATGCGACGAGACGGGCCGCCTCATCGAGCGCCTTCGGCACGATCGCCGCCGCACGCCGCTCTTCCGCCGTAAGGTAGACATTGCGCGACGAGCAGGCGAGCCCGTCGGCCTCGCGGACCGTCGGCACGCCGATGACGGTCACCGGCTGGGCAAGGTCCTCCACCATGCGGCGGATGATCTGCAGCTGCTGGAAATCCTTCTCGCCGAAGTAGGCACGATCGGGCCCGACGATGTTGAAGAGCTTGGTAACGACCGTGGCGACTCCGGCGAAATGGCCGGGGCGCACCGCGCCCTCGAGCTCGCTGCCGAGCGTCGGCACGTCGACCGCAGTCTCCATCGGCCGCGGATACATGTCGGCCACACCGGGGGCGAAGAGATAGTCGACGCTGCCCGCTTCGAGCATCGCCTGGTCGCGAGCGAGATCGCGCGGATATTTGGAGAGGTCTTCGTTGGCGCCGAACTGCAGCGGATTGACGAAGATGCTGGCCACGACGATGTCGTTTTCCTCGCGCGCCCGGCGCATCAGCTCCATATGGCCGACATGCAGGTAGCCCATGGTCGGCACGAAGCCGACGGTCTGGCCGGCACGTTTATGCTCGGCAAGCGCTGCACGCAGCTCGGCGATGGTGGTGAACGTCTTCATCTCCGGACCCTCCAATCCGCGCCGGCGCCCTGCCCTTTGGGATGCTGGCGCGCTGCCTTCGGAGATGGTCGCGACCTGCTCCGTGAAAAGGCATTTGCATAAAATTCGGCTGCAATCCTCTATCTTGTGCAGCGCAAAAAAACAATCGGATTGATGACAGGTTGATGACGCGCGGCCGCGCTTGACTTCCACCGACAGCCTGTCACGGTTGGCCATCGATGCCACCTGCAACCCACGCTGGAGAGCGAGATGAAACCCTGCCTGCGCCTTCTCGGCCTTCTTGTCCCGACGCTTGCCTTCGCCGCGGCCGCCGAAGCCAAAATCCCGCTCGTCAACGCCACCTGCCCCGGCAAGATCGAGGTCCATGCCGACGAAGGCGGCCCGATCTACATCAATGGCAAGGAAGCGAAGCTCAAGGTGTTCAACGAGAACTACTACGAGGCCAAGGGTGCGGGCGTTACCATCTCGCTCAGCATCAATCCCGACGGCTCGCCGAGCGTGTCCTACACCGGCAAAGGCGGCGCCAACGGCATCTGCACCGTGAAGTGACAATGGCACCAAGCCGCGGCGCGCCTTCGCGCGTCCTTTGAGGCTGCACGCAGCCGCTAGCACCGTCGATCCAATAGCAGCTTCGACGCAGGCCCCGCTCCGCTTGAAAACCTGAAGTTGCGCCCCACATCCGCCAGGCTCGAAAAAATCTTTGAGCCGATGTCGGGACCGTCGACCGGCGTTCGTCCTTAGGGCAACTCCAGGAAAAGTGCGACGCGGTTTTTCGTCCGGAGTTGCGTCAATCAAAGAGTTGGATCGCTTCGCGGTTTCGGAAAAACAACGAAGTGATCAGATCCGTAAAACACAAAATCCATTCCAAGGAGCATTTCATGCGCATGATTTTCGTAAACCTGCCGGTCAAGGACCTGAAGGCCTCGCGCGCATTCTTCGCCGCGCTCGGCTTCACCTTCAACGAGCAGTTCTCCGACGATACGGCCGCTTGCACTGTGATCTCGGACAATATTTTCGTCATGCTTCTGACCGAACCGAAGTTCCGTGACTTCATCACCGGCGAGATCAGCGATGCCCGCAAAGGCACCGAAGTCATCACCGCCCTTTCTGCCGGAAGCCGCGCCGAATGCGACGACATGCTCGCCAAGGCGCTCGCTGCCGGCGCCAAGCCCTGGAAGCCGGCGCTCGACTACGGCTTTATGTACGGCATTTCCTTCCAGGACCTCGACGGCCACGTCTGGGAGTTCATGTGGATGGACCAGGAAGCAGCCCAGCAGCAGGGCTGATGATCTCAGGCATGCCCGCCGAACCTTGCGCCTGCCGCCCAAAGCGGCGGGCGTTTTTGTGTGATGGAATGGTCGCAGTGCCGGCCAGAGCTTCCGGTCGACGCTCGATTTGAGAAGAAAGCGGTCGGTAAATCCGATAGTTGGGACGGAATACGAAAGGCGAGCGGACGCAGCTTCGCTTGCAAGCATTGAGAATGAGGAACCCCATGTCCACGAAGGTCGAAGCCAAGCATTGGTCCAAAGTCGAGCTTCTGCACGAGACCGTGCGCAACCCGAACATCCATGTGCGCGGCACCAACAGCTACTACAGCAACGCCTGGACCGGACCCTTCGAGGAGAGTGTCGTTCGCTACCTCTATGGCGACGACTACAGCCTAAAGGCCTGGGAGCCGCAATGGCCAATCGATCAGCTGCGGATCGGCGACTATGTCGCGATTGGCGCCGAAGCGGTGATCCTCATGGGTGGCAACCACACCCATCGCACCGATTGGGTGAGCCTATATCCCTTCCTCGAAGTGATCGGCGAAGCCTATGTCGGCAAGGGCGACACCCTCATCGGCGACGGCGCCTGGATCGGCATGCGGGCCATGATCATGCCGGGTGTGACGCTGGGTGAAGGCGCCGTCGTGGCGTCGGGCGCCATCGTCACGAAGGACGTTGCACCCTACACCATCGTTGCGGGGAACCCTGCCCGCCCCGTCCGCCAGCGCTTCCCCGCGGCCGATGTCGAGACGCTGCTTGCGCTCGGCATCTACCGGTGGGAACGATCAAAGTTCGACGCGTTGCGCCGTTTCATCTGCGCCGACGATATTGCCGCCCTCAAAGCCGCCTCCGAAGAGTACGACAGCAGGCAGGCTTAACGACGCTCCACCGATTGCCAACCGGCGGGGATCACCCGCCGATCAGCGCCAGCCACTCGTCCTCGTCCATGGTCGCGACACCGAGTTCGCGGGCCTTGTCGAGCTTGGAGCCGGCCCCCGGGCCGGCAACCACGATATCCGTCTTCTTCGATACGGATCCGGCCACCTTGGCGCCGAGGCCTTCCGCCTTGGCCTTGGCCTCGTCGCGCGTCATCTTTTCAAGCGAACCGGTGAAGACGACCGTCTTGCCGGCGACCGGGCTGTCGCTGGCGACCGGTGTTTCCGCCGCCTCCGGCGTCACCTCGGACAGCAGCCGGTTGACCACTTCGAGGTTGCGCGGCTCCTTGTAGAACTCGACGATGGCGCGGGCGACGACCTCGCCGATGCCGTCGATGCTGTTGAGTTCGTTCCAGGCGTCGCCCGTAAACGTCGAAGCCTCGCTCATCGCCGTGCCGAAGTGTTCATAAGTGCCGTAGGAGCGCGCCAAGAGCTTCGCCGTCGTCTCGCCCACATGGCGGATGCCGAGCGCGTAGATGAAACGCTGCAGCGCGATCGAGCGGCGCGTATTGATGGCGTCATAGAGCTTGCGCACGCTGACACGGCCGAAGCCGTCGATGTTTTCGAGCTTGGTGAGCGACGCCTCCTGGCGCTTCTCCAGCGTGAAGATGTCGGGCGCCGTGCGGATCGAAAGCGTCGGATCCTCGCTTTCGAAGAAGAACTCGATCTGCTTGGAACCGAGGCCCTCGATGTCATAGGCGTTGCGCGAGACGAAGTGCTTGAGGTGCTCCACCGCCTGGGCGCGGCAGACGAAGCCGCCGGTGCAGCGGCGCACCGCATCCACCTTGCCGGTCTTCTCGTTGATGTCGCGCACCGCATGGCTGCCGCAGACGGGGCATGTCGTCGGGAAACGATAGGGCTCGGAGCCTTCCTTGCGCTCGTCCATGACGACATCGACGATCTGCGGAATGACGTCGCCGGCGCGCTGGACGATCACCATGTCGCCGATGCGGATGTCCCTGCCCTCGCGGATGGGCTCGCCCGAATTGCCGAGACCCTTGATGTAATCCTCGTTGTGCAGCGTCGCATTGGTGACGACGACGCCGCCGACCGTGATCGGCTCCAGGCGCGCAACCGGCGTCAGCGCGCCGGTGCGGCCGACCTGGATGTCGATTGCGGTGAGCCGGGTAAATGCCTGCTCGGCCGGAAACTTGTGGGCCGTCGCCCAACGCGGCGAGCGCGAGCGGAAACCGAGGCGGGCCTGCAGGTCGAGCCGGTCGACCTTGTAGACGACGCCGTCGATGTCGTAGTCGAGATCCGGCCGTTCGCGCTCGATATGGTGGTAATGTTCGAGCAGCGCATCGGCCGAGGAGAGCCGCTGCATCAGCGGGTTGACCGGGAAGCCCCAGGACTTGAAGACCTCGACCATGCCCATCTGCGTATCGGCGGGCATGTCCGAAATCTCGCCCCAGGCATAGGCAAAGAAACGCAGCTTGCGGCTCGCCGTCACCTTGGCGTCGAGCTGGCGCAGCGATCCGGAAGCCGTATTGCGCGGGTTGACGTAGAGCGGCTTGCCGAGCGCCGCCATTTCGGCATTGAGGGCGGCAAAATCCGACTTCGCCATGTAGATTTCACCGCGCACCTCGACGATGTCAGGCGCGCCGGCCGGCAGCGTCTGCGGGATCATGCCGATGGTGCGGATGTTGGCGGTGACGTTTTCCCCCGTCGTGCCGTCGCCGCGGGTCGCGGCCGTCACCAGCCGGCGGTTCTCGTAGCGCAGCGACATGGAGAGCCCGTCGATCTTCGGCTCCGCGGTAAAGGCAATCGAATTGTCAGGCAGCTGACCGAGGAAGCGATAGACCGAGGCGACGAAATCGCGGGCGTCCTCGTCGGAAAACGTGTTGTCGAGCGACAGCATCGGCCGGGCATGAACGACCGGCTGGAAGGTGACGGAGGGGGCGGCGCCCACCTTCCTCGACGGGCTGTCCTCGCGGATCAGCGCCGGAAAACGCGCCTCGATCGCGTCGTTGCGCCGCTTCAGCGCGTCATAGTCCGCATCCGAAATCTCAGGCGCGTCCTTGCCGTGATAAAGCGCGTCGTGGCGCGCAAGCTCAGCCGCAAGAAAGGCAAGCGCTTCGGCCGCTTCCGCTTCGTTGAGATTCTCGACGGGTTTCAATTCTTGGGACATGCGCGACAACTCCGGATTCGGAGTCGTTTTGTAGAGCAACCGCTGGGAAAGAAAAGACCGTCCGGCGCCGTCAACTCACGCGCCCGTGGCATTGGCCCTCCCCGTCGCGAGCCCGCCAAGCGGCCGGACATCCAGCTCGCACCAGCGTTCATAGCGCTTCTGATAGCGGCCGCGGATGGCCTCGAGGTCCTTTTTCTGGACGCCACGCTTGCAGTAGATCCATTTGCCTTTCGCCTCGCCACGCATAACCCGGCTGACCGGCTGCAGGCCGAACATCTTCAGGATCGCGGCCCCGCCCTTGTCCCAGCCGATGCTGTAGATGTCGATGCCATCGGGCGGGAACGTGTGGTGTTCGAGGATCGCCGAGACCGTCGCCCAGACGAGGATGCCGTTCTGCCGGCGACGCTCGACACGCATGGAATCGAGCAGGAAGCTCAGGTTGAGGATGGTCGCGAGATAGACGACTTTTGCCTTTCGCGCCTGTGGGTGGGCGAGCAGGCCGCTCGCCAAGAGATTGTCGAAGGCATAGTGGCCCTGCAGGAACAGTTTGAAGTGGTTCTTCTCGAAGGCGTAGTAGTCGATGAAGCCGAAGATGTTCTCGTCGGGATCCTGGAGGCAGATCAGGCTGTAGGGATCGGAATGGAACGCTTTCATATCCTCTTCGGGATCGATCGCGCCGCTGCGAAACACACCCTGTGCCTTGCGGACCACATCGTAGGCGACCGCCGTCGGCGCCGGGACGCGGACAAGATAGGAACGGTCCCCACGCGCGCAGGGCGCCACAAGCGCCAACGGCGTGGCTTCGTCCACGTTCGGCGGTTGAGGATCGGCCACCTCCTCCGCCGGCCCGAACTGTGAGGCACGTCTTAGCCTTGCGACAAGGGTTGCTGCAATCACGGCGATCGCAACGCACGCGACTACCCCGAAGCCGCCCAATTCCTGGTTCGCGTCCCTTATGGTCAGGATAAGGCCGGCATAGGCGAGCGCGATGAGCAGGATCAGTTCCGGATGCGCACGCATCTGCGCAAACCGGATCTCCAGTCTATGCTGAAGTTTCTCCCACATGATCGAAGTGCCCCAACCGCAGAGGAAATAGAACACGGGTGCAGCGGCGCAACAATTCAACCAAAAGGCTTAGGAAGCCCAAGCCCGTGGGCTCGGATGGGCACTCTGAGGAGATCGCATCCTAAAGCCGCCAATGTTTCCACTTGGCGGCAGGACGATCTAGCCGTTGCCGGAAAGCAGGCGAGCGGCTGCCGCCCTCGCCTCTTCGGTGATCGAGGCGCCGGCAAGCATGCGGGCGATTTCCTCGGTGCGCGCCTTGTCGTCCATGCGGGCGACACGGGTGGAAATCATCTCGGCCTTCTCGGCCGAAGGGCCCTTGGAGATCAGGAGATGCGTTGCCGCGCGGGCTGCGACCTGCGGCGCATGGGTGACGGAAAGCACCTGAACCGTCGCCGAAAGCCGCTTCAGCCGCTGGCCGATGGCGTCGGCCACCGCACCGCCGACACCGGTGTCGATTTCGTCGAAGACGAGCGTCGGCGCCGAGCCGCGATCGGCAAGCGCCACCTTCAGCGCAAGCAGGAAGCGCGAAAGTTCGCCGCCCGAGGCGACTTTCATGATCGGCCCCGGCCGCGTGCCGGGGTTGGTCTGGACGTGGAACTCGACAAGGTCGATGCCGTCGACCGTCGGCAGTGACGGATCGCTTTGTACCTCGACCATGAAGCGTGCGCGCTCCAGCTTCAGCGCCGGTAGCTCGGCCATGACGGCATCGGAAAGTGCTGTCGCGGTATGGCGACGCTTTTCGGAAAGCGAGCGCGCGGAAGCGTCGAACGCCACCCGCGCCACGCCGACCTGTGCATCGAGCTGCTTCAACTTTTCCTCGCCGGCATCGAGATCGGCGAGATCGGAAATCATGCGGACTGCAAGCGCCGGCAGTTCCGTGACCGGAACCGAATATTTGCGGCTGGCGGCACGCAGCGCGAACAGCCGCTCCTCCACCCGCTCCAGTTCCTTCGGGTCGAATTCCGTATTGCGCAGCGCCCGCTCGACCGACATCTGCGCGTCCGAAAGCTGGTTGAGCGCTCCATCGAGCAGTTCGACCGTTTCTTCGAGCAGGCCCGGCGCCTCCTGGCTCTTGCGCTCGAGACGGCGCACGAGCGAGGCGATCAGCGGAACCGGCGACGCGTTGCCGTTGAGGAACTCCGAGGCCTCGTTGATGTCGCCGGCAATGCGCTCGGCCTTCATCATCCGCGCCCGGTTCTCAGCAAGCTCGTCTTCTTCGCCGTCGCGGGGGCTGAGCTTCTCCAGTTCTTCGACCGAGGACCGCAGATAGTCCGCCTCGCGCGCGGCCGCCTCGACCCGCTCGCGGTGTTTCTTCAGGCCGCGCTCGGCATCCTTCCAGGCGCGATAGAGTTCGCTCACATGCGCCGCTTCGTCGGCGGTGCCGCCGAAGGCGTCGAGCAGCGTGCGGTGCGCATCAATGTCGACGAGCGCGCGGTCATCGTGCTGTCCGTGGATTTCGACGAGCGTCTGCCCGAGCTGGCGCATCAGCTGGACGCTGATCGGCTGGTCGTTGACATAGGCCTTGGTGCGGCCGTCGGCCGACTGGACGCGACGGAAGATCAGGTCTCCGTCGTCGTCGATGCCGTTTTCCCTGAGCATCAGCCGCGCCGAGTGCCCCATCGGTACGTCGAAGACCGCCGTCACCTGCCCCTTGTCGGAGCCGTGGCGCACGAGCGAGCCGTCGCCGCGCCCGCCAAGGGCCAGCGACAAGCTGTCGAGAAGGATGGACTTGCCGGCCCCGGTTTCGCCGGTCAGCACCGAGAGCCCGGCGTCGAAATTGAGATCAAGCCGTTCAATCAGGACGATATCGCGGATCGAAAGCTGGGCAAGCATCCGGGGTCATATCTTCCTAGAGGGCGCTGATTAAGATCAGGCGCCGACGAGTTTCTTGGCGGCACGCGAGATCCAGGAGTTGCCGCTTTCACGTGGCTCCAGGCCACCCGACTGCAGCAGCTTGAACGAATCGGAGTACCACTGGCTGTCCGGATAGTTGTGGCCGAGAACGGCGGCAGCGGTCTGCGCCTCCTGGGTCACGCCCATCGCGAAGTAGGCTTCCGTCAGACGGGCGAGCGCCTCTTCCACCTGGTTGGTGTTCGGGTACTGCTCGATGACGACGCGGAAACGCGACACGGCGGCAAGGTATTCCTTGCGCTCGAGATAGTAGCGCCCGACCTGCATTTCCTTGCCGGCCAGCTGGTCGCGGGCAAAGCGGATCTTCGACTTGGCGTCGTCGACATATTCGGAGTCCGGGTAGCGGTCGACGACCGCCTGCATGGCTTCGATCGCCTTGAAGGCCGGCTTCTGGTCCTGCGTCACCGCCGGGATCTGCTTGGTATAGGCGAGACCCTGGATGTACTGCGCATAGGCCGCGTCTTCCGACTGCGGATAAAGATTGAGGTAGCGGCCGGTGGCGTTGATCGCCTCCTGGTACTGACCGTTACGATAGGAAACGAAGGCGTTCATGACCAGTGCCTTGCGGGCATATTCCGAGAACGGATGCTGGCGGTCGAGCGCTTCGAACTTGCGCGCCGCCTCAGTCGTCTTGCCTGCATTGAGGTTGGCAAGGCCCTGATTGTAGAGCACTTCCGGCGGATCGGTCTCCGCCGTCAGCTTGGTGATGTCGATATCGGGATCGTTCTGGCAGGCGGTGATCAGGGCGCTGCCGGCAACAGCCGCGACAATGACGGCGGCGACGCGCGCTGACTTCTTCAAATCCACAGAAACTGCAAGAACCATCGGATATTCCCGTTCCACTCTGCGGGCATGGACCCCGCCAGACATGCGCTTTTAGAGCAAGTTACCTTCAGACCGCAACGTCATGATCGGTGATTCATGCAAATTTGTGGCAGCTCTATCATGAAAATGCCGGCCTTTCGGCCGGCGACTGGAGGAGATGATGACTTTTCTTGTTATGCGGACCAGGGCGCGAAGCCCGGAGCTGCCACTGCAACCATATCGCGCGCGCGGGTACGCTGGCGCGGGGTTGCCGTTTCGACGACTTCGTAGGCCGTCGGGTCGCTGAGCAGTGCCTTCAGCGCGTTGGCGTTCATCTTGTGGCCGCCGCGGTAGGAGCGGTAGCAGCCGATGAACGGCGCGCCGGCGAGCGAGAGGTCGCCAACCGCATCGAGCGTCTTGTGGCGCACGAATTCGTCGGTGTAGCGCAGGCCCTCGACGTTGATGACGGCGTTGTCGTCGGAAATGACGACGGAGTTTTCGAGCGAGGAGCCGAGTGCGAAGCCGGCGGCCCAGAGGCGTTCGACATCACGCATGAAACCGAAGGTGCGGGCACGCGACAGTTCGCGCTTGAAGACGGACGGCGTCATGTCGCCCTTCCAGGCCTGGCGGCCGATCAGCGGGCAATCGAAATCGATCTCAACCTCGAAGCGCATGCCGTCATAGGGCGTGAACTCCGACCAGGAGGCGCCTGATTCGATACGCACCGGCTTGACGATGCGGATGTAGCGACGCTTGACCGCAAGGGCGCGAACACCCACCAGCTCGATCGCGTCGATGAAAGGTTCGGAGCTGCCGTCCATGATCGGCATTTCGGCGCCGTGCACTTCGACCGTGAGGTTGTCGAGACCGAGCGCGTAGATCGCAGCCATGACATGTTCGATCGTGGCGATCGAGGTCGCCGGCGACATGCCGAGAACAGTGCAGAGATCGGTGTTGCCGACCTGCGAGGAAACCGCCTTGTATTCGCTGACCCGGCCGTTGGACAGGACGCGCTGGAAAACGATGCCCGCGTCGGCTTCGGCCGGGTGGAAGGTGATCGACACTTCCGCACCGGAATGAACGCCAATTCCCTTGAGCGTTACCGGGCTTGCAATCGTCGTCTGAAACCCGAGCAATTCGATTCCCATTCTCGTCACTTTCAATACCTGTGGCCGATGGCCAAAACCTGCTGGTGGACGCAACAATCTTCAGGGCACAAGAAAGATGCCCGAGAGTCCCGGCTCAACGACCGGTCCTCTGCGTTTCGAACAGACAGCGCTTGATCGAATCGCATGCGTCCCCAATTCCGAGTCTGAAAATAGGAGTTTGGAGGCACCATTCCAAATCACTGTTCGTTTCGCTTTGTTACGCATTTGCGACGGTCCGTAACATGGAACCAAACACCTGAAATGATGAACAAAATGCAAAAATGCCCGGGCAGTTGCCCGGGCATTCGGCAAGGTGAAGGAACGGGCCTTCCAATCAGTTCGATTGACGGCGCAGGAACGCCGGGATCTCGAGCTGATCATCTTCTTGCGGGCGCGCCTGCGGCGAAGCGCGACCGTGATCGTCAAGCTGGCCGCGACGCGGCGCATAGAGGCTCGCTTCCGGCGAGAGCGGCCGGCGCTGCTGGGAAGCAGCGGTCGGTGCGGAAGCCGTCATGTCGGCGGCTGCCGGGGTCTGTTCGCGTTCACGCAGGCCAAGCGAGCTGGTGATGCGATTGAGCAGGCCCATCGGGCCGCGCTCTTCCGCGATCGGGGCAGCCGGCTGTGCGCGGCGGTCCATCTCGGCCTTTACGACCGGCGGGAAGTCTTCGACCTTCGGCATGCGAACCTGTTCCGGCTGCTGGCGCATGACCGGAGCGACGGGCTCCTGGCGCATGATCGGCTGCGGCTGGGGCTGAACCGGCTGCATCTGCGGCTGCGGCTGGCGCATGACCGGAGCGGCTTCTACCGGTGCAGCACCGGCGAAAAGCTTGCTCTGGGGACGAAAGTTGTCTTCGTGCATCGGCTGCTGAACCGGAGCCTGGGCCTGCACCTGGGCGGCGCGCGTGGCGATGTCGAGCTCGCGTTCCATTTCGGCTTCGCGGATGGCGGCGGCGATCTGGTCGGCGGTAGCCTGCTGCTGCATCGGCTGCTGAACCGGCTGGGCGACAGGCTGCTGCATCACCGGCTGGTGAACCGGGGCCGGCTGGTGCTGGGCAACGGCCTGCGGCTGCTGGGCCGGAACGGCGGCAGACGGACGGACGACCGGCTTTGCTGCTACCGGACGAAAGTCGGCGGAACGACCCGCCACCTCCGCGGCCGTACGGTCGATGCCGGTGGCAACGACCGAGACGCGGATGAGGCCTTCGAGATCTTCGTCGAAGGTCGCGCCGAGGATGATGTTGGCATCCGGGTCGACTTCTTCGCGAATACGGGTTGCCGCTTCGTCGAGTTCGAACAGGGTGAGGTCGCGGCCGCCGGTGATAGAGATCAGCAGGCCCTGCGCGCCCTTCATCGAGGTTTCGTCGAGCAGCGGGTTGGCGATCGCGGCTTCGGCTGCGGCCAGTGCGCGGCCTTCGCCCGAAGCTTCGCCGGTGCCCATCATCGCGCGGCCCATTTCGCGCATCACCGAGCGGACGTCGGCGAAGTCGAGGTTGATGAGGCCTTCCTTGACCATGAGGTCGGTGATGCAGGCAACGCCCGAATAGAGAACCTGGTCGGCCATCGCAAACGCGTCCGCAAAGGTCGTGCGGTCGTTGGCAATGCGGAAGAGGTTCTGGTTCGGGATGACGATCAGGGTGTCGACCGACTTCTGCAGTTCGGCGATGCCCTGGTCGGCGAGCCGCATGCGGCGCGCACCTTCGAAATGGAACGGCTTGGTGACGACGCCGACCGTCAGGATGCCCTTGTTGCGGGCGGCCTGTGCGACGATCGGGGCTGCACCGGTGCCGGTGCCGCCGCCCATGCCGGCGGTGACGAAGCACATGTGGGTGCCGTTGAGGTGGTCGATGATCTCATCGATGCACTCTTCGGCGGCCGCACGGCCGACTTCCGGCTGCGAACCGGCGCCGAGACCTTCGGTGACGGCAACACCCATCTGGATGATGCGCTCGGCCTTGGTCATGGTGAGTGCCTGGGCATCCGTGTTGGCGACGACGAAATCGACGCCCTGGAGGCCTGCGGTGATCATGTTGTTGACGGCGTTGCCGCCACCACCGCCCACACCAAAGACGGTGATGCGCGGCTTCAGCTCCGTGATATCCGGCTTCTGCAAGTTGATAGTCATAGTCCCGTTCCTTCTGTTTTCTGGCCGCCTTGCCGAGCCGGCCAAATCTTTCAGTTTGTCTTCACCGGCCCCGTCCCTGTTCGGAGCCAGCCGTCACTCAAAAGCTTTCTTTCAGCCACTGGCCCATGCGGGCGATGCGGCCGTTGCCGGCGCCGAGCGCCGAGAACATGCCGCCGTGGGAGGCATGGGTCTCGAGGTCGGCGACCTGCGGATAGATCATCAGGCCGACCGCCGTGGAGAAGGCCGGGCCCTTGGCAGCGGCCGGCAGCCCGGAAACCCCGAGCGGACGACCGATGCGAACATTGCGGGCGAGGATGCGGCGGGCCGCTTCCGGCAGGCCGGTCAGCTGGCTGGCGCCGCCCGTCAGAACGATGCGCTTGCCGACGATCGGGCTGAAGCCCGAGCGCTGGATGCGATCGCGGATGAGTTCCAGCGTCTCTTCGATGCGGGCGCGCACGATGCGCGACACGAGGGCGCGCGGCACATGCGTCGGCTGATCGCGGTCGTCCTCGCCGATCGGCGGAACCGAAACGATATCGCGCTCGTCGGCGCTGTTGGGCAGGGCCGAGCCATGCACGACCTTCAGCCGTTCGGCATCCTCGATGCGGGTCGAAAGACCACGCGCCAGATCCGTCGTCACGTGGTGGCCGCCGAGGCTGACAGCGTCGGCGTGAACCAGCTTGCCTTCGGCAAAGACCGAGATCGTCGTCGTGCCGCCACCCATGTCGATCGCCGCACAGCCGAGCTCGACCTCGTCGTCGACGAGTGCGGCAAGACCGCTGGCATAGGGGGTGGCAACCATGCCCTCGACCGAAAGGTGAGCGCGGTTGACGCAGAGTTCGAGGTTCTTCAGCGCTGCCCGTTCGGCCGTCAGCACATGCATGTCGACGCCGAGAACGTCGCCGAACATGGCCAGCGGATCGCGGATGCCGCGCTCGCCATCGAGCGAGAAGCCCGTCGGGAGCGAATGCAGGATGGCGCGGTCGGAGCGCAGCGACTGCTGGCCTGCAGCCGACAGAACCTTGCGCAGATCGTTGGCGTCGACTTCCTGGCCGCCGAGATCGATCGTCGCGGTATAGACGTCGCTCTGCAGCCGGCCGGCTGACACGTTGACAATCAGGCTGTCGATGGTGAGGCCGGCCATGCGCTCGGCCGCGTCGACGGCGAGCCGGACGACGCTTTCCACCGCATCGAGGTCGGCGACGACGCCGTTCTTGACGCCGCGGGACTTCTGGTGGCCGATGCCGATGATTTCGACGCTATGCGTACGGTTGGGCAGGATCTGGCTCTCGGCGCGCGGCGTCAGGCGGCCGATCATGCAGACCACCTTGGTCGAACCGATATCCAGCACCGAGACGACATGAGACCGCTTCGAGGAAAGCGGCTTCAGGCGCGGCAGGCCAAAGCTGGAGGAACCGAACAGACTCATATGCGGCCTTCTTTCTTCTTTTCGGTCTCCTGCGCCTTCAGCATCTTGTCCCTCGCCTTCAAGGCAACTTCGCGCCGGGTCACTGCGTCCGGCGTCAACTGAACTGTTGTTCTGTCTTCAAGCCTCAGATCCACGGCAGCGATGTCGCGCTCGAGGAGCTGGTGCTGGCTTTCCATGTCGGAGAGCACCTTCATCGCCCGGGCGACGTCGTGCTCCGGCAGCTTGACAACGATGCCGTTGTCGAGGCGCAGGTCCCAGCGGCGGCCGGCCACGCGCACGAAGGCCTTCACCCGCGAGCGGATCTCCGGCCAGCGGGAAAACTCGTCGTAGAAATCGGCGGCCGCCGTTTCGGCGTCACGACCGACGAAGAGCGGCAGCGCCGCAAACTTGTTGTCGCGCAAGGGCGCGATCACGCTGCCGCTGCGCTCGATCAGCGAAAGGTCGGAACCGTGCTGCCAGATGCCGAAGGCCTTGCGCTCGGTGAGGCTGACCTCGATGGTGCCGGGATAGATCTTGCGAACGGTAACGCCCTGCACCCAGGGCATTTCCGCAATCAGCTTGCGCGCCTCGGCGATATCGAGCGCCACCAACGACGTCGTGCCGTCGAGGCCGAGCTGCTGGAGAATGTCGATTTCCGAGGTCTGGTCGTTGCCGGAAACCTTGACGTCTTCGATCGCAAAGCCTGCGGCCGTGGTCGAGGCCTGTGCGAAATTCTGCGTGTGGCCGCCGAGCGACATGCCGTAAAGGCCGGTTGCCGCGAAGAAGGCGATTGCCGACAGCGTGCCGGTATGAGCGGGAAAACGAATGCGGCCAGCACCGAGGCTGACGAAGAAGCGCACGACACGACGAAGCGGACGCGGCAGTACGCGCGCGCCGTCCACATCGGCGGCGGCGGCGCCATCGAGGTGACGAACCCTCTTGCCCCTTTTGCCCCTCAACGCAAACACGACGCGTCCTCCACCATCCAACTCAAAAACTCACCGAAGCTGTAGCCAGCATGCGCGGCCATCTCGGGCACCAGGGAGGTCGGAGTCATGCCGGGCTGGGTGTTGATCTCCAGCCAGATCAGCTCGCCCTCAGCGGAGGAACTGTCATCGAAACGAAAGTCGGATCGGCTGACGCCCCGGCAACCGATTGCCTGATGCGCCTTCAGAGCGAGTGTTTGTATTTTTTGGTAAATATTTGGTGAAATCTGTGCCGGAATGACGTGGCGCGAACCACCTTTTACGTATTTGGAATCATAATCGTAGAAGGCGTGGCCCTGCGGGATGATTTCGGTGACGCCAAGCGCCTTGTCGCCCATGACACCACAGGTCAGTTCACGGCCGGCGACATAACGCTCGACCATGATTCGGTCGCCGTAGCGCCACTCGCTCGAGGTGACCACCTGCGGCGGATGCGACTGATCTTCCTTGACGATCACGACGCCGAAGCTCGAGCCTTCGGACACCGGCTTAACGACGTAAGGCGGCTTCATCGGATGCTTCGGACCGAAGGCATGGCGGTCCATGACCTGCGCATCGGCGACCGGAATGCCGGAAGCAGCCGCTACGTGCTTCGCCTGCGCCTTGTCCATCGCGAGCGCCGAGGCAAGCACGCCGGAATGGGTGTAGGGGATCTCGAGATATTCGAGGATGCCCTGGATCGTGCCGTCCTCGCCGAACGGACCGTGAAGGGCGTTGAAGGCAACGTCGGGGCGCAGCGCGGCCAGCGTCTCTGCAACCTTGCGGTCGACGTCGATGCGGGTGACGCGATAGCCGGCAGCCTCCAGGGCATCCGCACAGGCAGCCCCGGACGACAGGCTAACCGGTCGCTCCGAAGAAAATCCGCCCATCAGGACAGCCACATGCTTGCCGTTCATTCAAACCCCCAGACAATACGCCACTATCGCAAGGTTTCCTTGCGTCTGGCTGGCTCCCGCCCTCGCGAGTCAGCTGTGCCATTGGGGTCACTAGAACGTCATTAAGGTTAACGAACCGTTTACTTTCGTTAACCCCAGTCAGGAAATGAAACGCCACCTGCAGGCGCAAGCGCATGTGGAAACAAGGCATTTTAGCGAGAGATCAAAGGGTTGCGGAGCAATCTTGAATCTAATGCATAAACAGAAGAAAAAAATGAAAAAACCCGCCGCATCGAGGGCGGCGGGTCCATGCGTGACGGTATCCTGACCTTGATCAGTCGTCGTCGCCGACGATCTTCCAGACGATGCCGGCGATCGCCGCACCGACGATCGGCGCCACCCAGAACAGCCACAGTTGCGACAGCGCCCAGTCACCGACAAAGAGCGCCTGCCCTGTCGAGCGGGCCGGATTGACCGAGGTGTTCGTCACCGGGATCGAGACGAGATGGATCAGGGTCAGCGCCAGCCCGATGGCGATGGGCGCGAAGCCCGCCGGCACCCGGCCATGGGTGGAGCCGAGAATGATGAACAGGAAGAAGAAGGTCAGCACCACTTCGGCCACCAGCGCCGCCGTCAGCGAATAGCCGCCGGGTGAATGCTCGCCATAGCCGTTGGCAGCAAAGCCGCCGAGCTGGAAATCGCCCTTGCCGCTGGCGATGACATAGAGGACGGCGGCAGCCGCAATCGCGCCCAGCACCTGGGCTATGACATAGCCGACAAGGTTCGACGCCGGGAACTTGCCCGCGACCGTCAGGCCGACGGAAACGGCCGGGTTGAAGTGACCGCCGGAAATACCGCCGACCGCATAGGCCATGGTCAGGACGGTGAGACCGAAAGCGAGGGAGACGCCCAGATAACCAATACCGACGCCGGGAAGAGCAGCAGCCAGCACCGCGCTGCCGCAACCGCCAAAAACGAGCCAAAATGTACCGAGAAATTCTGCTGAAAGCTTTTTGAACATGCATTCGCTCCTGAAAAACGAAGCCGATCGCTTCAGCTGCCCAGAGTTTGCCACAATTTGATTCCCGTCAATCCGGATTGTCGAGCCGCACCACGCGCCCGCAAAGCGTGAGCTTTAGCCGGCAGCAGGCCGGTTGGGCGCAACCGGAAAGCCAGCTCCGTGCGGCCGGCCCTGGGCCGCGCCGCGGCAGAAGATTGCTGCGCATGGCGGTGATATCGTTCGCACTTCTTACGATATCAGGGTTTCGCCATGCCGAAACTTGCGTTAAGAGGCCCTCACCCGCCTCCCAAGACGGTATGAAATCCACATCAGGAATTATGATAATGACAGACGCGACAACCTCCCTGTCGCCGAAGGACAATGCGTCAAAGCACGCGGCAGTGAACTCCCCTGCCCGGGTGCTGTTCGCAAGCCTCGTCGGCACGACCATCGAATTCTTCGACTTCTACGTTTACGCCACCGCCGCCGTACTGGTGTTCCCGCACCTGTTCTTCCCGGCCGCCGATCCGACCTCGGCAATGCTGCAATCCTTTGCGACCTTCTCGATCGCCTTCTTCGCCCGCCCCTTCGGCGCCGTGATCTTCGGCCATTTCGGCGACAAGGTCGGCCGCAAGGCGACCCTGGTGGCGGCGCTCATGACCATGGGCATCTCCACGGTCGTCATCGGGCTTCTGCCGACCTATGCGTCGATCGGCGTCGCAGCCCCGCTCTTGCTCGCCCTTTGCCGCTTCGGACAAGGCCTCGGGCTTGGCGGCGAATGGGGCGGCGCCGTGCTGCTCGCCACCGAGAACGCGCCGGAGGGCAAGCGCAGTTGGTACGCCATGTTCCCGCAGCTCGGCGCCCCGATCGGCTTCATCCTGTCGGCCGGCACGTTCCTCATCCTCGGCGAAGTCATGAGCAACGAAGCCTTCCTCGCCTGGGGCTGGCGCGTGCCGTTCATCGCCAGCATCCTGCTGGTTGCCGTCGGCCTTTATGTCCGCCTGAAGATCACCGAAACGCCGGAGTTCCAGAAGGCCGTCGACAAGCACGAGCGCGTCCAGGTGCCGATCATGGAGATCTTCCGCTTTCACAAGCGCAGCCTGGTGCTCGGCACTTTCGTGGCGCTTGCGACCTTCGTGCTGTTCTACCTGATGACCGTCTTCTCGCTCTCCTGGGGCACGGCGAAGCTCGGCTATTCGCGTGAGCAGTTCCTGGTCGTGCAGATGACTGGCGTCGTCTTCTTCGGCTTGATGATCCCGGTTGCCGGTATCCTTTCGGACCGCTTCGGCCGTCGCCTGATCCTGATCATCACCACCATCGGCATCGGCGTCTTCGGCCTGTTCATGGCGCCGCTCCTGGCGGGCGGCATCGGCGGTGCGTTCCTGTTCTCGATCATCGGCCTCGGCCTCATGGGCCTCACCTACGGCCCGATCGGCGCAGCACTCGCCGCCCCCTTCCCGACCTCGGTGCGCTATACCGGCGCCTCGATGACCTTCAACCTCGCCGGCATCTTCGGCGCGTCGCTGGCGCCTTACATCGCCACCTGGCTCGCCACCAACTACAGCCTGGATTACGTCGGCTACTACCTGCTCGCCGCCGCCGCCATCACGCTTCTGTGCCTGGTGCTGTCGACGGAAGACGAGGTTTCGGCCTGATCACGACTGGCCGCGCCTAGCGCGGCCGATCACAACCAAGAAGGGCCGCAGCGGCAACGCTGCGGCCCTTTCGCTTAGCGGGTGCTGTTTGCGAAGCCTCCGAAGCCAAACCGATGACGATCGCAGCAGGCAATGGCCCGGCGCCAGCAAAGCGCGGGTGGCTCGGTTCACTCCATGAGGTCCGGATCGTCGGCGCAGTCGCCGGTCATGGCGCAGCTAGAGCCGACCTGCCGCGTGGACTTGGGAAGACGCGCAATCAACTCGCAGCGATGCATCGATTCCGCAAAAATATTGTCGACCTCCGTGCCGTCGATCATGACAACGCCGTTTCGGATGGCTGGGTGAGTGCCGTTCGCGATCGTCATCGCGACGATGCGGATGGCAGCGTTGGCGTAGTGGCACGGCCCCATTGAGAGTGCGATCTGCTGCCAATCGGGCGTCGCGTGCGCTTGCTCCGGCTGCTCATAGAACTTTTCCAGGATGTCGAGGAAATCGCCGTCTTTCATCCGGATCTGTTCGGCCAGCTTCGCAAGCTCGATCTGGTCGCCTGATTTTACGAGATCGGCAACCCTGGCTTCGAGACGCTGGGCGTCAACACCGTCACCGAGCGAGGCGACGGCGGCTTGCAGACGCACCTCATCCATAGCCTTGACGGGCGCAAAGAACGCAAGATTGGCCAATAGGGCTGAAACGGCGAGCAACCTCGCATACGATAGTCTTTGCAAGCAACGCACTCGAGCTTTCTCCTCGACCGTGATTGAGCAGGCGACCCGGCACTCTGCAAAGGCGCTGGCAGCCGCTTGCCGCCCGCCGGAAAAACAAGAGGCCGCAGCGCTTCCGCCACGGCCTTTCAGATTACGTCTCGCAACCCAGCCTTAAGCGATGCCGCGGCCGAGGAATTCCTTGATCTCGTAGCCCGGCATGAAGGTGCCGATGCGCTTGATTTCCCATTCGAGCCGGACGCCCGAATGTTCGAGCACGCGCTGGCGAACGGTTTCGCCGAGATATTCGAGCTCGTAACCGGTCGCCTGGCCGGTGTTGATCATGAAGTTGCAGTGCAGCGGCGACATCTGCGCGCTGCCGATCATCATGCCGCGGCAGCCGGCCTCGTCGATCAGCTTCCAGGCCGAATGGCCCTCGGGGTTCTTGAAGGTCGAGCCGCCCGTCTTCTCGCGGATCGGCTGCACGGTTTCGCGATGCTGGCGCACGGCGTCCATGTCGGTGCGGATCTTGTTCTTGTCCTCGGCATAGCCTTCGAAGACGGCGTGGGTGAAGATCAGGTCCTTCGCCGCCGCGGAATGGCGGTAGGCATAGCCCATGTCGGCATTGGAAAGCACATGCTGGTTGCCCTGACGGTCGACCGCATGGACCTCGACGACCCGCTCGCGGGTCTCCGCGCCATTGGCGCCGGCGTTCATGCGCAGCGCGCCGCCGAGCGAGCCGGGAATGCCGTAGTAGAAGTAGAAGCCGCCGATGCCGTGATCGAGCGCCATCGCCGCGATGTTCTTGTCCGGGCAGATCGCGCCCGCCTTGATGCGGTTTTCGCCGACAAGTTCCAGATCGCCAAAGCCCTTGGCCGACAGCCGGATGACGACGCCGGGAATGCCGCCGTCGCGCACGAGAAGATTCGAGCCGACGCCGACAACCATGACCGGCACTTCAGCCGGCACCAGTTTCAGGAAGGTGATGAGATCGTCCGTGTCGTGCGGCTGGAACATGAGCTCGGCAAGACCGCCGGCGCGGAACCAGGTGACACGATCCATCGGCGCATCCGGCGTGATGCGGCCGCGCACGGCGCTGACGCCACTTCCGAGCGATTCCAGTAGTTTCTGACCGTTGACCTGTTTCATGCTCAATTTCCTGAAATATCCGCGAGTTCCTTAGGCAAGGCAGCCGCCCAGTAGGTGATGCTGCCAGCGCCCAAGAGAACCACAAAATCGCCGGGCTGTGCAATCTTGCTGACAACCGGCGCGATTGCTTCCGGACCGGAAACAAAACGGGCGTCGCGGTGGCCGCCTGCCTTGATGCGATCGACCAGTTCTTCCGCCGTGGCCCCCTGGATCGGCTCTTCACCCGCCGCATAGACCGGTGCGATCAGGATCGTGTCGGCATCGTTGAAGCAGGCGGAGAATTCCTGGAACAGGCTCGAAAGGCGCGAGTAGCGGTGCGGCTGGTGCACGGCGATGATTCGGCCCTGGCAGGCCTCGCGCGCAGCGCGCAGCACTGCCTTGATCTCGACCGGATGGTGGCCGTAGTCGTCATAGACGCGCACGCCGTTCGTCTCGCCGGTCAGCGTGAAGCGGCGCTTCACACCGCTGAAGGAGGCGAGCCCCCTGGCGATCGCTTCCGGGCTGACGCCGAGGCGCTGCGCAACGGCGATCGCTGCGGTGGCGTTCGACACGTTGTGGCGGCCGGGCATCGGCAGGCGCAGGTCCTTCATCGGGATCACCTGGCCGGTGCGGCGGCGGCGGATCTCGATGTCGAAGACGGAGGTGGCGCCGTCCATGCGGATGTTGTGGAAGCGCACGTCGGCCTGCGGGTTCTCGCCGTAGGTGACGACCTTGCGGTCCTCGATCTTGCCGACCATGGTCTGCACTTCCGGATGGTCGAGGCAGAGCACGCCAAAACCGTAGAAGGGCACGTTCTCGACGAATTGGCGGAAGGCCGCGCGCACGGCGTCGAAATTGCCGTAATGGTCGAGATGTTCCGGGTCGATATTGGTGACGATGGCAACGTCGGCCGGCAGCTTCAGGAAGGTGCCGTCGGATTCGTCGGCCTCAACCACCATCCACTCGCCCTCGCCCATGCGAGCGTTGGTGCCATAGGCATTGATGATGCCGCCGTTGATGACGGTCGGGTCGAGCCCGCCGGCTTCCAGCAATGCTGCGACCATCGAGGTCGTCGTCGTCTTGCCATGCGTGCCGCCGATCGCGATCGCATTGCGGAAGCGCATCAGCTCGGCCAGCATCTCGGCGCGGCGCACGACGGGCAGGAACTTCTCGCGCGCGGCGATCAGTTCCGGATTGTCCTTCTTGATCGCGGTCGAAACGACGATCACCTCGGCATCGCCGAGGTTCTCGGCCTTGTGGCCGACGAAGACTTCGATGCCCTTGGCGCGCAGGCGCTGCACATTGGCGCTGTCGGACTGGTCGGAACCCTGAACCTTGTGTCCGAGGTTATGCAGCACCTCGGCGATGCCGCTCATGCCGATGCCGCCGATACCGATGAAATGGACCAGCCCGATGGTTTTCGGCATTTTCATGAGCGTGTTTCCCTGAATTTCTCGACTGTCAAACCGCTGGCAATAGCCTCTACGAGGGATGCAAGCAAGCTTGCAGCGTCCGGCTTGCCGGTTTCCCGGGCATTTGCCGCCATCTCGGCGAGCGATTGCGGCTTGCCGATCGCATCGTTGAGGATGCCGGCAAGACGGTCGGCCGTGAGTTCGCCTTGGGCGATCACGCGCGCGCCGCCCTTGGCGGCAAGCGCTGCCGCATTGGCCGCCTGGTCGTGGTCGAGCGCATAGGGATAGGGCACGAGGATCGCCGGCCGGCCGATAACCGCAAGCTCGGAAACCGTCGAGGCACCGGAGCGGCAGATGACGAGCTGGGCGCCGGCGATGCGCTCGGCCATGTCGGTAAAGAAGGGCGAGACTTCGGCCGGCACGCCGAGCTTCTCATAGGTGGCGATCACGCCGTCCTTGTCTTCCGGCCTGGCCTGCTGCGTGACCTTGAAGCGCTGGCGAACCTCGTCGTCGAGACGGCAGATCGCCTGTGGGACCGCCTTGGAGAAAAACTGCGCACCCTGGCTGCCGCCGAAGACGACGAGATGAAACGGCGCGCCGCCGACGGCCGACGCATAGGGTGTCTTGGCCGCGGCAAGCACCGCCGGGCGTACCGGGTTGCCGGTCGTCACGGTTTTCGCGGCAAAGGCGCCGGTGCCCTCGGGCAGGAAGCCGCCGGCGATCGCCTTGACGCGCGAGGCCAGCGCCTTGTTGGCGCGGCCCATGACCGCATTCTGCTCGTGGATGATCGACGGCACGCCCATGCCGGTGGCGGCAAGCAGCGGCGGCACGGTCGGATAACCGCCGAAACCGACAACGGCCTTGGGCTTCAGCCGGGCAATCAGCTTGCGCGCGGCGCGCATGCCCGCCCACAGCGTCCAGAGCGATTTGACGACGGTCACCGGGTTCTTCGAGCCGATCGTCGCCGAGGGCACGACATGCACCTCGTCGGCCGGGAACTTGCCGGCGTAACGCTCGGCGCGGCTGTCGGTGACCAGATGCACCGAATAGCTCATGGCCTTCAGCTCATGCGCCAGCGCTTCTGCCGGAAAGAGATGGCCGCCGGTACCGCCGGCGGCAAGCAGGATGATGCCTTTAGTCATATTTTACTCCGCCGGCACACCGATGCCGGACCGAAACAGGCTGCGCTCCACGGCGCGCTTCTCCGGGCGGTGACGGGTCAAGGCCAGGATGAAGCCGGCAGTGACGCAGATCGCCACCATGGACGAGCCACCATAGGAGATCAGCGGCAGGGTCATGCCCTTGGCCGGAAGCAGTTCGAGGTTCACGCCGATGTTGATCATCGACTGGATGCCGATCTGGAGCACCAGGCCGGCGACGGCGAACCGGTTGAAGTCGTTGCGTTCGCGGAAGGCATGGTTGAGGCCGCGCATCACCAGGAAGGCGAAGATCATGACGATGACCATGCAGAAGACGATGCCGAATTCCTCGGCCGCAACGGAGAAGACGAAGTCGGTGTGGCTGTCCGGAATGATGCGCTTGACGATGCCTTCACCCGGGCCACGGCCGAACCAGTCGCCGCGGATGATCGCCTCGCGGGCCGTGTCCATCTGGAAGGTGTCCCCTTCGCCGGTCAGGAACTTGTCGATACGGGCCGCCACGTGCGGCAGCATCGTATAGGCGACGAAGAAGCCGCCGAGCGCCGCACCCCCAAGCAGGATGATCCAGAGCCAGGGCATACCGGCCATGAAGAACATGCCGCCCCAGACGGCGGTCGTCAGGATCGTCTGGCCAAGGTCAGGCTGGGCGACAAGCAGGGCCGCGACGATGCCGAAGAGCAGGATGGCGAAGAGATTGCCGGGGATTTCCGGCTGGCGCGCATGCTCCGAGAACAACCAGGCGCAGACGACGACGAAGGCCGGCTTCATGAACTCCGACGGCTGGATCGAAATCCCACCGAACGAAATCCAGCGCATCGAGCCCTTCACTTCCTCGCCGATGAAGAGCACCAGCACCATCATGCCGAGCGAACCGGCAAGAAGCAGGATGGCCGCCCGCCGGACCTGGCGCGGCGAGAGGAAGGAAATGCCGACCATCACCACCAGCGACGGCAGAAGGAAGAGCGCGTGACGCCGGACGAAGTGGAAGCTGTCGAGGCCGATACGCTCGGCAACCGCGGGGCTCGCAGCAAACGACAGCATGAAGCCGACGCCCATCAACAGGATGAAGGTCGCCAGAAAGAACCTGTCGATCGTCCAGAACCAGTCGGCCACGGGGCCACGTTCGGCTCGGCTTACCATCTTGTCAGTCCCCTTCTCCGGCGCCCATCGCGCCCACGTCCGAAATCCCGCACCACCTTCCGCATCGACCGGCACGCCTGCGCGCCGGTCGAGGGATCAAATCAGCATCGTCACGCCTTCGATCGCGCGCACATGGCCGACGAAGGCATCGCCGCGCACCTCGAAGTTCTTATACTGGTCGAAGCTTGCGCAAGCCGGTGACAGCATCACCGCCGAACCGCCCGTCTCGTCCCTGCCGGCATCAGCCGCGGCATGCGCCACTGCCTGCTCCAGCGTGCCCGAGATCTCATAGGGTACCGCATCGCCGAGCGTCGCGGCGAAGGCCGGTGCAGCCTCGCCGATCAGATAGGCCTTGGCGATCTTCGGGAAGAAAGGTGAAAGCGTCGTGATGCCCCCTTCCTTCGGCAGGCCGCCGGCAATCCAGTAGATGCGGTCATAACTCGAAAGCGCAGGCGCCGCCGCATCCGCGTTGGTGGCCTTGCTGTCGTTGACGAAAACCACCCCGCCCTTGCGGCCGACCGGCTGCATGCGGTGCTTGAGACCGGGGAAACTCTTCAGGCCCGCGTGGATTTCCGCAGCGCTGACGCCGACCGCAAGGCAGGCGGCAATCGCAGCTGCCGCGTTCTGGGCGTTGTGACCGCCGCGCAGCGTCTGGATACCGTCGAGATCGACGAACAGGCTGGACGTGCCGCCCTCGGCCTTCAGGATGCGCGAGCCCTCGGCATAAAGGCCGCTTGCCAGCACATGGCGGCGCGAAATGCGCACGGTCTTGGTACCGGCGCGCTCGACGCGATCGGCGATCAGCGCCGAAAAACTGTCGTCGACGCCGACGATCGCCGTGCCGCTGCCGGCAACCAGCCGTTCCTTGATGTCGGCGTAATGCTGCATCGTGCCGTGGCGATCGAGATGATCCGGCGTGAGATTGAGCAGAATGCCTGCGGTCGGGTTCAGCGTCGGCGCCAGATCGATCTGGTAGGACGAGCACTCGACCACGTAGAAGCGTCCGGCCTTCGGCGGATCAAGCGTCAGCACCGCGGTGCCGATATTGCCGCCGAGCTGGGTGTCGCGGCCGCTCTCGCGCAGGATATGGGCGATCAGCGCCGTCGTCGTCGACTTGCCGTTGGTGCCGGTAATCGCGATGAAGGGGCAATCGGGCGCATGCGCACGGCGCTCGCGCACGAAAAGTTCGACGTCGCCGATGATCTCGACGCCCGCCGCATGGGCGAGATCCACGGTCCAGTGGGGCTTCGGATGCGTCAGCGGCACGCCGGGCGAAAGCACGAAGGCGGCAAAGGCCGCCCAGTCGACCGTGCGCAGGTCCGCCGTCGGCACGCCTGCGGCGGAAGCCTTGGCGACGCTGTCCGGGTTGTCGTCCCAGGCAGTGACCGCGGCGCCACCGGCAACGAGCGCCTCAGCCGTGGCCAGCCCCGAACCGCCGAGACCAAAGAGAGCGACTTTCCTGCCCTTGAAGGAAGTGACCGGGATCATCGTCCGCTCACCGCAGCTTGAGGGTGGAGAGGCCGACCATCGCCAGGATAACGGCGATGATCCAGAAGCGGATCACGACCTGGCTTTCGGTCCAGCCCTTCTTTTCGAAGTGGTGGTGGATCGGCGCCATCAGGAAGACGCGGCGGCCGGTGCGCTTGAACCAGAAGACCTGAATGATGACCGACAGCGTCTCCATGACGAAGAGGCCGCCGATGATGATCATGACGATCTCGTGCTTGACGGCGACGGCAACGGTGCCGATCAGGCCGCCGAGCGCCAGCGAGCCGGTGTCGCCCATGAAGATGGCGGCCGGCGGTGCGTTGAACCAGAGGAAGCCGAGGCCGGCGCCGATGACGGCGCCGAGGATGACGGCAAGCTCGCCGGTGCCAGGCACGAAATGGATCTGCAGGTAGTTGGCGAAGACGGCGTTACCGGCAAGGTACGCGATCAGGCCGAAGGCGGCAGCGGCGATCATCACAGGCACGATCGCAAGACCGTCGAGACCATCGGTCAGGTTCACGGCATTGCCGGCGCCGACGATGACGAAGCCACCGAACAGCACGAAGAAATAGCCGAGATTGACGATCAGGTCCTTGAAGAAGGGGAAAGTGACGGAGGAGCCGAAGGTGGAGCCGGACGGGCCGCTCGAAAGCGAGGCCTGCATCATGAAGAACACGGCGATCGCCGCGATCACGAACTCGATGCCGAGGCGCGCCTTGCCGGAAAAGCCCTTGTCCGACTGCTTCGTAACCTTGAGGTAATCATCGTAGAAGCCAATGGCGCCGAAGCCGAGCGTGACGAGCAGCGTCGAGACCACGTAGACGCTCGACAGATCGGCCCACAGCAGCGACGAAACGACGATGCCGGCCAGGATCATCAGGCCGCCCATGGTCGGCGTGCCGGCCTTCTTGAAATGCGTCTGCGGCCCGTCGGCGCGGATCGGTTGGCCCTTGCCCTGGCGGATACGCAGCGAGGCAATCATCGCAGGCCCGAAGAGGAAGACGATCATGGCCGACGTGAAGAGCGCCGCACCGGTGCGGAACGTGATGTAGCGAAAAAGATTGAAAAACTGAAAGTGGTCCGCCAGTTCCACGAGCCAAATGAGCATAAGGGACCTTTCCCCAAAGGTTTCCTGCACAATGATGCAGCAGTTTAAAGTGTTACAGCGAAGCTTTCCCGCCCCGGGAATAGCGCGGCGCCGTAGTATTTCGAAACACGTCCAACAGAATCATCTGAAAAACGATACGCGCTTGCATGAGAAAGTGTTAGGGCGCGCGGCCTAACCTCAAACTGTATCCACCGCGCCATCATGGGCGGTGCCGCCGGCTCTTTTATTGCCTGCTATCCCGCGGCTTCGGATCCCTCGGCCGCGTATTCCTCGGCTTGCGCCGCCGGATAGGTCTCGATCAGCGCCTGCACGATCTTGGCGCAGCCGGTCCCCTTGGACGACTTGACCATGACGACGTCGCCCGGCGCGACGGCGGCCAGCGCGTAGGCTTTGAGATCCTCGACGCTCTCGCGGTAAACAACCGAAACTTCGGGCGGCAGCGCGTCGCGCAGGTGCGCCATCAGCGGCCCGGCGAGCCAGACGTCGGTGATGCCGGCTTCGATGAGCGGACGGGCAAGTGCCGCATGCACCTCGGCCGCGTGTTCGCCCATTTCCAGCATGTCGCCGAGCACGGCGACGCGACGGCCGCCGACCGGCGGCTCGCTGTCGCGCAGCAGCGAAATCGCCGCCCGCATCGAGCTCGGATTGGCGTTGTAGCTCTCGTCGATCAGCTTCAGCGTACCGCTGCCGATGACAAGCGTATGGCGCCGGCCCCTGCCCGTTTCGGCCTGCATGGTTGCGAGCGCCGAAGCCGCATAGTCGAGATCACCGCCGGCAAGTTTGACGGCAGCCAGAACCGCGACCGCGTTCTCGGCAATGTGACGCCCGGGTGCGCCGATCGCGACTTCGAGCGTGCGGCCACCGATGCCGGCCCAGAGGATCGAGCCTTCCGCACCGCCGCTGAATTCGACCAGCCGGAATTCGGCCTTCGGGTTGGCGCCGAAGGAATGGATATGGCTGACGCCGGCTGCAGCGGCAGCGTCTTCGAGCAGCTTGTACTGCGGGCTGTCGTGAATGATCAGCGCGTGGCCGCCATTGACGACGCCTTCGAAGATCTCGGCCTTGGCCTCCGCGATCTGGTCCAGGCTCTCGAAATTGCCGAGATGGGCGGCGGCGATGCTGGTGACGATGGCCACGTGCGGGCGCACCATGGCGGTCAGCGGCCGGATCTCGCCCGGATGGTTCATGCCGATTTCGAAGACGCCGAAATCGGTCGCCTCGGGCATGCGTGCAAGCGTCAGCGGCACGCCCCAGTGATTGTTGAAGGAGGCGACCGACGCATGCACGCGGCCCTGCGGCTGCAGCACGTGGCGCAGCATCTCCTTGGTGGTCGTCTTGCCGACCGAACCGGTGACGGCGATGATCTTGGCGGCGCTGCGGTCGCGCGCGGCACAGCCGAGCCGGATCATCGCCTCGAGCACGTCGTCGACGACGATCATCGGCGCATTCAGCCGTCCAAGCGCCGGCAACTTGCCTTCGCTGACGACCAGCACCGCTGCGCCATTGGCGAGCGCGATGCCCGCATAGTCGTGGCCATCCACGCGATCACCCTTGATCGCGAAGAAAGCTTCGCCCTTGCCGATCGAGCGGCTGTCGATGGAGATCCCCGAGATGCCTTCAGGCAGATTGCCGACCGGCCGGCCATTCATGGCGGCCAGGAGATCGCTGCTTGTCCAGAGCCAGTTCAAATCACAAGCCTCCCAATGCCTTGCGGACCTCCGCATGATCCGAGAAGGGCAGCGTGACGGAGCCGATCGTCTGCCCCTCCTCGTGCCCCTTGCCGGCGACGATCAGCGTGTCGCCGGTCTTCAGCATGCCGACCGCCGTGCGGATCGCCGTGGCGCGGTCGCCGATTTCGATCGCGCCTTTGGCCGCCGCCATGATTTCGGCGCGGATCACGTCCGGCACTTCCGAGCGCGGATTGTCGTCGGTCACGATCGTCACATCGGCAAGCCGGGTGGCGATTTCGCCCATGATCGGGCGCTTGCCCTTGTCACGGTCACCGCCGCAGCCGAAGACCACGACGACGCGGCCAGTCGTGAACGGGCGCACCGAGGCGAGCACGTTTTCGAGCGCATCCGGCTTGTGGGCGTAGTCGACATAGGCGAGCGCGCCGTCCCGGGTCTGGCCAACCAGTTCGAGACGACCGGAGGCACCCTGCAGTTTTTCAAGCGCGGAGAAGGCCGCCTTGGCGCTGATGCCGGTGGACATGGCAAGGCCTGCCGCAACGAGCGCGTTGGCGATCTGGAAGTCGCCGGCGAGCGGAATGTGGATTTCGAAGATGTCGTCGCCGACATGCACTTCGGCCGACTGCTTGTGGCGGAAATGTTCGACCCGCTTCAGCGAGATGTAATCGCCCTTGCGGCCAACGGTGCGCACGTCGAGCTTGGCCTTGCGGGCAGCCGCGATCGCCTGCTCCGACCACTGGTCGTCGGCAAAGATCACCGCCGGCGCGCCCTTCGGCAGCAGCGCCTCGAACAGCCGCATCTTCGAGGCCATGTAGTGCTCGACCGTCGGGTGGTAGTCCATGTGGTCGCGACCGAGATTGGTGAAGGCGGCAGCCGAAAGGCGCACGCCGTCGAGCCGGCTCTGGTCTAGACCGTGGCTGGAGGCCTCCATAGCCGCATGGGTGACGCCGGCGTCAGCAAGTTCGGCCAAGAGCTTGTGCAGCGACACCGGATCGGGCGTGGTCAGCGAACCGTAATCGTTACGCCCCGGCGCGATGACGCCGGTCGTGCCGATCATCGCGGCTGCAAGACCGGAATGCGCCCAGATCTGGCGGGTAAACGAGGCGACCGAGGTCTTGCCGGCGGTCCCGGTGACGGCGACCATGGTTTCCGGCTGGCGGCCGTAGAAGGCAGCGGCAGCGCGGGCGAGAAAGGCGCGGGGTTCGGAAAGCTTGAGCACGGGCGCCGCCGAGGCGTCGATGTCAGAGCCCGTTTCGGTGACGACGGCGACCGCCCCGCGCTTCAGGGCGTCGGCGACATAGGTGCTGCCATTGGCCTTGCTGCCGGAAACGGCGACGAAGAGATCCCCTGGCTGAACCTGCCGGCTATCGGCCGTCAGTCCGGCAACGTCGATATCGGCGGCAGCGCCGCTCAATTGCGCCGAAAGTTCCGGGAAGTTCGATCCCGCCAGGTCTTTGATCTTCATGAACGCACGTCTCGCATCGATTTCGATCCGCAAGAATCGCGAATCGTCCGCTTTCTCATTTCATGTCTAATAAGACACAAGCAAGGCAGAACCGTCTTCTCCAAACTTTGGTTCGACACCGAGCAGCGGCGCAGAGCGGCTGATGATGTCACGAACCATGGGAGCCGCGTTCGAGCCTGCAGTGCGCCCGCCACCTTCGCCGGTCTTCGGCGCGTCGATGAAGGTCAGCACGATGTATTTCGGGTTGTCGATCGGGAAGGCCGCGAGGAAGGCGTTGAAGTTCTGGTCGCTGGCATAGCGGCCGTTGACCACCTTGTCGGCCGTACCGGTCTTGCCGCCGACGTTGAAGCCCGGAACCAGTGCGCGCTTGCCCGAGCCGGCAATGCCGTTCCAGCGGAGCAGGAAGCGCATGTCGTCGCTGGTGCTCTTCTTGACGACGGGCGTGGCGACTGCGTCGGCCTGCTCTTCGGTGCGCGGCAGGAAGGTCGGCTCGATCAGCTTGCCGCCGTTGACGAGTGCAGCCCCCGCGACCGCCGTCTGCAGCGGCGTCGTCGAGACGCCGTGGCCGAAGGAAATGGTGACCGAGTTGATCTTCTTCCATTCGCGCGGCTGGCTGGGCGTCTTCACTTCCGGCAACTCGGTCGGCAGCTTAGAAAGCAGGCCGAGGCGTGTCAGAAATTCCTTGTGCCCGGGAATGCCGACGAGGTCGGCGATCTTCGCCGTGCCGATGTTCGACGAATACTGGAAGATTTCCGGAACGGTCAGAACACGGCGCTTGCCGTGGAAGTCCTTGATGGTGAAGCCGCCGATGCGGATCGGCGCCGAGGCGTCGAAGCTGTCGTTGAGCGTCACCTTGCCGGAATCAAGCCCCATGGCGATGGTGAAGGTCTTGAATGTGGAGCCCATCTCGAACGTGCCGTTCGACATGCGGTTCATCCAGCCCTCTTCCGCCCCTTCGGCCGGCTTGTTCGGGTCGTAGTCGGGAACCGACGCCATGGCCAGCACTTCGCCGGTGTGCACGTCGAGCACGACGGCGCCGGCAGCGAGCGCCTGGTAGTTCTTCATGCCGGCATCGATCACGTCGCGCACGATGTTCTGGACGCGCACGTCGATCGAAAGCTTCACCGGCTCGAGCTTGGCGTCGCTGGTCATGCCGATCGCGGCAAGGTCGGCCAGCCCCTGGCTGTCGATGTAGCGCTCCATGCCGGCAACGCCGCGGTTGTCGATGTTGACGTGGCCGAGGATATGCGCAGCGGTGTGGCCGCCGGGATAGAAGCGGCGCTTTTCCGGACGGAAGCCGACGCCGGGAATGCCGAGCGCCAGGATCTCCGACTGCTGCTTCGGGGTCAGTTGGCGACGCAGCCACTGGAAGCGCGATTTCGACTTCAGCTTGTTGTAGATTTCGCGGGTATTGATATCCGGCAACACCGTCGCCAGCCGCTCCACCGCCTCGTCGGCATCGACGATCTTGTGCGGCTCGGCGTAAAGCGAAACCGTGCGGATGTCGGTTGCGAGGATCTCGCCGTTGCGGTCGAGAATGTCGGGGCGCGACGCCATCAGGTTGTCGGCCCGGCCGATGCTGGACACGGTCTCGGGCGCAGCCATGCCGTATTGCACCAGGCGGCCGCCGATGACGGCATAGACGATGCCGAAGCTGCAGATCACGATGGCGACGCGGTTCTTCGCCTGGTTCGTGGTCTTCTTGCGTGTCCCCTGGAACGTGACGTTGACGCCGCTTTCGGCCGGTCGGTTGTTGCCGCCCGCCGAGAAGTGCGCCTTGCTTTTCAACACCATGATGCGGGAGAGAAACGACATCAGCGCGCCACCGAGCCAGTTGCGATCTTATCGGTCTTTTCGATGATGGCAGCGATGCCATCCTTGGCCGACTTGTCCTCGGGCACGGGCAAATCGGCCTTCATCATCGGCAGTTCCTGCGGCTGGGCGAGCTGCGTCGAGGGGGTCGGCACGAGCTGCAGGTCGGCTCCGAAGGCGCCGACGAGGCGCTCAAGCCGGTTCGGCTGGGTCAGAAGCGCCCAGTCGGCCCGAAGCAGGTCGATCGTGTCTTCCTCGAGCTTGATCGCCACGTCGAGCCTGCGGACTTCCTCAAGCTTGTTTTCGGCGCGATGCTTGATCGTATAGGTCACCGTGGCCGCGGCCGTCATGACGACGATCAGAACGATATCGAACGTTCGAAGCATGTCTTGTCAGCCCCCCAGCCGTGCAAGGCTTGCCAGTTCCGGCAGATTGAAAATGGACAGATCGTTTCCCGGCGACTGAGCCTCAGTGCGGATACCGGCGCGCAGCTTGGCGGAGCGCGCACGCGGATTGAGGGACGCTTCTTCCTCGCTGGCCGACACCATAGGCTTGCCAACTGGCGTGAAGGTTGCCGCCCGCGCCGAAACCATCGGCAGGTGGCGCGAACCGCTGGCCTTGCCGGAGCGGTCCTGGAAGAATGCCTTGACGATGCGGTCTTCGAGCGAATGGAAGGTAACGACGACGAGGCGGCCACCGGGCTTCAGCGCCCGCTCGGCTGCAAACAGTGCCTCGGCCAGTTCGCCGAGCTCGTCGTTGACAAAGATGCGCAGCGCCTGGAAGACGCGGGTCGCCGGATGGATCTTGTCCTTGGCCTTGCGCGGTGTCACCACCTCGATCAGGCCGGCAAGGTCACGGGTCGTTTCGAAGGGCTGTTCGGCCCGACGCTTCTCGATGGCGCGGGCGATACGGCCCGCCTGCTTCTCTTCGCCGAGAAAACCGAAGATGCGGATAAGGTCGGAGACCTTGGCGCGGTTGACGACGTCGGCGGCAGAGACGCCCGAAGCCGACATGCGCATGTCGAGCGGCCCCTTCTTCTGGAAGGAGAAGCCGCGCTCGGCCTCGTCGATCTGCATGGAGGAAACGCCGATATCGAGCACGACGCCATCGAGCCCGCCCTCGGGCGCCTGGGCGGCAAGATCGGAGAATTGCGCATGAACGAGCTTCAGCCGACCGCCCCACTCGGCGACCTGCGCCTGGCCGGCGGCAATCACCGTCGGGTCGCGGTCGAGCGCGATTACGTCGGCACCGGCTTTCAGGATTGCGGAGCTGTAGCCACCGGCACCGAAGGTACCGTCGAGGATGACCTTGCCGGGCGCGGGCTCAAGAGCCGCAAGCACCTCCGGCAAGAGAACGGGAATGTGACGAACCGGTCCGCCTTCGGCTTCAGAAACACCTCCGCCTTGATCCGTCACCATTCCCTCTCTCCATTCTATTCTGGACGCAACCCCCGTGACTTGCGCCCTTCCCGGGCTGCCGCCTGCGCCTTTTGAAAGGCCTGCGGCTCCCAGAGCTGAAAATAATCGCCCCGCCCGACGAACATCACGTCGGTCGAGATCCCGGTGAAGTCGCGGATGAAATCCGTCATCATCAACCGGCCTTCCGGATCGAGCTTCACGAAGACGCCGCCTCCGTGAACCAGCAGCGACATCTCGTTGGCTTCCGGAGAAAACGGATCCTCGGCCGCCATCTGCTTCTCGAACCGATCCAGGAGCTCCGGCCCACCGACGCTGACCGCCGGAAAGACGAAATCCTGAAAACAGTATAGCTCCCGAACGCCCCCATCCGACAGCACGGAGCGAAACGCCGAGGGAACGGAGACCCGCCCCTTCGCATCGATCCGATTGGTGGCATGTGACAAGAAGCGGTTCATAACGCGAAACGGCCGCCCAAGACTGACGGGCCACGATCATCGACCCGCGAGAACACGTCACTCCGCACACAAGACAGCCCCGCCGAACAGTGGAATGTCCGACCACCCTCCGAAGCCGGAAGGCACTGGAATCTTGCGATGTCGGGCCGCGAAGCAGCCCCTGCGCAGTGCCATTATGGGATATCATGGGACCATATGGGCGTCAATGGGAATGGATCGTAAACAGCCGTCGGGCTGATCAAATATTGATAGGTTGTTAAGTTTAACGAAGGGTTACGAAGAGACCCCCACCGTGCGGGAATGCGACGATCGAACGGCTTCAAATCGTTGAAAAATCAGAATGTGAGAAAAAGCGCAGGAACATGCGCATTGCCACCGCCGGGCGCGATCGCGCGGAACCCAACCGGCAAAAAAACCGAGGCAGCAGGCGCCGGCCACCCGCGGCCGCGAACGCAACTTCGCATCGCGGAGATGCCCGCGACGACGCGCCTCAGATCAAGTCTAGGGCGCCTTCCGCCCAGGGTCGGACTGCGCAACATTCTCGCCGATCGAGTTGTGACACGCTTCGAACGTACCGACCTGGCGGCTGTAGAGCTCTTTCCAACGACCGGCATCGAACACCAGGTATTCAAGCACGCATCGGTCTGGCTCGTAGGAGCCCCATTGCGCCATCATCAGCCTGCTATCGAGCCCGAACCCAATCGTGTCGTCACCGCCCCGAGGGAAATCAAAGACCTCCCCGGTTCAGTTGCTCGAGACGACGACGAAAGTGCACTGCGCACCGCAACCGACTTGATTCACCCGGTACTCGCCGGCAAAGTTCACGCCTTCCAGCATTTCCTTGGCGATCGTCGTTCGAAAGAGGCGGAAATCCTTGTCACGGCCGTTGAAGTCCCGGAGTTTTACTTTGCCCTTGTAGACCTTGGCGGCAGGATAGCTGTTCGCCGAAAGGTCTGGCAGATTTTCACCATAAACGGGAGCAACGGCGGCCGGCACCAGCACAAGCAGCGCCAGACCGACACCGCACCATTTTCCGAAAGCTTTTGCGACTGTCACCTGCGCCCCACTGTCAGCACTCGCCGACACCACTGGCACAACCAAGTGGTAAAGACGCGGTTTCACCATAAAGAGAAATCGCCAGTTGGCCTGTAAGCCGGGTTCTGTATGGCCCCGCCACCCGAAGGCAACGGAACGTGGCAGCCATTCATCTGGGACTACGTTTGCACGCAGCCTCTTGCAACCCACCCGGATGACTGGCCCGGAAACAGGCTGGGCGCTTGCGCGTCCGCGTCATCCCTATTCGGTCTTGCTCCCGGTGGGGTTTGCCGTGCCGTCCATGTCGCCATGTCCGCGGTGGGCTCTTACCCCACCCTTTCACCCTTACTCCGCAAGCGGAGCGGTTTGCTTTCTGTGGCACTTTCCCTGAGGTCGCCCTCGCCGGACGTTATCCGGCACCGTACTTCCGTGGAGCCCGGACTTTCCTCCCCCCGCGGCCTTTCGGCACTTGCGGAGAGCGGCTGCCCGGCCAACTGGCAGGCGCTCCTTAACGCAAGCCCCCGCCCGGCGCCAGAAAAAACGGCAGGGTTTTGAAAGCCACCAACAGGCAGATCGGCTGGAGCCTGGCGGATGCCGCCTTCGCCTAACGGAAGGCCACCGCGAAATCGGCGCCGTACTCGGGCTCGTCGATCCGGCCGTTCTGTACGAGGACAGCGCCGAGCCTGCCGATTTCATCGGAGCTTTTTGCCGCCTGGCCATTGCCACCGGTGACGACAGCGATACGGTCGCTCTCGGCAAAACCGATATAGGGCAGGCCATGCCGGGTGAACGAGGTGACGCAGGGCGAAAAATGGGTGGAGGCCGGCTTGAAAGCGGGCATCACCTCGGCCAACAGCCGACGCAGATGCTCGGCCGCGGCGGCACCGCCCGGCCCGCGGAACCAGTGCCGTATCGCCGGCTCATCATCAAGCGTTCTATCGCTCGGATCACCGCCGATCTTGATGTAGGTCTTGCCTTCGGCATAGCCGACCGGCGGCAGCAGGTAGTAGCTCTTCTCCTGCTCGGGCGCCGCACCGATCAGCGAAGGCATGCCCTCGAAGTCAGGCAGCTCGCTCGCCGCCACCTCGGCGAACAGCACCGTGCGGGCCTTGACCGTCAGGTCGATCGGCCGCGGCAGCAGCGTGTTTGAAAGCGAGAAGCCACCGGCTGCGACGATGACCCGCGGCGCCGTTAATCGATCGCCCTTGAGCGTGGTAACGATCACCCGGCCGGCGGTTTCGGCGATGGAGCGAACCTCGTCGCGCACGATCCGCGCGCCGGCCTTCTCCGCACAGATGACCTGCGCCGCAACGAGTGCGCGCGGATTGACGTAGCCGGCGCCAAGGCGCTCGTAAACGCCGGCCGCTCCCTCTGGAAAACGGAACCAGGGAAAACGCTGCAACAGCGTCTCGCGGTCGTAGAGCGGAGCCTCGACGCCGAGCGCATCCCGTGCTCTCTCCACTTGCTCGATATAGTCGTAGCTCGATCCCGGCGCCGGCCCGGCCATCAGGCAGCCGACCTCATGATAGAACCGGATACCGCTTTCGCGCTCGATCTCGTCGTAGCGCTCGATCGAGCGCCGGGCAAGGCGCGCCCAGACGGGATCGTCGTCGATGGTGCGGGTGATACGGGCATTGTCGTAATGGCTGGAAAAGACGCCGGAATGGCTAGCCCAGTCGCTCGGTTCGTCCGGGCCGACGAGCGCAACGTTCGCCCCCGACAGCGCCAGGTGCCGGGCCGCGGCCGCGCCCATCATGCCCTTGCCGACGACAATGAAATCAAAGCTTTCCGACATGCCCATCCCCGCTCCGCTGACACGGGAAGGAGGTAGCATATCGGCGCCGACAGGGCACCACCACTCAAGGATTTAATTGGTGCGCCGGAACGCGAGACCTGTCCGGCTGGAGCATCCGCCAGGGCCGCGTGGCCGGCGGATGATGCTCTCTCGTCGCGCGGGCAAATGCGTCACCCACGCTTGTCTGTCGATCGACCGCAGCGCCCGCTCTCAAGTGGAACCACCGAGGCGAAAAGATGCTCTGGTCTGAGAACGCCTATGCGCTCTTTGTGCGTCCAAAGAAACGCACGGCGTTCTAGTCGATGATGTCCTGGACCTTGCCGCAATAGCGCTTGGAAACCGGGTTCATGCGCTTGGCGCCATGACCGGCGTTGTACTTCAGGATCGTGCCACAGGTGGTGCCGCCCGACAGCTCGTGCGCCATGGCGAGATACTTCATGCCGAACTTGATGTTGGTTTCCGGATCGTAGAGACCCTTGGAGGAACCGGAATAGCCCATCATGCGCGCCGTGGCGGGCTTGATCTGCATCAGGCCGATTTCGCCAGCGCTGCCGCGTGCCTTGGGATTGAAATTGCTTTCGACCTTGACGACCGCATGCGCCAGATCGACGGGTACGCCGTACTGCTTCGCATAGCTCTTGATGAGGGCTGAATACTGAACGTTCTTGGGAAGGTCCGGTTTCGGGAAGCCTGTGGTCCGGGTGACGGACGGGATGGAAGAGGTCTTGATGGTCTTGTCGACATTCCCCGCATACGACGTACCCATCCCGGCGAAGGACATGCCAAGGCATGCCGCCACCGCAGCAACAGACGATATTCTCATGTAGTTTGAATTCTCCGGTCTGGGGATTCGACCGAAGCGCACCCCGCTTCGAGCCTCACGTCCCGATCGTTTCATTCACAGGAAGTGAGCGTCGCGCCCTGAAGCTCCTGCAGTTTCAATGAGCGGGAAATGAACGGTGCATCATGGTAAACATGTGGCAAAGCTAAAAAAACATGCCACGAACATCCGCAAACTGGCTTCAGGACGAAAAATTCTTCCGCGTCAGGCGATGAATTGCGGCAGCCCGGAAAGCAGGCGATGAAGCGTATCGAGGGTTGAGATGTCGGCGATGCCGTCCACCCTCTGTTGCCGGAAATGCCTTTGGAACGCGGCGACGGCACCCTCGGTTTTTTCGCAGAAATCGCCAGTCACTTCAATGCCGTAGCCATAGAGCGACAGCATCGACTGGATGGCCTCGACCGGCTGGCCGCGGTCGCCGCGCTGAAAGAAGCGCCCGCCGCCGATCGGCGCAGGCTCAACCCAGTGCCCGACCCCTTCGCGGTGAAGGACGTGCCAGGGAAATTTTTCTCCCGGATCGACCTTGCGAATGGGGGCGATATCGCTGTGCGCCAGCACCCTTTCCGGGGCGATCGACCACCGCTGGCCACAGTCCCGACACAATTCGACGACCGCTTCGATCTGTTTTTCCGGGAAATCCGGCAGTCCGCCGGGGTGGCCGGGATTGGCGATCTCGATGCCGATCGAAGAGGAATTGATGTCGGTTTCGCCCTTCCAGTAGCTCTTGCCCGCGTGCCAGGCACGCAGCGTCTCAGGCACGAGCTGATCGACGCGCCCGTCCTCATGAACGAAATAATGGCTGGAAACCTGGCTCTCTTCACGACACAGCCATTCGAGCGCCGAAGCGCCCGTCGCCATGCCGGTGTAGTGCAGCACGATCATATCCGGTGCCCGCTTGTCAGCGCGCTCGCCGAAATTCGGCGATGGCATGAAGCGAGCCCCCGGATAGTCGCAGTATTTAGACGTCATGCAGCTCGGCGTTCTTTCTCGATCGCCTCATAGGCGGCATTGAGGGCCGCCATGCGATCATTGGCGATCGCGTGGAATTCTTGCGGTACGCCGCGCGCAACCAGCATGTCCGGGTGGTTCTCGGAAACCAGCACACGGTAGCGCTTGCGGATGTCGGCGAAATCATCCTTACGCGAAACGCCGAGCACCTGATAGGGGTCGCGACCGTCGCCGTGCACGTGACGGGCCATGATGCGACCGAAATGCGCCTCGTCCATGCCGAAGATCTCGCCGACCCGCAACAGAAACGCCAATTCGCGCTCGTGAACCGCACCGTCGGACTTGGCGATGTGGAAAAGGCCATCGACGATATCTTCGAGGATCGGGCAGTTTTCTTCGCAGGACGAACACAGCGACGCCATCTTCTCGGCATAGGCCTCGTAGCCGGCGACGTCCTGGCGCGCCAGGTTATAGAGACGCGCGACGTTCTGCGCCTGGTCGGGCGGGAACTGGAAGATGTCGCGGAAGGCGGCGACCTCGGCTTCGCTGACGATGCCGTCGGCCTTGGCCATCTTGGCCGAAAGCGCGATCATCGCGACGGAGAAGGCGACCTTGCGCCGTGTCTCCGGATCGCCCTCAAACAGGGTACGCACGGCCTCGACCACACCGGCAAGCGCATTGCCGGTGGCGGTAACGATCTTGAGGAGGCTGTCCCAGAATGACATGCGAGAATCCCTGTCTCTCCAGCGTATAGCATGGACTTGTGTGGTGGCAAATTGCAAGCGGTGGGATGGTCCAAACCACGAGGATGACGAATTTGTGATGGCACCTCACTATTGTCAATCCATCGATTGGAACTTGCGACAGCTGGTAGACGGAAAGCTGTTCCCTTGGGAACACCCTAGCGATCCGAAGCGGCAAATTTATGCCGCAAAACGCGCCGAATGCACCACCTGCGAAGGCCGCGCCTTCTGATCGCCTGCTAGCGCCTGCGACAATCGGCGCGGCACCGGGCCTGCCCTTCGTCTCCGAAGGCAGACGGCGACCGTTCCCTCCCCGCCTCGACACAACATCCACAGGGCCGTCATTTAAATTCCATCCGATTTGCGCTATGGAGGCCGCACCCATCGCATGCCAAAGTCCCGAGGAGGAAACATGGCCAAGAAAAAAGTCGCAATGCTGACGGCCGGCGGGCTCGCACCCTGTCTGTCATCGGCCGTTGGAGGACTGATCGAGCGCTATACGGACGTAGCGCCCGAATACGAACTGGTCGCCTATCGCTCGGGCTACCAGGGCGTGCTCCTTGGTGACCAGATCGAAATCACCCGCGACATGCGCGAGAAGGCTCATATTCTGCACCGCCATGGCGGCTCGCCGATCGGCAATAGCCGCGTCAAGCTCACCAACGCCGCCGACTGTGTCAAGCGCGGCCTGGTCAAGGAAGGCGAAAACCCGCTGCGTGTCGCAGCCGAACGACTTGCCAAGGACGGTATCTCGATCCTGCACACCATTGGCGGCGACGACACCAACACGACCGCTGCCGACCTTGCCGCCTATCTCGGCGCCAACGGCTACGACCTGACCGTGGTCGGCCTGCCGAAGACCGTCGACAACGACGTCGTTCCGATCCGCCAGACGCTCGGCGCCTGGACGGCTGCCGAATACGGCGCCCGCTTCTTCGACAATGTCAGCAACGAACAGAGTGCAGCCCCGCGCACGCTCGTCGTCCATGAAGTCATGGGCCGCCACTGCGGCTGGCTGACGGCGGCCACCGCCCGCTCCTACATCCAGATGACCGACGACAAGGAATTCGTCGACGGTTTCATGATGAACCGGCAGATGAAGAACATCGACGGCCTTTACCTGCCGGAGATGAAGTTCGACCTGCAGGCCGAAGCGGACCGCCTGCGCCAGGTTATGGACAGCTCGGGCTTCGTCACGCTGTTCGTCAGTGAAGGCGCCTGCCTCGACGCCATCGTCGCTGAACGGGAAGCCGCCGGCGAGACCGTCAAGCGCGACGCCTTCGGCCACGTGAAGATCGACACCATCAATGTCGGCAACTGGTTCTCCAAGCAGTTCGCGGCCCTTCTCGGCGCCGAGCGCTCCATGGTGCAGAAGTCCGGCTACTACGCCCGCTCGGCCCCGGCCAACGGCGACGACCTGCGCCTGATCCAGAGCATGGTCGATCTCGCCGTAGAAAGCGCGCTCAACAAGGTCTCGGGCGTCACCGGTCACGACGAGGACCAGGGTGGCAAGCTGCGCACCATCGAGTTCCCGCGCATCAAGGGCGGCAAGCAGTTCGACACCTCGACCAAGTGGTTCGGCGAGGTGATGGACGTCATCGGCCAGAAGTGGAAAGCCCAGAAGCACTGACCGACACTTGCCGGCGGGTGCATAGGCCATCCGCCGACAACGCCTGATTAGACGTTGACGGCTCCGCGTTTCCGTGGCTGGCTCGGCAAATTGATTGCCGAGACGCCCTCAAACGCGGAGCCTTTTTCATGTCGTTCGAACACTGGTTTGCCTTTGCCGCGGCCTCGGCCGTGCTGCTCGCCATCCCCGGCCCCACCATTCTCCTCGTCATTTCCTATGCGCTCGGCCATGGCCGCAGAACCGCGGGCGCAACGGTCGCCGGCGTGGCGCTCGGCGATTTCACCGCCATGACCGCCTCCATGCTCGGCCTCGGCGCCCTGCTTGCCACCTCCGCCGCCATCTTCACCCTGTTGAAATGGGTGGGTGCTGCCTATCTCATCTGGCTCGGCATGAAGCTCTGGCGCGCGCCGGTGGCCGCCGGCGGCGACGCCGACCTCGAAACCACGTCGACGGAACGCCCGCTGCGCATCTTCTTTCATACCTATGCAGTGACCGCACTGAACCCGAAGAGCATCGTCTTCTTCGTCGCCTTCCTGCCGCAGTTCCTCGATCTCAGCCAGCCGCTCTTTACCCAGATGGCGATTTTCGAGCTGACGTTCCTGACGCTCGCGATCCTCAACGCCAGCCTCTATGCAGCCCTTGCGACCGCCGCCCGCAGCACGATTTCCAAGCCGAATGTGCGCCGGATCGTCAACCGCGCCGGCGGCTCCATGCTGATCGGCGCCGGGCTTTTGACGGCCACGATGAAGCGGGCCACGGCCTGAAATTCGCCCCCACGCTTGCCGCCGCCAGCCTCATAGGTTAATGGAGATTCACGCTTGGCGGCTGGCAACCGCTGATTTGCAGGGGCTACGGGGCCCAGAAGCACGAAAGTGACAGAATGGCGAATTACCGTATTTCCCTTTCCAAACAGACGTTTGGCATGGCAGCTTTGTTGTCGGCGACCATCGTCTCGGGATGCTCAACGGTAGAGCACACGTCGCTGGCAGACCTCACGGCCGTGCAGACGGTCACGCCCCTCGCCAAGCCCGGCACCGAAATGACGGCCTATGCGCTGCCGACGCCCGACGGCGTCGCCACCGCAACGAGCGCGGCCCTCACGGCGCAGACGGCAGGCCAGACCGCTGGCGTCGCCGCCACCTACCCGGTCGCGACCGATCTGGCACAGGGCGCCGATGCTGCCCCCGCACTGGTCGCGGTTCCCGCGTCCAAGCCGGGCGACACCATGGCGCTTGCCATGGTTGCCCCGACGACCCAGAACGGTGCCAGCGCGGCGATTGCAGCCGCTGAAGCCCCCTCGCCCGCCGACGCAACGCAGGTTGCATCCGCCGCCCTTTCGCCGGCGGCAACCAAGACCACGCGCGTCCAGGACCTGCCGGTCTCGACGCTCGCAGTTGCGGCCGCAATGGAATCGGACTTCGACACCGGCGAACCGGTCGGCCTCGAAACGCTGGTCGCCAACCGCATGATCGTTCCGACCGAGCGCCCGAAGACCGGTGTGATCGGCTCGACGGTGGCCGCAGTCGCCAACGTCATTCCCGATTCGATGAAGTTCACCAAGACGCCGACGAGCTCGCGTCCCGAACTCGACAAGATGATCAAGTACTATGCCGATCTCAACGGCATTCCGGTGGAACTGGTGCACCGCGTCGTCAAGCGCGAGAGCAACTACAATCCGCGCGCCTACAGCAAGGGCAATTACGGCCTTATGCAGATCCGCTACAACACCGCCAAGGGCCTCGGCTATGACGGTCCGGCCGAAGGTCTGTTCGACGCCGAAACCAACCTCAAATACGCAACCAAGTATCTGCACGGCGCCTGGATGGTGGCCGACAACCAGCACGACGGCGCAGTCAAGCTCTATGCCAGCGGCTATTACTACCACGCCAAGCGCAAGGGTCTGCTCGAAGAGCTCGGCATGAAGTAAGCCGGCCATCCGGCTTGCCCGAAGCGAAGCTGCTTCTCGACGGTTCAGGAATTCCCTTACGAGGCGCTCAATCGAGCGCCTCAATTATTTTGGCGTTCAGCTTCTGCACGTCGTAGCCAAGGCGTGAGGGCGTAAGGCCCAGCCGCACGACCGCCAGCTTCAGCGAAGGCACAAGCATGATCGCCTGGCCGTCATGGCCGAGCATCCAGAAGGCGTCCGCCGGGAAACTGCCCGTTCCTGCCCGCGCGCCGTTTTCCTCGAGCCAAACCTGACCCTGGCCGTATTTCCCGCCGGATACCTTGGTCGGCGTGCGCATGAAGGCGACATAGTCCTTCGGCAGCATCGCCCTCCCCTTCCAGACGCCGTCCTGCAGCAGGAACTGCGCAAACCGCGCCCAGTCCTGCGTCGTCGCATACATATAGGAGGAACCGACGAAGGTTCCGGCCTCGTCCGTCTCCAGAACGGCGCTCGTCATGCCGAGCGGCGCAAACAGAGCGTCATAGGGAAAGGCAAGCGCTGCCGCCGGGTCGTCGAAGGTCCGCATCCAGATCCGCGACAGCAGCGTGCTGGTGCCGCTCGAATAGCTGAAGTTCGCGCCGGGCTTTGCACCCAGCGTCCTCGTGGCGGCAAAACCCGCCATGTCCTTTTCCAGGTAGAGCATCCGCGTCACGTCGGTGACGGCGCCATAATTCTCGTTGAAGGCAAGCCCGCTCTGCATCCCCATAAGGTCCGCAAGCGTGATGGCCGACCGCTCGTCCCCGGCCCATTCCGGCAGCAGGTTTCGTTGCGACGCGTCCATGCGCCCGTCAGTGATCCGAAGGCCAATCAGCGCGGCCGTCACCGACTTGGTCATCGACCAGCCGAGCAGCGGCGTCGAACGGTCGAAACCCTGACCATAGGTTTCCGCCACCAGCTGCCCGTCGCGGATCACGGCGATCGCCCGCATGCCGGGCCCGGCGAGATCGGCGTCCTCGATGAGCTTCTGCAAGGCCGGCTCGATCGCGGCTCCCTCGCCTTCGGGCCAGGCCGCACCCGGCACCGGCGCTGCCGCGGCGGTTTTCGTTTCGATCGGTGCCAGAGCCGCAGCATTGCCGTCGGGCAGGCTGGCGCAGCCGGCGCCCGGACGGTAGGCCGCATAACCGGGTGCGGCAAAACCGAGGATGCGCGCCGTCACCAGTTGCTTCTCTTTGTCGACGCCGACGCGCACGAGCTTGAGCAAGGGATGGCCGGGGGCCTGCACGTCTTCGGCGAGCACCGCCTGGGCATCGCGCCCGGCGATGAAGACGTTGGAGCAGACGATCTTCGCGGCATAGCCGTCGCCGACCTTCAGCAGTTCCGGCGGCGCCAGCGCAAGCCAGCCGAACAGGCCGACGACGATCAGCGCCAGCGCGGCTCCCGAAATCTTCAACAAACGTCTCATGCGATCCTCCGGCCTGATGCGCAAAGAGAACCAGCATTTTGCCGCAAGGGAAAGCCCCGGCCGGCTCAACTTTTCATATTGGAAAGACGTTCAGGCGGTCGAAAAAAGTGCAGCGCTTTTCTGCCCGTGACGTGGTCTCGCTTAAGCCCGGGCAGAGCGGCGCGACTCTTCCGCCTCGCCGTCGCCGACGAGCACCGAGACGTCGGCCAAGACCGGCGAAACCCAGGGACCGCGGATCTCGGCAGCACCACAGGCCCGCGCGCAATCCGCCTCGCTCTCCTTCTCGACACCACTAACGGCGATCGAAAGCCGCAGCACCTGTCCGGTTTTGATCAGGCAGGCGAGCAAGGCCACGCTGCGCTCGCTGCCATGTGCGGCACGAACGGTGGCGAGATCGACGGTCACCTGGTCGGGCTGGACGTCGGAGATCTGGTTCAGAGGCAGCGACGAGGCGGAGCCGCCGCCGAGCGCGACGCGAACGCCGAGCGCGCGCAGCCCCCGCAAGTTGTCTGTGACGATGACAAGATCGTCGGTCGAGACGCCCTCGGCGACCTCGATCGTCAACCGTTCCGGCGAAAGGCCGGCCTCCGAAAGGCACCGCTCCACCTGCGTGACGAAATCGCGGTCGCGCAGTTGCGAGACGAAGGGTGCGATCGTCAGCCCCTTGGGGACGTTCCAGCCGGCCGCCTGCCTGCAGGCGGACTGAAGCGCCCAGGCGCCGAGCGCCAGCGTAATCGCGCTCTGCTCCGGCGGCTCGAATGTTCCCGCACCGATGACGCCGAGATGCGGATGCCGCCAACGCAGCAGCGCCTGGAAGCCGCGGATGGAGCCGCTTTCGATGCCGAGGATCGGCAGGAACGCGAGAAAGAACTCGTCCGCCTCGAAACCGCGTGTAAGATCGCGCTCGGCTTCCGCCCGCTGCCGCACGGCATGGCTCAGGGTTTCCGAGTGGAAGGCATGGCTGTTGCCGCTGATCGCCTTGGCCTCGTAGAGTGCCAGGTCCGCCCTTTTCAACACGTCGGATGTCGACTTGTCCGACCGCTCGATGAAGGCGATACCGATGCTGCAGCCGGACGCGATGCGCGTCTCCCCGAGATCGAACGGCGCTTCGAACAGCTTCTCGACCCGCGTCGCGAGCATTTCGGCATCGGCTTGAGACGGCGCGCGCGCGGCCGCAAGCACGAACTCGTCGCCGCCCAGCCGGTAGATCGTCGCCTCGCCGGCAAAGGCACGCCTGAGACGGGCGCCGAACAGCGCCAGCAACCGATCGCCGGCATCATGGCCCAGCGTGTCGTTGATCACCTTGAAACGGTCGAGATCGAGAAGAAGCAAGGCGTTGCGCGCAAACGCCGTACCTTCTGCACAAAGTGCCTGGCTGATGTCGGCTTCGAGGGCCGCGCGGTTTGCAAGTCCCGTCAGCCTGTCGCGATGGACTTCGTTGCGCAGGCGGCGCTCGGCGCGCCGCGCGGCACGCAACTCGAGTTCGAGCCGGCGCGAATAGCGCCAGCGATAGAAGGAGCCGCCGAGGATGAAAGGCATCGCGCCGGCTGCCAGCACGGCGGGAACGTCCCAGTGCGGCGCCATCTCGCCGGGAAGAGCGGTTCCACCGGCAAGCCACGCCGCAGAAACCAGGGCCCCCAATGCCGCGCCGGCAGCCGCAAATCGCTGCTCGGGCTTCGGCAGAAACGTACTTAACATCATGTCGACGCCCCCCGTATGTGAGGCGGTGCTAGCACGTCAGGGTTTAATGAATTCTTATGGGTGAAAAATTGTAGATCTGGGTTCCGAAGACCGGCCCGACCCTTGTGGGAAAGCCCGTCATCAAAGTGTAGCCGAGTCACTTTAGAAGCGCCTAAGTTTCAACTGGATGACCGGCAGAGATGAATGAACTCGCTCCCGACGTAGGCTTTGGCAGAAAAAATCCGAAGCTGAAAAACGCCCTGCTCCAGCACAAGACCTTCTCCCTCGCAGGCCTCTCGGAACGCCTCTTCGGCCTGCTTTTTTCGGGCCTCGTCTATCCGCAGATCTGGGAGGATCCGATCGTCGACATGGAGGCGATGCAGCTGACCCCGGAAAGCCGGATCGTCACCATCGGCTCCGGCGGCTGCAACATGCTGACCTACCTGTCGGCCGGCCCGCGTAGAATAGACGTCGTCGACCTCAACCCGCACCACATCGCGCTCAACCGCCTGAAGCTCGCGGCTTTCCGCCATCTGCCGAACCACAAGGACGTCACCCGCTTCCTGGCGACGCAAGGCACAGCCACCAACGTTCAGGCCTTCGACCTTTTCCTCGCGCCGAAACTCGATACGGCCACGCGCAGCTACTGGAACGGCCGCGACATGACCGGCCGCCGGCGCATCGGCGTCTTCGGGCGCAACATCTACCGCACCGGCCTGCTCGGCCGCTTCATTGCAGCCAGCCACCTGCTTGCCCGCCTGCACGGGGTCAACCCGGAAGACTTCGTCCAGGCGCGGTCCATGCGCGAGCAACGCCAGTTCTTCGACGAGCGCCTGGCGCCGCTGTTCGATCGTCCCGTCATCCGCTGGATCACCGGGCGCAAGAGCTCGCTGTTCGGCCTCGGCATCCCGCCGCAGCAGTTCGACGAGCTCGCAAGCCTGAGTGTCGAGAAGTCGCTCGCCGCCGTGCTGCGCCATCGCCTGGAAAAGCTCACCTGTCACTTCCCGCTGCGCGAAAACTACTTCGCCTGGCAGGCCTTCGGCCGCCGCTACCCGCTGCCGCACGAAGGCGACCTGCCGCCCTATCTCGACGCTGGCGCCTATGAGGCGATCCGCAACAATGCCGAGCGCGTCGAGGTGCATCACGCAAGCTTCACCGAGCTTCTCGCCGGAAAATCCGCCGGCTCGGTCGACCGCTATATCCTGCTCGACGCGCAGGACTGGATGACCGACCAGCAGCTGAACGACCTCTGGACCGAGATCACCCGCACGGCGGATGAAGGTGCCGTCGTGATCTTCCGCACGGCGGCGGAAGACAGCATCCTGCCCGGCCGTGTCTCCCCGGCCCTGCTCGACCAGTGGCACTACGACGCCGAAACCGCACTGCGGCTCGGCGCCGATGACCGCTCCGCCATCTATGGCGGCTTCCACATCTACCGCAAGAAGGGCTGAAACGTGCAACAGGCCGGGATCTCGCATGCGCGGCGCATGGACCACATGTACCGCTATCAGCGGCACTTCTACGATCTGACGCGGAAGTACTATCTTTTCGGCCGCGACACGCTGATCCGCGACATGAACCCGGCCTCCAGCGCCTCGGTGCTCGAGGTCGGCTGCGGCACCGGCCGCAATCTGGCGCTGATCGGCCGCTGTTTCCCTTCGGCCCGCCTGTTCGGGCTCGACATCTCCCAGGAAATGCTGACCTTCGCCGATGCGAAGCTCAACCGCGGCGGCAGCGGGCGCGCCACGCTCCACGTCGCCGACGCGACGGACTTCGACCCGGCGATCTTCGGCGAAAAGGGTTTCGACCACATCGTCATCTCCTATTCGCTGTCGATGATCCCCGACTGGCAGAAGGCGATCGACGCGGCGATCGCAGCGCTGAACCCGGGCGGCTCGCTGCACATCGCCGATTTCGGCCAGCAGGAACGCCTGCCAACGAGCTTCCGCCGGGCGCTGCACGGCTGGCTGGACCGCTTCCACGTGACGCCGCGCGAGCGGCTGTTCGACGTGTTGCGCGAGAAAGCCCGGCAAAATGGCGCTGATCTCGAGCGCCGCGCGATCGGTCGCGGCTATGCCTGGCTCGCCGTTTACCACCGCCCTTTCGTGGCGATCGCCGCCTGAGGCGGCAGGCGGTTACACCAACGTTTTCCACCCCGGCTGGGGTAGCCATTCCAGCAAGCGCCGAAACCGCCTGGTTTTCGGCGCTTTTTAGCTCTTCGACCGTCCGCAATTCCCGCTTGAGCTAACTCAATTTTTACGATGATATGGTGAAAATGAGGTTCACGCCTCACTGGGGAAATCACCGACAGGGAAGCCATCGTGTGAGGCAGGATCATCGATCGTCTCTAGACAGGAAAATCATGCGCCGGCTTCTCCTGGCTCTGCTGCCTATTGCCACCCTTCTTTCGGGCTGCTCGTCGACCGACTACGACCTGATGCAGACGGCTTCGATCCCGCCGCGCTTCCAGGACACCGACCCGCAGAACTTCGGCACGCGCACGCCGCAGCACCACAACATCCACGGCATCGACGTCTCGAAATGGAATGGCGATATCGACTGGATGAAGGTGAAGAACTCCGGCGTCTCCTTCGCCTTCATCAAGGCGACCGAGGGCAAGGACCGGGTCGATACGCGCTTTGCCGAATACTGGCAGAAGGCGCGCGCCGCCGGCATCCCCTACGCGCCCTATCACTTCTATTACTTCTGCTCGACCGCCGACGACCAGGCCGACTGGTTCATCGCCAATGTGCCGAAGAGCGCGGTCTATCTGCCGCCGGTTCTCGACGTCGAGTGGAACGGCGAATCGAAGACCTGCCGCCATCGCCCGACACCGGACGAAGTGCGCGTCGAGATGAAGCGCTTCATGGACCGGCTCGAGGCCCATTATGGCAAGCGCCCGATCATCTACACCTCTGTCGACTTCCACCGCGACAATCTCGTCGACCAGTTCAAGGAACATCACTTTTGGGTGCGCTCGGTCGCCAAGCATCCGGGTGAGGTCTATGTCGAGCGCCGCTGGGCGTTCTGGCAATATACCAGCACGGGGGTCATCCCCGGCATCGACGGCGCCACCGATATCAATGTCTTCGCCGGCTCGGCGAAAAACTGGAAGAACTGGGTCGCCGCGGTCTCGCAGCTGAAGCAGAACTGACATTCCTGCCGATAGGTGCGGCAGGAAAACCCATTTTCTTCTTTCGGTCATAATGCTCTGAAAGAGCAACGACAGATTTCGTAGCGATTTGATTGCCCGTGGTGGCGCGAGGCGCCCCACGGCAAAGAAAGGAATTTCATGATGACCCGCACAGCCCGGCGCGCGCTCGCCTCCGTCGCTCTTCTGGCGCTGACCGCGTCGGCCGCTGCCGCCCAGACCGCAGCCTCGACAGGCACGAAGGCAGCAACCCCGGCCGTTGCCTGCGGCGGCGATCTCGGCGCGTTCCTTCAGGGCGTGAAGGCCGAAGCGATCGCCAAAGGCGTTCCGGCCGATGTCGCCGACCGGGCGCTCGCCGGTGCCGCCATCAATGAAAAGGTCCTCAGCCGCGACCGCACGCAGGGCGTCTTCAAGCAGACCTTTACCGAATTCTCCAAGCGCACGGTCAGCAAGTCGCGCCTCGATATCGGCCAGCAGAAGATGAAGGAATATGCCGACGTCTTTGCCCGCGCCGAGAAGGAATTCGGCGTGCCGGCCCCCGTCATCACCGCCTTCTGGGCCATGGAGACCGACTTCGGCGCCGTCCAGGGCGACTTCAACACCCGCGATGCGCTGGTAACGCTGTCGCATGATTGCCGCCGCCCGGAAATGTTCCGCCCGCAGCTGATCGCGGCGATCGAGATGGTGCAGCATGGCGACCTCGACCCGGCAACGACGACCGGCGCCTGGGCCGGCGAGATCGGCCAGGTGCAGATGCTGCCGGAAGACATCATCGCCTATGGCGTCGACGGCGACGGCGACGGCCACGTCAACCTGAAAAAGAGCTCGCCCGACGCGATCCTGACCGCCGCCAAGTTCATCCAGAGCCTCGGCTACAAGGCTGGCCAGCCGGTAATCCAGGAAGTCAGCGTTCCCGAAGAGCTCCCCTGGGAAAAGACCGGCCTGCAGCCGGGCATGAAGGCCAGCGACTGGTTCGCGCTCGGCGTCAAGCCGCGCAACGGCGACACCGCCTTCGGCAATCTCGAGGCATCGCTGGTGCTGCCGCAGGGCCGCAAGGGCGTGGCCTTCCTCACCTACCCCAACTTCAACGTCTATCTCGAATGGAACCAGTCGTTCATCTACACGACGTCGGCTGCCTATTTCGCGACCCGTCTCGGCGGCGCGCCGACCTATGAAGGCGGCAACCCGGAGCCGGGCCTCGACGACACCGGTATGAAGGCGCTGCAGACCAAGCTGCAGACGCTCGGCCACGACGTCGGCAAGATCGACGGCATCCTCGGCTCCGGCACCCGCGCGGCACTCCAGAAGGAGCAGCTCCGCCTCGGCCGTCCGGCCGACGGCTGGGCGACGCTCGAACTCCTGAACGCGCTCTAAGCCCGAACCGCCGTTCAAAAATCATGGCCCCGGAGATCGGATCGATCTCCGGGGTTTTTTCATTCTGCGGCGACCGACCGGATCCCGATCGATGAGAGCTTGCCGGCCGGCCCCGATCACGTCCCTTCGCGATCGCCGCAAGAACCGGGTGGTTCCGCCGGACGTGCCGGGCTATGTATCATGTGTCAAAGCGCAACCGATCCGGGAGCGGGCCCCAGGAGCTTGCGCCACGGCGTCCACCCGGCCGGCGGTGGAAGACTGACGGCCAGCACACAATCAGCACGGATAGGCATCACCATGAATGCGCGAACCACCGTCGATGGCAATCAGATGAGCGCCGGGACCTGGGCTCTGCTTGCCCTGCTCGGCCTGATCTGGGGCGGATCGTTCTTCTTCGCCCGCGTTGCTGTCGCGCATGTGCCGCCCTTCACGCTGGTGTTCCTGCGCTTGGGCCTAGCAGCCCTGGCGCTGCATATCTATATCCACGGCCGCTTCGGCATGTACGAGGCGCTTGCCGGCCGCTGGCGCGAATTCGCGCTGATGGGGCTGATCAACAACGCCATTCCACACGCCTTCATCTTCCTTGGACAAACCCACCTCGGCGCCGGACTGGCGGCGATCCTCAACGCCACGACCCCGGTCTGGACGGTGATCATCGCCAACATGGCGACCGAGGACGAGAAGCTGAGTTCCGCCAAGATCGCCGGCTGTCTGCTCGGGCTCGCCGGCACCGTCATCCTGATCGGACCGAGCGCCGTTGCCGGTCTGTTCGGTACCACCAGCAGCGTGCCGCTCTGGGCGCTGCTGCTGCCGGTGCTTGCCGCCATCAGCTACGGTTTTGCGGCAACCTACGGCAAGCGCTTCCGCGATCTCGCCCCTCCCGTGACGGCCGCCGGCCAGTTGACCGCCTCGACGCTGATCGCGCTGCCCGTGGCCGCCTTTACCGACACGCCCTGGCTCTTGCCTATGCCGCCCGTCGAGGTGATCCTGTCGATCCTCGGACTGGCGCTGGTCTCGACCGCCTATGCCTACATCCTCTATTTCCGCATCATGCGTGCGGCCGGCGCCACCAACGCCTCGCTGGTCACCCTTCTGGTGCCGCCAAGCGCGATCCTGCTCGGCTACCTCTTCCTCGGCGAGACGCTGCAGGCGGCTGATTTTGCCGGCATGGTGCTGATCGCCCTTGGCCTCGCCGTACTCGACGGTCGGATCCTGCGGTCAGGCGGGTCGCCTGACATTCTGTCCCCCGGCGTTGCAGGAAAACCCACACGCCTGGAGTGCTTCGCACCGCGTGAAAAGGACGAGGTTTGCGGGGAATCGACAGCCGATTTTCGTCCCGCTCCGAGCCACTCACGCACGGTTACAAACGTTTATATTAACCTTGCCGAAGCGATTGTGAAAAAAATGTGGCGGCCTGGAAACTTAAATAAAATCAGAACTATAGACCTGTGAATAAGGCGGCGCCGGCTCACGCATTTCGCACTGCAGCACAAGTTTCCCTTTAACGTGTCGTGATTTCGCCCTATGTTTTAACGCGTTAACGCAGGGAGGGTCTTCCATGGGCCTTACACATTCGCTGAATGTCCTCATGATCAGTGCAGCGTTCGTATTCGTGGCCACGATGCTCTTCATCTGAGGAGCGGCCGCTGAGAGTCCAAACCGAATAGGGACTTAAATTTCCGGGAAACCATTTTGCAGCACCAAGCCAGTTAGACCGCCAGAGAGCTTAAGGTCTAGACGCTGCGACAAACGAGAAAGCGCCTGAAGATCGATCTTCGGGCGCTTTCCTTTTGGTGGATGCGGTAGCGAGCGGCGCGTTGCTGCGACCCGCAGCCGATCAAGCCTCAACGGGCATGGACCCATATAAAGCGCCACGGCGCTCCTTGAGGCCTGCCAGGACGCGAGGGCGTTTCGCAGCCATGCGCAAGTTCAAGACAGCGGAGCGGCCCTCGCCCGTCGCAAAAGTGCGGGCGACAGTCAGGCGGCCGCGCCGGCCGCCACCATCAGCGGTGCATCGATCGCGCCCGCCGCTTCCACGCCGACCCGTTCGAAACCGACGAGATCCAGCACGGCTGTCACCAGCGGCGTGCGATTCATCGTATAGATATGGAAGTCGCGTACGCCGCGCCGGGCGAGATCGACGATCTGCTCGGCGGCAATGTGCGTCGCCTCCTTGAAGCGCTCGACCGGCTGGTCCTCGAGATGCGCGAGCCGCGTAACGATCGCCTCCGGCACGGTGGCGCCACAGAGGCCGGCAAACTTCTGCACCTGCGCCAGATTGTTGATCGGCAGGATGCCCGGAACGATCGGGATGTTGACGCCGGCGCGCCGCACCCGTTCGAGGTAGCGCTCGAAATCGTTGTTGTCGAAGAAGAACTGGGTCAGCGCGCGGGTTGCGCCGGCATCGACCTTGCGCTTTAGCATGTCGATGTCAGCGGCTACGTCAGGGCTCTCCGGGTGCTTCTCCGGATAGGAGGAGACGGAAATCTCGATGTCGTCGCCACGGGCGCGGATCGCCCGCACGAGGTCGGTGCTGCTGGCGTAACCCTCGGGATGCGGCTGGTAGGTGCTGCCGATGCCACCCTGCGGATCGCCACGCAGCGCCACGAAGTGGCGGACGCCGAAGCTGAGATACTCGTCGATGACCGCATCGACTTCCGCCTTCGGCGCGCCGACACATGTCAGGTGCGCGGCGGTATTGGCAAAGCCGCTTTCCGCGATCAGCCGCCGGACCGTCGTCAGCGAACGCGCCTTGGTCGAGCCGCCGGCGCCGTAGGTCACGGTGATGAAGGCCGGGCCGAAGACCGAAAGGTCGTCTGCCGTCTGGAAGAGCTGCGCTTCCATTTCGTCGGTCTTGGGCGGGAAATATTCGAAGGAGAGCCGGAGATTGCCGCGTTCGGCCGGGTAAAGCGTCTGTGCCGTCATATTCATACTCCCCCCGCCTGGACACGCGGCCGCGGCGTTTCATTCTCGTTCACGGCCCGCCGATCACGCGCGAGCCAGATCGTCACCGTCAGTTTTCCATCATTCGCCCCCTCAGGCGAAAGATCCGTGGTCTTTTCGAGCACAAGGCCAGCCTTCGCCAGCCAATCGGCCATCGCCTGGTGCGAGAAGCCGAGGCGCGCATGGGCGTGCTCGTCGCGCAGATGCTCAAGCCCATGCGGCGCGAAGTCGATGATGACCAGCCGTCCGCCCGGCATCAGCATGCGCGCGGCTTCCGCGATCGCCGCTTCCGGCTCCTCGAGGAAATGCAGCACCTGGTGAATGGTGACGAGGTCGAAGGTCTGGCCGTCGAGCGGCAGGTTGAAGATGTCGCCATGGCGGATCGACGCCTTGGTGATGCCGGCACGGTCGAGATTGGAGCGCGCCACCGCCAGCATGTCGCGGCTGGCGTCGACGCCGATGCCGCGGCGATAGAGGCCCTCGAAGAGCTGCAGGATGCGACCCGTGCCGGTGCCGAGGTCGAGCAGGCTTTCGACCGGCTCGTCGCCCACCATCTCGCGCAGCTTCGCCTCGACGTCGCGCTCGCTGACATGCAGGCGGCGAAGCTCGTCCCAACCGGCGGCGTTTCGGCTGAAATAGGCCTGCGCCTTTTCCGACCGCGCCTTCTTCAAGGTGGTGAGCCGGGCCGCGTCACGCGCAAGCACCGCGTCGTCGGCCGAAGCAGAAGCCAGCATCGCCCGCACGAGCCCGACCCGGGCACCGTCCTGACGGAGGCGGAAATAGGCCCAGGCGCCCTCCTGGTAGCGGTCGATCAGCTCGACCTCCGCCAAGAGCTTCAGATGCCTGGAAATGCGTGGCTGCGATTGACCGAGAATTTCGGTAAGATCGGTGACGGTCAGATCGCCGGCGGCGAGAAGCGCGACGAGACGCATGCGGGTCGGCTCGCCCGCCGCCTTCAGCACGTCCACCAACGCATCCAGACCCAGTTCTCTCTGCAGAGCCATAGCGATCCCCATCAACACATAAAGATATGTTTATGTGATTTGAGGTGGTGACGCAAGCAGATTTGCGCGGAGAGGCCAAACAATGGCGCTGGCGGAACAGATGCTTGTGTATGGACGCCATGCGCCACAAGCGATGCTTCAGGCGGCACGTCAAGAGGCCCGCACAGGCCGTCTCAACAGGCCTGCTTCACCACCCGAATGAGGGCAACGCCACTCACTCGAGACAGACTTGACACCCTTCCCGATAGGAAGCCCCGCTATCCGGGCCTCTGCCTGCCCCAGGCACGCCGCGCCCTGTTTGGTTACCCGCCTCGCCGCAGCGGCACAAAAACCCGCAAACGCCCTGCTCGCGTCCGGCATCGGGACGGCAACTGCCGAGCGGTTCGCCACGCCTCCGGAGCGTCCTGCAAGTGCGGCTGAGGCGCGGCCACGGCGACAAACGAACCCTGTACGCAAACAGCCCTTGGCCGGATTTCGCGATCGGTGGCAAAGGAAAACGGGCGAAGCCTGCGCCTCGCCCGTTCCTTGAACAATTGGTGCGGCGCCCGCTTTAACGGACGCCGCATACTCCCGCGCCGCAACGTGGCGGCGCCGACAGCGTGTTAGCGGGTCAGGCGCTTGTAGGTGACGCGCTTCGGGTTGACCGAATCCGGGCCGAGGCGACGGATCTTGTCCTTCTCGTAGTCTTCGAAGTTGCCTTCGAACCATTCGACCTGGCTGTCGCCTTCAAAGGCGAGGATGTGCGTTGCCAGACGGTCGAGGAACATGCGGTCGTGGCTGATGATAACGGCGCAGCCGGCGAAGTTTTCGAGCGCGATTTCGAGCGCTGCCAGCGTCTCGGTGTCGAGGTCGTTGGTCGGTTCGTCGAGCAGCAGCACGTTGCCGCCGTTCTTTAGCATCTTGGCGAGGTGAACGCGGTTGCGCTGACCACCCGAGAGGTTGCCGACCTTCTGCTGCTGGTCGCCACCCTTGAAGTTGAAGGTCGAGCAATAGGCGCGCGAGTTCATCTCGTGCTTGCCGAGCTTGATGACTTCGGCACCGCCGGAAATTTCTTCCCAGACGGTCTTGTTGCCGTCGAGCGCGTCGCGGCTCTGGTCGACGTAACCAAGGTGCACGGTGTCGCCGATGCGGATCGAGCCGCTGTCGGGCTGTTCCTGGCCGGTGATCATGCGGAAGAGCGTCGTCTTACCGGCGCCGTTCGGGCCGATGATGCCGACGATGCCGCCCGGCGGCAGCTTCAGCGACAGGCCGTCGATCAGAAGGCGATCGCCATAGCCCTTGGTGACGCCTTCCATCTCGATGACCACCTGGCCGAGACGTTCGCCGACCGGGATGATGATCTGCGCGTCGCCGGGACGCTGGTTTTCCGCCGCGTTGACCAGTTCGTCATAGGAGCGGATACGCGCCTTGGACTTGGCCTGGCGAGCCTTGGGGCTAGATGCGATCCATTCCTGTTCGCGGGCAATCGCCTTCTGGCGGGACGCCTCTTCGCGGCCTTCCTGCTGCATGCGCTTGGCCTTCGCAACCAGGTAGGCCGAGTAGTTGCCCTCGTAGGGGATGCTGCGGCCGCGGTCGAGCTCGAGGATCCAGCCGGTGACGTTGTCGAGGAAGTAACGGTCGTGGGTGATCATCAGCACGGCGCCCGGATACTCGCGCAGGTGCTTTTCGAGCCAGGCGATCGTCTCGGCGTCGAGGTGGTTGGTCGGTTCGTCGAGGAGCAGCAGGTCCGGCTGCGAGAGCAAGAGCTTGCAGAGCGCAACGCGGCGCTTTTCACCGCCCGACAGGTTGGTGACTTCCGCGTCGCCCGGCGGGCAGCGCAGCGCTTCCATGGCCATTTCGACCTGGCTTTCCAGATCCCAGAGGTTCTGGCTGTCGATGATATCTTGGAGCTTGGCGCCCTCTTCCGCCGTCTCGTCGGAATAGTTCATCATCAGTTCGTTGTAGCGGTCGACGATCGCCTTCTTCTTGGCGACGCCTTCCATGGCGTTTTCAAGCACCGTCTTCGTCGGATCGAGCTGCGGCTCCTGCGGCAGATAGCCGACCGTCGCACCCTCGGCCACCCAGGCTTCGCCGGTGAACTCCTTGTCGAGGCCGGCCATGATGCGTAGAACCGTCGACTTACCGGCGCCGTTCGGGCCGAGGATACCGATCTTGGCGTCCGGGTAGAACGACAGATGAACGTTCTCGAGAACCTTCTTCGCGCCGTAGGACTTATTAAGCCCGGCCATATGATAGATGAACTGACGTGCCATGAGGGAATGCTCCGCAGGGATAAGGAAATTTGCCCGCTATGTAGGCGAATTAGTGGAAGGGGGCAATGATCAAAGGCATCCGCCCCCGCCTATCCCAAAACGAACATCCCAATCGGCACGCCCGGCAGGCTCTCCCGGAAGGCGCCTAAAGCCGGCGCGGTCAAGGCCGCACCTTAAGCGCTGACATGCCCAACCGGGCGAAACGCCCTACCCGCGACCGGCGGCATCGGCGATACCCTTGGCGCACTTGAATTCGGTCGGCCCTGCCGCCTGGATCAGCGGCCCGAGGGTCGCCGCCTTCATGACATCGCCCGTGAGCCCGATCGTCAGCCCGGTGATGATGCTGCGGCCCTGAAGCGTCTGGCAGCGCATGCGCACCCGGTCGCCGGCGCCAGCGCCAAAGCTCTGGTCGAAGGCCTGCTTGATCGTCGCCTCATCGAGTTCCGCGCCGACACGCTGGCGGAAAAGTGCCCCGACCGCCGAGCGGTTGAGCTCTTCCAGCATGCGCAGTTGCACCGAGAAATATTCGTCGACCGAGCCGCTCTGGCAGGTGCCGCTTCGCAGCCACTGGTGCCGGTCGAGACCGGACTGCACGCCCGGCATGGCAATAAGCAGCCGCGCCGCCGTGTCGTCGGCCATGGCGAGCTTCGGCAACTCCAGCCAACTGCCCTTGCGGTCGGTCGCCCGCACCTCGGCCGCGACCCCGCAGTAGCTCTTGCGCAACGGCCACAGGCCGTGCAGCGAAAGGTTGGTGGCATCGAAGCGCTCCGCCGTCTGGCTCTCGCATTCCTTGCGCTGCGGCCGTGTCTCGCAGAAACCGGGCTGCCAGCTGACCGCCAATACATATTGGGTTCGGCTCGCAGCCCCTTCGGCAGCCCCTTGATCCTCACCGGCAGCAAAGGCGGCGGGCGCAAGCAGCAGCACCAACGCGGCCAAGATGCCCGCCAAAGAACCCGACATCGCTTTAAAGAAACTCATCATGGCATCCTCCCTCGAAAACAAAACAAGAACGAATATCGCTCAAAACGGGAAAATTGCAACTCCTAATGCGCTTGCCGTCAAATCGCTTGTGACCTCATGCGCAACGATCAACAAGCGGCGATTGCCTTTGCCGTGCAAATCGATTTGAAATCTCCGTGGTCTGTCGATTGCTTCCGGGAGTAGAGATGTTCGGGCAGGTGAAGACGCATCAGAGCCCGACCGGTGCCAGCTTGAGCTGGCGCCACGTGCCGGCAACCGTCGATGCCCGCGGCATTCTCCTCTTGAGCCATGGCCTAAGTGAACATTCCGGTCGTTACGCGCGCTTTGCCGAGACGATGGCAGCACACGGCTTCCACGTCTATGCCCACGACCATCGCGGCCACGGCGCAACGCGCGCGCCCGACGCGCCGCTCGGCATGTTCTCCAACCGCGACGGCCTCGACAAGGTGTTTGCCGATATCCGCGCCATTCGCGCGATCGCGACCGCCGCCCATCCGGGTCTGCCGGTCATCCTCTTTGGCCATTCCATGGGCGGGCTGATTGCGCTCAACGCCGCCGAGACCGATCCCGGCCTCTATGATGCGCTCGCCGTCTGGAACTCCAACTTCCGCCCGGGCCTTGCCGGCCGCGGCGGGCAGGCGATCCTGAAGGTCGAAAAGGCGCTCAAGGGATCTGACGTGCCGAGCCCGCTCCTGACCAAGCTCACCTTCGGCATGTGGGGCGGCGCGATCAAGGATCGCAAGACCGATCTCGACTGGCTGTCGCGCGACGATGCCGAGGTCGCAAAATACGCCGCCGACCCGCTCTGTGGCTCCGATGCCACCGTCTCGCTCTGGCTCGACCTCTTCCGGCTGTCCTTCGATGGCCCCCGGCCCGAGCGGCTGGCGCGGCTGAAGAAAGACCTGCCCATCCATCTCGTTGGCGGCAGCGCCGATCCGTCGACCGAGATGGGCAACGCCATCCGCTGGCTCGGCACGAAGATGAAGGCGGCGGGCCTCAGAGACGTTACCGTCACCGTCTATGACGGCATGCGCCACGAAACGCTGAACGAAATCGGCCGGGAACAGGCGACGGCAGACTTTGCCGCCTGGTGCCTGCGCGCCGTCGCAGGGCGGCGCTGACCGGAATTATCATGGCCGACATGTCGCTTCCCAGGATCGCCGCCGACCACAACCGCATCTCCTTCGGGCTGACGCTGATGGTGATCTCGGTGTTGCTGTCGCCGCTGATCGACATCTTCGCCAAGCTCGCGATCGCCACCGTCCCGTCAGCCGAAATCACCGCCGTGCGCTTTCTGCTGCAGGTCGTCTTCATCCTGCCGATCGTGCTTGTCCGTGGCAGCCTGTTCGATCTCACCTGGAAGAAGACCGGCCTGCACGCGTTGCGCGGCGGGCTCCTGGTCGTGACCATGCTCTCCTTCATCACCACGTTGAAGGTCATGGAGGTCGCCGATGCGATCGCGATCTTCTTCGTCGAGCCGATCATCCTGACGATCCTCGGCAGCATATTCCTGAAGGAGACCATCGGCTGGCGGCGCTACACCGCCTGCGGCGTCGGCTTCTTCGGCGCGCTGCTCGTCATTCAGCCGAGCATGCAGGAAGTCGGCTGGATTGCCCTACTGCCTGTCGTTGCCGCCTTCGGCCTTGCCGTGTTCCTGCTCGTTACCCGCATGGTGGCGCAGAACGAGGACCCCTGGTCGATGCAATTTCACGCCGGCGTCTGGGGCGCGCTCTTCTGTCTCGTGCTGCTCTATTTCGGCGAAGGCACCGGCTCCGGCATTTTCGATCCGGTCTGGCCGGAAGGTTACACCTGGTATTACCTGCTCGGCGTCGGCGTCACCGCCACCATATCAGGCGTGCTCGGCGTCTATGCCTATCGCGCTGCGCCTGCCTCGGTGCTGGCGCCGCTGCAATATCTCGAAATCGTCTCTGCCACGATCTTCGGCTGGCTCGTCTTCGGCGACCTGCCCGATGCACTGAAGTGGCTCGGCATTGCCATCATCATCGGCTCCGGCCTCTACATCATCTGGCGCGAGCGCCGCGTGCACAAGGACACGAGCGTCGCTCCGGTGTCGCCAGCCATCTGACAACACAGCCATCTGAAAACAAAAGCCAATCTGAAAACAAGAGAAAGACCATCGGGAGGAATATCATGAAAACTGGAGGTCAGCTCATCGTCGACGCGCTCGTCGCCAACGGGGTGAAGCGCATCGCCTGCGTGCCGGGGGAAAGCTATCTCGCCGTGCTCGACGCGCTCTACGACACCGACATCGACGTGCTCGTCTGCCGCCAGGAAGGCGGGGCCGCGATGATGGCCGACGCCTGGGGGCGGCTGACCGGCGAGCCCGGCATCTGCATGGTGACCCGTGGCCCTGGCGCGACCAACGCATCGGCCGGGCTCCATGTCGCCAAGCAGGATTCGATCCCGATGATCCTCTTCATCGGCCAGGTGCAGAGCGAGGCGCGCGAGCGCGAGGCCTTCCAGGAAATCGAATACCGCCGCGCCTTTACCGAGGTCGCCAAATGGGTAGGCGAGATCGACGATCCCGCCCGCATTCCGGAATTCGTCACCCGCGCCTTCGCCGTCGCCACGTCAGGCCGCCCTGGCCCTGTCGTGCTGACGCTGCCCGAGGACATGCTGACGCGCAGCGCAGAGGCGCCTGCCGCCAAGCCTTACCAGCCGGTCGAGGGTCATCCGGGCCCGGCGCAGGTCAACCGGCTCGGCGAAATGCTGAGCGCGGCCAAGCGGCCGATCGCCATTCTCGGCGGCACCCGCTGGACGGCAGCAAGCGTCGCCGAATTCCAGCGCTTCGCCGAGCGCTGGAAGCTGCCGGTCGGCTGCTCCTTCCGCCGCCAGATGCTGTTTGATCACCTGCACCCGAACTATGCCGGCGACGTCGGCATCGGCATCAACCCGGCACTGGCAAAGGAGGTCAAGGAAGCGGATCTCATCCTGCTTGTCGGCGGCCGTTTCTCGGAAATGCCGTCCTCCGGCTACACGCTGATGGACAGCCCCTACCCGCGCCAGACGTTGGTGCATGTGCATCCCGACAGTTCCGAACTCGGCCGCGTCTACCGGCCGGAACTGGCGATCGCCGCCAGCCCGCGCGACTTCGTCGCCGCGCTTGAAGGCCTTGCACCGCCAAGCGAACCGACCTGGTCGGAGCGCACCGAGATCATGCACGCCGCCTATCTCAAGTGGTCGACCCCGCCGGAAACCGGCCCGGGCGCAGTAAAGATGGGCCCGATCATGAACTGGATCGAGGCGAATGTGCCTGAGGATACGATCTTCACCAACGGTGCCGGCAACTACGCCACCTGGGTGCACCGTTTCCACCGCTTCCGCCGTTATGCCACGCAGGCAGCCCCCGCTTCCGGCTCGATGGGTTACGGCCTGCCGGCGGCGGTCGCCGCCAAGCAGCTGCATCCGGATCGTGAAGTCATCTGCTTTGCCGGCGATGGCTGCTTCCTGATGCACGGCCAGGAATTCGCGACCGCCGTGCGCTACCGCCTGCCGATCATCACCGTCGTCGTCAACAACGGCATCTACGGAACGATCCGCATGCACCAGGAGCGTGATTATCCCGGCCGCGTCAGCGCCACCGATCTCACCAACCCGGACTTTGCAGCCCTTGCGCGTGCCTATGGCGGTCATGGCGAGACGGTCGAGAAGACGGAAGAGTTCGCCGACGCGTTCCTGAGGGCGCGCGCCAGCGGCAAGCCGGCGATCATCGAGATCAAGCTCGATCCCGAAGCGATCACCCCGACGCGCACGCTGACGGATATCCGCAACGGCTGAGCGGAAAGCTGCTCTTATGAAATGCTCGATCACGGCGCAGACGCGCCGTTGCTGGATTCCTGCGACGAACTCAGGAAACCAGCAGCGCCACGTCTGCCGCGCTGGAAAAGCCTACATCCTATTCCACCAAAGGCTGAGAACCGTACTTCCGCCTACTCCAGCCACTCGGTCGAAAACGCACCGGCCTCGTGCAGGTCGGTCGTCTCCAGCCGTCCCGGACCGAGGTTCTCGAACTTATGCGGCACATTGGCCGGCGCCACGACGATCTGGCCCGCCTCGGCGTCGATGGTCCGGTCGCCCACGGTGAAGCGGGCGCGGCCGACGCGCACGATGAAGGTTTCGGGATAGGGATGGCGGTGCAGCTTCGGCCCGTAGCCGATCTCATCCGTTGAAACGAAGATCACCGAGAGGCCGGCGCCATAGGCGCCGCCCTCGAATTCGCCCTTCCAGGCGTCGGGCTCGTCTGCCCATTGCGCGCGCGAAATGATATGCGCTTCGGCCATGCCGATCCTCCACTGTCAGATGGAACGATGTGGCCGAGCGCGAGAGTTTAGATTTTGCGTGGCTCAGCCGCGGATATGCTGGGTCTGCTGGTAGACGGCCGTCGAGCGCGCACCCGAACGGCAATAGCCGAGCATCGGCCGCTGGAACTCGTCGAGCGCGTCGACCATGCCTTTCACGGCATCGGCGGTCACGCCCATCGGGCCGACCGGAATGTGCTTGGTTTCGATGCCCAGTTCTTCGGCGCGCGCGGCAATGGAATCAAAGGTCGGCTGGTCCGGCGCCTCGAAGTCCGGGCGGTGGCAGACGATGGACTTGAAGCCGAGCGCCTTGACCTGGTCGAGATCCTCGACCGTGATCTGGCCGGTGACCGAGTATTCGTCGTTGATCTGGCGGATGTCCATGGTCGTCTTCCCTAAGGCAATTTTCTCGGCCTCTGATGTAGGCGCAGCCTCCGCTCCCGTCAATCAAAAGCCGCAGCGTCGAGATAGACGATCAGACAACCGAGAAGGCGACGGCATAGCTCCGCGCCTCCCCCGGCGAAAGCGGAACCAACTCGCCGGCCGCAGCCAGTTCCGGCCGCTTGGCGATCCGGTGCGACACCGGTTCGATGCTGATCACATCCGCCGCGCCGCGCTGGCAGCGCCACATCTGCAGGAAGGGCAAAGTAACGGCCCGGAACCGCACGTTCAGGCTTCGCCCGGCGAGACCGTCAAGGCCCGCAAGCGTGACCTCCGACCAGCCATCCGAACCGATGGCCGCCGGTAGGCAGAAATGCGCGCTCTCGCCCGTGCCGAAGCGCCAGGCGCTCTTACCGTCCGCGAGCGACGCGCTGACGATACGGGTCTCGTCCCCGAGCAGCCGGCCGCCGATGTTGAGGTGGTACATCATCATTGGCGGAAAGGCGGTGACGCCGGAATTGACGACGCGATCCTCGAGCACCACTTCGTGCCGCGCGGCATCAATCCGCCAGCGCCGCTCCACGCGAGCCTGCCCGCCACCCGCAAGCGCCACATCGATCGTCGCCGTACACTCGGCCCCGTCGCCCGTCATCTCCGTATGGCTGATCGCAGTCCCGGCCAGTGACCCGTGCAGCGGATAGCGTGCGCCCTCCGCGCCACCTTCGATCGCCTCGGGATGGCGGATATGGTCCGGCCCGCAGGTAAAGAGAAAGCCGGCGAGCGCCCGGTCGATCCTCGGGTCGCCATCGGACGGGATCGCAGCGCCCGGCGACAGGTCGACGCCGTCGACGACGAAGGCGGCGATGTCGAGCGCCGAAAGCCGGTCGAACAGCACATGATTTTCCTGGGGCTCCTGAGGTTCTCTCAGCGTTTTCAGCATGTCCTCTTCCTCAAATCGGCCGCAGAATCACTGCAATCACAAAGAGATGATAGCTGAGGAGAGGCGCAATTCACCGGTTGAAGCCCGGCATTGCACCGCCTAGATAGAATTTAACTGCTTGTTCATGATGAATTCATTTTTTTCACATTAACGTCGAAATCGAAATGTACCGCGCCACATTCACTACAATGAAAACAGGTTCTCTCGTGACGTCAGCGACCCGCACAGGCCTCTCGCTCCTCGCCGCAGTCGGCTTTCTTGCCGTGGATCTGACGGCCGCCTTCGCACAGGACTATCGCGGCTACAATCGCTATGGCGAAGACGTCATGCTGGTCACGCCCGATGGCGAAATCCTCGACTATGTGCCCCGCTCCGACGAAGTGCAGACGATGCGCGACAGCCGCGGCCGCACGCTTCTGATCGACAACTGGGGCAATGTGGTCGCAACCGTGGTGCCCAACAATCGTGGACGTCAACGCGACTACGGCGGCAACCGCCAGGGCGACTATGGCGGCTACCGCCGTCAGGGTGACGTGGATATCTATTCCAACCGGCGCTACCGGGAAACCGAGCGCGGCTACGGGTACTCAGAACCCGGCGAGGTCACCACCGGCTCGATTCCCGATTACCGCGACGTGGTGCCGCCGTCGACCGACGGCAACGACTTGCCAAACAGCCTGCCGGGCCTGATCGACGGTACACAGGAAGCATCGATCGATCCAAACGACAGCAGACCGGCGGGTCCGTCGATGCCACCGGCGATCTCGGTCAAGTCGAAGTCGCGCGCCGAAATCACCGCGCTGCAGGTCTTCCTCGACCGCGAAGGCTTTTCGCCTGGTGTCATCGACGGCAAGATGGGCTCGAACGTCACCAAGGCGATCGAGGCCTGGCAGCAATCAACGGGCGAAACGCTCGATCCCAACAATACCGACGACATTCTCGAGCGGCTGCGCATGAACGGCGGCATGCCGATCACCAGCTACACGATCACCGCTGCGGACGCCGCCGGCCCCTATGTCGCGTCGATCCCCGACGATTACGCGCACAAGGCGCAGCTTCCGCACATGTCCTTCACCTCGACGACGGAAATGCTCGGCGAGAAGTTCCACATGGACGAGGCCTATCTGCGCGAGCTGAACCCGGGCGTCGATTTCACCATTCCGGGCACGATCATCAAGGTGATCAACCCCGGCGCCAACAAGACCGGCAAGGTCGCCCGCATCCTCGCCGACAAGGCGCGCAAGCAGGTGCTTGCCTATGACGACGCCGGCAAGCTGATTGCTGCCTATCCGGCAACGATCGGCTCGTCCGACACGCCGTCTCCGTCAGGCACGGTCAATGTCGAGCGCATCGCGCTCAATCCGGGTTACACCTACAATCCGAAGATCAACTTCAAGCAGGGCAACAACGACAAGGTCCTGACCCTGCAGCCCGGCCCGAACGGCCCTGTCGGCACGGTCTGGATCGCGCTTTCGAAGCCCACCTACGGCATTCACGGCACGCCGGAACCATCGAAGATCGGCAAGACCCAGAGCCATGGCTGCGTGCGTCTGACCAACTGGGACGCGACCGAACTTGCCAAGATGGTGAGCACCGGCGTCACGGTCGAGTTCGTCGACTGACGAACCGGCCGCCGCCCTCAGGCGGAGCGTTGTTTTTTGGGCATTTTTTGCACGTTTCCCCCAATTGGGTGAGTGACTTCGCGTCTGCAGCATAGATGATGGGGTTGCCTGGTTGACCATCCACGACAAGGCACTCTTGTTAAATGTCTTTGTGCCGACCCGTCGGCTAAATCGTTTCAGACCTATCCATTTACGAAGACCGCAGCTGCCGACGACCCAGCTGCGGTTCTTTTTCAAGCGCCGGATGCAACACCCCGCTCCCGCCCTCCCCGTCCATCATGACTTCATGAAACATTGTCATGAGAATTTTTCCGGCAATCGGCTATCACCGGATATCTCTATGACAATGGCCGACCTGCGGCCGCACTTGAAGGATGGCCTGAATGGCGACGGAGCGCACCCTGCCCAACCTCTGGCATGCGACGGCACCGGCCGCCCCTGAGACCAGGCCTCTCGGCCAGGACCTGACGACCGATGTGGCGATCATCGGCGGCGGCTTTACCGGCCTTTCCGCAGCACTGCACCTGGCCGAAAAAGGCGTGAAGGCAACGGTCATCGAAGCCAAGATGATCGGCTTCGGCGGCTCCGGCCGCAATGTCGGCCTCGTCAATGCCGGCATGTGGGTGAAGCCAGACGACCTGATCTCGACGCTCGGCCCCGAGGCCGGCAACCGGCTGCTGAGCGAGCTCGGCGACGGGCCCTCCATGGTCTATGCGCTCGTCGAAAAACACGGGATCGTCTGCGAGGCGGTGCGCAACGGCACGCTGCACATGGCCGTCGGCAGCGAAGGCATCACCGAGATCAAGGACCGTGAAGCACAGTGGCAGAAGCGCGGCGCCCCGGTCGAGGCGCTCTCGGCCGAGCGCGCGCACGCGCTCACCGGTGCTGAAGGCTTTTCCGGCGCCCTGCTCGACCGCCGCGCCGGCACCATCCAGCCGCTCGCCTATGCCCGCGGGCTTGCCCGTGCGGCGCTTGCCGCCGGCGCCGAGATCTACACCGACACGCCATTGACGGGTGCCGAGCGCCAGGGCGACAGCTGGGTGCTGAAGGCCGGCAACAATGTCGTGCGCGCCAAGCAGGTGATCCTCGCCACCAATGCCTATGGCGGCCTCTTCGCCGAAAGCCCCTGGCAGGCGCACACGCAGGAACTGACGATCCTGCCCTATTTCCAGTTCGCCACCAATCCGCTGCCGGACGCCATCGCCAAGCGCATCCTGCCGGAACGCCAGGGCACCTGGGACACCGGCCTTGTCATGACCTCCTTCCGCATGGACCAGCAGAACCGGCTGATTTTCGGCTCGATCGGCCGGCTCGACGCGATGGCCGAAGGTACGCATCGCGCCTTTGCCGCCCGCTCCGTGCGCAAGCTCTTCCCGTTCCTTGGCGATTTCCGCTTCGAGTACTGGTGGGACGGCCGCATCGGCATGACCACCAACAACCTGCCGGCCATGCACACGCTCGCCGAGAACGTCGTCTCCGTCAGCGGCTACAACGGCCGCGGCATCGCACCGGGCACCGTCTTCGGTCGCGCCCTTGCCAGCCACGTCACCGGCGAAACCTCGGCGATCCCGCTCGCCGAAACGCCCGTGACCCCGGACACCTGGCGCGGCGTGAAGTCCGCCTTCTACCACGCAGGCGCCCAGGCCAAGCACTTCATCGACCGGCGGTTTTAAGGCGAGGCACGGAACGGACCGTTCCGGCCCGTACTGACGCGTCTTGAATATTGAAACCCTGAGGTGTAGCGTCCGTCGCGGGTGCCCATCCGAACCTGCTGCCGGGTTGAAGGGACGCGGAACTTTTGTCGACGACCATGTTCATCAACGTCGAAGCGTAATCGGCAGACTTCGACCACGAACATCGGATCGTCTCATGCTGAACCCGCAGCTCAGGTTCTCGCCGTCCAACGTCGCCGCCCTGAAGAAGTCCCTTCGGGATCGTTACCCTCAGATCAGGTCATCGCACCTGGACGAGGCAATCGCCGCTTCGTTCGGCTTCAAATCCTACGCGGCATTGCGCCCGGCACTGCTCCAGGTCGGAAACCACGCCCGGCTGATCGTCATTAGCGATCATATGCTGCTTCTGCTTCGGCTGGAGGAACTGGGATATCAGGACATCGAGGCGGAAACGCTGCGCCGCCACATGTGGGACATCAAGTTCCCCGATCGCTGGTACGATCAGCACCTTGAAAAGGCCGTGACGAAGCGCAGGCTGCCGACAGCGGCCAATTCGCAGTAGCGCCGCCAGCGACCGCTGGTGGCGCACGCACGGCAGTGCACTTCGAGATCGAAGCGCAAAAACCGCTTGCGATTTGAGATCAGTCGGCTTAGCCTCAACGTATCGCACATCGCAAGCAGACCCGTTAGAACGCGCCATTCAAGACAAGGAACTGGCCATGGCTAAGCTCGTGTTCGGAATGAACCAGTCGCTGGACGGCTACGTCGACCACATGGAGTTTGCGCCAAGCCTCACACTCTTCCGCCACTTCATCAAGGAGGCCGAACAGCAGACGGGCAGCCTGTACGGACGGCGTATCTACGAGATCATGCGCTACTGGGACGACGAACATCCCGAGTGGGATGCCGACAGACAGGCTTTCGCAGCCGCGTGGCGAAAGCAGCCGAAGTGGGTCGCCTCGCGCTCCTCGCCATCCGTCGGCCCCAATGCCCGGCTCATCGACGGTGACCTTGGCGACGCAGTGCGCAAGCTGAAGGCCGAACACGACGGCGAGATCGAAGTGGCGGGCCCGGTCCTGGCGCACAGCCTCACCGAACTTGGCTTGATCGACGAGTACCGGATCTACCTGCACCCGGTCGTGCTCGGTCACGGCAACCCCTATTTCGCCGGCCCGCGCCCGCGGCTGCGCCTGATCTCTCATGACCGGATTGGCGAGGATGTGGTGAGGCTGACCTACGTGCCCGCATAGCCTGGCGACAGCCGCGAAAGACACTGCCGGAGCATCAGATGATCGCCCTCGGTCCAGACGGACATCGGCGCAAGAACAGCACGGTCGTGCAACACAAGCTCATCTGGAGGCAGCAGCCAGCGGACCAATGAAAGCAATTGCAGCGCGCCCATGCTTGCGATAAGCGCGTGGCGTACGCTCATGCCGACAGCAGGTGCCGCAATGATAATCCGTCCCGCAGTCCCCGACGATCGAAGCGCCATCTGGGACATAATTCGTCCGACGATCCGCGCGGGCGAGACCTATACGCTGGACCGCGACCTGAGCGAAAGCGATGCGCTGGCTTACTGGATGGCTTCGGATCGAGAAACGTTCGTCGCGGAAGAAGATGGCCTGATTTTAGGTACCTACTATATCCGGGCGAACCGGACGGGCGGCGGACAGCATGTCTGCAACTGCGGCTACATGACAGACGCAAAGGCAAGTGGCCGAGGCGTGGCCCGCCAAATGCATGAGCACTCTCTCGACCACGCTCGCGCAAGAGGTTTCCGGGCCATGCAGTTCAACTTCGTCGTCAGCAGCAACGAACGCGCCGTGCGGCTGTGGCAGTCGCTCGGATTTGATATCGTCGGCCGGGTTCCGGAGGCATTCCTTCACCCTTCGCTCGGCTACGTCGACGCCTTCGTGATGTTTCGCAAGCTTTAGGCAGGAACTCGCGGTCAATCCGCAAAGCTTGCACGGCCCTCCGTCCGTCCTAAAGCTGGTCTCTTCGGCAAACCCGCCAACTCAACGAACCAAAACGCCTCGGCTCATCCCTGACCCGAGGCGTTGTCTTCTCAAGCGGACGGCGCGATTACGCCGCTGCGCGATAACCCGAAGCGGCGCTGACCTGCACCTGGCCGGACGTGCGGAAGGCGCGCAGGCGGGTGGCGATGTGTTCGGCTTCGCCCGTCAGCGCCTGGCTGGCGGCATTGGCCTGTTCGACCATCGCGGCATTCTGCTGGGTAATCTGGTCCATCTGGGTGATGGCGGTGTTGACCTCCTGCAGGCCGGTTGCCTGTTCGGCGGTGCTGGCGCGGATGGCGCCGAAGACGGAGCTGACTTCGACGACCTGGGCGACGATCTGCTGCAGCGACTGGGCGACCTGGTTGACGGAATTCACGCCGTCGTCCACCTGGCCGCGCGACTTGGCGATCAAGCCCTGGATGTCCTTGGCGGCATCGGCGCAGCGTTGCGCCAGTGCCCGGACTTCCGAAGCGACGACGGCAAACCCCCTGCCCGCCTCGCCGGCACGTGCGGCCTCGATGCCGGCATTGAGCGCCAGAAGGTTGGTCTGGAAGGCGATCTCGTCGATGACGTCGACGATCCGGGCGATGCTGGCAGACGATGCCTGGATCTCCTGCATCACCTCGATCGCGTGGCTGACGATCTCGCCGCTCTGTTCGGCATTGGCGCGTGCCGCAATCACGGTCGAATTCGCCTGGTTGGCGCCTTCGGCCGTCTGCTTGACCGTGCGCGTCACCTGCTCGACGGCCGCGGCCGTCTCTTCGAGGTTGGCGGCCTGGCGCTCGGTGCGCTTGGCGAGATCGTCGGCAGCCGCCGCGATCTCCTTGGCGCTGGTGTGGATCTGGATGGCACCGGCCCCGATGCCGCCGATCGCGCGCGCAAGCTCGCCGATCGCATGGTTGAAGTTTTCGCCAAGTTCCTGATAGGCAACCGGCAGGTCCTCGCCGATGCGCGCCGTCAGGTCGCCATCGGCGATCTTCTTCAGCGCCGCGCCGAAGGTCTTGCTGATCAGCGCGCGTTCGGCGGCCAGCACTTCTTCCTGCACCGCGCGTTGCTTGGTGACGTCGGAGGCGTCCATGTAGACCGAGATCGACAGGTCCATGTCGAGGAAGACGCCCTTGATCAGGCTCGACAGCATCGCGCCCATGTCCTCGGCCGAGGTCCCCTTGCGCGAGAACAAGCCGGCCTTCGGCCAATGCGCCTTGACGATTTCGGTGATCAGATGCTCGGCGACCAGCGCATAGCCGCCGATGTACCAGCGCGGCTCGAGCCCGATGCGGGCGTGCACGAGGCCGATGGTGCGAACCTTGGCGCTGTAGTCCTCGTTGAAATTGGCATCGACGATGTTGGCCCAGTGGCCGACCTGCGCGCCCTTGGCGCGGTCGATATGAGCGTCGGAGGAAAAGAAGCGCTTGGTCTCGGGCGTCGTCTTGACCTTGACGTAGAACTTGTCGAGCGCGGGCTTCAGTTCCTTTTCCAGGATCGGCTTCAGCGCCTTCAGGCTCGTCTTGGCGGCGTCATCGAGCGCCATGAAATTCAGACGACCGGCAACGTCTTGCGTGCCGGCAGCGGCGTGTTCCGTTTTCATGCGCGAACTTCCCTGCATGCTCATTTCTGGATCATGGAGACAGGACCAAGGGCGCTGAAGCGTCTGAGATCATGGCCGCAATCATGGCGGCTGGTTACCCCGTAGCGGCGATCGCAGGGGCAAGCTGTATCCTGTGCCACTGATAGAAGCGCAGGGTAAAGGAAGCCTTACGCGAAACAGCTATTTCGCGAGGCCTGAAATACAACTCAACCGGAATTGACGAATATCAATTCCGGTTGATACGCAAGAAACGGTGGAACGCCAGGGGATCAGGCGGCGTTGCGCGAGGCCCAGGACGGCATGCGCGCAGCCCAGGAGCGGCGCGTCTTGACCGGCATCAGCGCCTGCACTTCCTTGGCAAGGGCTGCGGCGTTTTCGCGCGCCTTGTCGAGATTGCTGACGCGGTTTGGATCCATGGTCTGCAGCGTACCGCCACAGTCGAAAATCTCGCGATAGGCGACGCGCTCGACGATCGGCGTATCGAGCACCGAGACGCCGCGCTCGGAAAGCATCGCCTTGATCGTCTGCAGCGCGCGCGTGGTGACCAGCGAATTGACGCGGGTGAGCACGACCGAATGGTTGATCCTGAGGCCCGAACGGTCCTGGATCTGGCGGATCAGCTCAAGGATCTGCGCCGCACCCTTGGCGTCCATGGCACAGCCCTGCACCGGGATCAGCACCCGGTCGGAGATGGCAAGCGCAAGCGCGACGATCTGGTCCTTGGCGCCCGCGAGATCGATGACGATGTAATCCGCCTCGTCCTTCGCCGCGCGGATATGACATTCGAGCGAGCCGGGCGTGATGTGCGAAATGACGGTGAGATTGGCGATATGGCCGGAAGCCTCCGACCAGCTGGTGATCCAGCGCTGCGGATCCGCATCGAGGACGACCACCCGGTGCCCCTGCCGCGCCAGTTCCGTCGACAGGATCAGCGCCGCGGTCGTCTTGCCCGCGCCACCCTTTGCATTGGCGAAAGTGATGACCGCCATGATATTCCCCATTCTCTGCATGTTTCGCGCGAACCACGGAGCGCAGGGCTGGCGGTTCGCTTCTTAACGAAACCTTACAGAAGATGGTTAACGAAACGGTAACGCCGGCACGTCAAACCTGACAGTAGGGCCGTTCGAGCCCTGCCGGTAGGCACGAAATACAGCGGCTTCGCACAGGACCGGCCGAGGTAATCGCGTCGGGTTGCAGATGCCTGTTGCAAAGAAAGGTTGTATGAAAACGCGGCGCGGTCCTTGTAGCCGCCCGTCCATTCATCTGCGTGCGAAAGGCTATGTCTTTGAATATAAGGCAACGTATGCGACAGGTTCTCGAAGCTGAGGCTTCGGCAATCCTTGCGGTCGCGATCGATGAGCATTTCGAAGCGGCTGCCCGCGTCATCCTGGAATGCCAGGGAAAAGTGCTGACGACCGGGATCGGCAAAGCCGGCCACATCGCCAACAAGTTCGCCGCAACCCTGTGTTCGACCGGCACGCCGGCCGTCTACCTGCATCCCGCCGAAGCGGCTCATGGCGACCTTGGCGTGGTCGGCAAGAACGACGTGATGATCGCGTTTTCCACCAGCGGCAAGTCCCGCGAAGTGCTGGAGATCATCGAGCTTTCGAGCCACCTCGGGGTCACGAAGCATATCGGCGTAACCTCGCACACGGATTCTCTGTTGCGGGAGAGCTGCGACATCATCCTCAATATGGGAGACGTCGAAGAGGCGGGATGCCCGATCGGGATGACGCCGACCTCCAGCATCGCGGTCATGCTGGCGGTGAGCGACGCCATCGCGATGGCTGTGATGGAAGCCAGGGGCTTTACCCGCAGCGAGTACGGCGCGCGCCATCATGGCGGCTACCTGGGGCGGTTGGCCCGCCTCGACAACGTATGACGGGCGAAGCCGAGGGGATGCAAAACCGGCGAGAGCGGTGTCAGGCCCGCGCGGGAACCGGCTCCGCCGTCCTGCCGGCGCGATAGCACATCGACGAGAACGGCCCGTGCCGTACTTCCTCGCCTGCCGGGCTGAGCAGCATCAGCACGTCATTGGCAAACGCCTGGGCGTTGGCCTGCGCCTTGGCAAGATTGCTGACCTTCGCGGGATCGAGCGAGGAGAGCGTGTCGCCCTGTTCGAACAGTTCGCGGAAGGCGGTGCGCTCGACGAGCGGGGTATCGACGAGCCGGATACGGTTCTCCGAAAGCAGCAGCTTGACCCGGCGCATCGCCCGCGTTGTGACGATCGGGTTGACGCGGGTCAGGAACACGGCATGGTTGATATTGGCGCGCGCGTTGTTCTCGATGTAGCGGATCAGGTCCAGCACCTGGATGGCGCCGCGCGCATCCATGACGCAACCCTGTACCGGGATCAGTGTCAGGTCTGAAAGGCCGATCGCCAGCGCCACCAGCACGTCGGCCGCCCCGGAGAGATCGATGATCACGTGCTCAACCTGGCCGCGCAACCGCCGGAGATGATCGCTGAGCGTCGTGGTCGCGACTCCGGAGAGAACGAAGAGATTGCCATCGTTGCGGCCGTGACGGAACCAGTCGGTCATGCAGGCGAGTGGATCGCAATCAAGAACCGCAACGCGATCGCCACGCCGGGCCAATTCGCAGGCAAGCAGCAAGGCTGCCGTTGTCTTGCCGGCTCCCCCCTTCGCATTCGCGAGGGAAACAATCGCCATCGGTCGACCCTAACTCAACGCAGGCCCGGATTTTCTCGGGGCCAATACATACGCACACCCTAATACAAGCGTTCCAGACCGCGGTAAACAAAGCGTAAAGAAACCGCTCCACGAGCCCGAAACGTGACAGTTAGATGACGATTAGGTGACAGATCGCCCGCAATGGCAAGTGGTATTTTGGGTTAACTAAACCGGGCGGCCGACGCCTTTGCCAGGCGGCAAAGGCGTCGGAAATCGTTCAGATGCACTCGCGGAAGAGCTTCTTCGCCGCGTCGAGCGTGAGCTCCACCGGGTTGCCGCCAGCCGTCGGGTCGACGATCGCCATTTCCGACATCTCGTCGATCCGGTCGGTGCCGACGCCGAGGGCTGAGAGCTTGTCCGGAACGCCGAGTTCCTCGCGCAGCTTCAGCACGTAATCGTAGAAGCCGTCGAAGCCGCCGGAAATGCCGAGATAGGCGGCAGCGCGCACTATTCTGTCCTCGATCGCCGGGCGGTTGAAGCGCAGCACCGGCGGCATCACGACCGCATTGGTCATGCCGTGGTGGGTGTTGTAGATCGCTCCAACAGGATGCGACAGCGAGTGAATGGCGCCGAGCCCCTTCTGGAACGCGACGGCCCCCATGGCGGCAGCACTCATCATGTTGGCGCGGGCCTCGATATCGCTGCCGTCCTTGTAGGCGCGCGGCAGGTATTCCTTGACGAGCCGCATGCCTTCAAGCGCGATGCCGGCAGACATCGGATGATAGAAGGGCGAGGAATAGGCTTCCAGGCAATGGGCAAAGGCGTCCATGCCGGTGCCCGCCGTGATCACCTTGGGCATGCCGACCGTCAATTCCGGGTCGCAGATCGTCACTGCCGGCAGGAACTTCGGATGGAAGATCACCTTTTTCACATGGCTTGCCGAATTGGTGATGACGCTGGCGCGGCCGACTTCAGAGCCGGTGCCGGCGGTGGTGGGCACTGCAATGATTGGTGCAATGCCTTCGACGCTCGCACGTGTCCACCAGTCGCCGATGTCCTCGAAGTCCCAGACCGGGCGGCTCTGCCCGGCCATGAAGGCCACGCACTTGCCGAGATCGAGGCCCGAGCCGCCGCCGAAGGCGACGACGCCGTCATGGCCACCGTCCTTGAAGGCCTTCACGCCGGCTGCAAGGTTGACGTCATTCGGGTTCGGGTCGACATCCGCAAAGATCGCCCGGCCGAGACCGGCAGCATCAAGGATATCGAGTGCGTTCTGCGTGATCGCCATCGGCGCGAGGCCCCGGTCGGTGATCAGCAGTGGCTTCTTCATGCCCACCGCCTTGCAATGGTCGGCAAGCTCCTTGATCCGGCCGGCGCCGAACTTGATGGACGTCGGATAGCTCCAGTTGGCGGTGATGGTCATGCGGTGACTTTCTTCAGATGGTAGGATTTCGGACGGGTGAGGTTCTGGAAGCCGATGACCGACAGCGAACCGCCGCGGCCGGTTTCCTTGACGCCGGTCCAGCAAAGCGCCGGGTCGAGATAGTCGGCACGGTTCATGAACACGGTGCCGGTCTCGATGTCGGCGCCGATGCGCGCGGCGCGCTCGGCATCCTTGGTCCAGAGCGATGCGGTGAGGCCGTACTGGCTGTCGTTCATCAGTTCGATCGCCTGGCTGTCGCTTTTTACCTTCATGATGCCGACCGCCGGACCAAAGGTCTCTTCGCGCATGAAGGCCATGGAGTGGTCGACATTGACGAGGACCTGCGGCGCGAGATAGGCGCCGCCGTCATCGGCAGGGAATAGCTTCGGATCGATCAATGCTTTGGCGCCCTTGGCAACCGCATCGGCGATCTGCTCGCGCACGGTCGCGGCAAAGCGCTTGTTGGCCATCGGGCCGAGCGTCGTTTCCGGGTCGAGCGGGTTGCCGAGCTTGTAATTGGAAACCCAGGCGACCGACTTCTCGACGAAGGCGTCATAAAGCGATTCATGCACATAGATGCGCTCGATGCCGCAGCAGCACTGGCCGGAATTGTAGGTGGCGCCGTCCATCAGCGTGTCGACGGCCGCGTCGAGATCCGCATCTTCCATGACGTAGCCCGGATCCTTGCCGCCGAGCTCGAGGCCAAGGCCGGTAAACGTGCCGGCGGCAGCCCGCTCGATCGACCGTCCGCCTTCGACCGAACCGGTGAAGTTGACGAAGTCGAAGCTCTTGGCCGCGATCAGCGCCGCGGTCGTTTCATGGTCGAGGAAGATGTTCTGGAAGACGTCCGACGGAACGCCGGCCTCGACGAAGGCGCGCACCATGCGCTCGCCGACGAGGATCGTCTGGCTCGCGTGCTTGATGATGACCGTGTTGCCGGCCATCAGCGCCGGCGCAACCGTGTTGATCGCAGTCATGTAGGGGTAGTTCCACGGCGCCACGACAAAGACGACGCCATGCGGCTCGCGGGCGATGCGGCGCTCGAAGCGGTCGCTCTCTTCGATCACCAAAGGCTTCAGCGCATCGGCTGCGATCGTCGCGACATAGTTCGAGCGCTCGTTGAAGCCCTTGAACTCGCCGCCATAGCGCACCGGCCGGCCCATCTGCCAGGCAAGCTCCGGCACCACCTCGTCGACCATCTCGTTGAGGCGGGCGACACCGGCCAGCACCAGATTGACGCGCTCGTCGAGCGGACGGCGCGCCCAGGCCTTCTGCGCCTGCCGGGCGCGGGAGACCACCTGCTTTGCCATTTCCAGCGGCATTGCCGGGCGTTCTGCGTAGACCTCGCCATTAACAGGCGAAATGCACTTGATCATGCTCATGATCGTCTTCCTGCTTTCATTGCGAATGATGCGATGGCCGCTCCGGTCAGGAACGGCCATCCTTGTGAGTGATTGTGTCGCGGGTCAGGCCCGTTCGAAACCGCGCGCGACCTCCCAGTCGGTGACGCGGCGGTCGTATTCTTCCTGCTCCCAGCGCCCCGCCCGCGCATAGTGTTCGATGACCTCGTCGCCAAAGGCGGCGCGCAGCATCTTCGATTCCGTCAGGGCCGCCGTCGCGTCGCGAAGCGTGCGCGGGATCTCGCGCACATCCTTGCCGCCATAGGCATCGCCGACGAAGGGCGCTTCCAATTCCATCTTGTTCTCGATACCGGAAATGCCCGCCGCGATCAAAGCGGCAAAGGCGAGATAGGGATTAAGATCGGAGCCGCCGACGCGGCATTCGATGCGGATCGCCTTGGTGTCCTCGCCGCACAGGCGATAGCCGGCCGTGCGGTTGTCCTTGCTCCAGACCGCCTTGGTCGGCGCAAACGTGCCGGCCATGAAACGCTTGTAGGAGTTGATGTAAGGCGCAAGGAAGTAGGTGATCTCGCTGGCATGGGTGAGAAGGCCTGCCACATAGTGGCGCATCATCTCCGACATGCCGTATTTGCCGCTTTCGTCGTAGAACTTCGACGACTTGCCGTCGGCGCTCCAGAGCGACTGGTGAATATGCGAGGAGGAACCGGCAGCCTGATAGTTCCACTTGGCGAGGAAAGTGATCGCCTTGCCGCGCGACCAGGCGATTTCCTTGCAGCCGTTCTTGATGATCGCATGCCGGTCGGCCATCGTCAGCGCGTCGGCATAACGCACGTTGATTTCTTCCTGGCCGGCCGATGCTTCACCCTTGGAGTTCTCGACCGGGATATCGGCTCCCTGCAGACCGTTGCGGATTGCCCGCATCACATCCTCTTCCTTGGTGGTCTGGAAGATGTGGTAGTCCTCGTTGTAGCCGCTGACGAGCTGCAGGTCGCGATAGCCGGACTGGCGGGCATCGTCATAGGACTGGTCGAACAGGAAGAATTCGAGCTCGCTTGCCATATAGGCCTTGAGGCCCATCTTCTCGAGCCGCGCCACCTGCTTCTTCAGGATCGCGCGCGGCGAATGCGGCACTTCCTCATGGGTGTGATGATCGAGCATGTCGCAGAGCACCAGCGCCGTGCCTTCGAGCCAGGGGATGCGGCGAAGCGTCGAAAGGTCCGGCTTCATCGTATAGTCGCCGTAGCCCTTTTCCCAGCTTGTTGCCTTGTAGCCGGGAACGGTCTCCATCTCCATGTCGGTCGCAAGCAGGTAGTTGCAGCTATGCGTTTCCTTCCAGGCGCCATCGACGAAGAACTGCGCATGGAAGCGCTTGCCCATCAGCCGGCCCTGCATGTCGACCTGGCAGGCAAGCACCGTATCGATGCGGCCGGCGGCGACGTCTTCCTTCAACTCGTCAAACGTATAGCTCATCAACTTCCATCCCATGTTCTGTCACGCGGCCGTTCCCTTGATGACGATATTTTTGGGCCGCGTGAACGTGATCCGTTCAACCAACCGGAAAGGTTCCGGCAAAAGAAAAGGCGGAAGTCGCGGTCGCGCTCCCGCCTTGTTGTTGTCGCTTAGACCTGGCCGACAGCCTTTTCTGCAGCGGCGATCTCCGCTTGGCGGCGTGCCACTTCGTCACCGATCGGCGGGCCGCGGAAGCGGCGGCTTTCGAAGCCGAACCAGACAGCGCCGGTCAGGACCAGGAAGCCCACGGTGATGTAGAGCGCCCAGTCGTTCGGCGGCTGAACGCCGAGGATGAAGATCAGCACCATGGCGATGATCGACAGGACGGCGAAGAGCTTGAACATGCTTTCGCCGAGGTTCCACGGGCCCATCTTGTCCCACTTCGAGGTTCCCCAGGCGAAGAGGCCGAGCGTGATCGGGATCGCGAAGGAGAAGAACAGGAAGATGACGGTGCACGAGACGACGATCGTGTAGACCGGGGTTTCGCCGATCGAGACGAGCGAGGAGCCCCAGACGAAGAGGACTGCGAGGATCGAACCGACCCAGATCGCCGCGACCGGCGTGCGGTAGGTCGGGCTCACCTTGGCGAGCGCCTTGGAGGCCGGCAGGCCGCCGTCACGCGAAAACGCAAAGATCATGCGCGACACCGAGGTCACCGTTGCCAGGCCGCACAGCCACTGGCTGACGAGGATGGCGAGGTAGAGGATGTCCTTGATAACAGGGTGGACCTGCGCTTCCATCGCCCAGAAGAACACGTTCCAGCCCTGCTTGGCGGCGTCGTCCATGTTCGGGATCATGAGTACGAACGAGCACAGCATGATGTAGCCGAAGAGCGCCGACCAGAGCACCGACGAGACCATGCCGCGCGGCACCGAATGGGCCGCCTTGACGGTTTCTTCCGAAGTATGCGCCGAGGCGTCGTAGCCGGTGATCGTGTAGATCGGCAAAAGCAGGCCGAGCAGGAACACCCAGGTACCCGAGGTTTCCGGCCAGACATTGCCGCCCGCTTCACCGGAATAGTTGGAGAAGGTGAAGAGACGGGCGATATCGTAACTGTCGGCCGCGGCCAGGCAGACGACTGCAAGCAGGATCGCGGTTGCAAAGATCAGGTAGCCCGAGAAGTCCGTGAGCTTGGCAGTCAGCCCGATGCCCATGTGGTTCACCAGTGCCTGACCGCCGGTGATGATGGCGAGGAAGACAATGCGGGTCAGCGTCGTGTCGGCGAGGCCGAAGTACGGCGTGCCGAAGGAACCCATGAAGAAGTAGTAGGTGCCGACGTTGATGGCGCCGAGAACGGTGACGAGGCCGAGCAGGTTGAACCAGGCGGTCAGCCAGCCGGTGAAGCGGTTGCCGAGGATCGAGCCCCAGTGATAGAGGCCGCCAGCCGTCGGATAGGCCGAGCTGATCTGTGCCATGGCAACGGCAAAGACGAAGGAAATGAAGCAGCCGAGCGGCCAGCCGATGCCGATCGCCGCGCCCCCCGCGCCTGCGGTCGCCTGGGCGAGCGAGTTGATGCCGCCCGAAAGAATGCAGATGATCGAGAACGACACCGCGAAGTTCGAGAACTGGCTCATGCGCCGCTCGAGCTCCTGGGCATAGCCCATCGAGTGCAGGACACTCATGTCCTGCTTTTTGTCTGAATCGCTGTAGTCCGACATTTTTCTTCCCCTGATTTCTTCAGACCACACCGCCCCATTGCGGCAGGGTCCCATCAACCACCTGCCCCGGCCAGCCGGAACAGGACCGCGGCAATGCCGCTCCCCAGGGTCTTTTATTGTGCCGAAAGTGCCGCCGTGCCCTTGCGCAGCAGCCCTTCCAGGTAATCGGCCATGACCCTTTGGCCGATGTCATTGCGAATGAGATCGTTGCGGATCTCGATCATCACATTCGGCAATCCGTTGTGGACGCCGTATTCGATCAGGCTATGGGTAACGCCGTCGGCCGGGCCATAGGGCTCGTTGCGACGGATATCGTAGGCGACCTGCCCTTTCGTGGCGGTCGCAAGCATGTGGTCAGCGAGCCGGCTGTCGGCATCGTGCAACACGCCCACTTCGACGGCGCGCGGCTTGCCGAAATAGACGGGCGTAAAACTGTGCATGGTCACGAGAACAGGCGGGCGTCCCGCGGCCTTGCGATCGGACACGAACCGCGCGACCGCATCGTGGAACGGCCGATAGATCTCGTCGACCCGCGCCTGGCGTTCGTCGGCCGACATCGTCCGGTTTCCCGGGATCTCGTATACCTCGCTGACGGCAGGCATCGCCGCATCTGCTTCCGGCGGGCGGTTGCAGTCATAGGCAAGGCGGGAGAAGCGTTGATAGATCAAGGACCCGTCGAGCTTTGCCGCAAGCAGCTTGGCGACCGCAAGCGCGCCGGGGTCCCAGGCGATATGGCTTTCGAGCGCCTGCTCGCTGAGGCCGAGCGTGCCCAGCCGCTCGGGAACCAGGCGCGAGGCATGCTCGCAAACGAGCACGATATCGCCCTTGCCTCCGGCGTTTTCGATCGCAACCGGATCGCCATCTGCTTCGGTCAAAAGTCGCGTCAACACCGGCATCCCCTCTTGCCCCGTTAGACGTTCGTTAATGAAAAGAATTCTTCAGAGGATGACGCATGTCAATCAAAATCTGAAACGATCTCTTCAAAATTGCGATTGACTCCAATTGTGACAGCGATGTTTAATCTGTCACAAACCGGCTTAAGATCGGTTCAGGGGAGACAATTTGAGCAGCAAGGCGACGTCCACCACCGTGTCGGATGTGATCAACGCCCACTTCACCGTGCTGACCCGCGCGGAGAAGCAATTGGCGGAGACGCTTCTCGACAATTATCCCGTTTCGGGACTCGGTTCGATCACCACGGTTGCCGAGAACGCCGGCGTTTCGACACCGACGGTCGCCCGCATGGTGCAGAAGCTCGGCTTCCGCGGTTTCCCGGATTTCCAGGCGCGGCTGCATCAGGAATTGGAAGCGACGATTTCCAATCCGATCGCCAAGCACGACCGCTGGGCCGCCAATGCGCCCGGCACCCACACGCTCAACCGCTTTGCCGACGCGATCACCAGCAATCTGCGCGAGACGCTGACCCAGATCGAGCCGCAGGAATTCGATGCGGCAGCGGCCCTCATCGCCGACCGCAAGCGCAGCATCTACCTGCTTGGCGGCCGCATCACCCGCTCGCTCGCCGACTATCTCTTCACCCACCTTCAGGTCATCCGCCCGGGTGTCATCGAGATCGCCTCCAATGCCAGCGCCTGGCCGCACTACGTGCTCGACATGCGCCAGGGCGACGTGCTGATTCTCTTCGACATTCGCCGCTACGAGCAGGAAATGGTGACGCTCGCCAAATCCGCCCGCGAGCGCGGCGTCGAAATCATCCTTTTTACCGATCGCTGGAGTTCGCCGGTCGCCAAGTCCGCCTCCAGGGTGTTTCGCTCGCAGATCGAGGTGCCGTCCGCCTGGGACAGCTCCGTCGTCATCCTGTTCCTGATCGAGGCTTTGATCGAGGCCGTACAGAGTTCGAACTGGGACGAGACCCGGGATCGGATGAAAACGCTCGAGGGACTGTTCGATTCCACCCGCATCTTTCGCAAACCGGTCTAGGAGAATTCGCCGACACGTTCACAGGATTTCATGCAGTTATGCGACAGTGGCCCGCCGAAGCCAAAAAAGAAATGTTCTTACAACGACATACGCGGCGCGAACGGATAAACCCCTGTCACATTACTTTCATCGCATCTCTTTAACAGCTTCGCCGAAATCGACTGAAACCCCACGAATTTGACTAAACCCATAAGGAGAACACCAGTGATTTCAAAAACCCAACGCCTGCTTTCGCTCTCCACCGCCATTTTCCTGGCAACGACCGCAATCGCCGCTGCCGAGCCGAGCGCCGAGCTCATCGAAGCCGCCAAGAAGGAAGGCATGCTGACCACGATCGCCCTGCCCCACGACTGGTGCGGCTACGGCGACGTCATCGCCTCCTTCAAGGCCAAGTATCCGGAAATCCAGGTCAACGAACTGAACCCGGACGCTGGCTCGGCCGACGAAGTCGAAGCCGTCAAGGCCAACAAGGACAACAAGGGCCCGCAGGCTCCTGACGTTGTCGACGTCGGTCTCGCCTTCGGTCCGCAGATGAAGGCCGAAGGCCTGCTGCAGCCCTACAAGGTCTCCACCTGGGACGAGATCCCGGATAGCGTCAAGGACGCCGAAGGCTACTGGTACGGCGACTATTACGGCGTCATGTCCTTCCTCGTGAACAAGGACCTCGTCCAGAACGCACCGAAGGACTGGACCGATCTGCTGAAGCCGGAATATGCCGGTCAGGTTGCTCTTGCCGGTGACCCGCGCGCCTCGAACCAGGCGATCCTCGGCGTTCTCGCCGCTGGCCTCGCCAAGGGTGCAAAGTCCGGCAAGGAAGCCGGTGAAGCCGGTCTCGGTTACTTCGCCGAACTCAACAAGAACGGCAACTTCGTTCCTGTTATCGGCAAGTCCGGCACGCTCGCCCAGGGCTCGACCCCGATCGTCGTCGCCTGGGACTACAACGCTCTCGGCTGGGCAAAGACGCTCAACGGCAACCCGCCGACCGAAGTCGTCGTTCCGGCCAGCGGCGTTCTCGCCGGCGTCTACGTTCAGGGTATCTCGGCCTACGCGCCGCACCCGAACGCTGCCAAGCTGTGGATGGAGCACCTCTATTCCGACGAAGGTCAGCTCGGCTGGCTCAAGGGCTTCTGCCACCCGACCCGCTTCAACGCCATGGTCAAGGCCGGCAAGGTTCCGCAGGAACTGATCGACGCCCTGCCGCCGGCAGCGGCTTACGAAAAGGCCTACTTCCCGACGCTCGAAGAAGTCGACGCCAACAAGGCTGCCGTCACCGGTGGCTGGGATGCCGTCGTCGGCGCGAACGTCCAGTAAGCCTTTCCACAGACATGTCGCCCCGGCCGGTTTTCCGGCCGGGGCGCATAGGTTATTCGTAAGAAATTCAAGTCTTTGGAGCGAGATCCGGAATCTGCGTGCGGCTTCCGACTTCATCCCGCTTCTCGCTTGCAACAATCGATAACGCCCGCGTCGATAACGCGGCTTCAGGGGCGCGAACGGAATGTCATCTGCTAAACCCGACGCCAGCCCGCCGGCGCGTCGCCTACCGCTTCACTGGCTGGGCATCCTGCCCTTTGCCGCCTTCGTGACGCTGTTCCTGCTTCTGCCAACGATGAAGATCGTGGTCGGCGCGTTTCAGACGCCCGATGGCGGCTTCACGCTCGACAACATTCGCGGCCTGTTCACGCCGTCGATCCTCGGCGCCTACTGGATCTCCATCAAGATCAGCATCGCCTCCGCCCTTCTCGGCTGCCTGATCGGCTTTGCCATGGCGTCAGCCATCGTCTTCGGCGGCCTGCCGAAGGGGATCCGCGGGCCGCTTTTGACCTTTTCCGGCGTCGCCTCCAATTTCGCCGGCGTGCCGCTCGCCTTCGCCTTTCTCGCGACGCTCGGCCCGGTCGGCATCGTCACCGTCTTCCTGCGGTCCAACTTCGGTCTCGACCTCAGAATGCTTGGCTTCAACCTGCTCTCATTCTGGGGGCTGACGGTCACCTATCTCTTCTTCCAGATCCCGCTGATGATCCTGATCATCACGCCGGCGCTCGACGGCCTGAAGCGCGAATGGCGCGAGGCCGCAGAAATCCTCGGCGCAACCGGCCTGCAATATTGGCGCATGGTCGCCTTCCCGATCCTGCTGCCGTCGCTGCTCGGCACGCTGGCGCTGCTGTTTGCCAATGCCTTCGGCGCCGTTGCGACCGCGATCGCGCTCACCGGCTCGTCGCTGTCGATCGTGCCGATCCTGCTCTTTGCTCAGATCCGCGGCGACGTGCTCGGCAATCCGCATCTCGGCTACGCGCTCGCCTTCGGCATGATCGTCGTCACCGGTATCGCCAACGCGATCTATATCTGGCTGCGCAGCCGCAGCGAAAGGTGGCTGAAATGAAGAAGATCTGGGCCTGGGGAGCCCTCGTTTTCGGCCTCCTCTATTTCATCTTGCCGCTCATCGGCATGACCAACTTCTCGCTCAAGATGCGTCGCGGCGAGTATTCCTTCGACGCCTACGCCAAGGTCTTCGCCGATCCGCGTTTCCAGGAGACCTTCACCTATTCGGTGATGCAGGCGCTGTTCACCATCCTCTTCGGCGTGCTGCTCGTCGTGCCGACGGCCTATTGGGTGCGGCTGAAGCTGCCGCGGCTGCGTCCCATCATCGAGTTCATCACGCTTTTGCCGCTGGTCATCCCGGCGATCGTCATCGTCTTCGGCTACATCCGGCTCTACAACACCTCGAGCTGGCTGCCGCTGACGGGCTCGCTCACCGGCACCAACATCCTCCTGATGTTCGGCTATGCGACGCTTGCGCTGCCCTACATGTACCGCGCGGTGGATACGGGTCTTCGCACCATCGATGTCGCCACCTTGACCGAGGCGGCACAGAGCCTTGGCGCCGGCTGGACGACGATCCTTACCAAGATCATTCTGCCGAACGTGCTCGTCGCCGTGCTCTCGGGCGCCTTCCTGACCTTTGCCATCGTCATCGGGGAGTTCACCATGGCGGCCCTGCTCAATCGCCCGGCTTTCGGCCCCTACATGCAGCTCTTGGGCGCCAACCGCGCCTATGAACCGGCCGCACTCGCCGTCATTGCATTCGGCATCACCTGGGGCTGCCTCGGCCTCATCCAGCTCGTCTCGCGCTTTCAAAAAAGCGCGCCTCCTAAGGCCTGAGGACCGCACCCATGAGTTTCCTGTCACTCACCAGCATCAAGAAGTCCTTCGGCCCGGTTCACGTCGTGCACGATTTCAACATGGACATCGAAAAGGGCGAGTTCGTCTCGTTCCTCGGGCCATCGGGCTGCGGCAAGACCACGGTCCTGCGCATGATCGCCGGCTTCGAAAGCCCGACCAGCGGCAAGATCGTCATCAACGGCCGCGACCAGAACTCGCTGAAGCCCAACCAGCGCAACATCGGCATGGTGTTCCAGGCCTATGCGCTGTTTCCCAACATGAACGTGCATGACAACGTCGCCTTCGGCCTCAAGGTCGCAGGTACAGACAAGTCGGAGATCGACGCGAGGGTGAAGCAGATGCTCGGGCTGATCAAGCTCGAGCACCTGGCGGACCGCTTCCCCTACCAGCTCTCCGGCGGCCAGCAGCAGCGCGTTGCGCTTGCCCGCGCGATTGCGGTCAAGCCGCAGGTGCTGCTGCTCGACGAGCCGCTGTCGGCGCTCGACGCCAAGATCCGCGTGTCGCTGCGCGAAGAAATCCGGCAGATCCAGCAGCAGCTCGGCATCACCACCGTCTTCGTCACCCACGACCAGGAAGAGGCGCTGTCGATCTCCGATCGCATCGTGGTCATGAATGCCGGCCGTGCCGACCAGATCGGCACCCCCTTCGAGATCTACAACACGCCGGCGACCCGCTTCGTCGCGTCCTTCGTCGGCACGCTCAACATCATCGAGGGCAAGGTGGCGGACCCGGCCGCGGGCTCGGTCACCATTGGCAACCAGCAGGTGGCGCTGAAGGACCCGATCGCCGGCATGAAGGGCGGCGACAGCATTTCGCTGGCGCTGCGTCCCGAAGCAGGCTCGATCGCCGAAGGCGCCAAGGGTGACACGTCGCTTGCCGGCGAGGTCGTCTCGACGAGCTTCCTCGGCTCGGTCATCCGCACGCGCCTTCGCGTCGGCGGCGACGTCATCTCCTTCGACATGTTCAACAATCCGGGTGTTGCCCCGCCGGTTTCCGGCGACAACGTCACGCTGCGCTTTGCCGCCAAGGATCTCTTGGTCATCCGCGAGTAAGCGGATTGAAAGCCATCGGAACGATTTCTTCCGATGGCTCCAAACACTGCAAAAATCTGTCGTGATTTCCGGCATTTTCGTCGCACCGTGCGTTTGACCGCGCGCGGTCGCGCTATATAGTCGCGTTGTTCTCAGGGCGGGGTGAAATTCCCCACCGGCGGTAGCGGTCGCAAGGCCGAAGCCCGCGAGCGCCTCAGGGTTTCACCCTGGGGGTCAGCAGATCCGGTCAGATTCCGGAGCCGACGGTCACAGTCCGGATGGAAGAGAGCAAGCAGCAACGTGGGTTCCCGCGAAGGGACCTCGCGCGCATGCATGTTCGCCCGACGGGATCATTGGAAACGCCAAACCCTGAAAGGCTTGAGACCATGACCATACTTTCCCACCCCACAGCCAAGATCGCGATCGTTCGTGCCCGCTGGCATGCCGATATCGTCGACCGCTGCGTCGATGCCTTTGTCGCGCAATGGACGAAGCTCGGCGGCTCGGCAGCCGACGTCGAGATCTTCGACGTGCCGGGCGCACTCGAAATTCCGCTGCATGCACAGACGCTGGCCAAAACCGGCCACTATGCCGCGATCCTCGGCACCGCCTTCGTCGTCGACGGAGGCATCTACCGCCACGATTTCGTGGCCGGCACCGTGCTCGACGGCATGATGCGCGTGCAGCTCGACACCAACGTGCCGGTGCTTTCGGCCGTGCTGACGCCTCATAATTTCCAGGAAAGCGAACCGTTGATCGCCTTCTTCCGCGAGCACTTCGTGACCAAGGGCACGGAGGCGGCCAACGCCTGCGCCCAGATCCTCGACGCCCGCGCCAAGCTGGCGCTGGTCAACGCCTGATCAACGGTTGCCGGCACCTTCTCCCCGCTCGCGGGGAGAAGGACAGCTTTAGGAACCGCCGCCTAGCCGCCCGGTGCCATCAAGCACGGCGTACCAGAAGCTCCGAGTTCATGAGGGTTCTCGTCCCCTCTCCTCGCCTGCGGGGAGAGGTTAGTCCTCGGGTTAAAGCCGGGGAGAGGGGCGTATCGCCCCAGCAACCGTACCTGAATCAACCTCTGAAGCCCCTGAATCACATCGCCAGCAACAGCAAATAACCCGCTGTTTCGACTCGCAAAATCAATGCACCGCATCACTCTTGTGCAGGCTGCGCTCCAGAGCCGCCATGCGATGTCGATGCCCCGCCACCTCGTAGCCGACGATGGTGACGACCGGTGCCAGCATCAGGATGATCAGGCACTTGGCCATATCGAGCCCGGCGATCGCCGCGACCACGGACGCTGCCAGCACCAGCGCGGTGCCCACGAGCAGCCAGAGGTGCAGGCGGTCCACCTGCTGCATGAGATAGGCGTACATCGCGTAGAGCAGCCCGATGTAGCACGCGACGGGCACCGCCACCGTCAGCACCGTTGCGACTGAACCGATATGCGCCTTGTGCTCGATGTAATAGGCCGCCACATGCAGGCCTGCGCCGGTGGCGACGATCGAGGCGAAGATCGGCATGTGGCCGTAGCCCCAGACGAAGGCCCGCTTGAGACGGTAGTGGTGCAGGATCTCCGCACTCGGCAGCAGGAAATAGATCCACCACATGCCGAAAGTGAGCCCAGTGCCGGCGAGGCAGACGAGCGCGACATCGAGGTCCCAGCCCTGCCCCTCGACCACGGCCGAGATCGAGGCGACCGTGCCGACGACCCCCTCCCCAAGCGCGATGATGGCAAGAAGCCCGTAGCGCTCGGCGATGTGGTGCGCATGCCAGGGCGTACCGCCGTCACGCGTTTCGGCGAAATAGGGGCCGAGCATTTCGATCGCCGTGAGCCCGACGACCATGGCGAAGGTCACCAGCAGCGAGAAGTCGACGAAGATCAGCACGATCCAGCCGATCTGGGCGACGCTGATCGCCTTCACATAGGTGAGGCAGGCATTGCGCCGTGCCGGGTCCTGGCGGCTCGCGCGCAGCCACTGGAAGAGCATCGCCACCCGCATGACGACATAGCCGAGCACCATGATGCCATTGTCGAGATGCGCGCCCTTGTCGATCGACTCGAACATCGGCGGCAGGCCGATCGCAAGGATCAGCACGCCGACCATCTGCACCATGGTAACGGCGCGGAAAATCCAGTCGTCCGTGTCATAGGCGGAGGCGAACCAGCTGAAATTGATCCAGGCCCAGCAGATCGAGAAGGTCGCGAGTGCAAAACCGAAGAGGCCGGCAAAGATGTGCCCCTCGGCGAGGAAATGGGCAAGCTGCGAAGCAGCCAGGCTGAAGGCAATGACGAAGGTCAGGTCGAACAGCAGCTCGAGCGTCGTCGCGGTCCGGTGATGTTCATGCGTGTCGCGGCCGCTCATGCGCGCCACGTGGTGGTGCGCGCTTTGATGCGGCTCGGTCGAGGTGGTTTCACTCATGCGGCAGCGCCTCTCATTTGACGATCCGCAAGAATATTCAAATATTTACAGAAGCCTCGTCAAGACGAAGCACAAGACCGGACATGAAAACGCCCGGCATCGCTGCCGGGCGTGTCGTCACGATGCCTGAGGGAGGATCAACGGCATCGCGAGATAGGTTAGGCCTTGAACCGGGAACCGGATGCAGACGGCAAGCCGCCCGCCCTTTTCCTCAACCGGCTCGCGCCGCATCCAGGCGGTTGATCGCCTCGACATTGCCGGCCGAAGAGCCGTTCGGGTCGAACTCGGAGGCGAGCCAGGTGTCGACGATCGACTTTGCCAGTTCCGGTCCGATGACGCGGGCGCCCATGGTGATGATCTGGGCGTTGTTCGACTTCGCCGCCCGCTCGGCCGAATAGGTGTCGTGCGTCAACGCCGCGCGGATGCCCGGCACCTTGTTGGCGGAGATGCACACGCCGATGCCGGTGCCGCAGAACAGGATGCCGCGGTCATGTTTGCCCTCGACAACCTGCTGCGCCAGGTTCTGCGCGAGATCCGCATAGAAGCCGGACTGGCTGAGGTCGACGACTTCCACGTCGCTGCGGCCGCTCAGATGGGCGGCGATGACATCCAGCAGGGGCTTGCCGGCGCTGTCGGCTCCAATTGCAATCTTCATGATTGTTCCTTTCGTTCTTCTTGAGCTGCAACGGCCGGAGGCTCAGATCGCCTTGGCGACGCGCTGCAGAATGTCGAGATAGCCACTCACGTCCCAGGCGGAGCGGCCGATGAAGAGGCCGTCGATATGCGCCTGGGTGATCATTTCTTCGCAATTGCCGGGATTGACGCTGCCGCCGTAGAGCACCGGCACGCGCCGGCCGAGTGTCGCTTCCGCCACCTCGGCGATGCGCTTGTGGCGCTCGTCGGCATAGTCAGCTGTCGCCGGGATACCGTTGACGCCGATCGCCCAGACCGGCTCATAGGCAAGCAGGATCGTCGCCTTCTTCGCCTCGCCGTCGAGAAGCTCAAGCGCGCCCTCGACCTGGCGCTTCAGCACTTGGTCCGCCTCGCCCGCTTCGCGCTCGGACAGCGTCTCGCCGATGCAGATCAGCGGCACCAGGCCATGGCGCACGGCGGCTGCCGTCTTCAGGCCGACGGTGCCGTCGGTCTCGCCGAAATGTTCGCGGCGCTCGCTGTGGCCGAGTTCGACCACGTCGAGGTTGCAGTCTTTCAGCATCAGCGGCGACACCTCGCCGGTCCAGGCGCCGGCATCGTCCCAATGCATGTTCTGCGCACCAACCTTGACACTGGTGCCGGAAAGCCGCGCCTTGACCTCGCGCACCGCCGTGAACGGCGGAATGACGAAACGCTGGATGCGCTCGTCACGCGATGCGTCGGCCGCAGCAAGACCCTCGGCAAAGACCATCGCCTCGGCGAGCGTCTTGTTCATCTTCCAGCTGGTTCCGACCCAGAGGCCCGACTTCTTCATGCTTTCTCCTTGGAATTGTCGACCCTGACCAGCCGGATGCCCGCCTCTTCGAGTGGTGCTGCATGTTCGGCCGAAACTTCGGCACCGGTCAGCACCGCGTCGAAGGCATTAAGCCCGGTCAGGAAATGGAGCGCCGAGCGCCCGAATTTGTCGTGGTCCACCAGCAGGTATTTGCGCTTGGCCGCCTTCACCATCAGGCGCTTGGCCTGCACCACCTCCTGGTCCTGGTGGAAGGCCGTGGTGCCCTCGATCGCAGAACTAGAGAGAAAGGCGACATCGACGCGCAGCGACCGCAACGCCTCGTCGGTGACGATGCCGAAGAAGCCGTTGAACTTCTTGCTGTACTGGCCGCCGAGCGCGATCACATTGATGCCGGGGGCGCCCGAGAGGCTGGTGATGACGCCGAGATTGTTGGTGATGACCGTCAGCGGCCGGATATCGCGGATGCAATCGGCGATCGCGCCGGTCGTCGAGCTGTCGTCGATCAGGATGCTCTGCCCCGGCTCGATCAGGCTTGCCGCATGTTCGGCGATGCGCCGCTTCTCCGAAATCGCGATCTTCTCGCGGTAGCGGAAATCGCTTTCGAATTGCGGGCTCGACTGGATCGAGGCGCCGCCATGCACCTTGCGCAGGAGGCCCGCCTGTTCGAGGTCGTCGAGGTCGCGATGCACCGTCATCTTGCTGACGCCAAAGCGTAAGGACAGGTCTTCGACGGACGCCGTTCCGGCCTCCATCAGCACATCCATGATCGCCTGTCGCCTGTCTTCCGGCTTCATCGTCTCGGTCCCGATCGCGCGCAGCCTTAGCCACGCTCACCGTGAGAAGATAACACCTATTTGTGATATTTCAATTTATCGAACGTGATTTTGTTATCTTTCATTGTGATTTTTCTGTGCGATTGAAGCCGGTGTCGATGTGCGGCTCCCAAAATTCGACCGACTCCCGGATCATCTCGACGACGTTGTGATCCGTCGGCTCGCGCTCACGGAAGGAAAGCTCCAGGCAGATCTCGTTGTCGGTGCCGCCACCGGCCTTGACCGCGCCGATCAGCTTCTCCGGCGTGATCCGGCCGTCGCGGTTATAGGCGGCGGTGAACGGCCAATGGCCGCCCTTGTTCATCGACGACTGCTTGATGTGGATGATCGGCGAACGCTCCGGGAAGGCACCGGCCCAGGCATAGGGATCGATGTCGTCGGGGTTATCGGAGGTGACGTCGCCATGGTCGATATCGACCATCATCTTCATCGGGATCGGCAGTTGCGCTTCTGCGAGCCGCCGATCGAGCGTCCGGCATTCCGCGATCGTGTGGCCGAACTCGCGGCCGACCGACATCGGCTCCCAGAACACATAGGAAAGCCCCGCCGCGCGGCCGTGCTCGGCAACCTCCCGCCAGCAGTCGATGGCGATCCGCATCATCTCCTCGCGCCGCGCGGGATCGTCATAATCCTTGAGCGTGAAGATCGCGAACTGCGTGCCCATGCCGGAGGCGCCGAGTTCGGCGGAGATATCGGCAAAGGTCTTGAACCAGTCGACATAGTAGCGCCTGACATCCGGGTCCGGATGGCCGAAATGGTTGAGGCGGCCATAAGGGCCGGTCATACCCGAGGTGATCTTCACGCCGGTGCGGTCGATTGCCCGACGAAACTGCCTGAGGGTCTTGGCGATCGTTGCCGCCGGCCAGCCCGGGTTGACGAATTCGTGGGTGAGCTGCACGTAGCCGATGCGAATCTTCTCGGCGATCGTGTCGATGAGGTCGTCAGGCTCGGCGAAGCGGTTGACCAGCGGATTGGTGTTGAGCGACAGCGTGAAGGCCACGATCGGCTCCCCCTACCAGATGAATTTCGGAAGAATGAAATCGGGGCTGGCGCCATGCTCGGCAAAGAGTTTGCGACGCTCCTCGCCGGAGGCGTTCTCAAGGATCCCGGTCGTCACCAGCACCGAGTGAAGCCCTGCATTCGCAGCACCGGCAATGTCGTGCTCGATACTGTCGCCGATCGCGCAGACCCGGGTCAGCTCGGGCTGCCCGAGAAATTCGAGCGCTGACGCATAGATGTCGGCAAAGGGCTTGCCTATCCAGCGGACGGTGCCTCCAAGTTCGTCGTAAAGCTCGGCGATGCGGCCAGCGCCGAAGGCGGTCCCTTCCTTCGTCAACATCACCTTGTCGGGATTGGTACAGAGACATGGAACGCCGCGCGCTGCCGCAGGCGCAAGCAACGCTTCATAGTGCGAAAGTGGGTAGACGTCGCCCTCGCTCGCGGCGAGCAGCACGAAATCGGCATCGGTACCGCTCTTCGTGCGTTCGAGGTCTAGCCCGGCAATCGGCGACTGGTCGTCGTCGCGGCTGACCAGCAGGCACTTGCGCGTACCGCTGCTCGCGCCTTCGCCCTCCCGCTTGAGGATCTGCCAGGCGACCTCGCCCGAGGTCAAAAACCAGTCCCAGCTTCCCGAGACGAAACCGAGATCGGCAAGGCGGCGATCGTTTTCCGCCGAGCGTTTGCCGGAATTGGAGAGAATGATGATGCGCTTTCCCGCATCCTTCAGCTGAACCAGTGTTTCGGCCGCGCCCGGATAGGGCCCGCGACCATCGCGCAGCACGCCGAACTGATCGATCAGGAAGGCGTCGTAGCGATCGGCAATCTCGCCAAGTCCCTCGATCGCAGTCGCTTGGGCAAACGTCACAGCACACCAGCCTTTCTCGCGCCGGCCAGCGCCAGCCGCGCCGTGCCGGCGGCCGCCTCCTCGGAAGACGCAGACAGGAATGGCACGCCGAGCTTTCGCGCCCGGATCGCGCTCCAGGCCGCGTTCTTCGCACCACCGCCGACACTGCGGAGTGAACGGAGCGCCGGCCCGCCGAGCGACGTCAGCCGCTGATAGGCGAGGCTCTCGACCCCTGCGATGCCCTCGAAGATTGCCTTGAGGAAGGTCGCGTCGTCGGCCGGTCGCGGGCTCATGCGCGGGGCGAAATCCGGATCGGCGATCGGAAAGCGCTCGCCGGGCTTCACCAGCGGATAATAGCCGAGCCCGGTGTCGATGGCCGGATCGATCCCGGCCGAAAGTGTTGCGATCCGCTCCGGCGAGAAATGCTCGGCCAGCACCACGCCGCCCGTATTGGACGCTCCGCCCGCCAGCCACATCTCGCCGATGCGGTGGCTGTAGAGCCCGTATTCCGGCGCAAACAGCGGCCGGTCGGACAGCATCTTCACCGTCAGCGTCGTGCCGAGGGCGCTCACGCCATCACCCGGACGATCGGCGCCGGTGGCCAGAAACGAGGCGCAGCCGTCCGTGGTGCCGGCAACCACCACCACGTCATCCGAAAGCCCGAAAGCATCGGCCGCTTCCGGAGCAATCGTCGCGATCGGCGCGCCGGCCGGCAGCACGTCGGGCAAAAGCTCGACGCGTGCGCCGGTCCTTTCCATCCAGTCCGGCCAGGACCGCGACACGGGATCGTAGCCGGTCTTCAGCGCATTGTTCTCGTCGGAGACATCGTAGAGACCGGTGAAATGCCCCGCGAGCCAATCGGCCTGATGGATCACCCGGAAGACACCCGGCAGCGACTGAAAGGCGAGAAGCTTGGCAAGGCCGGAGGTGGCGCCATGGGCAGCACTTTCGCGCGGTGCATGGGCCGAGACCGCGTCGAGCAGCGCGCGGTCGGCAACCGGATCGTTGTACATCATTGGCGTCGCCAGCGGCGCGCCCGTCCGATCGACCGGCAGCATCGTGCCCGACGTGCCGTCGATCGAAAGTGCAACGACCTTCCGCCTGTCGATACAGCCAAGCGCTTCCTCAAGCGCCGCCTGCACCGCTTTCCACCAACCCACGGGATCGCGGTGATCCGCGGAGAAAGCCGAGAGCTTCGCCGCACCTGATGCGACGACGGTCCCGTCCACCGCCATGGCGACCGCACGGGCGCCCGAAGTGCCAAGGTCGATGCCGACGACGAGCTTGTCGAATTGGCCGCTCATTGCAGCACCTGCCCCGCGCGGTTGAGCTGCTGTCGGTATTTCTCGGCATCCCAGCCGAGAAGTTCGGCGTTTTCGGCTTCCGTCAGGTAGCGCAGCCGAGCGTCCGCCGGAATGCGGGTCGTCACGTCAGCAAGGCATCGCGCCATGGCGAAGGCGCCGGCGGAAATCTCCTTCTGCACCAGCACGCCCTTGCCCGGGAAGAGCAGCAACGGCGGCGGGCTGTTACCTGCCGCACGCAGCTTCGTCTCGATCGAAAGGGCGGTCTCGCCGGGCGCGGCGACCACGACACCCTTGCCAAGGAAGATGACATGGTCGGGGTAGAGGCTGCCGCCGGCGGCAAGCCGGCAACTGTCGAGATCTGCAGCGACCGAATGCAGGGCAACGTCCTCCGGCAGACGGTAATCGCTGTCGACCGCCAGGCGCGAAAGCGCCGCCACATCGGCGGCGGGAGCGATCCTGCGTGCGCCGGTCAGCCGACGGGTAATATCCGTGAGCAGGATCGCCGCATCGACCACGGTTTCAGCAGCGACCACCAGGCCGTGACTGCCAAGCACCAGCACCGACGTGTTGTCCTGCATCCGTTCGGCAATCGCCCGCGCAAGCGGCAGACCCGGCCGGGCGTAGGGCACGAAGACATGGGGGTAGCCGGCAAGGCGCTCGGCAGCGATTGCCGCACCGTTGGTCTGCACCGCCGTCGCGATCGTCTCGACGCAGTGCACATGCACCACCACCTTTTGCGGCATCAGCGCGTGCACCGTCGTTTCGATCGAGGGGCGCAGACCAGAGGGATTGCGCTCTGCGATCACGAAATCCTGCGCCTTCTCGGTTGCCGGGTCGTTCGCATCTAGTGCTTCGAGCAAGGGCTCGAGCGCCACCGGCACCATGACGTCGCGCTGGCGGGCATGCGCCAGCCACAGGCCAGACGCCTTGATCCAGAGCGTTCCTCCCTCCTTGATCGAGGTGTTGCCGCCCGCTCCCTGCACCAGCAGCGGGTCCGCCCCGACGCGGGCCGAGAGATCGAGAAGCGCTTCGAATTCCAGACTTCGCATCCGTTCTCCTTCAGGCCGCGGCCTGCTGGCGGTCCAGCCAATGGGTAAAGGCCTGTCGCTCGACCTGCGTCATGTGCAGACCATGCTTGGTGCGCCGGTCGAGAATGTCGTCCGCCGTCAGCGCCCATTCGTTTTCAATCAGGAAGCGCGCCTCGCACTCACGGAAGAACGGACCGAAGGCCGGACCGAGATCATCGAGCGACGTGGCGCCAGCCAGCAACGCATGTGTCCGGGTGCCGTAGAGCCGCGCGTAGTGCTTGGCGAGGTCCGATGGCAACCAGCGATAGCGCGCCTTGAGCTCGCCCAGGAACAAATCGAAATCGGCCTCCGCCATGTCACCGCCCGGCAGATGCGCCTTCGCCGTCCAGGCTGGCCCCATCCTGGGGAAGAACGGCTTCAGCCGTTCCAGCGCATGTTCGGAAAGCTTGCGAAACGTGGTGATCTTGCCGCCGAAGACCGAAAGCAGCGGCGCCTGCCCGTCGGCCGCATCGACCTCGAAGATATAGTCGCGGGTGACCGCCGACGGGTTTTCGGCATTGTCGTCATAAAGCGGGCGCACGCCGGAGAAGCTGTGGACGATATCGTCAGACGTCAGCTGCTGCTTGAAGTAGCGGTTCACCGATTTCAGGAGATAGGCGATCTCGTTGTTATCCGCCGCCACGTCCTCGGGCCGACCCTCATAGGGAATATCCGTCGTGCCGATCAGCGCCAGGTCGTTCTGGTAGGGATTGATGAAGATCACCCGCTTGTCCGGGTTCTGCACCAGATAGGCCTGCCGCCCCTCCCAGAATTTCGGCACGACGATGTGGCTGCCCTTGACCAGGCGCACGCTGCGGCTGGAGTTCAAGCCGCCGATCCGGCCGATGACGTCGTTGACCCAGGGACCGGCGGTGTTGACCACACAGCGCGCCCTCGCCTCGGTCTTGGCGCCGGTGCGCGTATCGGTCATCTCGATAGACCAGAGCCCGTCGCGCCGTCGGATCGCGCTGCAGGCGGTGCGCGTCAGCACCCGGGCACCACGATCACGGGCATCGAGCGCGTTCAGAACGACGAGACGCGCGTCGTCCACCCAACAGTCGGAATATTCGAACGCCTTGCGATACGCACGCTTGATCGGCGCGCCTTCAGGCGCGGTCGCAAGGTCGAGGCTGCGGGTGCCCGGCAGACGCTTGCGGCCGCCGAGATGGTCGTAGAGGAAGAGCCCGAGCCGAACGAGCCAGGCCGGCCGGTCCTCAGGGTTGTGCGGCAGCACGAAACGCATCGGCCAGATGATGTGCGGCGCGGATTGCAGCAGCACCTCGCGCTCGATCAGCGCCTCGCGCACCAGGCGGAACTCGTAATATTCGAGGTAGCGCAGGCCGCCATGCACCAGCTTGCCGGAGCGCGAGCTGGTGCCCTGGGCCAGATCGTCCTTCTCGCACAACAGCACCGAGAGCCCGCGCCCGGCCGCGTCGCGTGCAATGCCCGCACCGTTGACGCCGCCGCCGACGACGAACAGATCGTATATTCCGGTCTCGGAACTCAACGTCGTTCCTCCTGTCATCAGCACGGATTGACCGGCGGCAGACCGGCGATGTAGCGGCGGACTTCCTCGGCCGCCATTTCGGCGGCAAAGGTGACGGTGCGCACCGAGGCGCCGGCGATATGCGGCGTCAGCGTCACGTTCGGCAGCTGCAGCAGCGGCCAGCCCTCCGGCACCGGCTCGATCGCGAAGGTCTCCAGCATCGCCGCTGAGAGATGGCCGCTCACCAGATTGTCGTAAAGCGCGTCGTAGTCGCAGAGCGGTCCGCGTGCAGTGTTCACAAAGATTGCGCCGGGCCTCATCTTGGCAAAGGTCTCCGCGTTCATCATGTTGCGCGTCTCTTCGGTGACCCGCGGATGCAGCGTCACGACATCGGAGCGGGAAAGCAGCGTTTCGAGCGAGACCTGCTCGACACCGGCGTTGAGATCGTCGACCGAGAGTTGCACATAGGGATCATGCACCAGAACCTTGGTGCCAAAGGCCCGCAAGAGCCGCACCACCTTGGTGCCGATATTGCCGTAGCCGATGACGCCGACGGTCATCTCGCAAAGCTCGCGGCCGGTGCGATCGGCGCGGTAGAGATCGCCGCGCCATTCGCCCTTGCGCAGCGCCTCATGGCCGGCGCGGATCAGCCGCGTTTCGGCAAGGATCGCGCCGAGCGTGAACTCGGCGACGGCGTTGGCATTGCGGCCGGGCGTGTTGACGACACGAACGCCGGCATCGCGCGCGGCTCCCATGTCGATATTGACAGGACCGCCGCGCGAGACGGCGACGAGCTTAAGGCCGGGCAACGCCTCGAGCATTCCGCGCGACAGCGGCGCGAGCTGCGTCACCAGGATTTCCGCGTCGGCGATGAAGTCGATCATTTCTTCCGGCTTGCCGAGATATTCCTTGAGACCGTCCATGCCTTCGACGGCATAACCGTGCTCCATCGGCACATCCGGCCAGGGCAGTTCGAGCGTGCGGATGTCATGGCCGTTGCCGGTTGCCTCGACGATCTTGTCGCGAAACACGTCCGGCAGCATGAACCGGTCGCCGATAATGGCTATCTTCTTCATTTCGATGTTTCCTGTTGAGTTCCCGCGGCCGCACCTTGGGAGAGTGCGTGCCAGACGGGCCTGAGCGCTGTGCGCGACTGCTGGTAGGTGGGGAAGAGTTCGTCATAGCGGCGGGCAAGCGCCGGATCGGCGGCTTCAGCCGGCCGTTGATAGGGCGTGACCCAATCGCCGAGGCAATCGGCCATCGAGGGATAGATGCCGAGCGAGACGGCGGCGATCATCGCCGCACCGGCAGCCCCCGCCTCCTCCCGCTCGCTCGTCTGGACGCTGGCGCCGAGGGCCGCACCGAGGATGCGGCGGAGCGAGGCGCTGCGGGCAGCGCCCCCCGTCAGCCGGATGCGGCCTGGAAGCGGCCCCATCTCGGCGTAGCAATCGCGCGCGGCCATGGCGAGCCCGTCGAACACCGCCTTCACCATGTCGGGAAAGCGGTGAGTGATCGACAGCCCGACGAAGGACGCCCGCGCCGTCGCGTCGACGAAGGGGCCACGCTCGCCGGCTTCCGAGATATAGGGCTGGAAAATCAATGGCGTGTCCTTGGCATCGGCCAGCCAGCCGTCGACAAAAGCGAGCAAATCGCTCTTGGATTTCTCGACCCCCATGCCCTTCAAGAGGCCGGATGCCAGCGAGAGGATCCAGTCGATATTGAGCGTCGCCGCCATGTTCGACTGCATCTGCGCGTAGGCGCCGGGGATCGGCATGCACATGGTGTAGCCGGTCAAGTCCCGGTTCAGCCGCACATCGTCGGCGCCATTGGCGAGCCGCATATGCATGCCGGTCGAGCCGATGATCGAGCAGCCGGTATCGGTGCCCGGATCATAAAGCCCGGCGCCAAGCGCGGTGCAGACGACATCGACGTAACCGAGCACGATGGGCGTGCCCTCGGTGAGGCCCGTTGCCTTCGCGGCGTCGCCTGAGAGCTGATGATGCGTTGTGGCGCCATCGACGATCTCCGGCAGCACGAGCTTCAATTTTTGGAGACCAAGGAAGGCAATGACATCGTCGTTGTAGCTGCGGGTGCGAAAATTGCCGAAGCTGAAATTCGCCTCGGAGGGATCGGTCGCCCGCTTGCCGGTCAGCTTGAAATAGAGCCAGTCCTTGCAGTGGAACGTGGTGGCGACGCCCGAGAGCATCTCGGGCGCATGGTCGCTCATCCAGCGAAGCTGCGGCCCCTGCTGGCAGGCGGCAAGGCCCGAGCCGGTGCTCTCGAACCGGGCGATATCGCCGCTGTCGGCGCGAAGCCGCTCCACCGTCTCGCCGGCGCGCGCGTCGAGCCAGAGCCAGCCCTTGCCGACCGGCGCACCCGCTCTGTCGATCATCCAGGTGCCGTCGCCCTGACCGGTCACCGCGATCGCGGCGACGCGGCCGGCGAGGTTTCCGATCTTGTCGGAGAGCTGCTTCAGCGTCGTTGCCGCGTCGGCCCAGGTGCGGTCGAGATCCTGCACGCTGCCGGCGCGGCCGACGGCCTCATAGGCGTTCGGCAGCGCCGCCGTGGCGATCTGCCGGCCGCGAAGATCGAAGGCCACCGACTTGATGACCGACGTCCCCGCATCGATGCCGATGAGGATGTCCCGCATCAGGCGAGCTCCTGTCCATGGCTGATCGCCCGGCCGCTCTCGCCGTCGAAGACGTGCAGGCTCGACGGGTCGAGATGGATGCCGATCGGCTGGCCGACATCGAGCTCCGTGCGGTCATGCTCGACGAGCACCAAGGTGCCGCCGGCGAAGTCCGCGGCAATATGGGTTTGGTCGCCGAGCCACTGGTTGACGGCGACCCGTCCGGTCACGCCATCGGCGCTGCGGCGCACCGAATAGGGCCTGATGCCGAGCACCACCTTCTGCCGTTTGATCAATTCGTCGCGCACCGCATGCGAAAAATCCGAAGCCGGATATTCGAGCCGCACGCCGTCCTTGAGGCCAAAGGCCATCTTGCTTTCGGAGCCGGTGACGCTCGCCTCAAAGACATTCATCGGCGGCTCGCCGACGAACGTACCGGTGAAGAGATTGGCCGGCCGCTCCTTGATCTTCTGCGGCGTGTCGAACTGCTGCAGCACGCCACCTTCCATGACGGCGATACGGTCGGCAAGCGCGTTGGCTTCCGTCTGGTCGTGGGTGACGAGGATCGCCGTCAGCCCGCGCTCCTTGATGAAATGCTTGATACGGCCGCGAAGCAGCGCGCGAAGCTGCGGCTCGAGCTGTCCCATCGGCTCGTCGAGCAGGTGCAGGTTGGCGTCGCGGATCAACGCTCGTCCGAGCGAAGCGCGCTGCTGCTGGCCGCCGGAGATCGAGCTTGGATAGCGCCCGAGAATGTCCTCGATTTCGAGCAGCTTGGCGATGCCGGCCACCTTCTCGTCGACGACACTCTGCGAGAGCTTGGAGGCCTTGAGCGCGAAGGCGATGTTTTCACGCACCGTCAGCGGCGGATAGAGCGAGTAACCTTCGAACGCCATGGCGACGTTGCGGCGCACCGGCGGCAGGGTCTGGACCTCGCGTCCGGCAAGCGAGATCGTGCCGCGCGACACCGCCTCGAAGCCGGCGATCATGCGCAGCGTCGAGGTCTTGCCGCAGCCGGACGAGCCGAGCAGCGCGATGATCTCGCCCTTCCTCACATCCATGTTCAGCTTCTTCACGGCATGCACGCCGTAGTCGACGGGGCCGTAGAACTTGTCGACGTCCTTGATCAGAAGGGCGGTGTCGGTCATGCCGCTTCTCCATTGCGCTTGGCTGCAAGGTCGGCGCGCGGCAAAAGAGCACCGCCCGCCTTGTCGAAGAGGAAAGCCTGCATGCCATTGACGGCAATATGGGCAGGCCCTGCGGTCGGACCAGGCGTGCCGGCCGGCCGCGACACCAGGATTTCGCGGCCACGGGCGGTCAGCGCCAACGTTACGGTCTTTTCGTTGAGCGGCGTTTCCGCCTCCACCCTCACAGGGATGGCACCCGGTGCTGCCGCATCGACGAAGCTGATCGTCTCGGGACGGAGGCCAAGCACGCACTGGCGGCCGACGACATCGGCGCCGTAATCCCCAAGCCGCACCCGGACGTTCGAAAGCTCGACGAAGACGTCTCCACCGCTGCGCTGCGGCGTGACATCGAGCAGGTTGATGGTGGGATCGCCGAAGAGCCGGGCGATCTCGATATCGGCAGGCGCGTTGTAGATCTCCTGCGGCGTGCCGATCTGGCGGATACGGCCAGCGGCCATGACCGCGATCCGGTCGCCGAGCGCCATCGCTTCCTTGTAGTCCTGGGTGACGTAGACGACCGTTGCGCCTTCCGCAGCCAGGAGCCGCGGCAGTTCAAGCCGCATCTCGAAGCGCAACTTGGCATCGACGTTACGCAGCGGGTCGTCGAGCAAAAGCAGCGGCGGCGAGCCGACAAGCGCACGGGCAAGGGCCGTGCGCTGCTTCTGACCGTTCGACAGTGCCTTCGGGTGATGCGTCAGCACATGGTCGATCTTCAGCAGCTTGGCGACCTTCTGCACGCCGGCGGCGATCTTTTCCTTCGACGAGCGCGTCGCCGTCAGCGGGCTTGCAATGTTGTCGAAGGCGCTCATATGCGGGAACAGCGCGAAGTTCTGGAAGGCCATGCCGACGCCGCGGTGCTCGGCGTCCACATCGGTCATGTCCTCGCCGCCGATCAGCACCCTGCCCTCGTCCGGCTCGATGACGCCGGCGACGAGGCGCAGGAGCACCGTCTTGCCGGCGCCGGAGGGACCGAAGAGCACCAGCCGCTCGCCATCGGCGACGTCAAGAGTGAGGTCGTCGAGAACCGTCTGGCTCTTGTAGCGCTTGACGATGTTTTGCAGTTGCAAGGTGGTCATGAGTTACCCTTTCACCGCGCCGAGCGACAGGCCTTCGACGAGGTAGCGCTGGGCGTAGAGTGCAAGTGCGAGCGTCGGCGTGACCGAAAGAACGATGGCCGCGGCGATCTGCCCGTATTGGATGCCCGATGAAGTGACGAAGGCAAGTGCGCCAACCGTCACCGGCTGCTTATCGGCGGACGCCAGCACCAGCGCGAACACGAAGTTGTTCCAGGCGAAGATGAAGGCGAGCAGTCCGGCGGCAGCAATGCCGGGGCCGGCAAGCGGCAGCGCGATCTTGCGGAAGGTCGCAAACCAGGAATGGCCGGCGATGCGATAGGCATATTCGACGTCGGCGGAGATGTCCTCGAAGTAGCCGCGCACGATCCAGAGGATCAGCGGCAGGCAGATCAGCTGGTAGACCCAGATCAGGCCGAAGTAGGTGTTGGAGAGGCCGAGCCACTGGAAGTACTGGGTCAGCGGCAACAGCACCAGGAGCGGCGGCGCGAAGCGGAACGAAAGCAGCGTGAACGCGATGTCTTCCGAGCCTTTGAACTTGTGACGGGCAAAGGCGTAGGCCGCAGGCACGCCAAGCACCAACGCCACGGCAACGGAGGCGACCGACAGGAAGATCGAATTGCCGAGATTGCGCATGAAGGCGATGTCGAGCGTTCCCGCCGCCGTCTGCAGCTTACCGGTGATCAGCGCCGCATAGTTGGACAGCGTCGGCGAGAACACGACCGACGGCGGGATGGCGAGGATCGTCTCGTTCGTCTGGAACGACATCAGGAAGATCCAGAAGATCGGGAACATGAAGAAGACGACGACGAGCGTCAGGGCGAGACCGCGCAAAGTCCGTTCGAGCGGAGACATGGTTTCCATTGGTCCCTCCTTTACGCTTCGCCGCGTGCGCGTTCGCGCAGCCGCAGCCAGTTCTTGATGAAGACGTTGGACAGCGTGTAGGTGATCGCCCACAGGATGATCAGCAGTGCTGCCGAACGGCCGACATTGGTCGACTGGAAGAAGTTGAGATAGGCCTCGACCTGGAAGACGGTGAGCGTGTTGCCGGGCCCGCCTTGGGTCATGGCGTAGATGATGTCGAACTGCTGGATACTGTCGAGCAACCGGAACAGCGTCGCCGTCAGGATGTAGGGTGTGAGCATCGGCAGGGTGATGCGGAAGAAGACGAAGCTGCGCGGAACGCCATCGAGTGCCGCCGCCTCGAAGGGCTGGGTCGGCAGCGACCGCAGGCCGGCCAAAAGCAGGATCATGATGAAGGGCGTATAGACCCAGATATCGACGAGCACGACGGTCAGAAGTGCCGTGTCCGGCGACGACGCCCAGCGGAAATCATGCAAGCCGATCAGGCTTGCGAGATAGCTGAGGATACCGAAGCTCGGATTGGTCATCAGCTTCCACATCAAGGCGGCGAGCGCCGGCGCGATCATCAGCGGCAGGAGCAGCATGATCGAGATGAAATTGTTGACCGCGGAGCGCCGCTGCAGAAGCAGCGCGATGCCGAGGCCGAGCAGCAGTTCCAGCGTCACGGTGAGGCCGGCATAAAGCAGCGACACCTTGAGCGTGTTCCAGAAGGCCGGATCGGTGAAGAAGTTGAGATAGTTTTCGCCCCAGTTGAACTGGCGCGCCCAGGGCTGGCTGAGGCGATAGCGCTGGAAGGAATAGATGACCGCCGTGAAGAACGGGATGAGGATGCCGATACAGACGAGCAGCGCCGGCAGGCTCAGCACGTAGGGAAGCATCTTCCTGCTGATCCTGAAACCGGAGGCTGGTCTTTTGAGGGTTTCTGTTGAAGCCATGTCGAGCTCCGTTCCTGACGTCTTTAAAGAGCACGCGGCACGCGGCGGCCTTCAGGCGTCGCGCCAGTTCCTCGGCATCTCAGGTTGATTTCGATGCGGCCTCAATGAGGTCGCAACAGGCCGGCTCAGCCGGCATCGCGGGATGCCCGGCGCCACCGGAGCGCCGTGCGTTCAGACGAACGCACGAAGGACGCTCTGGCACTCTGGCGCCGGGCATCGCTTGGGAGGCCTATCAGCCGAGACCCGCCTCTTGGAGCTGGCGGTTGATGCTTTCGACGAGCTGGTCGAGACCTTCATCGACGGGCACCTGCTTTGCCACCATCTTCTGCAGTGTCGATGCCCATTCGGTGGTGACGTCGAAGAACAGCGGCTGCGGCGTGAACTTGATGGAGGCGCCGGCGGCCGAGGCGTCGAACATTTCGACATAACCCGGATACTTGCCGTTCAGCTTCTCGCGGAACATCTCGTCCTTCCAGATCGACTGGCGAACCGGATCGACGAAGTCCATCTTGGTGGCGCCGAACAGCGCGTGCTCCGGACCGGAAGCCCATTGCAGGAAGTACCAGGTGGCGTCCTTGTCCTTGGAGAAGTTGGACATGGCAAGCGACCAGATCCAGATGTTCGGCGTCGAGGCGGTCGCTTCCGGGTTGGCGGCAAAGGCCGCATAGCCGAGCTTGCCGGCCATCTTGTTGTCGCCGCCGTTCATGAAGTAGCCGAGGCAATCGGCGTCGAAGATCATCGCCGAGGCGCCGGCGCCAAGGTCGGTGCCGACCTGGTACCAGGTGTAGGTCGACCAGTCCTTCGGACCGCTTTCCTGGATCATCTGCACGAACTTGGCGTGATAGGCCTTGGATTCCGCCGTGCCCATCGCTGCCGACAGCTTGCCGTCGGCCGAGACGTTCAGGTCCTTCTGGTTGAAGTTCGCATAGCCCGACAGGAAGCCCGGATGGATCGTTGCCCAGGAGCGCGAACCGCGAACGCCGATGCCGTATATACCGCCGATGTCCTTCTGCAGCTTGGCCGCAACCGTGATCATGTCGTCGAGGTTCTTCGGCAGCTCGACGCCGGCCTTGTCGAACATCTCGCGGTTATAGGTGATGTTGTTCTGCTCGAATGCCCACGGAATGCACCACTGCTTGGCATCTTCCGAACCGAGCGCCCCGCCCGGCTGGCCGTTCCAGGCGCAGGAGTTCTTCACGCCGGCCAGGAAATCGTCCCAGTTGTAGTTGGGGTTGGTCTTGGCCGGGTCCTTGATCCACTCGTTGAGGTCGGCGATCCAGCCGGCCGGACCGTAGGTCCAGGTCATGTAGGCGCCGGTCATGAAGGCATCGTATTCGGCCGAGCCCGACGACAGCGCCGCCGTCACCTTGTCGAAATAGACGTCTTCCGGGAACACGTCATAGGTAACGTCGATGCCCGTCAGGTCCTTGAAGGCCTGCAGGTTGGCAATCATCGCATCGGCGTAAGGGTGCTTGTTCAAAAGCAGCTTCAGCTTCTTGCCGGAATGTGCCTTCCAGTCGAAATCGGCGGCCAGCGCCTGCGTCGACATCATGTTGAACAACGTGCCGGCCGTGCCGGCTGCCAGGCCTGCAGCCCCCAATCCCTTGAGCATGCCGCGGCGGTCCACCTCCCCACGCAGGAATGCGCTGATGAGGTCCTTCTCCTTCTCGTACATTCGTCTTCTCCTCCGTTGCGGGTATGATTGCGACTGCCGGCTACCCCACCGGTATTCCTCCCTTTAAGACCGCGAGCAGATCCTCCCTGCCCTCATGGCCTCGAATGTCTCAGCGCCTCATGCGCCGTCGGCGGCCAGCGCCCTCGCAGTCCTCTCGTCGGTAATGAGACCGCTCAAATGCCCGCTGGCGAGAACGGCGCGGATGGCCGGCACCTTGATCTTGCCGCCGGCCACAGCGACCGTGCGGCGGTTCTTCAGGTCCTCGCGGCTGAGCGTAAACGTGCGGTCGGAAAGCGTGGTTTCGACCGGCTTGCCGTCGCGGTCGAAGAAGTGGCCGAGGAGCTCGCCCATTGCCCCGCCCTTCTGGATGTCCTCGATCTCGCTGGTCTCGATCATGCCGGTCGAAACCAGCGAGGCTTCGCGCTCGACGGTGCCGATACCGACCATCAGGAGATCGGCGGTCTTGGCGAGATCGAAGACCTCGCGCACGCCGCGCTGGCTGAAGAGCACATCGCGATCCTCGATCGTGTTGGCGAAGAACGGCACCGGCATGACATAGGCCTCGGCACCGGTACGCTCGGCGAGCCGGTGGATCACGTCGTGCGGGTTGGCGGAGAACTTGCGGGTGAGCCCGCCGAGCAGCGAGACGAAGCGGGTGTTGCCGCTTCCGATCCGTGGCAGGTATTCGACACAGGCGGCGAGTGTGCGGCCGTGGCCGACGCCGACCAGCGCGGTCTCTCCGCGCTCGATCTCGCGCTTCAGGAACTGCGCGCCGGAAATGCCGAGCGCCTTCAAGGGCAGCTCGTCAGAGTCAAAGTCCGGCACCACCTCGCAATAGTCGAGGCCATAGCGGGCCGAAAGCGCCTGCTCGAGTTCAACGCATTCGGAAACTTCGCCGTCGATATAGACCTTCACCAACCCTTCCTGGTTGGCCTTCATGATCAGCCGGTGGGCTTTCAGCGAGGTCAGCCCCAGCCGCTTGGCGACCTCCGCCTGGGTCAGGCCGCCGGCATAGTGCAGCCAGGCCGCCCGCGTCGCCATGCTGGTCTCGTCGTCACGAATGCCCGTCCCGCCAATCGTCATTGTTTCCACCCGGTTCTTGTTGCGCTGCATGATAATTTTTGCACCGCGTGATATTTTTATCCGTTGGTGAAAGAAATTTCATGGCGTGAAAAAAATGTCAATAGCGCCTGACAAATGAGCGATCACGTTTGTGAAGACGCGGCTGAGCGCTCGCGGCGGCTGCACGCAATGGCAGCGGCCGTCGGCAGGCAACGGAGATCGGGAGCTTCTTGAAAACTGGGAATGCACCGCACGACGGACGATCGACTGACCGTCGGCGGTGCACGGGTCGCCGGATTATTGCCCGAGGTTTCGGAGGTAGAGCGACAGCAATTGCGTCTGCGAGGAAATGCCGAGCTTGCGGTAGACGTTGCGGCGGTGGACCTTCACCGTGCCGGTGGAGATGCCGAGCCGGAGCCCGATCGATTCCGACGAATGGCCCTGCAGCACCAACTCGATGATCGAGGCTTCGCGCTCGGTGAGATTGAGATGTTGCCAGACGCCGTCGGCCGGCGGGTGTGTCGCCTTGCGTTTGCTGCGCCCGGTTTTCGCCAGCGCCGCATCGAAGCGGCGGCCGAGATCGGCCCAATGATGGCGTACCAGGCCGGAGACCAGCGGCTCCACCTTTTTCAGAAGCGCAAACTCAGCAGCGCTGAAAGTCCCCGTTGCCTCGCGCCGCATCAGCGAAAGCACGACGGTGATCTGCTCGTCGACCGGCACGAAGAAACCGACCTCTTCGGCAAGCCCGGTCTGTACGTAATAGGTGCGGTAGTATTCCGAGGAGAAGAACCGGTCGGGCGCCAGCTCCCGCATCCGCCAGACGCCGGGCTCGCTCTTGATCGCTGCGTGGTAGAACGGGTCTAGCAGGTAGGGCCCGGCCTGGTAGAGGCTGACGAAGAGCACGTGATCCCTGGCGTTGAAGGTGCTGTAGAGATCGATCGGCCGTTCCTTGCCGCGATAGGCGAAAACGACCACGTAGTCGAAGGTCATCAGCTTTGACATCAACCGCCGATAGGTGGAGCCGACGGTCTCGTCGTCCATCGCCGCACCCGCCACCAGCGGCGCCATGACCTGAAAAAGTCCTTCGAGATCGACGCTCAAACCGCCCTCCCGGCCGGTGTTTCCTGCTCTGGGGTATACTCCTCACACAGAGCAATCCGCGTTGAAATACCTCTCTCGGGGTATATACCGGCTAGGCATGTGGTGACTAGGCTGCGTGTCAATGACGGTGGAGTGCCGGGATACGAGATCCTGGCGACATCCGAAAACAACCGCAGGGAACAGACGTGACATCCGCTTCGACGAACGACATCGAGTTCCGTTCGGTCGCCAAACGTTATGGCGCCGTGACGGCCGTTTCCGACATCAATCTCGAGGTGCCGCGCGGCGCCTTCATGGCGCTTCTCGGGCCGTCGGGCTGCGGCAAGACCACCTGCCTGCGCATGATCGGCGGCTTCGAGCAGCCAAGCGAAGGCACGGTCTTCATCAGCGGCGAACCGATGAACGGGGTTGCCGCCTATCGCCGCCCGGTCAACATGGTATTCCAGCATTATGCGCTGTTCCCCCATCTCGATGTCGAAGCCAACGTCTCCTACGGCTTGAGGCAGATGCGGCCGCGCATCGCCAGCGCCGAGATCACCCGCCGCGCCCAGGAGGCGCTGGAAATGGTACGGCTCGGCGGCTTCGGCAAACGCCGCATCCACGAAATGTCCGGCGGCCAGCAGCAGCGCGTGGCGCTTGCCCGCGCCATCGTCAACAAGCCGAAGGTGCTTCTGCTCGACGAGCCCCTGGCAGCCCTCGACAAGAAGCTGCGCACCGCCATGCAGATCGAACTGCAGACCCTGCAGCGCGAACTCGGCATTACCTTCGTGCTCGTCACCCACGACCAGGAAGAAGCGCTGTCGATGAGCGATTTCGTCTGCGTCATGAACGCCGGTCGCATCGTCCAGGTCGGCCCGCCGCAGGAAATCTACGACCGTCCCGCAAGCCTCTTCGTCGCCGATTTCGTCGGCAAGACCAACCGCATCGATGCCACCGTCGACGGCGCCTCGTCGCTCGTCCTTGCCAATGGCGCCCGCTTCGCCACCTCCGCCGTCAACGGCACAAAAGGTGCAGCAACGGTGGCGCTGCGGCCCGAGGCGATCCGCCTGACGCGCAACGGTGCTGTCAGCACGTCTGCGCTGGCGGGCACGGTCACGCACCGGATCTTCCTGGGGTCAGCGGTCGAATATTCCGTCGCGGTCGACGGGCTTGGCGATTTCCTTGTCACCGCCGACCGCCGCGCGCTCGGCGACAGCGAACTGGTCGAACCCGGCGAAAAGGTCGGCCTCGCCTTCGATCCGAACGCGCTTCACGTCTTTCCAGCCTGACATCGCCCGGCTTCGAAAAGCCGGTTCTGCCGCCTACGCATGAACGTCAAACAATAAAGGGAACAGCGTCATGAGCAAATGGTACAGAGAAAATGCCCCTATCACCGCCGACCAGCTCTCGGACGAATTGATGCGCCTGAAGCGCGGCTCGGTCACGCGCCGCCATTTCCTCGGCGTCACCGGCCTTGGCCTTGCGACCGCCGTGCTCGCCCGCCAGCCGGGCCTCTTCAATTCCACCGCTTTTGCCGGCGATCTCGGCACGCAGATGTCGATCGCCACCTGGCCGAACTACCACGACCCGGCGACCTTCGAAGCCTTCCAGGCGGCGACCGGCGTTGCGGTCGAGGTCAACGTCTTCGGCTCCAACGAGGAGATGCTGGCGAAACTCCAGGCCGGCGGCACCGGCTGGGACCTCTTCGTTCCCACCAACTACACGATCTCGACCTATGTGAAGCTCGGCCTCATCGACGAGCTCGATATGTCAAAGCTTCCGAACTACGACGCCGCGACCGAGACCGCCCGTTTCACGAACGAGGGCACTGTCGATGGCAAGACCTATGCGGTGCCGAAGAACTGGGGCACGACCGGCATTGCGGTCAATTCGGCGAAGATCAAGAAGCCGGTCACTAGCTGGAAGGAATTCTTCGAGATCGCCATGACCGACGGCGACGGCCGCGCCATGGTGCACGACTACCAGCTCACCACCATCGGCAACGCGCTGGTGTCGCTCGGCTATTCCTTCAACTCGATCAAGCCGGAAGAACTCGCCAAGGCCGAGGAACTGCTGATCAAGGTCAAGCCGCATCTCTACGCCATCAACAGCGACTACCAGCCGTCGATGCGCGCGACCGACGCCTGGATGACCATGTGCTGGACCAATGACGGCGCCCAGCTCAACCGCGACATGCCGGAAATCCTGTTCACGCTCGGCAAGGACGGCGGCGAGATCTGGTCGGATTTCTACGCGATCCCGAAGAGTGCGGCCAACAAGGCAGCCGGCTATGCGCTGCTCAACTACCTGATGGCGCCGGAAAACGCCATGAAGGAGCACATCGCCAACGGTGCGCCGACCACGGACAGCCGCGTCCTGAAGCTACTGCCCGTCGACGTGACATCCAACAAGATCGTCTACCCGGACGAGGCATCGCTGACGCCGCTCGAATTCGGCGCCGCCGTGACCCTCACCGACCCCGGCCGCGCCGAACTGATGGCACGCTTCAAGTCGGCTTGATCTTGCATGTGACTGCCCGTCATCCGCCGGCCGGCACCTTCTCCCCGCTCGCGGGGAGAAGGTGCCGGCAGGTCGGATGAGGGGCTTTCCTCACCGTTTAGCGCGACGACCAAAACATTCTGGAACACAACGGACCAAACCTTATGACCGCGGCAACGAATACGAAGAAAAACCTGGTGACGGCGGCGCTGGTGGCGCCGGCCGCGGCCTGGTTGATGATCTTCCTCGTGCTGCCCTTCATCGCCATGCTGGTCTTCGCCTTTGGCGAGCGCGCACCGGAAGGCGGCTATCAGGCGGCCTTCACCTTTGCGCAATTTGCCAACCTGCCAACGCGAGCGGCCGCCTTCTGGAACACGCTGATCCTGGCGCCGATCGGCGCGCTTGCCTGCCTGCTGATCGCCTACCCGGTCGCCTACTACCTCGCGGTCAAGGCGAACCCGCGCTACCGGCTGATCCTCGTGTCGCTCGTCGTCGTGCCCTTTTGGACCAGCCTGCTCGTGCGCACCTATGCCTGGATGTACATCCTCGGCTCCCGCGGCATCCCGAACCTGCTTTCGATGATCGGCATCGAGGATGTCAGGATGCTGAACACGCCGGGCGCAGTCCTGCTCGGCATCGTCTACGGCTACCTGCCGCTGATGATCATGCCGATCTATGTGAGCCTCGAAAAACTCGACCGCCGCCTGCTCGAAGCCTCCGCCGACCTCGGCGGGAGACCGGTCTCGACCTTCTTCGGCGTCACCCTGCCCTTGTCACTGCCGGGGGTCATGACCGGCGTCGCGCTGGTGACGATCCTGCTGCTCGGCGAATACCTGATCCCGCAGCTCTTGGGCGGCGGCAAGGTGTTCTTCATCGGCAATGCGCTGGTCGATCTCTTCCTGCAATCGCGAAACTGGCCGTTCGGCTCGGCGATCGCCGTCACGCTGGTTGCCGTCGTCGTGGTGATCCTGATGGTGGCGATGCGCATCGCCTTCCGGGTCGCGGGCACAAGACAGGTGGATCTCGTCTGATGCGCGCCTTCATCTCCTCCGTCTATCTCTTCCTCTATGCGCCGATCGCGCTGGTCGTGCTGTTCTCCTTCAACGCCGGACGCAACGCCAGCGAGTTCACCGGCTTTTCGACGGCCTGGTACGGCAAGGCGCTTGGCAACACCTTCCTGGTCTCTGCCCTGCAGAACAGCCTGCTGATCGCCTTCACCAGCGCCACGCTCGCCGCGATCTTCGGCACCATGGCAGCGCTCGGCATGGAGCGGCTGGCGCCGCGCAACCGGGCGATCTTCGATGCGCTCTTTGCAGCGGCCATCGTCGTTCCCGGCGTCGTCATCGGCATCGCGACGCTGGTGGCACTCGTCGCCGTCTTCTCCTTCGTCAATCCGGCGCTGGCCACCATCTGGCCCGGCGACCAGCCACCGCAGCTGGGGCTCGGTTACGGCTCGATCATCGCGGCCCACGGCTTGTTCTCGATGGCGCTGGTGACGATGATCGTCAAAGCCCGCATCGCCAGCCTCGGCCGCGACATCGTCGAGGCGTCAAGCGATCTCTATGCGACGCCGCTCACCACCTTCCGGCTCATCGTGCTGCCGCAGATTCTGCCCTCGATCCTTGCGGGCTTCCTCTTGGCCTTCACCTTCTCCTTCGACGATTTCATCATCGCCTTCTTCGTCGCGGGCTCGAAGACCACGCTGCCGATCTACGTGTTCGCCTCGATCCGCCGCGGCGTGACGCCCGAGATCAACGCGATCGCGACCCTGGTGCTCGTCGCCTCGCTGCTTCTGATCCTGACCGCCCGCATCCTGATGCGCGAAAAGAAAACGAAATCCGGGGAGTGAAACCATGATCCTGAAAGACCGGGTCGCGATCGTGACCGGAGCGGGCTCCGGGATCGGTCAGGCGGGTGCGGCCATCATGGCGCGCGAAGGCGCCCATGTTGTCGTGGTCGACCGCAGCCTTTCGGCAGCAGTAACCGCCGTGGAAGACATCGCCGCGAAGGGCGGCAGCGCCGAGGCGCTGGCGATCGACGTCACCGACGACGTTGCCCTTTCGGACGGCGTTGCCGACATCCTCTATCGCCACGGCCGCATCGACATTCTGCACAACCACGCCGGCGCGCAAGTTGCGGGCGATCTGGAGGAGGTCGAGATCGCGGGCTTCGACCGCTCCTGGAACCTCAATGTGCGCGCCCATTTCATGGCCGCGCGCCTCGTCATGCCGTCGATGCGGGCCGCCGGCCGCGGCGTCATCGTCAACACCTCCTCATCTTCGGGCGTGCTCTACGACCGCGAGATGATCGCCTACACGACCACCAAGCATGCCGTCATCGCCATGACCAAGCAGATGGCCGGCGACTACGCCCGCCACGGCATCCGCGTCAACGCGCTCTGCCCCGGCTGGGTCGACACGCCCTTCAACGAACCTTTCATCGCCCAGATGGGCGGCCGCGGCGCGATCGAATCCTATATCCGCGAAAAGGTGCCGCTCGGCCGCTGGGCCAGCGTCGACGAGATCGCCGAGTCGATCCTCTTCCTCGTTTCCGACCGCTCCTCTTACATGACCGGCCAGGTCCTGGTGGTCGATGGCGGCGAGACGGTGGTGTAGCGAGCCGTTAGGCCGGAACAATACCCCGGCAAGCCCACGCAACCGCCGCAAAGGACCGCGGCCCATCCGGCTGGCCGGCTTCGTAGGCGGCGCGAATGGCCGCGTCGAGCTTCGCCCGCATCCCCGCATCCAGCGAGCCGACATACTTGCCGAGCGGCCCCTCGCCCGCAGAGATCGGCTCCCAGAAATCGGCGAAGGACTGATAGTCCATGCGGATCAGAAGCGAGGTCTGCCGGACGTCCGCGAGGCCGTTCGAGACGAAGCTCTGCATCATCTCACCCGGCCGCATCATCGGCTGGAAACAATAGCGACTGCGCACCTGCTCGGCATTGCCATCGAGCATGGCCGCCACATCGAGCACCATGCGCATGCCCGGCATCCCGCCGTAATGATCCCAGACGACGGCGGAAACAACACCGCCCGGCCGCGTGACCCGGCGCATCTCGGCGACCGCTTTCCCCGATTCCGGCACGAAATGCAGCACCAGCAGCGCCAGCGCCCGGTCGAAGGATGCATCGGCAAAGGGCAGCGCACAGGCATCGGCCTGCTGCACCTTGATCCGCGGATCGGAATTCGCCTTGATCGTCGCCTCGACGAAGACGGGCGAGAAGTCGATCGCGGTAATCTCGCTGACATCGGCCGCACGCGGCAGCGCAAACGTCAGGCTTCCCGTGCCGCAGCCGACGTCCAGAACCCGCTCACCGTCGGTAACACCCGCAAAATCGATGAACAGCGGCGCAAGCTGCCGGCTCCATCGCCCCATCAGCTGCTCGTAGCCGGCAGCACTCTGCACATTGAAGCTCGACGTCATGATCGCCTCCGGCAGTGAGGCGTGCATTGTAGCGTGCGGCAGGAGCGACACCAAGACACCGACGTGCCGCTTGAGCGCGGTCAGCAGCAACAGTGAGAGGAACGTCGGCAGATCGCCTGCGTGAGTGTACTTTCCGCCCCTGCGCGAGTGAACAATCGCCGCCTTGGGCGGCAAGGTGTTTGGCGCATTTGCGACAATTGCGAAAGTGTGGTGTCTCGACGTTTCGCAACGCAGAGAGGATCAACAGCTTTCGCCTTTTTTTGTAACGGCCCGTTCACGCACAAGCGTCGCAGACAGTTTTATCTATTTCGCACCAGTTTCAGCAACGTCTCCAAGATAGTTTGCGCGGCGAAGCCCACAAACGACATTCGCGGCATTGAAATCACAACGGAAACAGAGAAATGAGAATTGTACGTACCCGTCTTTTGAGCATTTTTATCCTTCTGTCTGGTCTTCTGCTGCTGACGTATTGGCTGAAGGAGCAAGATAAGGACAGCCTATCGCGTCAGACCGCAGCACAGCTCTATTCTGAGCAATGCTTCGCAGGGCCGCATCAGAAGCAGTGGGATGATAGAACGCGTTCGTTCTGCTTCTACTACGACCAAAATGGCGACAAACTTTCAGAGAGCGACGCCGAAGCCCGTTACGAACGACGAAAGGACGCGAGGTCGGCCGAAAAAGACCGACTCCGTTCAATTGGCGCGGAAGTGGCCGAAAATGATTCGTGGCTGTGGCAGCACCCTTGATCAGAAAGCTCTCTTTTTTCCAGTGGCACAGGCGGGCAGCTTTCCAAGCGGCTTTCCAAGCGGTCCACCTGCCTCGCTGAATCCTCAAATGTCCGCGCCGGGTCGGGACGTTGGCGGCATTTGCGACTTAGTTCCGCATTTCCGTGCTCGTCTCTGACATCCAGCCACGGCGCGTCCGCGCCATGAATGCCCCTGCTCGACGCGAGGATGAAAGGTTCTCGCGCCGCCGGCGCGGCGCTGCTGGAACTCTGTGACGAGCGCAGAGATGGGGCGGAAACGCCCCCCAAAGCCGAGCAATTACCCTACACCTTCACGTGCCCGATACCCTTGGCGGCGATCTCCTCGAAGCTCTCGTCATAGCCGGCATCCGCATAGCGGATGACGCCGAGGGACGTGTCGTTGGTCAGCGCATAGTCGAGCCGCTCGTCGGCCTCGACCGTGCCGTCTGCAACAACGGTTACGCCGCAGCTCGTCATGTAGCCGGCATAGCCGCCGCCGCCGGAATGCACGACGACGAGGTCGGCCATGGACGAGCAGAGCAGCATGGCGTCGAGCAGCGGCCAGTCGGCGATCGCGTCCGATCCGTCCTTCATCCGCTCGGTCATGATGTTTGGATGCGCCATGGCGCCGGCGTCGAGATGGTCGCGGGAGAACGCGATCGGCCCCTTGAGTTCGCCGGATGCCACCAGTTCGTTGACGCGTCGTGCTAGGGCCGTGCGCTCCCCGTGCCCGAGCCAGGCGATGCGGGCCGGCAGGCCCTCGAAAGGGATATGCTGGCGCGCAAGCCTGATCCAGTTGGTGACGATGCGGTTGTGCGGAAACATGTCGAGCAGCAGATCGTCGATCCGCGCAATATCGCTTTCCTCTCCCGACAGCGCCATCCAGCGGAACGGACCGATGGCGCGGGCAAAGAGCGGGCGCAGATAGGCCTCGGTGAAGATCGGTATGTCGAAGGCATTGGCAACGCCGCCCTCGCGCGCCTGGGTGCGGATCAGGTTGCCGTTGTCGAAGACTTCCGCGCCCTTTTTCTGGAAATCCAGCATCGCCTTGACGTGCTCGACGATCGAGGCCCGGCTCGCCGCCATCAGCTGTCCCTGGCCGTCGTCGCGCAGCGATTTCACCTGGTCGAGGCTCATGCCCTTCGGCACGTAACCGTAGACAAGGTCGTGCGCCGAGGTCTGGTCGGTCACCACGTCCGGCACGATGCCGCGCCGGGCGATCTCCGGATAGATCTCCGCCGCGTTGCCGACGAGGCCGACGGAAAGCGCCCGCTTGTCCTTGACCGCCGCGTCGATCATCGCGAGCGCCGTATCGAGATCGGGCGCGATCTCCTGCAGGTAGCCGATCTCTCGGCGTTTCTTCGCCCGATCGGCGTCGATATCGACGCAGAGGATCGCCGCTCCCGCCATGCGGCCGGCAAGCGGCTGCGCGCCGCCCATGCCCCCGAGGCCGGCGGTCAGCACGAAACGGCCGGAGAGATCGCCGCCGAAGCGGCGTTCGGCAATGCGCATGAAGATCTCGTAGGTGCCCTGGATCACGCCCTGGCTGCCGATATATTGCCAGGCGCCGGCCGTCAGCCCTCCCCAGCAGATCAGCCCTTTTCGCTGCAAATCATAGAACACCTCGGCCTTCGCCCATTGGCCGACGATGTTGCAATTGGCCATGATGACCAGCGGCGCCTTGGCATGGGTCTTCAACAGGCCGACGGGCTTGCCCGACTGGATGATGAGCGTCTGGTCCTCGTCCATTTCGGTGAGCGCCTTGACGATGGCGCGGTGTGCCGGCCAGTTGCGCGCCGCCTTGCCGAGTGCTGCGTAAACGACGAGATTGTCCGGGTCCTCGCCGACCGAAAGCACGTTTTCCAAGAGCCGCAGCAACGCTTCCTGCCGCCAGCCCTTGGCGCGCAGCTCCGGCCCGCCGGGAATGGGAAAACCGGGATGACGGGGATTGGCCTTGGGCATCGTCTCATTCCTTGTTGTTGTCTCGGCGGGGCGGTCCCCAACTTCACTTCGGCGGCAGCGTCTCGACGAAGGTAATCGCCCCATCGAGCAGCCGCTTTCGCAGGGCATCGTCGCCATAGGCATCCGCCCCGGCACGCACCCAGCCATGCATCGACCGCCCGTTCATCACCATCAGCTCGATATCAGGCAGCGCCAGCGCCCAGCCGTCATTGCCCTTGCCGAGCCGGACCAGCAGCGAACCCTCGCGCGCGCCGAGCAGCAGGTTGCCGTGCAGCAGATAGGCCCAGCCGCCGAACATCGCCTTTTCCGAGAGCCCGGCACGGTCGCCGAGCTCTTCGCGGATCAACTCTTCCAGTCCGGCATCGCGCGTCATGACGTCGCCCCTCAGTTGCCTGCAAGCGCGTAGCGGGCAAGTTCGATGCCCATTGCCTTTTCGACCGAGGGATAGACGGTCGGGTCCAGCACGCTGGAAGACAGCGGGATTACGGTCTTCGGCACATGCAGCACGAAGATCCTCATGCCCACTTGCAGCTGGCCGACGCTCAAAGGTTCGCCCTCCGGCGACAGCGTCGTGATGACGTCGGGGAAGGTCGCAAGCCGCGTGCCTTCCGCAGAGTCAACCGCCATATATTCGTTCATCACGTGCAATACCGTCGAGTCAGCGCCCTTCCCCAGCGTCCCCTTTTCCAGTGTAACGGTGCCGATGTCGAAGGCTTCCTTGGTGTAGACGACGGACTTATCGGTGATCGTGCCCTCGGCGAGGATCGCACCATTGGTGGCCTTGACGATGGCATCGATGATGGCGCTGCCGCCCTTGGCTTCGGCAGCGATAATCGCCTCACCGAGCGCCAGCGCCAGCGAGATGCCGCCGAGCGCCGCGTTGGCTTTGACGTAAGATGCCCTGACCGGATTGCGGCAGGAGGCGATGAAGCCACCGGACATATCGGAAGCGGTGCGCAGGATCGGCGAAACCTTGGCGGTGGCGCCGCGCACCACAAGTTCGATATAGCGGTTCTCTTCGCGGTTGCCGCCGACCGCCGTCTGGATCATCGGCTCGGGCGAACCGGCAAGGCCGATCGAGCCCATGTCGCCGGTCGGGTGCGCGCGAATATCGCCGACCGCGTCGACCACCTTGGTGCCGAGGATCGCCGAGGGCAGCCAGCCGTTGAGCGTCGAGGACTTGCCGTTCTGGCCAATGATCAGGCCTGAAAGCTTTTCGCCGAGCGCCTCCTGCAACAGCTGCACCGCCTTGACGTAATCGACCCCGCGCATCTCCCACGGCGTGGTCGAGGCCGGCGCGCCGATCGCGGCCGCCGTCGCCACCCAGTCCTGCGCGTCGAGTTCATCGATCGAGACGAGTTCGGGCTTGCCGATCGAAACCGCAGCATAGCCGAGCATGCGCCCGTGGTCAGCCCAGCCGCCGCCACCGGCCGCATAGACGGAACCGCCCTTTACCGCCGCCTCGACGTCCTTTTCCTTCAGTATCCGGCCCATCTCACACCTTCTCCTGCAATTTCTTGTCGAGCCTCTTCACCGCATCGAAGAGAACGGCGGCGCCAAGCGCGATAACGTCGTTTTCGGCCCACTCCTCCGGCGCATGCGAGCGCCCGCCGAGGCAGGGAATGAAGATCATCGCCGAGCGGGTGATGCGCCCCATCCAGGCGGTGTCGTGACCGGCGCCGGAGGCCATGCGCCGGTGTTTTGCTCCGATCGCGTCGCAGCTTTCTTCCAGCGTCGAAAGCAACAGCGGATCGCCCGGCGTCGGGTGGTTGTCGGAGATCACATTGGCGGGCGGGATGGTCACGCCCGATGCCTCGGCGACACCCTGGCAAAGGGAGCCGAGCGTTGCCAGGAACCGTTCCATCTGCGGCCGCAGCTCGGCACGCGCATCGATCAGCAGCCGGACGCGAGACGGCACCACATTGGCCGCGTTCGGCTCGATCGAGAATTCACCGACCGTCGCGGTGAAATGCCCGTCGCCATGCGAAAATTCCGTCGCCAGCCGCTCGATCTCCAGCACCAGGTGCGAGGCGGCGACCAGCGCATCGCGCCGGTGGCCCATCGGCGTCGTGCCGGCGTGGTCCGCCTGCCCCTCGACGATGATCTCGATGCGGGTGATGCCCGAGATTGCGGTAACGACCCCGACATCGAGCCGGCCAGTCTCCAGCACCGGCCCCTGCTCGATGTGCAGTTCGAGGAACGCCTTGATGTCGGAGCGCTTCGAACCCGAGAGCCGCGACGGATCACCGCCCACTTCGACGATACCCTGCCGCAGACTCAGATCCCCTTGCGTGCGGCTGAGCCAGCCATCCGGCAGCACGCCCGCCATGCCGCGGCTGCCGACGCAGGAAACGCCGAAGATAGACACTTCTTCCGCCAGGAAATCGACGATCTCCAGATCATGATCGAGCTCGATGCCGTTGTCGGAAAGCGCCCGCGCCACTTCGAGCGCCGACGCGACGCCGGCGATGCCGTCAAAGCGGCCGCCCTCCGGCACCGTGTCGGAATGGGAGCCGAGCAGGATGGTGCCGAGCGCCGACTTTTTGCCCTTGCGCCGACCAATCAGGTTACCGGCAGCGTCGATCCGTGTTTCAAGCCCGGCGGCGCGAAAGCGCCGGTCGAGAAAGGCGCGGCCTTCGAGAAACAGCGGCGTGAAGGCGCGGCGCGTATAGGGCCGGTCCGGCTCGGTGATCCCGGCGAGACCGTTGACGATCCCGGCAATGCGGCTCGCATTGACGGGCAGATTGGCCGGAACTTTGTGGGCGGTCTTGCTCATTTCGCCTCCTGAAGCGCCAGGGTTGGAAGCGGCCGGACAAACTGTCCGACACCCGGTTCGGCCAACACCTGGCGACCATCGAAGGCAAGCCGGCCACGCAGATAGGTCGCAGCCACCCGCCAGGGCAGCCGGATACCGTTATAGGGCGACCAGCCGACAACGTTGTGACCGCTTGCCGCCGCATCATAGACATAGGGCTCCGGCGTCATGACAATGATGTCGGCATCCTTGCCGGGCTCCAGCGCGCCCTTTTTATGGTCAAGGCGGAAGTGCCGCGCCGGGTTCAGCGTCATCAGCTCCGCCGCCCGCGTCAAAGGGATGCCGCGTTCCAGCGCGCCCTTGACGAAGAGCGGCACCATGACCTCGAGCCCCGGCACGCCGGATGCGTTCGCCAGCATGTCCGGATTGGTCTTGCGATCTTCCGACCAGCTGACGTGATCGGTCGAGACCATCGTCACTGTGCCATCGGCCACATGCCGCCAGAGCTTCTCCACCTCGGCGCGCGGGCGGATCGGCGGGTTGATCTTGGCCTTGCCGCCGAGACGGCGAACATCGCTCTCCTCGTCGAGCGTCAGGTAGTGGATGCAGCACTCGATCGTCGCCCTGTAGCCCTGGGCGCGGTAGGCAGCGGCGATCTCGTACCCGCGGCCGAGCGAGCAGTGCACAACATGTGCCGGGCAGCCGGTGGCCGCCCCCGTCTCGTAAATCTGGTTGGTGGCGAGTAGCTCCGTCAGCGGCGGGCGCGACAGGCCATGGGCGCGATAGTCGGTGATGCCGGCTGCCTTGACCTTGTCGATCGCCGCGCGCACCGACTCGTCGTCCTCGTTGTGCACGCCAGCAGCAAGCCCCGTCGGCGCGATCGCACGGAAGCAATCTTCGAGAAGTGCAGCCGGAATTCGCGGAAAGCGTTTCGGATCGGTGCCGAAGGTCGAGAACTTGAAGGCGGCGACACCGGCCTCGACCATCTCACCGATGCGCGCCGGTCCTTCCTCGGGATCGACCGTGCCATAAAGCGCGAAATCGACGCGCGCCTGCGGTGCCGCATGGTCGATCTTGCGGCGGAGCGCGTCGGCCGAGCAGACGAGATTGCCCTCGTCATAGGGCATGTCGACAATAGTGGTGACGCCACCGGCGGCTGCCGAGCGGGTCGACCAGATGAAATCTTCCTGGTTCTTCTGCGACAGCGAATGCACCTGTGCATCGACAGCGCCCGGCAGGATAAGCGCGTTGCCGAGATCATGCCGCTCACGCGCCGCCGGTGCCGCCCCCTGCCCGACATGCACCACCTTGCCGTCGCGGACCGCCACATGCCCGCCTTCGACGATCCTTTCGGGGAGAACAACGGTGCCTTTCAGAACGAGATCGAAATCGGACATGCTGCTCTCCCAATCGGATTATTTGTCGAGCGCGAAGAAGTCGTCGAACTCCGGCATCGGCGCGGAGGCGACGAAGGAGCGCAGGAGATCGTGGCAGGTGAAGGCAGCCTGCAGCGCCTCGATCTCCTTCGAAAGCGGCCGGTCCTTCAGATAGATCGCGCTGACGGAGCGGGTCTGGTCGTAGGCCCGTTTGACGATCCCCTGCGGCTGGTCGCCGACGAGGTCGATCGCCTGCGCCGAAAGCATCGCCTCGATCGCCGCCAGTTGGCGCAGATCGCGCACCTGCGTTTCCATGCGCTCGACGATCAGCGGCAGGAAAGTCGCCTCCTCCTCGAGCCCGCCCGCCACCACGATCGACTGCGCCGAAAGCGGCACGGCGAGCGACTGCACGCGCATGTAGAGTTCGACCGCAAGCTTCATCAGCGGCCCGAGCCCTGTCGCGACTTCCCCTGGCGCCACCAGATTGACCGAGAGATTGCGGCGGCCGCCATTCGCAAGAAGGATGCAGCGGTTCAGGACGTTGCGCGCCGCGTGCGAAAAGGCGATCTGCGCCGCCTCGATATAAAGCGTCGTGGTCAGCGGCAGCGAGGCGCCGGAGGAATGGACCTGCCCGCCGATGACAACAGGGTTGTCGTCGGAGAGATAGGTCTGCTCCACCAGCCGGCCGGCCGCAACCAGCAGCGTATCGACCACCGCGCCGAACACCTGGGCGGTCATGCGCAGGCTCAAGGGATCATGAATCGCCGTCGGCACCGGCCAGTCGGAGATGCCCGATTGGCCATAGAGCCATGAGCCGACCACCGCCTCGCCGCGAGTCGAGAGTGTTGCCGCCACCCGCCAGGGATCGGCAGATGCTCCGAGCGCTTGCGACGACATGACCCCGGTGACAAGCAGCACGCGGATGGCCGAGGCCGCTTCGCGCAACACGTTGACTGCCGCCGCGAAGGAAATGGCGTTGACGCTGAGGGCCGCCAGCGCGTCGCGCGGCTGCATGATGAAGGGCTTCAGGCCCGCTTCCGACAGCGCCGTCTCGGCCGTCACGAGCCGGCCCTGATAGTAGGCCTCGCCTACGCCTGTCAGCACTGAGGCGATCTGGCCCATCAGCCCGATATCGGCGCAGCCCATCGAGCCGTGGCGGCGCACGGCCGGAATGATGTCGGCCTCGAGCAGCGCCAGGAACGCCCGGATGAGATCCGGGCTGCAGCCGGTGTGGCCGCGCATCGCAGTATTCACGCGGATCGCGATCGCCATGCGCACGATCGCCGGTGCGAAGAACTCGCCGGTCCCGAAATGGTGGGCGCGCACCAGCGCATTGTTGAATTCGGCGAGATCATCCGCCGTCCACAGGCGATCCTTCATCGAGCCGACGCCGGTGTTGGAACCATAGACTGGCAGCCCCATGGCGACGCGGTCGGCAACCACCTTGTGGGCGGCCGCCACCCGTTCCATGCCGCCGTCATCGGCCACCGGCCGGACCCGTCCCGTCCCGATGTCGCCGAGCGTCGCGAAATCCAGCGGTTTCCCGCAAAGAACAGTGGTTTTGGCCTGATGCAGCATGCCGATGGGTATCCTTCCGCGCCGGGCTCGCCTCGGTTTCGAAACGGTGCGCGGATGTTTGAAACTCTCGCAACCGTCGCTCGCAAATGGCTGGTTGCCGAAAGCATGCTATGCGCTTATCGCCGCTGCATGCTATATCCCAAATCTGGAACGGGCGATGCAAAATCCGGAACATGGCGATCGCAAGCCCTGCCGGCGGGGATGGACGAATGGATCTGGCAACGATCGCGCTGGTCGACGCGGTGCTCGGCGAAGGGGGCATTCGCCGCGCAGCAGTCGTCAGCAAACGCGCGCCATCAAGCGTCAGCGCCGCCGTCAAACGCTTCGAACAGGCGATCTCGATGCCGCTCTTCCGACGGGAGGAAACCGCCCTCGTCCTGACGCTGGAGGCCCGCGCCCGCGCGGTCGACATCCGTGACGCGACGGCAAGGATCGCCGCGATCCTCAAGGTCGCCGGCCGGCAGGAAGGCGAGCCTGTGCCGCCGATCGGCCTCGTCCCGCTCGACCGCTTCCTCCGCATCGCCCGTTCAGGCAGCATCCGCGCAACGGCAAAGGCGCTCGGCATCGGCCAGCCGCAATTGACCCGGCAGATGGTGGACCTCGAGCGCCATCTCGGCAGCCGGCTGTTCGAGCGCTCCCACGGCGGCATCCTTTGCACGACCGCTGGCCAGGCCATCATTCCGCTGGCCGAAGCTCTGCTGGATATCTGGGCGCGGCTGACCCATGCCTCCGCCGATCGCTTCCGCCGCGATGTCGCCACCTGGCGGCTCGGCGCCGTCATGCCGCTTGGTCCGGAAAGCGAGATCGCCCGCATGCTGGCCGCACTGACGGCGAACTGGCACCGCGCCCGCCCGCGTCAGCCGCTGTTCATTTCCAGCACAACGGCCGACGAACTTCTCGCCGGTCTACGCAGCCGCCGCTTCGATGCTGCCCTGCTCGATGTCGCCGAAATCCCCGCCGACTGCGACGGCCGGCTGGTATCGCAGACACCACTGGTTCTCGCCGGCCCAGCCTCCGCGCTTTCGGACCTGGGCGGCAACCTGCCGCGGCTGCTCGCCGCCTGCCCGATCGCGGTGCCGAGCGTCAGGAGCGGCCTTCGCCGCGAGGCCGCCCGTTTCCTCGACGACACGCTCGATGAAGCCGAGCGGCGGCGCATCACCCTCGTCGAGGTCGATTCCATCCCCGTGATCATCAACCTCGTTCGTCAGCACGGCTATCTCTCGGTGCTGCCGCAATCCTCGCTTGCCCGCGTGCATCGCCCGCCGGCCATGATCCGGCTCGGCCCGGCCTATCGGCAGTCGCTCACGCTCGTCTGGCCACGCGGCGCGTTTGCCGCCGAGATCGGCGAGCTGATGATTTCGATGATGAAGATGACCGCCGAGACCAGTTCGCCGGCGGAATCAGTTCCTGATCGTCGGCCGCCAAACGCCTGAAACGACTCTGAAAATTCCCGCTTCAATCGATACTTGAAGCAGCGCTCAGCTCTTCAGCTTCAGCCGCCTGCGGGTTTCGCTCGGGCTTTCGCGGTAGTGCGCCCGGTAGCTGCGCGAGAACGATGATGACGAGTTGAAACCAGAGATCGCGGCGATGTCGGCAAATTCCAGCCGCGTCTCGATCACCTTGCGGCGCGCCGCATTGAGACGGAGTGCCAGATAGTGTTCATGCGGAGCGACCCCCATCGTGTCGCGAAAGAGATCCTGCAAATGCCGGGTGCTGACGCCGATGCGGCGAGCGAGCCTTGCGAGCGTCAGCGGCGCCTCCACCGTTTCTTCCATCAGCTTCACGGCCGCGCCGACGCGCGGATCGAGGATGCGCATGTTGCCGATCGTCGGCATCTGCAGAAGGTCGCCGCGGGTGCGCTCCTGCTCGTAGATGAAGAGGCGGGAGACTTCGAGCGCCAGAGAGTAGCCGTGCGCCCGGCGGATCAGCTCGAGCATCAGATCGAGCGTCGGCAGCGAGCCGCCAGTCGTGATGCGCTTGCCGTCGATGACGAAGCGCTCGCGCACCATCGTCACCTGCGGGTAAGCCGCGGTGAAATCCTCGAAATCCTCCCAGTGGGTGGTCGCCTTGAAATTGTCGAGCAGGCTGGTCTCGGCAAGCAGCCAGGAGCCTGACTCGATGCCGGCTATCATCTCGCGGTGCCGCGCCGTCTGCGACAGCAGCATCTTCAATTGCGAGGTGGCGCTGCGCTCCCAGTTGTAGCTGGAGAGGATGAAGAGCGGCGACGTCTCGCGCTGCGGCCGGAAGATACCGGAAACCGGAATGGGAATGCCGCTCTTCGTTTCGATCGGCGCCCCATCGGGGCTGTAGATCGTCCAGTCGTAGAGCGGGCGGCCGGCAATGCGGTTGGCCGCACGCATCGGCTCGATCACCGAGGCAACGAGGATCAGATTGGTCTCCGGCAGTACCAGGATATCGACGTGCTGCACCTGCGAAACGTTCTGATCCATCTCCAAACTTCTCCGCTCTGTCGCCGATAATGTATAGAATGAAGCCGATAATGAAAAGCAAAGCGGTCCTTCTTGGCTCGTAATGGGCGCAATAAAAGGGAGACAGCAATGCCGCTCAGCATGAACCGCGAGGTATTCATCACCTGTGCCGTCACCGGCTCGGGAGACACCGTTTCAAAGTCCAGCCACGTGCCGATCACGCCGAAACAGATCGCCGAAGCGGCGGTCGAGGCGGCCAAGGCCGGCGCTGCCGTGATCCACTGCCACGTTCGCGATCCGGAGACCGGCGCACCGTCGCGCAGGCTCGATCTCTACCGCGAAGTCACCGACCGCATCCGCTCCGCCGATATCGATATCGTCCTGAACCTGACGGCCGGCATGGGCGGCGATCTCGTATTCGGCAATGTCGAGAAGCCCCTACCCGTCAACGAGACCGGCACCGACATGGCCGGCGCCACCGAGCGTGTCGCCCATGTGGCCGAATGTCTGCCGGAGATCTGCACGCTCGACTGCGGCACCATGAACTTCTCGCTCGGCGACTACGTCATGACCAACACGCCGTCGATGCTGCGCGAAATGGCCCGCCAGATGACGGCACTCGGCGTGCGCCCGGAGATCGAGGCCTTTGATACCGGCCATCTGTGGTTTGCCAAGCAGCTCGTCGAGGAAGGCCTGATCGAGGATCCGGTGCTGATCCAGCTCTGCATGGGCATTCCGTGGGGTGCCCCTGACGACCTCAACACCTTCATGGCCATGGTCAACAACGTGCCCGCCAACTGGACCTTCTCGGCCTTCTCCATCGGCCGCAACGCGCTCGCCTACCCGGCAGCGGCGATCCTTGCCGGCGGCAATGTCCGCGTCGGCCTCGAAGACAACCTCTATATCGGTAAGGGCCAGCTCGCGACCAACGGCCAGCTCGTCGAAAAGGCGGTCGGCGTCATCGAGGGCATGGGCGCCAAGATCATCGGACCGAAAGAGGTCCGCGAGAAACTGAAGCTGACGAAGCGCTGAGCAAGGACAGGACATCATGAGCTTTATCACCAAAGCAGCCTGTGTCGGCGGCGGCGTCATCGGGGGCGCCTGGGTGGCGCGCTTCGCGCTTGCCGGTATCGACGTGAAGATCTTCGACCCGCATCCGGAAGCCGAGCGCATCATCGGCGAAGTCATTGCCAATGCCGAGCGCGCCTATGCGATGCTGACCATGGCGCCCTTGCCGCCGAAGGGCAAACTGACCTTCTGCAAGAGCATCGAGGAAGCCGTCGAAGGTGCTGACTGGATTCAGGAAAGCGTGCCGGAACGGCTGGAGCTGAAGCGCGGCGTCATCACCAAGATCGATGCGGCCGCACGTCCGGATGCGCTGATCGGCTCGTCCACTTCGGGTCTGCTGCCGTCGGATCTCCAGGCCGAGATGCACCACCCGGAACGCATGTTCGTGGCGCACCCCTATAACCCGGTCTACCTGTTGCCGCTCGTCGAACTGGTCGGCGGCAAGAAGACGACGAAGGCGACGATCGAGCGCGCCATGCAGGGCGTCGAGCAGATCGGCATGAAGGGCGTCGTCATCGCCAAGGAGATCGAGGCCTTCGTCGGCGATCGTCTGCTCGAAGCGCTCTGGCGCGAGGCGCTGTGGCTGATCCAGGACGACATCTGCGATACCGAAACGCTCGACAACGTCATGCGCTATTCCTTCGGCATGCGTTGGGCGCAGATGGGCCTGTTCGAGACCTATCGCATCGCCGGCGGCGAAGCGGGCATGCGTCACTTCCTCGCCCAGTTCGGCCCCTGCCTGAAATGGCCCTGGACGAAGTTTACCGATGTCGTCGACCTCGACGACGCGCTGGTCGAGAAGATCGGCGCGCAGTCGGACGCGCAGGCCGCCGGCCGCTCGATCCGCGAGCTCGAACGCATCCGCGACGAAAACCTCGTCGGCATCATGCATGCGCTAAAATCCGGCAATGGCGGCCAAGGCTGGGGCGCCGGCAAGCTGCTCGCTGATTTCGAGGCCAAGCTCTGGGCCAACGCCCGGAAGCCGGAAGCCGATCTCGGCGACGTCAAGCCGCTGCGCATTCTCGACACCAAGGTCAGTGCTGCCTGGGTGGACTATAACGGCCACATGACCGAGCACCGCTATCTGCAGGTCTTCGGCGACACCTCCGACGGCGTGCTGCGCCTGATAGGAGTCGACCTCGAATACGTCCGCGACGGCCACAGCTACTACACCGTCGAGACCCACATCCGGAACCTCGGCGAAGCCAAGCTCGGCGAGGCGCTCTATTCGACCTGCCAGATCCTGTCGTCCGACGAAAAGCGCCTGCACATCTTCTCGACGATCTACAACGCCGCAACCAACGAGGCCGTCGCCACCGCCGAGCAGATGATGCTGCATGTCGACAGCAAGGCCGGCAAGGCGGTCACGGCACCCGAGAAGGTGCTGAGCAAGCTGCGTGCGATTACCGAAGCCCATGCGCAACTGCCGACGCCGGAAGGCGCTGGACGCTTCGTCGGCCAGAAGCGCGCCTGACCGCAACGGCGGCAGGCCAGCAACGACAGGCAGCTTCGCCTTGCGGGCGGAGCCGCAAACCGCAGCCGAAGGACGCTTGAGGAGGCGGCCATCGTTTGCGGCACCGACGTCAGCGGCGCGAAAACGAGGGGAACAACACAATGAATTTCGCACTGACCGAAGAACAGCAGATGATCGTCGATACGGTCAGGAGCTTCGTCGAAACCGAAATCTATCCGCATGAGGACGAGGTCGAGCGCACCGGCGTGGTGCCCCGCGAACTCGGCCAGGAGATCGCCCGCAAATGCAAGGAGATCGGCTTTTTCGGCTGTAACTTCCCGGAGGAAGTGGGCGGCGCAGGTCTCGATCACACCTCTTTCACGCTCGTCGAGCGCGAGCTTGGCCGCGGCTCCATGGGCCTCACCGTCTTCTTCGGCCGCCCTTCCGGCATCCTGATGGCCTGCAACGCCGAGCAGCGCGAGAAGTACCTGCTGCCAGCGGTCAAGGGCGACAAGTTCGACGCACTCGCCATGACCGAGCCGGACGCCGGCTCCGACGTGCGCGGCATGAAGTGTTTCGCCCGAAAGGACGGCGACGACTGGATCGTCAACGGCACCAAGCATTTCATCAGCCATGCCGACATCGCCGATTTCGTCATCGTCTTCATCGCCACCGGCGAGGAAGAGACGCCGCGCGGGCCGAAGAAGAAGATCACCTGCTTCCTCGTCGACCGAGGTACGCCCGGCTTCGAGATCCGCAAGGGGTACAACTCCGTTTCCCACCGCGGCTACAACAACTGCGTGCTCACCTTCGACGATTGCCGCCTGCCCTCCGCCCAGATCCTCGGCGAAGTGCACAAGGGATTTGACGTCGCCAATGACTGGCTGTTCGCCACCCGCCTGACGGTGGCGGCGACCTCGGTCGGCCGGGCGCGCCGCGCCTTCGACTATGCGCTAAACTATGCCGCCGAGCGCAAGCAGTTCGGCAAGCCGATCGGCGCCAACCAGGGCGTCTCCTTCAAGCTCGCCGACATGATCACCGAGATCGACGCCGCCGACCTTTTGACGCTGTCCGCCGCCTGGCGGCTCGACAACGGCCTGCCGGCGAACCGCGAGATTGCATCCGCCAAAGTCTACGCCACCGAAATGCTCGCCCGCGTCACCGACGAGGCGATCCAGATTTTTGGCGGCATGGGCCTGATGGACGACCTGCCGCTCGCCCGCTTCTGGCGCGACGCCCGCGTCGAGCGCATCTGGGACGGCACGTCTGAAATCCAGCGCCACATCATCAGCCGCGACCTCTTGCGGCCGCTGGGGGCGTGACGGGATGGGTCGGTTTCAGCGAGTTACCCCCCTCTGCCCTGCCGGGCATCTCCCCCACAAGGGGGGAGATCGGTTAGAGGCAACGAACCTCTCTTCCCTCCTCATTCCTGTGACAAGCACAGGAATGAGGGCGTTAATGGCGAGCGCTCCGACGGCCGTCGGCATGAGGGAGTGCAAAACGGCATGACCTCCGCTCCCCGCTCCCTCAACTGCCTCATCCGTCCGCGCACCATCGCCGTTTTTGGCGGCAAGGAAGCGCGGCGCGTTATCGAACAATGCGACAAGATGGGTTTTACCGGAGAGATCTGGCCGGTGCACCCGCGCGAAACCGAAATCCTCGGCCGCAAATGCTATCGCTCCGTCGCCGAACTTCCGGGCGCGCCCGACGCCTCCTTCGTCGGGGTCAACCGGCAGCTGACGATCGACATCATCCGTGACCTCGCCGCCCGTGGCTCGGGCGGTGCGGTCTGCTACGCCTCGGGCTTCCGCGAGGCGGCAAGCGAGCTCGACGACGGCAACGACATGCAGGAGGCGCTGGTGGCGGCCGCCGGCGACATGCCGATCGTCGGGCCCAACTGCTATGGCTTCATCAACATGCTCGACGGCGCCCTGCTCTGGCCGGACCAGCACGGCATGCAACGCGTCGAAAAGGGCGTCGCCATCCTGACGCAGTCCTCCAACATTGCCTGCAACATCTCGATGCAGACGCGCGGCCTGCCGCTCGCCTATGTCATGACCGCCGGCAACCAGGCGCAGACGGGCTTATCCGACATCGCCTGCGCCGTGCTCGAAGATCCGCGCGTCACCGCCGTCGGCCTGCACATCGAGGGCTTCGACAGTATGGCAGCGCTGGAGCGGCTGGCGACCCGTGCCCGCGAACTCGGCAAGCCGGTCGTGACACTGAAGGTCGGCAAATCGGAAGCGGCCCAACTCGCGACGGTGTCGCACACTGCCTCGCTTGCCGGCAACGACCGTGTCTCCTCGGCCCTGCTTGCCCGTCTCGGCATCGGCCGCGTCGACACGCTGCCCGCACTTCTGGAAACCCTGAAGCTGCTACACGTGGCAGGCCCGCTCGACAGCCGCGACATCTCCTCGATGAGCTGCTCCGGCGGCGAGGCCTCGCTGATGGCGGATGCCGGCGAACGCTACCGAGTGAACTACCGCCCCTTGCGCGACGAGCAGAAGAAGCCGCTGAAGGACGCGCTCGGCGAGATGGTGACGATCGCCAACCCGCTCGACTACCACACCTTCGTCTGGGGCAACCGCGAGAAGCAGACGACCGCTTTCACCGCGATGATGAAGGGCGGCTATGCCATCAATCTGCTCGTGCTCGATTTCCCCCGTCTCGACCGCTGCGACCCGGCCGACTGGGAGACCACCTGCCACGCGGTAATCGACGCGGCGAGAGCCACCGGCGCCCGCGCCGGTATCGTCGCGAGCCTCGGCGAGAACATGCCGGAAGCAACCGCGCTCTTCCTGATGAAGGCCGGCATCGTGCCGTTCTTCGGCATCGAGGAGGCGCTGGACGCGATCGAGACGGCCGCCGATATCGGCGCTGTCTGGGCAAAGCCCGCCCCGCCTCGTCTGCTCGACGGCATTGAAGCCGACGATGGTGAAGCCGTCACCCTCAGCGAACACGAGGCGAAGGTAGAGCTTGCCGCCGCAGGCCTCACCGTGCCGAAGGGCAAGACGGCGGCAACCGCCGAGCAGGCAGCAGCGGCTGCCGAGACACTCGGCTTCCCGGTCGTACTCAAGGGCCTCGGCGTCGCCCACAAGACCGACGCGGGCGCAGTGAAGCTCAACCTGACGAGCCGCGATGAGGTCTATGCGGCGGCCAAAGCCATGGCCGGGGTTGCCTCCGGTTACCTCGTCGAAAAGATGGTGGCAAAACCCGTCGCCGAGCTGATCATCGGCGCCATGCGCGACCCCGTCGCCGGGCCGGTTCTGACCATCGGCGCAGGCGGCATCCTGGTGGAACTGCTCGACGATTCCGCCATCGTGACGTTGCCGACGACGCCGGAAGCGATCCGCGAGGCGATCGCGGGACTGAAGATCCGCAAGCTGCTCGACGGTTATCGCGGGGCGCCTGCCGCCGATTACGCCGCTTTGATCGAGGCTGTCGCGGCAGCGGCATCCTATGTCGTTGCAAACGCTTCGAAACTCGAAGAACTGGATATCAATCCTTTGATGGTGTTGCCGAACGGTCAGGGTGCCGTTGCTGCCGACGCCCTGATCCGCCGGAGGAAATGACAGCGATGACCGGACCGATCCGTACACGCCGCGAGGGCGGCATCCTCGAAGTCACCATCGACCGGCCGAAGGCCAACGCCATCGACCTGGCGACCAGCCGGGTGATGGGCGAAATCTTCCGCGATTTCCGTGACGACGACACCTTGCGCGTCGCGATCATCACCGGCGCCGGCGAAAAATTCTTCTGTCCGGGATGGGACCTGAAGGCGGCCGCCGGCGGCGACGCCGTCGACGGCGACTATGGCGTCGGCGGGTTCGGCGGCATGCAGGAGCTGCGCGATCTTAACAAGCCGATCATTGCGGCGGTCAACGGCATCTGCTGCGGCGGCGGCCTGGAGATCGCGCTTTCGACCGACCTGATCCTTGCCGCCGAACACGCGACTTTCGCGCTGCCGGAGATCCGCTCCGGCACGGTTGCCGACGCCGCCTCGATCAAGCTGCCGAAGCGTATCCCCTATCACATCGCAATGGACATGCTTCTGACCGGCCGCTGGCTCGATGCAGTCGAGGCCAACCGCTGGGGTTTCGTCAACGAGATCCTGCCGGCGGGCAAGCTGATGGATCGCGCCTGGGATCTGGCGCGCCTGCTCGAAAGCGGCCCGCCGCTCGTTTATGCCGCGATCAAGGAAGTGGTACGCGCCGCCGAGGGCGACACCTTCCAGGGGACCATGAACAAGATCACCAAACGGCAGTTCAAGACCGTCGACATTCTCTATTCGAGCGAAGACCAGCTGGAAGGCGTGCGCGCCTTCACCGAGAAGCGCGACCCCGTCTGGAAGGGTCGCTAGAGCATCCCGCTTTCGCGTGAAATCACCGAAAGCGCATCCCCGCCAAGCCTTGGCGGCGCAGGCAACCGAGCCGGGCGACCGGCACCAAGACGTGACGAGACGCGCGGGAAAAGCCGCGCGCCATCAAACACGCATCCATAAGCCAAGCTTATGGAAATAAATTGTAATTTAGGGCGTTACAAGAAGAGTTCCAGCGATTACGCTTATCGATCTGAACGAAGGACGCCCCCGGCTGGGGAAGGAGAAGACGACAGAAAGAGAAGAAAAAGCGGCCGTCAGGCCGATCCGAAGCCATCTGATACAATGGCTGTACGCAGCAATCTCTACCAACCACTACGAACGGCGAATGCCGACAACAGAAGGGAACAGGGGAATGAGCGATTACAAGGATTACCTCACACGCCAGGTCATGCTCGGCAAGATGAACCGCCGCGAGTTTTTGGGCCGCGCGGCCGCTGCCGGCATTCTCGCCTCGACCGCAGGCACGCTGTTTGCCACCAGCGCTCAGGCGCAGGAGCCGAAGCGCGGCGGCCACCTGAAGCTCGGTCTTGAAGGCGCTGCCGCCACCGACTCGAAGGACCCGGCCAAGGCGCTTTCGCAGTTCATGTTCGTCGTCGGCCGCAACTGGGGCGACATGCTGGTCGAAAGCCACCCGACGACGGGCGCGCCAGTGCCGGCCCTTGCCGAATCCTGGGAGCCATCAGCCGATGCGTCGACTTGGACCTTCACCATCCGCAAGGGCGTGAAATTCCATGACGGCAAGGAACTGACGCTCGACGACGTCATCAAGACGCTGCAGCGCCACACCGACGAAAAGTCGGAGTCCGGCGCGCTCGGTGTGATGAAGTCGATCAAGGAAATCAAGGCCGACGGCGACAAGCTGGTGCTGGTGCTGACCGAAGGCAATGCCGACCTGCCGCTGCTTCTGACCGACTATCACTTGATCATCCAGCCGGGCGGCGGCATCGACAAGCCGGACGCGATGATCGGCACCGGTCCCTTCAAGGTAACGAGCTTCGAAGCCGGCGTTCGCGCCACCTTCGAGAAGAACGCCGACGACTGGCGCACCGACCGCGGCTACGTGGACTCGGTAGAACTCATCGCCATGAACGACGCGACCGCCCGCATCGCAGCCCTTTCTTCCGGCCAGGTGCACTACATCAACCGCGTCGATCCGAAGACGGTCAACCTTCTGAAGAAGGCGCCGACGGTCGAGATCCTGAACACGTCCGGCCGCGGCCACTACGTGTTCATCATGCATTGCAACACCGCGCCCTTCGACAACAACGACCTGCGCATGGCGCTGAAATATTCGATGGACCGCGAGACCATGGTCCAGCGCATCCTCGGCGGCTACGGCAAGGTCGGCAACGACTTCCCGATCAACGATACCTATGCCCTCTTCCCGGAAGGCATCGAGCAGCGCGCCTACGATCCGGACAAGGCGGCCTTCCACTACAAGAAATCCGGCCATAGCGGACCGGTGCTCCTGCGCACCTCCGACGTCGCCTTCCCGGGTGCGGTCGATGCGGCCGTGCTCTACCAGGAAAGCGCCAAGAAGGCGGGCATCGAGATCGAGGTCAAGCGCGAGCCGGGCGACGGCTACTGGACCAACGTCTGGAACGTGCAGCCCTTCTCCACCTCCTACTGGGGCGGCCGTCCGACCCAGGACCAGATGTACTCCACCGCTTACCTGTCGACCGCCGACTGGAACGACACCCGCTTCAAGCGCCCGGACTTCGACAAGATCCTGCTCGAGGCCCGCGCCGAACTCGACGAGGCCAAGCGCAAGGACATGTACCGCACCATGGCCATGATGGTGCGTGACGAAGGCGGCCTGATCCTGCCGATGTTCAACGACTTCGTGAACGCCTCCACCAAGCAGGTGAAGGGCTATGTGCACGATATCGGCAACGACATGTCGAACGGTTACGTCGCAACCCGGGTATGGCTGGACGCATGATGATGGAAAGCGGACCGCTCACTGGTCCGGTTTCGACGGATGGAACCGCGGGTGCAACACACCCGCGGTCTGCCGAACTTTCCGGAGTACCAGCAAAACCAAACCCTGCCGCCAATCCCTCGAATGGTGAAATCGACGGCACCTTCTGGCGGCGCTTCACCTTCCGCCGCCCGCTCGCGGCGTTGGTCCTGCAGCGCCTCGGCCTGAGCGTCGGGCTGCTCTTTGCCGTATCGCTGATGATCTTCGGCGGCATCGAGGCGCTTCCGGGCGACTTCGCCACCACCTATCTCGGCCAGTCGGCAACGCCGCAGGCGGTCGAAAACATCCGCAAGGATCTCGGCCTCGATCGCCCCTGGACCGAACGCTACGTCTCCTGGCTCGGCGGCGCCCTGCAGGGCGATTTCGGAACGTCCTGGGCGAGCAAGAACTCGGTCGGCGAACAGATTTCCAAGCGCCTCGGCAATTCGCTGTTCCTCGCCTTCTTCGCGGCCCTCGTTTCCGTGCCGCTCGCCGTCGGGCTCGGCATGCTTGCGGTACAGTTTCGAAACCGGCTGCCCGACAAGATCATCAACGTCGTCTCGCTCGCGGCCATCTCCCTGCCCGAGTTCTTCGTCGGCTATCTGCTGATCATGTTCTTTGCCGTCAAATACGGCGTCGCGACCTTCCCCGCGACCGTCTATGACAGCATGACCTTCACCGAACGGCTCTCGGCGATCGCGCTTCCCGTCGCGACGCTGGTTCTCGTCGTTCTCGCCCACATGATGCGCATGACCCGCGCGGCGATCCTCAACGTCATGTCGTCGGCCTATGTCGAGACGGCGGAACTGAAGGGGCTCGGCATGTTCCGCATCATCGCGCGCCATGCCGCTCCCAACGCCGTGGCGCCGGTCATCAACGTCATTGCGCTCAACCTTGCCTATCTCGTCGTCGGCGTGGTCGTCGTCGAAGTGGTCTTCGTCTATCCCGGCATGGGCCAATACATGGTGGATGCGGTGACCGTGCGCGACATGCCGGTCGTCCAGGCCTGCGGCCTGATCTTTGCCGCCTTCTACATCTTCCTGAACATGGCGGCCGACATTCTCGCGATCATCGCCAACCCGAGACTGAGGCATCCGCGATGAACCTGAGATCCATTCCCTTCAGCGCCTGGATCGGCATCGCCGGCATCGCGATTGCGATCTTCTGCGCCCTCTTTGCGCCCGTCATCGCCCCCTTCGGCGAGCGCGACGTGGTCGGCGACGTCTGGCTTCCGGCCGGCGGCGACTTCCTGCTCGGCACCGACAATCTCGGCCGCGATCTGCTGTCGCGTCTGATCTATGGCGCCCGCACCACCATCTTCGTGGCGCTGGCGGCAACCGTGCTCTCCTTCTCGCTTGGCATGCTCCTGAGCTTCACCGCCGCCGTCGTCGGCGGCTTCACCGACCAGCTGTTCTCCCGCTTCAACGACCTGATGATGGCGATCCCGACACTGATCTTCGCCCTCGTCGTTCTCGCCGTGCTGCCGCAGCATCTCTGGATTCTGATCCTGGTGATGGCGGTACTCGACTCAACCCGCGTCTTCCGCATCGGCCGCGCCGTGGCGCTCGACGTCGCGGTCATGGAGTTCGTCGAGGCGGCAAGGCTGCGCGGCGAAGGTTCGCTCTGGATCATCTTCCGCGAGATCCTGCCGAACACGCTGTCGCCGCTGCTCGCCGAATTCGGCCTGCGCTTCGCCTTTTCCATCCTGTTTCTCTCCACCCTCTCATTCCTCGGCCTCGGCATCCAGCCGCCGGCCGCCGACTGGGGCGGCATGGTCAAGGACAACAAAGACGGCATCATCTTCGGTATCTCGGCAGCGCTCATCCCGGGTGCGGCGATCGCCACGCTCGCGATCTGCGTCAACCTCGTGGTCGACTGGCTGATGAAACGTACCTCCAGCCTCAAGGGAGGACGCGGCGATGCCTGAGATGCTTTCCGTCAAGAACCTCAAGATCGAAGCGACCAGCTATCCGCCTGGCGAACCGCCCAAGGTCGTCACCCTCGTTGAGGGCGTCTCCTTCGCCGTGCAAAAAGGCAAGGTGCTCGGCCTTATCGGCGAGTCCGGCGCCGGCAAGTCGACGATCGGGTTGTCTGCATTGGCCTACGGCCGCGGCGGCGTACGCATCACCGGCGGCCAGGTCCTGCTCGACGGCAAGGATATCCTGACGCTCGACAGACAAGGCATCCGCTCGATCCGCGGCGCCCGCGTCTGCTATGTCGCGCAATCGGCCGCTGCCGCCTTCAACCCGGCCCATAGGCTCGGCGATCAGGTGATCGAGGCGTCGCTGCGCCACGGCATCATGAGCCGCGAGGAGGCCAAGAAGCGGGCGCTCTATCTGTTCCGGGTGCTGGGCCTGCCCAATCCGGAAACCTTCGGTGACCGCTATCCGCATCAGGTCTCCGGCGGGCAACTGCAGCGCGCCATGACCGCCATGGCGCTCTGCCCCAATCCGGAACTGATCGTCTTCGACGAGCCGACGACCGCGCTCGACGTCACCACCCAGATCGACGTGCTCGCCGCGATCAAGCATGCGATCGAGGAGACGCACACCGCAGCCCTCTACATCACCCATGATCTCGCGGTCGTTGCCCAGATCTCCGACGACATCATGGTGCTGCGCCATGGCAAGACGGTGGAATACGGCTCGACGAAACAGATCATCGAGGCTCCGCGGGAAGACTACACCCGGGCACTCGTCAGCGTCCGCCAGACGAAACGCGAGGAAGCTGCCGACCAGACCGGGACGCAGCTGAAGATCGAGAATATCAGCGCCGGCTATGCCAACGGCTTCAAGGTGCTGCACGATGTCTCGATGCATCTGCCGAAGGGCCAGACACTGGCGATCGTCGGCGAAAGCGGTTCAGGCAAGTCGACGCTCGCCCGCGTCATCACCGGGCTCCTGCCGCCGACCGAGGGTCGCATCTCGTTCGAAGGCAAGGAGCTGCCGCGCGCCCTGAAGGGCCGCAGCAACGACGAGCTGCGCCGCATCCAGATGATCTACCAGATGGCCGATACCGCGATGAACCCGCGCCAGACGGTGCGTGACATCGTCGGCCGCCCGCTCTCCTTCTACTTCGGCCTGCACGGCCAGAAGAAGACCGAGCGGGTGAACGAGCTGCTTGACCAGATCGAGATGGGCAGCCGCTTCCTCGACCGGTACCCGGCGGAGCTTTCGGGCGGGCAGAAGCAGCGTGTGGCGATCGCCCGCGCCTTGGCGGCGAAGCCCGAGCTGATCCTCTGCGACGAGCCGACCTCGGCCCTTGATCCGCTGGTCGCCGAAGGCATCCTGAATCTGCTTTTGAAGCTTCAGGAGGAAACCGCTGTTTCCTATGTCTTTATCACCCACGACATCGCCATCGTGCGGGCGATCGCCGACAGCGTCGCGGTCATGCATCGCGGCCGCCTCGTGCGCTTCGGTCCGAAGTCGAAGGTGCTGTCGCCGCCCTTCGACGACTATACCGACCTGCTTCTGAAGTCGGTTCCGGAGATGGAGATCGGCTGGCTCGAGCGCGTACTGAAGACACGGCGCATGGAAAGCGCCGGCAACTGAAAAACGAAAAGGCGGCACGGTGCGTGCCGCCTTTTCCCATCTCCCCGGATCAATCAGCGTTGCCAGAAGGCCTTGTTCGTCTCAGCGCGCACCTGCGCCATGGTCATCCCGATATCCCTCAGCCGCTCCGGATATTGGTCGGCCATCCGCTGAAGTTGCTCGCGGACACGAACGCGGTCCTCCCAGATGACAAGGATGCGGAAGGGATCGTGACGGCCAAGGCTGTCGGCCAGATGCTTGGCCGGCTGGCTGAGATCCAGCCGGACGGCGTGATAGAAATCGGACATTCCGGAAAGCAGGCTGCTCATCGCCGTTCCCACCTCTTCTGGCCCCTCAGGGGCGTTGAAACACTGGTGGGAACTCTAGGCGCGTCGCCTGCGCGCCACATCGCGCAGCTGCTGTGTTTTCCTCTCCTGCATTTGTAGTATTTTGCCGGGAGCATCGCGCGTCCCGTTGGACGCGTGAGGGGCGCTGTGGCACCTTGCCCTATGTCGCCATTGAAAACGGCCCGGTCAGATGGCAGGAAGCAGCCATGAACCGTATCCCGACACCACAAGTCGCCACCGAAGCCTTGTCAGACCGCGAGCGCGCCGTGGCCGAGCGTTTTGCCGCCGGCCTGACCTATCGCGAAATCGGCGAGGCGCTGTTCATCGCGCCGTCGACCGTGCGCACGCATCTGGCGACGATCTACGGCAAGCTCGGCGTCCGCAACAAGATCGAGCTTGCTGCCGCGGTCGCGCAGATGGTGCCCGGCAGGACGGCAACGCAAGCAGTCGCGCCATCGCGGGTGGCTGAGCCGGCCTCACCGACACTCGCGGTCTTCCCCATCGAAAGCCTCAATCCGGAGGAGCGCTGGCACCGTTTTGCAGATGGATTGTCATCCGACATCTGCGTCGATCTCGCGCGCTTCGCCGATCTGCCCGTCATCGCCTTCCATACGATGAAGCTGCTCGGCAACAGGCCCGAAAGCTTCGAAGACCATGTCCAGGCGGTTGGCGCCACATATGCCATCACCGGGCAGCTGCGCGCCGACGACCGGCGGGTCCGCCTGACGATCCAGCTTTCAGACACGCGCAGCGGCATGACGCTCTGGAGCGAGCGCTACGAGCGCGCGATGGAAGACGTGCTGACGCTGCAGGACAGCCTCACCGAAAGCGTCATCAACGTGCTCGCCGGCTGCTTCGGCACGCTGGCGGCCATCGGCCGCAAGGCGAGCCGGCAGAAGCCGCCGGGCAGCCTGCAGGCCTATGACTACTTCCTGCTTGGCGTCGAACAGCACAATCGCTTCAGCCCTGACGGCAACGCCGCCGCCATGCAGTTGCTCACCCGCTCGATCGAACTCGATCCGACGCGCGCACGCGCCTGGACGGAGCTTGCCTATGCCCATTCCATACAGGCAGCCAACGGCTTCGGCCACGACCTCGAAAGCGCAAGAAAGAACTGGCGAAGCGCCGCCGAGGCGGCGCTGCGGCTCGATCCGACGGATCCGGCCGGCCATACCTGCATCGGCGATTTCAAAGCCTGCATCGGTGATCTCGCCGGTGCTGCGGAGGCCCACGCCCGAGCGCTCGAATATGGCAGGAACAACGCCGATACGCTGGCGCTGCTCGCAGGGGCCAAGGCCCTGATCGTCGGCGATCCCGCCGATGGGATTCCCTTCATCGAGCGCGCCCTCTCGCTCAACCCGCTCGGCCCGCCCTGGTACCATGGCATGTTCGGGCGCGTTCTCTTCGTTGTCGGGCGCTATCGCGAATGCCTGTCCGCGCTTGAGAAAAGTTCGCAGGAATCGCCCAATACACTGATGTTCCAGGCGATGGCGCATGCCTACCTTGGCGAGATGGGTGAAGCGGCAGAGGTCGCGGCGCGGCTGCGAACCCAGTTCCCGTCGTTTACGGTCGAGGGCTTCGTTGCCGGCTATCCGATCTCCAATCCGCCGGCGCTTTCGGCCGTTCGGGAGGGTGCCCGGTTGGCGCGGCTCGACTGACGATAGCCTTTACTTCTGCCGGCAATCGACGTCGCCCACCCGCTGCGCCGCCTCGCCCTCGAAGGTCACCGTCGCCTCGCCCTTGGCCGTGCAATCGCCCTTTTCGCCGCTGCCGGCGCGGAAGTGCACGACAGGCTGGCCCTCGATCATGATGCTCGGCACGACCTCGTAGAGTTCCGGCGGGCAATTGGCGACGTCGGAGAGCCTGAGCGCCGGCTGCCCGCCGATCGTCACGCTGGAAGCACCCGAAAGCGCACAGGAAGGGATCGGCGCCCGTGCCTCCTCGGCCTTTGCCGGTGACATCGGCAAGGCGACGCACAGGCAGGCGATGGCGGCCACAACAGATTTCATTGATCCCTCCTCAATCTTCCCGTTTCGGCGGAACCTACCACATGGCGATGCCGTCTCAATATTCGGTCGGTATGCTCAAGAGCTCGGCATCGGGCGTATCGAGGAAGGCCCGGACCGTCTGCGGCAGGTGGCGCGAACCGAAGGACAGCACGCCGCAGCGCGAAAGCATCTGCCGCAAGTCCGGCTGTTCCCCGAGCGAGCGCCAGATCATCCGCGATGCGTAAGGCAGGTTCTCCTTGCGCCAGGAGACTCCCATGGTGGTGCCGCGCAGATAGACGCGCTGGTGCACTTCGAACGGCAGGAGGATCGTCTGCGCCAGCATCGGCTCCCGCCCGATGCTGCGCTCGGCGATGAAGATCCGGTTTCGCCAGAGAGTGACGAGGCCGACATATTTCGAGAACTGCTGGATCTCGTTTGCGGGATCGCGGATGCGCTCGATCGATTTCACCCGGATCGAGCCCGCCTCCTCGTAGATCCGCGCGCAGGAGCAGACGACTAACCCCGGCCAGGAAAGCGACACGTGATAGGTCTGATAGTAGCCTATATGACGCCTGAGGCCGGAGATGTCGCCCGGAAAGCCCTCAAGCAACAGGCCGGCATCCGAGCGATCCCGATCCGGCCGCGTCATGCGCGCCTCGAACTGTTTGGCCGGCAACGCGAAGTCTTTGGCGGAGAGCCCGAAGAAGCGGGCAATGCGCGCGACATTGTGCGCCGATGGCCGCGCCTCGCCGCCGATGTAGCGGTTGAACTGCTGCCGGTTGATGCCGATTTCGCGGCAGATCTGCGAGATCGACCGTCGCGTCGCACAGGCAAACTTGAGATTGGTGGCGAAGATGTCGATGTCGTGCACGATGCTTTCCGAACCCTATTTCATGCGCTTCCGATCCCTGTCGAACCGGAAGCATCCAGGTAGCGTAAAAGAGCGTAAACAAGCGTCAAGTCGCGAAATTGTGTGCCGGTCGGTAAACGCTAGGTTTTCCCTAACAAGCATCACTCCAAAGGGAACCCTAGAATGAGCGAATTCACCAAGCGTCCTGACGGCCTCCTTGTCCCGGCGAGCCTTTCTTCGACCGGCCTCAGCCGGCGCGGCTTCCTGGCCGGCACCGCAGCATTGGGCCTCGCGGCCGGTTTCGGCGGCACATTCGCCGCCACCGACGCAAGGGCTGAGCAGCCGAAGCGCGGCGGTCATCTGAAGCTCGGCCTCAAGGGCGGCGCCACGACGGATTCGCTCGATCCGGCGGCCTATAGCGGTTCCGTCTCCTTCGTCATCGGCCACCTCTGGGGCGACACGCTGGTCGAATCCGATCCGAAGACCGGCGCGCCGCTGCCCGCACTTGCCGAATCCTGGGAGCCTTCGGCCGATGCGTCGCAATGGACCTTCAAGATCCGCAGCGATGTGAGCTTCCACGACGGCAGCAAGCTGACGGTTGCCGACGTCGTCGCCACGCTGAAGCGCCATGCGGACGAAGGCTCCAAGTCCGGCGCGCTCGGGCTGATGCGCTCGATCAAGACGATCGAGGAGAAGGCAGGCAGCCTGGTTCTGACGCTCACCGAAGGCAATGCCGACCTGCCGCTGCTTCTGACCGACTACCACCTGATCGTCCAGCCGAAGGGCGGCGTCGACAATCCGGCCTCGCCCATCGGCACCGGTCCCTACAAGCTTTCAAGCTACGAGGCTGGCCTGCGCGCCACCTTTGAAAAGAACCCCGACGACTGGCGCTCCGACCGCGGCTTCGTCGACAGTGTCGAGATCATCGTGATGAACGACACGACGGCGCGCATCGCAGCTCTTTCGTCCGGCCAGGTGCACTTCATCAACAACATCGACCCGAAGACCGTGCCGCTCCTGAAGCGCGCCCCGCGCGTCGAAATCCTCAGAACCTCCGGCAAGGGCTTCTACAGCTTCCTGATGCATTGCGACACCGCGCCCTTCGACAACAACGACCTGCGGCTGGCACTGAAATATGCAGTCGACCGCCAGGCAATCCTCGACCGGGTGCTCGGCGGCTTCGGCACGCTCGGCAACGACTATCCGGTCAACGGCAACTATGCGCTGGCGCCTGAGGGCATCGAGCAGCGTACCTATGACCCGGACAAGGCCGCCTTCCACTTCAAGAAGTCCGGCCACGACAGGCCGATCCTCTTGCGCACCTCCGACGCCGCCTTCCCCGGGGCTTCCGACGCCGCCGTGCTCTTCCAGGAAAGCGCCAAGAAGGCCGGAATCGAGATCGAAGTGCGCCGCGAGCCGGAAGACGGCTACTGGACCAATGTCTGGAACGTGCAGCCCTTCTGCGCCTCCTATTGGGGCGGAAGGCCGACACAGGATTCGCGCTACTCGACCTCCTACCTCTCGACCGCCGAGTGGAACGACACGCGCTTCAAGCGCGAGGATTTCGACAAGCTGTTGCTTCAGGCCCGCTCCGAGCTCGACGAAGCCAAGCGCAAGGAGATGTATCACACCATGGCGATGACGGTGCGCGACGAAGGCGGGCTGATCCTGCCGGTCTTCAACGACTACGTGAACGCCGCCTCCGCCTCGCTCAAGGGCTTTGTCGACGACATCGGCAACGACCTCTCGAACGGCTATGTCGGTAGCCGCGTCTGGTTCGACAGCTAAGCCATTGCGATGAAAGCCGGACGCGAGTTCGCGTCCGGCATTTCCCGAGAAAACAAGAGAGATCGTTAGAACCACATGTCAGAACGCGAATTCACTGTCATCGAAAACGAATGGATCCGGCTGAAGGACGGCACCGAGCTTGCCGCCCGCATCTGGATGCCCGCCGGCGCTAAGGCCGATCCGGTTCCGGCCGTGCTCGAATACCTGCCCTACCGCAAGCAGGGCGGCACGAGCCTGCGTGACGAGTCCACCTACCCCGTCTTTGCCGCCGCCGGCATTGCCGGCGTCCGCGTCGACATTAGAGGCTCCGGCGAAAGCGAAGGCGTGATCGATGGCGAATATACGCCGCGCGAGCTTTCCGACGGCTGCGAGATCGTGGAATGGATCGCCGCCCAGCCCTGGTCCAACGGCAAGGTCGGCATGATGGGCATCTCCTGGGGCGGCTTCAACTGCCTGCAGGTCGCGGCCTTGAAGCCGCAGGCGCTGAAAGCCGTCATCTCCATCGCCTCCACGGTCGACCGCTACAACGACGACATCCACTACAAGAACGGCTGCCATCTCTCCGCCCAGCTGTCCTGGGCGGCGACGATGCTCGGCTACCAGTCGCGCTCGCCGGATCCCGCCATCGTCGGCGATCGCTGGAAGCAGATGTGGATGGAGCGGCTGGAAAAAGAGCCCTTCTTCATGGAGGAGTGGCTGGAGCACCAGCGTCGCGACGAATTCTGGCAGCACGGCTCGATCTGCGAAGATTTCGACAGGGTCGGCATCCCGGCGCTGGTCATCGCCGGCTGGGCCGACGGCTACCGCAACACGCCCTTGAAAGCGGTCGAAGGCCTTGGCGACAGGGCCAAGGCGCTGATCGGCCCCTGGGTGCACAAATACCCGCATTTCGCCTTTCCGAAGCCGCGCGCCGATTTCCATGGCGAGGCGATCCGCTGGTGGAACCGCTGGCTGCGCGACGAGGAAAACGGCGCAGAGAACGGGCCGCAGGTGCGTGCCTATATCCTCGACGGCCCGCGCCCGTCGCTTCGGCGCGACAGCGATCCCGGCCGCTGGGTGGCGAAGGACGCCTGGACCGCACCGGAAATGCAGCTCTTCGGCGTCTCGCATGACGGACGGCTGACGCCATCTGCCGGCGGCACCGGCATCGGTGAGGTCTACCTGAAATCGCCGCTCGATACCGGCACGGCATCCGGCGAATACTTCACGCTGAAGCCCGATGCCGAAATGGCCGGCGACCAGCGCATCGACGATGCCGGCTCGCTCGTCTTCGAAACCGCGCCGCTGCTGGAAGCCGCCGACTATCTCGGCCAGCCGACGCTGACCGTCGACGTCACCTGCCAGGCGCCGACCGCCAATCTTGCCGTGCGCCTCGTCGACGTGCATCCGGACGGTACCGCCACCCGCGTCGCCTTCGGCGTACTCAACCTTTCGCATCGCGACGGCAACGCCCAGCCGCGCGCCATGGAGCCCGGGCGCAAGACGCGGATCACGCTTACGCTCGATGCCTGCGGCTACCGCTTCCGCGCGGGAAATCGCATCCGGGTGTCGCTCTCGACCTCCTATTGGCCGCTGGTCCTTCCCACACCGACCGATCCGGGCCTTTCGATCGACACAGCAAGCCTCTCGCTCGCCCTGCCGCTGCTGGGCGCGCACAAGGAGATCGTCGTGCCCGAGCCGGAGAACCCCGATCCGCTGCCAAAGTATCGCGAGCTGACGCGCGGTATTTCGAGCCGCACCGTCGAGCGCGACATGACCCACGGCATGACCCACTACCGGATCTACGAGGACACCGGGCTCTCCGAACATCCGGATACGGGCCTTGCCACCCAGGACGTGCGCGACGAGACCTGGTCGATCGCACCGGACGACCCGCTGTCGATGATCGGCACTTCGACCTGGACCTGCGTCGCCAAGCGCGAGGGCTGGTCGGTGCGCACCGTCGCGACCTCGACGCTCCACTGCACACAGAACGAGTGGATCACCGAGGCCGAGGTCGTCGCCTACGAGGGAGACACGCCGATCTTCGAGAAGCACTTCAAGAAGCGCATCCCGCGCGATTTCATGTGAGCGGCACCCACGGAGCGGGCCGGCGGCCGATCGGCGCCACGCCCGGTCCGGCGGCCCTGTCTTGACATCGTCGGCACATCATTGTACCAATCGGTAAACACTTGACCGATTGGTACACAAATGCGCCATTTCTTCTCGCGTCATCAGCCTCCCGTTCATATCAACCGTGGCCTGATTGCCGGCATCGGCGGCCTCGTCGCCATCGCCGCCGTCGGCGCGCTGACAGGCCTTGTCGGCCACCCCATGCTGATGGCGCCCTTCGGCGCCAGCTGCGTGCTGATCTTCTCCGTCACGGCAAGCCCGCTGTCGCAGCCGGCCAACGTCGTCGGCGGCCACTTCGTCGCCACCCTCGTCGGCCTGGTCCTCAGGTCAGTCTTTCCGAATGAGTGGTGGGCGGTGGCGATCGCCGTCGGTGCGGCGATCGCGCTGATGGCGGCGTTGCGCGTCACCCATCCGCCGGCGGGCGCCAATCCGCTCGTCGTCTTTGCCGCCGATCCCGGCTTCGAATTCCTGCTCTTCCCGGTGCTGACCGGCTCGCTTATTCTCGTCGCCGTTGGCGCGCTGTTCCACCGCTTCGCCAAGGTCGAGTATCCGCTGGCGAGGAAACCCGCATGAGCCGCGTGGTCACCGAGCGAAAGGATGTCATCGCCATGCTTGCGGAAATCTTCCGCGAGCACGGCTATGACGGCACCAGCCTCAGCCTGATCACCGGGAAGACCGGGCTTGGCAAAGGCAGCCTCTACCACTTCTTCCCGGGCGGGAAGGAGGAGATGGCCGAGGCCGTGCTTGGCGATATCTCCGCCTGGTTCCGCACGTACATATTCGAGCCGCTGCGCAATGCCGAAGACCCCGCCGCGGCGCTGGATGCAATGTTTGCCGCCGTCGACGGCTACTTCCGCCAAGGCAGACGCCTCTGCCTGATGGGGGTGATCGCGACCAGCGGCGCCCACGACCGCTTTGCCCGCGAACTCAACCGCTATTTCTCCGACTGGCGCGCCGATCTTTCCGTCACCCTTGAACGCGCCGGCACGCCCGCTGCCGAGTGCGACGGCCTTGCCGAGGAAATCGTCGGCGGCATCCAGGGCGCGCTGATCCTTGCGCGAAGCCTCGAGGACCCCGGCGCCTTCGGGCGGGTGCTGACCCGCCTCAAGGCGCGGTGCCTCACCGTATCATCGTAAAGCAGGCGACCAGGCTTCCTCCCCTCACCCAAATTGACAAAAATCAGATCGTCGCTTGAGCCAGCCTTGACAATCGCCTTTGCGCGCGGATATTAACCGATAAGTTAAATAACTCTACGGTTAAAGACTGGGCGCATTGGGGCGCCCAGAGGAGGAGGATTCATGACAGCGGCGACCGCAAACGCAGCACGCAAGGATATCAGCTTGGAAATCGTGCGCGACTTCGAGGCGCCGATAAACCTCGTCTTCAAGGTCTGGTCGACGCCGGAGCATCTGTTGCGGTGGTGGGGGCCGCGGGATTTCACGCCGCATTCGGTCAACATGGACTTCCGTCCGGGCGGCGCGTGGCGCGCCTGCATCCGCTCGCCCGAAGGCCAGGACTATTGGATGAGCGGCATCTTTCGCGAAGTGCGCGCGCCCGAGAAGCTGGTCTTCACCTTCGCCTGGGATGAAGACGGCGAGCCCGGCAGCGACACGCTGATCACCGTTTCCTTTGCCGATATCGGCGGCAAGACGCGGCTCACCTTCCAGCAAACACCATTCGAGACCGTCGAAGAGCGCGATTCGCACCAGGATGGCTGGGGCGAGTGCCTCGAGCGGCTCAGGGATTATGTCGACCATGTCTGAGATTTCGAACTTTGAAACCGAAAACGCGCCCGGTCCGAAGGCGACCCGGCGCGAGTGGATCGGGCTCGCCGTGCTGGCGCTGCCCTGCATGCTCTATTCCATGGACCTGACGGTGCTGAACCTCGCCGTCCCGCAGCTTGCCGAACAGCTCAAGCCCTCGGCCGCCCAGCTTCTCTGGATCATCGATATCTACGGCTTCATGGTCGCAGGCTCGCTGATCACCATGGGCACGCTCGGCGACCGCATCGGCCGCCGGCGGCTGCTGATGATCGGCTCTGTCGCCTTTGGCCTGGCGTCGATCTTCGCCGCCTTTGCCTGGAATGCCGAGACGCTGATCATCGCGCGTGCCGTGCTCGGCGTGGCGGCGGCGACCCTTGCGCCCTCCACCCTCTCGCTCATCCGCAACATGTTCCTCGACGATCGGCAGCGCACCTTTGCGATCGGGGTGTGGATCGCCAGCTTCTCCGCCGGCGGCGCCATCGGCCCCGTGGTCGGCGGGCTGATGCTGTCGCAATTCTGGTGGGGCTCGGTCTTCCTGCTCGCCGTGCCGGTCATGGTGCTGATCCTCATCCTCGGCCCGATCCTCCTGCCGGAATTCCGCGATCCCGAGGCCGGCCGGATCGACCTCGTCAGCGCCGCCCAGTCGCTCGTCGCCGTGCTTTCGGTGATCTACGGCATGAAGCACGTTGCCGAGGCCGGCTTCGATACGATCGCGGCCTTCTTCATCCTGCTCGGCATCGTCGTCGCGATCCTGTTTGCGCGGCGCCAGCTCCGTCTCGCCGACCCGCTGATCGATCTGGCCCTGTTCAGGACGCCGGCCTTCAGTGCCGCCCTTGGCGTCAACATTCTCGGCCTCTTCGTCGGCTTCGGCGCCTTCCTGTTCGTGGCGCAGTACCTGCAGCTGGTGCTCGGGCTCACCCCCTTCGTCGCCGGTCTCTGGTCCGTGCCGACGGGCGTGGCGATGATCGTCGCGTCGGTGACCGTGCCGATGCTTGCCACCCGTTTTGCCGCCTCCAACCTGATTGCGGCGGGCTTCGTGCTGACGGCGATCGGCTTTGCCATCTGCACCCAGGTCGGCACCGAAAGCAGCCCGCTGCTGGTGACGACCGGTCTTGTAGTGCTCTGCCTCGGCTTTGCCCCGGTCGGCACGCTGACGACGGATATGATCGTCGGCTCGGCACCGCCGGAGCGCGCCGGTGCCGCGTCCGCCATCTCCGAGACCAGCTTCGAGTTCGGCGGCGCGCTCGGCATCGCCGTGCTCGGCAGCCTTTTGACCTCCGCCTACCGCGGCCGCATGGACCAGCTGGTGGTCACCGGCCTGCCGGAGGAAACCGTTGCCGCCGCCCGCCAGACACTCGGCGGTGCGGTCGCCGTGGCTGCCGACCTGCCACCTGCAGAGGCAGAGCGGCTGCTGACGGCGGCGCGCGACGTCTTCACCCAGTCCTTCGCCTTCACCGCCTCGATCTGCGTGCTGCTATCGCTCGGCACCGCACTCATCGCCTTCCTGCTCCTGCGCAAGGCCAGCGATGACGGTGACGGCAAGGCGCAGGTGGCCGCCGACCAGCCGGCGCATTCGGGCAACGCGGGATAACGGTGCCCGGCGCCAGACGCCAGACGCCAGACGCCAGACCAGAAACGCAAACTAGCGCAGATCTCAAGCGGCGCCGGCCTCGGCCGGCGGGTGGTGAACTGCGCCCAATCCCAGGGAGGAAACCGATGAAGAAGCTCTATCGCGGCAGCTGCCACTGCAAGGCTGTCACCTTCGAAGGCCAGCTCGATCTTGCCGAGGGCATCCGCCGCTGCAACTGCTCCTTCTGCGCCAAGACGCGCATGCAAAAGGCCTTTGCGCTGCGCGAGGAGTTCGAGATCACGTCAGGCAAGGACCTTCTGACAAGCTATCGGGCCGACAATTCGAGCTGGATCGAAGGCGACGTCGATCACTACTTTTGCAGCCGCTGCGGTGTCCGGCCCTTCTCGCGCGGCTACCACAAGGATTTCAGCGGCCATTTCTACGCGGTCAATGTCGCCTGCCTCGATGGCGTCAGCGACGCGGAACTCGCCGCGGCGCCGATCATCTATGAAAACGGCCGCGACGACGACCACTTCAACACGCCCGCCGACACGCGCTTCATGTAGGCGCGGCCGCCTGTCAGGCGACGGTCAGCGCCCGGAGCGCATCGAGCGCCCGCTCGGCATCCGCTTCCGGCACGAAGATATGGTCGTGGTAATAGGCGGCGATCACATTGGCGCTGATGCCCTCGCGCGTCAGCGCCGCAGAAACGGCGGCCGTCAGGCCGACCGCTTCGAGCGCTGAATGCACGTTGAGCGTGATGCGGCGTAGCAACGGGCCGTAGCCGAGCCCCGCCCCGTCGGCGGCAGCGCGGGTAACGACCAGCGTCAGCCCCTCGTCCTCGCGATAGGTGGCCAGCGGCTCCAGCGCCTCGTAGCGCGCCGCGTCCCGATAGGCGACGGTGCAATAGACATAGGTCTGCGGAAACAGCACCGGGCTCATCGTCGCCAGGAGTTTCGCGAGATCCGTTTCTCCAGCCATGGCATCGTCCCCTGCTCTCGGCGCCTCATATCCGTCCGGTGGTAGCGGATCGTCACGTTGGCGTGAAGCACGCGATCGCGATTTGACCGTTGCCAATCCCATGAAAACATGAGGTCATCGAACGTCCGGCACTGAAGCCGGACGATGGGAGGACGCGATGGCGCGCAGCAAGTCGGCACAGATCGCAGGCAGACCTTTCATGAACCTGGCAGCGGCAGTCTTTGCCGCGCTGATGGCATCGGCGCCGGTCGCCGCCGCCCAGGAACCGGCCGTCTCAATTCCGCCGCCTTCGCTCGACGAGAAATCATCCGCATCGACGGAAATCGCCGTCTTTGCCGGCGGCTGCTTCTGGGGCGTTCAGGGCGTCTTCCAGCACCTCAAAGGCGTGAAGAAGGCCGTCTCCGGCTATGCCGGTGGCACGGCGGCAACCGCCGACTACGAGACGGTGAGCGGCGGCAAGACCGGCCACGCGGAATCGGTGGAAGTGACATTCGATCCGCGCGAAGTGACCTATGGCCGGCTGCTGCAGGTGTTCTTCTCCGTCGCCCACAATCCGACGCAACTCAACTATCAGGGGCCGGATCATGGTCCCCAGTATCGCTCGGCGCTCTTTGCCGTCACGGATGAACAGAAGCGGATCGCCGATGCCTATATAGACCAGCTCGGCAAGTCTGGCGCCTTCCCGGCGAGGATCGTCACGCAGGTCTCGCCCTTCAAGGGATTCTACGCCGCCGAGGACTATCATCAGGATTTCCTGACCCGTAACCCGACCCATCCCTACATCGTCTATAACGACCTGCCGAAGATCGAGAACCTGAGGACCCTGTTCCCTGACGCTTTCCAGGCAAATCCGGTGCTGGTGTTCAAGGCGAAGAGCTAGAGCCGTTCCAGCCGACCCGACGGTTCGGCGCTGCCGCGCCCGATGCCAGCGCGTCAGCGCGTTCCGACGAGAACGGTAATGCCTTCCGCCAGCCGGCGGAAGCCGTCCCGCGCGCCCTCGCTCATATGCCGCGCCCTGAGCCAGGCATGGATCATCTGCGGCTCCTCGCGGAAGGTGACGTTGACGCCGGCGGCCGCAAGCCGGGCGGCATAGAGGCGGGCATCGTCGCGCAAGGGATCGAAGAAGGCGCCGGTGATGTAGCTCGGCGGCAGGCCGGAAAGGTCCGTTTCCGCCAAGGGGGCGGCGAAAGGATTGTCAGCCGGCGCCTTCAGGATATCGCGATAGTAGCTGACATCGGCGGTCGTCAGCCCCGGCGCCTCGGCCATTTCCTCGTAAGATCCCGATACGAGATCGCCGCCAAGGCCCGGATAGATCAGCGCCTGGCCGACAATGCCCTTGAGACCTTCCGCCCGAGCCTTCAGAATAATGCCCGCCGTCAGGTTTCCGCCGGCGCTGTCGCCGGCAACGACAACAGGACAGCCATCGGACAGCAATTCCTTCAGCACCGTGTAGCAATCGTCGAACGCGGCCGGCCAGACCTGTTCGGGCGCCAGGCGATAATCGACCGAAACCAGTTCGGCGTGGGCGAAATCGGAGAGTTCAGCGCAGATCGCATCATGGCTGTCGAGCGAGCCGACGACAAAGCCGCCGCCGTGGATGTAGTAGATACGCGCCTCGGTCGAAACCGTTGCCGGCGTGTAGTGCCGGATCGGGATGCGGCCATCGACGAGCGTGTCTTCGCGTGTAAGCCCTTTCGGGCTCGGCGCATCGAATTCGGCGCAGAGCGCATCGTACCATTTGCGCTGCTGATCGATCGAGGCATCGACCGCATCGGCCGGATAGAAGTCCTCGCAGCGGCGATGGAAAGCGAGGATACCGGGCTCGCTCGGCATCGGTTTGGCGCTTGCCCTGTTGTCCATTTCACGTCCTCGCTCGATCAAGCGGCATCACTGGCATTCACGTCACGGGAGCAGGTCGGCTCAGAATTTGCGGGGTTGATAACACCACCCCCTGCAATTACTGATTTAGATTTAGACCTCCTACCTACAATCCGCTCCGATTCTCTGTCCCGTGGTGTCTCCATGAAAGTATTGCAGGCCTTTCGCAATCGCCATCCTGTTTGCGCCGTATTGATCGGCTTCTTCGTCGCGCCGGCTATCATGATGGCCTATCTCGGGCGCTGGAAGCTCGCCCTGTTGTATTTCGTGGCGGAGGTCGCGCTGTACTTTGGTGGATCCTGGGCGATAGCGGTAGCCTCCGGTACCGGCGACGCGACGTGGCTGGGGAGCCTTGCGCTGCTGGCATTCCGGGTTCTCGGCGCGATGCACGGCTATCGGCTCGCCGGCGGGCTTCCATCGGGTCACGCCTTTCCCTGGTATGCCCGTTGGTACAGCCTCGTTCTGATCTTCATCGCCGCACCCATCGCCTTCACGTCGCTGCTGTTTCAATTTTTCAGCATGCCGGCGAATTCGATGTACCCGACGCTTCAGCCCGGCGACCGTGTCGTCGCGAACAAGTTTGCCTATGGCTACGGCAAGTTCTCGCTTCCCTTCAGAAGTGGGCCACAATCGAAGATCTTTGCGCGCAAGCCGGAACGGGGTGATCTCGTTGTTTTTGCCAGCCCGGGCCAGCCCGACATCGACTACATCAAACGCGTCATCGGCTTGCCCGGCGACAAGGTGCAATTGAGGGGTGGCTACCTTTACATCAACGGACAAGCTGCGCCGAAGCAGCAAATAGAAGTGCAGCAGAGTAGCGACGTCAGGGACGGCGCGTTCGCAATCTATAGCGAGTCGCTGCCCAACGATCGCGCCTACCGCCTGGCCGAAGACAAGCCTGTCGCCGACACGCCGGAATTCATCGTCCCCGACGGCCAATATTTCGTGCTCGGCGACAACAGGAACCGCAGCATCGACAGTCGGCACGACATCGGTTTCGTTCCCGAGGACAACATTTTTGCGAAGGTCGCCCTGGTCCTGTTCAACGACCGCGATGGTTTCGACCGCTTCGGATGGGTGAACTGACGCAAGCCAAACAAAGCGCGGCGTCACGGCGACCGACGGCGCCGCGCAAACGAGCAAGGTTCACCCGCTTGCCAGCCGCGCCCCACACCTATTAACTCGCGCCATGGCCTTCACTTTCAGACAGTTGCAGTATTTCGTCGCCGTTGCCGAACAGGGGTCGATCACCCGTGCGGCGCAGAATCTGTCGATCTCGCAATCCTCGATCACCGAGGCGATCAAGGAGCTTGAAGGCGATCTCGGCGTCGAGCTTTTCGACCGGCACCCGCGCGGCCTGTCGATCACCCATAACGGCCACCAGTTCCTGCGCCACGCCACCAAGATCCTCTCCAATGTCTCCGACGCCCGTCGGAGTTTCTCCGACAGCCGCGAGGAGACCGGCGGCAAGCTCAATCTCGGCGTCACCTCGCTCGTTGCGGGCTATGTGCTTTCCGATCTGCTTGCCCGCTACCGCCGCGCCTGCCCCGGTGTCGAGGTCAGCGCCATCGAGGACAACGGCTCCTATCTCGAACATCTCCTGATCGGCGGCGAACTCGACGTCGCCGTCATGGTCATCTCCAACCTGCGCGACCGCATGGCGCTGCAGGCGGAGATCCTCGAGACTTCGCCCTATCGCCTGTGGCTGCCGATCGGCCATCCGCTCGTCAGTGCCGATATCATCTCCGTCAGCGATATCGCCAAGGAACCGCTGATCATGCTGACGGTCGATGAAATCGAGGAGAACACCGGCAAGCTTTTGTCCGCACTTGGCGCCCGCCCGCATGTCGCCTTCCGCACCCGCTCGGTCGAAGCGGTGCGCAGCCTGGTGGCGACAGGCGCCGGCATCGCGCTTTTGCCTGACCTCGTCTACCGCCCCTGGTCGCTGGAAGGCGACCGCATCGAGAGCCGCGACGTGTCGGGCGCGCTTCCCGTCGTGCAGGTCGGCATGGTCTGGCGCAAGGGCTCCGGCCTGCCACAATCGGCGCGCGATTTCGTCGGTATCGCCGAAGCGCTCCGAAGCGCCAGGCCGCGCTAATTCCCTGGATTTATTAGTCTTCTCCCGCCGCTGACCACACCTTTGGCGTGCCTCCCGACTATAGATATCGGAAAAACCGAAAACGACATTCTGTTTAATGAATTTGCGAATACGGTGAAATGAAGGCACGCTTCATCCTGGGAACGAAGCCGCAAAACGCGGCTCAAAACTGGGAGAATTCAGATGAAGCAGATGCTCAAATCCTGCACGGCATTGACCCTGTCGCTCGGCCTTGTCGCCCCGGCCTTCGCGCAGGAGCCGCTGAAAGAACTCGGCAAGGGCGAAGGCGAACTCTCCATCGTCGCCTGGGCCGGCTACATCGAGCGCGGCGAGACCGACAAGGCCTATGACTGGGTCACGGATTTCGAAAAGCAGACCGGCTGCAAGGTCTCGGTCAAGACTGCCGCCACCTCGGACGAAATGGTGGCGCTGATGAACGAAGGCGGCTTCGACCTCGTCACCGCCTCGGGCGACGCGTCGCTGCGTCTCGTCGCCGGCAAGCGCGTCCAGCCGATCAACACCGATCTCATCCCGAGCTGGAAGACCATCGACGAGCGCATGCAGAACGCGCCCTGGTACACGGTCAACGGCGTTCATTACGGCACGCCTTACGTCTGGGGCCCGAACGTGCTGATGTACAACAAGGACGCCTTCAAGGGCGAAGCGCCTAAGAGCTGGAACGTCGTCTTCGAGGAAATGAACCTGCCCGACGGCAAGTCCAACAAGGGCCGCGTCCAGGCCTATGACGGCCCGATCCACGTGGCTGACGCTGCCAACTACCTGATGGCGCACAAGCCGGAACTCGGCATCAAGGACCCCTACGAGCTCAACGAAGACCAGTACAAGGCAGCACTCGAGCTGCTGCGTGGCCAGCGCAAGATCGTCGGCCGCTACTGGCACGACGCGATGATCCAGATCGACGACTTCAAGAACGAAGGCGTCGTCGCCTCGGGCTCCTGGCCGTTCCAGGTCAACCTGATGGAAGCCGAGAAGCTGCCGATCGCCTCGACCATTCCGGAAGAAGGCGTGACAGGATGGGCCGACACGACCATGCTGCATGCCGATAGCCAGCATCCGAACTGCGCCTATATGTGGATGGAGCACTCGCTGTCGCCGAAGGTCCAGGGTGACGTCTCCGCCTGGTTCGGCGCCAACCCGTCGGTCGGTGCGGCCTGCAAGGGCAACGAACTCCTGACCGATGCCGGCTGCAAGACCAACGGCTACGAGGACTTCGACAAGGTCAAGTTCTGGAAGACGCCGGTGACGAAGTGCGCAAGCCAGGGCGAATGCGTGCCCTATCACCGCTGGGTCTCCGACTATATCGGCGTGATCGGCGGCCGCTGAGCCGTCGGACCTATCGCAAGCATTTGCCCCTCACCCTGCCCCTCTCCCCGCACGCGGGGAGAGGGAACGCCCCCGGCCAAACCGCAGGGCGTGAACCTGAGGCAAGACGCCCGCCGCACGTCCCCTTCGCCCCGCCTGCGGGGAGAAGGTGCCCGGCAGGGCGGATGAGGGGCCACATTTCCGGAGCCAGACAATGACCACCGCCGTTCTCTTCGATAATGTTTCCCGCCATTTCGGCGCCGTGCGCGCCGTCGATGGCGTGAACCTCGAAATTGCCGAGGGCGAGTTCTTCGCCATGCTCGGCCCCTCAGGCTCCGGCAAGACCACGTGTCTGCGCCTGATGGCCGGCTTCGAGCAGCCGACCGGCGGCCACATCGAGATCTTCGGCGAAACGGCCGAGGGCGTGCCGCCCTATCGCCGCAGCGTCAACACCGTCTTCCAGGACTATGCCCTCTTCCCGCATCTCTCGATCCTCGACAACGTCGCCTACGGGCTGATGGTCAAGGGCGTCAGCCGCGAGGAACGCCGCAAGGCGGCCGAGGACGCGCTCGCCATGGTCAAGCTGCCGGGCTATGGCACCCGCCGTCCAGGCCAGCTCTCCGGCGGCCAGCGTCAGCGCGTGGCGCTTGCCCGCGCGCTCGTCAACAAGCCCAAGGTGCTGCTGCTCGACGAGCCGCTCGGCGCGCTCGATCTGAAACTGCGCGAGCAGATGCAGGAGGAGCTGAAGAGCCTGCAGAAATCGCTCGGCATCACCTTCGTCTTCGTCACCCACGACCAGGGCGAGGCGCTGTCGATGGCCGACCGCATCGCCGTCTTCAACGATGGCCGCATCCAGCAGCTCGGCAGCCCGGAAGACGTCTACAAGCAGCCGAAGACGCGGTTCGTCGCAGACTTCGTCGGCTCGTCCAACGTGCTGCCGCAAAAGCTCTGCCAGCGGCTCGGGCTGAAGGCACCCTCCGCCAGCCTGCGTCCCGAGGCGATCGTCCTCGCCCAGCCGGTAGATGGCGCGCTCAGCCTGTCGGGCACCGTCTCGGCCCACAGCTTCCTCGGCGCCGTCAACCGCGTCGTCGTCGATGTCGATGGCGCCCGCGTTGCCGTTGCCAGCCCCGCAGCCCTTGCCGTGCCCGCGCTCGGCAGCCCCGTCACCATCAGCTTCGCCGCCAACGAGCTGCACCCGATGGAGGACGCATGACCGCCTTTGCCGAACCCCTCGTTTTGCCTGAACGCCGCGGCCCCGCCGGCCGCCTGTCGGACTTCTTCTGGCGTCACCCGCACCTGCTTCTGACGCTGATGCTCGCGCCGCCGCTGCTCTGGCTCGGCGTCGTCTATCTCGGCTCGCTCTTCGCGCTTCTGCTGCAGAGCTTCTTCTCAATCGACGATTTCTCGGGCCTCATCAATTACGAGTTCACCTTCGCGACCTATCGCCAGCTCTTGAGCGAGACCAATCTCGACATCATCCTGCGCACCGTCTTGATGGCCGCGACCGTCACCGTCGCTTCCGCCATCATCGCCTTCCCGATCGCCTATTACGCCGCGCGCTACGCCCAGGGGAAATGGAAGGTGCTCTTCTATCTCGGCGTCATGCTGCCGCTCTGGTCGAGCTATCTGGTTAAGATCTACGCCTGGAAGCTGATCCTCGCCAAGGAAGGGATCCTCACCTGGATCTTCGGCAAGCTGCACCTGCTCTGGCTGCTCGACGGCTGGCTCGCGCTGCCTATCGTCGGCGGCAACTCGCTCTCCGTCAGCTACACCGGCACCTTCATCGTGTTCGTCTATGTCTGGCTGCCCTTCATGATCCTGCCAATCCAGGCGGCACTGGAGCGCGTGCCCGGCAATCTGATCGAGGCCTCCTCCGACCTCGGCGGCACGCCGGCGCAGACCTTCCGTTTCGTGCTGTTTCCGCTGGCGCTGCCCGGCATCGTCGCCGGCTCGATCTTCACCTTCTCGCTGACGCTCGGCGATTACATCATCCCGCAGATCGTCGGCTCGTCGCGCCTCTTCATCGGCCAGGCGGTCTACGCCCAGCAGGGCACCGCCGGCAACATCCCGCTCGCCGCCGCCTTCACTGTCGTCCCGATCGTCATCATGGGCGCCTACCTGTTCATGGCCAAACGCATGGGGGCCTTCGATGCGCTCTGATCGCCTCAACCGCTCGCCGATGGGCCTGAAGCTCGCGGCCGCCGCCGGCCTCGCCTTCCTGCACCTGCCGATCCTGCTGATCTTCCTCTACGCCTTTACAACAGAGGAAAAGAGCTACCAGTTCCCACCGCCGGGGCTGACGACGCAATGGTTCGCCGTTGCCTGGAACCGGCCCGACGTCTGGGCGGCGCTGACGCTCTCGGTCAAGGTCGCCTCAATCGCAACCGCGGTCGCGCTGGTGCTCGGCACGCTCTGCGCCGCCGCCGTCAGCCAGACGCGCTTCTTCGGCCGCGAGACGGTCTCGCTGCTGGTCATCCTGCCGATCGCGTTGCCCGGTATCATCACCGGCATTGCGCTGCGCTCCGCCTTCTCGATGGCCGATATTCCATTTTCCTTCTGGACCATCGTGCTCGGCCACGCGACCTTCTGCATCGTCGTCGTCTACAACAATGCGGTCGCGCGCTTCCGGCGGATTTCCGGCTCGCTGATCGAGGCCTCGATGGACCTTGGCGCCGACGGCTTCCAGACCTTCCGCTACATCATCCTGCCCAACATCGGCACGGCTCTGCTTGCCGGCGGCATGCTCGCCTTCGCGCTCTCCTTCGACGAGGTGATCGTCACCACCTTCACTGCCGGCCAGCAGTCCACGCTGCCGATCTGGATGCTCGAAGAGCTGATCCGCCCGCGCCAGCGCCCGGTGACCAATGTGGTTGCCATGGTCGTGGTGCTCGTCACTTTCCTGCCGATCCTCGGCGCCTACTACCTCACCCGCGACGGCGACCAGATCGCCGGCGCCGGCAAGTAACTCGACTTTCAAGGGAGAACAGACATGGACACCCAACTGCTGATCGGATCGCGCTTCGAGGCCGGCACCGAGGCCGACGAACACATCCTGAACCCGCGGACGGGCGGCAAGATCGTCGATCTGCCGGAAGCCTCGCACGCCCAGGTCGAGGCAGCCGTCGACGCCGCAGAAAGCGCCTTCACCAGCTGGTCACAGACGACACCGGCCGAGCGCTCCAACTATCTCTTGAAGATCGCCGACGCGATCGAGAAGGATGCCGACGGCTTTGCAGCCCTTGAGGCGCTGAACTGCGGTAAGCCGATCAACGCGGTGAGGAACGACGAAATCCCCGCGATCGTCGACTGCTGGCGCTTCTTCGCCGGTGCGGTGCGCAACCTGCATGCGCCGACCGCGGGCGAATACCTGCCCGGCCACACCTCGATGATCCGTCGCGACCCGATCGGCATCGTCGGCTCGATCGCGCCCTGGAACTATCCGCTGATGATGATGGCCTGGAAGCTGGCGCCGGCAATCGCCGGCGGCAATACCGTCGTCTTCAAGCCCTCCGAGCAGACGCCGCTGACGGCGCTGAAGCTTGCTCGCGTGCTCGCCGACATCCTGCCGGAAGGCGTCGTCAATGTTGTCAGCGGCCGCGGCGAGACCGTCGGCAACGCGCTGATCAACCACCCGAAGATCTCGATGGTCTCGATCACCGGCGACATCGCCACCGGCAAGAAGGTGCTGGCGGCGGCCGCCAAGACCGTCAAGCGCACCCATCTGGAACTCGGCGGCAAGGCTCCGGTCATCGTCTATGACGACGCCGACCTCGAAGCCGTCGTCAACGGCATCCGCACCTTCGGCTATTACAATGCCGGCCAGGACTGCACCGCAGCCTGCCGCATCTACGCCGAAGCCGGCATCTACGAGAAGCTGGTCGCCGACCTCACCGCGGCCGTTTCGACCATCCGCTACAATCTCGCCGACGACACCGAAAACGAGATCGGCCCCTTGATCTCGCGTCGCCAGCGCGATCGTGTCGCAAGCTTTGTCGAGCGCGCCGCCGACCAGAAGCACATCGAGATCACCACCGGCGGGGCCGCCGGCAGCGCCGACGGCTTCTTCTTCCAGCCGACGGTTGTGGCCGGCGCCACACAGGAGGATGAGATCGTGCGGCGCGAAGTCTTCGGCCCGGTCGTCTCCGTCACCCGCTTCACCGGTAAGGATGACGCAATCGCCTGGGCCAACGACAGCGACTACGGGCTTGCGTCCTCCGTCTGGACCAAGGACATCTCCCGGGCGATGAAGGCGGCGTCCCGCCTGCAATATGGCTGCACCTGGATCAACACGCATTTCATGCTGACCAACGAGATGCCGCATGGCGGCGTCAAGCAGTCGGGCTACGGCAAGGACATGTCGGTCTATGCGCTCGAGGACTACACCGCCGTTCGCCACATCATGATCAACCACGGCTGAGGCTCACCGCCCCGGACGCGGAGAATGCATGCAAACGAAACAAACGGGAGGAGTTTGCGATGTACCGTCGTCAATTGCTTGTTGCAGCTGGGGCTCTCGGCCTCAGCGCCCTCGTGCTTAAGCCGGCGGCCTTTGCCGCCGACGCGGCACCCGATGTGGTCGCGGCCTATGTCGCGGCCTGGAACGCCCATGACTCGAGCAAGGCCGCATCCTACTTCGCCGACGACGTCACCTATTACGACGCGTCGGTCGGCAAGCCGGTCATCGGCAAGGATGCCGCCAAGACCGGCGTCATCGACAATTTCCTGAACGCCGCTCCCGATGCCGTCTGGACCATGAAGGGTGATCCGATCGCCAGCGGCGACAAGGTCTCCTTCGAATGGGAGTTCTCCGGCACCAATTCCGGCGCCTGGGCCGATGGCACAGCTGCGACCAACAAGAGCTTCAAGTTCACCGGCGCCTCGGTCTTCACCGTCAAGGATGGCAAGATCGCCACCCAGAACGACTATTACGACGCGCTCGGCTTCTACAAGCAGCTCGGCCTGATGCAATAGGCGAGCCCGATGGCCGCAGGCTCCGGCTTGCGGCCATCGCATCCGCGCCTGAAATCATGAGCATAAAACTCATAAATGACTTGCACAGCACGAAATCATGAGTAACACGATCACCTTATGAGTTTCTGACCACGCTCAGAAGGTGTCCAATGCTTGCAGGACGGCGTTCGTCTACGGCTGTAGTTCCGATCGGGCTTGCCCATGCGCGGGTGACGCGATGACGGCTGCTGTTTCCGAACAGGTCATGGCGACCGGCGGTCCCAAGGCATTGTCGGCCGCCTTTGCCGGCCCCCATGCCTGGTGCAACGAGAAGATGGTGCTCGCGGACGAACTGTCCGACGGCGTGGCGTTGACGGATTTCTTTTCCTCCGGCGCCTTCGATCGGGCGCTCGACATCTACACGGAAAAGTCCGGCGCCAGCGACCGGCGCGCCGTCGCCTCCATGTGGTCGCTCTATTACTTCTCCGCCCTCACCATCCCCTATCTGGTGGCGCGCGTTCTCGACCACCATGTCCTTCCTGTCTCCTTCGACCGCATGAAGGTGGCGCTTGCCGAGGACGGCCTGCCCCGCGCCTTCGGCGTCGCCACCTCGGGCGATTGGCAAGAGGGAGACGACAGCGACGTTTTCGCGACACTTGCCCCCTTGATGCAGGGGCATCTGCGCGAGGTCGTCGGCCACCTCAAATCCGTCGGCGGCATCGCCCCGAAGCTCGCCTGGAACAATGCGCTCGTCTATATCGACTATGCGCTGCGCGCCTCCGGCATCGAGCCGCTGAACGCGCAGGCCGACGCGCTGATCGGCAGCAAGTCCCTGCCGGACGGCACGCCCAACCCCTTCTTCGATTGCCTGCGGCACGAGGAGAAAGACGGCGCGCGTGTCTGCCGGCGCAAGATCTGCTGCCTGCGCTATCTGCTGCCCGGGGTTCCGAGCTGCGGCAGCCTCTGTGCCCTCCCGAGCCAAAGGAACCAATAGGTTTTGTCTTCCCGCTTCCCCTTCCCGGCCGTCCTGCGGCTGACGCTCGTTGTCATCACCGCCCTGCTTTTTGCCGTCTCCGCCCGCGCCGAAGGCATCTGGCCGATGACCGTCACCGATGCGGTCGGCCGCGAGGTGACGATACCGGCAAAGCCGAAGGCGATCCTGCTTGGAAGCGGCTTCAACCTCGTCGCCCTGTCGCTCATCCATCCCGATCCCGTCAGCCTGCTTGCCGCCTGGTCCGGCGATATGAAGACCGACAACCCCGAGATCTACGAGAGCTTCCGGCGGAAATTCCCTGCGATCGCCGACGTGCCGCAGATCGACGACGGCACCGGCCCGGGCCTCTCCTTCGAGACGCTGCTGACGGTGAAGGCCGATCTCGCGCTACTCAATAACTGGCAATCCGACACCGAGTCCGGCAGGCGCGCCATCGAGTACCTGACCGGCATCGGCGTGCCTGTGGTGGTGGTCGATTTCAACAACGACGCGCTGACCGGCACGCCGCGCATGATGCGTTTGCTCGGCCGCATCCTCGAACGGGACGAACAGGCCGAAGCTTTCGCCCGGTTCTACGAGGACAAGCTCAAGCTGATCCGCGACCGCATCGCCGCCAAGCCGGAACCGCGCCCGCTGGTGCTGATGGATGCCTTCCCCCAGCCCGACCGCTGTTGCTGGGCCTATGGCACCGGCGGTCTCGGCGAATTCCTGACGGTGGCCGGCGGCCGCAACTTTGCCGAAGGCGTGCTGCCGCGGCCGGGCGGCACCGTCAACGCCGAGGCGATCATGGCCGCCAATCCGGAAATCTATATCGCCACCTCCTCGCCCGGCGGCAAATACGGCACGCTCTCGATCGGCCCCGGCGTCAGCGAAGACGAAGCGCGCGAGACGCTGGCCCGCACCATCGAGGCGCCGGCGCTGAAGACCATCCGCGCCATCGAGGAAAAGCGCGTGCACGGTCTCTGGAACTTCTTCAACGCGATCCCGCTAAACATCGTCGCCGCCGAAGCCTTCGCCACCTGGATCCGGCCGGATCTGTTCAGCGATCTCGATCCGCAAAAGAGCCTTGCCGAGATCAACGCCCGCTTCGCCGCGGTGCCCTTCGAAGGCACCTACTGGGTGGACCTGACACCCGCCAGATAGGGAGGCGTCCTGCACACGCGGGCGCGGGAGCGCATGACCTGGTCACGCGTGTTCACCAATTCGTCAGGGTGCTTCCTTTCGTCCGACGCCCCGGCGTGTTGCCAGTCGGCGCCCACCCTATATAAAGGCCAGGTGGTGGAGCGCGCCGTTCCGAGAAGGCGAGCGTCGCTGTAACACGTTGATCGGCTGCACGATTTCTCTGTTGCGTCGATTCCGGACCAAGGAATGATGCGGGGTTGAGGAGGATCTTGATGCTGTGGTTGATTGCGTTACCGCTGGGTCTTGTGGTCGTGTATCTGGCAGCGCGCTTCAGCCGTTTTCGTCATTGGGCCGAACCGATCCTTTCCGTCGCCGTGGCGCTCGGCCTGCTCGTCGCCTTCATCATCTGGTTTGTCGACCGCGACGGCCGCACGCCTCCCGCTCCGAAGCCCGTCGAGACGACGCAACCGGCCGGCCTCACGGCCGCCGATGTCGCCCTGGAAGGCCTGACCTTCGAGCAGAGCCAGCCGGAAAGAAGCTTCCGGCTGCGCGGCACCGTGACGAACAAAGGACCGCAACTGCTCGAATATTTCCGCCTTGCGGTCACGCTCGAAAACTGCCCCGACGGCAATTGCGAGACGATCGGCAACGACACAGCACTGATCCTCGCCCGTGTGCCAGCGGGCCAGAGCCGTTCGTTCGAAACCTTCCTCACCTTCCCCAACCGCGAGGGCGAAAGCCTGACGGCGCCGAAATGGACGACCGATATCCGGGAAGTCCGCGGCGCCAACCGCTAATCGGCGGCGCGAGAGAGACAAGGAGCTAAGCGTTAGCCCACGTCTGCCCGCGCCCGACCGTCAAGCCGCTGCGGGGCGCTGCAAAGCCTCAACGAGCTTCGCCGTCGACAGCACCTCGGCAAATTCCGCCCGCAGGGTCGCCACATGGGCACGGTGGATGTCGTGCGCCGAAATCACTCCGCCTTCGCCGTCCGGCTGGTCGAAGCAGTCGCAGGCATCCTCGACGAGGATCATGCGGTAGCCGAGATTGGCGCCGACGCGCACCGAGGTCGAGACGCACATGTCGGTGGAAATGCCGAAGGCGACGACCGTGTCGACGCCGAGACGACGCAGGCGCAGATCGAGATCCGTACCGATAAAGGCGGCGTTGACGCCCTTGGTGACGAGCGCCTCGTCTCCCATCGGTCCGAAACCGGGCCTGAAACCGTTGCCGGGGGCGCCCAGCGAAAGCGTCGAACCGGGCATGACGCTGTCGTGACGCACGTGAATGACCGGCCGACCGCTTGCCCGCCAGGCGGCAAGGAGCGCAAGGCCGTTTTCATCGACCGCGTCGTTCCAGCGGCGCGGCCAGGGGGCGCTGTCAAAGGCCTGCTGCATGTCGATCGGCAGCAGCACGGCATTCTCGGGGATATTCAGTTTGGGCATGGAAAGGCTCCGTTGTTGCAGGGAGACGCTATCTTGCCTATCGTCCGGTTTCACTGGACATGTTGACGCCTGACCGGACATTTATCCGGATATGGCGATATGGAGGAGACGTTTTGACGGAAATCGATGAGAAGGATCGCCTTCTGCTGGCAGCGCTCAGGCAGGATTCGCGCCAGAGCCTGGTGGCGCTGGCCCGCCACAGCGGCCTGTCGCGCAGCGCGGCCCATGACCGGCTGCGGCGGCTGGAATCGAAGGGCGTGATTGCCGGCTACACCATCCGCCTCGGCATCGAAGACCAGAGCCCGACGGTCAAATCGCTGATCGCCATCACCTTCCAGCCCGGCAAGAACTGCGACCACATCGTGCCGCATCTCTCCGCCATGCCGCCCATCGTCACCTGCTGGTCGCTCGCCGGCGCCACCGACCTGATGGTGCTGGTCGAATGCGCCTCCAACGGCGATCTCGACACCATCCGCCGGCAGATATCGATCATCCCGGGCGTCGCGACGGTGCAGACGCACGTGGCGCTGAGGACGCATTTCAACCGGCGGGACTAGAGAAACGAAATGCGTCGCCGGCGCGCTTGCACCGGCGACGCGATTTGCCTGCGGCTTGACGTTCAGACCGGCCGGCTGATCTCGTCGAGGTACCAGTTGATGTAGCGCAGCTCGTTCTGCTCCATCGGCGCAATCGGCCCGGGCACGAAATAGTGCGAGCGCACGCCGCGCGACGTGTGCTCGATGATCGCCTTGTCCTCGTCGGTCGTCACCTTCCAAAGCCAGGTGAGCTTTTCCAGATCGTAGTCGCGCCCCTCCTCGGCCCTTCCGTCGACGAGCCAGATCAGCTCCATCTCCGAGGTTTCGGCCGTCTTCGGAATGAAGCGGTAGATCATGCCGTGGTCCGGATAGCAGACGAGGAAGGTGGTGCCGCCCAGATGGATCGAGGTGACGCCGCCGTCGAAATCGGTGAAGCGGCCCATCAGCGTGCTCAGCGCCTGCCCGTCCTTGCTGCCGGTCTGGACGCCATCATAGAGCGCGTAGCGGAAGGCATGGATGGTCTCCTTGCCGCCGGTGGAATTCTGCCAGTGATTGCCGGACGCGACCTCGATGCCGAGCGCGCAGGTGCGCGCCTCCATCCTGGCGTTCAGCTCCTCGATCATGTGCAGCGGCTGTTCCAGCGCATGGGTTTCGGAATATTCCGGATGCGCCGGGCCGCAATGGTAGCACTCGACGTAATTCTCGACCGCAAGCTTCCAGTTGGCGTCAACCGAATAGGACTGACGATGGGCGATCTTCGCCGAGCCCCAGCCATATTGGCCGCAGGTCGCGTGCAGCAGCCGCTCGACCTCGGAGAAATCGAGCGGATCGGCGGCAAAGGAGATGAAGATCAGCCCCTCGACGACACGCACGTTGAGTTTCTTCAGCCCGTGGTCCTCGCGCTTGAAGTCCTTGGGCATCAGCCTTGCTGCCTTCAACGCGCCGTCATTGCCATAGGTCCAGGCGTGGTAGGGACAGACGAAGGCGCGGGCATTGCCCTTGTCCTTGGTGCAGACCTCGGCGCCGCGGTGACGGCAGACGTTCAGCATCGCGTGGATCTCGCCGCTCGCCGTCCGGGTGACGATCACCTGCTCGGACGCCATGCGGAAGACCTCGAAATCATTGGCGTTCGGGATCGCGCTTTCGTGCGCCACGCAATGCCAGTGACGCCGGAACACCCGCTCCAGGTCCCGCTCATAGATTTCCGGGTCGAGATAGAAGGCACGCGCAAGCCCATGGCCGGGACGATGGGCGGCGACCAGCTGATCGATGCGGTCGCCCGCAACTGTCGTATCCTTAAGCTCCGATGCGAGCATGGATTGAACTCCAGAAAGAAGACCGGAAACCCGCGATCCGGCACGCGTATGCTTTCTATGTGGCCCACCAGCCGCGCGGTGATGGGCTGTCCTCAGGCATCGAGCGCACTGCTAGACACCAACCCAGAGCGCCTGCCCTACATCCGCACCCGCTCCGACCGCGGGTCGTACATCGGCTTTAGCGACGCCTCGGCCTTCACCCGCGTTCCGGCAATCTCGATCTCGAAGTTCGAGCCGAGCACGTCGTCTGCGCTCTCGCCTTCCGACGGCACGTAGCCAAGCCCGATGGCGCCGCCGAGATGGTGGCCGTAATTGCCTGACGTGATGGTGCCGACGATCTTGCCGTCGCGCACGATCGCCTCGTTGTGGAAGAGCAGCGGCTCGGGTTCCGCAAGCCGGAACTGCACCAGCCGGCGCGAGAGCCCGCGATTGTGCTTGGCAAGCACCGCCTCGCGGCCGATGAAATCGCCCTTGTCGGCCTTGACCGCGAAGCCGAGCCCGGCTTCCAGCACGTGGTCCTCGTCGGTGATGTCATGGCCGAAATGGCGGAAGGCCTTTTCGATGCGGCAGCTGTCGAGCGTGTGGATGCCACAGAGCTTCAGGCCCAGCCCCTCGCCGGCTTCTTCCAATGCCTCGAACACATGCGCCGTCTGGTCGGTCGGGACATAAAGCTCCCAGCCGAGTTCGCCGACATAGGTGACGCGGTGGGCCCGGGCGAGCCCCATGCCGACCTCGATCTCGCGCGCCGTGCCGAACGGGTGGGCGGCATTCGAGAAATCGTTGGGGCTGACCTTCCGCATAAGGTCTCGCGCCTTCGGTCCCATGACGCAGAGCACGCTTTCTCCCGCACCGACGTCGGTGATGACGACGAACTCGTCGCGCACATGCTTGCGCAGCCATGCAAGGTCGCGCTGCAGCGTCGCGCCGGGCACCACCAGCAGGAAGGCGGTTTCCGAAAGCCGCGTCACCGTCAGGTCGCTCTCGATGCCGCCGCGGGCGTTCAGCATCTGGGTGTAGACGATGCGGCCGGGCTCGACGTTCATCTCGTTGGCGCAAAGCCGCTGCAGGAAGGAAAGCGCGTCACGCCCCTCCACCCGGATCTTGCCGAAGGAGGTCATGTCGAACAGGCCGACGCCGTTGCGCACGGCCAGATGCTCGTCCCTCTGGTTCTCGAACCAGTTCTGCCGCTTCCAGGAATAGCGGTACTCGCGCTCCTGGCCTTCTCTCGCAAACCAGTTGGCACGCTCCCAGCCGGCGACCTCGCCGAAGACGGCACCACGGGCCTTCAGGTGCTCATGCAGCGGCGAGCGGCGCACGCCGCGCGCCGTCGCCATCTGGCGATAGGGGAAGTGGTCGGCATAGAGCAGGCCGAGCGTTTCGGAGACGCGATCCTTGAGGTACGCGCGGTTCTTCTGGAACGGCTGCGCCCGGCGGATATCCACCTCCCAGAGATCGAAGGGCGGCTCGCCGTCGTTCATCCATTGGGCGAGCGCCATGCCCGCGCCGCCGGACGAAACGATGCCGATCGAGTTGTAGCCGGCCGCCACCCAGTAGCCCTTCACTTCAGGGGCTTCGCCGAGATAGTAACGGTCGTCAGGTGTAAAACTTTCCGGGCCGTTGAAGAAGGTATGAATGCCCGCGGTTTCCAGCATCGGCATGCGGTTGACCGCCATCTCCAGGATCGGCGCGAAATGGTCGAAATCGTCGGGCAGCTGGTCGAAACAGAAATCCTCGCGGATGCCCTCCATGCCCCAGGGCTTGGCCTTGAGCTCGAAGGCGCCGATCAGCATCTTGCCGGCATCTTCCTTGTAGTAGGTGCACTCGTCGGGTACGCGCAGCACCGGCAGGCGCTTCAGCTCCGGGATCGCCTCGGTGACGATGTAGAAATGCTCGCAGGCATGCAGCGGCACGGTGACGCCCGATTGCCGCGCGAACTCCCTGCCCCACATGCCGGCGCAGTTGACCACATGGTCGGTCTCGATCGTGTAGGTCTCGCCGTTCTGCTCACAGGTCACGCCCGTCACCCGGCCGTCCTTCTTCAGGACCGACGTGACCTTGACGCCTTCGAGGATCGTCGCGCCGTTCTGGCGTGCGCCCTTGGCGAGCGCCATGGCGATGTTGGCGGGGTCGCACTGGCCGTCGAGCGGCAGATGCACCGCCGCCTTCACATCCGAGGTGTTGAGGTGCGGATACATCGCCTTGACCTCGTCGGGCGTGATCTCGCGCACGTCGACATTGAAGGCGCGCGCCAGCGACGCCTGGCGATAGATTTCCTCCTTGCGCTCCTCGGTCAGCGCCACGGTGATCGAGCCGTTCTGGCGCATCCCGGTGGAAATGCCGGTCTCGGCCTCAAGCTTGACGTAGAGGTCGGCGGAATATTTCGCGAGCCGCGTCATGTTCTGCGAGGCGCGCAGCTGGCCGATGAGGCCCGCCGCATGCCAGGTGGTACCGGAGGTCAGCTGCTTGCGCTCAAGCAGCACCACATCGGTCCAGCCGAGCTTGGCGAGGTGATAGGCGACGGAACAGCCGGAGACGCCGCCACCGATGATGACCGCACGGGCTTTCGAGGGAATGGGCTTCGTCATGCGCGCAGTCTTTCATTGGAGGGATCCCAGAGCGGCTGGTCCGCCTCGACCGTCGCCTTGAAGCGGTCGCCGAAAATCTCGACCTCGATTTCCTTGCCCGGCACGGCGAGATCGGCCCTAAGCATGCCGAGCGCGATCGACTTACCGACGCGGTGGCCCCAATTGCCCGACGTCGTTTCGCCGACCACCTCTCCGCCCGACCAGAGCGTCGACATGTAGGGCGCGTCGCAACCGTCGGCGGCGACCGTCAGCGTGACGAAGCGCTTGGAAACGCCCTGTTGCTTCTCCCGCTCCAGTGCCGCCTTGCCCTTGAAGCAAGGCTTGCCCCAATCGACGAAGCGCTCAAGCCCGCCCTGAAGGATGGTGTAGTCGGTCGAAAGATCGCCCTTCCAGGCGCGATAGCCCTTCTCGATGCGCAGGCTGTCGAGCGCCTCCATGCCGAAGGGTTTGAGCCCATGCTTCTGACCTGCCGCCCAGACGGCGTCGAATATGACGGCGGTATCCTCGACCTTGGTGTGGATCTCCCAGCCGAGTTCTCCGGCGAAGGAGACGCGCACGAGCTGGCAGTAGCGCCCGGCGATCTCAGTCGTCTGATGGGTAAGCCAGCCCTTGGCGAGATCCGCTTCGCTGACCTCGCCAAGGATCGCGCGTGATTTCGGACCGGTGAGGATCTGGCAGGAGAAGGAGGTGGTCACGTCGTCGATGGTGAAGGCGGCGTTCTCGGGCCGATGCTTGCGTAGCCATTCAAGATCATGCCACTGCGCCGTTGCCGCGGTGATCAGGAAGAAGAAATCCTCGTCCAGCATCATGACCGACATTTCGGTGACGATGCGGCCCTTGTCGTCGGCGAAATAGGCAAGGCCGATACGGCCCGGCTTCGGCACGCGGCCGGTGATCAGGCCCGACAGCCATTCGGTGGCGCCCTTGCCCTTCACCCGGAAGCGCGAGAAGCCCGGCAGGTCGAGAATGCCGGCAGCGTCGCGAACGGCGAGACACTCCTCCTTGATACGCTCCGCCCACGGTCCTTCGCGGCCCCAGGTCTGCGTCGCCTCTTCGGACGTGTCGTCGCCCGGTTTGGCGTACCACATGGCGCGCTCCCAGCCGTTATAGGGCTTGAACTGGGCACCGAGCGCGGCGATCCGGTCGTGGATCGGCGACAGCTTGCGGTCGCGCCCGGCCGGCCAGTAATGCTTGGGAAAATGCATCGCATATTCGTGGCCGTAGATCTCCATGCCCTTGGCGATGCAATAGTCCTGGTCGGTATAGTCGGTGTAGCGGCGCGGATCGCAGGACCACATGTCCCACTCGGTCTGGCCCTCGGTGATCCATTCGGCGAGCACCTTGCCGGCGCCACCCGCCTGACAGATGCCGAAGGTGAAGACGCAGGCCTCGAAGGCGTTCGGCACGCCCGGCATCGGGCCGATCAGCGGGTTGCCGTCGGGCGCATAGGGGATCGGGCCGTTGATGATCCGCGACAGCCCGGCCGTTCCGAGGATCGGCACGCGCTCAACCGCATCGTTCAGGTACCATTCCAGCCGGTCGAGATCGTCGGGGAAGAGCTGGAAGGAGAAATCCTCCGGCATCGGATCGTCGGGTGTGACCCAATGGGCGCGACAGTTGCGCTCGTAGGGGCCGAGGTTCATGCCGTTCTTTTCCTGGCGGAGATAATAGGAGCTGTCGACGTCGCGCAGCAGCGGCAGCTTGTGGCCCGCCTCCTTCGACCAGGCGGCAAGCTCCGGGATTTCGTCAAACAGGATGTACTGATGACTCATCACCATCATCGGCACATCGCGGCCGAACATCTTGCCGACCTCGCGGGCGTAGTAGCCGGCAGCGTTGACGACATATTCGCAGCGGATCTCGCCCTGCGGCGTCGAGATCACCCATTCGTCGTTTTCGCGGCGGGCCGCCGTGACGGGACAGAAACGGATGATCTTGGCGCCCATGTCGCGCGCGCCCTTGGCGAGCGCCTGCGTCAGCTGCGCCGGGTCGATGTCGCCATCATAGGGATCGTAGAGCGCGCCGGTCAGCTCATGGGTTTCGAGGAACGGATAGCGGGCGCGCATCTCGTCGGGCGAGAGGATGTCGAGATCCATGCCCTGATAACGGCCCATGCCGACGACGCGCTTGAACTCCTGCAGCCGCTCCTTCGAATGGCCGAGCCGGATGGAGCCGGTGACGTGGTAGTTCATCGGGTAATCGACGAGCGCGCCGAGATCGCGATAGAGCGAGGCCGAATAGCGCTGCATGTTCATGATCGACCAGGAAGACGAAAATGTCGGCACGTTGCCGGCCGCATGCCAGGTCGAGCCGGCCGTCAGCTCGTTCTTTTCCAGAAGCACGCAATCGGTCCAGCCGGCCTTGGCGAGATGGTAGAGCGAGGAAGCACCGATCGCTCCCCCACCGATGATCACGACCCGTGCGTGCGACGGCAAATTCGACATCAACTGTTCCCTCGTTTTGGCGAATTCTTGCCGGGGAAGCCGGGCGCCATCAAGCGACGGAAACACGCTTTATTGATCGATGATTTCGATTAGATTGAAGCGACACCAACGGGAGCGCACGGCATGCAGGTGGAACTGATTGAAACCTTCCTGGACCTGATGGAGAGCCGCTCCTTCAACCGCACCGCCGAGCGGCTGAACCTCACCCAGTCGACCGTCTCGCATCGGGTGAAGGCACTGGAAGCGCAGTTCAACCGCAAGCTCTTTACCCGCAACAAGGGCGGCACCGTGCCGACGGCCGCCGGCCTGCGTTTTCTCGATTACGCGAAAGCCCTGCAAAACCAATGGCATGAGGCCACGCGCGCGGTCACCAATGCCGGCGCGCTAGAGCGCTCCATGCGGCTTGGTGTCCAGCATGATCTGGCGGAAGCCCTTGCCGGGGAATGGATGGCGGCGATCCGCCGGGAGATGCCCGGCATCGAGATCTACATGGAGGCGGACTACTCCAACCAGATGAACCGCGATCTCGGCGCCGGCGACCTTGACCTCGCGATCCTCTACACGCCCCATTACCTGCCCGATCTCTATTACGAACGGATCGGCGATCTGCATTACGTCATGGTGAGCACGGAGGCGCGGACGCTCGCCGAGATCCGCTCCGAAAGCTATATCCGTTCGAGCTATTCGCCGGGCTTCGATCGCGCCCACCGGCTGGCGCTGCCGCATCTCTCCGCAGCGCTGCTTGCCGCCGGGCAGAACATGGCGATCACCCGGCTGTTGTCCACACTCGGCGGTGCGGCCTATGTGACGGCAGCGACGGCCGAGCAACTGGCGGGCGATGGATTTGCCGCGCGAGTTGAGGATGCGCCCGTCATTGCGCAGACCGTCTATGCCGCCACCAGCCTGCGCACCCGCCACGCCCACCAGCACCGCAAGATCATTGCCGCCATGGCCGATCTGCTCGCAACGCTGCCAGTGCCGACTTCGGAAACGGGTTAGGCCATGCGGTTTTGAATGAGCCGCTGCAGAAACATCAGGATCGAAACGATCGCGAGGTAGTAGACCAGCGCTGCCGAATACCACTCGACGAAGCGGAAGCTCGACGCGATCGCGTCGTTGACCACCGCCATGATCTCGCGCATCGAAATCACATAGGCAAGCGAGGTCAGCTTGATCAGGTTGATGAACTCGTTGACCAGCACCGGCATTACGATCCGGAGCGCCTGCGGCAAGACCACCAGGAAGAAGGTCTGCCAGCGGTTGAGTCCAAGCGCGCGGGCGGCGTCCGTCTGCCCCTGGCCGATCGCCGCAAGCGCGCCGCGCATCGCTTCGGCCATGTAGGCGGCCGTCACCAGCGTGAAGGCGATGAAGGCGGCGACGAAGGGCGTGTACCAGGGCGCGCGCGTCAGGCCCGGAAAGAGCTGCGGCGCGCCGTTCCAGACAATCAGGAGGACGAGGATCAGCGGTGACGAGCGAAACAGCCAGACATAGAGCTGCGCTGCCGTGCGCCTGACCGTCGCCATCGAGTTGAGTGCAACGGCAAGCGGCAGGCAGAGCAGAAACGACGCCGCCTGCACCAGGATCGACAGCAGGATGGCGATGCCCGCCCCCTGCAGCATGACGGGCATGGTCATGGCATCGAAAAACAGTTTTGTATCGAAGTTCATGCCCCGCCTCCTTCAGATCAGGAGTCGTAGTCGACGTCGAAGAGCGCCGGATCGAGCCCGTATTTCCTGGCGAGATCACCGAAGAAGCCCTTCTCCTTGAGCGCCTTCAGCCCTGCCTTTACCGCGGCTGCATCGCCACCGTCGCGGCGACTGTAGATGCCGTACTTGAAGTCGGAGGCCCAGATATAGGGAAGCACAAGCGCGCCGTCGGAACGCGACGCGCGATAGGCGCCCTCCGCCTCTTCCGTCACGGTCGCATCGACGCGGCCGACGAGCACCTGCTGGTAGGCCGCCTGCTGGGTCGGGTATTCCTGCACCTCGACCGGCGGCAAGCCCTTGGCGGCGAGCGCCTCGTTTAATGGCCCGATCCGCTCTTCCTTGTAGTAGGCACCGGCTTCGAGCGCGATCACCTTGCCGCTCAGGTCCTGCGGCACCTTGATCGTATCGCTGCCCGCCTTGGTGACCATCGCCGTCGCCGACTTCATGTAGGGCACGCCGTCATAGGTCTCGCGCCGCTTGGCGTTGATGTAGATGCCGCTGACGATGACGTCGCAGCGCCCGGCCCCGAGCGTCGGCAAGAGACCGGCAAATTCGGTGACGGTGTAGTTCACCTTCGCGTTCCATTGCGCTGCCAGCGCTTCGGCGATCTCGATGTCGATGCCGGTCGGCGCGGCATCGGCCGGATGCTCCTTGAAGGAAAGCGGCGGAAAGGCCGCGGTGGTGCAGACGCCGACCTCGCCATCGGCGGCAAAAGCCGGCGGCTCGGCCTGTGCGACGCCGGCAGAAAGCGCGACGGTTGCAAGAAGGGTTGCGCAGGATGCCAGTCTGATCATCTTCATTCCCCTCATTGTGCTGGTGAAACGCGGCCGACGATGTCGCCGTAGGTCTGGCTGTCGAAGGCCGGAAGGATAAGCGGATCCACAAAGCCGTCGCGCCGCGCCGTCAGCACGTATTGCATCATCGACGCATTGTCCGGCATCTCGAAAACCTGGACGAAGTCGTAGGCTCCGAGCGTGGCATAGAAGGCAACCGAGCGGCCGCCGAGTGCGGCGACCCGATCCTCGCTCACCTTGCGCCGGGCACCGCTGTCGGAGAGCTCGGCCAGTCCCCTGGAGGTCAGTCGCATCAGCGAGATATATCTTTGCATGGGGCATCATTCCGTTGAAACGGTTGGCAAAAACGTTTTGACGATGTGAAGTTGGTGGCGCGCTTAGCGCGCGGCTCTCGCAAGACCCGCAATGACCGCATCGCTGGTCGAGACCGTGCCGAAAATGCCGTTCTCGATCGAGATCATGTTGATGGCCGCCTCATGTGCCCACTGCTCGCCGCTGGCGCAGCAGTCCGAAATCGTCAGGCACTGGAAATTGCGGTCGCAGGCTTCGCGCAGCGTCGTATGCACGCAGACATCCGTGGTGCAGCCGGTAAAGAGCATGTGGGTGATGCCCTGAGATCTCAGCACGTGCTCGAGATCCGTGTAGGTGAAGGAGCTGTTGCAGGTCTTGTCGACGATGACGTCGGTGTCAGTGACATCGAGTTCGGGCAAGAGCTGGAACCCGGGGCTCGAGCGCAACAGCACCTGCGTGTTTTCAAGGCCCGAACGCTTGCGGCGCCATTTCTCGTAAGGGGTCATGTCGGCGAGATCGGCGCGGTAGCCCTGGCGCGTGTGGATGATCAGGCAGCCGGCTTGACGTGCCGCCGCAATCACCCGGTTGACCGCAGGCACGATGGCCGCGAGCGGCGCCGGATCGTAGCCCATCGAGGCGAAGTAGCCGTTGGGCGAGCAGAAGTCGATCTGCAGATCGATCACCATCAGCGCCGTCTGCGCCGGAACCAGCTTTCCATCATAAGGAAAATCAAACGGTTGTGCCTCGATCATCATCGTTCTCCCTCTCTCCGCACAGAGTCATAGGAGCAAAAATCGATTGGGAATAGCGATTTTTTATGCTTGATATTGTGCAGTTTGGCTAAACGATTTAACGCCATAAAGGCGCGATCAAAGCAGGAGGGCTCACGTGAAGGCGTTGCATTTCCTGCCCTACATCCGGGCGTTCGAGGCGGTCGCGCGCATCGGTTCCGTGCGCCAGGCGGCGGACGAACTGGGCCTCAGCCCCGGCGCCGTGTCGCTGCAATTGCGCCGGCTCTCGGAAACGACCGGGCTGACGCTGCTTGAGAAATCCGGGCGCAACATCAAGCTCACGGCCGCCGGCCGCGAGTTCGCGCAGACGGTCTCCCACGCGATCGGCAATCTTGCCGCAGCCGTCGAGGACGGCACCGACCGAAGGCTCGAAAGCCACCAGCGCAAGCTGACGGTCGGCCTGCCGCCGGCGCTGGCGATTGCCTGGATGGCCGGCCTCCTCGTACAGTTCGCGGGTGCGCGCGGCGTCACCGATCTTTCGATGCGCAATTGCATCCGCGCCAGCGACGTGGTCTGGGACGATGTCGACCTCGCCGTCGTCTACGACAACCCGCCCTTCGATGGCCTGTGGTGGCAAGCGGTCAGCGACGTCAAACTGCGCACGGTCTGTTCGCCGCTGCTCTTCCCCAGGCTCGAAGGACCGTTGCGCGAGCGGAAGCTGCGCGACGTCACGCTGCTGCATGAGGATGACGGCCGGGAATGGACGCGCTGGTCGGCCGCCTCGCGCATCTCGCTTGAAGGCAGCCGCAGCGTGCGCGTGCAATCGGTCGCGATCGCCGTCGCCTCGGCGCTACAGGGCCAGGGCATTGCCCTCGTCTCCGACGTGCTGACGCGCTCCTATCTCTATGAGGGGCGCCTGATCCAGCCTTTCCCGACGGCGATACCGGCGTCGGCCGGCTACTACCTGCTCTGCCCTACGGAAAAGGCCGAGGAGCCGCTGATTCAGGCCTTCGCCAACCAGATCGCCGCGCACTTGCGCGGCGAGCGGTCCGGCGACAAGCAGGCCTAGATCATTTCATCGTTTCCTTGAAACGATGAAATGATCTAACTCTCTGAAATTACGCAATTCCGTCTGGAAAACCGTCTCACACTTTTCCTGGAATTGCTCTAGTAGCGCCCCTTGAGCATCGTCTTCAGCCGCTCGGCATCCGCTTCGGTCACCCCGGGCGGTGCCATCACCTGCATCCACGCGTCGATATAGTGTTCCGGCGCGTAGACATGGCCGTAGCCGATCGGCGAGGTGGTCGCGAGCGCCATGTCGGCAAGCAGCTGGAACATGGTGACAACTGGGAACCAGCGAAGCGCCGGCGAGACGTCCGCTCCGCGCGGCGCCTTCATCCAGTCCGGTTCGCGGTAGAAGGAATGGGGATCGAAGAAGGTGATCGGGTCACTGGCATATTGCAGGTAGACGATGCGGACATTGCCCCAGGTCGCGCCCGGGATGTTCAGCGCATTTTCCTGGTTGGTGAAACGGATCACCGAGCCGTCGCGATAAAGCGGCCGCCATTCCGGCGAGCCGGGATTGCGGTTTCGCGTGATCTGCAGCCAGGTCTTCGTCGGGAACGGCGAGCCGACCCAGAGCGCGCCCTGGAACGGATCGCTGATGATGTCGAAGGGATCGACCGAGCCTTGCGAATTCATCGAGCCGAGGCTCAGACCATAGAGATAGAGCTTCGGCCTTTTGTCCTTCGGCAGCGTCGTCCAGTAGCCGTAGACGGCATCGAACAGCGCATCGGCGGTCTCGGCGCCATATTCCGGCTCGACCAGCAGCGACAGCCAGCTCGTGAGGTAGGAGTACTGCACCGCGACGCTCGCAACGTCGCCCTTCAGCAGATATTCGAGCGAATCGAGGCCCGGCGGATCGATCCAGCCGGTGCCGGTCGGCACGACGATCAGGAGGTTCGAGCGCTCGAAACCGCCGACACGCTTCAGCTCTTCGAGCGCCAGCTTCGCCCGCTCCTTGGCGGTCTCGGCCGAGTTGAGGCCGGCATAGACGCGCAAGGGCTCCTTCGCCTCTCCGCTGAAGAAGGCGCCGATGTCCTTTGCTACGGGCCCCGAGGCGATGAACTGGCGCCCCTGGCGGCCGAGCTCGTCCCACGTCATCAGTGACGCACTGCTGCCGGTCTTCATCGGGTCGGTCGGAGGTGCCACATCCGGGTCGATCAGCGCGTCGAGACGCTGGAAAGAACTGTCGGCCGCATGCAGCGCATAGCGGAAGATGACGCCATCGACCGCGGACCAGAAGAGCCCGACGGCGGCCGCCACGGCCGCGACCTTCGCCAAGGGCCGTGTCAGCACATGTTCGAAGCGCCGGGCAAGGAAGCGAAAGGTCAGCCGGAACAGCCGCGCAAGCAGCACGATGACGACGAAGACGAGCGCCGCGATCAGGCCGAGCTTGAACGGGTCGGCGCTTTCGACCGGGTGCATGCCCATGATCTCGCGCACGGTGTTCTGCCAATAGGCGGTGCGCCAAAGGAAGGTGAGCGCAACCGCGATGCAGCCGAACGCCGCCACCATCTTCACGACGAAACCGGTGCGGCCGCGGATCTCCGGCAGGTCGAGCAAGGACCATAGCCAGCGCATGAGCACGCCGATCGCATAGCCGGCGGAAAGCGACAGGCCGGAGATTACCGCCTGCACCACATAGGGCCGCGGGATCAGGCTCGGCGTCAGCGACATGGCAAAGAAGAACACGCCGACGATCAGGCCCGTGGTCGAAAACGAAGCCAGAAGCGCGGAAACGAAACGCGGCACCGGCAGTCTCGACAGTCGCGTCCGTTGAAGATTTTCCATGGCCGGTCCCACCTCATGCAGTCCTGTCGCCGGAACGGTCGGAGGCCGCCCGGGCCAACCCTCGAGCCTGCGGCTTATCAGCCGGCCGAGGGTCGCTTTATCACGTTGAATTGCTGCACATTTATCCCCCAATCGGCGACGATTTGACGAAACATGCAGCAGGCGTTGGCTGCAATGTCGCCTTCCCCTCGCGCCCAGTCAATTGCCGCAACCGCAAGACGCGTGGTTCCTGACGTTTGAGCGAAATGCTCGCCCTCAAACGCGGGTCACCTCGACCGGCGCCTTGATGATGATTTCGCGGTGCGGGAACGGGATCGAAACGCCCGCCGCCTTGAACGCATCCCAGAGTGCCATCAACACCTGGCCGCGAATGTTGGTGAGCCCGTTGCTCGGATCGGAGATCCAGAACCTCAGCTTGAAGTCGAGTGACGATGCGCCGAAGCCGGTCATCCAGCAGACCGGCTGGGCATAGCTGCTCGCGACCCGCGGCAGCGATGCGGCGGTCTCGATGGCGATGCGCGCCACCTCGTGCGGGTCACTGTCATAGGAGGTGCCGAAATCGATCTCGATGCGGACGAAATCGCTGGAGAACGACCAGTTCACCACCTGCTGCGAAATGAAGTCCTCGTTCGGAATGAGGTACTCCTTGCCGTCCCGGGTGATGACGGAAACGAAACGGGAGCGCAGGTCGCGCACGGACCCGAAGGTATCGCCGAGCGTGATCGTGTCGCCCGGCTTGATCGACTTGTCGAGCAGGATGATGATGCCGGAGATGAAGTTGGAAACCACCTTCTGCAGACCAAAACCGATACCAACGCCGACCGCCCCGGAAAAGACCGTCAGCGCCGTCAGGTCGATGCCGGTGGCCGACAGTGCGATTGCGCCGGCAAAGCCGATTAGCGCGATCTTGACCAGCTTGCTGATCAGCACCTTGAAGGAGGGCGTTAGGTCTGCTGACCGCTGGATCCAGTGCGACTAGACATTGCCGATCAAAACCGCAAGCCAGATCAGCGCGGACGAAAGCACGATGGCTTTGAGGACAAGCAGCAGCGACAGGCGAACCGCGCCAAGGCTAATCGCAACGCCGTCGAGCGTCGTCAGGATCACCCGGTCGAGCCCGACCGCATAGAGCGCAAAATAGATCCAGCCGACGACGGCGGTGACGCGCGCCAGCATCTGGTTGCGGATGATGCGTGTGAGCACCGAGATGACGAACCACGCCGCCGTCAGCGTCAGCGCGGTCGCCACCAGCCAGCGATAGGACGGCCATCCGAAGCGCAGGATCATCCCGTCGGCGATCCAGAGCCAGACGATCAGAAACAGCCACCGCAGCCGCCGCATGAAGGCGATGATGACGCGCAGCAGATCCGGATTGCCCTTGATCGTGCGGGCCCGGGCTTCGACCCGCGGCTCTATCCGCTTCGCCAGTGTACCACAGACCAGGTAGCCGACGGCGATGATGGCGAGCTGGTAATAGGTCCATGCGTTCAAAAAGACCGTCTGCAGCCACGAAGCGGCGGCATCGACCGCTGTTGCGAAATCCATCGTCTCTCTCCGAGAGATCGAGGCGCCCGCCGAGCGTTTGGGACGCCCTCATAACTCGAATCTAGGGCACCCCTGATGGTTTCAAAGCCGATCGACGATTATCGAAGCGCTTCGGAGGCTTAATGGAGGGGCTGAGCGCTAGATCCGCCGCTCCTTGATGGTGTTCATCACGAAGCTCGTCTCGATCGAGGCGACGCATTTGAGCCTTGCGATTTTCTCCTTGATGAAGCGCTCGTACTGATCGAGGCCGGCACTCATCACCTTCAGCACGTAGTCGCGCGAGCCGGTCACCAGATGGCATTCGAGCACTTCGTCCCAGCCGCGCACCGCCTCTTCGAACATGACGATCTCGTCCTCGTGCTGGCGGCTGAGCGTGACGGTCGCAATCGCCGTCATCGTCCAGCCGTCGACCGCGGGGTCGACCAGCGCCGTATAGCCGCGGATGACACCGGTCTCTTCCAGCCGCCGCAGCCGGCGCAGACAAGGCGACGCCGAGAGCCCCACCCGCTCGGCGAGCTCGTTGTTGGTCAGCCGGGCATCCGCCACCAGCTCCTTCAAAATCCTGCGATCCGTCTCGTCGGCAATTTTCTGCGCCATATCTTTCCAACTCAGCCAAATCTTTGCGCAACTCAAAGACATCGAGCCGGAAATAGCAAGGATCGGCCCAAGCATCTGATATAATTTGCCTGTCAGTCGAGTCCGCTTCGCTTGAGGAGACAAGCCATGACCGCACCGCATCCCTCCAAAACCCACATCGGAAACCACAAGCTGCATCCCGAAACGCAGATGCTGAACTATGGCTACGATCCGGAACTGTCGGAGGGCGCGGTCAAGCCGCCGGTCTTTCTGACCTCCACCTTCGTCTTCCGCTCCGCCGAAGAAGGCCGCGACTTCTTCGACTTCGTCTCCGGTCGCAAGGAACCACCGGCAGGCGTCGGCGCCGGCCTCGTCTATTCGCGCTTCAACCACCCGAACAGCGAGATCGTCGAGGACCGTCTCGCCGTCTACGAGCGCACCGAAAGCTGCGCGCTGTTTTCCTCCGGCATGTCGGCGATCGCGACAACGCTGCTCGCCTTCGTCAAGCCCGGTGACGCGGTGCTGCACAGCCAGCCGCTCTATGGCGGCACCGAGACATTGCTTGCCCGCACCTTTCTCAATCTCGGCGTCGCGGCCGTCGGATTTGCCGATGGCGTCAACGAAGCGGCCGTATCAGCCGCCGCCGAAGAGGCGATGGCCAAGGGCCGGGTCTCGGTGATCCTGGTCGAGACGCCGGCGAACCCGACCAATAGCCTCGTCGACGTCGCCATGATCCGCCGCGTTGCCGATGCGATCGGCCGGAAGCAGGGCCACACCCCTGTGGTCGCCTGCGACAACACGCTGCTCGGTCCGGTCTTCCAGCGGCCGATCGAGCACGGCGCGGACATCTCGCTCTATTCGCTGACCAAATATGTCGGCGGCCATTCCGACCTCATCGCCGGCGCGGCGCTCGGTTCCAAGGCGGTGATGAAGCAGGTCAAAGCGCTGCGCGGCGCGATCGGCACCCAACTCGATCCGCACTCCTGCTGGATGCTCGGCCGTTCGCTGGAAACGCTGTCTGTGCGCATGCAGAAGGCGGACGACAACGCCCGCATCGTCGCCGAATTCCTGCGCGACCACCCGAAGGTCGAGCGCATCCACTACCTGCCCTTCCACGGCGAGGACACACCGGTCGGCCGCACCTTCAAGGCGCAGTGCACCGGCGCCGGCTCGACCTTCTCCTTCGACATCGCGGGCGGCCAGGAGGCGGCCTTCCGCTTCCTCAACGCGCTGCAGATCTTCAAGCTCGCCGTCAGCCTCGGCGGCACGGAATCGCTCGCCAGCCACCCGGCGGCCATGACCCATTCCGGCGTGCCGATCGAGGTGCGCCACCGCATCGGCGTGCTGGAATCAACCATCCGCCTGTCGATCGGCATCGAGCATCCCGACGACCTCGTCGCGGATCTCTCAAACGCGTTGTCGCTTGCCTGATGCAAGAGGCCGCCTGTCTTGCCGGCGGCCTCTTCGCTGATTTCAGATGGCGCAATTCCGGACGGAAAACCGCTGCGCACTTTTCCTGGAATTAGTGCGTCAGGATGTTGACGATATTGCCGAATGGGTCGCGCATGTAGAAACGGCGCACGCCCCAGGGCTCGTTGGTGATGTCGTAGACGATCTCGACGCCGGCTGCCTTGGCGCGCTGATAGGCGCGGTCGACGTCGTCGACCTCGATCGAAAGCACCGGCACCGGCGTATCGTTGCCGCCCTCGCTGGCAATGCTCACCTGCGGCAACGCGGCCTTGCCCTCGGCGGCAAAGGTCAGGATCCAGCCATGGTCCATCACCACGTCCAGTTCCAAAAGGTCGCCGTAGAAGGCGCGCGCCACCTGCGGGTCCGGGGCGTAGAGGTTTGAGACGATACGCTTGACGGTCATGGATTTCCTCCTCGGTGAGCCGCAGCGCGGCCACATCGGCGCTCAATGGTTGTTTGGCTCCTGGCACTGCATCCTATACTGCCCGCCGATGGCAGCCGTTTGAAGCGGAAGTTGCAGCGCGTCAGGATCCCTTCCCGTCCGCGCCGGCAAGCGCGACCCGCACCAGCGTCGCTGCAGCCTTGCCCGCCATCTCCATGTAGCTCGCGTCACGATGCAGCAGCACCACGGCGAAACTGCCGTCGAGCAACAGCAGGATCTGCTTCGCCAGCATGGCCGGCTCGGCAGTGCCGGCTTCGGTAAAGGTCTCGGCCATCCACGCCTCGAACTTCTTCTTGTGGGCCGCACCGATGCGGATCGCCGGATGTCCCGGCATGTTGGCTAGCTCGGCCGAGGTGCGCAGGAAGCCGCAACCCTTCCACTTCGGATGGCGCGCCGCCCGCGCCAGATTGACGAAGATCGCCTCGACCTTGTCGGCAATGTCCCCGTCGCCCGCGTCGAACCACTTGCGGAAGAGTTTCAGATTGGGCTGGTCGCGGCCTTCGAGATAGGCGGCGATCAGCGCGTCCTTGCTGTCGAAATGATAGTAGAGCGTGCGTTTGGTCACGCCCGCGGCTTCCGCCACCGCATCGACGCTGACTGCGCGGATGCCCTCGGCATAAAACAGCTTTTCCGCCGCTGCGACGATCAAGTCCCGGGCCGATTTCTCTGCTTTCGCCATCTCTCAAGTATACCGACTAGTGAATATACATGGCATCTTCCCTCACCTAGCCTCTCCCCGTCAACACCTGCCGGAGAGCAACCATGTCGAACACCGTGCTGCTGCAGATTTCCGAGGGCATCGCCCTCCTCACTCTCAACCGCCCAGAGAAACTCAACGCGCTGAACTACGAGCTGATCGACCGGCTCATGAGCCTTCTTGACCAGATCGAGGTGAACCACGCCGTCAGCGCGGTGATCATCACCGGCGCCGGCGAGCGCGCCTTTTCCGCCGGTGGCGATATTCATGAGTTCTCGGAAAGCGTGGCCAAGGGCGTGAACCTGGCCGTGCGCGATTTCGTCCGTCGCGGCCAGGGCCTGACGGCGCGGCTCGAAGCCTTTCCGAAGCCGGTCATCGCTGCCGTCAACGGGCTTGCCTATGGCGGCGGCTGCGAGATCACCGAGGCCGTGCATCTGGCGATTGCCAGCGACCAGGCGCGCTTTGCCAAGCCGGAGATCAAGCTCGGCATGCCGCCGACCTTCGGCGGCACCCAGCGGCTGCCGCGGCTCGCCGGCCGCAAGCGCGCGCTGGAACTGCTTTTGACCGGCGACGATTTCCCGGCCGATCGCGCGCTGGAGTTGGGGCTCGTCAACCGCGTCGTCCCGCATGACGAACTGATCGCGTCCGCCCGTGACCTGGCAAAGCGCATCATGGCGCACTCGCCTCTCGCCGTCCGCTCGATCATCACTGCTGTCACCCGCGGCCTCAACATGTCGATCGCCGAGGGATTGCAGGTCGAGAGCGAGCAGTTTGCCCAGATGGTGCCGACCGACGACCTTGCCGATGCGCTCGCCGCCTGGAAGGGACGGCGCGTCCACGACGACCCGCCGCGGCCCGGTCTTTTTTCGCGATATTTTTAAATTCAACCGAACGGTTGACAATTAGGCCAATCCAGACGACATTCAACGATATGGTTGAATATCAGAACGCACATCTCGATGCCGTGTTTCACGCGCTTTCGGACCCGACGCGGCGCGCCATGCTCCAGGACCTTTCGCAGGGCGAAAGACTGGTGGGCGAGCTTGCGGCGCCGTTCTCGATCTCGCTGGCCGCGGCATCGAAACACATCAAGGTGCTGGAAGGAGCAGGTCTGGTGCGCCGCGAAGTGAAAGGTCGCACGCATGTGTGCCGGCTCGATGCCGGGCCGATGCATGCAGGCATGGAGTGGATGCGCCACTACGAAACCTTCTGGCGCACCCGCATCGACGTACTCGAGGCGCTGCTTCTCGCCGAAGACGCCACCAACCAAACTGATTCGGAGGATAAGCCATGACTTCGTCTGCCACAGCCTTTGCCGGCGCCGATTACGGCCGTGTCGTCGCACCGGACGCGGTGCGCATCGAGCGCCTGCTTCCCGGCCCGATCGAGCGGGTCTGGTCCTATCTGACGGAGGAGAGCAAGCGCCGGCTCTGGATGGCGTCCGGAACGATCGGGTCGAAGGAAGGGGCCGAGGTCGAGCACGTCTTCCGCCACTCGGAACTGACAGCGGAAGACGATCGGCCACCGCAGAAATATGCCGAGCACGCCGGCGAGGTGCGCAATTACGGTCACGTGCTCGCCTGGGAGCCGCCGCGGCTGCTGGCCTACACCTGGAACGAAGAAACCGGCACGCCCTCGGAGGTCCGCTTCGAACTCAGCCCCCGCGGCGACAAGGTGCTGCTCGTCGTCACCCACAAGCGCATCGCCGACCGCGCCATCATGACCAGCTTCTCCGCCGGCTGGCACGTGCATCTCGACATTCTGCGTGCGCTGCTGGAAGGCGAAAAGCCGGCGGCCTTCTGGAGCAAGTTTGCCGACCTTGAAGCGCAGTATGACGCGCGTATTCCCAAGCCCTGACGGCGGGATGGGCTCAGAGGTCAAGACGCGTGCAGGCGCCGGCAAGGATCCACTTGCCGGCGCTTTTCGTCAGGCGCGGGCGAAACCGACAATGAAGAACGCCAGCGCGCCGATCGACGCGAAGGTGCGCACGTGGTTCCACCAGACCCAATCGGTCAGATAGCGCTCATGCCAGAGATCGGTCGCCGCCTGACCGGGGGCTGCCGCGGCGAGCGCGTCGTTCATCGGCACGTTGAAGACGATGGTCACCAGCAGCACGCCGACGACATAGGCGACACCGCCGGCGGCAAGCCACCACCGGCCCTCACCGCCCGAGAGGAAGGCGACGACGATGAGCGCCAGGGCGAGCAACGCCGTGCCCATGAAGGCGCTGAGGAAGATCGGGTTCTGGATCACGACGTTGATCGCATTCATCGCAGCGATCCCCTGCTCCGGCGGCAGCCGCGACAGGGCCTGCATGATGCAGACCGAGAAGATGAAGAACAGCCCGGCCATCAGGCCGGAACCGATCGCGGCGGCAAACGCCAGAGCGGGGATCAGGGGGATCATGCGGCAAGACTCCAAACACCAGTTGCTGCGGTTTCCCGAGCGTAGGCTGCAAAGTCACGCGGACGCCGCCCAAGCACATGCTCGACATCGGACGTCAGGTTTGAATTGCGCCCGTCGAGCACCGAGGTGAAGAGATAGCGGATGAGCTCGACATAGTCATCAGGCACGCCGTCGGCCTGCAAGTGTGCAGCGAAGTCGGCAACCGGTATAGCCTGATAGGAGATCGGGCGGTTGGCAGCCGCGGCGATTTCGGCCACGGCGTCGGCAAAGGTCATCAGCCGCGGGCCGGTCAGCGAATAGACCTTGCCGACATGGCGGTCGTCGAGAAGCGCTTCGACAGCGACGTCGGCAATGTCGTCGCAGCTGATGAAAGGCTCGGTCACCGTGTCCACGGGCAGGAAGACGGAACCGCTCAAGACACCCTCGGCGAGGAACCCTTCGTCGAAGTTTTCGAAGAACCAGCTGCCCCGGATTACCGTCCAGTCGGCGCCGGAGGCCTGCAGCGCGCGCTCGGCCGCTTCCGCCTCGTCCTCGCCGCGCCCCGACAGCAGCACCAGCCGCTTGACGCCGGCGCTGACGGCAAGGCTCGAGAACTTGGCGATCACCTCGACGGAGCCCGGTACCGCCAGATCCGGCTGGAAGCAGACATAGATGCGATCGACGTTTTCAAGGACCGGCGCCCAGGTCACCTCATCCGTCCAATCGAACGAAGGCGACGCCGAACGGGCACCGATGCGGACCGCTATGCCCCGCTCCCGAAGGCGCTCGGCCACCCGCCGCCCCGTCTTGCCGGTACCGCCCAAAACCAGTGTGATTTTCTGAGACATCGTTTCCTCCTGAGGTTCCACCAAAAAATATGAGTATCTCTCACATTTGCAAATGTGATAAATCCTCGTATTTTAGGAGTCAAGTCAAAATGTGAGCATTACTCATGATTCCAGATGCAAGCCCCGCCACGCTTCCCGCCGACGACGAGCCCGCACTGCGCCGGACACCGAGCCAGAAGCGCAGTCGCGAGCGCGTCGAGCAGATCCTCGCCTGCGCGACGGCGCTCATCCAGGAAAAGGGCAGCGACGCCATGCGCATGAGCGAAGTCGCTGAGAAGGCTGGGATTTCGATCGGCTCGCTGTACCAGTACTTCCCCGACAAGGCGGCAATCGTGCGCACGCTCGCCGAGCGCTACAATGCGGTCTGCAACGAGTGTATCGCGGCCGAACTGGCCAAGGTGACCTCGATCGCCGAGCTGCGCGACGCCTTCTCGCTCTTGTTCGACATCTATTACGAGATGTTCCTCGCCGAGCCGGTCATGCGCGACATCTGGTCGGCGATGCAGGCCGACAAGGCGCTGCGCGAAATCGACCTTGCGCAAAGCCGCGCCGGCGGAAAGCTGCTTGCCGATGTCTGGGCCCGGCTTGTGCCGGCGACGCCGCGCGAGGAAATCGACAGCGCCGCCTTCCTGATCATGCATCTCGGCGACTGCACCATGCGGCTTGCGGTCTCGGTCGAGCGCGCCGAGGGCGACCAGATCGTCGAGGCCTACAAACGCATGACCATCAAGGATTTTGTCGCGGATGGACCGCGCGGCGGCGCGCACTCAATTGACAACTCCATGACACAATCCTAATCATCTGGGATCGATTGGTTCCCGGGACGCGAACGTGTTTCGGGAGTAAACGGGAATGTGACGGATGGACCCAATCTGGGCATTCAAATCACGGCCGACCCCGCGACTGTAGAGCGACGTCGATCCACCGTTCCGGAGCGATCCGGAAGAAGCCACTGGCAAGACCGCGAGAGGGCGGCCGAGCTGGGAAGGCGAGGCAGATCGAGGGCATCGAGCCCAACGCCGTGAGCCAGGAAACCTGCCACTCGATGCGGGCATAGGGCCCAACCGGGAATTTCCCGATGCCATCACGGAGGTTGTCATGGCTACGTCTACCATTTCGAGCACCCCGCTCTCCCTCAGCGATCGTCTGACCGCTGGCGTCATCGCGCTCTTCATCGGCGCATTCCTCGTCTTCGGCGCCGGCCTTGCCAACTCGGCCGTGCTGCACGACACGGCGCACGACACCCGCCACTCCTACGGCTTCCCCTGCCACTGACCGATGCCTCGGAACGTGAACAACGTTCCGCATCGAACAATCTGCGGACCTGAACGCATCCGGCACGAGCCGGATGTCGGTTTGTGTGCATTCCGGTTTTTCCGGCGTGCGAAAGCCATCCGCAGCACAGGCAAAATGGGAAGGCTCAAGGACCACGCCGCAGCGCGTGGCTTTTGTCGTTATCGAGGGATTTCAAGATGATTGTCAGAACGCTTCTGGCCGCGATCGTGGCTGGATTGATTGCCGGTGTCTTCATGACCGGCGCCCAGGAATTGCGCGTCACGCCGCTGATCCTGCATGCGGAAGAATTCGAAGGCGAGGCTCCGGCCCCCACCGAACAGCCCGCCGCCCAGCCGGGTGCGGCACAGCCTGCCGCGGAAAACCACGACCAGCATTCGTCGCTCAAAGCCGTGTCGCCGCTCGGCGCCTTGCTCGACGCGCTGTCGCCGATCACGCCCGCCTATGCCCATGAGGGCGAGCACGAGGACGGCGGCATCATGTTCGGCATGAGCCGCTTCTCCGGCACGCTGATCGCGAACCTCGTCACCGGTTCCGGCTTCGGCCTGCTGCTCGCCGGCGTCAGCCTGGTGATCGGCTACCCGATCACGCTTCGGAACGGCGCGCTCTGGGGCGCCTGCGGCTGGCTTGCCGTGCACATGTTGCCGGCGATCGGCCTGCCGCCGGAACTGCCTGGCTTTCCGGCCGCCGAACTGGGCGACCGCCAGACCTGGTGGCTCGCAACGGTGGCGCTTTCGGCCGTCGGCCTTTATCTCGTCGTCCTGCGCGAGGAGATCGTCTCCAAGGTCGCGGGTCTCGTGCTGATCGCAGCGCCCCATGTCTATGGTGCGCCGCAGCCGCTCGACATCACCAGCAACGTTCCGGCCGTGCTCGGCGCAGAGTTTGCGGTTGCCGCACTCGCCACCACGCTCGCCTTCTGGATCGTGCTCGGCGTCGTCTCCGGCTTCATCAACGAGCGCTTCGTCAAAGCATAGTGATCGCCGATCACGGATTGTCAGCAAACCGACGGCGGGGTTCAGGCCCCGCCGTTTTGCATGAGATGCGCCGCCAGCCGCGCACGGCGATCTTCCGGCTCCAGCAGGACGCAGGTGTCGCAGAAGCTGCCGCCCTCCGTCTTGAAATACAGACAGCAGCCGCAGCGGATCCGATACTGGCGCGAAATGTGTTCACCACTTGCCGGATCGACGGCCGCAATCTGCTCGTAGCAAAGCTCATCAGAATAGAGCCGCGAGCCCGGCCGCTTGACGATTGCCAGCGCCTCGGCCATGCCGCGCGCCTCATCCCCGATCGCACGGCCGATTTCGAGGAACGCGCCAGCCAGGGCATCCGCCGCGAGCCGCCACTGCGCCCCGCTCGAGAGGCCCGTCCGTGCCTTCAGGACAGCAATGACGGGCGTCAGATGAGCGATGAAGCCCTGTTCGAAAACGCTGACGTCCTCCTCCCGACCCTTGCGCTCCGTCGCCGGCGGCTGGAGGCAAAAACGATAGCGTTTGCCCGCGACTTCGGCACCACGGTGAAGCCGTGCCCAATCCTCGAAACGAATCCCGGCGACCTCCAGCTGCAGCCCGGCACCGAGATGGAACGCGCCAAGGACCACGCTCAGCTGACGGCTATAGAAGGCGATCAGATGCGCCGCACGGATCCGGTCGGTCATGCCGACCCCGAAGAAATCCTGATAGGCGAGCCCCGCCTCAAGGCCAGCGCTGCCCGCAGCCCAGAAGTCGTCCGGCGCGCTGAATTCGCTCGCCGCCGACCCGAGCGAGACGGCAGCCTCCGGAAACTGGGCACGCAGATGGTCCGCGACGGCCAGCGCCTGCTGCGCAAAGGGGGCCGCGATCTCCGCTGTCGGCCGGTGGTCGTTCAAGCGCATGCCGTCTCCGTCGCCCATCCTCACCCCTTGGCGCTGGATGCGGGCGGATTGCCACGCGCACCCTCCCCCTGCCGCAGCCAGCCACCGTCGAGGCCGGCTCGTTGAAGGCCGAGGCGGATCGCCGGTATGCCGCGCATCAGCGCCCAGACAAGGCCGCTTCGCCAGTTCTCGATCATCATGACAACGAGGCCCTGGTCAAGACCGACCACCCGCGCATCGATCCAGCCCTCCGGCCCGCCGCCACCAAGGCTCGGGTTGAAGCCGCCGGGAAACCGCCCCTCGTTCAGAAGTCCGGGATAACTCTCCGCCATATGCGCGAGAGAGGCCTGCGCCGCCTCAGGCTCGAACGGCAGGCAGGCAAGCGGCGCCCAGGGCACGAGCGTGCCGTCATCAGGGCCGTGGGGCGCGCCGCGGTTGACATAGCCGAAAAGCTGCTGCTGGCGGCCATCGCGAAGGCGCACACGGACGCGCGGCGCATGGCAGGCGCTGAGACCCCACAGGTGTTCGCCATATCCGGCAAAGTGTCCGGGATTGGAACGCGCATGGTCCCGCTGCAACGCTATGGCGCGCCGGGTATTTTCGAAATAATCCGTTCCCCGCTCCCGCATCGGTCGGTCGGCCAGCCCGCGCAGATCGAGCCAGGCCTGCGGGAAGAGATGGATGAAGAGCGGCGCCGCATGAAGGTGCGGCCGGCCCTCGACGGGGATCCAGTCATGGGCCTCGGCATAGGCCGCATAATGCTCCGGTTCGATCGCATGCTCGGGCGCGCCGAGTGCCAGCACATAGAGCAGCAGCGCTTCGCTATAGCCCCGCCAGCGATGTTTCAAAAACCGCCCCGGCGGCCGCCAGCCCATCGTCAGCGTATCGCCGCGATTGAGCGCCCAGCGCCAGTCAACCCGCGCATAGAGCCGGTCAGCAAGCGCACGGATCTCGCCTTCGACCGCATCATCGCGGCGGAAATAGGCGGAAGCGGTCAGGACGCCGGCGATCAGCAGCGCCGTATCGACGGTTGAAAGCTCGCTCTGCCAGGCGCGCTCGCCGGTCCGCATGTCGAGGAAGTGGTAGTAGAAGCCGCGATAGCCGGTCGCCTGCCGGTGGCGGGACTGCGGGCCTTGGGCAAGGAAGCGCAGGATCGTCACCACCCGCCGCGCCGCATCGCTGCGCGAACGCCAGCCGCGCTCGACGCCGACCGGGTAGCAGGAAAGGCCGAAGCCGGTCGCAGCGATGCTCGCCGGCGCGCCCGGCAACGCGGTGTCGGCGATCAGCCCGGTGACCGGATCGGAATGTTCGAGGAAATAGCCGAACGCCGCCTGCTGCAATCGATCGATCTGAAATCGCTCGGTATTTTCGCTACGCTGCTGCATCCCGCCTTTCCCGACCGGCATCCGGGCTCATGCATGACCCGGCAAAATCACTCTTTAGTGAAGGCCAACTACACCCAAACGGTCGCCGAAATCCAATCTTGTGTTACAGTCTTCTAATCTGACCGCGCGCAATGACTGGTTGAAGCGATGTTGAGCGTGTTGGCGTTACTCCTTTCATTGAGTGGTGGCCCGAGCCCATCGACCGCCGAGGCGACGAATGTCGACGTCGAACTGATCCTGGCGGTCGACATGTCCGGCTCGATGGATCTCGACGAAGCCCGCATCCAGCGGGCCGGCTATGTCGAGGCGCTGCGGCACCGCGACTTTCTCGATGCCGTCGAAAGCGGCCAGCTCGGCCGCATCGCGATCGGCTATTTCGAATGGGCCGGAACGGTGAACGAATCCTCCGTCGTCGCCTGGCGGGTGATCGACACCGCCGCCGACGCCGATGCCTTCGCCAAGCTGATCGAGCAGCGCCCGGTCGGCACCCGGCGCGGCACCTCGATCTCCAACGCCATTACCTACGGCACCGCACTGATCGATTCCAACGCTTACAGCGGCGTGCGGCGGGTCATCGACATCTCCGGCGACGGGCCGAACAACATCGGCCCGCCGGTGCTTCCGGCCCGCGAGACCGCGATCGCGCGCGGCATCACCATCAACGGGCTCGCGATCCTCATCCGCCCGTCGGTTTCCACCGGCCCGCTCGACCAGTATTATGCCGAATGTGTCATCGGCGGCCCCGGCTCCTTCGTGCTGCCGGTGCACGAGCCCGAAGACTTTTCCATCGCGATCCGCCAGAAACTGGTGCTCGAAGTCAGCGGTCTGCAACCGCCGCCGACGATACGCTATGTCGATGCCTTCCCGGCCCCCGACTGCCTGGTCGGCGAGAAACTGCGGCCCGGCTTCCTCGACCGGGTCTATCCGGAACTCGACAAGTAGCCTCGCCTGACCTGACGATCCCGCGCAATCCCACGCAACCTTTGCGCGTCAGATTGTCGTTTCCCTTCGCCTCGTCCGACGATAAGATGGCGCGTTGCTTCGCGGATCGATTCATGTCCTTGACCACCACGCCCCATCAGGCCGAACTGGCCACCGACCCGACCACCGACATCGGCAGTCAGCATATCCGCGATACGTTGCGCGATGCGATCGTCGAGCGGCGGCTTGCGCCTGGCACCAAGCTTTCGGAAGGCGACGTCGGCGAACTCTTCAATGTCAGCCGCACCCTGGTGCGCGCCGCTCTGCAGGCTTTGTCCTATGAAGGGCTCGTCAACGTCGAGAAGAACCGCGGTGCTTTCGTCGCCCACCCGTCCATCGACGAGGCGCGCCAGATCTTTGCGACCCGCCGGCTGATCGAGCCCGGTGTCGTGCGCGCCGCCGCCGCCCGGATCGGCAAGGCGGAGATTGCCGAACTGAGGCGCATGCTGGCAGCCGAGCGGCAACTGACCGAACAGCGCGGCCAATCGGCCCGTCGTGCGGAGATCAAGGCATCGGGCGATTTCCACCTGGCGCTTGCCGACCTCTCCGGCAACGCGATCCTGCGCCGCTTCATGGATGAGCTGGTCGCCCGCTCCTCGCTGGTCATCGCACTTTACGGACAATCGACCGTTTCGAGCTGCGGCCACAGCGAACACGACGAGATCGTCAACGCCATCGAGCGCGGCGACATCGACGCAGCCGCACGGCTGATGGTCCACCACATCGACCATATCGAAGCCGACCTCGACCTGCGCGTTCTGAAATCGACCGACCTGAAGGCTGCACTGGAACTCTGATCCCGCTTGCACCCTAGTGGTCCCGTTAGGCGGCCACAACCTGCGCCGGGCCTGGATTTTCGAAACTTTTCAACATCCGTCCGAACGCCACATCGCTTCCTGCCGCGCGTCCCTTCGTCCGCCATCGGCGAAGATGCGCCCGCGAAAAGATCCCGCTCGCAAAGCCGAAGAGACGCCGCCTGCCGTCGGCACGGACAAAAATCGACCGGCAACGTGGAACCATCCCGTCGCTCTCGCGTTGCCCTCTCGCTCGAAAAGACTGTGAACGAGGAATACAATGAGCGAGAAACTCTTTCCCACGCCCATCCCCCTGAAACTATCGGCGAGACGGCAGACTGTGGTCAGAACGGTGTTCGAGGCCGTGGAACTGCTCCGGCAATGGCCGGGCCGTCGTGGACGGGAATATCGCGCAGCCCTGAGGCGTTGCCTGGATGCGCTGGATGGATTGACGAGTACGGACCGGGCGAGCCGCTGCTTTGCTGCAGCCGCCCGGGAATCGGGCCTGTTGCTGGCCTGATCCGGCGACCAGGATGATCCGGAACCACAAGCGTGGTCCGGCACATCAAGGGCTCGGAGTTTGAAACTTTCACGATGCGCCGAAGGACGATCGGCGCGTCGCCCCGACCGAAGGCGTCTCTGCTGCGATCAGCAAGATTTAAAGTCGCGCGCGGCGATCAGTCCGCGAGTTCGGCCGCTTCTTTCTGCCCGCGGTCGGCAAGCGCCTTGAGCGCCGCCTTGTCGAGCCGCCAGTCCGGCGCGCCATAGCCGAGCGGCCATTTGTACGGCTCCTTGTCGTTGAAGAAGACAACGGTCGTCAGCAGCGGAAAGGCCCGGCGATAGGTCTGCTGGTCAAGGATTTCGGCATACCAGGCACGCTTGTAATCGGCCGAGCCGGATACCCCGAGCTCGGCGATCATGACCGGTTTGCCGAAGCCCGATACCCGCTGGTATTTTTCTTTCAGCGCTTCGCCGAAGCGGCGCTCGCGGCCCCAATAGTCGACGTCCATCTTCTGCAGGCCCCAGATCGGGATGCCGACGACGTCGACGACATCGTCACCCGGATAATAGGACGCGAGATTGCGGTGGCCCTTCGGCGACCAGACATAGCGTGCAGCCGGCGCCAGTTCCCGGCATTTGCGCACGAAATAGCGGAACGCCGCCTTGTAGCCTTCGCTGTCGCGGCGCGCCCAGGGATAACGCTCGCCGGGCTCTTCCATCTCATGGCCCCAGCGAATGTAGACCTGTCCGCCGAAATCGGCGGCGCGCGTGCAAATGTCGGTGATCTCGCGATCGAAGCGGCCCTTGCCGATATCGGCAAACAGCCGGTTGCCACCGGCGCGCCAGTCGGCGGCGTGGGTATAGGGTTCGACCGACAGCATCAGCGCCCGCCCCTGTCGTGCCGCGTTCGCGAATTTCCGCTTCAGCTGCGCCCGATCCGGCTTCTGCCAGTAGACGAAGACATGCTCGAGCGTCAGCGCATCGCTGTCTGCGACCGCGTCATGCGGGTCGTAGACACCGATTTCCACCGTCCGCGCTTCCCGCCCTCTTGCCTCAGGCGTGATGGCGGCGGTCGTCATCGTTCGGTCGATACCGTCTAAGGGATCCTGCGCGTAGGCCGGGGTGGCTCCGGCAACCGCCAGAAGCACCAACGCGCCAGCGCCGAGGACCGATCTTGGAACTGCAATAGGCAACGATATTCTCCGGCAGGCCACATGTGGCACCGCATGAAATCAGACATGGCTTGCTGCGCGCTGGAAACCTGTGCGACCGCGAGGCCGTGGGCATCATGCCCGGATGGCGAAAACGCCGACCGCCACGGCTGTCGACCGGCGCAATCTCCATGATCGGTTGCGCCCGGCTTCCCGAACGCGAAAGGCCGTTAGAGCGATGCTCTCAGGAAGCAGTGCGACGTGCGCCCGAAGCCGCTCGGCGAGCAGATGTAGGGTGCGCGGCCGAGATAGGCGGTCGTGCGTCTGCGCGTCGGCGCTGGCTCGACGATATCCTCGTCCGCCTCGGCGACTTTCAGATCCTTCGCTTCCTTGCGAACCTTGATCGCCGGGCTCGCATAGGCGCTCGAATGGCCCGAAGCAAACAGCGGCGTTTCGCTGATGACCGTCGACGAGCAGCCGGCGGACAGAAGCAGGAGGCTGAGAACTGATGTTGTCGGTACGAGAAACTTGAAACCCGAAACGGCGGTGCGGCTTGCGCCGGCACATGCGGATTTGATTCGCATAAACGTCCTTTCGAATAGCGGTCCAGCCGCCCGGGGCTTCCATAGGGCGAAAAGGCGGCGATCTTCAACCCCCTACTTCATTATTCATTGCTTAAATTAAAAATTCCTTTCGCGGAGTTTTCCGCCATGGTTGTGCCGGCCACTTTCGCCATGCGCTGACGGACGTCGGTGCCTTGCGGACAACAGGCGCACAGCATCGGCGTGGGCTATCAGCGAAACAATTTCGGAAAAGCAAAGGCTTGCCGAGGCGTCCGTATCGCGCCATCGGCGAACGGCGATCCGTCTCTGCCGCCTCCGCACCACCACGCCCGGTGGCAATCTCCGGCTGACGCCACGGCTGATACCCCCCGAGAAAAAAATCGACCTCGCCGCCGGCTCGTCACCGAAATCCGCAGCACGGCCGGCGGGCCGGAATGAAGGATTTCCCTCATTCCCCATTTTTAGCTATCGCGCATTTACAGATCCTTGACCTCTGACGGCCACCTTGGAGCGAGGCGCAACATGTTTGAGCGTATGCGCCCACTCCAAAACTGCCCGCCTGCAGCGGGCATTTTTTTGTGATCCTCCGCCCCAAGCGCATCGCCGACCGGCATTGCCCGAAACCTCCCCCTCCTCCTGCGCGCGCCGCAGGCGCTCGGCGCCCGCAATCGTCCCACCGGTTGAGAACTTTTCAAGGTCCGCCACCTGACCCGGACGGCCGGGAAGCCGCGATCGCTGCGCGCCGGCGTGTTTACCACACTGCGAAAGTCCCATTGCGCGAATTTAAGGAGTTGTTAATAATAAGAAGGGGAGAGCGAGGGGCAATCCAAATTGGATCAGGGCACGGGTACCGACATCGTCGGAGCCGCCGGCATCGCTGGCGCGCGCATAACCATCATCGTTTCCGCACTCGGCGCTGGCGGCACCGAGCACGTCGTCAGCCTCGTTGCCAGCCACTGGGCCCGCCTCGGCTGCGCTGTCACGGTGATCACGCTCGAAGCACCAACCTCCGCCCCCTATTACCGGCTCGATCCACGCGTCGCCATCGAGCGGCTCGACGTGCCGGCCCAGAAGGCCGGCAAGCTGCGTGCCGCCTGGCTGGTGGCACGAAGGCTCTACCGGCTGCGCTCGACCATCAGCCGCACTCGTCCCGACTTCGTCCTGAGCTTCCTGACGCGCACGAACGTGTTGGCGCTTCTTGCAACACGGGGCCTCAGGCTTCCGGTGATCGTGTCCGAGCGCAACAACCCGGCGGTGCAGCCCTTCGGCCCCTTCTGGAAATGGCTGCAGCTTCGCCTCTACCCCCGCGCCTTTGCGCTGGTGACCATGACCAAGGGGGCCCTCGACTATTTCCCGCCGGATGTTCGCCGCCACGGGCGGGTGATCGCCAATGCCATCAACCTGCCCGCCGGCTGGCAAAAGAAGCGCGGCAACAATGTGCTCACCGCCGTCGGCCGGCTGACGGAGCAAAAAGGCTTCGACCTGCTCCTCGAATCCTTCGCCAAGGTGGCCAGTGACCACCCGGAATGGAAGCTCGTCATCTGGGGCGAAGGCGAAGCGAGAAAAGCGCTGGAAGCCCAGCGCGACGCGCTTGGCCTTGCTGAGCGAGTGGAAATGCCGGGCGTTACGCCGAAACCCGGCCTCTGGGTCGAGACCGCCGACCTCTTCGTTCTGTCGTCCCGCTACGAAGGCTGGGGCATCGCCCTGCTCGAAGCCATGGCCGCAGGCCTCCCCGTCGTCTCGTTTGCCTGCGATTGGGGCCCGACCGACATGATCGCCCAAGGCGAAGACGGCATCCTCGTCGAAAACGGCAACATCGACGCCCTGGCCGCCGCCCTCTCCAAGCTGATGGCCGACGGGCCCCTCCGCGCCCGCCTCGGCGCCAACGCCGAAGCCAATGTCAGGCGCTACGACGCCGAGCATATCCTCAACCAATGGGACGCGATCGCCCTGTCAGCACTGGAACACTCCCCCACCCGCAAAGCCGCGATCAAGCAGCCGAGCGTGCCCGTTTCAGGCGAACTGGCAAGCTGGATGTACATGACAAGCTGGATTTTTTGAGTGGTGGGCCCGGAGGGACTCGAACCCCCAACCAAGCGGTTATGAGCCGCCGGCTCTAACCATTGAGCTACAGGCCCACTCTGGATCCGCTCCTGTCCTTAAACCGTAACGGTCCAAGGATAAGACACGGGGTGCAGCAACTTTAAGTGCTACGGTGGCCTTTGCGCTTCTGAACGAGGCGTGGCACCGTCTTGATCCAGGCCCGCGAACCAATGGCAGTTTGCGGGGTGGCCAAGGCTCTAGCGGAAAACCTTTTTGCGGACAAGCCATTGCCGCATTGCTCACACAATCGATAGCCAAGAAGACGCTTGGGACGGAACAACCGGAGAGACATTGAAGATGATTTCCACACGCACTGCCCGCACGCTTTCGATCGCCGCCTTCGCTGCAGCTTTTGCTGGCGTTGCCGCCGCTCAGGCGCAGGAGACGGACAAGGACAAGGCCACCATCGTCGTTGCCGGCGAAGGCCGCGCGACGACCGCGCCGGACATGGCAGTCCTGCAGCTGAGCGTCGTCAAGGATGGCAAGACCGCGCGCGAAGCGCTGGACGCCAACAACAAGACCATGGCCGAAGTGCTGAAGGCGCTGAAGGACGGCGGCATTGCCGATCGCGACCTGCAGACGAGCGGCTTCATGCTCAACCCGCAATACACCTATCCGACCAACACAGACGGCAGCAACCGCGCGCCGGAACTGATCGGCTACCAGGTGACGAACGGCGTCAGCGTCCGCGTTCGCGATCTCGCCAAGCTCGGCGAAGTGATCGACAAGTCGGTTTCGCTTGGCGTCAACCAGGGCGGCGGCGTGCAGTTCACCAACGACAAGCCGGAAGCCGTGATCACCGAAGCGCGCAAGGCCGCCGTTGCCGATGCCGTCGAGAAGGCCAAGGTGCTCGCCGAAGCTGCCGGCGTCTCGGTCGGCAAGATCGTCAACATCTCCGAGCAGGGCTTCCGCCCCGAACCGGTGCCGATGATGCGTGCCGGCATGGCCAAGGAATATGCCGCCGACTCAGTTCCGGTCGCGACCGGCGAAAACAGCTACAACGTGACGGTCAACGTGACCTTCGAAATCAAGCAGTAAGCTTCCAGCAAGGCTCGCCGCATGAGCGCGGGCCCTCGCATCTTCCTTGCCCCTGGCTCCGGAACCGGCGCCAGGGGCAAGTTCGTTTGGGGAACGCTTGTTGCTCCTCAGCCGCCACTCGCCGGGCCAGACCGGCCGATGGCCAGTTGTCGCCGGCCGCTGCCTTGGTGACCGTTGGTGCACGGGCAAACCGCACCCGCCAGCTCCCGCGCCCCCGTCTCCGATTGTGAGCGTCCGCTTGTCTTAGGGATAAGGCGCGGCGCCTTTTGACCGGATGGCCTGTGCCGCGGCCAGGCCGTAAGGTCGTAGGTCAGGTACCGCAGATCAGCAGGCAGGGAGACGGTCGTTCGGTAGGCGCCCGCGATCGTCGAGCCGGTCAAGAAGCGTCAACAACGCCCTTCGATAAGGCCTGTGTTTGCGCGGCCTCAGACCGGAAAGAGGGACGCCCGCCTCGACGATCGTACCGAGCCGTCCCTCTGACGTCGCGCCGCAACGCTGGCAATCATCAAGAGAAAGGCGAACCGCGTGTCCGCGCCAGCAGGCGGTCCCGCATTGGTAAAGACAGGCTCCGGATGCTAGCCGCCCGTCAGGGATCAACGCCTCCGTCACGCCACGACGGAGAAGGCTGCGTGACCCGAGCGGCATGACAAACAAAAAGCCCCCCACGCCGTAGCATGAGGGGCCATTCTTCCGCCGGCCGGGGGAGACGAGGCGGGAAGATTGCTTGGATGTTACCAGCGGCCGATCGTCGGGCAGCCACGGGCGTTTGCGAAGACGATCGTCTGGCGGTAGCCGTCACGACGGCCTTCGACGACGACGCGGCGCGAGGAAACGTCGGCAACATAGGCGCGGCGGAAGCCACGGTCGCGAGCCTTGTCGACGGCCATCCAGGGCGCGCAACGGCCGCGGCGGTCACGGTCCCAGTGGCGGTCACGGCCGCGACCCCAGTCGCGCTCGTCGCCGTAACCACCGTTGTGATCGCGATACTGCACATCGACGCCGCCGCGCGGGCCGAAGCCGAATTCGATCGAGTCGGCCGAAGCGGTGGAGGCGGCGCCGAGCAGGCCGGTCATTCCGATGACGACAGCAGCAGCGGCGTTAAAAAAGCGGTTCTTCATAAGATCTCTCCAGGCTTGAAGGGTTCAAAGGGCAATCACCGTCCCAAGCGATTGATCAGAGGATAGGGTCGCCAAGCTGAACGACAGCGGAACCCGATGTTCATGGGAGGTTCAGGTTGCGAGAACCTGACGATCGGCCCCCACGCCAAGGCACACCGAACTAGATAAGACATTGCTTATAAACGAATATTTCGAAGGACTTTTCTCGAAACGCAAGCGCTGCGACAGGTTTTCGCCCGGGCTCGGACAGGCGACGAATCAGGCGACAAAATCGGCATGCGAGAGACGACTCGCGCCGATATTTCCGGCTCAAAGCACGGTGAGGCGACCGACGGGCGGTGAAAAAAGCAAAAAGTAAGGGCGCCGGCGGTGCGCAACCGTCGGCCATCTGTCGCTCAACCGGCAAGCGCCCGTTCGAAGACGCGAATGTTGCGATAATGGCTAAGGCGGGTGATGGCGCCGTCCTCGATCTCGAAGACGAGGACGCTCGGAATGGAGTAGCTCTGGCCCGTTGCGGGCGGAAATCCCTCCATCGTCTCGCGGTAGGTGCCGCGCGCCGTCAGATCTGCGGCGACGCGCTGGCCGAAGGCGTCACGCATCAGCACCACGTCGCCGAACTGCTCGTCGAAGCGGCGCAGATAATTCATCAGCCAGGCGCGCAAGGGGCCGACGCCGACGGTGCGCTGACCGGTGAGCGAATCGAGCTCGACGTCCTCGTTGACGAGCCGCGCCAGCGCCTCGAAATCCCGCTGGTTCAGCGCCTCGATGAAGCGGCTGGCAATTGTCTGTGCATCGGTCATCCCTGCTCCTCCCCGGCATGAAAGGCCGGCTCTCAAGGCTCTACTCGTGCCCCTTTATCTAGAACCGCTCCGCCGCCATTCAATCGCGCGCCGGTCGATCAGGTGGAAAGATGCAGGACGATCTCGCGGCGATGCGGGCGGTCGCGGTGCTCGAAGAGATAGAGCCCCTGCCAGGTGCCGGTGAGCATGCGGCCGCCAGCGACCGGGATGCCGAGCGATACCGGCGTCAGCGCCGCCTTGATATGTGCCGGCATATCGTCAGGCCCTTCCTGGGTGTGCACGATCCAGCGCATGGAGGGATCGGAGGACGGCGGCACGAGGCGGCGGAAAAAGCCGTCGAGATCGCGCTTTACGTCCGGGTCAGCATTTTCCTGGATGAGAAGCGAACAGGAGGTGTGCCGCACGAAGACGGTGAGCAACCCCTCGCCTCCCGCGTTGGCGCGCACGAAGGCGGCCGCCTCGTCGGTAAATTCATAGAGCCCCTGGCCATGAGTGGCGATGGTGATGCGCGTTTGCGGCATGAAGGCCTCCGGCAGGCGGCCGCATCCGCCGGGGTGGCGGTGCGGCCGGTTGATATGCCCAATGCTTCTATCCCCGGACCGTTCCCGGTCCAAGACGATCTGCCGCAAACCGCCGCGGTGGCGTGCCTACATCTGCAGGAAGGTCTCGAAGCCGCCATAGATCATGCGCTTGCCGTCGAACACCTGCTTCCAGGCATCGCCCTGCAGCCGCGGATCGGCCATGACCTTGGCAACGATCGCGTCGCGCTCGGCGCGCGACTTGTAGGTGATCCAGGAGAAAACCACCGTTTCATCGTCCTTGGCCTGGACCGAACGGGGAAAGGACGTCACTTCGCCATAGGGCGCGTCGTCCGCCAGGCATTCGTTGTAGGAGAGCGCACCGTGCTCCATCCACACCACGCCCGCCGCCTTCGCCATCGCCTTGTAAGCCTCGATATTCGCCTTCGGCACGGCAACGATAAAGCCATCCACATAGGTCATCGACATAGTCTCCTCTGTTCGTTCTACGAACATAGGACGCAGGGCGGCCAAGAGTTCCGACATCGGGACGGAATTTTCTTTCAAGTGCGGCGCGGCTTTTGTCGGAACCGCGCTTCCCCGTTCGTCCTTGGCCGGTAGCATCCAAATCGGGAGACACCCATGCAGAAGATCACGCCGTTTCTCTGGTTCGACGATCAACTTGAGGACGCCATCGCTTTCTATACCGCCATTTTCCGCAACACCCGCATCACCGACATCAAGCGCGGTCCCGACGGCAGGGCCTTCACCGCTTCCTTCGAGCTCGAGGGACAGCACTTCATGGGGCTTAACGGCGGGCCGCATTTCAAGTTCAGCGAGGCCGTATCGTTCTTCCTGCGCTGCAGCGACCAGGCGGAGGTGGATTACTACTGGGACAGGCTGTCTGATGGCGGCACGCCGCAGCGCTGCGGCTGGCTGAAGGACCGGTTCGGTCTCGCCTGGCAGATCATTCCGGACGCGCTGATGCGCCATCTCGGCGATCCTGATCCGGCGCGTGCCGCCCGCGCCCAGCAGGCGATGATGGGCATGGTGAAGATCGATGTCGCGGAACTTGATCGCGCAGCCGCTGGTTAAGCGGAAGAACGGTCCCCTGGCGCCGGCTCAACCGGGCTACGGCGTCAGCTGCCGCAGCCTCTGAGCTGCTTGCTGTAGACCTGAGCCATGCCGGCCGCCCGCTTGGCGCCGTTCTTGGCCGTATCGCTCCAGTTGCCTCGGGAATAGCCGCCGTGGCCATGGTAATAGGCGATGTAGAGCCTGTAGGCGTCGTTGAGGGCGATGCCGTTCCGCTGGGCACTTTCGCGATGGTACCAGGCGATGAAGCGGATCGCGTCGCCGAAGTTCGAACGCCGCGCCGCCCAGCGGCCCGTCTCGCTCTGATAGCGCGCCCAGGTGCCGTCGAGCGCCTGGGAATAACCATAGGCGGTCGAGGCGCGCGTCCAGGGAATGAAGCCGAAAAGCTTGGTGCGTGGCGGCCGGGCATTATGGCGGAAGCCGGATTCGGTATAGATCGTCGCCATCAGGATCGGTACGGGCACGCCGTACTCACGCTGGGCGCTATAGGCTTCCCGGCGCCAATTGTTGAAAAGGCCATCTCGCTGCTCGAAAACCGCGCAGGCATTCCGGGTGTCTCTCGGCACCGTTCCGCAGCCGGCCAGCAACAGGAGGACGACGACAAATACGCAACGCATCGCTGAACCTCTTGCTTCCCCGGGGCAACCGCTTGCACGCGGCAAGACATGGCCTCGGGAAAATATGCTCGAACACCGCGTGCCGCCCGTCGGGGCCGCGGCGCTCCAGAGATTGATAAAACGTAAACGTTAAGGATCTCTTTTGATTCAATGGAGAACGATCGAAGGCCCGGCCATTGAACTTTCGCCACCGGAGGTTTTACGATCCACGGGAGACATGCCGCGCCAGCCATTGGGCGCAAAGGAGCTATCGATGAAAATATCCGCCTTGATGGTGCTTGCCTTCACCGGCTTGTTCGCCGCGACTGGCTTCGCGCGCGCCGACGAATGCGCCGATGCGAGCGACCAGGCGACGATGAATGCCTGCGCCGACAAGGCGCTGAAGGCCTCCGACGCCGAACTGAACGCCCTTTACAAGCAAATCCAGGGACGCCTGAAGGACGATGCCGACAAGACGAAGCTGCTGGTTGCCGCGCAAAGGGCCTGGATCGCCTATCGCGATGCCGAATGCGATTTCGCAAGCTCCGGCGTCGCCGGTGGCTCGGCCCAGCCGATGGTCACGCTTGAGTGTCGCGACGACCGCACGAAGAAGCGCGTCGCCGACTTCAAGACCTATCTGAGCTGCGAGGAGGGCGACCTCAGTTGCGTCCTGCCGCCGGCAAACTGAACCGGAAAAGAGCGACGGCCGCGGCACTCGCCGTGGCGCTCCTCTGCCTCGCCGGCGGCGGCGCCGGCGCGGCAGACATCGATGCGCTCTATCGCAGTGACGCGATCGTCACCGGCACGGGCGAAGCCAACCGCGAAGTCGGCTTTCGCGAATGCCTGCGTGAGGTGCTCGTCAAACTGTCCGGCGATCCGGCGATCACGGAGGCGCCCGGATTTGCGGCAGCGGAGGCCAGGGCCGGCAGCTTCGTTTCGGCCTTCTCCTATCGCGACCGCTTGGAAGGCATCCCGATCCATGACGAACAGGGCACGCACGACCGCCCACATGACCTCACCTGCCGATATCGGCCGGCAACGCTCGATTCGCTGCTCGCAGACCTCGGCCGCAAGCCATGGCTCTCCCCTCGCCTCAGGATCGCCGTGTGGCTGGCGGTCAAAGATCAGAAGCGCCGCTTCGTGCTGGCGCGCGACGGCAGTGAGAGCCCCTACATGGCGGATTCGCTTCAGGCAGCGGCAGAGCCACTGGCGCTCTCGGCCGTGCTGCCGGATGCGGCGACCGTCACTGCCCGCAAATCCGCGCTCGATACCCTGCCGCAAGCGGATCCCGCGCAACTCTTCTCGCCCGCGGCACAGGCCGACGGGGACGTGCCGCTTATCGGCACGCTCGTCTGGTCCGATGCCGCCCGCGGCTGGATCGCCCAATGGCAGATGGACGCGGGCGGCAGGCGCTATCGCTGGCAGGTGAGCGGCGTCAGCTTCGACGACGCCTTTCGCAACGCCATGCGCGGCGCCGCCCGCATCCTCTCGGGAAGCGGTGCGCCGTGAATGAGGCATCCGGCGTTATGACCGCCATCTGCGGCACAGCCGCAACGTCGGCTGTTCATCCAAGCGAGGCGATCAGTTCGCGATAGGCAGCCTCCGGGAAGGCTTTCAGCGTCGTCGAGCGCACATTGCCGGCCATGCCAAGCGTGAGCGCGAAGCGCGCGGCCACCGCATCGTCAGGCGCTTCGACGATGGCCACCATGTCGTAGTCACCCATGGTCAGGAAGAAATGCTTGAAGGAACCGCCCATCTCGCCGAGCACATTCCGTGCGAGGTCGAGCCTTTTCGGGGAATCACGCACATTCTTGACGCCCTGCTCGGTCCAGTTGAGGAGCATGACATACGTCGTCATCTGACACCTCCACGGGGGCACGCTTCACGCCCGCGGTGCGATTGCTCCCGCGTACAAGACGGGGTGCCCCAGATTACTGCGAAGGGGCGACTATACTCCCCGGCGAAAGCACCCACAATAAATCGCATGGGTGAGGCGGAAACGAAAAAGCCGGGCACTTGGCCCGGCTTTGGTCTTTTGCGTGTACCCGACTTTAGCTGTCGAGGAAGCTTCTGAGCTTCCTGGAGCGGCTCGGATGCTTGAGCTTGCGAAGCGCCTTCGCCTCGATCTGACGGATACGTTCGCGGGTCACCGAGAACTGCTGGCCGACTTCTTCGAGCGTGTGGTCGGTGTTCATGCCGATGCCGAAGCGCATGCGCAGCACGCGCTCTTCGCGCGGCGTCAGCGAAGCGAGAACGCGGGTCGTCGTCTCGCGCAGGTTCGCCTGGATGGCGGCGTCGATCGGCAGCAGCGCGTTCTTGTCTTCGATGAAATCGCCGAGGTGCGAATCTTCTTCGTCACCGACGGGCGTTTCGAGCGAGATCGGCTCCTTGGCGATCTTCAGGACCTTGCGGACCTTTTCGAGCGGCATGGCGAGCTTTTCGGCCAGTTCTTCCGGCGTCGGTTCGCGGCCGATCTCGTGCAGCATCTGGCGCGAGGTACGAACGATCTTGTTGATCGTCTCGATCATGTGCACCGGAATACGGATCGTGCGGGCCTGGTCGGCGATCGACCGGGTGATCGCCTGACGGATCCACCAGGTGGCGTAGGTCGAGAACTTGTAACCGCGACGGTATTCGAACTTGTCGACCGCCTTCATCAGGCCAATGTTGCCTTCCTGGATGAGGTCGAGGAACTGTAGGCCGCGGTTGGTGTACTTCTTGGCGATGGAGATGACGAGGCGCAGGTTCGCTTCGACCATTTCCTTCTTGGCGATACGCGCTTCGCGCTCGCCCTTCTGCACCATGGATACGATCCGACGGAACTCGGCGATCGAGATGCCGGTTTCGGTCGCCAGGTTCTGGATCTCCTGGCGGATGTCGCGGATCGTCTGGTTTTCGCTCTTGGCGAATTCCTTCCAGCCCTTGCCGGCCAGGTTGCTGATCGACTTCATCCAGTTCGGGTCGAGTTCGGCACCCGAATACTGTTCCAGGAACGAGTCACGCTTGACGCCGTAGGATTCGGCAAGGCGCAGCAGGCGGCCTTCGTTCTGCATCAGGCGCTTGGAGATGTCGTAGAGCTGCTCGACCAGGCTGTCGACGCGGTTCTGGTTGAGCGACAGCGACTTGACCGCCTTGATCAGCTCGTCCTTGAGCTCCTTGTAGCGGCGCTCCTGGGCGGGCGAAAGCGTGCCGGTGGCAGCAAGGCGGGCTTCCACCTGCTGGTCCTGCAGCTTGCGCAGCTTCTTGTAGGTCTCGGCAATGATGTCGAGGGTTTCCATGACCTGCGGACGCAGTTCCGCTTCCATGGCGGCGAGCGAGAGGTTCGACTCGTCGTCGTCTTCCTCTTCTTCTTCGGCCGGCATGACATCGCCGCCGACATTGGTGATGTCGTCGTCGTTGGCAGGTGAACGGACCTTGCGGGTCTTTTCCTTTTCCTCGGCAGCCTTGCGGTCGGCCTCGATCTTTTCCGGGCTCTGGAACTGCGGCGCAGCCTTGGCCTCGGGACCGGAATAGGTGGTTTCGAGATCGATGATCTCGCGCAGCAGCGTCTGGCCTTCGTTCAGTTCGTCGCGCCAGATGATCAGCGCCTGGAAGGTCAGCGGGCTCTCACAGAGACCGGCGATCATCGTCTCGCGGCCCGCCTCGATGCGCTTGGCAATCGCGATTTCGCCTTCGCGGGAGAGAAGCTCGACCGAGCCCATTTCGCGCAGGTACATGCGCACCGGGTCGTCGGTACGATCGGTCGGCTCTTTCTTCTTGCTGGTCGCAAGCGACGTGCCGCTGGAAGGCGCGAGTTCGCCGCCTTCGCTGTCGCCGTCGTCGTCGCCGCCCTCGTCGTCACCGCCGCTGGCTGCCTCTTCGGCTTCCTCGTCCTCGATCACGTTGATGCCCATGTCGGACAGCATCGCCATCGTGTCTTCGATCTGTTCGGAGGTGACTTCTTCGGACGGAAGGACCGAGTTGAGCTCGTCCATCGTCACGTAGCCGCGCTTCTTGGCGGCCTTGATCATCTTCTTGACAGCGTCATCGGAAAGATCGAGAAGCGGGCCGTCCGGAGCGCCTTCGCGTTCTACGTCAGCTTCTTCGTTTTCTTTGACTTTGGTTGCCATTTAGTTCGTCGCTTTCCTTGTCGCAACCGGCGTGAGCCCGGTGCCAATGCCGCTCGAAGGTCCGGGTGCGCCGCGCACCCGCCACCGAATCATTTCCCCTGACGTAACGGGATGATGTTTAATTCCTGTTTAACCACGAGTGTACTCGTGGCAAAGCGGGCAAGCTCCGACAGTCCTGCCACTGAAACGTCTCTGGCATGATTCCCTAACCGCCGTGTCATCTCGCCATTTCTTATTCGGAAATGGTGATTCCCAGAATTTTCGATCCCGTCAAGCATTTCCGCTGAAAAACCGGATGATTCGGTAAAAATCACCGTTCCTATCGCTTTTTGGGGTTTATCAGCTTCCGCTGAAGATGTAGGCGCTGCCCGCCAAAAGACAAGGGTAGCAACAATTTAATCGGCAAGGTCTCGTTGTGCCATATCCGCACGCGCAACCAGAGCTGCATTTTCCGGCCCGATTCTAAACCGATCGGCCGTCATACTTGACGACCTTCACCGCCTCGATATCAAATTCGGGCAGGCAGCGCAGGTTGACCGCCGCCATCTTCCCATGCGGCCCGTCGCCCTCGCCGAACGGCGCGATGCCGCAGGTGTCGCAGAATCGGTGCTGGATCACATGCTTGTTGAAGAGGTAGGTCGAGAGGTCCGCTTCCGGCGTCGTCAGCGTCAGCTTGTCGCGGGCAACGAAGGCGAGCAGCCCGCCACGGCGACGGCAGAGCGAACAATTGCAGTCGATCGCTTCGTTGAATTCCCCTTCCACCTCGAAGGCGATCTTGCCGCAGTGACAGCTTCCCTCATAACGCATGCAGGCATCTCCTCTTCTTCCCGGCGCAACTGCGCCACCTCTGCCACCAAGATAGAGCGTCCCTGCCCTCAAGCAAGCGCAGGCAGCAGCCAGGCGCATGCACGCAAAACGATTCCCGAAGGAGCCGATTATCGATGCAAACTCGCAAGATTATTCCGGCTTTTCGCTTGCGCGTGACCTGATCGCGCAGGAACTTCGCTCCGAAACGGAGGCTCGAATGCTCATCAAACCGACGCCATGCGCGTGCTATCGATCGCGCGGCGGCTCACCATAGCCGATGTCAAAGGCGAGAGCGCCGCACTGGCGACTGTCATCGAGGCGGAGATGGAGCGCGCCGGTCTGACGCCGGCGGGCCCCTGGATCTTCATCGCGCAGAACCTGCCGAAAAACGCCAAGACCCTGTTCGACTGGCTTATCTGCCGCCCGGTCTCAGGTGGCAAGGATTATCGCGGTGAACTCGATCTGGTCGAACTGGAGCCGATCATGGTGGCGTCCACGCTGCACCAGGGTCCGATGCGAAGCCTCTTCACACAGGGCTACGCGCCGCTGGTCGCCACGATCGAAATGTCCAGGCACAATTTCTCCGGCGAGAGCCGCGAGATCTACCATCGCTGGGCGGGCCAGGGCGCCCGCTATCACGAGATCGAGATCCAGTTCGGCCTCGCCAACTGAGCCGCCGCTCTCACGGGTACAACGGCCCTTGCGGCCTCACCAGTCCATGACGACCTTGCCGGAATTGCCGGAGCGCATCGCTTCGAAGCCGTCGCGGAACTCGTCGATCTTGATGCGGTGGGTGATGACCGGGGCGAGGTCGAGGCCGCCCTGCACGAAGGCGATCATCTTGTACCAGGTCTCGAACATCTCGCGGCCGTAGATGCCCTTGAGGTTGAGCATCTTGAAGATCACCTTGTTCCAGTCGATCTCGAAGCCGGCCGGTGCAATGCCGAGGATGGCGATTTTGCCGCCATTGTTCATCTTGTCGATCATGTCGCGGAAGGCGGGTGCAGCCCCGGACATTTCCAGCCCGACATCAAAACCCTCGGTCATGCCGATCGCCTTCATCACGTCGGCAAGGTTTTCCTTCGACGCGTCGACGACATGATCGATGCCGACGCTTTTCGCGAGCGCCAGCCGCGTCGGGTTGATGTCGGTGATGACCACCTTGCGCGCGCCCGAGCGCTTGGCGACCATCGCCCCCATGATGCCGATCGGGCCGGCGCCGGTCACAAGCACGTCCTCGCCGACGAGATCGAAGGAAAGGGCGGTGTGCACCGCATTGCCGAACGGATCGAAGATCGCCGCGACTTCATCCGGCACGTCCTCGGGGATCGGCACGACGTTATACTCCGGCAGGCAGACGAACTCGCCGAACGAGCCCGGCCGGTTGACGCCAACGCCGAGCGTGTTGCGGCAGAGATGCCCGCGCCCGGCCCGGCAGTTGCGGCACTTGCCGCAGACGATGTGGCCCTCGCCCGAGACCCGCTCGCCGACATGGTACTTGGTGACCGCCGAGCCGACCTCGGCGATCTCGCCCATGAACTCGTGGCCGACGACCATCGGCACCGGAATGGTTTTCTGCGCCCACTGGTCCCAGTTCCAGATGTGCACGTCGGTGCCGCAGATCGCCGATTTCTTGACCTTGATCAGCACGTCGTTCGGGCCGATCTCCGGCACCGGCACGCGCTCCATCCAGAGGCCCTCTTCCGGCTTCGACTTCACCAGCGCCTTCATCATGTTCGTCATCGGTCTCTCCCTCAGATCACACCGAGGTCGCGGCCGACCTCTTCGAAGGCGGCGATCGCCCGGCGGACGTCCGCTTCACTATGCGCTGCCGACATCTGCGTGCGGATGCGCGCCTGGCCCTTCGGCACCACCGGGAAGGAGAAGCCGATGACATAGACGCCTTTCTTCAGCATGCGCGCCGCCATCTCCTGCGCGAGGGCTGCATCTCCGAGCATGACCGGGATGATCGGGTGGCCTTCGCCGGCCAGCGTGAAGCCGAGCTTCGACATCTCCGAGCGGAAGAGGCTGGCATTGGCGTAAAGCCTTTCGCGAAGCGCATCGCCGTTCTCGATCAGATCGAACACTTTCAGCGAGGCCGCGGCAATCACCGGCGCCAGGGTGTTGGAGAACAGATAGGGACGCGAGCGCTGGCGCAGCCAGTCGACCACTTCGGTCTTGGCCGAGGTGTAACCACCGGAGGCACCGCCAAGCGCCTTGCCGAGCGTGCCGGTGATGATGTCGATCCGGCCCTCGACGCCACAATGTTCGGCGGAGCCACGGCCATTCTTCCCGACGAAACCGACCGCATGGCTGTCGTCGACCATGACCATGGCGCCGTACTTGTCGGCGAGATCGCAGACCCCTTTGAGATTGGCGATGATGCCATCCATCGAGAACACACCGTCGGTGGCGATCAGCTTGAAGCGGCTGCCCTCGGCCTTCTTCAGCTCCTCTTCAAGGGCTGCCATGTCGTTGTTGGCGTAGCGGAAGCGCTTGGCCTTCGACAGCCGCACGCCGTCGATGATCGAGGCGTGGTTCAGCGCGTCGGAGATGATCGCATCGTCTTCGCCCAAGAGCGTTTCGAACAGGCCGCCATTGGCGTCGAAACACGACGAATAGAGGATCGTGTCTTCCATCCCGAGGAACGACGAGATGCGCGCTTCCAGCTGTTTATGCTCCTCCTGCGTACCGCAGATGAAGCGCACCGAGGCCATGCCGTAGCCGTAGCGGTCGAGCGCCTGTTTGCCGGCCTCCGCCAGCTCCTCGTTATCGGCAAGGCCGAGATAGTTGTTGGCGCAGAAGTTGAGCACCCGCTCGCCCGAGGCGACCGCAATCTCACCCGCCTGCTTCGAGGTGATCACACGCTCCGACTTGTACAACCCGGCCGTCTTCAGGCCCTCGAGTTCTGATCGGAGATGGGACAGGAAGGCTGAAGTCATGGCGCTCTCGCTTCAAGAAAACATCGCGTGGCTGACGAGTATCATGACGGCTTTTGACTTGCAGCAAAATCCGGCGCTCGGCCGGATCCAGCGTAAAAACGACAGGGCATTTCACGCTGCGATGGTGCGACGGAAATAATGTGTCGCCAAGCGGTTCGTCGCAGACATTTTCCGACGACAGAGAACCGCGAGGGCGACGGCCCTCACCCGTCGAGATAGCCGTCGATAACCGCAAGGAATGCCTCGCCGTAGCGTTCGCGTTTGCTTTCACCGATGCCGGGAATGTCGAGCAGTTCGTCGAAATCGCGCGGGCGCTCCTTGGCAAGCGCAATCAAGGTCGCGTCGGGGAAGACGACATAGGGCGGGACGTTCAACTCTTTGGCGATCGAGAAGCGCTCGGCGCGGAGCAGTTCGAAGAGTTCGAGATCGGAGCCGGCCAGATCGGCCCGTTCGCGTTGCGCACCCGACTTCGCTCCACGCGCGGCCTTGCCCGACGTCGGTCGGTCCTTGCGGAACAGCACCTGGCGCTCGCGCTTGAACACCGCGCGTGCCTCCGGTTCGAGCTTTATCGCCCCGAAGGCCGTATGATCGACACTGACAAGTCCCGCCGCCAGCAATTGGCGGAAGACCGATTGCCAGGTGCGAGCCGGCAGGTCCTTGCCAGCGCCGAAGACCGGCATGTCGACATGGCCGAAACGCTCGGTCTTCTCGTTGACCGTGCCCATCAGCACATCGACCACATGACCGGTGCCGAAACGCTCGCCGGTGCGATAGACCGCCGCCAGCGCCTTGATCGCCGCTTCCGTCCCGTCCCAGGTCTCGACCGGTTTCAGGCAGGTATCGCAATGGCCGCAGCGGCCGGGATGGGCCTCGCCGAAATGCGCGAGGATCGCCTGGCGGCGGCAGCCGGCGGTCTCGCAGATCGCAAGCAACGCGTTGAGCTTGCCGCGCTCGATGCGCTTGATGTCGTCGGCAGCTCCCCCCTCGTCGATCATCCGGCGGCGCTGCAGCACGTCGGCCATGCCATAGGCCATCCAGACCTCCGACGGCTGGCCGTCGCGCCCCGCACGCCCGGTCTCCTGGTAATAGGCCTCCACCGATCCCGGCAGATCGAGATGGGCGACGTAGCGCACGTCGGGCTTGTCGATGCCCATGCCGAAGGCGACGGTCGCAACGAGGCAGAGGCTCTCTTCCTTGAGGAACGCATCCTGGTGCTTGTCTCGAAGCGTCCGGTCCATGCCCGCATGATAGGGCAATGCCCTAATGCCCTGCGCATTCAGCCATTCGGCCGTATCTTCGACCTTGGCGCGCGACAGGCAATAGACGATACCGGACGCACCCTTGAAGCGGGAGAGAAAGCGCAGCAATTGTTGCCGCGGCTGGTCGCGCTCGACGATTTCATAGGCGATGTTCGGCCGGTCGAAGCTGGTGGTAAAAACCTCGGCATTGTTGAGCGCCAGCCGCTCGACGATATCGTCGCGCGTATGCGGATCGGCAGTGGCTGTGAGCGCGATGCGCGGCACGCCGGGGTAGCGCTCGGCAAGCAGCCCGAGCGCGCGGTACTCGGGGCGGAAGTCATGGCCCCACTGCGAAACGCAGTGCGCCTCGTCGATGGCAAAAAGCGCGATGCGGGCATTGCCGATGAGATCGGAAAACCCATCGGTCACGGTCCGCTCCGGCGTCACATAGAGAAGGTCGAGCGTGCAGTCGTGGATCTGCCGGCGCACGGCGATCGCCTCCTCGCGCGTCAGCGACGAGTTCAGCGCCGCCGCATTGACGCCGAGCTGTTTCAGCGCTTCCACCTGGTCGCGCATCAGCGCGATCAGCGGCGAGACGACGACACCCAGCCCGGGGCGGCAGAGCGCCGGGATCTGGAAGCAGAGCGACTTGCCGGCGCCGGTCGGAAAGAGAACGACCGCATCGCCGCCAGCGGTCACATGCTCGACCACTTCCTGCTGCTTGCCGCGAAAGGCGGAATAGCCATAAACGCGCTTCAGCACGTCGAGCGGTGCCTGGCCGGCTTCGTCGAAGAGCTGGCTGGCAGCGCTTCTTGAGGGCGTCGCCCTTTCGACGAACTCCATCACATCTCCTTCGGGAATCAGCTTGCGCCATCATGGCCACATGCGCAGGCAATGCCATAGCCCTTGCCGCAACTGAAGAGACAAGGTCTGTTTTTCCCCGAAGGCCCTGCTGCGCTTCATCGGGGATTGCCCGGTTTGCCAGCTTGACCTTGATAACACATCAGTACTTTAGTGACCCGCAAAAATCAGGAAGTCACCATGGCGAACATTCTCGCGGCGAGCGGCGGCGTCAAGCAGGTCATTTGCATCAACTGGGGTACGAAGTACGGCGCACCGTTCATCAACCGGCTCTACGCCATGGTGGCGCGTAACATCACCCCACCCTTCACCTTCACCTGCTTCAACGACAATTTCGAAGGGTTGCGTCCGGAAATTCTCTGCGAGGACCTGCCGCCGCTGGACATCGGCGAAATGCCCAAGAACACGCCCGGCATTTGGCAGAAGTCGCGGCTCTGGGGGCCGAAGCTCGGCAATCTCAAGGGCCCCGTCCTGTTCCTGGACCTCGACCTGGTCATCGTCGGATCGCTCGATGGTTTCTTCGAGCAGGGGGAACCGGACGACGTCATCCTCGCCCGCAACCAAACGACGCCGTTCGAGCGCCTCGGCCAGACCTCGATTTTCCGCTTTCCGGTCGGCAAGCTGGTGCCATTGCAGGAGAGGTTCCGCGCCGACCCGCAAGGCATTGCCGACGAGTACCGTTTCGAACAGCGCTTCGTCACGCGCAATGCGCCGGGCGGAGCCAAACTCTTCCCCCGCCGCTGGGTCTTGCATTTCCGGCAGGACTGCCGCCGGCCGTTTCCGCTCAACTACTTCCTGGCGCCGCGCCTGCCGAAGGACGCACGCGTCGTGCTTTTCCCGCGCAACATCCTGCCGCAGCATGCGATCGAGGGGCGCTTCGGCAAGAAGGACAAGGTCTCCACGCCGCTCGGCCATATCCTCGGGCTGTTTGCATCCGACCGTTACGAGAAGAATGCGTTTCGCTACCTGCGCCACTACATTCGCCCATCGCCGTGGGTGGCCGAACATTGGCGCGAATAGTCGAGACCTCGTCGAGAACAAGCCTGCTTTCGCCGTGCGGGCCGGAAAAACCCAGCTGCTAGCGCGCCGCCGGCCCCTTCACGCGGCCTGACAGCACGCCGAAGCCCTCGATGATCGCTTCCTGGTTTTCAAGCCGCGTCACTTCGTGCTGCACCTCCTGAAGCGTGCGCAGCAACTGCGGCACCGCTTCGAGGTCGCCCTCCTCGGTCGCATAGGCCAGTTCACGCTCAAGCTCGCGCACCTGCCAATGCAATGCCTTCGAGCGTTGATGCAGCGCCAGCGCCTGCAGATAGCCTTCGCGGGCGTCCTCAGGCGCAGCCGCCGTCGTCGCCGTCCAGAGCCTGGCATAGCGGATCTGCTGGTCGATCGCGGTAATCAGCGCGCCAAACCCCTCGCCCTGCAACTGTTCGAGCAGATCGTCGCGGTTGAGCCGTGGCCCCTGCGCGGCCGCAGCATTCAACACCGCCGCCCAGCAGCGCTGCAACTCGCGGTGATCGAACTCGATCGTCGAGATCTCGTCATACTCGTCGAACAGCAATTGCGGGTGGTTGACGATCGTAAGCGCCAGCACGCTCTCTCTCAGAAGCGGGGCCACCTGTTGTCCGCTGACCAGCGTCGAACGCGCCAGCCGATCGGAGATCGCCGTCGGCCCGCTCGCATTCGGTCCCCGTGGCTGACCGGTGCCACGCCCTCCGCCGCCCTGCCGGCCGCCACGCTCGAAGGGACGCCGCTCGCCCCGCCCTGCTCCTGACGATTGCAGGAAGGCGTGCAACCGGTCACGCATGTCCTGGCCATAGTGCCGGCGCACGCTTTCGTCGGCGATCACGGATGTCACCTGCTTCAGCCGCGCTTCGAGCTCGGCGCGCTTTTCCGGCGTATCGAAGGCACCGCCCTGGACCTCGCGCTGCCAGACCATCTCGGCGAGCGAACGGGCATTGGCAAGCACCTTGTCGAAGGGCCCGCGGCCCTCCTGGCGCACGAGATCGTCCGGGTCCTTGCCGTCGGGAAGCATGGCGAAGCGGACCGAACGGCCGGGCTTCAAGTGCGGCAGCGCCAGGTCGACGCCGCGGTTGGCGGCGCGAATGCCCGCCCCGTCGCCGTCGAAGCAGAGCACCGGCTGCGACGTCATCTTCCACAAGAGATCGAGCTGGTTTTCGGTGAGCGCCGTGCCGAGCGGTGCAACGGCGTTTTCGACACCTGCCTGGTGCAGCGCGATCACGTCCATATAGCCTTCGACGGCGATGATCGTTCCGGCCGCATCGTCGCCGCCGGCGTCGCGGGCGCCGCCTTGCGAAGCACGGCGCGCGCGGGCGAAATTGTAGAGAACGTTGCCCTTGTGGAAGAGCTCCGTCTCGTTGGAATTGAGGTACTTGGCCGGCGCGTCCGGTGACATGGCCCGACCACCGAACGCGATGACCTTTTCGCGCGACGACAGGATCGGGAACATGATGCGGTCGCGGAACCGGTCGTAGGAAACCGGCACGTCCGGCCCGTGCACGACAAGCCCACAGGCCTCGATCTGTTCCTTGGAGACGCCCTTGCCGGCGAGATGTTCCTTGAGCGCATTGCGGCTGTCGGGCGCGTAGCCCAAACGGAAGGTCTCGATCGTGCGCCCCGTAAGCCCGCGCTCGCGCAGATAGGCGCGCGCCTTGGCGCCACCCGCCGTCTGAAGCTGGTCCTCGAAATACGCGGTCGCCATTTCCATCACGTCGAGCAGGCTCGTGCGTTCCTTCTCCCGGCGCTCGGCCTGCGGATCCGGCTGCGGCATGGCAACGCCCGCCATGTCGGCGACCTGCTGTACGGCTTCCGGAAAGCTCAGGCCTTCGAGATCGGTGAGAAAACGGAAATGGTCGCCCGAGACACCGCAGCCGAAGCAATGGTAGCGGCCCTTGCGGTCCTCGCAGTGAAAGCTCGGCGACTTCTCACCGTGAAAGGGGCAGCAGGCCCAATAGTCGCCGCGCGAGACGTTGGTCTTGCGCCGATCCCAGGTAACGCGCTTGGCAATCACGTCCGAAATCGGAACGCGATCGCGTATCTCGTCAAGAAAGGACTGTGAAAAGCGCATGGATACCTCTGGTCGATCCTCCATATAGGCGGCATGGCCGGCGGGCGCTACAACGGTGATCCTGCTTGCACGCTATTCACAGGAGCGAAACGGGAATCGCACGCCGAATCACCAATCAAAAGTTGTGTATGAATATTTTCTAAAGACCAAAAGTAGCGCTTGACACCCCTTTAACGAAAAGGATCAATTCGCCGTCTCGAATTGGATCACTTGCCATGGCCGTTTCCGTCAAAGTGCTCGCCTCCACTCCGGCTTTCTTCAGCGCGGTGCTGAGCTATGCGCGCGGCATGGTGGAGATGTATGCGGCAAACCCACGGCTCGCCTCGATCTTTGCCTCGCAGCAACGCTGGCTGATGGCCCAATCCGGCCTTGCGCTCTATCACGACCGCGATCCGGATGATTCCTCGAGCGGTCTCTACAGCGGCCGTTTCATCAACTATGCCGTCATGCACGGGATCGCCAGCCGCAACACCGCAGCATCCTTCGTGCAGGAAATGGTCGCCTACCGCTTCGCCCGCTACATCACGGTACAGCCGGACAAACGCAGCCGGCCGCTGGAGCCTACCGAGGCGGCACTCGACTATGTCTGGAAATGGATGCAGTCCCATCTGGCCATCCTCGACGCCTTCGACGGCCAGTCGCGGCTGGCGCGGCTCAACGAAGAGCAGCACCGGTTCGGGCGGCTGCAGGCCGCGGTCGCCCAAGCGCTCGTCGGCAACGACACGGTCCGTCGTCCAGGCCCGACCTTCGACCTCTTCACCTGGGTCAATTCCGGCGGCGTGGTGATGGACGATCTCTTCTCGCGCATCGGCGACTTCGACCCCGAGGCGGAGCGCCACGCGATCGGGCCGGTTTCGCCGAGCGATCTCAGCGAACGCTTCATCATCTCCAAGACCCACCTCAAGCGGATCTTCGACAAGGCAGCGCTTTTGGGAAATATGGGGTGGGAGCGGACGCCCGGTCGCGGCGCGGTCTGGCTGTCGAAAGCCTTCATTCGCGAATACTGGGATTACCAGGCGGAGAAGTTCGCCCTGATCGATCGCGCATTCGAGGCGACGTTTCCGGCGAGAGCCGAGATGGCGACGCCCGTCCTATCGCGACGGGCGCCGGCACTCACTTGAGCGGAGCTACTTGAGCAGTTCCTTCACCAGGCCCGAGGCCTTGGCGAAGTCCATCTGGCCGGGATAGCGCTCCTTGAGCACGTTCATGCACTTGCCCATGTCGCGCAGGCCATGTGCGCCGGTTTCGGCGATGACCGAGGCGCAGAGTTCCTTCACCCTGGCTTCCGGAAGCTGGGCCGGCAGGAACCGATTGATGATGACGATTTCCTCACGCTCCTGCGCGGCAAGCTCCGGCCGGCCGGCGTCGTCGTAGATACGAGCCGATTCTTCGCGCTGCTTGATCATCTTGGCGAGGATCTGCAGGATGTCGTCATCGCTGACCGGGTCCTTGCCGAGGCCCCGATTGGCAATGTCCCGATCCTTGATCGCCGCCTGGATCAGCCGCACGGTCGAGGTACGCCGTGCGTCCTTGGCTTTGAGGGCTTCCTTCAGTGCGTCAGCGAACAGGTCGCGCATGTCTATACTCCATGTCGAAACCGGCCCGCGGTGCTCTGCCCGGAACCGGTTCGAAACCATTATTGTTGTCGTCGTCTTAAACCAGTGTGACAGGTGCAATCAAACGGAATACGCAACCGCTTGAATTATAAGGAATTTTATTTCCAGACAATTCACAGCGGCTGGTTGACCCGGTTAAGCGCTTTGGGTATTTTCCCGCACCTGCACAACATCGGCATGAGAGCACTTTTCCGCGGGGTCTCCGCGCGTCCATGCCTGAGCAAAGAAATGGCGATCGACTGCCGGGCTTTCAAGCCCCCGCGCTCCACGCCGCAACGGGATAGGAACGATGACCGCGACACCCGCATGGACCACTGAAAAACCAACCGCACTGCTCGTTCTGGCCGACGGCACCGTGATCGAGGGCAAGGGCATCGGCGCAACCGGCAAGGTGCAGGCGGAAGTCTGCTTCAACACGGCGTTGACCGGCTACCAGGAAATCCTCACGGACCCCTCCTATCTCGGCCAGATCGTCACCTTCACCTTCCCGCACATCGGCAACGTCGGCGCCAACGACGAAGACATCGAAGACCTGACGCCGGCAGCACGCCACGGCGCGGTCGGCGTCATCTTCAAGGCCGACATCACCGAGCCGTCGAACTACCGCGCCGCCAAGCACCTCGACGTCTGGCTGAAGGCCCGCGGCATCATCGGCCTTTGCGGCATCGACACCCGCGCGCTCACCGCCTGGATCCGCGAAAACGGCATGCCGAACGCCGTCATCGCCCACGATCCCTCGGGCGTCTTCGATATCGACACGCTGAAGGCCGAAGCCAAGGCCTGGAGCGGCCTTGAAGGCCTCGACCTCGCCAAGGTCGCGACCTCCGGCCAGTCGTCGCGCTGGGACGAGCAGCCCTGGGTCTGGAACGAAGGCTATTCGACGCTCGGCGAAACCGACGCGGCCTACCACATCGTTGCGCTCGACTACGGCGTGAAGCGCAACATCCTGCGCCTCTTTGCCGGCCTCAATGCCCGCGTCACGGTCATGCCCGCCACGACCAGTGCCGACGAAGTTCTGGCGCAGAAGCCGGACGGCATTTTCCTGTCGAACGGCCCCGGCGACCCGGCAGCAACCGGGAAATACGCAGTGCCGGTCATCCAGGACCTCTTGAAGACCGATATTCCGCTCTTTGGCATCTGCCTCGGCCACCAGATGCTGGCGCTGGCACTCGGCGGCAAGACCGAGAAGATGCACCAGGGCCACCACGGCGCCAACCACCCGGTCAAGGACCACACCACGGGCAAGGTCGAGATCGTCTCGATGAACCACGGCTTCGCGGTCGATTCGAAGTCGCTGCCACAGGGTGTTGATGAGACTCACATTTCGCTCTTCGACGGCACCAATTGCGGCCTGCGCGTCGCCGGCAAGCCGGTGTTCTCGGTCCAGCACCACCCGGAAGCCTCCCCCGGCCCACAGGACAGCCACTACCTCTTCCGCCGCTTCATGAACCTCGTGCGCGAGAAGAAGGGCGAACCGGCCCTCGCCGAACGCTGAGCGACCGATCGAGACAAGCTTCCAGGGCCCGCTTAGAGCGGGCCTTTTCTGTTCGAGCGTGCGCCTTCGTTGCCGCCGAGCTCACCCTTCCTGCAGATGCGCGACGATGAAGTCGACGACGGCACGAACCGACGGCAGCTGTCCACGCCGGTGCGGCATCAACAGCGTCGTCGTCACGCTGCCGGCCTCCCAGTCCGCAAGCACGCGCACGAGACTTCCGGCTTCGATTGCCGCCCGACAGATCTTCCTCGGCAACGCCGTGATGCCAAGACCGGAGACGGCAGCCTCGAGCAACACGTTGGATTCGTCCGCGAGGAACCGCGGCATTGGCCGAACCCTGACGACCACGCCCGCATCGTTGCGCATCGTCCATCCCTCTGCACTCAACGAGGCGAGCAGCCCGTCGTGACGCGAAAGGTCGCTGGGCTCGCGCGGATGCCCGCTGCTTTCCAGATAGGCCGGCGCTGCCACCAGGAGGATCGCATCCGTTGCCACCCGCCGCTGTACCATGCCGGAATCGGGCAACGGCGCGAAGTGATCGCGCACAGCGATATCGAAGCCCTCCTGCACCACATCGACGAAACGGTCCGTCGCGTGCAACATCACCTTCATCTTGGGATAGGTCTTCGCCAGCGGCGGCAGCAGCCCGGCCAGCATCATCTGTGCCGTCGGCACCGAGGCGGTGATCCTGACCGTGCCGCTCGGCTCGGCAAGGCGGCCCTTGACGATGGCTTCGGCCGCCTCCGCCTCTATCAACATCGCCGAGGCATGCCGGTAGAAATCCTCGCCGATCTCCGTCACGGCGAAGCGGCGCGACGTTCGGTTGATCAGCCGGACACCAAGCGTCTTTTCCAGCTCGGCCACGCGCTTGCTCAGCGTCGATTTCGGTACGTTCAGCGCCCGCGCCGCCGGCGCGAACCCCTTGTGATCGACCACATGGACAAAGACGATGAAGTCGTTGAGATTGCGCATCACGGTCCCCAATGTCTGCAAATGTGAACGATACATCCACATTTGCCCATCTTACGCAACATCGTCCATGAAACTATCTCTTTCTCATCGAAGCCTGATATCGAAGGAAGAGAGACAATGGGTATCTATCAAGACAAGAAAGCCGTGGTCATCGGCGGCACGCATGGCATGGGCCTGGCGACGGTCGAGCGTCTCGTCAACGGCGGCGCCGAGGTGCTCCTGACCGGAAACAACGAAGAGAACCTCGCCCGGATCCAGCGGCGCTTCGGCGACCGCGTTCATGCGGTAAAATCGGATATCGCCGACCTCGGCGAGATCGCCGTGCTCGGGGCGACGGTCGGCCAGAAGCTGGGTTCGATCGACCTCCTGCACGTCAACGCCGGCACATCGCTGCTCGAGCCCTTCGACCAGGTGACGGAAGCATCCTACGATCGCCAGTTTACCATCAACACCAAGGGCGCCTTCTTCACCGTCCAGCGGCTGGCGCCTCTGATCCGCGACGGCGGCTCGATCGTCTTCACCTCGTCGGTTGCCGATGTCGGCGGCCATCCGGGAATGGCGGTCTATAGCGGCAGCAAGGCGGCGCTGATCTCGTTTGCCTCCGTCTTTGCCGCCGAGCTTCTGCCGCGCGGCATTAGGGTGAACTCGGTCAGCCCCGGCTTCATCGATACGCCGACCAAGGGCGTGGCAGGCGTCACCGACGCCGAGCGCGCCGAGTTCAAGGCGCTCGGCGATGCGATCACGCCGATGGGGCGCAACGGCACGGCGGACGAAGTCGCCCGCGCCGTACTGTTCCTCGCCTTCGACGCCACCTTCACCACCGGCGCACGCCTGACCGTCGATGGTGGCCTTGGCCAGCAATTGTCGCCTGCCGCCTGACGCGGTCCGGAGCGGAGAGACAACATGTCCAGATCCATCTCGATCATCGGGATCGGCGCCATGGGCGCAGCCCTTGCCGGCGCCCTCATCGATGCGGGCAATGCCATCACCGTCTGGAACCGCAATCCGGCGCGGGCAGACGCTCTCATTGCCCGTGGCGCCCGCCGGGCAGCAACGGTCGCCGGGGCCATTGCGGCCGGCGACATCCTCATCCTGTGCCTCACCGACTACACCGCCGTCGAAATGACGCTGGTGGACGTCGGCACTGCCATTGCCGGCAAGACAGTCGTCAATCTCACCAATGGTCGTCCGGACGAAGTCCGGGCGGTCGCCGCCCGGCTTGGTGGACTTGGCGCGCGCTATCTCGACGGCGGCATCATGGCAACGCCGCCGATGATCGGCACGCCGCACGCCTTCGTTCTCTATAGTGGGGACAGCGCTGCATTCAGGGATGCCGAGGAACAACTCGCTGCTTTCGGCCAAAGCCACTATCTCGGCGAGGATCCTGTTCTCGCCGCGGTCAGCGACCTCGCCTTGCTGTCGGCGATGTACGGTCTCTTCGGCGGCTATCTGCACGCAACCGCGCTCGCCGGTAGCGTCGGCTTCACCGCCAAGCAGTTCCTGCCGCTGGTCGAGCCCTGGCTTGCCGCGATGATGACGGCGCTGCCCGATTACGCCGAACGGATCGACAGCGGCGACCACGCCCGCGACGTGATGTCGAACCTTCAGATGCAATCGGTAGCAATCACCAACATCATCGCCGCAAGCCGCGGCCTGGGCATCGATCCGGCTTTCATGGAGCCGATTGAAAGGCTGGCGAAAAAGCGCCTCGCCGCCGGCTTTGGCAGCGACGAGGCCTCGGGCCTGATCGAGGCGATGCGGGGCAAATAGAGGCCGTCGCAGAGCTCCGGATGCAACTGCGCGCCGCAAGCAAGCGACAAGCAGATGGCCCGCGGTCGAAACGCCGCGGGCCATCTGCTTGTTGTTGACCCTCGGCCACCCTTCGCGCATCCTCAGCGCAACTGGAGGGTGACGATGATTACAGGTCCACAGTGCCGCGCCGCCCGAGCGCTGATCGAAATTTCGCGCGAGATGCTTTCGAGCTTTTCGGGCGTCGACGAAGAGACGATCCTCAGGTTCGAGCGAAAGCTGGAAAAACCGGCCGACGCGGTAATCCTGTCGTTGAAGCACGCGCTCGAAAATGCCGGCGCAGTGTTTCTGCCGGAGGGCGAACGCGGGATCGGCGTACGGCTGAAGTTCACCCGCTCGGAGGCGCGTCGACTCTCCATCCTCGAAAGCGAGGGCGGCGTCGTTGGCGACGACGAGGTTCCCGGCGCCTGAGAATGGAATCTGATTTCAAGGCCTTAGCCGGCTGACTTGAATCGGCATGGCCAGCCGTTGAATCGCTTTGCGAACGAAAAAACCCGCCGTTTCCGGCGGGTTTTTTGTTAGGTGCGGTTGTTCGCACTTACTTGCAGGCGGCGCAGAAGCGCTGGATGCGGCGGCAGGCTTCCTCGAGCTGGGCTTCCGACGTTGCATAGGAGATGCGGAAGTTCGGGCCGAGACCGAAGGCCGAACCGTGGACGACGGCGACGCCTTCGGATTCCAAGAGTTCGGACACGAAGTCTTCGTCCGTCTCGATGACCTTGCCCGACGGCGCGGTCTTGCCGATCAGGCCGGCGCAGGACGGGTAGACGTAGAAGGCGCCTTCCGGCGTCGGGCACGAGATGCCCTTGGCCTGGTTCAGCATCGACACCACGAGATCGCGGCGGCCTTCGAAGATCTTCTTGTTTTCGGGAATGAAGTCCTGGGTGCCGTTCAGCGCCTCGACGGCCGCCCACTGCGCGATCGAAGTCGCGCCCGAGGTCTGCTGGCCCTGGATCATGTCCATGGCCTTGATCAGCTGCAGCGGGCCGGCAGCATAGCCGATGCGCCAGCCGGTCATGGCATAGGCCTTGGAAACGCCGTTCATCGTCAGCGTGCGGTCATAAAGGCCGGGCTCGACTTCGACCGGGGTCGCGAACTTGAAGTCGCCATAGGTCAGGTGCTCGTACATGTCATCGGTGAGGATCCAGACATGCGGATGCTTCATCAGCACGTCGGTCAGTTCCTTGAGCTCGGCATGGCTGTAGGCAGCACCCGACGGGTTGGACGGCGAGTTGAAGATGAACCACTTGGTCTTCGGCGTGATCGCCTTGTCGAGGTCCTCGGCCTTGAGCTTGAAGTTGTTCTCCTGCTTGGTCGAGACGGTGACCGGGGTACCGCCGCACAGCGCCACCATTTCCGGGTAGGAAACCCAGTAGGGCGCCGGGATGACGACTTCATCGCCCGCGTTCAGGGTCGCCATGAAGGCGTTGAAAAGAATCTGCTTTCCACCGGTGCCGACGATCGTCTGGGCAGCCGTGTAGTCGAGGTTGTTCTCGCGCTTGAACTTCTTGGCGATGGCTTCGCGCAGTTCCGGGATACCGGAGACCGGCGTGTACTTCGTCTCGCCGCGATTGATCGCGTCGATGGCGGCCTTCTTGATATTGTCGGGCGTGTCGAAGTCCGGCTCTCCGGCGCCGAGGCCGATGACATCGCGGCCTTTCGCTTTCAGCTCACGGGCTTTCTGCGAAACGGCGATGGTGGCGGAAGGCTTTACACGGGAAAGGGCATCGGCAAGGAAGGCCATGGGTGAAGGTCCTGATCGTTTCGAGACGAGGTGATCGCTACGGAACTAAAAAGCCAGGCTCCATAGCGGTTAGGTCTATGTCGAAAGACGCCCGGTCTTGCAAGCGCCGGAACGGCAAAAACGCCGGAAACGCGGGCAAAAAGCGTTACCATGACAAAGTTTCATGAATGCGATCAGCATCGTCGATCGCAGGTCACGACACGGCGCGATGCATGATCGGCCGTCGAGCACTGCGAAAACGGATTGTGGCGCCCGTTTGAACGACCACGAAACGTAACGATCAGAAACGGTTGTTGATCGCGATTTATTCAAAAAAATCAGCGCAGTCCGCCGAATTTGCAAATGCCATAATTTAGCCACGACAACTGTCGCGGAACGCCGCAATTCCGTCGCGCAACAGCCGGCTTCCGGGCTTTTCCTCCGATGATCCGAACACATTCGCATTACGGGGGTTATGCAATGTTTCTCGACGACGAAATCGCTTCCATGAAGACACGGCAGAGCGAAGCACGCTGGGGCATGTATCTGGCGCTCGCGGCCCTTGCCGCCTGCATCCTGATGTTCATCGGGCTGATGACACAGGCCGCCGCGCAAACGGCTGATGCCAAGCCGCGGCAGATGGCGGGTTACGTTCGCCCCAACGACGTCGGCGCCGGCGCCCTGCTCTTCCCGTCGAAGGAACCGGGCTATTTCGTCGAGGCGCCGCGGCTTGCGACCGACGTCCAGATCGACGTCAACGGCCCGATCATGCGCACCCGCGTCACCCAGCGGTTCGAGAACCCGAGCAAGGGCTGGGTCGAAGGCACCTACGTCTTCCCCTTGCCCGAAGATTCGGCCGTCGATACGCTGAAGATGCAGATCGGCGACCGCTTCATCGACGGCCAGATCAAGCCGCGCCAGGCCGCCAAGGAAATCTACGAACAGGCAAAGGCCGAGGGCAAGAAGGCAGCACTTCTCGAACAGCAGCGCCCGAACATCTTCACCAACCAGGTCGCCAATATCGGCCCGGGCGAAACGGTGGTGGTGCAGATCGAGTACCAGAGCGCGGTGCGCCAGTCGAACGGTCTCTATTCTCTCCGTTTCCCGTTGGTCGTGGCGCCGCGCTACAATCCGCAGCCGATCGTCCAGACCGTCGATCTCGACAGCCGCACCGGTTACGCCGTCAGCGACCCGGTCCCGGATCGCGAGAAGATCGAAGCGCCGGTCCTCGACCCCAAGGAAAACGCCAGGATCAACCCCGTCACGCTGACCGTGAACCTCAAGGCCGGCTTTCCGCTCGGCGAAGTGAAATCCGGCTATCACGCGGTCGATATCGCCAGCCTCGACGATCTCAGCCGTCGGCTGACGCTGAAGGGCGACAGCGTGCCTGCGGACCGCGACTTCGAGCTCACCTGGAAGGCGATCGAGGGCAAAAGCCCCTATGCCGGCCTGTTCCGCGAGACGGTCGGCGGCAAGACCTATCTGCTTTCCTTCGTCACCCCGCCGGCCGCCGCAAGCGAGGCCGACGCCAAGCCGGTCAAGCGCGAGATCATCTTCGTCATCGACAATTCCGGCTCCATGGCCGGCCCCTCGATGGAGCAGGCCAAGGAGAGCCTGGCGCTGGCGATCTCCAGGCTGCAGCCCGAGGACCGCTTCAACGTCATCCGCTTCGACGACACCATGTCGGTGCACTTCCCCGAACTGGTCGAAGCGACGCCGGACAAGCGGGAAGATGCGATCGCCTATGTGCGCGGCCTGACGGCCGATGGCGGCACCGAGATGCTGCCGGCGCTGGAAGCGGCCCTTCGCACGCAAGGACCGGTTGAGGCCGGCGCCCTTCGCCAGGTGGTCTTCCTGACCGATGGCGCGATCGGCAACGAGACGCAGCTTTTCGACGAGATCCAGAAGAACCGCGGCGAAGCCCGCGTCTTCACCGTCGGCATCGGCTCGGCCCCGAACAGCCACTTCATGACCAAGGCCGCCGAATATGGCCGCGGCACCTTCACGCTGATCGGCTCGGAGAGCGAAGTCGCTGCGCGCATGGGCGAACTCTTCACCAAGCTCGAAAGCCCCGCCATGACGGATATCTCCGCCGCCTTCGAGGGGACATCGGCCGGCGACATCACACCCAACCCGATGCCCGATCTTTATCGCGGCGAGCCCGTGGTGCTGACGGCCGAACTCGATGGCACGGCCCCCGAAGGCAAGCTGCAGATCCTCGGCAAGGCCGGCGACCAGCCCTGGCGGGTGGAGATGGATATCGCCAAGGCTTCGACCGGCGAAGGCATCGCCAAGCTCTGGGCCCGCCGCAAGATCGACGACCTCGAAGCGAGCGCATCGACGATCGCCGACCCGGCGACGCTCGACAAGCGGATCGAGACGGTGGCGCTCGCCCACCATCTCGTCTCCCGCGTCACGAGCCTCGTTGCCGTCGACGCGACGCCATCGCGGCCCACCAACGAGAACCTCAGCGAAACGAAGCTGCCGCTCAATCTCCCCGCCGGCTGGGACTTCGGCAAGGTCTTCGGCGAGGCCCCTCTCGAAACCATCCCCGGCAAGGTCGACGAACGCGCCGCGCTCGAAAGCCGAACCAAGCTTGCGATGGTGACGGCCGACCGCATGCTCGCCGCACCGACGGCGCGGGCGGCCGGTCTGATCGCGGAAGCCAACAACCAGGTGTCCCTGCCGCAGACGGCAACAGAAGCGGACAAGCAGATCCTGATCGGCCTGATGCTGCTCGCCTTCGCGCTTCTTGCCGGCACGACCTTCGTCTTCTGGCGCGCGCCGATCGCCGCTGTCGTGCTTGCCGGAGTGCGCCGCCGTGGCCGCTGACAAGGATCAGTCTGAGCCACGGCCGGGCTTTCTCGCCCGCCTCTCGGCGGTCGAAACGATCGTGCTCGCGGTCATCGCGCTCATTGCCCTTGCCGGCTTGCTTCTGATCGGCAAGGGGTTCTACATGAAGGCCAAGGCCGAGGTCTCGCAGGTGCTGTTGAAGCGCACCTTCGAGGCGCAGCTTCATGGCAGCCCTGATGGTAAGCCCTGGCCCTGGGCCGATTTTCAGACGGCCGCCGAAATCTCGGCGCCACGGATCAACCGCTCGGCGATCGTTCTGGAAGGCGCAAGCGGCGAAGCGCTTGCCTTCGGGCCCGCCTGGCTGACGACGACGCCGCGCCCCGGCGACGAGGGTACCTCGGTCATTGCCGCCCATCGCGACACGCATTTTAGCTGGCTGAAGGACGTCAACCCTGGCGACCTCCTGGTGCTGACGCGCAAGGATGGCCGTCGCTTCCTGTTTCGGGCCGGCGAAAGCCGGGTTGCCCGCTGGGATGAAAGCGGCATCAACGCGTCCGCCAGCGGCCACCACCTGGCGCTCGCCACCTGCTGGCCCTTCGATGCGATCGAGCAGGGACCGATGCGCTACATCGTCGACGCCGAACTCATCGGCGAACAGCGCCCGGTGCCGCTGGCGACGGGCTCGATCTCCAAATAAACCGCTTTTGATCGGATGTGACTTGAACCGCTCCCTCGATCGCCCCAGCTTGCCCCTTGGACGAGTCTGTGTAGGAGAAGCGGAATGGGGCAAACGGGCGCTGGAACATCGGGATGGGCTGGCAAGCGGCCGAGTGCGGTCTCCATCCTGGCCCTCTCCGTTGCACTGGCAGCTTTCGCACCTGCGAGCGCACGCGCACAGGATGCCCGCGAGTTCCCGAGCGAGAACGGCACCCTGCGCGTCGAGACGCTCGCGACCGGGCTCGAACACCCCTGGTCGGTCGAGGCACTCCCCGATGGCGGCCTGATTATCAGCGAACGTCCGGGTCGGCTTAGGATCCTGCGCGACGGCAAGCTCTCGAAGCCGCTGACGGGCGTGCCAGAGGTCGCCGAGCGTGGCCAGGGCGGCCTGCTCGACATCGCGCTCGATCCCCGTTTCGCCCAAAACCGGACGCTCTACCTGACGATGGCCGCCAATGGCAAAGGCGGCTACGGCACTGCCGTCGTCCGGGCGAAACTCGCCGCAGACGGAACCGGCCTTACCGACGTCAAGGAACTCTTCCGGATGAGCAAGTTCACCGGCAAGGGCCAGCATTTCGGCTCGCGCATCGCCATTGCGCCCGATGGCAGCCTGTTCTTCGGCATCGGCGACCGCGGCGAAGGTGAACGGGCGCAGGACCCGCGCGATCATGCCGGCGCCATCCTGCACATCAATGCCGACGGCAGCATTCCCGGATCGAACCCCTATCGCGGCGGCACCGGCGGCCTGCCGGAGATCTGGTCGAAGGGCCACCGCAATCCGCAAGGCATCGCCTTCGACCCGAAAGACGGCACGTTGCTGACCGTCGAGCACGGCGCGCGCGGTGGCGACGAGATCAACAATCCGAAGGCCGGCCACAATTACGGCTGGCCTGTCATTACCTACGGCAAGGATTATTCCGGCGCCGAGATCGGCGAAGGCACGTCGAAAGAGGGCCTCGACCAGCCGCTCTTCTATTGGGATCCCTCGATCGCGCCGGGCGCGCTTGCCGTCTATCGCGGCAAGATGTTTCCCGAATGGGACGGCGACCTTCTGGTGGCGGCGCTGAAGTACCAGTTGCTCGCTCGGCTCGAACGCGACGACAGCGGCGCGATCGGCTCCGAGGAGCGGTTGTTCGATGGCGAATTCGGCCGGATCCGCGACGTCGTCGTGGCACCCGACGGCGCCTTGCTGATGGTAACGGACGAGGAAGACGGCGCCGTGCTCAGGGTCTCCAAGGCCGCAGCGCAATAGGCGGCGTCCGCCACCGGCTCACGACAGCCGGTCGCGCAGTTGGCGCCGGAACATGAATTTCAGCCCGGACCAGACCGCGTCGACCGCGCAAACCTTCACATCCACAAGGCCGAGCGGCAGGAAGACCTCGCGCAACAGGTCCTCCGTCAGTGTCGTCGGCCGTTTCGACGCCTTCTTCGGCCAGGAGATCCACAGCATGCCGTCCGGCTTCAACCTCGCAGCCAGCTTCGGGGCCAGCGCTTCCAAAGCCGATCGCTCCGTTTCGAACACATGCGCATAATCGATGTCGCGCGCGGCCACCGCGCCGATCTCGGTCTCGCACCTCCGAAAGCCGGGAAAACCGCTGATCGCATCGAGCCCGGCTGGCACCCCGAGAAGCAGGGCTTCCTGCCCGTCCTTCAGCCCCAGCTTGCGCCCGAGCGGCGTGCCGGAATAGCCGGCATCGCTCATGGCCGCCGATCTCCGATGGGTGATTGGAGTTGAACCCCCTCCTCGGCGCCCTCTCCCGGCGCCGTGTCTCCGGCCGTTTTCATCGACGACAACTCCGCCCGACCTTGGCGACGATGAGCCTTGCCCGGCGAAAACGCAACTGCTAGACGCGCATGTCCGAGGAGAGAACGACATGACGCGCATTCAGGCCAATCTGCTGCTTTTGATTTCAGGCGCCATCTGGGGCGCCGGCTTCGTTGCACAGTCGACGGCCATGGATAAGATCAGCCCGCTGTGGTTCATCTCGCTGCGTTTCGCAATCGCGACACTGGTCGCCATGCCGCTCGCCATCATGGAAACGAAACGCGCGGCCGAGCCGATCAAGCTGACGACCGTGCGCAACTTCGTCTTCATCGGCCTGGCGCTCTTTGCCGGCGCCGTGACGCAGCAATTCGGCCTGCTTGACACCAGCGTCACCAATTCCGGCTTCCTCACCGGTCTCTACGTCGTCTTCGTCCCGGTCCTGACGGTGGTCTTCCTGCGCCGCAAGCCGCATTGGGTGATCTGGCCGGGGGCGCTGATGGCGCTGTTCGGCATTTTCCTCCTGAGCGGCGGCACGCTGTCGACGCTGACGGGTGGCGACTACCTGACCGTTGTCTGCGCCCTGTTCTGGGCGGTGCAACTGCTGCTCATCGGCCTGTTCGCGCCGAGCAGCGGCCGGCCGATGCTGTTGTCGATGACGCAGTTTGCCGTCTGCGCCGTGCTCGGCTTCGTCCTCGCCGTGACGACCGAGCCGCTGAGCTTTGCCGCCATCGAGGGCGCGCTCTTCGAAATCCTCTATGCCGGCATCTTTTCGAGCGGCCTCGCCTTCATTCTCCAGGTCGTCGGGCAGCGCTACACCACGGCGCCGCAGGCTGCGATCTTCCTGTCGAGCGAGGCGCTCTTTGCTGCCCTCTTCGGCGTTGTCCTGCTTGGCGAGGTCATCACCCCGATCGGCTATGCCGGCTGCGCCATCATCTTTGCCGCCATGCTGACGGTCGAGATCGTGCCGGAACTGACGAAGGGCCGCCGCGCCGCAGCCGCTGCCTGAGGGCGCCTCAAGGAACTATAAGCACCCACCTCCAAGACGCTGAACTGAGGCTTTACTTGCTATTGCTCAGGACAACAGGCCCGTTGCTTCGCAACGAAGGCGTGGCTTCGCCGTGCGTTTTCGCCCCGAAACGGTAGTTGTCGATTTTCTGCAAGAAATCTACGTAAGAAACCGCCGACATGAGAAGCCTCAAACATATCAGGGAGTTGCCGAAGGCATGCTTGATAAGCGATTGGCCCGCTCTGCCAGCGCTGCACGGGAAATCAGCGAAAACCACTCAATTTTGCAGCAATTGTTTTCAAAAAGCTGTGATTTCAACAGCTTGCGATATATTTTGCGCAGCGCCCCGCAAAGCCGCAAATGACCGATTTTTGAGCAATGACAAGACGCAATACCAATCCCGAAAAGTTTTGCTTGCCAATTCAAAATAAACCCATCAATCTTACTTCCGTTCGGGCAATCTGCGAACACGGGAAGATCTTGAAATAAAAGCGGGCCGGAGACGCAAAAACTCCGGGCGGCCAGACCGATGGGAAGCAGCGATGCGACCTTTCCTATGGCTGGCTGCGGTAACCAGGACCCTTTCCTCAAACGTCGAGACCTGCCTGCCAACGCCCATTCGGGCAAAACTGCAATGCTGCCCGTCCGTCAAACGGGTGGAGAGAAAAGGACCTGACGCATGGCCGAAACTGGCACTGTAAAATTCTTCAACACCGACAAGGGCTTTGGTTTCATCAAGCCTGACAACGGTGGTGCAGATATCTTCGTACACATTTCCGCAGTCCAGGCTTCCGGCCTGACCGGTCTGACGGAAAACCAGAAGGTAAGCTTCGACACCGAACCGGATCGCCGCGGCAAAGGCCCGAAGGCGGTCAACCTGCAGATCTCCGGCTAACGCCGTTTTCTGCTGACAGATTCCAAGTTGAAGCCCGGCATTCTTGCCGGGTTTTTTTGTTCAGGCTCGGTTCAGTTTGGCCGCGTTAACCTTCCTGCATCATGAAGACCGGGTTGATCCGGTCCATGCGAAGGATTGAAGCCAAATGAACAAGTTCATCAAAGCCGCCGTTCTCTCGATCGCCGCAGCCGCTATGGTCATCCCGACCTTTGGCGCCGCCGAGGCAGGCGGCCGGCATCACCACAACAATGACGACGCATGGGCAGCCGGTGCAGCAGGTCTCGTTGCCGGCGCTCTGATCGGCGGCGCGATCGCTTCTCAGCCGCGTTACAACGGCGGCTACAACGAGCGCGTCTACATCGATCCGGAACCGGAATACGATTACTACGAGCCGCGTCCGGTCTATCGCCCTCGCCCGGTCTACCAGGCACGCCCTGTCGTCGTCGACAGCTACGGCGGCGGTTACCGATCGCTCGAGCCCTGGACCCCGTCCTGGTATCGCTACTGCGCCCAGCGCTATCGTTCGTTCAACCCGGATAGCGGCACCTTCCGCGGCTATGACGGTCGCAGCTACTTCTGCACCGCAGGCTGATCAGCACGGCGCATGAATCGAAAAGCCCATGTCTTGATAGAGACATGGGCTTTTTTCATGCGCGTGTTCGGGGGCTCAGAGCCCGCGCAGATAGGGATTGGTGCGGCGTTCCTCGCCGATCTGGCCGCCCGGGCCATGGCCACAGATGAAGCCGACGCTATCGCCGAGCGGCAGGATCTTGTCGCGGATCGAATCGAGCAATTGCTGGTGATTGCCGCCGGGCAGGTCGGTGCGGCCGATCGAACCGCGAAAAAGCACGTCGCCGACATGGGCGAAGTTCTGTGCCCGGTTGAAATAGACCACGTGGCCCGGCGCATGGCCCGGGCAATGCAGGACTTCGAAGACATGGTCGCCGAAGGAGACGGTGTCGCCCTCTTCGAGCCAGCGATCGGGAATGACGTTCTGGACCTTCATTGCCAGACCGAAGCGCTCCGCCTGGCTCTCCAGCCTTTCGAGCAGCGGCAGGTCGTCCTTGTGCGGACCGATGATTTCGAGCCCGAGCGCGTCCTTCAGTTCCTTGGCGCCGCCGGCATGGTCGATATGGCCGTGGGTGATCCAGATCGCCTTCAGCGTGATGTCGTTTTCACGGACGGTCTGCAGGATGAGATCGACATCGCCGCCCGGATCGACGATCACGCCTTCCTTGGTCTCGCTGTCGAACAGCACGGTGCAGTTCTGCTCGAAATGGGTAACCGGGATGATGCCCGCCTGTAACATGCGCGTCTGCCTCTCTAGAGCATGTCGCGCAAAAGTGTGTGAGCGGTATTGCGATAACGACATGCGATAAATCAGGAACCTAAAGCGTAGGAAGCGAATCTGGAAGATCGCAACGCGCTTTGGGATCTCGTCATCTTCCTATAGCGGCAATTGACGGCGGTGACAGCGCCAATCAGCGAAGCGAGGCTATTTGCGGCGCAGACAGTTCGGGCGCCGGCCATTGCACGGTCGTCATCAGCAGCGCCGAAATCGCGATCTCGGCAGCGACGACGATCCGCACCACCGGCTTGAGGCTGCGCGCGGCGACGTTGGTCTGATCCGGCTGAGCATTCTGCATTGTGTCCCCTCTCCCGTCGCCTGTTCTCCTGGCGTGTCCTGCCCTCGGCGACGGCTGGAGAATGTCACAGCGTCATATTTCGTGACGTTCCCGGGGGAACATCCGCGCGCTTGCCGGCGTTTGGCCCTCGTCAATATAAGGAGAAACACAATGGTGAAGCTTACCCGCCCCCTGTTGCGAGCCGCTGCGGCCGCGGGTTTGGTGTTGGCGATCGGTACCCCGTCCGCCTTTGCAGCCATGACCGCGACCACGGTGACGGACCTGAATATCCGCACGGGTCCGGGCCCTCAATATCCGACAGTCGGCCTTGCGGCCCGCGGCAGCACCGCGGTTATCGACGGCTGCGTCGAAGGCAGCAAGTGGTGCCGCATCGATGTCGGCGGCGTGCGCGGCTGGGTCTACGCCCAGTATCTGACGACGGATCTTGGCGGCTCGGCCGTCGTGGTCCAGGAGCGTCGTGCCGACCTCGCCATTCCCGCGGTCACCTATGAAGTGCAGCCCAATGACCCCGTGATCGTCAGCAGCGGCGACGAATTGATCGGGCCGGTCGAACAGATCGACCCGATCGTGCCGCCGGACAACGTGCGGACCTACGTCACATCGAACCCCGGCGAGACCGTCTATCTCGACGGCGAGGTCGTCGTCGGTGCCGAACTGCCGCAGACCGTGGCCGTTCACCGCGTGCCCGATTACAGCTACGACTATGTCAGCATCAACGGCCAGCCCGTTCTGGTCGAGCCGGCAACGCGACGCATCGTCTACGTCTACCGCTAACAACCGAGACCTCCGGCAGCCATTCGGTTGCCGGAGCACCCCTGATCGCCTGAACTACCCTCCCTCGCCCTCCCGACGGCACGAATCATCCGCGGCAAGGCCAATGCCTGCAGCCGCCCCCGCCGCCGTCCTCATTTTCCCGCTTTGCCTGTAAGATATTGCCGTTGCCTAAAATCGAGCCATTTCAATTGGCTACGAAGCAGTCGCGGGAACGTCATTTCACTCAAATTGACAATAAACCAGAATAGGCTTCAACCTATTGATGCCGGATCATCGGCTTTTAGTGGCGCGTCCACGACGAGCCACGACACGGAGGGATCAATGGAAGCATTAATGCCTATCATTACCCAATTGATCGCGGGGGCGGCCGGCGGCAACGCGGCCAGCGCAGTGTTGAAGCAGCAGGCATTCGGTATCGTCGCACGCACCATCGTCGGCGCGATCGGAGGCCTCGGCGGCGGGTTCCTCATCCAGATGCTCGGCGGAGAAGCAGCCGCGACCGGTCTTGCCATGCAAGCCATCGGCGGCCTTGTCGGCGGCGGCGTGCTGAGCGGAATCGTCGGGCAGTTCTTGGGGAAGACCGCCTAATTCTGCGATCATATCCGTAGCAAGACAAAAGGCGGCCCCGGGGGCCGCCTTTTCTGCATTCGAGACAGTTCCGGGTGCCGTTACTCGGCCGCCGCGGCAATCGGATAGACTTCCTTCATGTAGTCGTTCATCAGCGTTTCGCAGATCGTTGCAGGCGTGAAGCGATAGGGGCCGATTTCGGAAACCGGCGTTACCTCCGCGGCCGAGCCGGTGAGGAAGCATTCGCTGAAACCGGACAGTTCCTCCGGCATGATCGCCCGCTCGACAACTTCATAGCCGCGGCGTTTGGCAAGCTCGATCACGGTGCGGCGGGTGATGCCGTCGAGGAAGCAATCCGGCACCGGCGTGTGGATGACGCCGTCCTTGACGAAGAAGATGTTGGCGCCGGTCGCCTCGGCCACGCGGCCGCGATAGTCAAGCATCATCGCATCCGCATAGCCCTTGGCCTCGGCCGCGTGCTTGGAGATGGTGCAGATCATGTAGAGACCGGCGGCCTTCGACTTCGAAGGTGCTGTCTGCGGATCCGGGCGGCGATATTCTGCGATATCGAGCCGGATGCCCTTGAGCTTTTCGGCCGGGTTGAAGTAGCTGCCCCATTGCCAAATGGCGATGGCAACGTTGATGCGGTTGTTCTGTGCCGAAACGCCCATCATTTCGCTGCCGCGCCAGGCGATCGGCCGCACATACGCCTCGGAGAAGCCCTGGCGCTTCAGGAGCTCGACGCTGGCGGCGTCCAGCTCTTCCACCGAATAGGGGATCTTGAAGCCGAGGATTTCGGCGGACTGATGAAGGCGCTGGTTGTGCTCGGTCAGCTTGAAGATGCGCCCGCCATAGGCGCGCTCGCCCTCAAACACCGCGCTGGCATAATGCAGGCCGTGGGTCAGCACGTGTACCTTGGCGTCCTTCCACGCGACGAACTCGCCGTTGAACCAGATCTGTCCGTCCAACTGATCAAAAGGAACCGCTGCCATGGTGTCATCCTCCGGCGCATGCGCGCCATTCTTAGTTGATTATCGTCCTGCTTTCAGTTTATCGGCAAACTGATTGAGGGAAAATTCAATTTCGTGATTTTGGATTTGCGATCGGAACGGCACGGCATATCCTTTCAGATGTTGCCAACGCCAAATGTCTCGCTTACCGAGCATGGACGCTAACGACACGGTAAAAATATGTCAATAAAGCTGACGTATTTTTCCGAATGTTTCGCAAGTTGCAATCAGGCTGAAAGGAAATGACCGCGTGGCCGGCCAATCCAAAGAGAACACCCGGTATCTGAACGATGCCGCTGCCGATGACGATACGATCGATTTCGAGATCATCGAGCTGCTCTTCTTCGCCTATCGCGACTTCACCTCCGACCCGGACGCGATCCTGGAAAAGAGCGGCTTCGGACGGGCGCACCACCGTGTCGTGCACTTTGTCGACCGCGAGCCGGGCATGACGGTCGCCGACCTCCTGGACACGCTGAAGATTACCAAGCAGAGCCTTGCGCGCGTGCTGAAGCAGCTGATCGATTCCGGCTATATCCGCCAGGAAACCGGCCCTGAGGATCGGCGCCAGCGCATGCTCTATACGACGGAGGAAGGCCAGGCGCTGGCGCGTGCGCTTGCCGAGCCACAGTCCCGCCGCATAGCCGATGCATTGGCAAGAACCGGTCCGGGCGCGCGCGAAACGGTCAAGCGCTTCCTCGCCGGTATGAAGAACAACGCCGCAGACTGACGCCCGCCGCAGCGCGGGTCTGGCCTGCAACTTGGGAAGCGTGGAATGACGACAAAAGCGACTGTCTCGGACGATGCGGCTCACCTTCTGGTCGTCGACGACGACCGGCGCATCCGCGATCTGCTCAACCGCTACCTGGTCGAACAGGGTTTTCGCGTGACGACCGCGTCCGATGCGGACGAGGCCCGCCGCAAACTCGTCGGCCTCGACTTCGACCTCCTGATCGTCGACGTGATGATGCCGGGCGAAAGCGGCATTTCGCTCACCCAGAGCCTCCGGCAGATCAAGACCGTGCCGATCCTGATGCTGACGGCGCTGGCGGAATCCAATTCCCGCATCGAGGGTCTCGAGGCCGGCGCCGACGACTATCTGTCGAAGCCCTTCGACCCGCGCGAACTGGTGCTGCGGATCAACAACATCCTGCGCCGCAACCAGCCGGCCCAGGCGCCCAAGGTCGACCAAGTCATCTTCGGCCCCTATACCTTCTCGGTGGTGCGCAAGGAACTCCGGCGCGGCGCCGACCATATCCGGCTGACCGACCGCGAGCAGGAGATCATGACGCTCTTTTCGCAACGCGCAGGCGAAACCATCCCGCGCCACGAACTGATCGGCGACGATGCCGAAGTCGGCGAGCGCACGATCGACGTGCAGATCAACCGCCTGCGGCGCAAGATCGAGGACGACCCGTCCAACCCCGTCTGGCTGCAGACGGTGCGCGGCATCGGCTACCGGCTGAGCGTGGACTGAAATGGCAGCCCTTCCGATGAGCGCGGCAGATCATGGCAAGCTTTGACGGCATAGAGCACGGTGTATCCGGGGCGAACGACAACGCCTGGAGGCGTTTCACCCGCTGGCTGCGCCGCCGCCTGCCCATGGGGCTTTACGCCCGCTCGCTGCTGATCGTCATCATCCCGATGGTGCTCCTGCAGTCGGTGGTCGCCTTCATCTTCATGGAGCGCCACTGGCAGCTGGTGACGCAGCGCCTGTCGGCCGCCGTCACCGGGGACATTGCCGCGATCGTCGATCTCATCGACACCTTCCCCGCCGACCGCGATATCTCCGAGATCATCCGCATCGCCCGCGATCAGCTCGATCTCAGCATCTCCGTGGACCCGCCGGGCGAACTGCCACCGCCGCGCCCCAGCCCCTTCTTCGAAATCCTCGACCAGATCCTCGGCGAAGAGATTTCCAACCAGGTCCGCCGCCCCTTCTGGATCGATACGGTCGGCAACTCCAAGCTCGTCGAGATCCGCATCAAGCTCGATGACGGCCGCATCCTGCGCGTCTATGCCCGGCGCAACCAGGCCTATGCTTCCAACACCCACATCTTCCTCGTCTGGATGGTGGCGGCCTCACTGGTGCTGCTGACGATCGCGGTGCTCTTCCTGCGCGGCCAGATCCGCCCGATCCTGGCCTTGACCAAGGCGGCCGAAAGCTTCGGCAAGGGCCAGAAGATCGACGACTTCGCGCCGCGCGGCGCCGACGAGATCCGCCGCGCCGGCCTCGCCTTCATCCAGATGCGCGAGCGCATCGAACGCCAGATCGAGCAGCGCACAGCGATGCTGACCGGCGTCAGCCACGATCTTCGAACCATCCTCACCCGCTTCAAGCTGCAGCTGGCGCTTGCCGGCAACAACCCGGATCTCGAGGGCCTGAACCAGGACGTCGAGGACATGCAGAACATGCTGGAAGGATACCTCGCCTTCGCCCGCAGCGAAGCGGAGGAGGACGTCGGCCAGCTGAAACTTTCGGACCTGATGACCCGGCTCGCGGCCGAGGCCGAACTGCTCGGCAAGACGCTCACCACCTCTGTGGAGGGGGAAGACGATATCCGCGTCCGGCCAAACGCCTTCACCCGTCTCATCGCCAACATCGCCTCGAACGCCTATCGCTACGCCAACACCGTCAAGATCGATGCGCGCCACAGTGCCAAGTGGCTGACAATCACCATCGACGATGACGGCCCGGGCATTCCCGAGCGTTCGCGCGAGGACGTGTTCAAACCGTTCTTCCGCCTCGACGAAGCGCGCAATCTCGACAGCTCCGGCACCGGCCTTGGTCTGGCGATCGCCCGCGATATCGCCCGCAGCCACGGCGGCAACGTCACGCTGGGCGACAGCCCGCTCGGCGGCCTCAGGGCAACGGTGCGCGTGCCGGCTTGACGTCCCTGCCCGGGCGGGCCACTTCTGGCCGCGAACGGGGGCTGAGGGGAGCGGGCATGGTAGACGCCATCGATTGGGCTGACTGGGAACGACGGGTGGCCGAACTCTGGGCCTCCTTCGACACGATGGATGGCGAAAGCTTTGTCGCCCGCATCGATGCCCTCGCCGCCGAACTGCCGGCGGGACATGCCGTCGGGCTGTTCGAGCGAGCCTCGGCACAGGATTCGACCGGCCATGAGACGAAGGCGGAGCCGCTCTACCGGCAGGCGCTGGAAAACGGCCTTCAGGGAATTCGCCGCCGGCGCGCCACCATCCAGCTCGCCAGCACCCTGCGCAATCTCGGCCGCGCCGATGAAGGCGTCGCCGTGCTCACCGCCGAGCGCGACAAGCCATCGGATGAACTCGACGATGCCGTCGTCGCCTTCCTGGCGCTTTGCCTCGTCGACACCGGCCAGGCGCAACAGGCGGCCGCCCTTGCGCTTGGCAGCCTGTCGCGGCACCTGCCCCGCTACAACCGCTCGCTCAAACGCTACGCCGAGATGCTGATGCCGGAGAGTTGAACCGTCAGCGCTGGTAGATCGAGGTCAGGCCGCGTCGTTCGTTGAAGCGGTGCCAGGCGTCGATGCGGCGCGGATGACGGGCGCGCATGACATCGAGCGGTGCGAGCAGCCGGCCGTCGCGGCCAAGGGCTGCATCGAGGATCTCGATGATGCGGCGGTTCGGCCAGGGCTTGCGAGTGATGGTCAAGAGCGCCTGGAAGGCTTCGTCCTCTCGTCCCGCGCCAAGCTGGTGCGCAATCAGACCATAGGCAAAGGCCGTCGAGCGGCTGACACCGGCATGGCAATGGACGAGAATGCGGCTCTCAGCATGCTCGGCCGCCGGGCGCATCGCCTCGAAAACCTCAAGCACCAGATCCGGGAAATGCTGGGTGGCTTTAAGGTTTTCCTGGTCGCGCATGCGCACGACCCGGTGGCTGGCGTCCGCAATCACCGGCACGTTGGCATCCGGCAGTTCCGGATCGAGCAGGGACAGCACATGACTTGCGCGCCAGTCGCGCGCGGCATCAGCGGCGCGCCAAAGGCAGGACACCTTGACGCGCTCGGGGATCACTTCGAAAGCAATGTTCATGGGATCACATCAACTTCTTGCCGTTGGGGACCGGCCGTTCGGTGGCAGCCAGCACGATCGCACCGGCCTCGTCTGCAAAGCCCAGCGTCAGCACTTCAGAGCGCACAGGCCCGATCTGGCGTGGCGGAAAATTGACCACACCTAGCACCTGCCGCCCGACGAGATCCTCCGGACGATAATGCACCGTGATTTGCGCTGATGACTTTTTTATGCCGAGTTCCGGGCCGAAATCGATTTTCAGCTTGATGGCCGGCTTGCGCGCTTCCGGAAACGGTTCGGCCTCGACGATGGTGCCCACGCGAATGTCCACGCGCTCGAAATCAGCAAATTCAATAGTTTCAGCCATCGTCATTCCCTATGTGAAATCTTCTCCGACGAGGTGGATTAAAGCATCGGGCGAGATTCCGAAAGCATGGCGTCCCCGGCAGGCTCCCCGCGAAATCTGGCCTCCTCCCACGGGCGGCGCGCAAACTGCTCGGCCAGGAAATCGACGAAAACACGCACGCGCGGCGGCAGGAACCGCCGGTGCGGATAGACGACCGTGATCGGCTCCGCCTCGGCATAGTTGCTGTCGGTCAGCAGCGGCACCAGCAATCCCGCCTTGATATCGCCGCCCACGAGCAGTTCGGAAAGGCGCACGATGCCGATGCCCGCGAGCGCAAGCCGTCGGAGCGCTTCGGTGCTGTTGGCCTCGACGGAGCCACGAACACGGATCGCGCGCCGGCCGTTGCCATCCTCGAACTCCCAGACATTGAGGCGGCCGCGGGCAGTGATGGCAAGGCAGGCATGCCGCTGCAGGTCGTCGGGCGTCTGCGGCGCGCCGTGCCGTTCGAGATAGGCGGGTGCCGCGCAGATGACCCGGCGGTTCGGGGCGAGCCGCCGGGTCACCAGCGTGCTGTCGTTTTGTTCCGCAACCCGCAGCGCGACATCCGCCTCGCCGTTCATGAGGTCGACGACCGCGTCGCTGAAATCGAGCTCCAGGTCGATCTCCGGAAACCGCGCGATGAAATCAGGCAGCATGGGCACGATCAGGCGGTGACCGAAGGCGCTGGGCAGGCTCACCCGCAGCCGCCCGCGCGGCACCGCCCCCGGCTGGATCGCAACCTCCGCATCTTCCATGTCGCCGAGGATGCGGCGGCTCGATTCCGCATAGGCGCTGCCTTCGCTCGTCAGGCTGATGCTGCGCGTCGATCGCTGAAGCAGGCGCACGCCGAGGCGCGCCTCCAGCCGGCCGACGATCTTGCTGACCGCCGATGGCGTCATGCGCAACCGCCGCGCCGCCGCCGAGAAATCGCCCTCCTCGACGACCGCGAGAAACACCGCCATGGCTTCCTGTCGATCCATCTTATCTATTCCATTTCGTCACAGATAAACGGAATTTAACATGGATTATCGTGACAGGCGACAGACTGTAGCTTGAGCCGGAACTCAGACAGCGAAGCTTGAGGAGTGACGGAAATGGGCAATCAGCGAGACAGTCTGCCGATGAGCTATGCGCTGCATTCCTGGGCGCGGCGTCAACGCGCCATTGCAATCGGCAACCTGTGCCGCCGCGCGATCGGCGCAATCTGGAGAGGTCTCTTCAACCGCCAGCCAAGCGGCGATCATGGGGCTTGCACTGGCGCTTACCCGACGCGAACGTCATAGGCCAGGCGCCTGCCGGCCCCGACATGGCGCCGGCCGCGTTTGATGTTCAGCCTGCGAGTTCTTCCGCGCGCTTGCGCGCCGCAGCGATCGCCTTGTCGAACAGCGGCTGCATGCCGTCGTCGGCCATCAGCACGGACAGTGCCGCGGCGGTCGTGCCGCCGGGCGAAGTCACGTTCTGGCGCAGCCGCGTGGCCTCGTCGGGCGACTGGTGCAACAGTTCGCCAGCCCCCGCGACGGTTTCCCGCGCGAGCCGCATGGCGAGGTCCGCCTCAAGGCCAGCCTTGCGGCCCGCCTCCGCCATGCACTCGACGAGGTAGAAGACATAGGCCGGGCCGCTGCCGGAGACGGCGGTGACGGCATCGATCTCGGCTTCGGTGCGGACCCATTCGACCGGGCCGCTGACCTTCAAGAGATCATGAACCTGAGTGCGCTGCTGATCGCTGACGCGGGCATTGGCAAAGGCGCCGGTGACACCGCGGCCGATCATGGCCGGCGTGTTCGGCATGGCGCGCACCGTGGCGGCGGCACCAAGATGGGTTTCGATGAAGGCCAGCGTCTTGCCGGCGGCAACCGATACGATGACCGTCTCCGGGCCAACGAGCGATTTCAGCGGCGGCAGGACCGCGTCCATCACCTGCGGCTTGACCGCAAGGAAGATAACGCCCGCCTGAACACCCGACGGTGCGGAGGTCGCATGCGTGACGCCGTTGTCGGCGATCAGCTGCGCCATGGCCGGCGGCGGACCGGGATCGACGACGAGAACATCCGCGCCTTTAACACCGCTCTTCAGCCAGCCGGAAAGCATGGCGCCGCCCATATTGCCGGCGCCGACGAGCACGATGGGACCGGAAGCGGCGTTCGTCATGATCAGGCTTCTCCAACCGTTTCGAACAGCACGGCATCGACGGCGCGCTGCGCGTCCATGCCGGACCAGACGACGAATTGAAACGCCTGATAATAGGATTCGCAAGCGTCGAGTGCGCTCGAAAGCAGAACTTCGACCTGCTGGTTGGTGGGCTCGGCACCGCCGGCGAGCAGCAGCGACTGGCGGAAGATCACCACTTCCTCCTGGCGCCACAGATCGAAGTGGCCCATCAGCACCTGCCCATTGATATGGGATAGCAAACGGATGACTTCGTTGACCCGGCTTTCCGGCACCTTGATGTCGAAGGCACAGGCCAAGTGCAGCGCCTCGAATTCCTCCATCCAGGAGAAGGAAACGTGGTAGTCCGCCCACTTGCCTTCGACCGTCATGGCGATTTCGTCTTCGCCGGATCGCTCGAACGACCAGTCGTTATTGGCAGCCACGAACTCGATCATATCGACCGGGTTGGATTGGCGCTCGACTTCCATTTCCAAAAGGCTCATGCATCACCCTGCATAGGTGTGGCACGGGCATGCGTCATCACGCTCACAAGACGCAACGCTGCAAACCCAACACCGATTACAAACACGTATGATTGCTGAACTCACATCCATCCTGGCTGACTTACCCTGCCCGGAGCTTACGTGGTTCGTTTCGAATCATCATTTAAAATCAGTGTATAATGGCGGAGTCAGGCTGCCAGCCCCTCGGTCCAAAAATAGCCGTGAACAATCGCGTCCACGTTGTCATGTGAATGAAGCGGTTGAGCTTAACTGACTCTGCCATAAGGGTTTTTTGGCAGTGTCCACAGGTGGAAAACTTTTCAGGTATTATTAACCACCCATCATGCCGTTTTAGACCTGCGCGGCTGATCGACAGCAAAACGCCCGCGGATGAGGTCCGCGGGCGAAGTAAAAACGCTGAAATGCCGTTATTTCAAGGGAATCGCGTTACTTGCCCGTATCGACGAGACGCGCTTCAAGAGCCTCAATACGGGCCAGAAGCGCATCGTTTTCCTCGCGCGCCTTGATGGCCATTTCCTTGACCATCTCGAACTCTTCGCGCTTGACGACGTCGAGCGAATTCAGCGCCCGCTCGGCCTGCGCCCGGAAGGCCGTTTCAACCTCGCGGCGCACGCCCTGGGCGGCGCCCGCAGCATCGGTCATCAGCTTGGCGAAGTCATCCAGCATGCGGTTGGTGCCTGTGCTCATCGTCGCGATCTCCATTTCAGCCATCGCCTCTTTAAAGAGCGATGCGGTCCATGGGTTTCAGGTAGGGTGACCGACCGCCCGATGCAAGAAAAATCACGCGCGTCTTCACGACCCTGTGTCCGGGGCGCAAATCGTCGCCCTTGACCGGGGTGCAATCGCTCGCCATGTTCCGCCGAAACAACCGGCCCGGCACGAGAACAATAAATTGGAAACATTAGCGACCCGCCTCGCCATCCTCCCCTTCCCTGAAATCGATCCCGTCATCGTCCAGATCGGGCCGCTTGCCATCCACTGGTATGGGCTCGCCTATGTGGCGGGCATCCTCCTCGGCTGGTTCTACGCCCGGCGCCTGGCAATGAACACCGCGCTCTGGCGCGACGACAAGCCGGCGATCACGCTGCAGCAACTCGACGACTTCCTGCTGTGGGCAGCCGGCGGCATCGTGCTCGGCGGCCGTATCGGCTACATTCTCTTCTACGATCTTGGCTCCGTGCTCGCCAATCCGATCCGCGCGCTGGAAATCTGGAACGGCGGCATGTCGTTCCATGGCGGCTTCCTCGGCACCACGCTCGCGATGATCCTGTTTGCCCGCAAGAACAAGATCGCCATCTGGAGCCTGTTCGACATCGTCGCCGCCGTCGTCCCGATCGGCCTATTCTTCGGCCGCATCGCCAACTTCATCAACAGCGAGCTCTGGGGTCGCCTGTCGTCGATGCCCTGGGCGATCGTATTCCCGACCGGCGGTCCGTTCGCCCGCCACCCGAGCCAGCTCTACGAGGCCGCCCTCGAGGGCATCGTCCTGCTCGCCGTGCTTGCCTGGTTCATTTACCGTCGCCACGCTTTGAAGTCGCCAGGGCTCGTTACCGGCATCTTCGTGCTCGGCTATGGCCTGAGCCGCATTTTCGTCGAATTCTTCCGCGAACCGGACGCGCAGATCGGCTATCTTGTCGGTGGCTGGCTGACCATGGGCATGCTTTTGTCATTGCCGATGGCGCTCGCCGGCATCTGGGCCATTGCCCGGGCGCGGCGCGCAGCCGCCTGAGAGCGGATGGGGCAAGGGCGCGCGGCTTTTCGGCCGCCGCCCGGTGAATTGGACGAAGGCATGACGACACCACTTGCGGACAAGATCAAGGCGCTGATCAAGGCCCACGGGCCGATCAGCGTCACCGATTATTTCTCGCTTTGCCTGGCGGATCCGGAGCACGGCTACTACCGCGTGCACGAGCCCTTCGGCAAGGAAGGCGACTTCACCACGGCACCGGAAATCAGCCAGCTCTTCGGCGAGATGATCGGCATCTTCCTCGTCCATGCCTGGCAGCAGCACGGCAAGCCCGAGGGTGCCGTGCTTGCCGAAATCGGCCCTGGCCGCGGTACGATGATGGCCGACATGCTGCGCGTCGTGCGCCGTCTCGCGCCCGATCTCTATGCCTCCGCCGGCGTGCATCTCGTCGAGACCAGCGAGCGGCTGCGCAAGGTCCAGTCGGAAACGCTCGCCGCCCATGGCCACAAGGTCGAGTGGCACACGAGCTTCGAGACCCTGCCGGAAGGCTTTCTGCTGCTGGCCGCCAACGAGTTGTTCGACGCCATCCCGATCCGGCAATTCGTGCGCACCGCGCAAGGTTTCCGCGAACGCATGGTCGGGCTCGATGCCGATGACGAACTGACCTTTGCCGTCGGCGTTGCCGGCATCGATCCCGATCTCCTTCCGACGCCGGCCCAAGGTATCGCCGAAGGCACGATCTTCGAGATCGCCCCGGCCCGCGACGCAGTCATGTCGGCCCTGTGCGAACGGCTGAAGGTCAGTGGCGGCACCGCCGTGATCATCGACTACGGCCATATGGCCACCGGCTACGGCGACACGCTGCAGGCCGTGCGCGACCACGAATACGATCCGCCGCTGGCCAGCCCCGGCCGCGCCGATGTCACCAGCCACGTCGATTTCGAGCAGCTCGCCCGCCGCGCCAAGACGGACGACGTGCAGATCAACGGTCTTGCCCACCAGGGTGATTTTCTTGTCGGCCTCGGTCTTCTGGAACGCGCCGCATCCCTTGGCCGCGACAAGGATGCGCTGACGCAGGAAACCATCCGCCAGGACGTCGAGAGGCTCGCCGGCGCAGGCGCCGGAAAGATGGGCGAACTGTTCAAGGTCCTGGCCGTCAGCAGCCCGCCGGTTCCGCTCTCGCCGTTCCGCAAACCGAAGGCCTGAACCGCCACCGGACAGTACCCCTGCCGTTCGGGAATTGACAGCCCTGCCGTCGCGGGTCAACATCGCGCCGGCAAATCAAGAGCCAGTCGCCGGGCCGGAGCGCGCCCCCAAACCCATTGATTTTCCTGATAAAGCAAAGGCGAATATACCAATGCAGCATGACGCCGCGCTCTCTCCTGTGCAAAGCTCGCTCTTCAGCGAGAAGGCCGGACCGGCAATCGCCTATGGTTATTTCACCCGAATGGGCGGCGTTTCCGAAGGGATCTATAGCGGCCTCAATGTCGGGCTCGGCTCCAAGGACGAGCGCGCCCATGTCAACGAGAACCGCGCCCGCGTCGCCCGCTGGTTCGGCGCCGCGCCCGAGCGCTTGGCAACCGTGCACCAGGTCCATTCCCCAGACGCCGTGGTGGTCGACGAAAGCTATGACGGCGCCCGCCCCGAGGCCGATGCGCTGGTGACGGCAACGCCCGGTATCGTGCTCGGCGTGCTCTCGGCCGATTGCGGCCCCATTCTCTTTGCAGATGCCGAAGCCAATGTCATCGGTGCGGCCCATGCCGGCTGGAAGGGCGCGCTCGGCGGCGTGCTCGAAAGCACGATCGACAGGATGGTTTCGCTCGGCGCCCGGCGCGAGCGCATCGTCGCCTGCCTCGGCCCGTCGATCAGCCGCCGCAACTATGAGGTCGGCTCGGAGTTCGTGGATCGCTTCGTCGCGGCGAACCAAAGCTACGCCTCGTTCTTCCGGCCTTCGGAGCGCGACGGCCATGCGATGTTCGACCTGCCGGGGCTGACGATCAAACGCCTGGTCGAAGCAGGCGTTACCGCCGAGAATCTCGACATCTGCACCTATGCCGACGAGGAGCGTTTCTTCTCCTATCGGCGCACGACCCACAGGCAGGAACCGGACTACGGCCGACAGATTTCCGCCATTTGCATACGAGGGACCTGACATGGCGCTTCATTTTGCCCAGGAAGAATATGCAAGCCGCCTTGAGCGGCTGACGGAGAAGATGCGCGAGGAGAAGCTGGACGCGGTGCTGCTTTTCGCCCAGGAGAGCATGTACTGGCTGACGGGTTACGACACCTTCGGCTACTGCTTCTTCCAGACGCTGGTCGTCAAGAAGGACGGCTCGATGGTGCTTTTGACGCGCTCGGCCGACCTGCGCCAGGCCCGTCATACATCGAACATCGAGCGCATCGAGATCTGGGTCGACCGGGCCAATGCCGACCCGACCATGGACCTGAAGAATCTTCTGAGCGAACTCGACCTGCTCGGCTGCCGCATCGGCATCGAATACGACACCCACGGCATGACCGGCCGCGCCGCGCGGCTGATCGACCGGCAGCTACAGACCTTTGGCGAGCTGATCGATGCCTCGCATCTGGTCGGCCGCCTGCGCCTGATCAAGAGCGATGCGGAAATCGCCCATGTCGAAAAGGCCGCGAGCCTTGCCGACGACGCGCTCGATGCCGCCCTGCCGCTCATTCGCCCCGGCGGCAACGAGGCCGACATTCTGGCCGCGATGCAGGGCACGATCCTTGCCGGCGGCGGCGACTATCCGGCCAACGAGTTCATCATCGGCTCCGGCGCCGATGCGCTGCTGTGCCGCTACAAGTCCGGGCGCCGCCTGCTCGACAGCCAGGACCAGCTCACGCTGGAATGGGCCGGCGTCAGCGCCCACTATCATGCAGCGATGATGCGCACCGTCGTGATCGGCGAGCCGACCAACCGCCATCGCGAACTCTACAGCGCCTGCCGCGAAACGATCCAGGCGATCGAGATGGTGCTTCGCCCCGGCAACACCTTCGGCACCGTCTTCGACGTGCACGCCAAGATCATGGACGAGCGCGGCCTTGCCCGCCACCGGCTGAACGCCTGCGGCTATTCGCTCGGCGCCCGCTTCTCCCCCTCCTGGATGGAGCAGCAGATGTTCCACCTCGGCAATCCACAGGAGATCGAGCCGAACATGTCGCTGTTCGTGCACATGATCATCATGGATTCCGACAGCGGCACCGCCATGACCCTCGGCCAGACCTACCTCACCACGACAGACACGCCGCGTGCGTTGTCGCGTTACGGCCTGGACTTCATTTCTGCTTAGGGAAATCCGCCTAGACTTGCGTTCGTACTGGCAGACGACAGGAGACGTTTCAGGAAACTGCCGCGAAGAAACGGACGGACGGTTTGAACATGCGAAAGCTCACCACGCCCATCGCAGCTCTTGGCCTCGCCATTGCGCTCGCCGGCTGCAACAGCACCGAGATGCTGACGCCACAGGTTGACGTCGGCGGGGGGACCTTCCGCTCGCCGCCGGTGACGCAATCCGACCTCGACGCCATGTCCACGCAGACGGCTATGGCGCCGGTGCAGCGCGAACCCGTCAGCCAGACCACCGCCTATTCGCCGCAGCCTGCCCGCTCGAACACGCCGACGGCCTATGCCACCGGCGACGCGACCTATACGGATCCGGCCGGTACCTTCGAGGGACAGGCAAACCGGCTTGCCGCCGGCTCGGCGCCGGTCCAGAACGCGATCGAGAGCCGCCAGGCACCGGTCGAACAGCCGCCAGTCCAGCACACACCCGTCCAGCAGACGGCGGCCGCAGCCGAAGAAATCCAGAGCCAGCCGACCGTCGCCGCGCTGCCGAAGGCGAGCTCAGCCGCAAGCGGCACGATCCGCTTCCTGCCGATCATCGGCGCGCCTGTCCAGGCCGTGACACCGCTTTCCAAACAGCTCGGCGCCGACGCCCGCGCCCGCGGCCTGACGATCAAGGGCTCGGCCGACGCCAGCAGCGAGCATATCCTCAAAGGCTATTTCTCGGCGCTGAAGGATGGCGACAAGACGACCGTCGTTTACGTCTGGGACGTGCTCGATGGCAGCGGCAACCGGCTGCATCGCATCCAGGGACAGGACTCTGTTCCGGGCGGCGGCACGGATTTGTGGAGTGGCGTTCCGGCTACAACCATGCAGGGAATTGCGACGAAAACCATCGACGCGTATCTCGAATGGCGGCAATCTCAAGCCGGTTGACACAAAGTTTTTAGGATATTGGCCTTCGCGGCGCAGCATTCCCCTTGCATTCAAGTTCAGTCTCGCTAAAAAGCGGCCGATCAGCTCTGAACGGCGGCCATCCGCAAAGAATGACCGCGATTGGAATGGCTCTCGGAATCTGCGCGGAAAACACCGCTACCGGAAAAGTACCGGACGGTGACCGCGCCAGCTCAAGGCGGTCCGTCAATGAAGGTTTTCGCAGGTAATTCGAACCGGCTCCTGGCCGAAGCGATCTGCAACTATCTCAACCTGCCTCTCGGCAAAGCGACGGTACGCCGTTTCGCCGATCAGGAAATCTTCGTCGAGATCGGCGAAAACGTACGCGGCGAGGATGTCTTCATCATCCAGTCGACCTCGTTTCCCACCAACGATCACCTGATGGAACTGCTCATCATGATCGACGCGGTGCGCCGCTCGTCCGCTCGCCGCATCACCGCCGTGCTTCCCTATTTCGGCTACGCCCGCCAGGACCGCAAACCCGGTCCGCGCACGCCGATCTCCGCCAAGCTGGTCTCCAACCTGATCACCGAAGCTGGCGCCGACCGCGTGCTGACCCTCGATCTTCATGCCGGCCAGATCCAGGGCTTCTTCGACATCCCGACCGACAACCTCTATGCGATCCCGATCCTGGCGCGAGACGTCAAGGAAAACTACGATCTCAAGAACGTCATGGTCGTTTCGCCTGACGTCGGCGGCGTGGTTCGCGCCCGTGCGCTTGCCAAGCGTCTCGACTGTCTGCTGGCGATCGTCGACAAGCGTCGCGACCGTCCGGGTGAATCCGAAGTCATGAACGTCATCGGTGACGTGAAGGGCAAGGACTGCCTGCTGATCGACGATATCGTCGATTCCGGCGGCACGCTCTGCAACGCGGCCGAAGCGCTCCTGAAGAACGGCGCGACCAGCGTTACCGCCTACATCACCCACGGCGTTCTCTCCGGCGGCGCGGTTGCCCGTGTTACCTCGTCGATGCTCAAGGAACTGGTCATCACAGACTCGATCCAGCCGACGACCGCTGTCCAGTCCGCCCACAACATCCGCGTCATCTCGACCGCGGGCCTGCTCGGCGAAGCCATCAGCCGCACGAGCCAGGAAGAGTCGGTATCGAGCCTCTTCGACTGAACTCGTCCGGAGCACACGAATTTTTTAGACGCCGGCGCCCCACCCGCCGGCGTTTTTCGTTACAGGACGCGATTACTTCTCCAGCGCCTGCACCAACGGCTGGTCGACGAGGTTGTCGATGAACCAGTTGGGATAGACGGGCACCGGTACCGTCTCGGCATCGAGCGCCGAGATCTCCGCTTCCGTGAGCACCAGATCCGCCGCGCCGAGATTGTCCTTTAGCTGGTGCGGCTTGGAAGCCCCGAGCAGCACACTGGTCACCGCCTTCTTCGAAAGCAGCCAGGCGATCGCCACCTGGGCGACGCTCGCTCCGTGTTCGCCGGCGATGCCGCGCATGCGCTCCACCAGCTTGAAGCCCTGTTCCTTGTCGAAGGGCAGAATGTCGAAGCCGGAATAGCGGTTGTCCGGATCGCCGAGATTGTCGCGAGTGTACTTGCCCGAAAGGAAGCCAGAGGCGAGCGGGCTCCAGACGGTCAGCCCCAGCCCGTAGCGCTGCATCATCGGAATGACGTCACGCTCGACGTCGCGGCCGAGCAGCGAATAGTGCATCTGGCCGTGGGTGAAAGGCGCCAGCCCGTTGGCCTTCTGGATCTCGGCTGCTGCCGCCACCTTCCAGGCCGACCAGTTGGAAAAGCCGATGTAGCGCACCTTGCCCGAACGCACGACCGCATCGAGCGCTGAAAGCGTTTCCTCGAGCGGCGTGTGCGGATCCTCCTTGTGGACGATGTAGGTGTCGATCCAGTCAGTTCCGAGCCGCTTCAGGCTTTCGTCGACCGACCAGAGAATGTGACGACGCGACAGACCCGCCTGGCTGAGCGGCGTGCCGGTGCGGAACCCGACCTTGGTGGCGATCACCACCTCGTCGCGGCGGGACTTGAGCGCCGCACCCAGGATCCGTTCCGACTGGCCGGAGGCATAGGCGTCGGCCGTGTCGAAGAAGTTGATGCCCGCATCGAGCGCCTGCCCGACAAGGGCGCCGGCAGCTTCGGCATCGGTCTTGTAGATCGCGTCGAGGCTGCGGTCGCCGGCGGTAAAGGTCATCGCCCCGAAGGCGAGGTGCGAGACCACCAGGCCGGTATTTCCAAGCGTCGTATATTGCATGTCGATCTCCATCCTCTGCGAGACAGGTTGCGGTTAAACAAACCATGCCAAAGTGGATTGCTGCGAAAAACCGTCACTCTCTTGATAGGCTTGGAAGAATTACTTCATAATCCCCAAATGGCGAACGACCCTTTCAACGGACTGAGAGAATTTCTGGCGGTGGCGGAGGCAAGCAGCTTTACTGCCGCAGCGGCGACGCTCGGCGTTACGCCCAATGCCGTGAGCCAGGCGATCAGGGCGCTCGAAACCCGCCTCGGCCTTCAGCTCTTCGTGCGCACCACCCGGCGCGTCGCGCTGACGGAAGCAGGCCTTGCTTTCCTGAAGCGCGTGCGTCCCGCCGCCGTCGAGATCGCGGATGCCTACGAGTTGCTCGGCGACTTTCGCGACCGGCCGATGGGCAATCTCCGGCTGACCGTGCCGCGCATGGCGATCCCTCTGGTGCTGACGCCGCTCCTGCCGCGCTTTCGCCAGGCCTATCCTGATGTTTCCGTCGAAGTCTCCATCGACGATGCGGCCGTCGATATCACCGAACACGGCTTCGATGCCGGCATGCGCATCGGCGAAGCGGTCGAGCGCGACATGATTGCCGTCCGGTTGACGCCGGATATCACCTGGGCCGTGGTCGGCTCACCCTCTTACTTCGTCAAGCACGGGCGGCCGTCAACGCCCGAGGAACTGACGCGCCACGAAGCCATTCGCTATCGTTATCCGGGATCCGGCACGATCTATCGCTGGGAATTCGAGCGCGATGGGCGCGACGTCTCGGTCGATGCTCCGGGCGCCCTCACCGTCAATGATTTTCAGATGCTCATGGACATGGCCGAGGCCGGCACCGGGCTTGCCTATCTGCCGGATCTTTCGGTGCGGGATGCCGTCACAAGCGGTCGCCTCGAACGGGTGCTTGAAGCCTATCTGCCGACATCGCAGGGTCTCTTCATCTATTTCCCGGCCAAGGCGCAGACGCAGCCGAAGCTGCGGGCCTTCCTCGACCTGGCGGCAAAAGTCATGCGGGAACGGAAATAGTTCAGCGGCCTATCGTCCGCGGAAAACGACGGCGCAGGCCTCGCCACCGCCAAGGAGGCGCGAGCGTGTCAGGAAACGCCTCTCCCGTCCGTTGTCCAGCGAGAACATGCCGCCCCTACCCGGCACCACGTCGATGATCAGTTGCGTGTGCTTCCAAACCTCGAATTGGCTGGCGCTGATATAGACCGGTACGCCGCCGATCTCGCCGAGCTTCACGTCGTTGTCGCCGACGATGTAGTCATCGGCCGGATAGCACATCGGCGACGAGCCGTCGCAGCAGCCACCGGACTGGTGAAACAGGATATCGGGGTGATCCCGCTGGATTTCGACGATGAAGGCGAGCGCTGCATCGGTCGCCAGCACGCGCGGCTCGTCTCCGTCGGCTCCGGTCAGTTCCGTGGACATTTGCGCGCCTCGCTGTCGATCGCGGTCTATACGGGCCGGCTGAGGCGCGGGTGGAGAGCACGCCTCAGCCGTCGATCAAGCCGGAGGGAAAGGTGGAGAATACCGTCCCTCCGGCTCCTGTTGCCTTCCCCAGGCGGCGGGGAAGGCGGATCCGATCAGAAGAAGCCGAGCGCCTTGGGGCTGTAGCTCACCAGCATGTTCTTGGTCTGCTGGTAGTGGTCGAGCATCATCTTGTGCGTCTCGCGGCCGATGCCTGACTGCTTGTAGCCGCCGAAGGCCGCATGGGCCGGATAGGCATGGTAGCAATTGGTCCAGACGCGACCGGCCTGGATCTCGCGGCCGAAGCGGTAGCATCGGTTGGCGTCGCGGCTCCAGACACCGGCGCCGAGGCCGTAGAGCGTGTCGTTGGCGATATCCAGCGCTTCTGCCTCGGTCTTGAAGGTGGTGACGGAGACGACGGGCCCGAAGATTTCCTCCTGGAACACGCGCATCTTGTTGTGTCCGCGAAACACCGTCGGCTTGACGTAGAAGCCTTCCGACAGCTCGCCCTCAAGCACGTTGCGGCCACCACCGGTCAGCACTTCGGCGCCCTCCTGCTTGCCGATGTCGATATAGGAGAGGATCTTTTCGAGTTGTTCGCTCGACGCCTGCGCGCCGATCATTGTGGCGCTGTCGAGCGGATTGCCCTGGCGGATCGCCTCGACGCGTTTCACCGCCCGCTCCATGAAGCGGTCATAGATGCTCTCCTGAACGAGCGCCCGGCTTGGGCAGGTGCAGACCTCGCCCTGGTTCAGCGCGAACATGGCAAAACCTTCGAGCGCCTTGTCGAAATAGTCGTCGTCTTCGGCGAGCACGTCGGCAAAGAAGATGTTCGGCGACTTGCCGCCGAGTTCCAGCGTCACCGGAATGAGGTTCTGGCTCGCATATTGCATGATCAGACGACCGGTCGTCGTCTCGCCGGTAAAGGCAATCTTGGCGATGCGCGGGCTGGTGGCGAGCGGCTTGCCGGCTTCAAGGCCGAAGCCGTTGACAATGTTGAGTACGCCCGCCGGCAAGAGATCGCCGATCAGGTCAGCCCAGACGAGGATCGAGGCCGGCGTCTGCTCCGCCGGCTTCAGCACGACGCAGTTGCCGGCAGCAAGCGCCGGCGCCAGCTTCCAGGCCGCCATCAGGATCGGGAAGTTCCACGGAATGATCTGGCCGACGACACCGAGCGGCTCGTGGAAGTGATAGGCGACGGTGTCGTGGTCGATCTCACCGATCGAACCTTCCTGGGCGCGAATGCAGGACGCGAAGTAGCGGAAATGGTCGATGGCGAGCGGAATGTCGGCGGCCATCGTCTCGCGGATCGGCTTGCCGTTGTCGAAGGTTTCGGCCCGTGCAAGCAGTTCGAGATTGTCCTCCATGCGCCCGGCAATCTTCATCAGGATACTGGAGCGCTCGGCGGCCGACGTGCGCCCCCATTTCTCGCGCACCGCATGGGCGGCATCGAGCGCCAGCTCGATATCGGCGGCATCCGAGCGCGCCACCTGGCAAAGCACACCGCCGGTCACCGGCGTCGTATTGTCGAAGTAGCGCCCGGCCACCGGCTCGCGCCACTGGCCACCGATGAAGTTGCCGTATTTCTGCTTGAACGGGCTTTCGACGATCTTCTGATGCAACATGGTCATTCCTCCCTGAGACCCAGCAATGGAGCTGTGAGAGGAAGGTGAAGTTGAATGCCGATCTTCGATAGAGCCGCGCGAGCGGCGGCACGGAGAACTGTTTCAGAATTGAGACAGCTTGGCGCGGGGGACCATGCTGCAACGCAACAAGCAAGAAGCAGAGCCCAGCGTTCGCCCCTCGCAGCGACTGATCAGTTGACATGGAGCCGCTTCATCTTTCGATAAAGCGTGGCGCGGCTGATGCCGAGCAGATCGGCTGCCATGGAGACATTGCCGTTGGCGCGCGAGAGCACGCGACGGAGCGCCGCGCGCTCTGCATCCGGAAGCTCGCCGGCATCACCCGACGTATCTTCCCGCAGCAGATCGGAGGCCGGAACGCCGGCAGCGATGCGTTTGTCGTCGAGGTCGAGCCATTGCCGGGCCGCGCGGGTTGCGCCGAGCACCAGGTCGTCGCGGTCGACGGCGAGCAGCGCGGGGCCGGCGCGATCGACCGGCACCAGCACGATGCGGGCGCTCGCAAAGGCGCGGCGGAAAAGCCCGGCCTCGATGCGAGCGGCCGCATCGCGCACCGCCTGCGACAACAGCGACATGGTCATTTCGGAGGCGTCCGCGCGGCAGGTGGAGATATCGATGGCCGCAGCCAACCGGCCGAGATGGTCGCGGATCGGCGCCGTGGTGCAGCTGAGGGCAATATTGCTGCTGAGAAAATGCTGGTCGCGCTGGATGACGACGGCACGCTCGTCGGCGATCGCCGTGCCGATACCGTTGGTGCCGACGCTCGCCTCGCTCCAGACCGTTCCCGACCAGAGCCCGAGATCGCGGAAATCGGCATCGTCGCCGACGGCCCCGCGGCGTTCCAGGGCCACCCCCTTGTCGTCGGTCAGAAGCAGGCAGCAGCCGGCCCGGCCGACGGTCGCAAACAGCCGGTCGAGTTCACCGCCCGCCTCCAGGATCAACTCGGCCGACCTCTGCCGTGCAAGCTCGAACTCCGCGCCGGACAGTCGGAGCGGCTGGCGCCCCTCCTCGGGTGCCAGCCCATGCAGCGTCATGCACCGGCGCCATGAAGCCGCGATCGGCGAGCTTGCTGCGGCTGACGGCTGGTGCGCAACCTTGTAGACATAGTCCGAATGTTCCCTGACGGCAGCCATCGGCTTCCTCCCTGAAAGCGTCGTCCGGCGGAATGTCGAGACGGCCGATCTCCCAAGCGGGCCGCATCCACGGGGGCCACTATAGCCGTCGTTTTCCGCGAAGGTCCAGCCAGACGAAGGTTCGAGAGCCGGCACCCGTCAACGAGTTTGATCGGTCGATCACGACGCCGATATCGACAGAGCGCCCGAATGTGCTACGCGAAAGGATCAAATTGCCGCGACTCAACCTCACAACAGCCGGTTGCCGCCATGCTTCGTGACTTTTCGCTCCAGAGCCTGTTCATGGGCCTGCTGATCGCCTTCGTCGGCTTCGCCAGTTCCTTTGCGGTCGTGCTGCATGGCCTGACCGGCGTCGGCGCCAGCGAAGCTCAGGCCGCCTCCGGGCTGATGGCGCTGTCGATTTCCATGGGCCTCTGCGCCATTGTCATCAGTGCCGTGACGCGGCTGCCGGTCAGCATCGCCTGGTCGACACCCGGTGCTGCGCTGCTTGCAAGCGCCGGCGTCGTCAATGGCGGCTTCAACGCGGCGGTTGGCGCCTTTCTCGTCTGCGGCCTGCTCGTCGTGATCGCCGGCCTTTGGAAGCCGCTCGGCCGGTTGGTCTCCTCCATCCCGGCGCCGCTTGCCAATGCGATGCTGGCCGGTGTGCTGCTCAGCCTCTGCTTTGCGCCGGTCAAAGCGATCGCCTTCAATCCGCTTTTCGGCCTGCCGATCCTGCTCGCCTGGGCCCTCGTCGGCAGCATCAACAAGCTATATGCGGTGCCGGCGGCGCTGATAGCCTTCGTGCTCGTCATCACCTTCGGCGTCGAAATTCCGGCCGGCGCCTTCTCTGCCCTGTCTTCGGCGCTGGTACCGACCTTGGAATTCGTGGTGCCGCAGTTCAATGTCGCGGCCATGATCAGCATCGCCCTGCCGCTCTTCATCGTCACCATGGCCTCGCAGAACATTCCCGGCATCGCCGTTTTGAAGGTCAACGATTATCATCCGGAACCCGGGCCGCTGTTTGCGACGACTGGCGTCTTTTCGATGTTAAGCGCCCCCTTCGGCGGCCATGCGGTCAATCTGGCTGCAATCACCGCCGCCATGTGCGCCGGCGGCGATTCCCATCCTGATCGCAACCGGCGCTACTGGTCGGCGATCAATGCCGGCGCCTTCTACATTCTCTTCGGCCTGCTGGCCGGGGTCGTCACCACTTTCGTCAGCCTTGCACCGTCGGTCCTGATCGAGGCGGTGGCGGGCCTTGCCCTCGTCGGTGCATTCGCCGGCTCCGCCATGGCCGCCTTTACGGACGCGAAAACCCGCGAGGCCGCGGCGATCACCTTCCTGGTGACGGCCTCCGGCGTTAGCTTCGGCGGTGTTTCCGGCGCCTTCTGGGGTCTGATTGCCGGCGGGCTGATGCTGGCACTCGCACGTTTCACTGGTAAAAAGAGCTGAAGCCGCGGCAAAGCTTGCATTTGCAGGGGATCTCGTCTAAGGAGCGCCCGTCCGCGTAGACACCCTTGGAGGCAACGCGGATGAAGTCCTTGGGGCTTCAGTTCTTCCGCATGCCGGTCGAACTCTCCAGCATTAGACATTAGAAAGGTCTATTCATGAGCCACGCATCCTACGAGCTCAAGGCCGAGACGCGCGAACGGGTTGGTAAGGGGTCCTCCCGTGAACTTCGTCGCAACGGTCTTATCCCGGCTGTCATCTACGGTGACAAGCAGGCCCCCCTTTCCATCGCGCTCTCCACCAAGGAAGTGACGATGAAGATCCACGCCGGCGGTTTCATGACCACCGTTGCAACGATCGACGTCAACGGCGAAAAGATCCGCGTCCTGCCGAAGGACTACCAGCTGGATCCGGTTCGTGACTTCACGATGCATGTCGACTTCCTGCGCGTCTCCAAGGACAGCCAGGTTACCGTTGCAGTTCCGGTTCACTTCGAAAACGAAGAGAAGTCCCCGGGCCTCAAGGCTGGCGGCGTTCTCAACATCGTTCGTCACGACGTCGAACTCAACGTTTCGGCCAATGACATTCCGGAATTCCTGACCGTTGACCTCTCCGGTCTCAAGGTCGGCGACGCCATCCACATCTCCAACATCAAGCTGCCGAAGGGCGCGACCCCGGTTATCACCGACCGCGACTTCACCGTTGCAACGATCGTTGCTCCGGCCGGTGGCGTGAAGGAAGAAGCTGAAGGCGAAGCAGAAGCCTGATTGGCCTCTGGGTGACCGGCGAAAGCCGGTCCCGCCGCACTTCATTGAGAGCCCGTCCCATTCGTTTGGGGCGGGCTTTTTGCATTGGCGATAGCCCTCCGGTGCCCGGATGCATCTATGCCGTGCCCCACGAATTATCATGAAGCGATTTCAGCAACATTTAAGGTTTTGATGATGTTCTTCTGACGGGGAAAATGGGCTTGTCTGAAGAGAATTCTGATATGAGATGGGTGGCAGCTGCTTCTGGGGCGTGCATGCGATGATGCACTCCGTGGAGAACCGGTTTATTGCGATTGTCTGCGGCGCGATGCTCGTCTTCATTGCCCCGCTGCTTGCACTCTTTCTCAGCATCTCGAGCGATCGCATCGCACGCGAGCGCCTGCACAACATCGAACTGTTGATGGCCGCGAGCGCCGAGGCGCTCGGCAAGCCGATCTGGGACTTTGACAGCGACGGCATCAAACACATCGCCCGCTCGCTGATAAACGGCACCGACATCCTCTCCGTCACCATTCGCGACCAGTCCGGCTCCATCCTCGCGCAGCTGCCGATGGGCGGCGTGCAGCCGAGTACCAAGGACCGGGTCCTCATCCTGCCCATTTCCTACCAGTCGGTGGATGGCATGAAGGAGGTCGGACGCATTGAGGTCAGGGTCCCGACGCCGGGTCTGCTGTCGCAATTCAGCAAGGACGAGCTGGCGATCCTCGCCATCCTGCTCTTTGCGGTCGCGATCGTTTTCGCCGCAGCGCTCGTCGGCAATCGCTTCACGGTGATGCGCCCGTTGATGCGCCTGACCGCCGCGATTGAAGCCACCCGCAGGCTCGGGTCGCGCCACCGCGTCGACTGGACCTCCGACGACGAAATGGGCGCGCTTGCCGCCAACTTCAACGAGATGCAGGACCGCCTCGAGCGTGAAGAGACCGAGCTGAAGAACGCCCACGAGCGCGTCACCGACATCTACAACCTGACGCCGGCGATGCTGTTTTCGCTGGATGTCGACGGGCGCCTGCTCGCCGTCAGCGACTACTGGCTGCTGGCGACCGGGTACAGCCGCGACGACGTCGTCGGGCGCGACTTCGTCGATTTCGTCGATCCGCACTGGCACGAGACCTATCGCAGCCATGCCAAGACGATCGCCGTTGCCGATCACGCGATCCGCGAAGTCACCGTCCCCTTCCGCAAGGCGGACGGCGAGGCGATGACCGTGCTGATCCAGGAGACGAAGGCCACCGGCGAAAGCAGCCTGTCGCTGTCAGTCATGACCGACGTGACCGCGCTGAAGCAGGCGGAAAGCCGCAACCACACCCAGGCGATCACCGATCACCTGACCGGCCTGTTGAACCGCCAGGGCTTCGAGGCCGCGCTCGACGAGGCGATCATCCAGGCCGACCAATGCGCCATGCAGCTCGGCTGCCTGTTCATCGACCTCGACCGCTTCAAGTGGATCAACGACAATTTCGGCCACGCCGCCGGCGACGAAGTGCTGCGCCAGACGGTCGAGCTCATTCAGGCCGCCCTGCCGAATGGCGACATCATGGCCCGGCTCGGCGGCGACGAATTCGCCATCCTGCTTTCCGATCCGAACGCCGCTACTCTGGCGGCCGAAATCGCCGAGCGCATCGTAACCGCCTTGCACGAACCCATGGCGATCGCCGGCAACGAGCTTTTCGTCAGCGCCAGCGTCGGCATCGCCGTCTACCCGACCCATGCGGAAAGCGCCTCCGACCTGCTGCTGAAGGCGGACATGGCGATGTATGCGCGCAAGCACGACGGCAAGAACGGCCTGCAGGTGTTCGACGCCGGCATGCTCGACGCCTCGCGCGAGCGCCATGAGATCGAGCAGTGCATCGAAGCCGGCCTGAAGGACGACCACTTCGAAGCGTGGCTGCAGCCGATCGTCAGCCTCGCCGACGGCCAGATCGCCGGCTTCGAGGCGCTGATGCGCCTCAACCACCCGGAAAAGGGCCTGATGCCGCCCGGCAAGATCATCGGCATCGCCGAAGAAACCGGCATGATTGCCCGCATCGGCGATCAGATCCTCGAAAAGGCGATCCGCCATCTGGCGGCGATCTCCGAGCTCGACGGCACCCAGAACACCTATCTCGCCGTCAACTTCTCGCCGCTGCAGTTCGAGCTGACGCTGCCGCACAAGCTCGCGGCCCTGCTCCTGAAGCACCATATCTCGCCGAGCCGGATCGTCGTCGAGATCACCGAAGCGGTGCTGATGCTCGACAATCCCGAGGTCCACTCGGTGCTGAAGCAGCTCAACGAATTCGGCTGCCGCATCGCTCTCGACGATTTCGGCACCGGCTACTCGTCGCTGAGCTACCTGAACCGTTTCCCGGTCGATATCGTCAAGGTCGACCAGTCCTTCACCCGGTCGCTGAGCTCCGGCACCGCCGACCTCCGTCGCAAGAGCCGCATGCTGATCAAGGGCATCCGCACGATCTCGCACCAGATGGGCTGCACCGTCGTTGCCGAAGGCATCGAGACCAAGGAGCAGTGGCAACTCTTGCGCAAGCTCGGCGTCGATTGCGGCCAGGGCTATCTCTTCAGCCGGCCGATGCCGGTCGACCGGATGCTGACCATGCTCGAAAGCGATTCCGAGGCAAAGGCGGCTTCCGCACCCAGCATGCGGGCATGAGTTCACCCACCTGGTTCCCTGGGGCGCGGGAGGCTTCGGGGACCCAAGGTCGAGCACGAGCCGGGGATAGAAAGAAGGATCCGTCGCAAGGCGGACGCAGAAGAGGAGGAAAAGATGTGAAGGCGCTGATCGCAGCATTTTTCCTTGGCCTTGTAACGACGGCCGAGGCCCAGACGATCAAGTTTGTCACGGAGGAATATCCGCCTTACAACTTTTCGACCGAGGCCGGCCCGAGCGGTGCAGCCGTCGACCAGATCAAGCTCATCATGGAGCGCCTGAAGCAGCCCTATACGATCGAGGTTCTACCCTGGGCGCGGGCTTTCATGCTGGCCGAGACCGATCCCGCCTATTGTGTTTTCACCACCGGCCACGACGCCGAGCGCGACGGAAACTTCCAGTGGGTCGAGCCGCTGCTGATCGACCACATGGTCATGGTCCGGCAGGCCGGATCCGCCATTGCGCCCCAATCGCTGGAGGACGCGCAGCAATATACCGTCGGCACACAGCGCGAGGATTTTTCGGCGTCCTATCTCAAGGAGCACCGCTTCCACAAGATCGATTATGCCGCCAATCTCGATTCCAGCCTGAAAAAGCTGCTCGCCGGCCGGGTCGATCTGTTGATGACGTCCGAGAAGACCTTCGAAAGCATGCGCACCGAAGGCAAACCGGTGGAGGCGGCGCTGGTGCTGGAAGGCAAGCTCTACGGCATCGCCTGCCACCGCGACTTTCCCCGCGATATCGTCGCCGCCATGCAATACGAACTCGACCGGCTGATCGGCAACGGCACCCAGGATGTGATCTTCAAGCAATACGGGCTCAAGCCCAATGCCAGCCTGCAGGCGGAGAAATAGGCGTTGACTTCCGGGGGGTGCGGTGTTTTTGGATGGCATCACCCCGAAATCATGAATGCGCAGCACCATGTTGATCATCGTAGGGCTTGGCAATCCAGGTTCGAAATACGCCGCCAACCGGCACAATATCGGCTTCATGGCGGTTGACGTCATTCACCGCCGGCACAGCTTTTCTTCCTGGTCGAAGAAGTTCAAGGCCGAGATCGCCGAAGGCGATATCGGCGGCGAGCGCGTTCTGTTGATGAAACCGCAGACCTACATGAACCTGTCCGGCGAAGCGGTCGGCGAGGCCATGCGTTTCTACAAGCTGCAGCCGAAGGACATCACCGTCATCTATGACGAGCTCGACCTGCCGTCCGCCAAGGCGCGCATCAAGGTCGGCGGCGGCCATGGCGGGCATAACGGCATCAAGTCGATCGATGCCCATTGCGGCAAGGACTACCGGCGCATGCGCCTCGGCATCGGCCATCCCGGCGTCAAGGATCTGGTGCACGCTCATGTGCTTGGCGATTTCGCCAAGGCAGACCAGGCCTGGTTGGTGCCCCTGCTCGACGCCATCGCCGACAATGCCGATATGCTGGTGCGTGGCGAAGACAGCCAGCTCCTGAACAAGATCGCGCTTGCCACCGGCAGCAAGCCGGAGGCGGAAAAGCCTCAAGGCCCGAAGAAGCAGGGCGCGCAATCGCATATCCACCAGGCGCGCAATTCCGCCCAGCCGAAGAAGCTGCCGGCGACCGGCCCGATGGCCGACATGCTGAAGAAGATGTTCGGCTCGAAGAACGACTAGCTTCCCCTAATCGGAAAGCGCCCTAGCTTGTGCAGTCGGAACGGGTCAGATCGACTCGATCGCATAAGTCTGGAGCACGCCCGTGGCCGACGCGGTGATTGACTGGCTTCTCGCATCGGATCCCGCAATCCGCTGGCAGGTAATGCGCGACCTGCTGGACGCTCCAGAGTCTCTGTGGAAAGCCGAAAGGGCCAAGGTGGAGACCGAAGGCTGGGGCGCCAGGCTTCTCTCGCAGCAGGACGATGATGGACAATGGGCGGGAGGCGCCTTCATTCCCGCCGGTTTCGACGAGCACGAGTGGACCGCGCAGGGCCAACCCTGGACGGCAACCTGCTTTTCGCTGTCGCAGCTCCGGGAATTCGGTCTTGACCCTTCGTCTGAACGGGCCCAACGAACCGTCGACCTGATCGGCGCGAATTCCCGCTGGGACGAAGGCGGCCAGCCCTATTGGCAAGGCGAAGTCGAGGAGTGCATCAACGGCCGCACCGTTGCCGACGGCGCCTATTTCGGCGTCGATGTTTCGCCGATCGTCGAGAGGCTCGTCGGCGAGGTCCAGGCCGATGGCGGCTGGAACTGCGAACGGGCAAACGGTTCGCTCCGGTCCTCCTTTGCCACCACCGTCAACGTGCTCGAAGGTTTGCTTGGGTTCGAACGGGCGACCGGTGGCACGCCACAGTCCAAGGCCGCGCGCCGGGCCGGCGAGGACTATCTGCTCAAGCGCCATCTGTTTCGCCGCCTGAGCACGGGCGAAGCCGCCGACAAACGCTTCCTGTGCCTTTGCCACCCGAGCCGCTGGCGCTACGACATCCTGCGGGCGCTCGATTACTTTCGTGCCGCGGCGCTCTTTTGCGATGCGGCACCCGATCCACGACTCAGCGAAGCGATCGACCATCTGCGTTCAAGGCAGCTCGAAAGCGGCGCATGGCCACTCGACTGGCGCCCCGCCGGACGGGTGTGGTTCGACATCGACGACGGGGTCGATGCCCCTTCGCGGTGGGTGACGCTGAAGGCTATGCGCGTGCTCAAGTGGTGGGACGCCCACGTGCGATGAAGGCTGCGCGCCTGAGCGCAACCCGCAGCCATCCATCACCCCGGCCTATGGGCCGCCAGAAAGATCCGCACTGCCTCGGCCGCATGGGCTCGCAGCACTTCCGGCGTCGGAATGGCGCCGTCGCCGAGCAGCATGGCGTCATTGACCGGCCCGCCCATGACCAGCCAGTTGAAGAAGCCGCCGGCGACCTCTGCGTCCCTCGCCCGGATGTCGCCCTTCTCGCCATAGCGCCTGAACGCGACCGCCAGCCGCCGGATCGAGCGCATGGGCCCGCGCTCGTGCAGCGCCTCGCCAAGCTGCGGAAAGCGCTCCACTTCGGCGATCACAAGGCGGCGAACCTGCATCAGTCGCGGCGTCATCACGATCGTCAGCAACTGCGTGGCATAGTCGAGCAGGAAGTCCTCGATCGGTTCATCGCCATCGGGGTCGGCCACCTGCTCCTGGAACTCGTCGCCGGCTCCCCCCGTCATGCTGCGCACGACTTCGAGAAACAGCGCCTCCTTGTTGTGGAAGTGGGAATAGACCGTCTGCTTTGACACCTCCGCCGTCGCGGCGATCTCGTCCATGTTGGTGCCGAGAAAGCCGTGCTTGAGGAAGAGATCGCTGGCTGCGGCCACGATCAGTTTGCGGGTGCGCTCCATGCGCGTCTTGGCGCCGTTGCTCAAGCCTGCCCTCCCCCTGCCGTGTCTCGCCAAATCACTCGGCTTGTAGAATAGGCCGGTCGGATTGACAAATCAAACTGGACGGTCCAGTCTAGTTAGTGAAGCCAGATCAGGAGATGGCCATGGCCAAACCACAGCGAAGACATCGCATTGCCGCCTGCCGCTGCGGGCTGGTTGCCTTTGAAGCCGTCGGCGAGCCGATCGTCGGCGCCGCCTGCTATTGCACCAGTTGCCGCACCGCCGGCGAGCGCTTCGAGGCCTTGCCGGAGGCGTCGCCTGTCATGGAGGCCGACGGCTCGACGCGCTTTGCGCTCTACCGCAAGGACCGGATCCGCTGCGTGAGAGGCAGCGATCTCCTGCGCGAACACCGGCTGACGCCGGAAGCGCCGACGCGCCGGGTCATCGCCAGCTGCTGCAACGCCGCCATGTTCCTGGAATTCAAGGGTGGCCACTGGCTGAGCGTCTACAATCAGCGTTTTGCCCCGGACGAACAGCCGCCGCTGGAAATGCGCACGATGACGAGGGATCGCAGGGCCGGCGTCGAGTTTGCCGACACGCTGCCGAGCTACAAGACCCATTCGGGCCGCTTCATGTGGCGGCTTTTGACCGCCTGGGCGGCGATGGGATTCAAGGCGCCGAAGATCGACTATGTGAAGGGCGAGGCCAATGGCATCCCAGGCTGAGAAGATCGAGATCGAAAACATCGTCTCGCCCGGCCACAAACATCGCGTCGATCGGGTGAAATACGAGGCGATGCGTGAAGCCCTGCTCGTGGTGCTGCCGCCGTCAGCACCTGGCCTGAGCGTGGCGGAAGCGAAGGAGCGGCTGCTGCCGTTGCTGCCACAGGACCTTTTTCCCGAGGGCGCGAAGGCGGGCTGGTGGCTGAAGGCGGTTCAGCTCGATCTCGAAGCCAAGGGCACGATCGAGCGCGAAGCGAGCAAGCCGCTTCGCCTGCACCGGAAGGCGTGAAACGGGCCGGCCGCCGGGCATCTCTCCGGCCGCCACGCTATTCATGAGGCTTGTTATTCCTCTGGCTCGGTGGTGAAAAGCAGCGGGAAGCCCGCTTCCTTGGCGAGATCGGTTGCTTCCTTGGCCTTGGTTTCGGCGATGTCGCGGGCGCAGACGACCACCACACAGCTCCCCATCTTGTGGGCGGTCATCATCACCCGGTAGCCCGCCTCCTCGCTCATATGGAACACGGCCTTGAGCACGCCGACGACGAACTCGCGCGGCGTGTAATCGTCATTGAGCAGCATGACCTTGTAAAGCTTCGGCCGCTCGAGCTTCGACTTCACCTTCACTTTGACTTTTCTGGCAACCTCGTTGTCACTCATCGGAACCACCCCGTTGATGACAGATTGGCCGGCGCTGCCGCGGCCCGCCTTGCGGACAAGGCCGTCTCGGCGCACCGGCCCCGTCGGCGCACTATCCTACGGCCGCAGGTGCCGATCAAGCAAAAGCAGGCGCACGGACGCAGGCGGAAATCAACGCTTTCCCCAATAGCCGACGAACATCGATGCCGCTTCGTCATAGGAGCGGGCTTTTTCCAGCGCCGCCCTTGCCTCTTGCTTGCGCGCCAGAAGCGCATGGAAGAAGCAATGCACGAAAAGCGGTGCGTCCGCTCCTTCGGGCGAGCCGTCAGGCGCAACGTAGAGGGCAGCCCCTCCCTTTTCGACAAAGGCATCGCCGTAGCTCTTGCCGCCGGTCTCGCAGCAGGTGCTGAGCACGATCTTGCCGTCAAGCCTGGCGTGTTCGGCGACAACGGCGGGCGGCAGGCTGCCTTCGATCAGCATCGATGTGTCGATCTCCTCGATATAGTCGCCAAAGACGAAACCGTTCTCGTCGCCGTGTCCGGAAATGATCAGGTGCTGGTGCACCAGCTCGCCGCCGGCAAGCAAGGTCAGGAAATCCCCGGGCGTTCCCGGCAGATGCAGGGTGACAACGGCGCCCATGCTTTCGAGCGTCGCGCGGATCAACAGCGCCTCAAGCGTATCGCCGATATCGACGACGGCAACCGGCACGCGCGGAAACATGAACTTCTGGTCGATCAATGCGGAAATCCTCAAAAATGTCCTGGCCGCCGAGCAGGTCGACGGAAATCTGAGTGCATATGCGGGCCGAAGAGCACCCGTTCAACGGGCGTGGCCCCTTATTTACCGTGAACAGGGCCTGCGCCCTTGACCGGGGAGCGCCCTTCCCGCATAGCCACGCCAACGGAATTTTAAGATACGGACGAGACCCCATGGGCTTCAAATGCGGTATTGTCGGACTGCCGAACGTCGGCAAGTCCACGCTCTTCAACGCACTCACCAAGACGGCAGCGGCGCAAGCGGCCAACTATCCCTTCTGCACCATCGAGCCGAACACCGGCGAAGTGGCGGTGCCGGACCCGCGCATGCGCAAGCTTGCCGACATCGCCAAGTCGAAGGAAATCATCCCGACGCGCATCTCCTTCGTCGACATCGCCGGCCTGGTACGCGGCGCGTCGAAGGGTGAAGGCCTCGGCAACCAGTTCCTCGCCAACATCCGCGAAGTGGATGCCGTCGTTCACGTGCTGCGCTGCTTCGAGGATGACGACATCACGCACGTCGAAGGCCGCATCAACCCGGTGGCCGATGCCGAGACGATCGAGACCGAGCTGATGCTCGCCGACCTCGACAGCCTCGAGCGCCGCACCGAGCAGACCCGCAAGCGCGCCGGCGGCAAGGACAAGGACTCCGTCGCCCAGCTGCCGATCATGGAAGCCTCGCTGAAGCTTCTGCAGGATGGCAAGCCGGTTCGCACGATGCTCGCCAAGCTCGACGCCGAAGAACTGCGCATCCTGCAGGGCCTGAACCTTTTGACCGCACACCCGGTTCTCTATGTCTGCAACGTCGCGGAAAGCGATGCGGTCGACGGCAACGAACACACCCGTGCGGTTGCCGAAATGGCAAAGGCGCAAGGCGCCGAGAGCGTTGTCATCTCGGCGGCGATCGAATCCGAAGTGGCACAGCTGCCGGAAGAAGAATCCAAGGAGTTCCTGAGCGCACTCGGTCTCGAAGAAGCCGGTCTCGACCGCCTGATCCGCGCCGGCTACAAGCTGCTCGACCTCATCACCTATTTCACTGTCGGCCCGAAGGAAACCCGCGCCTGGACGATCCAGCGCGGCACCAAGGCGCCGCAGGCCGCCGGCGTCATCCACACCGACTTCGAGCGTGGCTTCATTCGCGCCAACACGATCGCCTATGAAGACTACATCGCGCTCGGTGGCGAAGTGGGCGCCAAGGAAGCCGGCAAGGCCCGCGACGAAGGCAAGGAATACGTCGTCCAGGACGGCGACGTCATCCACTTCCGCTTCAACACGTAAGACCTGCCGGTCCGATCCCGCACTCAAAGGCGCGGGATCGGAGCGCATCAGAACTTGATACTACGGCGCGGCATGCAACCGCGCCGTTATCGTTTCCGGCAAGAGGTCGATGACCATGCGGCGCAGCCGCTGCCAGAAAATGCCGATGAACAAGACGGTCACCCCGACGACCGCAAGGGCGATGAAGACGTAGCTGTCGAGCGACGCATTGGTCTTGCCCAACACAGTCCAGATCGCACCGCCAAGCGACAACAGTCCCGATGTGACGAAAGCGCGCCGGTCGATGACGAGCCCGACCAGCATGAACACGGCGACGATCACGATTGCGGAAGCGGCCTGATTGAAGCTTGCCTGTCCGTCCCACCATGTTGCGCCGCCATTCGCCAGAAACACCAGGCCCATCAGCGAATAGAGCAGAGCCGGCGCGGCTGCCAGGTGCAGCCAGAAGGCGATGTCCGAACGGGTGGTGAGCCGCTGAGGGTCCGAAACGTCGTAGCGCATGGCGATCGCGAACACGGCCATCGCCCCCACGAACAGGGTCAGCGGAAAGAGCAGGACGTGGTCGGGGTTGGCAACGTCGATACCGAAGACCTTCTGGAAGGCGATGAGCACCGCCACCACGCAGAGCATCGCGATCGACAGCACAAGGCCGGCCAGCGCCAGGGGAACGCGGTAGCGCCAGTAGAACAGCGCCAGCGGGATCGGGAAGGCAGCAACATAGGCCAGGCCGAAGGTCAGGGGGTGCCAGGCATCCCCGTGATCGTCCACGAACCACATCGAGGTCATTGCGACCCAGTGGACGAGCGCGAGCGTCAGCACCACCGAGGGCAGCGCCAGACGCTGGCGCCTCACGAGAATTTCCGCAAGCACGAGAATGACGGGCAGCGTTGCGAGTGGGCCGGTCAGACCCCACAAGCCGATGAGGACCACCACGACGCCGATCGTGATCAGGATATCGTGGAAGCCTCTGATGAAGCGGGGTTGTTCGCTGTCTTCCGCCGCCCGAGCATCGAGCGCGGCGTCGGCCCTGTCGGCCGCGGCATCCGATGCCGCCGGACCGAAACGGAAGCCGCGATCGGCGAGATACACTTCGAGATCGCGCACCTGGTGCGCGGAGATGATGCCTTTTTCGGCTGCGCCCGCGAGCGCTCTGTTCAGTTCGGTCACGCGCTTTCCTCAGTCAAGACACGAGCGGATGGGACGGATTGTCAGCTGGTTGCATGGACAAGAGTCAAGAGCAACCGGGAAACGTCGCAGGAGGACCCGCGATGTTGCCTATGTCCGCGCAAATCGATTCCGCTTGCGGAAATTATGCAGTAGGTAATGCGGCAACAAATCAGACGGGACAAGGCAAGCATGCTCTACTTCGAGGATTTTTCCGAAGGCCGGCGGTTCGACTACAAGCCGGTCGAGATGAAGCCGCCGGAGATGATCGCGTTTGCCAGCGAATTCGACCAGCAGCCGATGCACCTTGATGAAGAGGCGGGAAAACGCAGCATCCTGGGCGGTCTCGCCGCCTCCGGCTGGCACACCAGCGCCATCGGCATGCGCATGATGCTCGACGCCTTCATGAGCAATTCCACGTCCCAGGGCTCGCCCGGCATCGACTTCATGGACTGGAGGAAGCCGGTCATTGCCGGCGACGTGCTCTCTGGCTTCAGCCTGGTGATCGAAGCGCGCCGTTCGAAGTCTAAACCGGATCTCGGCATCGTCAAGTTCCGCAACGAAATCAACAACCAGGCCGGCGAGCCCGTGGCGGTTTCCGAATGCTCGGTTCTCTTTCGCTGCCGCGACAAGGGCAAAGCCTGATGATGACGATGGAAGAATTCTACGCGGCCAAGAGCCGGACCGTGATCGGCAGTCTGACCTTTACGGCCGAGGACATCATCCGCTTTGCCACCGACTTCGATCCCCAGCCCTTCCATCTCGATGCGGAAGCGGCGCGGCATTCGCTATTTGGCGGCCTCTGTGCCTCGGGCTGGCATACCTGCGCGGGGTGGATGCAATGCTTCGTCAAGTTCTGGCGAAACGAGCAGCGGCGGCTTGCGGCCGAAGGCCTGAAGGCGCCGAACCTCGGCCCCTCGCCCGGATTTCGTGACCTGAAATGGCTGAAGCCGGTCTATGCCGACGATACGGTCACCTACTTCGTCACCTTCCTCGAAAGCCGTTCGCTTGCCTCCAAACCCAGCTGGCGGATCAATACGATCCTGTGCGAAGGCGAAAACCAGCACGGCGAGGCGGTGATCCGTTTCGAGAGCAAGGTCATCGAGTTCGTCTGACCGGACCAAACCGGCCAGGCACCATCATTTCTTAAAATCGCCTTCCGCCGGGTGTAAACTCCCGAGCTACAGGTTGCGCGCCCTCAGCCGCGCCGGAGCGGCTTCAGGGCAGCGACCATTGCTAGCGGAGGAGCGGCTATGGAAAGAACCCACGCCCGCGAACTGGCGGACGAATATCTGCGTCTTGGCGGTCACCGACGCGTCGTCATCGATGATAACGAGACATCGGTCCGAAGCTGGGAAGACGAGCCGCCGGAAGCCGAAAAATTCTGGCTCACCGAAGTGGAGACGTTGTCGCCGGCGGCCCAGCGCGAAGTGCAATTGATGCTGCGAACGATCAACCGCATGTAGGCCAAAGGAAGGGCGCGGTTCTCCGCGCCCATCTCGCGGACCGATCAGTGGCCCTCGAACTCGATAAGCGTGCGGACATTGACGCCGAGCGCTTCAAGCTTCTTGCGCCCGCCGAGTTCAGGCAGGTCGATGACGAAACAGGCGGCGACGATCTCGGCGCCCATCTGCTTCAGAAGCTTGGTGGCCGCTTCCGCCGTGCCGCCGGTCGCGATCAGGTCGTCGACCAGGATCACCTTTTCGCCCGGCCGGATCGCATCCTTGTGCATTTCCATCTCGTCGACGCCGTATTCCAGGCTGTAGGCGATGCGCACGGTGTCGTGCGGCAGCTTGCCTTTCTTGCGGATCGGCACGAAGCCAGAGGAAAGCTGATGCGCGATCGCTCCACCGAGGATGAAACCACGCGCCTCGATACCGGCGATCTTGTCGATCTTGGTGCCGGCATAGGGATGCACCAGTTCGTCGATCGCGCGACGGAAGGCGCGCGGATTGCCGAGCAAGGTGGTGATATCGCGAAACATCACGCCCGGCTTCGGATAGTCAGGAATGTTCCGGATAGCGGCAATCAGTTCCGATTGAACGGTGGAGGTCATGGGCAAAAGGGCCTTTGCGTCTCTTGTTACCGCAAACCCATAACACCAACGGCCTGCTTGTCTATAACGGTTTCTTGTCGCGCGTTCGGCGGGAACAATTGGCCGTGCCGGGGGTTGATGCTACTCTGACCGTGCGGTCGCCCGACCGGCGCGCCGCGCTCTCGCATCAAACTTACACAGGGAAGGAAGCAACCATGCGCCTGTTTGAATGCGGTTCCCTCGTCCCGGGTTGCGAATGGCACACCCGCGCCGACAACGATGCCGAAATCGTGCGCCGCGTCGTCGATCACATGCGCGAAACACACGGCGAAACCGTGATCCGCGAAAACATGATCGACAACATCAAGGCCCGTATCACCGACGAGTCCAAGGCGGCCTAGCCGTCCGGCCAAGGCGGCTTAAGCCGTCCGGCCAAGGCGGCCTGATCAGGACGGCTGCACCATGGCTTCGAGCCGGGCGACGAGGTTTGCCCGGTCGAGATTGAAGTTACGCTCGATCCAGAGATTTTCGAGCTCGCCGAGGATCTCGCCCACCCGTGGGCCGGCCGGCACACCGGCCTTCAGCACATCACCGCCGTTCAACGGAAAGCTTGGCCGCTTGAAGGCCTCGGCCCGCGCTAGAAGACGGCGCAGCGAAGCAGTCTCGGACAAGAACGCCGGGTCGCCCTCCGACTTGCGCCGCGCTGTTGAGAGCGCCAGCCGCAGCCGCACGACAATGCCTTCCACCCCATGACGATAGAGCAGCCTATCGAAGGCCGTGTCGACGGTCGTCGCCGGGACCGCAGGCGCCTTCGCCCAGCGGCTGAAAAAAGCGGCTTCCGCCTTCGAGACACGCAAACGCTCCGCCAGCGCCTTGAGGCGTTCCTCGTCCGGCGGCACGATCGCGGAAAGGCGCAGAAGCGGATCCGGCTTCCAACCGAAGGCCCGCTCGGCGGCAACGAGTTCGGGGATCGCGTCGATGCCCCATTTCTCGGTTTCCGGCAGGATTTCGGTGAGCACGCCGGCCTGGCGCATCCAGAGCAGCGCGCGGCCGGGATCATCGGCCGAAAGCAGCTTCTTCGTTTCCGCCCAGACCCGCTCGGCCGAAAGCGTTGCAAGCTTCGCGCGCGCGCGGGCACAGGCGCGCAAGCCGTCGGCATCCGGCCGACCGCGGCCGTAATGGGCGAAGAAGCGGAAGAAGCGCAGGATGCGCAGATAGTCTTCGGCGACCCGTTCGCTGGCATCGCCGATAAAGCGCAGCGTGCGCGTTTCGATATCGGCGAGACCGCCGACGTCGTCGAAGACCTCGCCGCGGTCGTTGGCGTAGAGCGCATTGATGGTGAAGTCCCGCCGCTCGGCATCCGCCTTCCAGTCGGTGCCGAAGGCGACTTCGGCGCGACGGCCGTCGGTCGCAACGTCACGGCGCAGCGTCGTCACCTCATAGGGCATGCCGTCGATGACGAGCGTCACCGTACCATGGTCGATGCCGGTCGGCACCACCTTGATGCCGGCCGCCTTCGCCCGCTCGGCAACTTCGTCGGGGTGCCAGGTGGTTGCCATGTCGATATCCCCGGCCGGCAAGCCCATCAGGCTGTTGCGCACCGCGCCGCCGACGACCCGGACTTCGCCGCCATCGACATTGAGCACATCGAAAACGCGACGCAGGGAGGGCGTCGAGAACCAGCCTTCGCCAGCAACCGAGGTCATGCATAAAGCCTTTCATAGAGCATGCGCAGAATTCCGGCGGTGATACCCCAGATGTTGCGGCCGCCATAGGGCATCCGGTAGAAATGCCGTTCCTCGCCCTGCCAGTGGCCGCTGCCGCGGTCGTGGTTGCCGGGGTCCATCAGGAACGACAGCGGCACCTCGAAAACGCTTTCGACCTCTTCCGGGTTGGGCACGAGTTCGAAGCCGGGCTTGACCACCGCCAGCACCGGGGTGATGCGGAAACCGGACATGGCCATGTAGTGCGGCAGCCGGCCGATGGTTTCGACGAAGCGCGGATCAAGGCCGATCTCTTCCTGCGCCTCGCGCAGCGCTGCGACTTCGATCGACCGGTCTTCGGGGTCCACGGCACCGCCCGGAAAGGCGACCTGGCCGGAATGCTTGCGCAGGCTGGTGGTGCGTTGGGTGAGGATAACCGTAGCATCGTCGCCGTCGTCGACAACCGGCACCAGGACTGCGGCGTCCTTGAGCTTCAGCGTCTCCAGATAGGGCACCATGCCCGGATTGAGTAGGAAGTCGCCGTGCTCGCGCCAGGAGGTCTCGATCGGCCCGCCCATCTGGGTCAGCGCCCGACGACGAAACTCGTCGGCTGAGAAGGGATGCGCATTCATCGGGAGAGCGCTTCCAGCTCGGCCGCCGGCATGATCGGGAAGACCGCGCCGCCCGAGCGCACGCAGAACATCTCGGTGCCGCCGATCGCGACAGTTTCACCGAGCTCGACGATGTCGTACATGACCGGCCGCGACACCAGGGCCTCCAGCCGCCCGCGCACATGGAGGTAAGGCTTCAGCTCGCGGTTCTCGCCATGGATGACGAAGCGCAGCGGATGCTCCGCCCCGGCTTCGACCACGTCACCGACATTTGTGCGGAAGGTCAGGACCTGGCCCTTTTCTCCCTCGGTCACGCTCATCTCCACAGCAACGAAAGGCGCATCGACGATGCGGATGCCGACCTTTTCCACAGGCGTGACGAGATAGGTGCGCCCGTCCTCGTCCTTGCGCAAAACGGTGGAAAACAGCCTGACCAAGGGCTGCCGGCCGATCGGCGTGCCCAGATAGAACCAGGTGCCGTCGGCGCGGATCTCCATGTCGATGTCGCCGCAAAACGGCGGATTCCAGCGGTCAACCGGTGGCAGGCCGCGCGCTTTTTCGCCGGTCTGTCCGGCAGCACGCGCAATCAGGGCCGCCAGTCCGGCCGCATCGCCGGTTTGCTGAATTTCGGCTTCTGCCATTGTTCCGTCCCGTTTGACCTCGATTTTGCATCGAGACCTTTGATATCTCACGAGATAGTGCGTCGGCGCCGACTTGTCAGCCGTCCGACAGGGTCTAAATTGGATTTTGGCGACTGAAATCCCGGCTACCGCATGATTCCTTAAATCGGGATCGATCTAAGGACAGGCGTCTTGCGGCGGCTCAATATTACAGCGAGCCTGGCGCGCTCTATAAGGACGCGCGGCGCTGTAGGGGCGATTCGGTTTAACAACGGGCGACCGGGGAGTATGACCATGAGTGTGATGAAGGGCGCGGCTGACGCGATCGACGAGAAGGCGATTGTCGCTGCGGCCGAGAGTGCGCTTGGCGAAATCGCCCGGGTGCGCGCGGAAGTCGGCAAAGTCATCTTCGGCCAGGAAAGCGTCGTCGAACAGACCCTGCTCGCGGTCCTTTCCGGCGGCCATGCCCTGCTCGTCGGCGTTCCGGGCCTTGCCAAGACGAAGCTCGTCGCCACGCTCGGCACCGTGCTCGGGCTCGATTCCAGCCGCGTGCAGTTCACGCCCGACCTGATGCCCTCGGATATCCTCGGCTCCGAAGTGATGGACCAGGATGCGGCCGGCCATCGCTCGTTCCGCTTCATTCCCGGCCCGATCTTCACGCAATTGCTGATGGCCGACGAAATCAACCGCGCCTCGCCACGGACCCAGTCGGCGCTGCTGCAGGCCATGCAGGAGTATCACATCACGGTTGCCGGCGCCCGCAAGGACCTGCCGCAACCCTTCCATGTGCTTGCAACGCAGAACCCGCTTGAGCAGGAAGGCACCTATCCCCTGCCCGAGGCGCAGCTCGACCGCTTCCTGATGCAGGTGGACGTCGGCTATCCGGACCTTGCCGCCGAGCGGCAGATCCTGCTCGAAACGACAGGTGTCGGCGAAGCGACGGCCCACCCGGTCATCGATGCCGCCCGGCTGCTGCAGATCCAGAGCCTCATCCGCCAGATGCCGGTCGGCGAGAAGGTGGTCGACGCGATCCTGTCGCTGGTGCGCTCCGCCCGTCCGGGCAACGGCAACGCCGCGACCGACAAGAACGTCGCCTGGGGCCCAGGCCCGCGCGCCGGACAGGCGCTGATGCTCTGCGCCCGCGCCCGCGCGCTCTATGACGGCCGCCTGGCACCGTCGATCGACGATATCCTGGCGCTTGCCGAGCCCGTCTTGCAGCACCGCATGGCGCTGACCTTCGCCGCCCGCGCCGAAGGCATGACCGTGCGCGACGTCGTCGCCGATCTGGTGAAGCAGGCCAGAGGCTGACGCATGGCCACCGTCGGGCACATAGTCTCGCGTACTCCCGCCAGTGAAGTGCTTTCACGCGCGCAGCAGCGCGCCATGCTCGTTCCCGATTGCCTGGTCGAGGCGCGACGGATCGCTAACACCGTGATCTCCGGCTGGCACGGTCGGCGCAAGCGCGGCATCGGCGAGAATTTCTGGCAGTTTCGGCCCTATTCCGACGGCGAAAGCATGTCGCGCATCGACTGGCGGCGTTCTGCCCGTGACGACCATACCTATGTGCGCGACCGCGAATGGGAAGCCGCCCACACCATCTGGCTGTGGGCCGATCTCTCGCCGTCGATGATGTACAAGTCGAAGCTCGGCACCGTGTCCAAGGAGAGCCGTGCGCTGGTGTTGATGCTGGCGCTCGCCGAAATCCTCGCGCGCTCGGGCGAGCGCATCGGCTGCCCAGGCATCATGGAGCCTGTTTCCGCGCGCAACGCCGCCGAACGGCTGGCGACTGCCATCATGCTCAGCCCGCTTGCCGAAGGCCTGCCCGAAACCGGAATGATCCGCAGCGCCAGCGACCTCGTGCTGATCGGCGACTTCCTCGATCCTGCCGAAAAGATCATGGACCGCCTCGGCCCGCTGGCCAGGCGCGGCCTGCGCGGCCATGTGGTCGAGATTGCGGACCCGGCCGAAGAAGTGTTCCCCTATTCCGGCCGGACCGAATTCACCGATCCTGAGACCGGCGAGAAGCTGACCGCCGGCCGCGCCGAAGTGCTGCGTGAAGACTATCAGCGCGCCTATATCGGTCGCCGCGACACGCTCGGCGTGACGCTCCGCCATCTCGGCTGGACCTTCACCCCGCACAAGACCGACCGGCCCGCCTCCGAGGCGCTCGTCGCCGTGCACACCTATCTCTCCGGCATGCCGGGACGCGCGACCCACGGAGGCCAGCTATGAGCGGCCTCGCCTTCCTCTTCACCAATCCGGCCATCCTTGCCGCCCTGGTTGCCCTGCCGGTCATCTGGTGGCTGCTGCGCATGACGCCGCCAAGGCCGTCGGCCGAAGTCTTCCCGCCGCTGCGCATCCTTGCCTCGGTGATGAAGCGCGAGGAGACCCCGGCGCAAAGCCCGTGGTGGCTGACGCTGTTACGCATGCTGATGGCCGCAGCCCTGATCCTTGCGATTGCCGATCCCGTGATCAACCCGCGGCAGAACACGCTTTCGGCAGCCGGTCCGCTCGCGCTCGTCGTCGACAACAGCTGGGCGACAGTCTCCGACTGGAACCAGCGGGTCGAGGCGGCCAGTGCGCTGATCGACGATGCCGAAGCCAAGGAGCTTCCGGTTTCGATCGTCTTTACCACCGACCGCCAGCACGACGCGACGCCGGCCTCCGCCGCCACGGCGCGCGACCGCCTGGCCGCCGCGCAGCCGCAGCCGCTGCCGGCCGACCGCGGCCGGGCGCTTGCCGCCATGAAGACCGCATTTGCCGGGACTCCGCCCGGAACCCTCGCCTTCCTCAGCGACGGCATCGAAGCGTCGAATGGCGGGACGATGCAGCAGATCGCAGAACTCGGCGCTGCGAATGTCCGCCGGGTCGAAGGCAATGCGGAAAGCGCCATCGCGCTGACCGCCGCAACCAACGAAAACGACGGAATGCGGGTTACCGCCTCGCGCCTGCCGCTCGGCGAACCACGCGCCTATTACGTGCTCGCCCGTGACATTCGCGGCACCGCAATCGCCGAGGGCGAGCTTCGCTTCGCGACCGGCGCCACCACGGCGGATGCCTTGTTGAAGGCGCCCTTCGAGCTGCGCAACGACTTTACGCGCCTGACGATCGAAGGCCAGGCGACGGCCGGCGCCATCCACCTCTTGGATGACGGCAACCGCCGCCGCCGGGTCGCTCTTCTCAGCGGCGAGGTCCATCAGTCGCAGCCGCTGCTTTCGCCGCTCTATTACATCAAGCGCGCGCTCGAGCCGCATGCCGACCTGATCGAACCCCGCGAGGAGGCGGTCGGCAAGGCCATCGCCGAGCTCCTGGCGCAAAATCCGTCGATCCTCGTCATGGCCGACGTCGGCCGCCTGCCGGATGAAAGCTACCCGCTGGTCACGCGCTGGCTGGAAAATGGCGGCATGCTGGTGCGCTTCGCTGGCCCGAGGCTCGCCGGCGCTCCCGCCGACGACCCACTCGTTCCGGTCGTGCTTCGCCAAGGCGAGCGCACGCTCGATGGCGCGCTTTCCTGGTCGGAGCCGCAGCCGCTTGCCGACTACCCGCCCACAAGCCCCTTTGCCGGACTGGAGCGCCCGCGTGACGTGCTGGTGAAGCGTCAGGTGCTGGCGCAACCCACGCCCGATCTGACGGAGCGGACCTGGGCCAACCTCGCCGACGGCACGCCGCTGGTTACGACCGCAGAGCGCGGCCGCGGCCGCATCGTGCTCTTCCATGTGAGCGCCGATCCGAACTGGTCGAACCTGCCGATCTCAGGCTCGTTCGTCGACATGCTGCGCCGGTCGATCCAGCTGTCGCGCGCTGGCGGCGTTGCCGGCGATCAGCCAAGCAAGGCCCAGACATTGCCGCCCTACCGCCTGGTGAGCGCCCGCGGCGAACTGACCGGCGATACCGGCAGCGCCCGCCCGCTCGAAATCGCACCCGGCGTCGCGCCCACCGTTTCCGCCGACACACCCCCCGGGCTCTACGGTTCGGAGGAAGGTTTCGTCGCCAACAATCTGCTGCCTGACGGCGGCAAGCTCACCCCGATTACCGGCAATCTCGTCGGGGCACGGGCCGAAGGACTGGAGGGCGCCCGGCCTTTCTCGATCCGACCCTATCTCTTCGGACTGGCGCTGGCGCTTTTCGTCCTCGACACTTTGATCGTGCTCTACATGGCCGGCGGTCTCGCCGGGATGCGCCGGCGCGCAGGCCGCGGCGCCGCGGCCGCGGCACTGGTCGCAACCCTTGGCCTTGCAACGCTCGGCCTTGCCGTCGCTCTCGCCCCGGCGACCGCCCATGCGCAGGACAGCCAGCCGAGCGACGAGCAGACGCTGCAGCGGCTGGACACGACCCATCTCGCCTATGTCATCACCGGCGAGCAGGAGGTCGACCGCCTCTCCGAACAGGGCCTCATCGGCCTCAGCAACTATCTGACCTACCGCACCGCGCTGGAACCGGGCGCACCCGTCGGCGTCGATCTCGAGCAGGACGAGCTGGCCTTCTATCCGATCATCTACTGGCCGGTTTCGGCCACCGCCCCGATGCCCAGCAGCCGGGTGATGAGCCGGATCGACGCCTATATGCGCAACGGCGGCACCGTGCTCTTCGACACGCGCGACCAGTTCTCGTCGCTGACACCGTCGGATGCCGGCGACAGCCCCAACGTGCAGCGCCTGCAGGCGATGCTGAGCGGGCTCGACATTCCGCCGCTGGAGCCGGTGCCCTCCGATCACGTGCTGACGAAGGCCTTCTACCTGCTTTCGAGCTTCCCCGGGCGCTATGCGGAAAGCCAGCTCTGGGTCGAGGCCGCTCCCAATGGTGACGAAGACCGCAGCAATCGCCCCGTGCGCGGCGGCGACGGCGTGACGCCGATCATGATCACCGGCAACGATTTTGCCGGGGCCTGGGCCGTTGATGTCAACGGTGCACCGCTCCTGCCGACGGTGCCGCCGGACGAAATGCAGCGCGAATATGCCTACCGCGCCGGCGTCAACATCATGATGTATATGCTGACGGGCAACTACAAGGCCGATCAGGTTCACGTGCCGGACCTTCTGCAAAGGCTTGGACAGTGAGGGCCGATCGATGACCTATGGCTTTGCCCCGCTGATCCCGTGGATCTACTTCGTCCCGCTGCTTGCAGTCGCGGCGCTGTTCATCGCCTATGGCCTCTGGCAGAAGGTGCGCGGCGCCTGGCTGCGCCTGGCGGCACTCGCGGCGCTGGGGCTGGCGATCGCCAATCCCTCCATTTTCGTGGAGCTGCGCGATCCGCTCTCGACCATCGTCGCCGTCGTCGTCGACCGCAGCCAGAGCCAGCAGAACGGCGATCGCACCGCGCAGACCGATCGCGCCGTCGAGGGCCTGAAGGAGCGGCTGTCGGCCATACCGCTGATCGAACCTCGCATCATCGAGGCAAACACCGATCCGGCAGATGTGTCGCCATCGACCAATCTCTTCTCCGCGCTCGCCTCCTCGCTGTCTGACGTTCCGCCGGCGCGCATCGGCGGCGCGATTTTCGTCACCGACGGCCAGATCCATGACGTCCCCGATGTCGGTCGCACGCTCGGCTTCGACGCGCCCGTGCACGGGCTGATCACCGGCAAGCCCGATGAATTCGACCGGCGTGTGGAACTGATCAACCCGCCGCGCTTCGGCATCGTGGGCGAGGAGCAGAAGCTCTCGTTCCGGGTGGTCGACGATGGCGCTGCCCCCGGCGGCAGCGCCGAAGTCACGATCCGCCTCAACGGCAACGAGATCGCCCGCGAGCGAGCCGAACCCGGCACCGACGTTCCCTTCGCCTTCAACGTTCCGCGCGGCGGCAACAACGTGCTCGAATTTGCCGTCGATGCCGTTCCGGGCGAAGTGACGACGGCCAACAACCGCGCGGTCCACGTGCTCGACGGCATCCGCGAGAACCTGCGCGTGCTCTTGGTCTCCGGCGAGCCGCATGCCGGCGAGCGCGCCTGGCGCAACCTTCTAAAGTCCGACGCAGCCGTCGATCTCGTGCATTTCACCATTCTGCGCCCGCAGGAAAAGCAGGACGGCACGCCGATCAACGAGTTGTCGCTGATCGCCTTCCCGACGCGCGAACTCTTCGTCGACAAGATCAACGAGTTCGACCTGATCATTCTCGACCGCTACCAGCACCGCGGCCTGCTACCGATCCTCTATTACGACAACATCGCGCAATATGTGGAGAACGGCGGCGCGCTGTTGATCGCGGCCGGCCCCGAACATGCCGGCGACGATTCGATTGCAGCGACACCGCTTGAGGCCGTGCTGCCGGCAGCACCCACGGGCGTGATGAACGAAAAGGCCTTTTTCCCCCGCCTGTCGGAGGAAGGAAAGAAGCATCCGGTGACCCGCGGTCTCGAAGGCTCCGACAGCGAGCCGCCGCACTGGGGCCGCTGGTTCCGCACGGTCGACGTCAACCGGCCGCAGGGCCATACGGTCATGGAAGCGGCCGACGGCAAACCGCTGCTGGTGCTTAACCGCGTCGGCAAGGGCCGCGTCGCGATGCTGCTCTCCGACCAGGGCTGGCTCTGGGCGCGCGGCTTCGAAGGCGGCGGCCCGCACGTGTCGCTCTATCGCCGCACCGCCCATTGGCTGATGCAGGAGCCCTCGCTCGAAGAAGAGGCGCTGACGGCACGCGCCCGCGGCCGCACGCTGGAAATCACCCGCCAGACGATCGATGGCGATCCGGGTCCGGTGACGCTGACCTCGCCTTCCGGCGAGAAGCAGGACGTCAAGCTGACCGAACGTCAGCCGGGCCTCTACTCGGCCGAAGTCGCCACCACCGAAACCGGGCTGTTCGAGATGTCGAACGGCGAGCTCACGGCTCTTGTCCATGTCGGCGACCCCAACGCCCCGGAATTCAAGGCGGCGATCTCGACCGAGGACAAGCTGCGTCCCTGGGCGGACAAGACCAAGGGCCTCGTGCGGCGCCTTGCCAGTGCAGATGGAGCACTCGACCTGCCCACGGTTCTGCCGGTCAGGGGCTCGGTGCGTGCAGCAGACGACCAACGGCTCTCGATCCGCATGACCGACGAGACCGTGTTGAAGGGCGTCAATTCCGTGCCGCTGTTTACCGGCTTCCTTGGTCTCGCGGCACTGCTGCTGCTGATTTCCGCCACCTGGTATCGCGAGGGACGATGAGCGAGCGCACCATGATCATCAGCGACCTTCGCGAAGCGCCGCATTTCTTCGATGCCGCGGCAGACCGCATCTGGCGCGCCTGGTGGGAGCCGCATGGCTTTCCGCTCGAACACATTACCGGCCTGCTTCAGGAGAGCCTTGCCGCCGATACCGAGCAGCTGTGTCTGGTGGCGCATGCCGGCGACGATTTCGTCGGCACCGCCTCGGTCATCGCCTCCGATCTTGAGGAGCGGCGGATCTCACCCCCTGGGTCGCTGCCGTCTGGGTCGATCCGCCGTTCCGCGGCGCAGGCGTCGGCGGCGACATCGTGCTGCAGGCAGCGCAAGCGGCGCTCGATACGGGCGCCGAAGCCGTGCATCTCTGCGCCCTCTCGGGCAAGCGCGCCTTCTACGAGCGCCTCGGCTGGCAACTCGACGAGACGGATGTCGGCGAGGACCGCCTGGATGTCTTCAGCATGCGCCGTGTCGAGAGGTAAGGACCGATGTTCGTCGTCACCGACGCCGCACCGCCCGAGGCGATCGAAGCCATCGGCAACGGCCTGACCGCCTTCAACGCCGCCGATATCGGCCCGTCGGAGCGCCGCCCCCTCGCCGTCCTGGTCGGTGGCCTGGAGGCCAAGGGAGCGCGCGGCGGCTTGAACGGTTACACCGGCTGGGGCTGGCTGTTCGTGCAGTGGCTGTGGCTGCCGGAAGATCTTCGAGGCAAGGGGCTTGCCGGCAAGTTGCTGCAGGCTGCCGAGGACGAAGCGCGCAAGCGCGGCTGCCACAGCGCCTGGATCGACACCTTCAACCCGCTGGCCCTGCGCGCCTACGAACGCCAGGGCTATGCGGCCTTCGGTGAACTGCCGGATTTCCCGGTTGGCCGAACCCGGGTGTTTCTGAAGAAGTCGCTCGTGGCGCGATAAGATCCGCGTCAGCCGGCCAGCGGCAACGCGATCGGCTGCGCCTGCGCCAGCTTGTCATCCCGCCAGGCAATAACGCCGGAAAGTCCGGCGTGCACGCCCTCGGCCATCGGCACGACAAGCACCCGCGCCGGATCGACCGGCCCCGGAAACTCGAGTGCCGCGTAGCGCACCTTCTCGAAACCGAGCGGCTGATAATAAGGCGGGTCGCCGACGAGGATCACCGCATGCGAGCCCTTCCGCCGTGCCGCCTCGACCGCGATGCGCACCAGTTCCCGCCCGATACCCTGGTTCTTGTGCGACGGCCGGACGGCGAGCGGCCCGAGCAGATGGCCCTTGATCGAGCCCGCCATGACAGGCGTCATCCGGACCGATGCGATCGTCTCGCCGTTGTCGGCGCAGATGAACGACAGCGACCGGTCATGCGGCCCCTGCTCGCGGATGCGCGCAGCAGCGCGTGCGAACCGGCCGGGGCCGAAAGCTTCTTCGTTGATGATTTCGATGGCTGCGTCGTGGGACGCGTCTTCGGTCAGATAGACGAGATCGTGCTTTTTCATGAGATCGAGAAACCAGGCATGCGAACAGACATAGGGATGGCTTCGCCCGATGAGGGCGTTGGCAGCATCAGCGTCGTCGCAGGTTTCCCGAGAACGTCATCTGTGTGGATTCTTCCAGACACGAAAAAAGTTGTGAAATCGCCGATAGCAGAAATTTGCCCTCTGTCAAAGCCTAAAACGCACTGTTCCGATTTCGCTACCTATCGAATGGCGCTGGAAGCGTTATCTATTGAGGCAACGATCACGAAGGAGTTTGTCCGATGGGCAGGTTGGTGGATGGCGTCTGGCAGGACGTCTGGTACGACACGGTGGCAACGAACGGTCACTTCAAGCGCAGCGCTTCGCAGTTCCGCAACTGGGTGACGGCGGACGGATCGGCCGGCCCGAGCGGCGACGCCGGCTTCAAGGCCGAGGCCGGTCGCTACCATCTCTATGTTTCGCTCGCCTGTCCCTGGGCCCACCGCACGCTGATCTTCCGCAAGCTGAAGAAGCTCGAGGACCTGATCTCGGTTTCGGTGGTCGATCCGCTGATGCTCGCCCAGGGCTGGGAGTTCAAGGACGGCGGCATCGGCACCGGCGACCATCTCTTCGGTTCGAAGGCGCTGTGGCAGGTCTATACCCGCGCCGACACCAACTATTCCGGCCGCGTGACCGTTCCCATCCTCTGGGACAAGAAGCAGAACACGATCGTCTCGAATGAATCCTCCGAGATCATCCGGATGTTCAATTCCGCCTTCGATGGTCTGACCGGCTCGACGCTCGATTTCTACCCGGAAGAATTGCGCGGCGAGATCGATGCAATGAACACCGACGTCTACAACGACGTCAACAACGGCGTCTACAAGGCCGGCTTTGCCACCACACAATCCGCCTACGAGGAAAGTGTGAGCGCACTCTTTGCCCGCCTGGACAAGCTCGAAGAGCGCCTCGGCTCGCACCGTTACCTCACCGGCAGCCGTCTCACCGAGGCTGACTGGCGGCTGTTCACGACGCTGGTGCGCTTCGACCCCGTCTATGTCGGCCACTTCAAGTGCAACGTCCGCCGCATCGCCGACTATCCGAACCTGCAAGGGTATCTGCGGGAACTCTATCAGGTGCCGGGCGTGGCCGAGACCGTCGACATGCGCCACATCAAGGAGCACTACTACCGCAGCCACACGACCATCACCCCGACGGGCGTCGTGCCGGTGGGTCCAGTACTCGACCTCACCGCCCCGCACGGCCGTGAAGCGCTGTAACACTGCACTGAAAGGGCAATCGATCGCTACCAGTAGCGATCGATTGCGACGTCGCCGGCAAGTTCCGCAAGCCGGCGGCGTGTCGCCGGCGTGGTGTCGTCAGGCAGCGCGTCCAGTGCGAAGAAGCCACTTTCGGAAATCTCGAGATCGGGCGTTTTCGGCGCGCTCTGGCTGACACCGTCACAGCGGTAGAAGACGACGTGGTCGCGGCGGCTCGTGCGCCTGTTGTAGTAGACCTGGACGAGCACCGGCGGCGCCGAAACTTCGAGGTTCCCCTCCTCGCGCAACTCCCGCAGCAAGCCGTCGATCGAGGCCTCGTCGCGGTCGAGCCCCCCGCCCGGCAGGTGCCAGCCCGGCAGGTAGGAGTGGCGGACGAGGAAAACGCAACCCTCGCCATCGAAACAGGCCGCCCGCACACCCATCGTCATGCCGCGCGCCACAGCGTAATAGCCATGCGCAAGCCACATCAGGAGCCGGAGATACCAGCGCCGCATCTCCGGTGGACGATTCTCTTCCAGGCGTTTTTTCCTTCCTCGTCCCGGCCACGCGCGATTCATCGGGCGACCTGATTCCCCTCGGCCGGAATATGCGCTAGACGGGGGCGATGTTCAAACTTGCCCATATCTCCGATGTTCATCTCGGGCCGCTGCCCGAGCTATCCCTCAGGGAACTCGCCTCCAAACGCATCACCGGTTTCGTCAACTGGCACCGCAACCGCAGCCGCCATCTCTTTACCGGTACGCTCGACACCCTGCTGGCCGACATCGAGAAGAAGGATCCGGACCATCTGGCGATGACGGGCGATCTCGTCAATCTCGCCTCCTCGCTCGAGATCAAGGCGGTCACCGAATGGCTGGAGGATGCGGGCAAGCCGGAGAACATCTCCGTCGTTCCGGGCAACCACGACGCCTATGTTCCGGGCGCCTACGAGAAGACCACCCGTGCCTGGTATCCCTATATGCGCGGCGACGATGCGCCAGCGCATTGGCATGACCGGCACCGCTGCTTTCCCTATATGCGCGTGCGCGGCCCGGTGGCGCTGATCGGCTGCTCGACCGCCGTTGCGACCCCGCCCTTTGCCGCCAGCGGCTATTTCGGCCAGCGCCAGGCCCGCGCCACCGTCAACCTGCTCAGACAAGCCGGCGAAGCCGGGCTCTTCCGCATCGTCATGATCCACCATCCGCCGATCCGCGGCGCAACCTCGATGCACAAGCGCATGATCGGCATTCGCCGCTTTGCTGCGACGATCTCGTCCGGCGGCGCGGAACTCGTGATCCACGGCCACACGCACCTCAACACTGTCTATTGGCTGAAGGGCCAGCATGCCCCTGTCCCGGTTGTCGGCATCGCCTCGGCCTCGCAAGGCCCTGGCGGCCACAAGCCGCCGGCAGCCTACAACCTGTTCACCGTCGCCGGTGAAGCCGGAAACTGGCACCTGACGCGCGAGCGCTACGCCCTGAACGACGATGCCACCACGGTGTCGCTCGCCGAAACCACACGCTTCTAGCCGAACGCAGCCTCCCTCCGCAGAAAATTCATCGCCCGGCGAATAAACCCCGGCCCTGCTGCGTCATACTCCGGTCCGCCGCCGCATGGCAGCGCGCCCGCCTCTGCGCGAATGCAGGACACGCAGTCGTTTGAACCAGCGCGAGGCTTTCGCGGTCATGCGCCAGCAATGGGAGATGGCATGATGAACCACAAGAACCTCGTTTTCGCCCTGTTTGCCGCCGGGGCAACCAGCTTCATGGCGCATGCGGTGATGGCCGCCGGCGAGGATACGAGCGAACCGCCGAAGAAAACCAAGACCACCAGCGAATGCACCGACGGCAAGGTGTGGGACGCCAAGAAAAAGGCCTGCGTTGACGCCAAGAAGAGCGACCTTGGCGACGACATCCTGTTCCAGGCGGCCCGTGAACTCGCCTATGCCGGCCAGTATGAGAATTCGATCAAGGTGCTCGGCGCCGTCAAGGACCAGCAGAGCGCCCGGGTGCTCAACTATCTCGGCTATGCCAACCGCAAGGCCGGGCGCATGGAACTCGGCATGCAGTACTACAAGCGCGCGCTCCAGGCCGACGAGAACTACATCCTCGCCCGCTCCTACATGGGCCAGGCGCTCATCGAACAGGGCCGTGTCGAGGAAGCGCGGGTGCAACTGGTCGAGATCCGCGACCGCGGCGGCGAAAACACCTGGGCCTACCGCGCCCTGCTTCAGTCGCTGGGTGGCGTCCGTCAGTACTGACCGGGCGATAAAATGGACGGGCGGCGCCAGGCGCCGCCTCGATCCGACGTGCCGCGGAGACGCACCGGGACGTCAGGTTTTCTTCGACCCGCTTGCCGTCGTCTTCTTGGGCTCGGTTCCCTTGGCCGCATTTCCCTTCGCCGCGTCTGCCGGAGCATCGCTTCCCGTCGTGCCATCGGCAATCGACTTTGCCTCGTTCTTCTTTTCCGACCATTCCGGCGGCAGGCCGAGCGCGCCGCCGGCGATGCCGCCAAGACCGGATCCCTTGCCGAACACGGCGCAATCCGGATCGGTGGGTTTGCCGGTGACCGCATAGGCGACGCTGTTCTTGACGTTCTTCATCGACGGCAGCTCGAAATCGGACTTCATCGGGTCGCCCGATTTTTCGAGCAGCGCGCTGAAGTCGCCCGAGAAATCGCCTGCAAGCTCGAAGGCGTCTGCGGCCGTCGAGGCGCGGGAGCCGTTGGTGAGGATGTTGGCGCCACGCGCCCAGGCAAGGCCCGCGATCTGCTTGCCCTGCGGGTCGAAGGCCTCCGCCTCGACCGCGAGGCTTCCAAGACCAATGGGAATGCGCGGAACCGGGATCGGAGAAACGGCCGAGGTGACGGTCGACACGCCGGCGACGACGGCATTTGTCGATTTGACCTTGCTGATCACGGAGCGTACCGCCATGTCGGCGGGCTTGGAGATCGGCACGACGTCGAACTGTGCGCTCAAAGCTTCGCAAAGCGACCGGTCGATTGCGGTTGCCACCAGCTTCTTCTGCGGATCCCCGAGCTTGTCGAGATCCGCAGTGGCGGCAAAGGTCGTCGGGATTACATGCACGGTCTTGACGTTCTTGGTGGCGGCGGCATCCACCCGGTACTTCGTCTTGGTCACCATCCCGTCGCTGGCGACGAAATCCTTGTAGGAGGAAAGCGACCCCGTTTCCAAGACCTGGGCGCTCTGGCAGGCGGCAAGCCCCACAAACAGCGGCACCAGCGCAGCCGTGCGTATCACGGCCGTACCTCGCCGAATGCGGCGTCCGCCACAATGTCTCCCGACAAACCTGACAATACTCATGCCATTGCGATGCTGTGCGTTCATTGGCGTGTCCCCGACATCGACCTGCAGTTGTGCATGACGTCCAGTCAGATTCGGGCCGAACTTTGACGCGATCTCCGCCCACCGTTGCAGTTAACGGTAACGAAGCGCGTGATTAACGGGCGCGGGCAAGCGAAAGCTTTTTGGGAAAAGGAGCGATGAAGCAGCAGAATTTGCTTTCCGTTCCGGGACTTCCCTTGCAGACTAAGGAGCAAATGTTTCATATCATCCGCTCGTGCCCAGCACGGCGAATAAATGCATGATCCGGCACGTTTCATTGGAAGAGAAATGCGTCCAGCGGCAGAAACGAAGGACTTCAGACGCGACTTGGTCAGCCTGCTGCCCAAATTGCGCCGTTTCGCGATGACGCTGACGCGCAATGCCAATGACGCCGACGACCTCGTCCAGGAAGCCTGCGAGCGCGCGATCACCCGCAGCCACCTCTGGAACGGAGAGGGCCGGCTGGAAAGCTGGGTCTACGCGATGACGCGCAATCTCTGGGTCGACGAAATCCGCAAGCGCAAGGTCCGCACCGGCAGCGGCACGGTCGACGCACTCGGACATGACGAGCTCAGCATCGAGCCCGCGGCCGAAAAAGCCGTCTACGCCAATCAGTTGCAGAAGATGATCCTGTCGATGCCCGAGGGGCTGGCGAGCGTGTTCCTGCTGGTCAATGTCGAAGGCCACAGCTATCGCGAGACCGCCGATATCCTGGGCATTCCGATCGGCACCGTCATGAGCAGACTGTCGACCGCGCGCCTCAGGCTCGCGGCGATGATCTCAGAGAATACCGAAAGGAGGGCCTGACCGTTGCAACAGACAAGGGGTCAAGCGCTCGAAGTGCGCCTTTCCGCCTATATCGACGGCGAGATCGGCGAAGCTGAACGAACCGAACTCGACGCGATTCTTGCCCGCGACGAGGACGCCAAGGCATTGTTCGAGAGGCTGAAGGCCGGCAGCAGCTTTGGCGATACCGCCTTCGAGGATTTCCTGCACGATCCCGTGCCGCTCGCTCTCGTCCGGCAAATCAAGCAGGGTCCCGGGAGCAACCCGAAGACCGAGCGGATTGCCGCAACCACGACCACTGTCCGGCACGCACGGGTCTGGCCACGCATGCTTGCGGCATCCGCGGCCCTGTTGCTGCTCGGCGGCGGCGCCGGCTTCATCGTCGGGACGGCGAACACCGGCAGCGAGCCGGCCAAGCTCGCCGCCGCCCGTGGCTGGCTCGACGACATCGCCGACTATCACCGCATCTATTCGCGGCAGAAGGAGCATCTGGTCGAGGTCCCAGCGACGGAAGCGCCGAAGATCGAGACCTGGCTTGCCTCTAGCGTCGGCGTTCCCTTCAAGATCCCGCAGCTTTCCGGCAAGGGCCTGACCTTCGAGGGTGCCCGGCTGCTCGTCGCCAACGGCAAGCCCGTGGCACAGCTCGTCTACCGCAGCGTCGAAGGCGAGATCTTCGCGATCTGTTTCCTCAAGAGCACCACCGGCCCGCAGGCGGACCAGTTCGACGAAAGCATCCGCGACGATCTCGGCATGGTCTCCTGGCAGCGAGGCGGCGCCTCGTTCGTGCTCGTCGGCCCCTCTTCCCATGTCGGCATGCAGGACATCGCCGAAGCCGCCGCCGCGACGATCTGACATCAGCGGCAGTCCCCTACCCCTAAAACGACCCCACCCCTGAAACGAAAAGGCCGCGCCGGGTTTCCCCGACGCGGCCGCATTTCGTCACGGTGAAGCGTATCAGCCGCGCTGCATCTCGAGCACACGGTTGGCCGCCGAAACAATGGCTTCAAGGGAAGCGGCAACGATGTTGGTGTTGATACCGGCGCCGAACAGCTTGCCGCCGGGATGCTCCATCTCGACATAGGCGATCGCGGCCGCGTTCGAGCCGTGCTGCAGCGAGTGCTCGGAATAGTCCGCGACCGAGAGGTCGATGCCGAGATAAATCGACAGCGCGTTGATGAAGCCGTCGATCGGGCCGGTGCCCTTGCCTTCGATGCGCTTGACCTCGCCATTGTCCGTGATCTCGGCGGCCACCACGCGCACGCCCTTGTGCTCGCCCACCGGATAGGTGTGGTGATCGACGAACTTGATGCGCGCGCCCGGCTGCTCGACATAGCGCTCGATGAAGCGCTCGTAGATCTTCTTCGACGGAAGCTCCTTGCCCTCTTCGTCGGTGATGCGCTGGATGTCCTCGCGGAACTCGACCTGCAGGTTGCGCGGCAGGTTGATGCCGTAGTCTTCCTGCAGGATATAGGCGATGCCGCCCTTGCCCGACTGCGAGTTGATGCGGATGATCGCCTCGTAGGAGCGGCCGACGTCACGCGGGTCGATCGGCAGATACGGCACTTCCCAGAGCGGCTTGTTGGCGGTCTTGATCGCCTTCATGCCCTTGTTGATCGCGTCCTGATGCGAGCCGGAAAAGGCCGTGTAGACCAGTTCGCCGACGTAAGGATGACGCTCGGGAATGACCATCTGGTTGGAGTATTCGTAGACTTCCTTGATCCGCTCGATGTCGGAGCAGTCGAGTTGCGGATCGACGCCCTGCGTGAACATGTTCAGCGCCAGCGTCACGACGTCGACGTTGCCGGTGCGCTCGCCATTGCCGAACAGCGTGCCTTCGACACGGTCCGCACCTGCCATCAGGCCCAATTCGGTGGCGGCAATGCCGGTGCCGCGGTCGTTGTGCGGGTGCAGCGAGATGATCAGGCTCTCGCGGTTGTCGAGGTTGCGGCACATCCATTCGATCTGGTCGGCATAGATGTTCGGCGTCGCCATCTCGACGGTCGAGGGCAGGTTCAGGATCAGCTTGTTGTCCGGCGTCGGCTTGACGATCTCGGTGACCGCGTTGCAGATCTCCAGCGCGACTTCGAGCTCGGTACCGGTAAAGCTTTCCGGCGAATATTCGAAGCGGTAGCCGCCGCCGGCCTTGGCCGCCATGTCGGTGATCATCTTGGCGGCATCGGTCGCGATCTGCTTGATGCCGCGCACATCCTTGGCAAACACCACGCGGCGCTGCAACTCACTGGTGGAGTTGTAGAAATGCACGATCGGCTGGTGCGCGCCTTCCAAGGCCTCGAAGGTGCGGGTGATCAGCTCGGGCCGGCACTGAACCAGCACCTGCAGCGACACATCCTTGGCGACATTGCCTTCCTCGATGCACCAGCGGGCAAAATCGAAGTCGGTCTGCGAAGCCGAGGGGAAGCCGATCTCGATTTCCTTGAAGCCCATGTCGAGCAGCAGCTGGAACATGCGGGCCTTGCGGTCGTGGCCCATCGGGTCGACCAGCGACTGGTTGCCGTCGCGCAGGTCGACCGAGCACCAGATCGGCGCCTTGGTGATCGTCTTCGACGGCCAGGTGCGGTCGGTGAGCGCAATCTGCGGATAGGCCTGGTACTTCACCGCCGCTTCCGGCATGCCAATCTTAACGGGATGGGATTTCTGGATCATTGCAGCTTCTCTTCATCACTGGACGTCCTGGCCGCCTTGCCATAGCCGATCGGGGATCGGATTGCGATGGCTAATGCCGCGCCGAACGCGCCTTTATTCTAAAACACTTGATGGGGTCGAGGAGCATCCGCCGGCGTGGCTTTTCGGCCGCCGGGCGCTCCTCAGCGAACCCGGCAACCGCGAGTAAGGCCGAGAAGAAGAAGCGAGGCGAAGGCGCGCGACGGCGCACGATTGGTATCGTGTCCGGCGGGGATCGAGGCGATCCGATATGCGTCAGCCTTGGTCATGATCAAAGCCTATACACGGCTTGCCGGAGCGGAGCAAGCCGCGCGATGACGAGGATCACCGCAAAAGAAAAGGGCACCGGCGAACTGCCGATGCCCTCCAAAACCTTGGCTTGCGTGCGAACTCAGATGTCCGCAGCAGACGAGATGATCCGCGAAACGAGACCGTAGGACTTCGCTTCCTCGGCAGAAAGCCAGTAGTCGCGGTCCGTGTCCTTGGCGATCTTCTCCACCGGCTGGCCGGTCGCGTCAGCGAAGATCTTGTTCAGGCGGTCGTTCATCTTGATGATTTCGCGTGCCTGGATCTCGATGTCCGAAGCCATGCCGCGGGTGCCGCCCGACGGTTGGTGAAGCAGGAAGCGGGTGTTCGGCAGGCAAATGCGGCGCTCCTTCGGGGCGCCGACAAAGATCAGCGCGCCGGCGGAAGCGACCCAGCCGGTACCGATGGTCCAGACCTTCGGCTTCACGAACTTGATCATGTCGTGGATGCTGTCACCCGACTCGACATGGCCGCCCGGCGAATTGACGAAGATGCGGATGTCTTCGTCGCTGGCGGCGGCAAGCGCCACGAGCTGCGAGCAGACCTTCTGCGCCAGTTCCTGATTGATAGAGCCGTAGATGAAAATCGAACGCGACTTGAAAAGGTTCGCCTCCGTTTCCTTGCCGAGCGGCAATTCGGTCTTCTTGTCGTCCTCGTCGTCGTTCATCATCCGTTTTTCTCCGGCGTCTCATGAAGTCTTCAGTCAAAGTCAGATAATGCGACTCGACCCCGAAGACAATGCAACAAACCGAAGCGGCGACAAAGCGGCAAGGTCGACTACGCTTATGGTAAAAGCACCTACCGCCAAATGCCGTATAGACAGGCCCGCAGCGCCCAATAAGATCGTCAGCGTCAAACACTCGAGAGTGGGGCCGACCTCCCAGGTCCCGCCGATCCATGGGGACACGCATGAACAGACGCATCCTGATCGCCGCTGCGGCGCTGATCGCCTCCGCCGCACCCGCTTTCGCCCATCTCAATCCGGCAGAGCACGGCTCGTTTGCCGCCGGGTTCTCGCATCCGCTGTTCGGACTTGACCATATCCTGGTCATGATCGCCGTCGGCCTCTGGGCCGCCCAGATCGGTGGGCGGGCGCTGTGGGTCGTCCCGACGGCCTTTGTCTCGATGATGGCGGTCGGCTTCGCGCTGGCGGTTGCCGGTGTCGGCCTCCCCTTCGTCGAGCCGGCGATCCTCGCCTCCGTCGTCGCACTCGGCCTCCTCGTCGCCATGGCTGTACGCCTGGATATCGCTGCATCGGCAGCGATCGTCGGCGTCTTCGCCCTCTTCCACGGCCATGCCCATGGCGGCGAACTCGGCAGCGCCGGTGCACTTGCCTTCTCGGTCGGCTTCATCCTTGCCACCGCAGCACTTCACGTGGCCGGCATCGGCCTCGGCATCGCCCTTCAGCGCCTCTCCGGCAGCGGCCTGCTTGCCCGCGTCTTCGGTGGTCTCACGGCACTGGCCGGCGCTGCCTTGATCTTCAGCTGATCAAGACCAATAGTTTTCTCGCTTCAAAATACTATCGCTCGCAACCTGGACGTTGTGAGCGATCGCCCGTTCAGATGCGCCGCTATTGGCCCTGCATTCCCTGTCGAAGCTTGCGAGCGGCTTCTGTAACTCGCCCGAGTTCTGCCTCTGAACTCATATGGCTTCGCGCGTGCAACAAGGCGGGGCTCCGAACTGCGCCATCCACTCATATCTTGGCACCATCCAGAGATGAAAATGGTGCGACGTATCTTCGTTATAGAAATAGTAGACGTGCTCGATGCCGAGTTGCTTTTTCTGCTGTGCCCTCAGCTTCTGGACGAGGGGCACGAACTCAGCGGTTTCGCCCGGCACCATATCTGTCAGAAGCCTGAAATGCCGCTTCGCAGCGACAATAACTAGACCGGGAACGGGGTAAGCGACGTCTTGGTGGGCGTGAAAATACTCTGTCTCGAAGATGGCGCCACCGAGAATTGGTCTGCGCCCTGAAACCAGTTCACAGCTTAGACAAGTACTACCCACGCGCAGCCCTCGCTCTCCTGCTCAGCGGCAAAAGCGTGCGACAGACGCGCGTGGCCGAGTCCCAGGTTGGCGCTATCTCAGCATATCAACCGCGACCGCGATAGGTCGGCACGCCCTGGTCGGGCAGCCACAGGCCCTCCGGCGGCTTGCCGGTCTGCCAGAAGACGTCGATCGGGATGCCGCCGCGGGGATACCAATAGGCGCCGATCCGCAGCCAGCGCGGGGAAAGCAGCGAGGCCAGTCGGCTGGCGATCTCGATGGTGCAGTCCTCGTGAAAAGCGCCGTGATTGCGGAAGGAATGCAGGAACAGCTTCAGCGACTTCGATTCCACCAGCCACTCGTCCGGCACATAGTCGATGACGATATGCGCGAAATCCGGCTGGCCGGTCATCGGGCAGAGCGAGGTGAATTCCGGCGCGGTGAAACGCACCAGATAATCCTTGCCCTTGTTGCCGCTCGGCACACGCTCCAGAACAGCGTCTTCCGGGCTCTGCGGCAGGTCGACCTTTGCGCCCAGTTGCGAAAGGCCGGATACGTCAGTCTTGCTCATTTGCCTGTTGCTCCATGAGAACATCCGCGCGCGGATGCGGTCGACGCTGGCCTCAGCCCTCGCCGGCCCGCTCCGTTTGCGGCCGTTAAATCAGAACTGCCTCAAGAAGGAAACCTCGTCACGGTTGAAGCGCCGTCGACCGTGAATCAGTGGCGCCCGACTGTCGTCTTCACCCGCACACCATGCGCCTTCTCGCCTTCGGGCTCCACATGGATCGCGATCTTGGCGCCGGGATGCACGGCACGGATCGCGTCTTCGATGCGGTCGCAGATATCATGCGCCTCGCCGACCGGCATCAGCTCCGGCACGACCATGTGAAAGTCCACGAAGATAGCCGGCCCGGCCTGGCGGGTCTTGAGATCATGCACGCCCAGCGAGCCGGCGGCATTGGCGGCGATCGCCTGCTTGATCGCCTCTTCCTCCTCGGCCGGCACAGCCCGGTCCATCAGACCGTCGATCGAACGCGAGATCACCATCCAGCCCTGATAGAGAATGTTGCAGGCGACGATGACGGCAAGCAAGGGATCGAGGATCGCATAGCCGGTGGCAATCGCGAGAACGAGACCGATGAGAACGCCGATCGAGGTGACGACGTCCGACAGGATATGATGGCCGTCGGCGCTCAGCGCTGGCGAGCGGTGCTTGCGACCGGCGGTGATCAGCACATAGGCCCAGATGGCGTTGATGACGCCGGCCACGAAGTTGATCGCAAGTCCAAGTGCCGGGGCCTCCATCAACACCGGCGCCATCATTGCCGGTACCGCCTCCCAGACAATGAGCAATGCCGCAACGACGATCAGCACGCCTTCGATGACGGCCGAGAAATACTCCGCCTTGTGGTGACCGAAGGGATGGCCGGCGTCGGCCGGCTTGGAGGCATAGCCGATCATCAGATAGGCGATGACCGCCGCGATCACGTTGACGGTCGATTCCAGCCCGTCGGAGAGAAGCGCGATCGAGCCTGTCAGCCACCAGGCAAGCAGCTTCAGGCCGAGCACAGCGAGCGAGAGCGGTATGCCCCAGAAAGCAAGGCGGAGCACGGTGCGGTTTTCGGTTCCAGATGTCATTGTCATTCCTCGTGCAGATGCAAACGAGTTGCAAACGCAAGCCCATTCAAACGCAAAACCGCCCGCGCGAATTTTCGCGCAGGCGGTCGATGGACAAGCATATGCTGGATTAAGCGGCACTTGTCAAAGATTGGATCGGCCGGTTCCGGTCTCTCCGCAGGCAATCGCGTCGAAAGGCAGCGCGCCGGCCTCGATCTCCGCGTCACCGACAGCCTTGTCGCCCCGGCCGATGAAGAAGAATACGACGGCCGCCGTTGCGACAGTGATGCCGGTCAAAACCAGAAGCAGGACGCTGAACGCATCGCCATAGGCCTGCAGCAGCGCGGCGTGCGATGTCTCCGGTGCAAGCCGCGTCGCCGCCGCAAGGTTGCCGGTGACGATGCGCTGCGCCATCGGCGCGGCATTGGCGCCAGCTTCCGGCCCCAGATTCCAGGCCGTGAGCGCGGAAAGGGTGGCGGTCACGATCGCAAGCGCAATACCCTCCCCGGCCACGCGCGTGGTGCTGAAGATGCCCGTCGCCATACCGGCCCGCTCCTTCGGCACAACGCTGACGGCAAGTCCGTCCATCAGCCCCCAGGGCAGGCTGATGCCAAGGCCGATCAGCAGCAGCGGTGCAAGCAGCGCAGCCGGCTCGGACCCCGCCGGAAACAGGCTGAGCCAGAAGAGCCCGGCCGCCGAGAGCATCAAGCCCACGCCGCAAATGACCGCCGGCGCGAACCAGCGTGTCAAAAGCCCGGCTACGATCGGCAGGATCAGAAGCGGCGCGGACATGGCGATCATCATCCGTCCGCCCTCAACGGCGCTCATGCCTTCGATACCGATGAAGCGGACCGGAAGCAGGATGAGCAGCACCACGAAGCCATAGGCAGGGGCTGCCGCCAGCAACTGCACACCGACGAAACGCGGGTAGCGGAACAGCGTCAGGTCCAGCATCGGCCGCGCCACCGAACGCTCGATCCGCCAGAAGGCCAGAAAGAAGAGCGCGGCTGCCGCAAGCATTGCGATCACCAGCGGATGGCTCCAGCCGCTATCCGGGCCTTGCAGGATGCCTGACGTGAGCGAGGCGAGCGCCGCGGTGAAGCTTGCCGCTCCCTTCCAGTCGAGCCCGGCGGCATCCGGATCGCGTGTCTCCCGCAGGAAGACCGCGCCGAGCGCCAGGGACAGGCCAGCGAGCACGACCACAAGACCGAAGATCGCCGGCCAGCCGAAGGCCTCGACCATCAGGCCCGATGCGATCGGCCCGAAGGCAAGGCCGACACCGAAGCTGGCGCCGACCAGGCTGAAGGCCCGTAGCCGCTCGCTCTCGTCGAACTCCTGCGCAAGGGAAGCCATGCCGCCGGAAAAGGCAGCGGCTGCCCCGATGCCCTGAAGGGCACGCAGAATATCGAACCAAAGGATATTGCGAGCAAAGGCGAGCGCGACCGAAAACAGCAGGAAAGCCGAAAGACCGCTAAGGAAGACACGCTTGCGGCCGAAGCTGTCGGCAAGTGCGCCTGCCGCCATCAGCGAGCTGCCGAAGGTCAGCATGAAGGCGTTGGTGACCCAGTTGAGGGCAATCGGGTCGGCGCCAAGGCTGCGGCTGATCGAGGGCAGCGCCACCGCCGGTCCGGTGAAGGTGAGCGGCATTGCCGCCGCGGCGCAACAGACCGCAAGGAGCACGAGACGGCGCCCGCGTGATTCTCGATTTTCGGTTCTCATTCCCCGTTCCATCCGTTCGAGCAAAAGGGATACCCGCGCAGGCCCGCCGGACCTCCGTCTTGATTTCGGCAGTCGCGGGGTATCGATTGACGGATGCAGGATAGTTTCGACATAAAGCAATGGATCGCCTGAGCGGCTTGACCGCCTTCGTCCGCACGGCCGATCTCGGCAGCTTCGTTGCCGCCGGGCGCGTGCTCGGCCTGTCCGCTTCAGCGGTCGGCAAGGCCGTCACCAATCTCGAACGAGAGCTCGGCGTCCGCCTGCTGCAGCGCTCGACCAGAAGCATAAGGTTGACCGAGGAAGGCCGGCTCTTTCATGAGCGTTGCCGCCGCATCCTCGACGATCTCGACGACGCCGAGGCATCGTTGGCCGAGGCGGTGGCCGTGCCGCGCGGACGGCTGCGCGTCAGCGTGCCGATCGTCAGCTACCATCTGTTGCTGCCCGTGCTGCCGGAATTCGTGCGGCGCTACCCCGAAGTCGAACTCGATCTCGACTTCAACGACCGCATCGTCGATCTGATCGACGAGGAAGTGGATGTCGCCATTCGCAGCGGCGTGCTGCCGGATTCGCGGCTGATGACCCGGGCGCTCAGGCCTTTCCAGCTTCTGCTTTGCGCGGCACCCGCCTATCTCGACCGACACGGCACGCCCGAATGCCCGCGCGATCTCGATGGCCACCACGCGGTTCGTTTCCGCTTTCCCAACAGCCGCAAGCTGCAGGAATGGCCGATCCCGCTGCCGCCTGAGGGAAAGGAGCCACGCCTCAAGACCGTGCTCAACTGCAACAACATGGAAGCGCTCGGCGGCGCCGTGCTTAGCGGCCTCGGCATCGGATGCCTGCCGGACTTTCTCGCCCGCCACCATCTTCGCGACGGCAGACTGCACACAGTGCTCGACGCCCATCTCGACGCGCCCGGACAGTTCCACCTGCTGTGGCCGTCGAACCGTCACCTCTCCCCCAAGGTCCGCGTCTTCGTCGATTTTCTGAGCGAGCGACTGTTTGCCGATCGCTGCGAGAATGTGCCGGCCATTCAGGCCGCACAGTAGGAACAGAAAGTGCCGCCTCCACGGTGGAAGCGGCACCTTGTCTTCGTCAACATCTGCTCCATCCCGGAATAGGGGATTGCCGGGCTAATCAGGCGGCCTTGACCTTGGCGCGCTTGGCGAGATGCGCCACGACGTTCTCGATCATCCGCATGCCGGCATCGCCGCCGAGCGTCATGATCGATTCCGGATGGAACTGCACCGCAGCCACCGGCTCCTTGGTGTGCTCGATGCCCATGATCGTGCCGTCTTCGCTTTCGGCGGTGATCATGAAGTCGGCAGGCAGGCTTGCCGGATCGGCAAAGATCGAATGGTAGCGACCGACGGTCACTTCCTTGCCGAGACCGGAAAAGACGATGCCGGGCTCCAGCACCCTGATGCGCGACGGCTTGCCGTGCATCGGGATCGCCAGTTGGCGCAGATCGCCGCCATAGGCTTCGGCGAGCGCCTGCAGACCGAGGCAGACGCCGAAGATCGGCAGGTCACGCGCCCGCGCCTTCTTGATCGTCGCCTTGCAGTCGAAATCCTTGGGGTTGCCCGGTCCGGGCGATAGCACCACGAGATCCGGCTTCACCCGGTCAAAGATCTCTTCGGCGACCGGCGAGCGCACCGTCGTCACGGTCGCCCCCGTCTGGCGGAAGTAGTTTGCGAGCGTATGGACGAAGCTGTCCTCGTGATCGACGAGTAGGATGTTGACGCCGGCGCCGACGGCAGCGACATCGCGCCCGGCCTTGCCGGCGTTGGCGGATTTCGCGTCGCGAATGGCAGCGATCATGGCGGAGGCCTTCAGTTCGGTTTCGGCTTCTTCTTCTTCCGGGTTTGAATCGTAAAGCAACGTCGCCCCTGCCCTGACCTCGGCGATGCCGTCCTTGATGCGGATCGTGCGCAGCGTCAGGCCCGTGTTCATGTCGCCGTTGAAGCCGACCATGCCGATGGCGCCACCATACCATGCGCGCGGGCTCTTCTCATGGCTTTCGATGAAGCGCATGGCCCAGAGTTTCGGCGCGCCGGTGACCGTGACGGCCCAGGCGTGGCTGAGGAACCCGTCAAAGGCGTCCATGTCGTCGCGCAGGCGACCTTCGATATGATCAACGGTATGGATGAGGCGCGAATACATCTCGATCTGCCGGCGGCCGATGACCTTGACGGAACCCGGCACGCAGACGCGGCTCTTGTCGTTGCGGTCGACGTCCGAGCACATGGTGAGTTCGGATTCGTCCTTCTTGGAGTTGAGCAGCTTCAGGATCTGCTCGCTGTCGGCGATCGGGTCGTCGCCGCGCTTGATCGTGCCCGAGATCGGGCAGGTCTCGATGCGGCGGCCCGAAACGCGCACGAACATTTCCGGCGACGCGCCGACCAGATATTCCTGGTTCCCGAGATTGATGAAGAAGGAATAGGGCGACGGATTGATCGCCTTCAGCCGGTTGGAAATTTCCGACGGCTTGCTCTCGCAGCGCTCGTAGAATTTCTGGCCTGGCACCACCTCGAAAAGGTCGCCGCGGCGGAAGCTCTCCTTGGCCTTGACGACGAGCTCGGCATATTCGCCCGGGTGATGGTCGCCATGCGGCGGGATGGTGTCGACGGTCTTGAAGGGCTCGCTGGCGATCTCTTCCGCCTTGCCCTCGGTGGTCTTGCCGTCCTTGGCGAAATCGTAGCGGTCGATCCAAGCCTTCGCCGCATAGTGGTCGACGACGAGGATCTCGTCCGGCAGGAACAGCACCATGTCGCGCTGGTCGTCGGGACGCTTGAGCTTCAGGTCGATCGCATCGAACTGGAAGGCAAGGTCGTAGCCGAAAGCGCCGTAGAGCCCGAGGCTCGCATCCTCGGCCGAATGGAAGAGGTTGGTGACGGCGCGCAAGACGCTGAACACCGTCGGCATCTTGGAGCGCTCTTCTTCGGTGAAGACGCGATCCGGTGCGTTGATCGTCAGATCCAGGCGGCGGCTGGTAGAAGCGCCGAGCGTGATGTCGGCGACGGTCTTCAGGTGCTCGGCGATGATCGCAAGCAGCACTTCGCCGCGGCCGTTATAGGCCTCGATCCAGAGCGCGCGGCCGAAGGAGGAGATACCGAGCGGCGGATCGACGACAGCCGTGTCCCACCGGGTGTAACGGCCGGGATATTCGTAGTTGGAGGAGAACACTGCGCCGCGGCGTTCGTCGAGCTTGTCCACATAGCTCGCGATCGCCTGGCCATAGGACGCCTCCCGCCGGCGGCGCGTCACCGTGATGCCGCCCTTGGTAGTATAGCTCTCCGAGCCGTCCTCGAGAATTACCGTTGCCATTCGCCTCGCTCCGTAAAAGCCCGGTCCTTGAGCGGCCTGGATACAAAAAAGCCGCCTCGAAATCTCCGGGCGGCTTCATCTCTCAATCACGCATGACTGGTCAAGGCCGCTTCAGCGAGCCCACCACCAGATCGAAATGTTGCGTGCGTTTTCCATGGGCGAAAGTGTTAGCTTGGGTTGTTGCCATGCGCAAGCGGGAAAGCGGCGCGCATCGTCACGGTTGCGTCAAAAAAAGGAGGCGGCCCCGAAGAGCCGCCCGACTGGAATTGATCTGATCCTATCAGAACTTCGCCTTAGCCGTGACCAGGAAGGTGCGGCCGCGGCCGGTATCGATCGTGCTGCCGGCGATCGTGCTCGACGACGGTGTGTAGGTCTTGTCGAACAGGTTCGTGACCTGGGCCGTGACCTCGAAGCCGTTTTCGAACTTGTAGTTGGCGAAAAGGTCTACCAGACCGTAGCCAGGCACGTTCGGCGGCGTGCGATTGATCTCGCCGACATAGGCGTTCGAAACGGCATAGAGACGCGTACCGACCGAAAGGCGCTGGTCCTCGAGGAAACGTGCGCCGAGCGTTGCGCTGATGATGTTTTCAGGCAGGTAGCTCTGGACGCCGAAGCCGTTGACCTGGCTCGGCAGCTTGCTGTCGGTGTAGGTATAGGCAAGGTCGCCGAATACGTAGCCGGCATCGTAGGCCGCCTGCAGTTCGAAGCCCTGGACGGTCGACGTGCCCGGGGTGTTGGCGAAGAAGATCTGTCGACCGCCGCTGAGCAGGACGGCGGTGATGTAGTTGTCGATGCGGTTATGGAAATAATTGGCCTTCACCCGCAGGCTGTCGCTCGAGTCGAGCAGGCCGTCGAAGGCGAAGTTCGCACCGATTTCCCAACCCTTGGACGTTTCCGGCTCGAGGAATGGATTGGGGAAGAACGACTGGCCCGAAGGACCCGGATGGGTGCCGCCGGCAAAGGTCTCGTTGACCGTCGGCGAACGCGAGGTTTCCGCGTAGGTCACGTAGGGCTGGAACCAGTCCGTCGGATTGAGCGCGACCGTGACGCTCGGGTTGAGGCGGCCATCGGACTTGTCGACCGTATAGGGCCCGGCCGGAAGGCCGATCGGGTTACCGGCAACGACAGCGCCGGAGCCATCGAGGCTGAAGTGATCCCACCTGAGGCCAGCCATCAGATCCAGCATGCCATAGGTGAAAGTCGTGTTGCTGAAGACGCCGGTGGTGGCATTGGTGCCGCTACCGTTGACACCGGCGCCCGGCCGGGCCGTGCTGTTGATGACATCGTAGTCGTCGCGGAAATACTCGACGCCGTAGTTCGCCTTCACGGCAACGTCGCCAAGGTCGAACAGCGAGGTGTTCGAGATGTCAAAGCCCTTGCCGGTGTCGGTGATTCGACGACCGGCGGCCGTGCCGCCGCCGCGAATGTCGGTGTCGTACTTCATCTTCAGCCGGTTCCAGTAGGCATTGGCACGGAAGTCGATGAGTTCGTTGTCCGGCGTGTAGGCGTAGCTGGCCGAAACCGTCTGGTTCTTCACGTTCTGGAAATAGGAGTTCGCGAAGAAGTCGTTGTCATAGGTGACCCCGGTAAGCTTGAACGTGTGATCCTTGTCCGGCGTCACTTCAAACTTCAAGAGGCCCGAGAGAAGATCCTCCTCGGTGAAGGGGACCTCAACGCCGTTGCCGTTGTCGTAGTTGCCGGGATCGGCCTTGCTGATACCGCCAAGCACCGAGAAGACATCGTTGAAACGATAGGCACCGATCAGCGACTCCGACCATCCGGCGCCGTTCGTGCCATAGGTTGCGGATGCGATGCCGCCATAGTTCTTGCCGTCCTGGATCAGGTCCTCGACGTCATAGGTCTTGAAATTGACGGAACCGGCGAGCGCGCCACCGCCGACACCGGTGACGGCGCCGCGCGTCACGTCGATTTCGGACAGGAACGCCGGGTCGAAATAGGCAAAGCCCTGGGCTTCGTGACCGGTAAACCGGAAGTTCTGGCGAACGCCGTCGATCATCATGTTGACGCGGCCGGACCCCTCAAAACCACGAATGTTGACAGCAACACCCGGGTTCTGCGGATTGTTTGCCGTCGACGTTCCCGGAACGCCGCGCAGAAGGTCGTCGGTTTCCTGGCCCGACTGCAGATCGATCTGGTCCGAGGTGACGACGCTGACGGGGCCGGGCTTGGCATAGGGGTCAGCGGTGCGCCCGCCCTTGGCAACGATCGGCGAGAGGTAAGTTTCGCCCTTATTTGTCTCCTCGGCCTTCTCTTCCGACTTAGCCTGGGTTGTCGCGCTTTGCGCGAATGCGACGGTAGCGAATGAAATTGCAAGAGTTGTCGTGCAAGCCAAAAGAGCCAGGCGACGATGCCGGGTGAGCATGGACCAATCCTTTGATTTTCGGAGGCCGGGCTTGCTGTTGAGCGGCAAACTCAAGGGGCTGGCTGGGCGGTAGATTCTAAAGCGGCGCGACATGTCGTCGCCTCATTTAAGCCGCATAAAAAACATGAGTGTTCTTGTCAACATACAAAGGCAGTCCCCACAATTTATGGGGTCGCGCCAATTCGAGGCGTTGCCAAACTGCAACGCTTTTGCCGAAGGCCGGGTGAAACCAGATCCGGTTCCGTGCGTTCCCTCCCTTCCAGGCCCCGCTGCGGGGGCAATGCGAAAGGACCCGGATGCGTCGCTCTTTTCCCTTGATCCTGCTGTCACTCCTGATCCTCACCGGCGCCAGCCTGCCGAAATCCGGACCGGTCCCGCTCAAGAAGCCGCCGAGCGAGGCGGAAACGAAAGAGGCTGTTCCAACACCCGACGAAAAACCGGCAACGCCGACGGACGATGGCAAGGCCGATCCGTCAAAGGTGCCGCCGGCCATCGACAATCAGGCTGTGCCTGAGCCGAAGCCGAAGGACGGGAGTGAAGGCGCGGCTGGGGATCAGAAGCCCGCTACGGACGGAAAGGGCCAGCCCGCCGACGAGAAGAAAGAAGAAAAACCGGCGCCAATCGTCTATCCGCCGGTGGAGGCGGAGAATGCCGCCAACTATGCAAAATGCGTCGCCGATTTGAAGGCGATCGGCGCGACCTTCGACGAAGCCAAGCGCATCGACGACGGCAAGGGCTGCGGCATCGACAAGCCGCTGGAGGTCACCGGCATTCTGCCCGGCGTCACGCTCGCGCCGAAGGGGCTGATGCGCTGCGAAACCGCGCTGGCGCTGGCGCGCTGGACCAAGGAGACCGCCCAGCCGGCCGCGGAAGTCGCCTTCGACAAGACAATCAAGATCAAGGCGCTGAACCAGGCATCGACCTATATCTGCCGCCTGCGCAACAATGCGACGACGGGCAAGATATCCGAGCATGCGCACGGCAACGCCGTCGACATCGCCTCCTTCACGTTAAGCAACGGCACGACGATCGCCATCCAGCCGCGCGACGAGGACGGCACCATGGACGGTGCCTTCCAGCGCGCGGTCACTGCGTCCGCCTGCCTCTACTTCAAGACCGTGCTCGACCCCGGCAGCGACGCCGCCCACGAGACGCACCTGCATCTCGACGTGATCGAACGCCGCAACGACTACCGCTACTGCCGCTAGGAGAACGGCTCGCCGGCCCTCAATCGTTTCCGTAGCCAAGGGCGACGAACTCGCCCTCGAAGCGACCGGCCACGCTGTCGCCATCGAGGAGGTCTGCAACGACCACGGCCCGCGCCTTGCCCCGCCGTTCGAGCAATCGCAGAAAGCCCGGCCATTGCCCGACATCCGCCAGCGACGAGCGTGCGGAGAAGGCACCGGCCACCGGCTTCAGATAATCCATCCGGTTGCTCTGGATCACCAGCCGCGCCGCCACCCCGCTTTGGCGCAAGCGCACATGCAGCAGCGACCAGGCCGACAGGATCGCAAGCGCCGAGGCGCTGCCGCCGAACACCGTTTCGCGGTGGTTGATGTTGGGCGCAAGCGGTGCCGAGAGCTGCACGTGATCGTCCGCTACCGCATCCACCCGCACCTGCATCGCCGCCGACAGCGGGATGTGGTTATGAAGATAGGCCTGAAGTTCCTCTGGTGTCATCGTGACGTCCCTGATGCGTTCCTGCGCCGATCAATGCACGAGACCATGTGTCCTGGCGAGAGACAGGCGCCCGCGTCCTAACGTCTCCCGCAAGCCTCCCATAGCCCAAAAGATACCGGGCCGCGCGCCTTGCAGGAGCCCGCCCCTGCTCCCAAATACGGCGCGAGGAAAATCCACCCGTTTTGCGCCCCTTCTCAAGGAAATCTGTCATGGCATTGACGATGTACCAACTCTCCATTCCCGCACTCGTTCGCGGCCTTGGTGTCCTCACCAGGCTGCTCGACAAGGCAGAGGCTTTCGCCCGGGAAAAAGGCATCTCCACGGATGATCTCGTGAACGCCCGGCTGGCGCCCGATATGCTGACGCTTGCCGGTCAGGTGCAGCGTGTCAGCGACACGAGCAAGGGTCTCGTCGGCCGACTGACGTCGATCGAAGTGCCCCGGTTCCCGGACGAGGAAAAGACGTTTGACGAACTGCGCCAGCGCATCGCCAAGTCCGTCGCCTTCCTTGAAACGGTGCGCCCTGTCGATCTCGAAGACAGCGACAGCCGCGAGGTCGTGCTCAATTTCCCGACGCTGAAGGTGACGCTCACGGGTGAGGAATACCTGCAGAAATTCGTGCTGCCGAACTTCTATTTCCACCTGACGACCGCCTACGACATTCTTCGCTACAAGGGCGTGCCGCTCGGCAAGGCAGACTTCCTCAGCCTTACCGCCTGATTTCCGCCGCGGGAGACCCCGGACACAGCAATGCCGCGCATCCACCCGGATGCGCGGCATTGTATTTCAGGCAGGCAAGAGCGCCTAGAACAGCCCTTCGATATAGCCCTGCTCGTTGAGGAAGATCTTTTCCGACGAAGGCACCTTCGGCAAGCCCGGCATTGTCATGATCTCGCCGGTGATGACCACGATGAAGCCGGCGCCGGCGGCCAGCCGCACCTCGCGGATCGGCACCGCATGGCCTGTCGGCGCGCCGCGCAGGTTCGGGTCAGTCGAGAAGGAATATTGCGTCTTCGCCATGCAGATCGGCAAATGGCCGTAGCCCTGATCCTCCCAGCTGCGCAGCTGGTCGCGCACCGACTTGTCGGCGATCACTTCGCTTGCATGGTAGATGTCCTTGGCGATCGTCTCGATCTTGTGGAAGAGCGACATGTCGTCAGGATAAAGCGGCGAGAACTGCGAATGCCCGCCCTCGGCAAGTGCCGCCACCTTCACCGCAAGTTCCTCGATGCCGGCCGAGCCTTCGGCCCAATGGCGGCAAAGCACGGCTTCAGCACCGAGCGTCGCCACATAGTCCTTGATCGCCTGCACTTCGGCCGCGGTATCGGAGGTGAAGTGGTTGATCGCGACGATGACGGGAACACCGAATTTCTTGACGTTCTGCACATGCCGGCCGAGATTCGCGCAGCCCTTGCGCAACGCCTCCAGGTTTTCGCGGCCAAGGTCGTCCTTCTTGACGCCGCCATTCATCTTGATCGCCCTGACCGTCGCGACCAGCACCGCGGCATCGGGTTTCAGGCCGGCCTTGCGGCACTTGATGTCGAAGAATTTTTCCGCACCGAGATCGGCACCGAAGCCGGCTTCGGTCACCACATAGTCGGCGAGCTTCAGCGCCGTCGTCGTTGCGACCACCGAATTGCAGCCATGGGCGATATTGGCGAAGGGGCCGCCATGGACAAAGGCCGGATTGTTTTCGAGCGTCTGCACGAGGTTCGGCTGCATCGCATCCTTCAAGAGCACCGTCATCGCCCCATCCGCCTTGATGTCGCGGGCAAAGACCGGGCTCTTGTCGCGGCGATAGCCGATGATGATGTTGCCGAGACGCTTTTCCAGATCCTTCAGGTCCATCGACAGGCAGAGGATCGCCATCACTTCGGAGGCAACAGTGATGTCGAAACCGGTTTCGCGCGGATAGCCGTTGGCGACCCCGCCGAGCGAACTGACGATGCTGCGCAGCGCCCGGTCGTTCATGTCCATCACCCGTCGCCAGGCAATGCGACGGATATCGATGTTCTGCTCGTTGCCCCAGTAGATGTGATTGTCGATCAAAGCCGCGAGCAGATTGTGCGCCGAGGTGATTGCGTGAAAGTCGCCGGTGAAGTGGAGGTTCATGTCCTCCATCGGCACCACCTGCGCATAGCCGCCGCCGGCCGCACCGCCCTTGACGCCAAAGCAGGGGCCGAGCGAGGCCTCGCGGATGCAGACGATCGCCTTCTTGCCGATGCGGTTGAGCCCGTCGCCAAGGCCGACGGTCGTCGTCGTCTTGCCCTCGCCGGCCGGCGTCGGGTTGATCGCCGTCACCAGGATCAGATGGCCGTTCTTCTTTTCGCGCTGCCGGGCAATGAAATCGGCACCGATCTTCGCCTTGTCATGGCCATAGGGCAGCAGATCCTCTGCCGGTATGCCAAGCGCCGCACCGATCTCGAGGATCGGCTTCTTCTTCGCCGCGCGCGCAATCTCGATATCGGACTTGACCTCCGTCATGACATGTCCCCTCCCAGGGTCTGGTTTTCGTCCACGCTTTCCAAAGCGCGGTTCGCAATGCCGGAGCGGGAGGAGAAGACGTGTCTGCGGCTTCCGCCACATCCCGCTAACTCAAGATCGGCGGCGGCCGGCGTTAACGACCGGACGCCTCGTCGTCTGCCTTAACGGGCGAGAATGTCGCGCATTTCGACGATGTTGGAGCGCACCCTCAGCGTATAGAACCCCATGGTCGCCAGATGCGTCGGCATGATCCAGCCCGCTTCCTCGCCGTTGGAGATGATCCAGGGCTGGATGCGGAGCGCCGCGCGCAGCTGCTTGATCGTTTCCGTCCAGATCGGCAACAGGCCGCGCTGGGCAACCACGTTGTCGAAGTCGGCGCCGGCTGCCGAGAGAATGCCGTAATAGCCGTAGAGCTGGCCATAGGCGAACCAGAAGCGATCGTCGGCGCGCGTGTCGAACCAGCCGCCATTGTGATTTTCGGAGCGCTCGCGCAGGATCGCCGAGGTGTTGCCGAGGTCGTTGGCGACACGGTCGAGGAATTCGACGAGGTTGTCCGAGCGGCCGTCGAAGATCGCCTCGCACTTGCTGAGCGTGGTGTTGAACGATCTCAGATCCTTCATCGCCGCCCGGTAGAAGCTCGGGGTCGGCGTCTTCGGGCCGAACGGATTGATCCCGAAATACCAGGTCTCTTCATCGAACTGCATGTTGCCGCGCGCGCTCTGCAGGGCGTTGTTGATGCCCGAGGTGCCGCGCATGCGACCGAGCGAATCGACGAGCTCGACCGAGGTGCGGCGGATCGCCTGGTTGACCCCGCGCTGGAACGACGCCTTGTTGTCGAGCCAGGGCGTATCGTCCCAATCGAGCCCGAAGAAGCCGAGCTTGTAAAGCAGCATCGACGAGATCCAGGCGTTCTCGTTGACGTTGAAATCGATCAAATCAGCCGTGACATCGACGATGGCCGAGGTCTGGCAGACGGTGCCTGCCGGCAGCTGCACGGCGGCCAGCGCCTCGGGCGTCGATTCCATCGGCTGCGTGGCCACGCCCGCAAGATTGCTGGCGCCCCCAGTCGTCGATTGGCCTGTCGAGGTGGTACCGGGGCCGCTCATCGGCGAGCCGGCGGGCACCTTGCGCTCGGCCAGCTTGTAGCGATCGACATAGTCTTCGTTGAAGTTCGTCCAGGCCTGGGTCTGCCAGATGAAGTAGCCGTAAAACAGGATCAGGCCGAGCAGGACGATGCCGATCGGTCCCTTGATGATCCAGCTGCGCTGACGATACCAGTTGCCGATCGCGATGAAGGGCCAGAGCAACCAGGCGACGGCGAGCCCGATGCCGCGGCCGATCGCGGTAAAGACACGCTGGAAAAACGCAACGATCGGGTCGAACATGTCCTATTCCTCTCTGAGGCCGTAAAGCTTGTGGCGGAAGGCCGCCTTGTCTTTCAAATATGTGCCGGTCAGCGTCGCCACAACATAGGCCTTGAAGCTTTCGCTATAACGCTCGTAGGCGTCGTAGAAACCCTGCTTGTCGAAAACGAAGCGCGAGACGAAATCGCGGGGCACGAGCTGGGATATCAGCCGGTTGACCAGCCACTGGTCCGGATGGGCGGGTGCGGCGCGCACCAGCATGAAGCGGTTTGCCGGCGCCACGTCCTGCATCTTGATCGTGCCGGTCGCGGCGACCGTGCGGATCATCTCCTGCAGGAAGGGATAGGCGCCGTCTTTCGCGACCGCGGCTGCATACCGGTGCATCCAGGTCTGCAGCCAGATCCGGTCGGCATTGGCAAGATCGGCCGTCGGGTCGCTCTCGTTGATCAACCCACGCACCACCATGTCGGCGCGGTGCTGATAAAGCCCGGAATCCTCGACCCAAGACGCCTGCGGCAGTTGCAGCCGCTTGGTCGAGGCGAGGAAGTCGTAGATCCGGGCGTGATCGTTGACGGCGATGTAGCTCACCTGCCAGGGGCGCGAGCGGCGGAAGCCCGGCACGGAGGGGTCGCAGATGACCGTCGTCGTCTTGTGGTCGAGGAAGATGTAGACGCCGCCGAAATGGTTGGCCCAGAACGCCTCATGACGGAAGACGAGCTGATCCGGCACCAGTGCGTTCTGTCGGATGTCGCCGGTCTGCCTGGCAAGCTCGACCATGCGCGTCAGCATCTCGTCGTCGGCCCAGGCCGTCGGCACCTTCTTCAAGCGGTCGACAAGGCCACGCAGTTCGCCCGCCTTGCCGAGCATGTCCTCGGCCGACAGCACCCGGAAACGCACCTCGTTGATCGACAAGAGATCGTCAATGTCGTTTACGACCGAGACCGAATCCTCGATCTCGCCATAGAGCGCATCCTTGATGGTGATGGCGTTGATCGCACGGCTGTTGGCGTTGAAGAACTCGTGCATCAGCGCCGCGGTATTGGAGAAACTCGTATGCACGCACGGCAGCTCCGCCTGTTCCGGCGTCATGATGATGAAACGACGGTTGACCCGGTTCGGGTCGAGATAGTCGCGATCCCCCAGCTCCTCGGCGATCTCGGGCGAAAACCCGGTCATGTCGATGCTGAACTGCGTCAGCGCCGTTGGCCGCAGGCCGAAGCCTTCGAGCGCCTTGTTGTAGCGCGCGATCAGATGCGGCTCGGAAATATCGAGCAACCGTCCATAGATCAATTCGGCTTCAAGCAGGCGGTTCATCTGTCAGTTTTTCCTAGCATCACCCCTGCCACCGGCCGTCGCGTTTCATCGCCTCGATCTCGCGGATCGCCTTTTCGCGCTGGCGCTCGCGGCGGATGATGTCGGTGACGGCGGCATCGTCCGACTTGTCGGTGTAGCGGAATTCGCTGTCGGCGTAGCGGTTGATCTCCTGCAGCACCATGTCGATGGTGATCGGGCCGCGCAGCGCCTCGATCATCGCTTTCTTCTCGTCATAGCCCTTGTGCATGAAGGAGCCGGCATCCCTGAACCAGTCGTCCGGCAGCTCGACGTCCATCGCCCGAAGCTTGATCGCGTCGGTGATGTTCTTGATCGCCCGGCCGGTGAAGCGCGGCTCGGCCTCCTTGATCATGTGCAGATAGGCGCCGACATCGGCGAGCGAGCCGATCGCGCCCTTTTCCTTCTCGTAGCGCTCCCAGACGGCGACGAGACCATCCTCCTTTGGCCGCGCATGCTCGGCATAGGACTGGGCAACCGCGCGCTTGATCTCCTGCCCCTCGAACAGCTGGTGCTCGCCGAGCGGGATCTTGTGGTTCTTGCCGACGAGCAGCGCGAAGATGTCGATGTAGTCGTCCTCGGTCTGCGGCCCGTCGACCAGCCAACGCGCGCCGGCGCGCTGGCGCAGCGCATCGTCGACATTTTCGGGATAGTTCGAGAACATGCCGAAGGTGCAGTTGCCGCGCACCACCGTCGAGGCGCCGGCAAAGCTCTCCATCAGCACCGCCGTCACCTCGTGCTGGCCGGCAGAGGCGCGATCGTCGGAGCGCTTCGCCGCCACCTGGTCGACATCGTCGATCGTGCCGAAGCCGATCGCCCGCGGATTGATGACGTTGTTGACGAACTCCTTGCAGTTCTGGCCGGACTTGCCCTGATAGGAGGAGATCTGGTCGACGCCGAAATTCTCGTAGTGGAAGGCGTAACCGGCGATCTCGCAATAATCGTTGAGCATGCCGGCAAGCATCTGGATCAGGATCGTCTTGCCGGTGCCCGGCATGCCGTCGCCGATGAAGGTGAAGAGGAAGCCGCCCAGCTCGACGAACGGGTTCATCTGCCGGTCGAAATCGTAGGCCATCAGCATCTTGGCAAGCTTCAGCGCCTGATACTTGGCGATGTGGTTGCCGATGATTTCCTCGGGCTTCTTGAAGGTCATGACCAGCGGTTTGCGCTTCTGGCCGGGTGCCACATCGAAACCGTTCAGCGTGAAGTCGTCCTGGTCGAGACGAATATGCACGTTCTCGAAGCTCTGCAGCCCGGTAAAGCGCGCCTTGCGGGCGATCAGCCCCTCGATCGCCACCCGCGAAAACGCGCGCGCCCGGGCGGTCAGCGCCAGATCGTCCGGCGCCCCGGCAAGGCCGCGATCGAGCGCCGAGATCAGGCTCTTCAGCGCGTCCTGCGGCGTGTCGAACAGGAAGTCGGGCTCGATGGCGTCGTCAACCGGCTCGCCCTCGCCTGCCAATGTCGCGCCGAGATAGGCGGCAAGCGTGAAGGCCGCGACGTAGGCAGAGGCCGACAGCAGCGCCTTGAACTGATTGGCCTCCTCCCCGCCAAGCGGCGAAGTGGCGTTCTTCGCCTGCATCTGTTCGAGGCTCGTCTGCCGCGCAAAGACATCGGCGACGGCCAGCGCCACCTGGACGCCGCGGCGCGTGCGATAGAGCACGGCGTGCTGGGCCGGCGAAAACATCGGATCGCCCTGGCGCACCGCCTGGATCGTCTTCGTCAGCTCCACCTCGCGGGTGCGCCGCTGGCCGCCGGTCGAAACCGTAGATACGAAGCGACGGCCGGTGCCGGCAAGCGAGGTGCCGGCGGCGGCATCTTCCCGCTCCAGGATGATGAGCTTGGTCACCAGCCCCTGCGCCACCGCCTGATGCTTGGCGATGTCGTCCTCGTGCAGCGTCGTCAGCCCCGTATTGAGTGTCATCGTCAAACCTCGCTCACGACCTGGTTGCCGGAAATGACGTGGACCTTGTAGTCGCCGAACACCTGTTCCGCCTCGCCGGCGGCATAGAGCGCCTGATAGGCGTCATGCGGCACCAGCGCGTGTTTCTCGTAGGAGGAGACCCCCATGCGCGTCGCTTCCAGATTGGCGGTATCGATGTGGAATTCCTCCTGTGCCGGGGTCGACGACCAGAAGCCGCGCTTGGCCGGTCGCTCCGATTTCGAGAAGACCTCCTGCACCGTCCAGGTCAAAAGCCAGGCATTCTCGGTCTTGCGTACCTTGGAAAGGATATCGTTGATGCGCGCATTGTTCTCGGTGATCCCGGCCGAATAGAACGGCCCGAGCACGATGCGGCGCAACTGCTTTGGGTGTAGTTCCTCGAAATCCTTGTCGAGATTGGTGGCTATCGTCACCGGCGTCAGTGAGTAGCTGCTGTTCTTCGAGGCAAAATCGTCGAAACGGCTGGCGAGATCCGGATTGAGCAGGCCGCCGACCGGCAGCGGGATCTCCACCTGCGGGTTGAGCTTGCCATCGGCAGTCACCAGCATGTCGACGATCTTTTCCGAGGAATCCTCGATCGTCGCCATATAGACCATCGGCAGGGTGTTCGCCCCGTCGAAGGCGCCCCAACTCACCACGTAATAGGGCCGCATCGTCTTGGAATTGACGGCAACGCGGATGGTCTCGGGCAGGATGAAAGGCGAAAAAATCTCGCCCTTGCCGATCTGCTCCAGATAGAGCCGCTCGGCCATGCGCGTCTGCAACGCTTCGGGAAAGGCCTTCTGCCTCAGGATGAAATCGACCATCTCGTCGCGCAGCGCATCGGCCGAAGGAATATCGGCAAGGCGCTTCATCGCCGTCTGGCGATCGTTCTCCAGTTCGAGCACGTTCTGAAAGACGGGAAAGCCGCTTTCGGCGCGCGAAATCCGGAACTGGTCGACAAAGCCGATCCGGTTCTCCCAGCAGTCGATCGAGGCCTTCAGCCGACCAAGATAGGGAACAATCACTTCACCGACGACGGTGTTGCGATAGAGCGGCGAGTTGCGATCGCCGAGAAAGAGCTCAAGCCCGGCGAGCGCCGCATGGATCGACGCAAAATACTGTGCGACAGCGGATGAAGCCGCGACCTTCATGCAAATCCCCGTGACGCGCGCCGAAAGGAAAACTCGGTTCGGATCATGCGCCGTCCGTTCACTGCTTCACGTAGTTGGCAGTGTTGTGCTTGTCCATGACAGCCTGGAAGCGGCGGGCGAAAGCGTCGTCGGCGAGCTTCTTGCGGCGCTGGATATCCTGCGTCGAAAGCATGTTCTTTTCATGCATTTCCAGGAGATCGCCGATGTGGCGCTGGGCCGCGGCACCGATGCCGGCCATCGTTTCCTCGGCCGCCGTGTCGACCTGGCTGCCGAGCGTGTTGATCTTGTGGGCGACGTCCTGCTGGGCCGCCGTCTTCAGCGAGTCTTCCAGCGCCTTGTAGAGCACGATGCGCTGCTCGGTATCGATCGTCAGCTTGTTGATCAGCGTGTTCTGCGCCGCGATCTGGTTGTTGAGCGAATCGACGAAGGTCTGGAACATCGAGGTGTAGCGTTCGAGCGTCTGGCTCTCGGCAAGCAGTTCCTGCTCCTTGGCCTGCTTCTCGTTGTATTCGGTGGCAAGGGCCGAGCGCTCGCCCTCGAGCTCGGTGCGCACCTTCTGCTCGGTCGAGGCGGCGATGCGGTTTTCGATGTCGAGCAGCAGCGGGTTCAGTTCCTCGATGCGCTTCTGCACCTCTTCGAGGTTCGCCATCGTGCCTTTACGGCGCTCGATCACCTGGATCAGGCTCTGCTCAGAAGTCTTGTAGCGCTGGTCGAGGATCGACTTCTGTTCCTTGAGGATGCCGACGATCATGTCGGACTTGGAAAGCAGTTCCTGCAGATTGCCGGCAAGCGACATGTTGCGCACGCGGTCGGTGCGCATGCGCTGCATCTTCTGCTTGGAGAAGATGCCGATGAACTTCTCGTAGCCCGTATAGTTCTTCATGCTCTCGAATTCGGAGCCGAAGACATTGGTCGCGTCCTCAAGGCCGATGATCAGGTCGGCGATGTTGGCTTCCATCACCTTCTGCTGGTTGATCACGTCCTGGATCCGGGCATTCTCGATGTCGAAATTGACGTCGCCGAGCTTGGTCTCGGCCTTGGCGAACTGTTCGAGCACGACGCCGGATTGTTCGAGCTTGCCGCGCATCTGTTCGACAACGCCCTTCGTCTTTTCGATCTCCGCGTCAAAATTCTGAAGAGTCGCCATGTCCTGCCCCTCGGTCCACCGTGGCGATATCCGCCAGCCCGGCTGAATTATTCAGCCTTCGATTGCAGTTATATAAAGGGTGTTTACCGAAAGAGAACAAGCCTTTCCCGGCAGCTTTTTGATCAGCCACCACAGCGAAGTGCTTGAGATATCGACGGCATTGCCGCACGCAAGCCGAGGAAAAGCGGGAAACGGTTTCCCGTCCGGAACCTGCGTCGTCCCTATTTGGCAGCCGGCGGCGCCTTCAGGTAGGCAATCACATCGGCAATGTCCTGCGGCTTTTTCAAACCCACAAAAGCCATCTTGGTGGCACCGACCATTGCCTTGGGGCTCAGCAGATACTCGCTGAGCGTCGCCTCATCCCAGACATGACCCTCGGCGCCGAAGGCCTTCATCGCGTCGGAGTAGTTGTAGTCGGCAACGGATGCGGCCGGACGTCCGACGACGCCCATCAGGCTCGGGCCGACGCGGTTCGTCGGTTCGCTTGCGGTGTGACAGGCGGCGCATTTGCGAAAGACGGCAGCGCCGGCAGTGGCGTCGCCGCCGGCATGGGCGACCGTTGCGCCGAGGGAGAACGTGCCAAGACAGAGTGTGATGGAAAGGCTGGTGACGAGACGCAACATCGAAGACCCCTGGCGTGCGGATAGAGGCGAACAATGGCATCGCGCATATGGCGGTTTCAAGCCGCCACGACGCCGCACTCACTCGCAGCGCATCAGGTCGTCCCAATGGCGCCGGCAATAGGAGACATATTTCTCGTTGCCGCCGACCTCGACCTGGGCGCCCTCGCGCACGACCTTGCCCTGCCCGTCCAGGCGCACGACCATCGTCGCCTTGCGGCCGCAGTGGCAGATGGTGCGCACTTCGCGCAGCTCGTCGGCAATCGCCAGCAGCGCCATCGAGCCCGGAAAGAGCTTGCCCTGGAAATCCGTGCGCAGGCCATAGGCCATGACCGGAATGCCGATGCGGTCGGCGACGCGGGCAAGCTGCCAGACCTGCCCCTCGTTGAGGAACTGCGCCTCGTCGACGAAGACACAGGCGATCTCGCCTTCGCCATCCCGGTGCAGCCGGTCGATCAGCCCGAAGAGATCATCGTCGCCGTGAAAGGGAATGGCGTCCGCGCCGAGACCGATGCGCGAGGAAATGCGGCCGACCCCTCCCCGGTCGTCATGGGCGGCGATCAGCATCACCACGCGCATGCCGCGCTCCTGGTAGTTGTAGGAGGCCTGCAGCAGCATCGTGCTCTTGCCCGCATTCATCGTCGCATAGCTGAAATAGAGTTTGGCCATTGTCACCGCGTCCGGTTTTTCCGTTTTCCGGGTAATGACGAGGCTTGGCCGGGAAGGCCAGAGCCCGTTTGCAGCACCCACAGTTTTTCGGCGGACTAGACCATTTCGTGGACATTGCGACATCGAGCGTCGCATCGTGCACCCCGCCAGCATATTGACGCAATACACTTCCTTCGACATCAAAGCGCTTGAATTCGCTATCCAATGGTGTTTGGCTAAAACAATAATCGAGGCAGGGGAACGACAACGATGAAAAAACGACTCTCTCTCAAACTGATGCTGGCAGGCGCCGTTTCGGTCGTCGCCATCACCGCTCAGCAGGCTGCAGCTGCCGAGCCGGAAAGCTGTGGCACCGTCCGTTTCTCCGACGTCGGATGGACGGATATCACCGCGACCACAGCCACTGTTTCCACCGTTCTCAAGGGCCTCGGCTACCAGACGGACATCAAGGTTCTCTCGGTTCCGGTCACCTACACCTCGCTCAAGAACAAGGACATCGACGTCTTCCTCGGCAACTGGATGCCGACCCAGGAAAACGACGTGCGCCCCTATCTCGACGACAAGTCGGTCGAATCCTTCGGGCCGAACCTGGTCGGCGCCAAGTATACGCTCGCGACCAACGCCAAGGGCGCGGAGCTTGGCATCAAGGACTTCAAGGATATCGCCACCAAGAAGGACGCGCTGGAAAACAAGATCTACGGCATCGAGCCCGGCAATGACGGCAACCGCCTGATCATCGACATGGTCGACAAGGACACCTTCGGCCTCAAGGGCTTCGAAGTGGTCGAATCCTCCGAACAGGGCATGCTGGCGCAGGTCGCCCGGGCCGAAAAGGACGGCGCGCCGATCGTCTTCCTCGGCTGGGAACCGCACCCGATGAACGCCAACTTCAAGCTGACCTATCTCTCGGGCGGCGACGACATCTTCGGCGCCAACTTCGGCGGTGCGGAAGTGTTCACCAACGTGCGCGCCGGCTACACCACCGAGTGCCCGAACGTCGGCAAGCTTTTGACGAACCTCAAGTTCTCGCTCCAGATGGAAAACGAGATCATGGGCAAGATCCTGAACGACGGCCAGGAGCCGGACAAGGCAGCCGAGGAATGGCTGAAGGCCAACCCGACCGTCGTCGATCCGTGGCTCGCCGGCGTGACCGCCAAGGATGGCGGCGACGGCCTGGCCGCAGTCAAGGCCGCACTCGGCCTCTGATCGGCATCAAGGCGGGGGAAATCCCCGCCTTTTTTCACCGCGTCATGCGCTCCTTTTTGACCTGACGAGACGGATCTACCTTCGTGGAATATCTGACCGAGAACCGCATCCCTATCGGGGGCTGGGCCAAGGCGTTCGTCGACTGGCTGACGACCAATTTCGAGCTGTTCTTCGACCAGCTCGCCCGCTTCCTGTCCGGCGTCGTGGCCGTGCTGCTCTGGATTCTCCAGACCCCTCACCCGCTGATCGTCGTCGCCGTGATCACGGCCGCCGCCTGGTGGTTCCGCCGCTCGCTCGGCGTGACGCTCTTCACCGGCCTCGGCCTGCTTCTGATCATCAACCAGGGCTACTGGAAGGAAACGACGGAAACGCTGGCGCTGGTGCTTGCCGCCAGCTTCGTCAGCATGGCCGTCGGCGTTCCGCTCGGCATCGCCGCTGCCCGCCGCGCCTGGGTCTATGCTATCATGCGACCGATCCTCGACCTGATGCAGACGATCCCGACCTTCGTCTACCTCATCCCGGCGCTGATCCTCTTCGGCCTCGGCATGGTCCCGGGCCTGATCGCAACGGTGATCTTCGCCATCCCCGCACCGATCCGCCTCACCCGCCTCGGCATCATCTCGACACCGCCGTCGCTGGTCGAAGCCGCCCAGGCCTTCGGTGCGACGCCGGGACAGGTGCTGCGCAAGGTGGAGCTGCCCTTCGCCATGCCGCAGATCATGGCCGGCCTCACCCAGACGATCATGCTGTCGCTCTCGATGGTGGTCATCGCCGCGCTCGTCGGCGCCAACGGCCTCGGCGTTCCGGTGCTACGGGCGCTGAACTCGGTCAACGTCGCCAAGGGTTTTGAAGCCGGTCTCTGCATCGTCATCCTGGCGATCATTCTCGACCGCCTTTTCCGCTCGTCCGACGAAGGAGAAGGCGCATGACCAACGCCGTCGTATTCAAGAATGTCGACATCATCTTCGGCAACAACCCGCAGGTCGCGCTGCAGATGGTCGATCAGGGCAAGACCCGTGACGAGATCGGGGCTGCGACCGGCCTCGTGCTCGGCGTCGCCGGCGCGTCGCTCGAAATCAACGAGGGCGAGATCCTGGTGCTGATGGGCCTTTCGGGGTCGGGCAAGTCGACGCTGCTTCGCGCCGTCAACGGCCTTGCGCCGGTCGTGCGCGGCGAGGTCGAGGTCAAGACTGCGAACGGGCCGCTCAATCCCTATCGAACCAACCCGAAGTCGTTGCGCGACTTCCGCATGCACACCGTCTCGATGGTGTTTCAGCAGTTCGCACTCCTGCCCTGGCGCACCGTTGCCGACAATGTCGGCTTCGGGCTTGAGCTTGCCGGCATGCCGGATGCCGAGCGCAAGGCGCGCGTCGGCGAGCAGCTCGAACTCGTCAATCTCTCGAAATGGGCAGGCCGCAAGGTCAACGAGCTTTCGGGCGGCATGCAGCAGCGCGTCGGCCTTGCCCGCGCCTTTGCGACCGGCGCACCGATCCTTCTGATGGACGAGCCGTTCTCGGCCCTCGACCCCCTGATCCGCACCCGCCTGCAGGACGAGTTGCTGGAGTTCCAGCGGCGGCTGAAGAAGACGATCATCTTCGTCAGCCACGATCTCGACGAGGCCTTTCGCATCGGCAACCGCATCGCCATCATGGAGGGCGGGCGCATCATTCAGTGCGGTACGCCGCAGGATATCGTCAAGAACCCGGCGAACCAGTACGTCGCCGATTTCGTCCAGCACATGAACCCGATCACCATGCTTACGGCGAAAGACGTGATGCAGACCGGCGTCCAGCGCGGGGTGACGGTTGCCGGCGTGACAGCGACGGCCAAACCAACGACACCGCTCGTCGACATTCTCGACGCCATGTCCCGCCAGCCGGGCAGCATCGGGGTCGTCGACAACGGTTCGGTGGTCGGCACCATCGACGCCCAGGATATCGTGCATGGGCTGACGCGCCACCGCAACAAAAGTTGACGGCGCCCCTCAACAAGCCAATAAAGCCCGGAGCGTCGTTCCGGGCTTTTTCGTCCCGGCGACGACCGCATGGCAGGAAAAGGGAAAGACCATGAGCGACAAGCCGAACGTTTTGCGCGACACCGACGACGAAGCCCGCACGCTGGCACGCACGCTTCTGCGCGGCGCGCGCAGCGCATCGCTTGCGGCGATCGAGCCGGACAGCAGCGGCTTCCCCTTCGTCAGCCGCGTGCTCGTCGGCATGGATGTCGACGGAGTGCCGGTCATCCTGATCTCGAAATTGTCGACCCACACCCAGGCGCTGCTGGCCGACGCCAGGGCTTCGCTTCTGACGGGCGAACCCGGCAAGGGCGATCCGCTCGCCCATCCTCGCCTGACCGTACAATGCACGGCCGAACAGGTGGCGCGCGACAGCGAGGCGCATGTCCGAATCCGCGAGCGATTCGTTCGCCGCCACCCAAAGTCGAAGCTTTACGTCGATTTTCCCGATTTCGGCTTCTTCCGGCTGACGCCGCTGCGTGCCAGCCTCAACGGCGGCTTCGGCCGCGCCTATGTTCTGACCGCCGGGGACCTGCTCATCGACACGCCTGCCGTCGCTTCGCTCGCCGCGATGGAGGCGAACGCGATCGATCATATGAATACGGATCATTCTGACGCAGTTCAGCGCTATGCGGTGACGCTTTGCAAAGCACCGGAAGGCAACTGGAAAGTGGTGGGTATCGACGCCGCAGGGCTCGATCTTGCAGATGGCGATCAGCTAAAACGCCTTGAGTTCCCGACACCTATCGAAGAAAGTTCCAATTTACGGGCAATTTTGCGTGAACTTAACGGTTAATCGCGGGAGAAGTACCCCCATTTCTTGCAGTGGGTGGTTGCCCTTTTATGCATCACGACTAATTATCGTGCTTCGTCAACCATAACTACGTGTGATGTAATTTTCGCATGGAGCACGCAATGCAGCCACTTTCGCCTGAAAAACACGATGAAGCCGAGGTAGCAGCCGGTTTCCTCTCGGCCATGGCAAACCCTAAGCGCCTACTCATCCTCGATTCCCTCGTCAAGGAAGAGATGGCGGTCGGCGCATTGGCCAACAAGGTTGGGCTGAGCCAATCGGCTCTCTCCCAGCATCTTTCTAAGCTCCGTGCTCAGAATCTCGTCAGCACCCGTCGCGATGCGCAGACGATTTACTATTCTAGCTCATCCGACGCGGTCATGCGGATTCTAGGCACGCTCAATCAAATCTACGGTGACGACCAGATCGCCACTGCAGAAAAGACTCCGGTCCGCAAATCGGCCTGATACTCGGTCCGCATCTGCGGACCCGTTCGAACAGCCCCACACGAGAAATCGCGCGGGGCTTATTCTTTGGCGGATAGTCTTCCCGATTTGCACGTGAAAGGTGCCGGCGCTCGCCGGCATTTACCGAGCCTTGAGACTTCCGGGGCACGATGCGCCGCGACAGAAAAAGCCGGAAAGCGGACATCGGGATATGCGTGACAAGGTCCGCTGGGGCATCGCCGGAACCGGCACGATCGCAAACAGTTTTGCCGCAGACTTCCGCTTCGCACCCCATGCGAGCCTTGTCGCCGTCTCATCCCGCAGCGCGCAGAAGGCCGAGAGCTTCGCTGCGCGTTTCGGCGGCCTGCGCAGCTATCAGGGTATCGAGGCACTGGCGGCCGCTCCCGATATCGACGCGATCTATATCGCCTCACCCAATGCCGAGCACCTCCAACAGGCCACCCTTGCGCTCGCCGCCGGCAAGGCCGTGCTGATCGAAAAGCCGCTGACGACGTCGTCAGCCGACGCGCGTGCGCTCGCAACCGCCGCCGGCGGCACCTTTGCCATGGAGGCGCTCTGGACCTGTTTTCTTCCGGCGATATCGCGGGTTCGCGACTTGCTCGCTGTCGGAACGCTCGGCGCGATCCGCCATGTCCGGGCGGAACTCGCCTATGAGAAACCGTTCGACGCCGTCAGCCGGTTCTTCGATCCGGCGCTCGGCGGCGGGTCGCTGCTCGACCTCGGCATCTATCCGATCGCCCTTTGCCTCAATCTGTTCGGAGAGCCCCGGTCCGTCGACGGTTCGTGGAAGCGCGCGCCGACCGGCGTCGACACTTCGGCCAAGATCAAGCTGACCTATGGCGGCTTTGACGCTGCGCTCGGCTGCGGCTTCGATCGAAACGGCCACAATCGCTTCGTCATCGAGGGCGAGCGCGGCACGCTGGTCATCGACGCGCCGTTCCTGAAGGCAAGCCGCCTCTTCGTTTCCACCGGCGGACCGGCGCGCAAGCTGCTGGCTTTCAACGGAAAAGCAGCCCACCGGCTGGCCCGGCATCTCCCCCTGCCCGGCCTCACCCGCCATGAAAATCCCTTCCCGGGGAGCGGGCTGCAGTTCGAAATCGAGGCAGCAAGCGCAGCCATTCTAGAGGGCCGCGGCGAACATCCGTCGATGCCGCTATCGGCCAGCATAAAGGCCCTGGAAATCATCGAGACGATCCGCGCAAAGACGCCTGACGCCGGATAAGCCTGCGCCGAAACGGAACAGGAGCAGTGCCGACACTGCGCCGCTTAGAGATCGAGCGGACGATAGTCCCGCCAGCCGCCGTTGAGCGCCAACACCACCTCCGTCAGATGTCGTGCCGTCGCGCCGGAGAAGAACGGTGTCTCGCCGCGTTCGATCGCCTGCGCCTGTACCGCGATGCCGCGCACGAAATCGATCCGTGACGGAAAGGCCGGAAGCGCCCTTGCCGCCGTCTCTGTCGGATAACGCATCTTCGTTCCGGGATAGAGCCGAAGCGGAAGCTTGCGGCCAAGTTTCCATTCCAGCCAGTCGAGCCCGCGATGAAGAAGCGGCCGCTTCGCCCCGAAAGTCTCCAGATGGATTGGCGAGCGATTGTCCCAGAGATCGCGAACGGAGATCATGCCCTTGTCACCGATGATCGTCAGCGAGCGATCGCGCGGCGCCGCCAGGCCACAGGTGACCCGCGCCGTCACACCGGAGCGGAACGTCAGGCAACCCACGGAAAAATCGGGCCCGAGCGCCAGCGTCTCGGTCCCCGGCCCCTTGTCCGGAAAGGTAAGCGCCGAGACCGCACTGACTTCGGCGACCGGGCCGAACAACGAGACCAGCCAGCTTGCCGCATAGCCGGCATGCTCGAGTGTACATCCGACCTCGAACTCGTGCACGCCCGGCCAACGCGCGCCCGAGCGGCTGCGCCAGGCGCGCCAGTTGGCCTTGAACACCGGGCCGTCTTCCATCTCGGCATAGACAAGCCGCGGCGTGCCGATGGCGCCGTCCGCAAGCAGACGGGCGCAGAGCGCCTGCGCGTCACTGAGGCCATTGGCCGGCGCGCCGGCAAGCAGCAACCCCTTGGCCTTCGCCAGGTCGACGAGTTCGCTCGCCTCCTCCACCGTCATCGCCAGCGGCTTCTCGCAATAGACGTGCTTTCCGGCCAAAAGCGCCCTGCAATTTACGCTATAGTGGCTCTCCGGCGTCGTCAGATTGACGACGATCGACACCGCGGGGTCGGAAAGCACGGCGTCCAGCGAGGCAAAAGGCGAAACCTTCCAGTAGCGCGCAAACGCGTCGAGACGCTCGGCGTCGCGGTCCCAGACGCCGACGAGCCGCAGCTCCGGATGGTTGGCGAGTGTCGTCATGTAATAGTCGGCGACGAAGCCGGTTCCGACAAAGGCAATCCCGGTCACGCTTTCAGTCTCCTATCGCGCGTCGGCCAGGAACGACGCGACGTAGACGAGCGGCGCATTCCAGTTGATGGCGATTTCGTTGGACCCATAGGCTTCGATATCGTCGACGTAACAGGTCTGCGGCGCGCAGCCGCGCAGCCGTTCCCTGGCGATGTCGTCGACAAAGGTCGAGTTCGGGCCGCCGGCAAGCGAGCCGACGGGCGGATTTGGCAACTGCGGATCGCGTTGACGGGCATACCAGCGGCTGTGCTGGTTCTGCGGCGAGCGGCTGCCATAGCCAGTTATGTAGGAAAGCCCCATCGCGTTGCGCCCGAGGATGTAGTCCATGCCCTCGCGCGCGCCATCGAGAAAGACCCTGTCGCCGGAGAGATCATAGGCGGCCGACAGCACGACGATGTTCTGCAGCATCAGCTGGTTCGATCCCCAGTCGTAACGCCTGTTTTCCGGTCGGTAGACAATGCCGAAGCTCTCGGCCTGCTGCGCGGACAAGAGGCGCTGTGCCGCCGACACCACCGAACGCCCGATCGCTTCGCGGTCCACCGCCGGCAAGGCTTTGCCATAAAGGGCGAGTTGCAGCCGCGCGAAGCCGGCAACATCGCGCCAGTTGAAGGCGCCGCCGGGCGAAAGCACATCCGCCCCCCAGAGCGGCGAGGCCCGCAGGGTCTTGAGATACTCGCCGTTGCCGGTCGTCAGATAGAGTTCGGTCGCCGCCCAGAAGAGCTCGTCGGAAATGCTGTCGTCGTCGTAGTCGCCACCGCCGCCGAACCCGTCGGACTTTGGCGCAAGGAGTGCGGGATTGGCATTGGCCGCCACCCACGCCTTGCGCGCCGCCGAAAGCAGCCGGGCGGCAAATGTCGGGTTGTGCTCGGCAAAGAGACGCGCGCCCTGGGCCGCCACCGCCGCGACATCGAGCGTCGCCGCCGTCGAGGGACGGTAAAGCGCGCGCGGCTGCGGGTCGTCGCCCGGCAGCATTGGTGCGGCGGTCCAGGCCGTATCATGGATCTTATGGTGCACCATGCCGGCAAGCGGCTCCCCATCCGGGACCATCATCCGCAGCAGGAATTCCAGCTCCCAACGCGCCTCGTCCAGAATGTCCGGAAGGCCATTGCCGTTTTCCGGAATGCGCGCCAGCCCGTCGCGGGTCACCGCCGATTTCGGCGCAAAGGTCAGGCCGCGTTCATAGGCGGCAAGCAGTTGGGCGGCAGCCAGCGCGCCGGTCACCGCATATTTGCCGTGATCGCCGGCGTCGTACCAGCCGCCGGTAACGTCCAGTTGGTAGGAACAGGACCAGCCGTCGTAGAGCGCATCGGCCTGCGCGCCGCCAAGACACGGAACCGCCTTGTCGCCCTGGTTCGGCGCGACGCCGACGTGACCGGCCGGCCGGGCATAGGCCTTGCCGGCGATCGCGCCCTTGATCTCGATCCCGCTTCTTTGCGGGTAGAACCAGGACAGCGCATCCACCCGCAGCCGCGTATAGAGATCCTCGCCGATCGAGAAGCGGTCGCTCGCCCAGTCGCCGGACACGAGACGATAACCGTCGCCCGGCGTCTTGAACGCCGAGAAGTCCGCAACCTGCGTCTCGACGCCGGCCGTCGGATCGAAACCATGGGGCTGCGTCTTGCCCTTGCCGACCATCCTGTCCGCAGAATCCAGCATCTGAAAATCGATGGGGTGCTTCGCATCGGCGACGAAGGTCGCCCGCTTCGGGCCATCCGTCAGATAGCCGAGCTGGTTGACCCGAATGGCCGGTCCTTCGGTCGCCCGACGTGCCGCCGGCGAACGGGCCCCGGTCGCCACCAGCGAGATGTCGTCGAGGCAGACGCGGCCGCTCTCGCCGCCGCCAAGCGGAAATACCAGCTGCGCTTCATCCGGTTCCTGGCCTGCGAACTCCGCCGAAAAAAGGCTGCCCTCCGGCGTGCCTTCCATCGTGAATTCGCCCACCGTGGTCCAGGGATCGGCAGCGCGCTGCACCCTTGCCTGGACGCTGCGCGCAGGCTCGGCGAGCACCTTCATCGACAGGCGGTAGATGCGACCGGGCTCGAGCGTCAGGCCGTTGGTGCCGATGAGCTGGCTCCAGGCTTCGCCACCCCGCGCAACCTCGACGCACAGCCGGCCCTTCTCGCGCGCAAGCGTTAGCCCGTCACTCGCCCAGAACGTATCCTGTCCCTTGTCAAAGTGGCCGTCAGCAATCTGTTCGGCGCCCCTTGCCAGGCCCGGCAGGAAGAGCACGGCAATCGCCGCGTGTGCTATCCCGAACCTCGACACGTTTCCAACTCCGAACTCGCCGGTCATCCAAAAGGCGCCACGGAGCCGACAAGCCATGGCAGCAGAGCGTTGCCGCAAACAAGTTAAGCTTGAGAAAAGATCCGGCGGCGCGGCGAAATTTCGCTGTTGCCAAGCCCCGTCCAAGACCCGTCGGCCGGACCGGCGCGAGGCTTGACGCGCCCCGGCGCCCTGATAGTTTGACCAAAGGGTAAAAATATGGGCAGCAACACCGCCCGGACGACAAGAGAGATCGAGGAGAACTGGAATGTCGAACCGCCTTAACACGCCGAACGACCTGCGCGCCTTCTGGATGCCGTTCACTGCGAACCGGCAGTTCAAGAAGGAGCCGCGGATGTTCGTCGGCGCCAAGGACATGCACTACACGACCCATGACGGCCGCACGGTACTGGACGGCACGGCGGGTCTGTGGTGCGTGAACGCCGGCCATTGTCGCCCGAAGATCACCGAGGCGATCCGTGCGCAGGCGGGCGAACTCGACTATGCGCCGGCCTTCCAGCTCGGCCACCCCAAGGCCTTCGAACTGGCAAACCGCCTGGTCGACATCGCGCCCGAGGGCATGAACCACGTTCTCTACACCAACTCCGGCTCGGAATCGGTGGATACGGCGCTGAAAGTGGCACTCGCCTATCACCGCGCCAAGGGTGACGGCTCGCGCTTCCGCCTGATTGGCCGCGAGCGCGGCTATCATGGCGTCAATTTCGGCGGTATCTCGGTCGGCGGCATCGTCTCCAACCGCAAGATGTTCGGCACGCTTCTGACCGGCGTCGACCACATGCCGCATACGCATCTGCCGGCCCAGAATGGCTTTACCCGCGGCGAGCCGGAACATGGCGGCGATATCGCCACCGAACTTGAGCGCATCGTCACGCTGCATGATGCCTCCACCATCGCCGCCGTCATCGTCGAGCCGGTGGCCGGCTCCACCGGCGTGCTGATCCCGCCGAAGGGCTACCTGCAGAAACTGCGCGAGATCTGCACCAAGCACGGCATCCTGCTGATTTTCGACGAAGTCATCACCGGTTTCGGCCGCCTCGGCACGCCGTTTGCCGCGCAGTATTTCGACGTCAAGCCCGACATCATCACCACCGCCAAGGGCCTGACCAACGGCGTCATCCCGATGGGCGCGGTCTTCGTCACCTCCGAAATCCATGATGCCTTCATGAATGGCCCGGAGCACATGATCGAGTTCTTCCACGGCTACACCTATTCGGGCAACCCGATCGCCTCGGCCGCCGCCCTCGGCACGCTCGACACCTACAAGGAAGAAGGCCTTCTCACCCGTGCCGCCGAGCTTGCGCCCTATTGGGAGGAAGGCCTGCACTCGCTGAGAGACTGCCCCCATGTCATCGACATCCGCAACCTGGGCCTGATCGGTGCGATCGAGCTTCAGCCGATCGCCGGTGAACCGACCAAGCGCGCCTTCTCCGCCTTCCTCAAGGCCTATGAGAGCGGTCTGTTGATCCGCACCACCGGCGACATCATCGCGCTGTCGCCACCGCTGATCATCTCCAAGGCCGAGATCGACGAGCTCTTCGGCAAGCTGCGCGCCGTTCTCAACAGCAATATCTAAGCGGGCCTCACCGAGACCATCAGAACCCTTTCCCCGGCAACGGGGGAAGGGTTACTCTTATCTGCAACAATGATACCAGGCGTCGTCCCACCGAGAGAGCATCCGGGGCGCGTATAAAAATGGAGTTGCCTCATGTCCGAAGCGCTGGAACGCTATATCGATCAGGGCGTCGGACGCGAGCCCGCAGACATCGTCCTGAAGGGCGGGCGGTTCTTCGATCTCGTCACCGGCGAACTCGTCGCCTCCGACATCGCGATCTCGGGCGACCGCATCGTCGGCACCTTCGGCAACTACGAGGGGCGCGAGGAAATCGACATCACCGGCCGCATCGTCGTGCCGGGCTTCATCGACACCCATCTGCACATCGAATCCTCGCTGGTCACGCCGCACGAGTTCGACCGCTGCGTCCTGCCGCTCGGCATCACCACCGTCGTCTGCGACCCGCACGAGATCGCCAACGTGCTCGGCACCGAGGGCATCGAGTATTTCCTGGATTCGGCGCTCGAGACGATCATGGACATCCGCGTCCAGCTCTCCTCCTGCGTGCCGGCGACACATCTGGAAACGTCGGGCGCCGATCTGCCGATCGAAAGGCTCCTGCCCTTCCGGCATCACCCGAAAGTCATCGGCCTTGCCGAGTTCATGAACTTCCCCGGCGTGGTGCACAAGGATCCGGTCTGCCTTGCCAAGCTCGAGGCCTTCCAGGGCGCGCATATCGACGGCCATGCGCCGCTGCTGTCGGGCAAGGACCTGAACGGCTATCTCGCCGCCGGCATCCGCACCGACCATGAATGCACCAGCGCTGAAGAAGCCATGGAGAAGATCCGCAAAGGCATGCACATCCTCGTGCGCGAGGGCTCGGTCTCCAAGGACCTGCATGCGCTGATGCCGATCATCACCGAGCGGCTGTCGCCGCACCTGGCGCTCTGCACCGATGATCGCAACCCGCTTGATATCGCCGAGCAGGGTCACCTCGACCACATGATCCGCACGGCCATATCAGCCGGCGTCGAGCCGCTGGCAATCTATCGCGCCGCCTCGATCTCGGCCGCCCGCGCCTTCGGCCTGCGTGACCGCGGCCTTGTCGCCCCCGGCTGGCGCGCCGATCTCGTGGTCATCGACAGCCTGGAAAACTGCAAGGCCGAGACCGTGTTTTCCGGTGGCCGGCGCGTCACCGATGCACTCTTTGCCACCCGCAACCCGGTCGCCCCGGTCGGGCTCGACAGTGTCAAGGCGGGCCACGTGCACGCCAGCGCCTTCGGCATTCCGGTCGCTGACGGCGACACGTCGGTCATCGGCGTTCTGCCGGGCAAGATCATTACCGAGCACCGTCGCTACCGCCTACCCGCCGTCGGCAACCAGACGGGCGTCGATCTCGGCCGCGACATCATCAAGGTCGCCGTCATCGAGCGCCACGGCGTCAACGGCAACCATGCCAACGGCTTCGTTCAAGGCTTCGGGCTGAAGAAGGGCGCCATCGCCTCGACCGTCGGCCATGACAGCCACAACATCTGCGTCGTCGGCGTCAGCGACGAGGACATGGCGATCGCTGCCAACCGGCTCGGCGAGATCAAGGGCGGCTTCGTCGTCGTGGAGGATGGCAAGGTGACCGGCGAGATCGCGCTCCCCGTGGCAGGCCTGATGAGCCTCGAACCCTACGAGAGCGTGCGCGACACCCTGCACCACCTGCGCCACGCCGCCTTCGCGCTTGGCGCAACGCTGGAGGAACCCTTCCTGCAACTCGCCTTCCTGCCGCTGCCGGTCATCCCGCACCTGAAGATCTCCGACCGCGGGCTGGTCGACGTCGACAAGTTCATGCTGATCGGGTGATTGGCCGCAGTGCTCAGTTGTCGGCTACGGCGGGCGAGAGTTCCTTGCGGAAATAGACGACGCGCTCCGTCTCCTCGAAGCCGAGCGCCATGTGCAGGCTCTGGCTCCGCAGATTGTCGGTCGCCGTGTCGGAGGCGAGTTCCTGGCAGCCCCGGCTCGTCGCCCAGCGTTCGACCGCGATGATCAGGGCACGCGCCACCCCGCGGCGGCGGTAGGCCGGCAACACGTAAATGCCTTCGAGGAAGCCGACGGGCGAGGTCTCGCAGCCGTTGACATAATCGTGGCGGATCGACGCTTCGGCGAAACCGGCAGCAACGCCGGCTTCGTCCTCGCACAGGAACGAGGCGTAGCGGTCGCCCTCCGCAAGACAGGATTCGACCTCGGCGCGATGATCCGCGGCGGGGGTATCCGGCCAGAGCGCCACGCGCATCTCGACCCAGCGGCCGATGGCCTCATCATCCATCAACAATATGCGCATCAGTATTTCCCTGCGAAGACCGACAGTCCGGCAACCCTGATGCTACCGGCTTCCAGCCGCGCCGGATATCCGGGCAATTCCAGGGGCTCGACCGCAGCGGGCGCCGGAAACTCCAGGGGTTCCCGGGTGAGGTTGAAAACGAAGAGCATCCGTTCGCCGTCCTTCTCGCGTACAAAGGCGAGCAGGTCACTGTTGGTGTCGAGGAACCGCATCGTGCCATCGCTGAGCGCAGGCTGCGATCGGCGGAAGGCGAGCATCGCCCTATAGTGATCGAGCACCGTGTCACCGGCTTGCTGGGCGTCAACCGACAGGCGCCGATGGTCCCCGGGCACCGGCAGCCACGGCTTGCCGCCGGTGAAACCGGCATTCACAGCGTTCTCTTCCCAAACCATCGGTGTGCGGCATCCGTCGCGACCCTTGTAGGAGGGCCAGAAGCGGATGCCATAGGGATCGCGCAGGTCCTCGAAGGCAAGCTCGGCCTCCGGCAGTCCCAGTTCCTCGCCCTGGTAAAGGCAGATCGAGCCGCGCAAGGCAGAAAGCAGCGTGATCGCCAGCCGCGCCACCCTCTCCCGCTCCGCTTCGGTATGTGCAAAACGGCTGACATGGCGTGTCACGTCGTGGTTGGAAAAGGCCCAGCAGACCCAGCCGTCGGTCACCGCCTTCTGGAAATTCTCGACGCAGCGGCGGATATGGGCCGCGGTGAAATCCGGGCCCAGGAGGTCAAAAGTGTAGCACATGTTGAGCTTGTCGCCGCCGCTGGTATAGGCGGCCACGGTCTTCAGCGAACGGGCGCCGTCGCCCACTTCACCGACGGTCATACGGCCCTCGTAGCGATCGAGCAAAGCCCGGAACCGCGCGAGGAAGGCGATGTTTTCCGGCTGGCTCTTGTCGTAGAGATGATCCTGCATGCCATAGGGGTTCACGTCAGGCGCATCGTTGCTGGTGGCATCAGGATCCGGCACGAGCGGCGGGTTGTCGCGCAGGTGCTTGTCGTGGAAGTAGAAGTTCACCGTATCGAGGCGGAAGCCGTCGACGCCGCGATCGAGCCAGAAGCGCGCGGCATCGAGCACCGCATCCTGAACTTCGGGATTATGGAAGTTGAGGTCCGGCTGCGAGCCCAGGAAGTTGTGCATGTAGTATTGCTTGCGCACGCCGTCCCACTCCCAGGCCGGCCCGCCGAAGATCGACAGCCAGTTGTTGGGCGCGGTGCCGTCCGGCTTCGGATCGGCCCAGACATACCAGTCAGCTTTCGCGTTGGTTCGGCTGGAGCGGCTTTCGATAAACCAGGGATGCCGGTCGGACGTGTGCGAGATCACCTGGTCGATGATCACTTTCAGGCCGAGACGGTGGGCTTCGCCAAGCATTGCGTCGAAATCGGCGAGTGTTCCGAACATCGGATCGACGTCGCAGTAGTCCGAGACGTCATAGCCCATGTCGGCTTGCGGCGAGGTGAAGAACGGCGATAGCCAGATCGCATCGACGCCGAGCGAGGCGATATGCGGCAGCCTCCGCGTGACTCCCTTGAGATCGCCGATGCCGTCGTCGTCGGTATCCTGGAAGGAGCGCGGATAGACCTGATAGATCACCGCACCGCGCCACCAATCGTCACCCGATACCTGCCGAGACGCCATGAATGCCCCCTTGAAGACGATCCGTCAGACAAAGGTGTAGCGTTGCCGGGGACCTGAGTAAACGCCGTCCTGCCTGTCACGAACGCGGTCGGAAACAATCACTTGCCGAGAGCGACCGAGACCCTTATCCCGTCTCAGGCGAATTCTGTTGGGAGGAAAGACGTGGCCGGTAAGATGCTTGCGATCGGGGAATGCATGGTCGAACTCATGCAGGCGGAAGGCGGGCTCTTGCGCAAGGGCTATGCCGGCGACACCTTCAACGCCGCCTATTATGCGCGGCTGTTCATGCCTGCCGATTGGACCGTCGGCTATTGCTCCGCCGTCGGCACCGACACGGTCTCCGACGAGATGCTGGCTTTCATGGCGGAGAAACAGATCGACACGTCTGCCGTCCGCCGCATCGAGAACCGTTCGGCCGGCCTCTACATGATCCATCTGAAGGACGGCGAGCGCAGCTTCTCCTACTGGCGCTCGCACTCGGCAGCCAAGCTGCTTGCCGACGATGCCGAGCACCTCAGACGCGCGATCGAAAGCTCCGACCTCATCCTCTTCTCCGGCATCACGCTGGCGATCCTTGCCCCCGATGCGGTGGAAACGCTGCTGTCGGAACTGCGCCGCGCCAAGGCCTCGGGCAAGACGGTGGTCTTCGACCCGAACATTCGCCCGCGTCTCTGGGACGATGCCGAGCGCATGCGCCGCACGCTGACCGACGGTGCCCGCGCCGCCACCCTGGTGATGCCGAGCTTCGACGACGAGATCACCCATTTCGGCGATGCTTCGATCGAAGCGACGATTGCCCGTTACAAGAGCCTCGGCGCCGCAAATATCGTGGTGAAGGACGGCGAAAAGGGCGTGACGCTCGCCTTTGGCGACGCCCCGGTTGAGCATGTGCCGGCAACCCCGGTCGAGCGCGTCGTCGACACCACCAGCGCCGGCGACAGCTTTAACGGCGCCTTCGTCTCTCGCCTGGTGGCGGGCGACAAACCAGCCCAGGCCGCCGCCTTTGCGGCAAGCGTCGCTGCCAGCGTCATCGGCCATCACGGCGCGCTTGTTGCCAAGGAAAAACTGCCTGCGGCCTAAACGGCAGGATCACGGTTCAAGGATGTAGGAAAGATGAGGGCGGAAAACCTGTAGGTTGTCCGCCCTCGTTCTTTAACGGCGCTTCTTCGCCTTGGATTCGTACGGGTTGTCGCCCGAGCGGAAATGCATGCGGATGGGCACGCCCGGCAGGTCGAAATCGTTGCGCAGGCCATTGATCAGGTAGCGGATGTAGGATTCCGGCAGCGCGTCGGGGCGGGTGCAGGAGATCATGAAGCCCGGCGGACGGGCCTTCACCTGGGTCATGTACTTGAGCTTCAGGCGGCGACCGGACACCGCCGGTGGCGGATGCTGGATCGTCTGCGATTCCAGCCAGCGGTTGAGCCGCGCGGTCGAGATGCGGCGGTTCCAGGTCTTGTCGGTTTCGATGATCGCCTGCATCAGCCGGTCGAGGCCATAGCCGGTGTGGCCGGAGATCGGCACCGCGCGGATGCCGCGGGCCTGTGGCAGCAACCGCTCGGTCTTTTCGCGAAGGTCGGCAAGCACCGCCTGCCAGTCCTCGACGAGGTCCCACTTGTTGAAGGCAAGCACCGCCGCCCGGCCTTCGCGCAGGACGAGGTCGACGATCTGCAGGTCCTGCTTCTCGAAGGGAATCGTGGCGTCGAAGACGATGACAACCGTTTCGGCGAAGCGGATGGCGCGTAGCGCATCGGCGACCGAGAGCTTTTCGAGCTTCTCCTGCACCTTGGCCTTGCGGCGCATGCCGGCGGTGTCGAACATCTTGATGGTACGGCCGCGCCATTCCCATTCGACCGAGATGGAATCGCGGGTGATGCCGGCTTCCGGGCCGGTCAGCAGACGGTCTTCGCCGAGGAAGCGATTGATCAGCGTCGACTTGCCGGCGTTCGGACGACCGACGATTGCCACGCGCAGCGGCTTGGTCTCGTCATAGGCCTCAGCCTCTTCCTCCTCGCCATCTTCGTCCTTGAAGGTCGGGCGCAGATCGATATCGGTTTCGGCCACGTCATCTTCCGGCGGGTAGGCCCGGTCTTCGCCGATCGCAGCGACGATCGCGTCGCGCAGATCGAGCATGCCCTGGCCGTGCTCGGCCGAAATCGGGCAAGGCTCGCCAAGGCCGAGCGTGAAGGCATCGTAGAAGCCGCCGTCGGAGCCGCGTGCTTCCGACTTGTTGGCCACCAGCACCACCGGCTTGCCGCGTCGGCGCAGCATTTCGGCAAGCGTCTCGTCAGCCGGCGTCAGGCCGCCCTTGGCGTCGACCAGGAACAGCGAAAGATCGGCTTCGTCGATCGCGGCCTCGGTCTGCGCCCACATGCGCCCCTGCAGCGTGTCGGGTCCGGATTGCTCGAGACCGGCCGTGTCGATGATGCGGAAGCGCAGATCGATCAGCTTGGCATCGCCCGGGCGACGGTCACGGGTGACACCCGGCGTGTCGTCGACGAGCGCCAGCTTCTTGCCGACCAGACGGTTGAACAAGGTGGACTTGCCGACATTGGGACGCCCGACGATGGCGACGGTGAAACTCATGGATCTATCCGTTTCCGCTTGGAGCGCCGCTGCCGAAGGCGGCAGCGCTCTTAATTTCGTTCCTTGCCGCAGTGAGGCGGCACGGGAGTGTTCCCCCTTGGGAACGACTCCGGTCTGATGGTTCAGGCATTCCCGAGTACAACCGCTCGCACTCATGTCGGGACTGCTTGTCTTGTCTCACGCAATTCCAGACACAAGCCGCTACGCACTTTTGCTGGAACTGCTTTAAACGCTTTAGCGCACAATCCCAAGGTCGAGACCGACATTGGGATCATGCGCTGATTCGAAAGGGTCTTGCACCCTGTGCCCGTCCCGCTGGGGTGGGCTGTCGTCTTATGCCTTGCCGCTGGCGGCGATCACGTCGAGCAGCATCTGCGCGCGACCGGTGACGTTGCGCGGGCTCTGCGCATCGTCGACGATCTGCTGGAACCAGGTCTTCGCCTTGGCGTAGTCGCCGGACTTGTAGGCAGCGAGACCAAGGGCTTCACGCGCCGAATGGCGCATGTTGTTCTGCGGCGTTGCAAGCTGCTCGACCTCGGCCGAGACCTGGTCGTAGCTGCCGGTGTCGACCAGCAGGTAGGCTGCACGAAGGCGCGCTGCCTCCTGAATAGCCGTCGGAACGCTGCCGTCCTTGCCGATGGCGGAGAACGCCTTGGCAGCCGCGTCCGTCTCGCCCTTCTGCGCCTGCAGCGTGGCAGCGCGTAGACGCGCCAGCACCGGATAGGCACCGTAGCCGTCCTTCTCCAGCGTGTTCAAGGCGGTGAGCGCCTCGTCCGTCTTGTTTTCCTTGGCGAGGTTCAGCGCCTGCAGGAACGCATCGCCCGACTTCGAGGAGGCGCCATCCTGCCAGTAGTCGAAGCCGACCTTGCCGATGGTGCCGAGAACGATGAGCACGGCGATCGCCACGATGACGCCGCCGAAGCGGGCCCAGATGCTCTTCATCTGGTCGGAACGCAGTTCCTCATTGACCTCGCGGATAAAGCTGTCGTCTTGGTTCGCCATCTATTGCCCCGGCCTTGCCTGCACACTGGCCCGCTGCGCCAACGGTCTCATGACGATCGGCGGAACGGACGCTCTCAAACTGTTCGAGCATGCACGACGGGTCCTTTGCCGCACCCGCCGCACTCTCGTGGATTTTGCGCCTTCTACCCGATTTTGCGGCGCTTGTAAGGGGGCCGACGCGATTTAGAGCGCCGATGGCCGACACGAGGCCGCCTTCGTCGCTCTAAATTTTCTGTTACTGCAATTCCGTGCGCAAAAGCACAGCGCATTTTTGCCGGAAATTGCGTCAGCCCATGACGACCGGCGCGACGCCGATCAACCATTCGTGCAGCTTCCAGACGAAGAGCACGTAGGCGACAAGGCCGATGATGACGGCGAGCACGTCGTTGGTGGCCGACTTGAACACCGGCAGCACGCGTTCGCCTGCCCGCTCGCGGCGTTTCAGCGAGATGCGCAGGATCACCGCCCAGGCGAGAAACGAGCCGAACAACAGAACGGAGGACGTCTCGCCGTTGGCGAGCAGATGCGCCAGCGCCCAGACCTTGATCGAAAGCACCTGCGGGTGCTTGACCGCAACAGCGATGCGCCCGGCCGGCAGGAAGCCGGCAGCAAGGAAGATGAACGCAAAAAGCATCAGCAGCAGCGCGATGTGGCGCATGAACACCGGCGGATCGTAGAGCATGCCCGTTTCGCTGCGCGCTTGGCCGAAGCCATAGATGATCAGACAGAGGCCGATGAGGCTGAGGATTGCATAGATCCCCATCCAGGTGCCCTTGCCGCGGCTCTCGATGACGCCGGCGCGGAAACCGGGCGCGACGACGCGGATGAGATGCAGGCCGAGAAAAAGAATGATGCCGAGAACGAGTATCGCCATGGGGCCACCGCTTTGTTCGAGTATCGGGCAAGCTCAGCGCCGCGCGTCGAAAAAGACGGAGCAGGCCGCTGTAGCGCGTTGATTTCCACTATCTTCGGTTCCCGGACCGATTCCGCCCAGGTTGCTATGGAGTAGCCTTGATGGCGCGTTTTTTCCAGACCGATCAAAGGATTGCCGCATTTTCGAACCATTTGCGACAAAACCAAAACAGTGCAGTTGATCATGATCCGTATTCCGCTTGCCCTCTCGCTCGCCCTTCTTCCCGCTCTTGCCAGGGCCGAGCCGGTGTCGCCCGCCACCGCGCCCGCCGGCGACAAGCAGTTGGTGATCGTCTCGTTCGACGGCGCACATGACAACGCGCTTTGGGAGAAGAGCCTGGCGATGGCCAAGCGCACCGGTGCGCATTTCACCTATTTCCTCTCCTGCACCTTCCTGATGACCCGCGCGGACGGCAAGACGCTTTACAAGCCGCCGGGCCAGAAGGCGGGCCGCTCGAATGTCGGCTTCGCCCAGAGCCGCGAGGAGATCGCGGCGCGCGCCGGTCACATCTGGCAGGCCCATCTCGACGGTCACGATATCGCCAGCCACGCCTGCGGCCACTTCGACGGCAAGGGCTGGAGCAAGGCCGACTGGGAAAGCGAGTTTTCGACGTTCGACACGGCGCTCAAGGACGCCTGGAAGAAGGCCGGCACGCCCGACGCCGAGCCTCAGGGCTGGGCGGATTTCGCCAAGGCCGGCGTCAAGGGCTTCCGCGCGCCCTATCTTTCGCTGAGCGATGGCCTGGCGCCGGCGCTGAAGGAGTGGGGCTTCACCTATGACGCGAGCCTGGTGACCAAAGGTCCGGGCTGGCCGACAACGAAGGACGGTCTGCCGCGCTTCGGCCTGCCGCTGATCCCCGAGGGGCCGTCGCAGCGCCCGGTCATCGGCATGGACTACAATCTCTTCGTCCGCCACTCCATGGGCGTCGAGAACAAGAAGGACAGCGCCCGCTTCGAGGAGCGCACCTACGAGGCCTACAAGAAAGCCTTCGACCGCGAATATACCGGCGACCGTATTCCGCTACAGCTCGGTTTCCATTTCGTCGAAATGAACGGTGGCGCCTACTGGCGCGCGCTTGATCGCCTGCTGAGCGAAGTCTGCGGCAAGGCCGACGTCGCCTGTGTCAGCTACGCCCAGGCGCTGCCGCTCATCGAGCAGGCAAAAAAGAAGGCGGGTCGAACCGCCTTCTGATTTTCGTCGGTTGCGCCGGCCTTAGGCCGGCTGCGCATCTTCCGCGGCGCCCCGCTCCAGGTAGCGCTGGTCGATATCCGGCAGCGGTTCATCGGAAATCGCAGCCTCAAAGGCTTTCAAGCGCTTGTGGATCGACAGCAGCTCGATAATCGTCGACCAGTAGTTGACCAGATACTGGAACGAATTGCTGACCTCTCCAAAGGCGGTCGAAATCTGCTGCCAGATACCCAGGGTGATTTTGCCGGCCACGAATGTCGGGATCAGAATGAAGTTCAGGAAGATCGCGTCCAGCTGGCCGTAAGAGTAACGGGCGATATTGAAGTACAGATAGTGCCAGTACATACGGAAGTAGTTACGGCGGACATTGCCGAAGAGCTCCGTGACCGTCACCGGCTGCGCGCGATCCGCATGGTCCTCGCCATAGACGAGCTCCTTGCGGTAGGCCGCCTCTACGCGCTGATTCTTGAAGTTCAGCCCCGGCAACTTGATACCGGCGAGCGCCAGCAGAGCCGTGCCGAACAGCGACCAAACGATCGCCAGCCAGAATAGGGCGTGCGGAATGGCCCCGATAATCGGTAGGTCTTCGACATACTGTGACATGTTGAAGAGCAGCGGCAGAAACACGACCAACGTCATGACGGAGTTGATCAGGGTAACGCCGAGGCCTTCAAGAATATTGGCAAAACGCATCGTGTCTTCCTGCACACGTTGCGACGCCCCTTCGATATGGCGCAGCTTGTCCCACTTCGACATGTAAAAGTCGTTCATGGCTGTGCGCCAGCGGAACACGTAGTGATTGGTGAAGAAAGCTGTGACGACGTTGAGGGTCACGCCGACGAAGCCGATCTCGAGGAACCGCAGCTGCAGAGTGTAAAACTGCCAAGCCGTAATGCCTGGCTTTTTCGCCAAAGCATCCTGCAAGAGATCAAAAAACGGGCCGCGCCAATTGTTGAGCGCCACGGACGCCTGCACGGCGAAGTAGGCGATAAAGATGATGAAGGCCGAGCCCCAGATCGACCAATTCGCCCAGGGGTGATCCTTGGCAATGAGCTTCCAGGCGCCGCCGAAGATCACCACGAAGATCGTGAAATAGAGATAGAACCAGAGATTGTCCGGCGTGAAGAAGTAGGCAAGGCCGATCGGCGGCTTCTCACCTGGAGCCAGCGGCGGCAGGCCGACAGCGGCGCCCATCTGCGGGCCAACGGCGTACCAGACGATGATGCAGATAATCGACCAGAGAGCGCCGGAGGTGAAAAACAGCTTCGGCTTCGGAAAGAAGGAATGGAACAAGGGGTCTACTCACGTTTCGGTAAGGCGATGTGTTACCGCTCGAAGCGCCGAAACTAGGGCAAAGCGCTGCTCTCAACAATCGGATAATATAAACGTTACTGTTATTTCATCCGGTCGGCCGCCCGTATTGCACGGATGTATTTTGAGGGCTGCGAGGGTCTCTGGCTAGCCCCTCAAAGCCTGGGAAATCCGCTTCAGCTCGACGACAATGACGCCGCCGCAAAGGAAGAGGACGGCGGCCGCAATCAGGGTCGGCGCGGCGAAGCTACCCGTGCGCTCAGCAAGCCAGCCGGCCACCAGAGGGCCAATGATCTGGCCGATACCGAATGCGGCCGTCATCAGGGCCAGAGCCTTGCGCGGGCTTTCGGGCGCCAGCTTCCGGCCGATCTGCAGGCCATAGGCAGTGATCATCATGAAGGTTGCGCCAAGCATCAGGCCGCCGGCAAGCGGGGCATAGGGCAAAGGCAGGCTGACCGTCAGCACCAGCCCGACCGCCTCGACCAAAAGGCCGATCGCGTAGACACCGGCAAGCCCGAAGCGCGGCACGGCAAAGCGCCAGAGATAGACGGAGAGCGCTGCGGCAAGCCCGGTCAAGAGCCAGGCGAGAAACTCGACGCTGTGGCCGCCGCTCGGATCGCGCGCCATGGTGACGAGGAAGGTGGCGGTGATCACATAGCCGAAGCCGAAGAGCGCATAGGTAAAGGTCACAACGGTCAGCGGCCGCGTCCAGCGCAGCGGCTTTTCGCGCACCGGACCTGAACCGGAAGACGGTACACCGGGCAGAAGTGCGGCGACGACGACCGTCCCGACCAGCCCGACGAGCGCGCCAGTGAACCAGTCGCCCATGGAGGTCGTCAGGCCGGCGTGCCCCGCAAGCGGGTTCGCCCAGACGCAAAGGGATGAAAACGCGATGCCGAGGCCGACGCCGCCAAAGTGGACGGCGGGCACGTTTTCCGAGCGCGCAAGCACGCCATGGCCAAGCACGATGCCGGAGATGAAGATCATCGCAAAGGCGCTGGCAAGGCCGGCGAGAAAACGGATCAGCGCCAGCACGACGACGGAGGACGACAGGCCCATGGCCGCCAAGAGCACCGTTGTGGCGACCAGCGACAAGAGCGCGATCCGCCGCTCGTGCCCATGCGCCCAGCCATAGGCGGCAAGAATGGCTCCGGCGAGGTAGCCGACGAAATTGGCCGAAGCGATCAAACCGGCATCGCCCGGCGACAGGCCGAGATCCGCCATCATCGACGGCAGGATCGGCGTGTAGGAGAAGCGCCCAAACCCCATGGCGACGGCCATGGCGATGGCGCCGGCGGCTGCCGTGGCGGCGATGTTGGTCTGCAACGGTCTGTCGAGCGTGGTCATATCAGTTTATTGCGCCGCAACACGACGCACGACAAACGACAATAATTGAAGGATCTATTGAAGAAATCGAACCATCGCCGATTTCAATGGCTTAGACCAATCGCCGGAAGGGTAAGATGCGCGGCGTCACGGCGGCAGATCATGCACTGCAGCGGTGGAGCAAAAAATCGACAGGAGGACGGCGAAGGCTGCAGGCCGCCGCCCCATCCCGGTTCAGCCCGGCAGCGTCACCACCAGCGGCCCGCCGCGGGTGACCACGACCGTGTGCTCGTACTGCACCGTCGGCGCGCGCGGATCGCTGTAGAGCGTCCAGTCGTCGTTGCCGCCTTCGGCCCATTGTGCGCCCATCGAGAGGAACGGCTCGACCGTAAACACCATGCCGTCGTTCATCCGGCGGCGCTCCTTGGGATCGGGCCAGGTGGCGATCTCGGTCGGTTCTTCGTGCAGCGAGCGGCCGATGCCGTGGCTGGCGAGGTTGGTGACCAGCGAATAGCGGTTCTTGCGGGCAAAGTCGCCGATCGCATTGCCGATGGCCGCTAGCGGCTGGTCCGGGCGCACCTGCTTGAGGCCCACCCACATCGCCCGCTTGCCGTCGCGGCACAGCCGGTCGATCGCGGCGGTGACCGGCGGCACCGGGAACGAGGCTCCGGTGTCTGCGAAGATGCCGTCTTTTTCGGCTGATACGTCGATGTTGACGAGATCGCCTGCCTTGATGACGCGGCCGCCGGGAATGCCGTGGGCGATTTCCTCGTTGACGCTGATGCAGGTGGCGCCGGGGAAATTGTAGCAGAGCTCCGGCGCCGAGCGTGCGCCGGCCTCTTCCAGCACCTTGCGGCCGATGGCATCGAGCTCCGCCGTGGTGATGCCGGGCTCGAGCGCCTCGCCCATCGCGTGTAGGGTATTGGCGCAGATGCGGCCGATTTCCTTCAGCCGCAGCAGATCTTCTTCGTTGTTGAGGGTCATCCGTTTCTCGCTTTCGCGCTCACATGTAGCGTGTCGCCAGGCGTTATGCCAGCGCCGAGCGGAATGACCGGCAACCGGGCGCAAGACCCGGCGTTTCCGGTCAGACGGCGGCCGGGGCCGCCGCCTTCACTTCCGCCACGGCCTTGCGCACCAGCGGCGCCACCTTGGTGCCGTAGAGCTCGATGCCACGCATGATCTGGTCGTGCGGCATCGGCCCGATCGCCATCTGCAGCAAGAAGCGATCGTTGCGAAACAGCTTCCAGTTCTCGACGATCTTTTCGGCCACCGTTTCCGGGTCGCCAAGGAAGAGGTTGCCGCTGGGGCTGCGCGCCTGGTCGAAATGCGCCCGGTTGGTCGGTCCCCAACCGCGCTCGCGGCCGATGCGGTTCATCACCTCCGCCTGCGGACCGTAGAACTGGTCGGCGGCGAGATCGGTCGTATCGGCGATGAAGCCGTGCACGTTGATGCTGGTCTTCAGCTTTGCCGGATCCTGGCCGGCACGGCGCGCGGCCTCGCGATAGAGATCGAAGAGCGGCGCAAACCGGCGGGGTTCGCCACCGATGATGGCAAGCGCCACCGGCAGGCCAAGCGCCCCGGCGCGCGCCACCGACTGCGGCGTGCCTCCGACGGCGATCCAGAGCGGCAGTTCCTGCTGCAGCGGCCGCGGATAGACGCCGCGATCATGGATCGCCGGCCGCATCTCACCCACCCACGAGACCTTCTCGTTCTCGCGCAGCGCCATCAGCAGATCGAGTTTCTCGGCAAAGAGCTGGTCGTAGTCGTCGAGCGACTGGCCGAAGAGCGGGAAGGATTCGATGAACGACCCGCGGCCGGCCATGATCTCGGCGCGACCGCCCGAGATCAGGTCCAGCGTCGAAAACTGCTGGAAGACCCGCACGGGATCATCCGAGCTCAGCACCGTGACGGCACTCGTCAGCCGGATGGTCTTCGTCCTCGCGGCAGCAGCGGCCAGGATGACCGCCGGCGCAGAGGCCGCATAGTCGGGGCGGTGATGTTCGCCGAGCCCGAAGACGTCGAGGCCGACCTGATCGGCAAGCTCGATCTCTTCGAGAAGGTTGTTGAGGCGACGCTGCCCTTCCCTGCCCTTGTCATCGGCGTTCGGATCGACATCCGCGAATGTGTAAAGCCCGAGTTCCATGGTGCCTGTCCTTTTTCTGTTTGCACAACAGATAGTTGGCGCGCGCAGGAGCAGCAAATGCGCGTCCGGGAAACACAGTGTTTCCCGGACGAACACCAATGGACGTCAGCGGCGCGACAGACCGTCGAGCAGAATGTCGAGACCTTTCCGGAACGTGCCGTCCCAGTCGTTGTCGAGCAGCAGGCGCGTGCGCTCGATGGTCGGATAGCGTTCGCTGAGCACCGAGAGGCGCTGTTGTCCGGCAGTCTGGTCGGCATCCGAAAGCGCGAAGCTCGCCCGGGTGACGGTGGCGCCGAGCACGTAGTTCCACAGCGACCAGATCGCGACGTTCATGCTGGCATCGGCAACGCCGGCGCCCGACAGAGCGCTGCTCATGGTTTCCAGGCGGGCGAGGATGTTCGGGCCGAGCGCCCGGCGCGGCAACAGCGATGCCGACCAGGGATGGCGCAACATGATTGCACGCCAGTCTTCGAGCATGAGAACCACATCGCTACGCCAATCCTCTGGCTCGGTCTTTTGCGGGGCTTCGCGATAAGCAAACACCGCATCGAGCGCCAGATCAAACACCTCTTCCTTGTTGCTGACATGCCAATAGAGGCTCATGACGCCGGCGCCGAGACGGCCGGCAAGGCGGCGCATCTTCAACCCCTCGATCCCCTCGGTGTCCAGCAGGTCAACCGCCGTTGCGACGATACGGTCCAGAGACAGCGACGGTTCGCCGCCCGGCTTCTGCCCGGCTTCAGCTACCGCTAGCGCCTCCACCCTTTGGGAGCGTTTGCCCTGCCCGCCGTTCCCTTTCCCAGCCATGCGTCTTCCTTACGGATTGAAACACCGATTTACGCCGACAACACGCTGGATGTCGATCCTGAACGATTGACTCGTACGGCGTACGATGTAAATCAATCGTACGCCGTACAAGTCAATATCAAAGAGCGACGGCGAAAGGTCAAACCTGCGGGTCTGCAAGCCGCGTCGCGCGCAGACCTCGGAGACGAGAGAACATCATGTCACACGCAATCAGACATCTCATGATCGGAGGGTTCATCATCATGACCACAGGCGTTTCCACCCTGGCGACGGCAAGCGAGCAGGCGACGAAGCTGACGATCGTCAATCCGAAAAACCTCTACGACCCGACGCCGCATGGCTATAGCACCGCGGTGATTGCGCCTGCCGGGGCCCGCGTGGCCTACATTTCAGGACAGGGCGGCCAGGACAGCACCGGCGGCCTGTCTCCCGACTTCGCGGTGCAGGTCAAGCAGGCCTATGCCAATCTAAGTGCAGCGCTCGAGGGCCTTGGCGCAAGGCCGGACCAGGTCGCCAAGCTCACCATCTTCGTGGTCGACCACGACATGTCGAAGCTTGAGGTCCTGACCAACAGCGTCAAGGCGATGTTCGGAACAACCCTGCCGGCACAGACCCTCGTTCCGGTGCCCAAGCTGGCGGTCGACGGCATGCTGTTCGAGGTGGAGGCGGTCGCGGTCATCGACTGACGGGCGGCCGGCACGCGAGCACCGCCGTCCGGTAGCAAGGCCGATGATCGTCAAGAGAACCGGACGACGCGGAGAAAATCAGCGCGTGTCCCGGCCCTTAGCTCAGCGTGCGCTTGACCGCGTTGCGCCAGCCCTTGAGCTTCGTCTTGCGCGTCTTTTCGTCCATCGCGGGCTCGAAGCGGCGGTCGCGTGCCCAGGACTTGGCGAAGTCTTCCTGCTTCGGCCAGACGCCGGCGCGGCTGCCAGCAAGCCAGGCGACGCCGAGCGCGGTCGTTTCGAGGATGACGGGTCGGTCGACCGGCGCGTCGAGCAGGTCCGACAGGCGCTGCATCGTCCAGTCGGAGGCAACCATGCCGCCATCGACGCGCAGCACCGTCTCCTTGCCGTTGCTGCGCCAATCCTTGTGCATGGCTTCCAGCAAGTCGCGCGTCTGGTAGCAGACGGCTTCGAGTGCCGCGCGGGCAAATTCCGCCGGGCCGGTGTTGCGGGTCATGCCGAAGATCGCACCACGCGCATCCGGATCCCAATGCGGCGCGCCAAGCCCGGTGAAGGCCGGCACCAGATAGACCTCCTGCGTGGGGTCAGCGCTTTCGGCAAGCGTGCCGGTATCGGGGGCGGCCTTGATCACCTTCAGCCCGTCGCGCAGCCATTGCACCGCGGCACCGGCAACGAAGATCGAGCCTTCGAGCGCATAGGTGGTTTCGCCGTCAAGCTTGTAGGCAATGGTGGTGAGCAGCCGGTTCTTCGAGCGCACCATGTCCTTGCCGGTGTTGAGCAGCGCGAAGCAGCCGGTGCCATAGGTCGATTTCAGCATGCCCGGCTTGAAGCAGGCCTGGCCGATGGTCGCCGCCTGCTGGTCGCCGGCGACGCCGAGGATCGGAACCGCCGCCCCGAAAAGTGCTGGATCGGTAACGCCGAAATCGGCGGCGCAATCCTTGACCTCGGGCAGCATGGCACGCGGCACTTTCAGGATCTTCAGCAGCTCGTCGTCCCAGGCATTGTCGGCGATATTATAGAGCAGCGTGCGCGAGGCGTTGGTCGCGTCGGTGACGAAAGACTGGCCGCCGGTCAGCCGCCAGATGAGGAAGGTATCGATGGTGCCGAAGCAGAGCTCGCCCTTGGCGGCGCGCGCCTGCGCCCTGTCGATATTGGTCAGCAGCCAGTTGAGCTTGGTGCCGGAGAAATAGGGATCGAGCAGCAGGCCGGTCTTCTTGGTGAAGGTCTTTTCCAGCCCCTGCTTCTTCAGCCGATCGCAATAGGAGGCGGTGCGGCGGTCCTGCCAAACGATCGCATTGTGGATGGGATTGCCGGTCTCGCGATCCCAGACGACGACGGTCTCGCGCTGGTTGGTGATACCGATGCCCGAGAGGTCGCCGGCCTTGATGCCGGCCTTGGCGAGCGCGTCCTCGACCGTCGAAAGCACCGTCTGCCAGATTTCCTCGGGATCGTGTTCGACCCAGCCGGATTTCGGAAAATACTGCTTGAATTCCTTCTGGCCGGCGCCAACGATCCGTTGCTGACCGTCGAAGATGATCGCCCGGCTCGAGGTCGTACCCTGATCGATCGCGAGAATATATCCGCCCATATGCCCCTCCCCGGCCACACGCATGTTTGTTCACCGGCCTTGAAGGCGGGATCTCATTTCGAAAACTTCAATACGATGGCAAAACGAATGTCAAACGAAAACAAAACGCAACCGACCGGCATCGCCGCTCCCCTCCTCAACTCTGCGATCGCGAAGCCAAAAACACAATTGTCAGCGCCGGCGTTTTCCGCGTAGGCTGGCGCTGTTGCGCCGCAACAAAGCAGTGCGCGGCGCCGCAAAGGGAGAGAGCAGCAATGACGAAAACAGCGGTCATCACCGGTTCGACGAGCGGCATCGGGCTTGCGATCGCCAAGGCCTTCGCCAAGGGCGGCGCCAATATCGTGCTGAACGGCTTCGGCAGCCCGGACGAAATCAGACAAGCGACGGACGATGTCAGCGCGCTGACGACAGGAACGGTCGTCTATCATGCCGCCGACATGACGAAGCCAGCCGAAATCGCCGACCTGATCGCAACAGCGACGACCCGCTTCGGCAGCGTCGATATCCTCGTCAACAATGCCGGCATCCAATATGTCGAAAAGGTCGAGGATTTCCCGATCGAGCAATGGGACCGCATCATCGCGATCAACCTTTCCTCCTCCTTCCATACGATTCGCGCCGCCATTCCCGGCATGAAGGCGAAAGGCTGGGGCCGCATCGTCAACATCGCCTCGGCCCACGGCCTCGTCGCCTCGCCCTTCAAGGCGGCCTATGTGGCGGCCAAGCATGGCGTTCTCGGCCTGACGAAGACGGTGGCGCTCGAGGTGGCCGAAAGCGGCATTACCGCGAACTCGATCTGCCCGGGCTACGTGCTGACGCCGCTCGTCGAAAAGCAGATCCCAGATCAGGCCCGCACCCGCGGCATCACCGAGCAGCAGGTCATCAACGACGTGATGCTGAAGGGCCAGCCGACGAAGAAGTTCATCACCGTCGAGCAGGTGGCAGCGCTCGCCGTCTATCTCGCGAGCGACGACGCAGCGCAGATCACCGGCACCCATGTTTCCATGGATGGCGGCTGGACGGCGCAGTAGGCGCATATCGACGGGGCGTGCAAAAATCTCCGCGGCTCTTTGCTTTTCTGCATAACCACCTAAGATCAAAGTGATTTCAGGTAGTACGCAGCAGCGCAGGGAATGAATGGCATGCCCCAGCCGAACGGAAGCATCAGCTTCATCCTCAACGACCGCGAGGTCGCTCTTTCCGACATCGCACCGACAACGACGCTGCTCGACTATCTGCGGCTGGAGCGCCGGCTGACCGGCACCAAGGAAGGCTGTGCGGAGGGCGACTGCGGCGCCTGCACCGTGCTCGTCGGGCGGCTCTGGGGCGACCGGCTCGTCTATGAGAGCGTCAACGCCTGCATCCGTTTCCTCGGCTCGCTGCAGGCAACCCATGTCGTCACCGTCGAACATCTCGCCGGCCAGGATGGCGCACTGCATCCGGTGCAGCAGGCGATGGTCGATTTCCACGGCTCGCAATGCGGCTTCTGCACGCCGGGCTTCGTGATGTCGCTCTATGGCCTCTGGCTCGGCAATGACAACCCGGATCGATCAGACATCGAGAAGGCACTGCAGGGCAATCTCTGTCGCTGCACCGGCTACGAGCCGATCGTGCGCGCCGCCGAGGAGGCGGCCAAGGCGCGACCCTCCGAAATCTTCGACCCGATCACCCGCGAGCGCGAGGCGATCACCGCGCAGCTGAAGGCGCTGGCACCGGCCGAGACCATCACCGTCCGCCAGGGCGAAAACTGTCTGATCGTGCCGGCCGACGGCGATGGCCTCGCACAAGCGCTCGCCGACAATCCGGGGGCGACGGTCGTTGCCGGTTCCACCGATGTCGGCCTCTGGGTGACCAAGCAGATGCGGCCGATCAACCCGGTCATTTTCATCAACGGCATTGCCGAACTGCAAGGCATCGAGGAGACCGAGGCGGGCCTGACGATCGGCGCCGGCGTCAGCTACACCATGGCCTATTCGGCGCTCACAAAGGCGTTTCCGGCGCTCGGCCCGCTGATCAACCGCATCGGCGGCGAGCAGGTGCGCAACATGGGCACGATCGGCGGCAACATCGCCAACGGCTCGCCGATCGGGGACAGTCCGCCGCCACTGATCGTTCTTGGAGCCACCGTGACACTGCGCTCGAAGGGCGGGCGCCGGACGCTGCCGCTCGAACACTTCTTCATCGCCTATGGCAAGCAGGACCGTCAGCCCGGCGAATTCGTCGAGAGCATCTTCGTCCCACGCCTGCCGGAAGGCGATCTCTTTGCCGCCTACAAGATCTCCAAGCGCCGCGACGAGGATATCTCCGCCCTGCTCGGCGCTTTCCGCCTGTCGGTGGAAGACGGCGTCGTCCGCGCCGCCCGCATCGCCTTCGGCGGCATGGCCGCCACGCCAAGGCGCGCAACCAATGTGGAAGCGGCGCTCATCGGCAAGCAATGGACCGAAGAGACGGTTCGCAACGCGCAAACGGCCTTTGATGCCGACTACCAGCCGCTCACCGACTGGCGGGCAACGAGCGACTATCGCATGCTGGCGGCGAAGAACCTGCTGATACGCTTCTTCCTGGAAAGTGGCGGGGAGCCCGCACAACTGGTGCGCTTCGCTGCGGGAGACAGATGATCATGGACAAATCCACCTTCGAGGAACGCAAGGCGATCCGCGGCGAGATGCATGTCTCACAGCGTCACGACAGCGCCCACAAGCACGTCTCCGGCACCGCCGACTATATCGATGACATGCCGGAACCGACGGGCACCCTGCATGGCGCGCTCGGCATGACCGACCGCGCGCATGCGGAAATCACCGCTATGGACCTTTCGGCCGTCGCTGCCGTACGGGGTGTCGTCTGCGTGCTGACCGCCAAGGACATGCCGCATTCCAACGACATCAGTCCCAGCCACCTCCACGACGAGCCGGTCCTTGCCGATGGCCTCGTGCAGTTTCATGGCCAGCCGGCCTTCGCCGTCATTGCCGAAACGCGCGACATCGCCCGCCGCGCGGCGCGACTGGCAAAGATCACCTATCGCGACCTGCCGCATTTCACCGACATTCTCGACGCCGTCGCCCGCGGCGGCGAACTGGTCACGCAGCCGCTGACCCTGCAGCGCGGCGACGCGGAAGCCGAGCTGGAAAAGGCGCCGCGCCGCTTGAAGGGCAGCATGCGCATCGGCGGCCAGGAACATTTCTACCTCGAAGGGCACATCGCCCTTGCCATTCCCGGCGAGGACGACGAGGTCACGGTCTGGTCGTCGACCCAGCATCCGAGCGAGATACAGCACATGGTCTCGCATGTGCTCGGCGTGCCTTCCAATGCAGTGACAGTAAATGTCCGCCGCATGGGCGGCGGCTTCGGCGGCAAGGAAACGCAGGGCAACCAGTTCGCCGCCCTTGCGGCGGTCGCGGCGAAGAAGCTCAACCGCGCCGTCAAGTTCCGCCCTGACCGGGACGAGGACATGACGGCGACCGGCAAGCGCCACGACTTCCTCGTAGACTACGATGTCGGCTTCGACGAAGACGGCCGCATTCACGCGGTCCATGCCAATTACGCCGCCCGCTGCGGCTACTCATCGGATCTGTCTGGCCCGGTCACCGACCGCGCGCTGTTCCACGCGGATAGCTCCTATTTCTATCCGCATGTGAAGCTCACCTCGCAGCCGCTGAAGACCAACACCGTCTCCAACACCGCCTATCGCGGTTTCGGCGGGCCGCAAGGCATGGTCGGCGGCGAGCGCATCATCGAGGAAATCGCCTACCAGCTCGGCAAGGATCCGCTCGAAATCCGCAAGCTGAATTTCTATGGCGAAAAGGGCTCCGGCCGCGACGTCACGCCCTATCACCAGCAGGTCGAAGACAACATCATCGCCGAGATCGTCGCCGAGCTGGAAGAGAGCGCCGACTATCAGGCGCGCCGGCAGGCGATCCTCGACTTCAACAGCACGAGCCGCGTCATCCGCAAGGGCATCGCGCTGACGCCGGTCAAGTTCGGCATCTCCTTCACCTTGACCGCCTTCAACCAGGCCGGTGCCCTGGTGCACATCTACCAGGACGGCTCGATCCACCTGAACCATGGCGGCACCGAGATGGGCCAGGGCCTCTACATCAAGGTCGCCCAGGTGATCGCCGACAGTTTCCAGGTGGATCTCGACCGGGTGCGCATCACCGCAACGACCACCGGCAAGGTGCCGAACACGTCGGCGACTGCGGCCTCCTCGGGTTCCGACCTCAACGGCATGGCAGCCTACGACGCCGCGCGCCAGATCAAGGAGCGGCTCATCAGCTTCGCCTGCGAGCGCTGGCAGACGACGCCCGAGAATGTCAGCTTCGTTGCCAACCATGTGAAGATTGGCGAAGAGCTGATCCCCTTCCCGGAATTCATCAAGCAGGCCTATATGGGCCGCATCCAGCTTTCGGCTGCCGGCTATTACAAGACGCCGAAGATCCATTGGGATCGCGCCAGCGGTCGCGGCACGCCGTTCTACTATTTCGCCTATGGAGCCTCGGTTTCGGAGGTTTCGATTGACACGCTGACCGGCGAATACATGGTCGACCGCGTCGACGTGCTGCACGATGTCGGCCGCTCGCTCAATCCGGCGATCGACATCGGCCAGATCGAGGGCGGCTTCGTGCAGGGCATGGGCTGGCTGACGACCGAGGAACTCTGGTGGGACGACAAGGGCCGGCTGCGCACCCACGCCCCCTCCACCTACAAGATCCCGCTCGCCTCCGACCGGCCGAAGATCTTCAACGTCAAGCTTGCAGAATGGTCGAGCAACGCCGAGAAGACCATCGGCCGCTCCAAGGCGGTGGGAGAGCCGCCCTTCATGCTGCCGATCTCGGTGCTGGAAGCGCTGTCGATGGCGGTGGCGAGTGTCGCGGATTATCGCGAGTGCCCGCGCCTCGACGCCCCGGCGACACCGGAGCGTGTGCTGATGGCCGTCGAGCGCCTTCGGCAAGCCTGACGGCCATCGTCGTCAACGTTAAAACCGCGGCATTTCATCGACGCTGAAAAGGCGGCGAGAGGCAGCCATTGCCTCTTCGTCATCTCCATAGGGGCCGCGGCCATCCATGAAACCCATGTCTCTCTTGATATGATCTGGGAGCGCATTGACGTCGAGCGTCGGCTTGGCGGCAACAAGACCGCCGAACAGGCCGGCCACAAGCCGGGTGACCGGCTCGAACGAAAGAAATGGTTTTCTTTCAGTATGTTCGTAATTGTCGCAAGTCATTTCAGCACCTGTTTTGTCTTGGGAAGTTGACTTGAAGGATGCCGTGAAGGAGGATCGAAATCCAATCGAACATCCGTCTGCATGCATCAAGAGAACTTATCCATGAAGATGTCGAAGCAGTTTCCGCTGAATGCGCTCAGGGTCTTCGAAGCGGTCGCAAGGCTCGGCAGCTTCACCAAGGCCGGCGAAGAGCTGGGCATGACCCAGACGGCCGTCAGCTACCAGGTTAAGTTGATCGAGGAGAATGTCGGCGAGCCGCTGTTCCTGCGACGCCCGCGCCAGATCTCGCTGACGGAAGTCGGCCAGCGCATGGCGCCGCGCGTCACCGAAGCCTTCGAGATGCTGCAGGAAGCGGTTTCGAATGCCCGCGGCGATATCGACAGCGCGCTGTTGATCAGCTCGACCCCGACCTTCGCCTCGCAATGGCTCGCCCGCAATATCGGCAGCTTCCAGCTCGCCCATCCGAACATCGCCGTCCGGCTGACGACCAGCGACTCGCTCACCGATTTTACCCGCGAGCCGGCCGACCTCGCCATTCGCTCAGGCGCCGGCGTCTGGCCCGGCCTCGACACCCATCCGCTAATGCGGGTGGAATTCAGCCCGATGCTGAGCCCGGCGCTTGCCGCCACCATCGGCGGCGTGCACGAGCCGCGCGACCTCTTGAAGCTTCGCATCATCGATCCCGGTGACCCCTGGTGGCCGATGTGGTTCAAGGCCGCCGGCGTCAAGGATCCCGATCTCGAGGGACGGCCGCACAGCCGCCTCGGCGCGCAGTCCTTCGAGGCGCGCGCCGCCATCGCCGGCCAGGGCGTGGCGATCCTGACGCCGGAATTTTACCCCGATGACGTGGCGCTCGGCCGCCTCTACCAGCCCTTCGAACTGCGCTGCAGCGACGGCTGCGATTATTGGCTCGCCTATCCGCACGCCCGCCGTAACACGCCAAAAATCCGGATTTTCCGCGACTGGATCCTCGGCGAACTTTGCCCGCCGAACTTCCTGCAAGCAAATAGCGCTTGAGGAGCGCGTAAGCCCCTTTTCCCCTCCGCGGTTTATGCGCAAAGTGAGGCAACGGAGACAAAGGGGATCTGAATGTACGAGTTCGCCATCGCCTGGGAATGGCTGGCCTTTGCCGTGCGCTGGTTGCACGTCATCACCGCCATCGCCTGGATCGGCTCATCCTTCTATTTCATCGCGCTCGACCTGGGTCTGGTAAAGCGCGATCACCTGCCCGTCGGCGCCTATGGCGAGGAATGGCAGGTCCATGGCGGCGGCTTCTACCACATCCAGAAATACCTGGTTGCGCCGGCCTCGATGCCCGAGCATCTCACCTGGTTCAAATGGGAATCCTATGTGACATGGCTCTCGGGCTTCGCCATGCTCTGTGTCGTCTATTACGGCGGCGCCGATCTCTTCCTGATCGACCGGCACGTGCTCGACATCTCGGCAACCACCGCGATCCTGATTTCGCTCGCCTCACTCGGCATAGGCTGGCTGTTTTATGATCTGCTTTGCAAGTCGCCGATCGGCAAGAACACCTGGGGGCTGATGGCGCTGCTTTATGTGGCGCTCGTCGCCATGGCCTGGGGCTACACCCAGGTCTTCACCGGTCGTGCCGCCTTCCTGCATCTGGGCGCCTTCACCGCCACGATCATGTCGGCCAATGTGTTTTTCATCATCATCCCCAACCAGAAGATCGTCGTCGCCGACCTGATCGCCGGCCGCACGCCGGATCCGAAGCTCGGCGCTCAAGCCAAGCAGCGTTCGCTGCACAACAACTACCTGACGCTGCCCGTCATCTTCTTCATGCTGTCGAACCATTATCCGCTGGCGTTTGCCACGGCATTCAACTGGATCATCGCGGCACTGGTCTTCCTGATGGGCGTCACCATCCGACACTGGTTCAACACCACCCACGCCCGCAAGGGCCGGCCGACCTGGACATGGCTCGTCACGGCCCTCCTCTTCGTCCTGATCATGTGGCTCTCGACCGTGCCAAAGGTGCTGACCGGCGGTGAAAAGGCCGAGGTCGCGCCGGCCTTCACCCGCTTCGCCGCCAATGCCCACTTCCCGGCCGTCAAGGACACGGTCTCGACCCGCTGTTCCATGTGCCATGCCGCCGAGCCGGTTTATGAGGGCATCACCCAGGCGCCAAAGGGCGTGGTGCTGGAAAGCGACGCGGAGATTGCCGCCCATGCCCGCGAAATCTATATCCAGGCCGGGCGCAGCCACGCGATGCCGCCCGGCAACGTGACAGACATGACGACGGACGAGCGCCAACTGCTGGCAGCCTGGTTTGAAAGCGCCGTCGAGGAAGGCAAGACACAATGACGACCACCCTCATCCGCGGCCGACTGCTGAGCTTTCACCGCGCGCCGACGTCGATCGACGACAGCGCCGCCTACAGCTACGAAAGCGACGGCGCCCTACTGGTGGCGGATGGGCGGATCCTAGCCAGCGGCTCCTATGCCGCGGTGAAGGCTGACGCTCCCGAAGAGGTGGCGGAAATCGACCACCGCCCGCACCTGATCGTGCCGGGCTTCATCGACACGCACCTGCATTTCCCGCAGATGCAGGTGATGGCGTCCTATGCCGCCAACTTGCTTGAATGGCTCAACACCTACACCTTCCCGGAGGAATGCCGGTTCGTCGAGAGCGCCCATGCGGAGCGCATCGCGACGCGCTTCTTCGACGAGATGGTGCGCCATGGCACGACGACGGCGACGGCCTATTGCTCGGTGCACAAGGCGTCCGCCGATGCCTTCTTTGCCGAGGCGCTCCGCCGCGACATGCGCATGATCGCCGGCAAGGTGATGATGGACCGCAACGCCCCGCAGGGCCTGCTCGACACGCCGCAGATGGGCTACGACGAAACCCGCGCGGTTATTCGCGACTGGCACGGCAAGGGCCGCAACCACGTCGCCATCACCCCGCGCTTTGCCATCACCTCGACGCCCGAGCAGATGGACGTCGCAAAATCGCTGGTGCACGAATTCCCCGACCTGCACGTGCAGACGCATCTTTCGGAAAACCGCGACGAGATCGCCTTTACCTGCGAACTCTATCCGGAAGCCAAGGATTACACCGACGTCTACGCCCGCTACGGCCTGCTGGGGCGCAAGAGCCTGTTCGGCCACTGCATCCATCTGTCGGAGCGCGAGGCGGATGTCATGAGCGAAACCGGCTCGGTCGCCGTTTTCTGTCCAACCTCCAATCTCTTTCTCGGTTCCGGCCTCTTCCCGCTGCGCGCGCTCAGCAGGCGTGACAGGCCGGTGCGCACCTCGGTCGCCTCCGACATCGGCGGCGGCACCAGCTATTCCATGCTGAAGACGCTCGACGAGGCCTACAAGATCCTGCAGTTGCAGGGCGAGCGGCTGAACCCCTTCGACAGCTTCTTCATGATGACCCGCGGCAATGCCGAGGCGCTGTCGCTGGTCGACAAGATCGGCACACTCGAAGCCGGCACCGATGCCGACTTCATCGTGCTCGACATGGCGGCAACGCCGGCCATGGCGCTGCGCGCTGAAGTGGTCAACTCTCTGTCAGACGAACTCTTCCTGCTGCAGACGATGGGCGACGACCGGTCGATCGTTGAAACTTACGTGGCCGGCAGGCCGGCGAAATCGGCGCTTGTCGCCGCCTGATCGACCTGACGCAGAGAGGTCAAGAAAATTGACCTCTCTGCGTTCTGGCTATTAACAAGCCTCCGGCAAACATGGTAATGGCTCGTTCAATCTCCGTTGGACGAAGGCCGTTCCCATGACGCAAATCCTCGAAATCAGCGATCTCAAGGCGCTCGCCAAGCGCCGGGTGCCAAAACTCTTCTTCGACTACGCCGACAGCGGCGCCTGGACCGAGGGCACCTATCGCGCCAACGAGGAGGATTTCGCCAAGGTAAAGCTGCGCCAGCGCGTGCTGGTCGATATGACCAACCGCTCGCTCGAAACGACGATGATCGGCCAGAAGGTGTCGATGCCCGTGGCGCTCGCCCCGACCGGCCTCACCGGCATGCAGCACGCCGACGGCGAGATGCTGGCCGCCCAGGCGGCGGAAGCCTTCGGCGTGCCCTTCACGCTCTCGACCATGAGCATCTGCTCGATCGAGGACGTCGCCTCAGTCACGACAAAACCCTTCTGGTTCCAGCTCTACGTCATGCGCGAACGCGACTTCGTGCTCAACCTCATCGACCGCGCCAAGGCGGCGAAGTGCTCGGCGCTGGTGCTGACGCTCGACCTGCAGATCCTCGGCCAGCGCCACAAGGACCTGCGCAACGGCCTCTCGGCACCGCCCAAGATGACGCCGAAGCACCTCTGGCAGATGGCCACACGTCCCGGCTGGTGCATGAAGATGCTCGGCACCAAGCGCCGCACTTTCCGCAACATCGTCGGCCACGCCAAAAGTGTCACCGACCTCTCCTCGCTCGGCGCCTGGACGGCGGAACAGTTCGACCCGCAACTTTCCTGGAAGGACGTCGCCTGGATCAAGGAACGCTGGGGCGGACCGCTGATTCTCAAGGGCATCCTCGATCCGGAAGACGCCAAGATGGCAGCCGCCACCGGCGCCGATGCCATCATCGTCTCCAACCATGGCGGCCGGCAGCTCGACGGCGCCCACTCCTCGATCAGCATGCTGCCGCGCATCGTCGATGCTGTCGGCCACCAGATCGAGGTGCATGTCGATGGCGGCATCCGCTCTGGCCAGGACGTGCTGAAGGCTGTCGCCATGGGCGCCAAGGGCACCTATATCGGCCGCCCGTTCCTCTATGGCCTCGGCGCCATGGGCAAGGAGGGTGTGACCAAGGCGCTCGAAATCATCCGCAAGGAGATGGACATCACCATGGCCCTATGCGGCAAGCGCGACATCAACGACGTCGATCGCAGCATCCTGGCGGAGTGAGACGGCGCATCTCCCACTCTCTTGTCATGCTCGGGCTCGACCCGAGCATCCAAAGCCGCAGGTGACGTATGGATCCTCGGGTCAAGCCCGAGGATGACCCTTTGAGAGGTCCAGCGCCTTAAGGCATGTGGCGTCTGGTGGACACCTCAGCTCCCCCGGTAGGTCGAGTACCCATAGGGCGAGAGCAGCAGCGGCACGTGGTAGTGGCTCGCCGGATCGGCGATGCCGAAGCGCAAGGGGATGCGGTCAAGGAAGGCCGGCTCCGGCAGTGTCACACCTGACCGGCGCAAATAGTCGCCCGCATGGAACACCAGCTCGTAATTGCCAGCCATGAAGCCGACGCCTTCGACCATGGGCCCGTCGACGCGGCCGTCGCTGTTGGTGTGGACGGTGCGGATCAGCTGCCGCTCCTCGCCTTCCAGCCAATAGAGATCGATGCGGAGACCCTCGGCCGGCTTGCCGAATGCGGTGTCGAGAACATGGGTCGTCAGGCGGCCGGTGCTGCTCATCTCATCCTCCTTCATAAACGGGTACGAGAAGCGGACGAAAGAACCCGCTCTCTATGACGAAGGGTTCCTCATAGAAGAACTCCTCGAGATTGTTGCCCGGCCCTTCCCGATCGACGATGAGGAAATCGCTGACGGCGCCGATGGACATCAGCGGGTGATGCCAGACATTGCGGCCGTAGTTGACGCCCTGTCGGCCATTGGCCTGAAACACCCGCGGCGCACCCGGACGACCGCCTTCGTCTTCAGCGACGATGACCAGCCAGGGACGGTCGTCGAGCGGCGAAAAGCTCTGGCTGCCAAGCGGGTGCCGTTCCATCATCGTCACCGAATAGGGGAAAGCCCGCGGTTGGCCGCGAAAAATGTTGATGATGACGTTGGCGCCGTCGCCGACGACATCGGCGCGCGCCAACCCGTGGAAACGTTCGGTATTGCCGCCGTTGATGTAGCGCATCGTTGCCGGATCGGCTTCGATGACGGTTCCGAACGGGGCGAAGGCGTCGCGTGTCAGCGGTTCGATCGTAAGCAGGCGCGACATTATGCGGAGACCTCGCAAGAAGACTTGGCGCTTGCGGATGTCCGATCCAGTTCGAGGGCCCTCCTCATGAGCGGGGACAGGCATCGAACGGTTTTGTCAGGCATTTTCGTCTCCAGGAAGCATCGACTGCAGGCGCAGGCGGGCGATTTTCTCGACCTGTGCGCAAGCGGTTTCAAATTCCTCTTCGGGCGAATTGTCAATGCGGCTTTCGAAGGAGGCAAGAATTTGCGCCTTGGTCAGCCCCTTCACCGCAATGATGAAGGGGAAGCCGAATTTCTTCGTGTAGACGTCATTGAGCCCGGTGAAGCGCTGATGCTCCTCTGGCGTCAACCGGTCGAGGCCAGCGGATGCCTGTTCCGCCGTCGAGTCCGCCGTCAGCTTGCCGGCGATCGCCAGCTTGCCGGCAAGATCGGGGTGCGCCCGTAGCACCTGCATCTTCTCGCGCGGCAACGCCGTGCGAAAGGCCTGGCAGAGCGCCGAATGCACCGTGCCCGCCGTCAGCCCGGTCGCCGCGGCTCGGTCGTAGGCGCGTTCGGCAACCCAGGGCGAGTGCTCGAACACGCCACCGAAACGGGCAACGAAGGCATCACGGTCGGTCATCAGAGCGCCCCTTCCGGCTTGTGGTGCTGGTACCAGTGGTTGGCGATGTCGATACGACGCGGCACCCAGACCTTGTCGTGCGACATCACGTAGTCGATGAAACGGGCAAGAGCGGCGGCGCGGCCCGGGCGGCCGACGAGACGGCAGTGAAGCCCGATGTTCATCATCTTGGCGTCGCCCTGGCGACCTTCCTCGTAGAGCACGTCGAAGGTGTCCTTGAGATAGCTGAAGAACTGGTCGCCGCTGTTGAAGCCTTGTGGCGTCGCAAAGCGCATGTCGTTGGCATCGAGCGTATAGGGAATGATCAGGTGCGGCTTGTCGGGCGAAAGACCCGGCACCCAGTAGGGTAGCTCGTCGGCATAGCTGTCGCAGGAGTAGAGGAAGCCGCCCTCCTCCAGCACCAGCTTCAGCGTATTGGCCGAAGGCTTGCCCTGGTAGATGCCGAGCGGGCGCTCGCCGGTGAGTTCGGCGTGCAGGCGGACGACCTCGCGGATATGCTCGCGCTCGACCTCTTCCGGCACGTCCTTGTATTCCAGCCAGCGCAGACCGTGGCTGGCGATTTCCCAGCCGGCTTCCTTCATGGCCTCAACCGCTTCCGGATTGCGCGCCATGGCCTGCGTCACGCCATAGACGGTCAGCGGCACGTTACGGCTGGTGAACATGCGCCACAGCCGCCAGAAGCCGGAACGGGCGCCATATTCGTAGATCGATTCCATGTTGAGGTTGCGCTGACCAGCCCAGGGCTGTGCGCCGACGATCTCCGACAGCAGGCATTCGGACGCCGGGTCGCCATCGAGAATGCAGCTTTCGCCGCCCTCTTCGTAGTTCAGCACGAACTGCACGGCGATGCGCGCATCGCCCGGCCAGTTTGCCTTCGGCGGATTGCGGCCGTAGCCAACGAGGTCGCGCGGATACTTAGTCTCAGACATCAAATCACCCTTCGAATTTTTAGGAACGGTATCACCGCCGACCGGATTGTCGATACCGAAATGACGGGAAGCGGGGCAGCGGCAGCACCGTGGCCCTGACGGAAATCACCAGAAAAATTCCGCTGAGCCCGAGCTTGAGAGATTTTTGGAAACGGCGTTGAATGGATTGGCAAGGACAACGGCTCTGATCGAGATGAAATCCTACATTCAAGCGCTTCGCGAAAAAGTCGGTTCCGGCCTGCTTCTCTGCCCGTCGGTGGCGGCCTCCATTCTCGATCCCGATGGCCGGATCCTGTTGCAGGAGAAAGCAAGCGGCGAAGGTTGGAGCCTGCCGGCCGGCGCCATCGAACCGGGCGAAGCGCCTGTAGATGCGATCGTTCGCGAGATCATGGAGGAAACCGGCTATCCGGTCTCGGTTGAGCGGATACTGGGCGTCTTCGGCGGAGAAGCGTTTCGCTACACCTACCCGAACGGCGACCACGTCGAATATGTGGTTACCCTCTATCGATGCCGGATCGTCGGTTCCCAGCAGCCGATCACCGATGGCGAAACGAAGTCGCTGCGCTACTTCGCGCCGGCGGACATGCCGCCCCTCGGTCTGCCCTATCCGAAAGCGCTGCTGTTTGCAGATCAGCCCGCGTGCGTTTCCGGTTAGCGCTGTGCCATCAGCGCCGCCACGATCAGCGGCAGCGGCCGGACCGCGCCTTGCGGCGCCAGCGACGGATCGGCGGCGGCGCGCTTCGCCCGCTCTGCGCGCGTGTTCATAGAGATCTTGCCGAGCGGGTGCTGCGAATGCACCCGCATGGGTGCGCCCGTCTCCTGCTCGACAAACAGCGCAAGGCTGCCGATCGAAAGCGGTTTTGATAGGCAGGGCTCGAAGAGATCACGAAGTGGCGCCTCGACCCGCCGCATCGCGTCTGGTGCAAGCGGGCCGGTCAGCATCATGTGGAAGCGGTATTCGTCCATCACATGCGGATCGCCCCAACGGTACAGGTTGGAAAACTGCGGCGCGGTCAGCCGGTCCGGATCGGAACGCTCGATCTCGTCTTCGCTGAGCGGCGCGCGGAAGGCATCGAACTCCTGGACGACGTTGGCCGCAAGCAGATGCATGGCCGTACTCGGCACCTGCGGCATCAGCCCGAAGCATCGACCGATGCGGGCAACCTCCAGGCGATCGATTTCGAACGGGGTCTGGGCGCCGGCAAAATGCATCAGCGCCTTCAGAAGCTTCGTTTCCGTCATATCAGGATGCAGGCGGAACGGCGACATCATTACCGCGTGAAAGCCGAAGCGGCGGGGAACCGCCGTGTGATAGGCGACATCCGCGGCGCTCAAGCCCGCGACCGACGGCAATTCTGTGGGGTCGCCGGAATAGACGTTGCGCCCCAGCCAGCTTGCAGCGGTCGCGGAAAGCGGATCGGCCATCGGCGGCGTAAAACAAATGGCATAGCGCATCGGCTGGCTCCGGGTATCCCTCAGCGCGGGATGAGCAAAAGCATGCGGTTTTCCGCCCTCACCCCGACTTGTCCAATGGCCGCGTCTTAGGTGATTTGCGTGACAGATTGACGAAGTTAGCCGGGGATGAGCGCAGCGCCGGACCGAACGTCGCCGTTGGTTTTTCGGAACCATCCGGCCGATCGCTCGTTCCCCAATGGTAGGAAAACAAGGATGGAGACGAAACGTGACCTATCACAATGCTAACCTTCAGGACGCCCGGATCAAGGAGACCCACGACCTGATCGCGAGCGACAAGGTTGAAGGCACGAGGGTCTACGGCCCCGACGAAAAACACATCGGCTCGATCGAGCGCGTGATCATCGAGAAGCGCAGCGGGCGCGTCGCCTATGCGGTGCTCGGCTTCGGCGGCTTTCTCGGCCTCGGCGAAGACCATTATCCGCTGCCCTGGGCAAAGCTGACCTATGACGAGAAGCTGGGCGGCTATCGCACTGATGTGACTCGCGATCAGGTCGAAAACGCGCCGAAATATCACGGCACCGATGAATACGATTGGAACGCGGAAAACGGTCGCCGTGTCTACGACTACTACGGCGTGCCGCCCTACTGGATGTAATGCCTGACTTTCGATCTTTCGGGTCCCGCCGCCGGCGGGGCCTTTCGCATGTCCGGGGCTAAAGGCTTTTGTCGCGAAGTGCGGCTATGTGATTCCGGCAGAAGAAGGAATCGGGAATACCGATCGTCGGAGAACCGGCGATCTCGTCGACGACGAAACGCGCCAGCCGGTGGGCGATGCCGAAGCTCACCTTGAAGCCGCCGGTCAGGACCGAGACATTCGAATGGTCCGGATGCCGGCCAGCCATCGGCTCGCGCCCCGTTGATTTCGGGCGCAACCCCGCCCATCGCTCCACCACCTCGGCATCCGCCAGGCGCGGCGCAAGCGCCACGGCGCGCCGAAGCAGTTCATCCAGCTGGGCGTCCGTCGACAGGGGATCGGCAAAACTGTTTTCGCTGGTGCTGCCGACCGCCACATGGCCGTCGTCATGGGCGATGACGTAGACGCCGTCGGCGAAGATGACAGGAAGCGCCGGGTCGATCTCCGCCCGCAGCAGTGCCGCCTGGCCCTTGACCGCCGTGCCGCTCGTTTCCGCCAGCGGCGCTGACACGTCGTCGATCAATTGAAAGCTGCCGACACCGGCGGCGATGATGCAATGCTCAAAACCGATCCGGGTGCCGTCGTCGAGCTCCGCCCGGCCGTGCGCCGGCTCGATCCGGCGCACGCCCCGGCGTTCGTCCACATAGACGTTCGGTGCCTGCAGGAGTGCCGTGCGGAGGGCCGCAAGCATGCGACGCGGCGAGACGCGCGCGGCGAGCGTATCGAAGACCATGCCGTGCGCTGCTGCCTCAGCGCCTGGCCAGCCCTCGGGCCCCTCGTCCTTCACGTGCCAGTGGAACTGCCTGTCGGCCGCCCGCCAGTGGCTCAGTGCATCCTGCTCGTGCCGAAGGGCGATATCGCGCAGGTGAGGCTTGGCCAGCGGGATCAAGCGACCCGTCCGCCGATAGCCGGTCGACAGGCCCGTCTCCGCCTCGAGCGCCGCGATCTCTTCTTCGATCGTCACGAGGGCGTCGAACTGGAACCGCTTCTTGTCGTTCCAGCGATCGGGCATATGCGGCATGAGCGCGCCCAAAAGGCCACCGCTGGCGCCAGCGCCGATCGCCTGCTGCTCGACGAGCCGCACGGTCATGCCCCTGCGCGCGGCGCCAAGCGCGGCCCACAGCCCCATGATGCCGCCGCCGACGACCAAAAGCTCGCTCATCGATTGACCTTCTCCGGCCGGCGGATTATCGCCTTGGCCATGACAGGACCCGCAGACCCGATCGAGCCCCCGGCGCACCAGAACCTTGATTGGCACGAGGGCGATATGCCCTATTCCCGGGAGTTTGGCGATCACTTTTATTGCCGCACCGACGGGCGGCTGGAGTGCGGCCACGTCTTCCTATCGGGCAACGGCCTGCCCGACCGCTGGGTCGGCGCAGGCACCTTCCGCATCGGCGAACTCGGCTTCGGCACCGGCCTCAATTTCTGCGAAACCTGGCGTCAGTGGAAGATGACCGCGACCGCCGGCGACCGGCTGCGGTTCGTGTCCTTCGAACGTTTCCCGATGGCCGCAGAAGAGATTTCGCGCGCGCTTGACCATTGGTCGGAGATCGACACGGAGCGCCAGGCACTGGCCTCGCGCTGGCCGGCCGCGCCCGATGGCGACGTCCGGATCGACTTCGGCGACGGCGTCAGCCTCACGGTCGTCTGTGGTCCGGCACTCGAGGGCGTCGCCCGCGCTGAACAACCGTTCGACGCCTGGTACCTCGACGGCTTTGCGCCGTCGCGCAATCCCGACATGTGGTCGGAGGATCTGATGCGGCTGGTCTTCGACAAGACCACGCCCGGCGGCAGTTTCGCCACCTATGCCGCTGCCGGTTTCGTCCGCCGCAATTTGCAGGCCGCGGGCTTTGCCGTCGAAAAGCGCAAGGGTTTTGCCGGCAAGCGAGAGATGCTGCGGGGCGACCGAGCCTAGCGCTCATCTCCGTTAAACGTGTCTTGAGCGATTACGCCATCCAGCTGCAGAAATGCGTCAGGGCAAGCGATTTACTCCACAAGAGAACTGAACTGTCGCAAATGGCGGGCCATCGCCGCCTCGAATCTGCGACACACTCCCCATCGGCAACACGGTGGGTCTTTCATGAACGACGATCAGTTTCCCGATGCAGCAACCGGCGACGCAGCCTCGACTCCGCTGGAGCGCCGACGCCGCCCGGGCGGGCGCAGTGCCGAGCGTGTGCGCAGATCCCCCGGCGGCAAATATCTCAATCTTGTCAATGCGCTGGCGAAATCCACCGTCCTTTCGGATGATGCGCTTGAATCGGTACATGAGGCATCGCTGACGATCCTCGAAGAGATCGGGATGGACGTCATCCTGCCGGAGGCGCGCGAGCGGATGAAGGCTGCCGGCGCCGACGTGACACCCGGCACCGACCGGGTGCGCTTCGACCGCGGCCTGATCATGGACATGATCGCCTCGGTACCGCCAACCTTCACCATGCATGCCCGCAACCCGGCCCGCAATGTCGCCATCGGCGGCAACAATCTCGTCTTCGCCCAGATCGCGAGCGCTCCCTTCGTCGCCGACCGCGACGGCGGCCGCCGCACCGGCAACCAGGAGGACTACCGCAAGCTCGTGAAGCTCGCGCAATCCTATGACATCGTCCACACGACCGGCGGCTATCCGGTCGAGCCGGTCGACATCCATGCCTCGGTGCGCCACCTCGATTGCCTCTCCGACATGGTGAAGCTCACCGACAAGGTGTTCCACGTCTATTCGCTCGGCAAGCAGCGCAACACCGACGGCATCGAGATCGCCCGCATCGGCCGCGGCATCTCGATGGAGCAGATGGAACGCGAGCCCTCGCTCTTCACCATCATCAACACCTCCTCGCCGCTCCGGCTCGACGGGCCGATGCTGCAGGGCATCATCGAGATGTCTTCGCGCAACCAGGTGGTCGTGGTCACGCCCTTCACGCTCGCCGGCGCCATGGCCCCGGTGACGATCGCCGGTGCGCTGGTGCAGCAGAACGCCGAGGCGCTCTGCGGCATCGCCTTTACCCAAATGGTCCGGCGCGGGGCGCCGGTCATGTATGGCGGCTTCACCTCCAACGTCGACATGAAGACCGGCGCACCCGCCTTCGGCACGCCGGAATACATGAAGGCGGTGGTCGCCGGCGGCCAGCTCGCTCGCCGCTACAACATCCCCTACCGCACCTCGAACACCAACGCCGCCAATACGCTGGACGCTCAAGCGGCTTACGAATCCGCCATGTCGCTCTGGGCGTTGACGCAAGGGGGCGGCAACTTCGTCATGCACGCCGCCGGTTGGACCGAAGGCGGGCTCACGGCCTCCTTCGAGAAATTCATCCTCGACGTCGACATGCTGCAGATGGTGGCGGAATACCTGACCCCGCTCGATGTCAGCGAGGATGCGCTCGGGCTCGACGCCGTGCGCGATGTCGGTCCCGGCGGCCATTACTTCGGCACGCTGCACACGCTGCAACGCTACGAGACCGCCTTTTATTCACCGATCCTGTCGGACTGGCGCAACTTCGAAACCTGGACCGAAGCCGGGCGACCGACAACCTACGACCATGCCAACCGGATCTTCAAACAGAAGCTCAACGAATATCAGCGCCCGCCGCTCGATCCCGCGATCGAGGAGGAACTCGATGCCTTCGTCGCCAAGCGCAAGACGGAAGGCGGTGTCCCGACCGATTTCTGACGGGACGCCTTGGATGTACCGGAAAACGTTACGAAGCCCGGCTGCGGCCGAGCTTTAAGGGAACACTGCGGCCCGTGCCGTTGCGATCAGTTGTTCGGTGGTGGCAGCCACGCAATTGCGGTCGATCTCGGCGACTGTCCGTTCGCGGACATGGGCGGAAAGCTGCTTGCGCAGATCGCCAAGCGTCCGGGGTGCCGCACAGATCACCAGGCTGTCGAAGGCCTGGTTGGCGGCATAACTTTCGAGCCTTCCGGCCACATCAGCAACAAAGCGCTGCTGCTCCTCACGAACGGGATCGCTCTTGTATTCCATGGCCGAGCGCCCGTGTCCGACGGACGAATGCGACCGACCGGGCTTGTCCGCCATGATGTCCTGAACGCGCTTCGGTTCGGTGTGAAAGGTCTCCTCCTCCGGCCGCTGGCGCTCTTCCTTCAACAGGTTCACGCCCTTGACGATGCGCGCGGTGTTGCCATCCGCGGCCAGTATCCAAGTCCGGTTCTGCACGATTGTCTCCCAGTGAAAGGTGTGGATCGCGAAGGGTCATGAAGACCCTGTAAAGGAAACGAACGAGGGGCGATCCGGTTCCATCGAAAGGTGGCGACGATGCTGATTGTTTGGCCGGGTGCGCCGATCACATCCGCGCGATATAGGCTTCGAAGCTGCGCTCCGGCATCACCTCGTAGCGTTCGCGCTGGACGTGAAGCGCGCTGATCCTGTCGACCCGGAAATCGCGGAAATCCGACCTCAGTTCGCACCAGCCCGTCAGCAGCCAGAAATGCCCGAAGACGCTGAGACCGAGCGGCCAGATGATGCGCTCGGAATGTTCGTCCTTGAGGCTGTCATAGACCAGGCGAAGCTTGCGGCGCCCGGCGATCGCCAGGCGGATCTCGCCGAGCAGCGCCGGCGGTTCCGGCTGTAGCGACGAGCGGAAGGCGCGAAGCGGTGCTGCCGTCAGCCGCTGTCGATGTTCGGGCGGCAGACCATGGGCGATTTTCTCCATCGCCTCGCGCGCCGCCTGGGCGAGCCTTTCGTCGCCGAGCATCTGCACGGCCCGCGCGCCGAAGGCGAGCGCTTCCAACTGCTCGAAGGTAAAGGCAAGCGGCGGCGCATCGAAGGCGCCGCGCAGGAGATAGCCGACGCCGCGTTCGCCGTCGATCGGCGCGCCTGAGGCGATCAGGTGCTCCATGTCGCGATAGATGGTTCGCTGGGCGACCTCCATCTTCTCGGCGATCTCGCGCGCCGTCATCACCCGGCCGCTCGCGCGCAGGAGCTGGATGATGCGAAACAGCCGGTCGGCGGGTCTCATGTCTGGCCTCCCAACGGCAAGACGCCGTTGACGTATCAAAGGGCTACCGCGCGCCTTGTCTGTCCACAAGCACGGCTCCGTCGGTAATGGCCATAAGGCTGTCAGTTGTCCTGTGTTAAATCAAGCGGCAACTCACAGGGAGCATCTCATGACCAGCGATCACATCCTCGAACTTGCCGTCTGCATCGTCACCGACAGGCCGGCCGCGACGGCCACGCGCCAGCGCGCCATGCAGGCGGTTTCACGCTATCCGGGCTTCGTCTCCTGGCGCGCGGTCGATTCCTGTGAGACTTCGGGCATGTTCGCCGACCTGGTCGAATGGGAAACGCTGGAGGCTGCGAAATCGGCCGGCGAGCGCGTCCGGGTCGACCCTGAGTTCGCACCTTACGCAGCGACCATCAGCGCGGTAATGCTGGTGCAGCATTTTAGCGGCGGCCAGAGGATCTGACCGGCCCGGAACGAGACGAACAAAGGACTGCCGCGCGATGGCCGAACCACTGAAGAACCTGCTGCACCCCGGTGTCGTCGTCGCCATCGCCGATGCGCTCGGACATAATGCGGGAACCTTCGATCGCAGGAAGTTCATGGCGCTTGCGGGCGACGGCCTGGAGGCGCTGGAGCTGATGCAGCGCTCGCTGCAGATCCGCGACGCGCTGGTCGAGACGCTGCCGCAGGCATTTCCGGAGGCTGCCGCCATCCTCGACGCCTGCCTTCCCCGTGACGACGCCGAGGGCATCAGCGGCTGGTCGCTACTGCCCGTCAGCCAATACGTCGCCTTGCGCGGCCTCGACGACTTCGACCTTTCGCTATCGCTGCTGCGCGCGCTGACGCCGCATTTCACAGCCGAGTTCGGCATCCGCGTCTTCATCGATCGCGACCAGGAGCGCGCCCTTGCGACGATCCGCGGCTGGACGAAGGACCCCAACCATCACGTCCGTCGATTGGCGAGCGAAGGCACCCGCCCGCGCCTGCCCTGGGCGATGCGGCTGCCGCAGCTCATTCGCGATCCGCAGCCGATCCTGCCGATCCTGACCGCCCTCCTCGACGACCCCGAGGACTATGTGCGCCGCTCGGTTGCCAACAGCCTCAACGACATCGCCAAGGACCATCCGGACCTGGTGGCCGCTTTCGTCGCCGAACATATCGGCGACGCATCGCCGGAGCGCCGCCAGCTTCTCCGCCACGCCTCACGCACGCTTTTGAAGCAGGGCCACGTGGACGCGCTCGGCAATTTCGGTTTTGCGCCCCCGGCCGGCATCAATGCCCGCTTTTCGCTCGATCGTTCGGACATCGTGCTCGGCGAAAGCCTCGGCCTGCGTCTGGCCGTCAGCCATGACGCCGAGACGAGCCAGAAAGTGATGATCGACTACGCCGTGCACCACCGCAAGGCAAACGGCGCAACCTCGCCGAAGGTGTTCAAGTGGACGTCGGCGACGCTTGCCCCCGGCGCCTCGATCGAGATCGAGAAACGCCATGCGATCCGGCCGATCACCACCCGCCGTTATTACCCCGGCACCCACCGGATCGTCATCCTCGTCAACGGCCAGGAAGCGGCGGAAGCGGGCTTCGATCTCGCGCTTGAGTAGATCTCATTTCGCACCTGCGAAAAGATGGACCTTGACTTTTTCGTCCAAACCAACGACATGGTGCCCAGCGTCACCTTCCGGCCGCCGCGTGAGCGCGCCCTCGGCAGACATAGAAAGCCGTGAAGAAGGATAGCGCACATATCACCGCAATAGGCGGCACAGCACAGGCGCTTGACGACTTAATTCAACCCACAAGTTCCCAATTCACGCGGGGTTCTTGACGCCGAACGACACCGGAACAGCAAGAACGCGGTTCCGGCGAATGCGTTTGGCGCCCCCAAAAGGTATATGCATTTGTCCACCTTTAAAGATCTCGGCCTCTCCGAGCACATTCTGGAAACCTTGTCTGCCAACGGCTTCGAAAAGCCGACCCCGATCCAGGCTCAGGCGATCCCGCTGGTGCTGAAGGGCAACGATCTCATCGGTCTCGCCCAGACCGGCACCGGCAAGACGGCCGCCTTCGGCCTGCCGATGATCGAGAAGCTCGTTGCCGAAGGCAAGCGCCCCGATCCGCGCAACATTCGCGCCCTGGTTCTGGCGCCGACCCGCGAACTGGTCAACCAGATCGCCGCCAACCTCAAGCTGTTCGTCAAGAAGTCGCCGCTGAAGATCGGCGTCGTCGTCGGCGGCGTCTCGATCAACAAGCAGACCGAACAACTCGCCCGCGGCGTCGACATCCTGGTCGCAACGCCGGGCCGCCTGCTCGACCTCGTCGCCCGTAAGGCGGTGACGCTGACGCAGGGCCGCTACCTGGTGCTCGACGAAGCCGACCAGATGCTCGACCTCGGCTTCATCCACGACCTGCGCAAGATCTCCAAGCTGGTGCCGAAGAACCGCCAGACGCTGCTCTTCTCGGCCACCATGCCGAAGCAGATCGCCGAGCTTGCTGGCGAGTACCTGACCAACCCGGTCAAGGTCGAAGTCACGCCTCCGGGCAAGGCTGCCGACAAGGTCGAACAATACGTTCACTTCGTTCCCGGCAAGGACCTGAAGACGACCATCCTCAAGAAGACGCTGACAGAGAACCCGGACGGCCTGTCGCTGATCTTCAGCCGCACCAAGCACGGCGCCGAGAAGCTGATGAAGCATCTCGACCACGTCGGCTTCAAGGCCGCCTCGATCCACGGCAACAAGAGCCAGGGCCAGCGCGAGCGCGCGCTCAAGGCCTTCCGTGACGGCGAGATCCGTGTGCTGGTCGCGACCGACGTCGCCGCCCGCGGCATCGATATCCCCGGCGTTACCCACGTTTACAACTACGACCTGCCGGAAGTGCCGGATGCCTATGTTCACCGCATCGGCCGCACCGCGCGCGCCGGCCGCGACGGCATCGCCATCGCCTTCTGCGCGCCGGACGAAATCCGCCTGCTGCGCGATATCGAGAAGCTGATGGGCATCAACATTGCCGTTGCCAGCGGCGAGGCTCCCGCCGACCAGGCGCGTCCGGCCAAGGGCCGCGGCGGCCGAGGCAACAACGGCGCCGGCCACCGCAAGGGCAATGGCGGCGGTCATCACCAGAACGGCGGCCGTCCGCCGCGTCGCGAGCGCCCGGCCGGCGAGCCGGTTGCAGCCACCAGCGGCTTTACCGGCGATGACCTTTTGCGCGACGAGCGCCGCCCGCAGCGCCAGGAGCGCCGCGATCACGGCCATCCGCAGACCGACGGCCGTGGCGAAGGCAACCGCAACCACGAAGGCAAGAAGCACCACGGACGTCCCGGCCAGAAGCAGGGCGACCGTCGTGACCGCAACCAGGGCGGCCGCAACGAAAACCGTGGTGGTGGCGAGCGTCGCGAAGGCGGCCAGGGCCAGCGTCGGGGCAATGGCGGCAATCGCGGCCACCAGGGCTGACCGAGGCGCGCCGCGCCGATCAGGCACGCAAAGCCATCGTAGTACTTAGAAATATGAACGGCGGGTCGCTTCGGCCCGCCGTTTTCGTTTTGGGCTGTTCGCCTGTCGCCATCGCAAAACCGCTGCACGCGCTCGCACGTCGTGCGTCACGCCTGCTTGCGGTTGGTCAGATAGACGCCGGCAACGGCAATGATGGTGCCGATGACCATCGGCAGCGTCAGCGCTTCGTCGAAGAAGAGCCACGCCTGCACGGCGGCGAGCGGCGGCACGAGATAGATCAACGACGCTGCGCGCGACACCTGCCCGCGACGGATCAGATAAAGCAGCAGCGCGATCGCCCCCATCGAGAGCCCGAGAACCGACCAGGCAAGCGCCAGAACCACCTGGAGGTTCCAGGTCACGTGCAGGTCTTCCAGCATCAGCGCCAGCGGAATCGTCACGATCAGCGCGCCGAGATATTGCAGCGCTGCGATGGTGCGGATGTCGCCGCTCTGGAGATGGCGCTTCTGGTAGAGCGTGCCATAGGTGACGGCACCCATGCCGAGCACGTTGATGATCACAGGCAGAAAGCGGATCGGCGTCGCACCCGTGTCGATCGCCAGCACCTTCGGCAGGACGGCAAGAGCAATGCCGAAGAAGCCGAGCACCAGCCCAAGCTTCTGCTGCACGCTCAGCCGCTCGTCGATGACGAAGGCTGCGGCAACCGCGGTCATCAGCGGCTGAAGGCCGGCGATGATGCCGGAAATGCCGGCCGGCACGCCTTCGCCGATCGCCCACCAGACCGACCCGAGATAGAGCCCGTGAAGGAACATGCCGGACAGGATCGCATGACCGGCCATTTTCCAGGACTTCGGCCACTGCGCGCCGGTGACGACGCAGAAGAGGATGAAGAGCGCGATCGCCAGCGTGTAGCGCAACACGAGAAAGGTCAGCGGATCTGCGTAGACCGCAGCGTATTTCGCCACGACCCAGCCGGTGGACCAGAGCAGAACGAAGATGGCGGGAGCCAGACGGGCGAGCATGGTGAGCCTATCGGAATGACGGCGGCAGGCGGAAAGCATGAGCCGCCCTCGCTGAAGCGCGCCTGGCCGCCGTAACGCTTTGATCTGCCGCTGATTTCGCGCTCAAATCCTCTGATTTAAGCACTCATGCAAGTATCCGCGCCGGTATTGATGGTCAAAGCAATTTTTCTGATGGGAAGCATCAGCCAATCGGAACCATCAGCCTGAGCGAGGATAGCGACAGCGAGACGAAACCGGGATCGTACTCCTCGCGATAGTGCAGCAAGGCGGTATCGATCGCATGGCCTTCGGCCGCGATCCAGTCGAACATTCTCTGGTAATGGGCAAAGACGTCGCCGCTGTCAGGGTGATGCAGGGCCGTAACGAAGCGCATGGCCGGCAGGTCGACATGGCCGGGGTGCACGGTCGTCTCGGCCTTGTCGGAGACATAGCCGACGAGATAGCGAAAGCCATCCGGACGATCGTTCCAGGAGATGCCGACCAATGCCGTATGGTCGCCGGGATGAAGATGCTGGTGATGCCCCTGCATTTCGGCGATCAGCCGGCGCACGGCGCCATCGGCCGCCTCGACGAAGGTTCCCTCCCAGAACGACCCGGAAATACGCTGTGCGGATCTCTCGACGATTTCGAACGCCATGGTCACCTCTTTGTACGGGCAATCCCGCAAACATTGGCAGGCTTTCGCCGCCATCGCAGGAGAGAAACGGACCTGCTCTCAAAGCAGTTCCACGAAGGCGCGTGCCGCGCGGCTGAACTGCCTCTCGCGATGCGTCAAAAGTTCGAAGCTGCGCTCGGCCAGTTCGAACGGCAGCTCCACCAGCCGGCCGCTATCGACGAAGGGTTGTGCGGCAAGCCGGGAAACGGCTGTGACGAACGGACCGCTTTCGACCGCCGTCAGCACCGCCTCGTTCGAAGGCAGCTCAAGCTCGACCCTGAGCCGATCGACATCGGCACCATGATCATTCATCGATTGCAGGAACATTGCCCGCGTGCCGGAGCCTTCCTCGCGCAGCACCCAGCGCGCAGAAAGCAGCATTTCCAGATTAACCGCGCCACCGACGAACGCGTGGCCAGGCGCGGCATAGACGGCGATGCGATCGACGGCGACGCGGCGATGGTCGAGCTTGGCGCCCTCCACGCGCCCCTCGACGAAGCCGAGCTGCGCCGTCCCTTCCTCCACGGCCTCGGCGACGACCGCCGTGTTGCGCACGGTGAGCTTCACGTCGACCTGCGGATAGTCGTGGGTGAAGCGGGCAAGCCGCGACGGCAGCCAATAGCTCGCAACCGTCTGGCTCGCCGCAATCGACAGTTCGCCACGGCGAAGCTCGGAGAGATCGCGAAGGCAGGCGGTGGCCGCGGCTGCCCGGGCAAGCACCGCTTTTGCCTCCGGCAGGAAGATCTTGCCGGCATCGGTCAGCGTCAGGCCGCGGCCAACGCGATCGAACAACCGGACATCGTGCTGGGTTTCAAGCGCTGCGATCGCCGCACTTGCGGCCGACTGCGTGACGTTCATCGCCTCGGCGGCTTTGGTCATGTGCAGCCGCTCGGCGACCGCGACGAAGATTTTAAGCTGATCGAGTGTCATGGTAGATCAATCTCAAAAATCGATCAGAATGACAAGAATAATCCGTTAGACTGATTCATGGATGAGCGTAGGTTGCGCCCATGTCCAGATCGCATCCCCCATTTCGCTCCCATTTTTCCTCAGCCGCCTCCCGCCTGACGCGCATTCTCCCGGGCCTTTTCCTCTGCTGCCTCGTCGCCCTTGCGGCCATCGGCCTCGAATGGATCGAGCGGCGCTGGACCGGCCGCGCCTGGCTAGAAGCCCTCGTTCTCGCAATCCTTCTCGGCGCTATCGTCCGCACCCTCTGGACGCCCGGCGCGCGCTTCCTTTCCGGTATTCACTTCTCGGCGAAGATCCTGCTGGAGACGGCGATCGTGCTGATCGGCGCGATGCTGAGCTTCGACGCGATCGCCAAAAGCGGGCCGACCTTGCTCGTCACCATCGTCGTGATGGTCCTCCTGTCGATTTCCACCGGTTACGTGATCGCGCGATTGCTTGGCCTGCCGAAACGTCTGGCGACTTTGATTGCCTGCGGCAACGCCATATGCGGCAACTCGGCGATCGCGGCCGTCGCACCGGCGATCGGTGCCCGCGGCGAGGAGGTCGCAGCCGCAATCTCCTTTACCGCCATCCTCGGCATCGCCGTCGTCCTGTCGCTGCCCTTCATCGGCGGCTGGCTCGGCATGACGCCCCAGGGCTACGGCGTCTTTGCCGGCATGACCGTCTATGCCGTGCCACAAGTCCTGGCCGCCGCCAGCCCCTTCAGCCCGCTCTCGGTCCAGGTCGGCACGCTCGTCAAGCTCGTGCGCGTGCTGATGCTCGGCCCCGTCGTCTTCTGCTTCTCGCTGATCGGCAGCCGCGATGAGGAGGCGGAATGCAAAGCGCCCGGACAACGCAAGTCGCCTCTCGCCACGATCCTCCACTTCGTTCCCTGGTTCATCCTGGGTTTCGTGGCTGTCGCCATCGCCCGCAACAGTGGCGCAATCTCCGACACGCTCGCGACCGACGCCGTGACGGTCTCCACCTGGCTGACCGTCATCGCCATGGCCGCCCTCGGCCTTGAGGTCGACATCCGCGCGCTTGCCCATTGCGGGCCGCGTGCAAGCGCTGCCGCCACGCTGTCGCTGCTGGTGCTCTGTGTTCTTGCGGTGCTCGCCATCGTCTGCATGGGCCTCGGCTAGCTTCGGCGCCCGCGTCCAAATTTAGAGCACGTGCATATTTCTTGCCCACCCGGTCGCAACCGCTTTCGGCGACCGGATGCGGCTGCCTTGCCGTTGTGCAGATTTTCCCGCGAACGGGCGCTTCTGGCGGGGTCAACTTTCTTTTCGGGCGACTGAGCACGCTTCTTGCATTGCAACCAGCCTTGTACTCAAATGGTCAAAAATAAGGGGACCACGCCTTTGGCATTTGACGAAATGATGAATGCGGACAGCAGCCCGCGCCAGCCATATTCGACCTATCATGATTGGTATGCCAGCCAGGACAGAAATCGGCTCATAGCGAAATCCAAGGACGCCGAGAACATCTTCCGGAAAACCGGCATTACCTTCGCGGTTTACGGACACGCAGACAGCTCCGAAAAACTCATCCCCTTCGACCTCATCCCCCGCATCATCTCCGGCCGCGAATGGCGCAAGCTCGCCCAGGGCATCGAACAGCGGGTCATCGCACTCAACGCCTTCCTCGACGACATCTACCACAAGCAGGAAATCATCCGCGCCGGCCGCATCCCGCGCGAACTGATCGAGAAGAACGAAGCCTTTCTGCCGCAGATGATCGGCTTCCGGCCGCCGGGCGGCGTCTACACCCACATCGTCGGCACCGACATCGTCAGAACCGGCGAAGACCAGTTCTACGTTCTCGAAGACAATGCGCGCACCCCGTCCGGCGTCAGCTACATGCTGGAAAACCGCGAAACGATGATGCAGATGTTCCCGGAACTCTTCCATCAGAACCGCGTGCGCCCGGTCGAGAACTACCCCAATCTGCTGCGCCAGAGCCTCTCGTCGCTCGCCCCCCCCGGCTGCAGCGGCAAACCGCGCGTGGCGGTGCTGACGCCCGGCATCTACAATTCCGCCTACTATGAGCACGCATTCCTCGCCGACCAGATGGGTGTGGAGCTCGTCGAAGGATCGGACCTGCGGGTGATCGACGGCAAGGTGAAGATGCGCACCACCCGCGGCTACGAGGCGATCGACGTGCTCTACCGCCGCGTCGATGACGACTTCCTCGACCCACTCACCTTCCGACCGGATTCCGCCCTCGGCATCCCCGGCATCATGGACGTCTACCGCGCCGGCAACATCACCATTGCCAACGCGCCCGGCACCGGAATTTCCGACGACAAAGCGATCTATTCCTACATGCCCGAGATCGTCGAGTTCTATACCGGCCGCAAGCCGCTGTTGGAAAACGTGCCGACCTGGCGCTGTTCCGAGCCGCAGAGCCTGAAATACGTGCTCGAGCATCTGGAAGAGCTGGTGGTCAAGGAGGTCCACGGCTCAGGCGGCTACGGCATGCTGGTAGGCCCGACGGCGACCAGGAAGGAACGCGCCGTCTTCGCCGAGAAGCTGAAAGCCCGCCCGACCAATTACATCGCCCAGCCGACGCTTTCCCTTTCCACCGTGCCGATCCTCGTCAACAAGGGCATCGCGCCCCGGCACGTCGACCTTCGCCCCTATGTCCTCGTCTCCGACAAGGTCCAGATCATCCCCGGCGGCCTGACGCGCGTGGCGCTGAAAGCCGGTTCGCTCGTCGTGAATTCCAGCCAGGGTGGCGGGACCAAGGACACCTGGGTGCTGGAGGACTGAGAGATGCTGGGAAGAACTGCAAACGGCCTCTACTGGATGTTCCGCTATATCGAACGCGCCGAAAACAGCGCCCGGCTGATCGATGCCGGCCTGCGCATGGCGCTGACCCGCAGCGAGGCAACGGAGGGCGACTGGGACGGAGTGCTGCAAAGTGCGGGCGTGCGCGAACTTTATGACGAGGTGCACGAGACGCTGACAAGCATCGACGCGATCGACTTCCTGCTGCGCGACCGGGCCAATCCCTCAAGCGTGATGTCCTGCATCGAGGCGGGCCGTCACAATGCCCGCATGGTGCGCACGGCGCTGACGCGCGAAACCTGGGAAGCCACCAACGAGTGCTATCTCGAGATGAGGGCAATGCTGTCGAAGAAGGCGCGCCCGACGGACATGCCGGAGATCATCGACACGATCAAGCGCCGCGCCGGCCTCATCCGTGGCGCCTTCCACGGCACCATGCTTCGAAACGAGATCTTCAATTTCTCGCGCATCGGCACCTTCATCGAACGGGCCGACAACACCGCCCGCATTCTCGACGTGAAGTACTACGTGCTTCTGCCGGCGGTCGCAGCCGTCGGCTCGTCGATGGACAATGTGCAATGGGAATCGATCCTGCGCTCGGTCTCGGCGCATCGCGCCTATGGCTGGGTCTATGACGCCGAACTTCGCCCCGCCAACATCGCCGACTTCCTGATATCGAACGGCCGCATGCCGCGCTCGCTCGCCTATTGCTACGAGAAGATCGCCAGCAACCTCGGCTATCTCGAGCGGGAGTATGGCGAACGCCATGCCGCCCACGAGACGGCCGACCGGACGCTTGCGTCGCTGCGCAGCCAGTCGATCAAGGACATCATGGATCAGGGGCTGCATGAATATCTCGAAGAGTTCATCAGCCACAACAACCGCCTGGGACAGGAAATCTCCGACGGCTACCGATTCTACTAGAGCAGTTCCAGCGAAAGTGTGACGCCGTTTCGCGTTTGGAATGCGTAAAAACAAGGAAATAGAGCGCTTTCACAACTCCGTTGACCGGAAGCGTTCTAGATCGGAGGATGGCATGCACCTGAAGATCAGCCACACGACCGAATATCACTATGACGAGCCCGTGCAGTATGCCCTGCAGCGCCTGCGGCTGACGCCGCTCACCCAGGTGGGCCAGACCGTGCTCGGCTGGGAGACCCTCGTCGATGGCGCTGCGATCGAAGTGAGCTACGACGACCACTTCGGCAACCGTGTTCACCTCGTCAGCATCGACGGTGATCGCGAAACGATCCGTATCACGGCCTCCGGCGAGGTCCACACGGAGGACCGCGCCGGCGTCTTCGGCCCGCACCAGTCCTATGTGCCGCTGTGGCTCTTTGCGCGCGAAACACCGCTTACCAAGGCCGGAAAGCTCATCCGAGAACTCGCAAAATCCGCCGAAGGTGACACCGACCTTGCCCGCATGCATGCGCTGATGGAGACGATCCACGAGGCGGTGACGTACAAACCCGGCGAGACCCATGCGGAAACAACGGCCGAGGATGCGCTGGAAAGCGGCCAGGGCGTCTGCCAGGACCATGCCCATATCCTGATCGCAGCGGCGCGCTCGCTCAATCTACCGGCGCGCTACATCTCGGGCTACCTGATGATGGAGGGGCACCCCGAGCAGACCGCCAGCCACGCCTGGGCCGAGGTGCATCTCAACGGGCTCGGCTGGGTCGGCTTCGATGCAGCCAACAAGATCTGCCCGGATGATCGTTATGTGCGCATCGCCTCCGGCCTCTGCTACCGCGACGCCGCCCCCATCTCCGGGCTGATCCACGGCGAGGCGAAGGAGACGCTGAAGGTGTCGGTCACGGTCGAACAGCAGCAGCAAAGCCAAAGCCAGAATCAAAGCCAAGCCCGGGGCCAGAGCCAAAATCAGAGTCAGTAGGGCCTGAGACGGGGCGGCGAGGACGCCCCGCCGAAGCTGCAGGATGTTGCGACTACCGCGAGGCGCTCGCCTGCAGGATGCGGCAGAGCGAAACCAGCCCGCTGTCATAACCGCCGCCAACGACATCGCGACAGCGTTTGATCAGCTTGACCCGCTCGCCGGCGGGCAGTGCATTGAACGCGGCCATCGAAGCACCCGGTGAAACCGAGCCTCCCGAACCGCCTCCGGTTCCACCGCCAACGCTGCCGCCACCCCCGGAGCTCCCGCCGCCGGATCCCGTTCCAACTCCCACGCCGAGCCCGAGCCCGACGCCGTTGCCGCCGCCTGCGTTGGCCTTGAGACCAGCAGTCAGGCCATTCCGTCCACCGACCGTGGCATTGACCGAAGTGTTGAGCCCTTTTCCGCCGCCAAGGCCGACATCGGCGTCGGCGTTGATGCCATTGGCGCCGCCGGCGCTCGCCTGCACATCGGCGTTGACGCCTTGCACACCGCCGATCGAGGCGTTTGCGTTGGCATTGACGCCGTTTGCGCCGCCGAGCGATGCGTCGACATCGGCCTTAATGCCGTTCGAGCCACCGAGGCCCACATTGGCGTTCAGCCCGCTCGGGCCACCGACGGACACGCCGACGCCAAGACCGTTCGCACTCTGTGAAAATGCCGGCTGGGACAGCGCCACCGTCGCAAGAAGACCGAGCGACAACGCAAATACATTCCTCCGCATGATCGTCCTCCTAACAAGGTCAGGGTCGGAATGGCCCCGACAATGGGGATACGTCGCAGGGTTGCTGCCGGTTGCAGCGGATCAGCCGAAAAGCGAGGGTTTTGCCCGGTGTGGATAACACAGGGCGAAGATGCGGCCGAAGGCGTGTCTTTTCGAAACGATGACTTATGACACGCACATAGGATCACCGCGCCGAAACCGATGCGGTGATCTTGTCTGAGGTCAGCTCAATCGTAGCCGATCAAAGGAGGTCTATCGGACGCGCGACGCCGTCAGGCTGACCAGCGGCCCGAAAAAGCCGATGATGCGCGTAATGCGCGTCTGGCCGGGATCTAGGAATGCGATGTCCAGACCCTCGGGGAAAGATGATCCGTCGGGCATCACAAACCGCCAGGCGAAGCGTGCGATCCCATGATGAACATCCAGGTCGCTTGTCCGCGTAATGCGCGCTCCCGGATGCCTGGCCTGAATGCCGGCGATATGCGCGAGCAGTTCTTCTGCGCCGACGGCATGAACCGTTGGATCCGTATACGTTGCGCCATCGGCCCAGATCGGTACCAACAACGCCCGCCTCTGCTCGGCGTCCTCCGACGACCAGGCGGCGCAATAGGTATCGATGAGATCTATCAACGGCACGCTTCTTCACTCCTTTGGATCATTGGTTCCGACATGGCCCTTGTTCAGACGATCAAGCCGAGGCGCATGCTCTTTCTCGCCGCAGAAGGGCCAGCGGCTGGGCGACGGCTGCATATTTGCTTCGATCGCCGCCGTTTAATGAGCACTGCCGCGGCCGCCCCGTCTGCAGGCACGTACCGTCGCGGGGACAAACTATGACGTCGACGCTGCGACGCCAATACGCACCCAGTGGTAAGTGCTTACCCAGAAGTAAGGAAAGAGGAACAGGCCTGCGGACAAAGGCGGATTGGGGCCGTCGCACAGCAATAGCGGTGCGACGGTGACCTTTGTACGTCTGATTTGACGCAAACTGTGGCGCACGCAGAAGGACGAGCGAACCTTCCGCCCGTGCGCTGACAGCGTCAGTGGCTGTCGCGGTTCATCGGGATTTCCGCCCCGCGCGGGCCGACGAGGAAGTCGAGATCCGCGCCGGTGTCGGCCTGCATCACGCTCTTGACGTAGAGGCCGGCATAACCACCCTTGAGCGGCATCACCGGCGACACCCAGGCCGCACGACGGCGTGCAAGCTCTTCGTCGGAGACGTCGAGATGGATGGTGCGGGCGGGTACGTCGACGGCGATCATGTCGCCATTTTGAACCAGCGCCAGCGGTCCACCGTCGGCAGCTTCCGGCGCGGTATGCAGGATCACGGTGCCGTAGGCCGTGCCGGACATGCGCGCATCCGAGATGCGGATCATGTCGGTGATGCCCTTTTTCAGCACCTTCGGCGGCAGGCCCATATTGCCCACTTCGGCCATGCCCGGATAGCCCTTCGGGCCGCAATATTTCAGCACCATCACGCAGGTCTCGTCGATGTCGAGATCCTCGCTGTTGATGCGGGCGTGATAGTCCTCGATGCTCTCGAACACGACGGCGCGCCCCTTGTGCTGCATCAGGTGCGGCGAAGCCGCCGACGGCTTCAGCACGCAGCCCTTGGGCGCGAGATTGCCGCGCAGCACCGCGATGCCACCTGACTTGGTCAGCGCCTTGTCGCGCGGCACGATCACGTCGTCGTTGTAGTTGACGACATCCTTGACGTCGTTCCAGATCGTGTCACCGGTGACGGTCACAGCATCCTTGTGAAGGAGGCCCATTTCGCCAACGGCCTTGATCACGACCGGCAGGCCGCCGGCATAATAGAACTCCTCCATCAGGTACTTGCCCGACGGCTGAAGATTGACGATCGTCGGCACGTCGCGGCCGAGGCGATCCCAATCGTCGAGACTGAGGTCGACACCGACACGGCCGGCAAGCGCCAAGAGGTGCAGTACGGCGTTGGTCGAGCCGCCGACAGCGCCGTTGACGCGAATGGCGTTCTCGAAGGCCTGCTTCGTCAGGATATCCGAAGGCTTCAGATCCTCCTTGACCATGTCGACGATGCGGCGGCCGGAGAGCTGGGAGATCACCCGGCGGCGGGCATCGACGGCAGGGATCGCCGCATTGCCGGGCAGGGTCATGCCGAGCGCTTCGGCCATCGAGGCCATCGTCGAGGCCGTGCCCATGGTCATGCAGCTGCCGGCCGAGCGGGCCATGCCCTGCTCCGCATCCATGAATTCGGCGAGCGACATCTCGCCGGACTTCACCATTTCCGAGAATTGCCAGATTGCCGTGCCGGAGCCGACGTCCTTGCCGCGCCACTTGCCATTCAGCATCGGGCCGCCGGAGACGAGGATAACCGGGATATCGACGCTGGCAGCGCCCATCAACAGGCTCGGCGTGGTCTTGTCGCAGCCGCCAAGCAGCACGACGCCATCGACCGGATTGCCGCGGATCGCTTCTTCGACGTCCATCGCCGCGAGGTTGCGGAACATCATCGCCGTCGGACGCAGCGTGCTTTCGCCGACGGAAAACACCGGAAACTCGACCGGGAAGCCGCCGGCCTCATAGACGCCACGCTTCACCCGCTCGGCAAGGTCACGCAGATGCGCGTTGCACGGCGTCAACTCCGACCAGGTGTTACAGATGCCGATGATCGGCCGGCCATCGAAGGTGTCGGCAGGCAGGCCCTGGTTCTTCATCCAGGAGCGGTGCATGATGGCATTCTTGCCGGTGCCGCCGAACCAATCCTGCGAACGCAGCTTGCGCGGCCATTCAGCTTTCTTCTTCATTTCTTCCTTCCTTATGCGGCCCGCGCCGTTCACGCGGGCCTGTGACGGCGCGCTTCAGGCGAGCGTGTAGGCCGTCTTGACGGTTGTGTAGAACTCGGCGGCGTAGCGTCCCTGCTCGCGCGATCCGTGCGACGAGCCCTTGCGGCCGCCGAAGGGCACGTGGAAGTCGACACCCGCCGTCGGCAGGTTGACCATCACCATGCCGGCCTCCGCATTGCGCTTGAAATGGGTCGCGTGCTTGAGGCTGGTGGTGGCGATGCCCGACGACAGGCCGAAGGGCGTGTCGTTGGCGACAGAGAGCGCTTCGTCGTAGTCCCTGACCCGGATGACCGATGCGACCGGCCCGAAGATCTCTTCGCGGGAAATGCGCATGGCGTTCGTCGCCTCGGTAAACAGCGCCGGCTGCAGGTAGAAGCCGGGCGTGTCGCGCTTCAAGAGTTCGCCGCCGAAGGCAAGCTTGGCGCCTTCCTGCTTTCCGATGGCGATATAGTCGGTGTCCTGGTTGAGCTGGCTCTGGTCGACCACCGGACCGATCTGGGTGCCGGCCTTCAGCGCGTCATCAATGGTCAGCCCCTTCATGCGCTCGCCCATCGCGGCAACGAAACGATCATGAATGCCCTCGGTGACGATGAGGCGGGACGACGCGGTGCAGCGCTGGCCGGTCGAGAAGAAGGCGGAATTGACCGCTGCCTCGACCGCGACATTGAGATCGGCATCGTCGAGCACGACGAACGGGTTCTTGCCGCCCATCTCCAGCTGGTATTTGCGATTGTGCTCGACCGAAGCCAGTGCGACGCGTTTGCCGGTACCGGTCGAGCCGGTAAAGGTGATGGCGTGCACATCCGGGCTGTCGAGCATCGCCTGGCCGACGACCGAGCCCTTGCCCATGACGAGGTTCAACACGCCCTTCGGTAGGCCGGCGCGATGGAGGATGTCGACGATCGCCCAGGAACTGCCGGGCACCAGCTCGGCCGGCTTGAAGACAACGGTGTTGCCGTAACAAAGCGCCGGCGCGATCTTCCAGGCAGGAATGGCGATCGGGAAATTCCAGGGCGTGATGATGCCGACGACGCCGACCGGTTCGCGGGTGATCTCGACACCGATATTGGGCCTTGCCGACGGCAGCACTTCGCCCGCCAACCGCAGGCATTCGCCGGCGAAGAAGTCGAAGATCTGGCTGGCGCGCACCGTCTCGCCGATGCCTTCGGCCAAGGTCTTGCCCTCTTCACGCGACAACAGCCTGCCGAGCTCGTCCTTGCGGGCAAGGATCTCGTCGGCGGTTTTTCTCAGGATCGCATGGCGCTCGAGGATGCCGGAGCGCGACCAGGCCGGAAACGCCGCCTTCGCAGCGGCAATCGCCGCCCGCGCATCGTCCGCAGACGCGCGGGCATATTCGCCAACCACGTCGTTGGTGTCGGACGGGTTGATGTTGGCAACCCCGTCACCACCGACCCATTCGCCGGCAATCAGGTTTTGGTGCAATGTCATAGGCTTCGAGCCTCCGTCATGAACGCGAGCGACCGTCCCTCTCGAACGGTCGCGCCTGGAGATCTGTCAGAGCTGACGGATCGCGACTTCTTCGTCTGCCGCGATGGCAAGCGCGTTGCGAAGCGGCAGGCCGAAGCCCGAAGCCTCGATCTCGAACACGTCGCCTTCCTCGGTGCGGATGCCGTCACCGAAGGACAGCGTTGCCGTGCCGAACATGTGCACGTGCACGTCGCCCGGCTGGCGGAACAGGCCATACTTGAAATGGTGATGCTCAAGATTGGCGAAGCTGTGCGACATGTTGGCTTCGCCCGACAGGAACGGCTTTTCCCAGAGCACCTTTCCGCCGCGCAGGATGCGCGACATGCCACGGATATCCTCCGGCGCCACGCCGATGCGGATTTCCGGACCGAAGCTTGCCTGACGCAGCTTCGAATGCGCCAGCCAGAGGTAGTTGACCCGTTCGGTCTTGTGGTCGGAGAACTCGTTGGCAACGGCGAAACCGATACGGAACGGAACGCCCTTGTCAGAGATAACGTAGATGCCGGCCATTTCCGGCTCTTCGCCGCCGTCCTCGGCAAAAGCGGGCGAAACGAGCGCATCACCGGGCGCCACGGCGGACGTGCCGTTGCCCTTGTAGAACCATTCGGGCTGCACGCCGGTCTCGCCTGATTTCGGCTTGCCGCCTTCGAGGCCCATGCGGAACATCTTCATCGATTCCGTCAGGCTTTCCTCGGCTGCCTCGCTTGTCTTCTTGTGCATGGCGTCGCGGGTCGCAGCCGAGCCCAAATGCGTGAGCCCCGTGCCGGTCAGATGCAAGTGCGCCGGATCCGGATGGGTGATCGGCGGCAGGAAGCGTCCCTCCGCATAGGCCTTGTCGAGGTCGACGGCGGCCCCGAGACCCGTGGCCTCGATCGTCTCCTTCAGGCTGCGCCCGGCATTGGCCGCTTCGATCGCCAGCGCATAGACGCTCGCCGCACCGTTCACCGCATGCGCCGCCTCACCGGGCTGCCGCACCGCCACCGTGATCGATCCGTCTTCGTTCCTGATCTGCGAAATCAGCACGATGCTATCCTTCCTATCGTCTCGGGTCGCTGTGTTCGCCTTCTCGAGGCAAAAGCGTTCCCGTGGGTGGCTCTCGCCACCCAATTCCGGCGGACCAATCCGCCGATCCTGGCAGCCGCGGCTGCCGGTGAATGTTATTGGTTTACGCCGGGTCTTATGGCTTTCCGCTCAACCCTTGTTCTTGTTGTAGACATCGAAGAACACCGCAGCGAGGAGCACGAGGCCCTTGATCAGTTGCTGGTAATCGATGCCGATGCCCATGATCGACATGCCGTTGTTCATCACGCCCATGATGAAGGCGCCGATGACAGCCCCGATGATCTTGCCGACGCCGCCCGACGCCGAGGCGCCGCCGATGAAGCAGGCCGCAATGACGTCAAGCTCGAAACCGACGCCGGCCTTCGGCGTTGCCGAGTTGAGGCGAGCGGTGATGATCATGCCGGCGAGTGCCGCCAGCACGCCCATGTTGACGAAGGTGTAGAAGGTCAGCCGTTCGGTGTTGATGCCCGAAAGCTTTGTCGCCTTGACGTTGCCGCCCATCGCATAGATGCGGCGACCGATCGTCGAACGGGTGGTGATGAAGGTGTAGAGCGCAATCAGCACCGCCATGGCGATCAGCACGTTCGGCAGGCCGCGATAGGTCGCAAGCTGGAAGCCGATGAACAGCGCCACGGCGGCGATGACCGCCATCTGCACGGCGAAGAAGATGAACGGCTCGTTTTCCGTGCCGTGCTGCTCGTTGATCTTGCGGTCGCGAATGCCCGCATAGATCGCGTAGCCGACCAGCGCGATGACGGCGACGAGCGCCACCATGTTCTGGATTGTCTCGGGCGCCGGGTTGAGGAAATAGAGGAAATCCGGAACGAAGCCCGTCGACAGCAGCTGGAATTCCTTCGGGAACGGACCGATCGGGCGGCCGCCGAGCACCACATAGGTGAGCCCGCGGAAAACCAGCATGCCGGCCAGTGTGACGATGAAGGACGGGATCTTCTGGTAGGCAACCCAGTAGCCCTGGGCCGCCCCCATGATGCCGCCAACGATGAGACAGGCGGGGATGACGACGATGGCCGGCAGGCCCCATTTCACCAGCATGATCGCTGAGATCGCGCCGATGAAGGCGACGATCGAGCCGACCGACAGGTCGATATGCCCGGCGACGATGATCAGCAGCATGCCGAGCGCCATGATGACGATGAAGGAGTTCTGCAGCACCAGGTTGGTGATGTTGACCGGCTTGAACAGGACGCCATTGGTGACGAACTGGAAGAACAGCATGATCACGACGAGCGCGACCAGCAGGCCGTATTCGCGGATGTTGTTCTTGAGGTAGTCCCCGATCGAGGGCTTGTTGTTTTGGGTGCTCGTATCGGCGACCATTAGTGTTTCTCCCCTGAACGCATGATGGCACGCATGATGGATTCCTGACTCGCTTCCGCCTTCGAAAGCTCCGCGACGATGCGGCCTTCGTTCATGACGTAGATGCGATCGCAGGTTCCAAGCAGCTCCGGCATTTCCGATGAGATCATCAGGATGCCCTTACCCTCGGCGGCAAGCTGGTTGATGATGGTGTAGATCTCATACTTCGCGCCGATATCGATGCCGCGTGTCGGCTCGTCGAGAATGAGAACCTCCGGATTGGTGAACAGCCATTTGGACAAGACGACCTTCTGCTGGTTGCCGCCCGAAAGGTTGACCGTTTCCTGATAGATCGAGTGCGAGCGGATGCGCAGCTTCGAGCGATAGTCGGAAGCGACCTTCGCTTCCTTGCGATCGTCGATGACGCCGTTTGCGGCCACCGCCTTCAGGTTGGAGAGCGTCGTGTTCTCCTTGATGTTATTGATCAGCACGAGACCGAGCTGCTTACGGTCCTCGGTGACATAGGCAAGCCCCGCATCGATCGCCCGCGGAATGGTGCTGACGTCGACGGGCTTGCCGCGCATCTTCACGTCGCCGGTGATCTTGTGGCCCCAGGACTTGCCAAAGAGGCTCATCGCCGTTTCGGTGCGCCCTGCCCCCATCAACCCGGCGATGCCGACGACCTCGCCGGCGCGCACCGTGAAATTGACGTCGTGCAGGAACTGACGATCGCGGTGCTGCTGGTGGAAGACGTTCCAATTCTTCACTTCGAGCAGCGTCTCGCCAATCTTCGGTTCGCGCGGCGGATAGCGGTCTTCCATGGCGCGGCCGACCATACCCTTGATGATCCGGTCTTCGCCGATGTCTTCGCTGTGACAGTCGAGCGTCTCGACCGTGCCGCCGTCGCGCAGGATGGTGATCTGGTCGGCGACCTTCCGGATCTCGTTCAGCTTGTGCGAGATGATGATCGAGGTCATGCCCTGCGTGCGAAACTCCATGAGCAGCTTCAAAAGCGCATCGGAGTCGGTTTCGTTGAGCGAGGCGGTCGGCTCGTCGAGGATCAACAGCCGCACCTTCTTCGACAGCGCCTTGGCGATCTCGACCAACTGCTGCTTGCCGACACCGATGTCGGTGATCAGCGTCGCCGGGCTCTCGCTGAGGCCCACCTTCTTCAAGAGTTCCTGGGTGCGGGCAAAGGTCTGCGGCCAGTGGATCACGCCGTTGCTGGCGATCTCGTTGCCGAGGAAGATGTTCTCGGCGATCGAAAGCAGCGGCACCAGCGCCAGTTCCTGGTGGATGATGATGATGCCGAGGTCTTCGCTGTCGGAAATCGTCGAGAAGCGACGGGCTTCGCCGCCATAGTGGATCTCGCCGTCATAGGTGCCGGCGGGATAGACGCCGCTCAGCACCTTCATCAGCGTCGACTTGCCGGCGCCGTTTTCGCCGACGAGTGCGTGGATCTCGCCTTCGCGGACCTTGAAGCTGACATTGTCCAGCGCCTTGACGCCCGGAAACGTCTTGGTGATGCCCCGCATTTCAAGAATGATATTGTCCATGTTCAGTCATTCCAGCGGCAGTCTTCAAGAGAGTACCGGCTCCGTCATCTGGATAAAAGGGCCCGCGCGCATGCACGGGCCCTCACGCTCAAGAAGATCAATTATTGATCTGGTCTTCGGTGTAGTAACCGGAGGAAACCAGCACGTCCTTGATGTTGGACTTGTCGACGGCAACCGGCTTCAAGAGGTAGGACGGAACCACCTTGACGCCGTTGTCATAGGTCTTGGTGTCGTTCACTTCCGGCTCCTTGCCTTCCATGATCGCGTTGACCATGCCGACGGTGACCTTGGCGAGTTCGCGCGTGTCCTTGAAGATCGACGAATACTGTTCGCCGGCAAGGATCGACTTGACCGACGGCAGTTCGGCGTCCTGACCGGTCACGGCAGGCATCGCCATGTCGCCCGAGCCGTAACCGACGCCCTTCAGCGCCGAGATGATGCCGATCGACAGGCCGTCATAAGGCGACAGAACGCCATCGACCTTGGCGTCGGTGTAGTTCGACGACAGCAGGTTTTCCATGCGGGCCTGGGCAACGGCACCGTCCCAACGCAGCGTGCCGACCTGGTCCATGCCCTTCTGGCCGGACTTGACGACGATCTTCTTGCTGTCGATCAGCGGCTGCAGGACCGACATCGCGCCATCGTAGAAGAAGAAGGCGTTGTTATCGTCAGGCGAACCGCCGAACAGTTCGATGTTCTTCGGCTCGGTTGCGCCGTCGAGCTTGAGGCCCTGGACGAGCGAGGTTGCCTGCTGCACGCCAACCTGGAAGTTGTCGAAGGTGGCGTAGTAGTCGACATTGCCCGAGTCGCGGATCAGGCGGTCATAGGCGATGACCTTGACGCCGGCGTCGTGCGCCTTCTGCAGGATGTCGGAGAGCGTCGTGCCGTCGATGGCGCCGATGACGAGAACCTTGGCACCCTTGGTCACCATGTTCTCGATCTGGGCAAGCTGGTTCGGGATGTCGTCGTCAGCGAACTGCAGGTCGGGCGTGTAGCCCGCTTCCTTGAACAGCTTCTCCATGGTCTCGCCGTCGGAAATCCAGCGGGTCGACGTCTTCGTCGGCATGGAAATGCCGACCGTGCCCTTGTCCTGCGCAAATGCCGGTGCAGCGAAGGACGCGATCGAAATCGCGGCGGCTGCGAGAAGCGAAGTCATCAATTTCATCAGTTCTCTCCCAAAAAAGTTGAAGCCGGCAGGCGAGAGCCTTTCCGTCTATGCGCAGCAATCCGCCGCCCGAGATCTTCGTCTCCGGCTGCGGTCAAGGTGAAGGAGAGGCCTCCCCGCCTCGCATGCTCCTACATGCGCTGGCACATAAGCAAAAACTGGAATGAAACCATATAACTGTCAAATACAATATTGCTTTGAATACATACCAGAAATGATATATCGAGCGCAAACAGTGTGATTTTTGAAAATCCCTGAAAACCGAATAAAAAAACGCAGAGGTTGAAATGCGCGATCAGAAACCGAGCACCGCAGGCGAACTCGTCGATTCGACGCTTTTCCGCTCGGGCCTGAAGATCAGCCACCTCCGCCTGATTCTCGCGATCGACGATCACCGCCGTATCAGCGCCGCCGCCGACGCCCTCGGCATCTCGCAACCGGCGGCATCGCGCATGCTCTCGGAAATCGAGACCATGCTGAAGGCGCCGGTCTGCGAACGCGTTGCCCGCGGTGTCCTGTTGACGCCCTATGGCGAAGCGCTGGCGCGACGCGCGCGCAGCATCTTTCTGGAACTGCGGGAGGCATCGCGCGAGATCAACGAGTTGAAGACCGGCAGCGGCGGTTCGGTCTCGCTCGGCTCTGTCACGGGCCCGGCGCTCAACCTCGCTGTACCCGCCATCCGCCAGGTGATGACCGCCTATCCCGGCATCGAGATCAACGCCCAGATCGAAAACAGCAACGTGCTGGCCAGGGAACTGCTCGCCGCCCGACACGATTTCATCATCGGCCGCATCCCCGACGACCAGCCGCCGCGGCTCTTCAACATGGTGGAGATCGGCTACGAGGAAGTCTGCCTGATCGTGCGCGACGGCCATCCGCTGCTCGACAAGCCCATGGTCGTCGCCGAGGACCTGCCCTCCTATGACTGGGTATTCCAGCCGCCCGGCACGCTTCTGAGGCGCGCGGTCGAAGACAGTTTCGTCGCGGCAGGGGTGCGGTTGCCGGCGACCGTGATCAACACCTCGTCGATCATCCTGACGCTGTCGATCGTGCGCAACACAAACGCAATTGCACCAGTGGCGCTCGACGTCGCCAACCTGATTGCCGGCAACGGCACGCCGGCCGGGGAAATCCGCATCCTGAAGACCGAGATCCCGATCCGCATCAAACCCTATGGGCTGATCACCGCCGAGGGACGCGCGCTGCCGCCGAGCGCCAAGCTGCTCTACGACCTGATCCTCAAGCAGGGCCGCGCCTGACCAGCCCGGGCATGATCACGCTGATCAGCCCGGGATAATCTCCGCCTGCCATTTTGCACGGCGATCGGAGACGTCATGTTTGGAATGTCAGTCTTTCAGTCGGTGCTCGAGCGGCTGAAATCGGAAGAGGATATCGAACCGGAACCGGCCGAAGCGACGCGTGTCGCCACGCCTTATGCCCCGGCATTCGACAACACCTTTGCGGCCGAAAGCGCCCGCTCGGCTGCCTTCGGCGCCGTCGAGCGCGCCTATCTCGATGCGTCTTTCGTGGAGCCGCCGCCTCCACCGGTCATGCCGGATTATCTCAACCGTACGACGCTTGCAGACGTGGCCGAGGAACTGGCGCTTGTCGACGGCGAAACGCAGGTGACGCTCGCGGCAAAACGGCGGGCCTTCGCGGCCCTGAACCATCCGGACCGATTGCCGGCCGCTTTCCGCGCCAATGCCACCGTGCGCATGAAGCTCGCCAACATGCTGATCGACGAAGCCGCAAAGCAGATGCGCGCCATCAACCCGGCGCCATGAACCTCAGCCGGCAGCGTCGCTCCCGTCGCCCTTGCCTTGCCCCTCGTCCCCGGCCTTCTCGACGCCCCTCTCGCTCGGCTTGTAGAAAACCAGAAGCGCTGCCGAGGCATAGGCGGTGACCGCGAGGAAGATCATCCCCCACATCGTCTGCTCGCCCAGGAATTCGACCACTGTCCAGACGCCGCAGAAGCCCACGATCAGCAGGCGGATCCACAGTGGGCGGTAGAAGGGATGGTCCGGGTCGATGAACTTGAGCATTCTGTCCTCTGGTGGCCTTGTCGCGTGCATCCCATTTAGGGGAAAATCGTCGCGGACGGCAAGGCCATGGCCTCCGACTCCCCTTGACGGATACAATAAAAATGGAATAAAAATTCCGAAATAATCCACATCGTAGACTTCGTTCCAAATAAGGAAGTGACCGAGTGGAAACGGAGGCATCAAGGGAGAGGCGCTGGCGTAGCGTTCCAACGCGCGGTCTTTCGTGGCAATTCTCCAACCCATTCGCGGAAGCAGCGTTCCGCGGCGCCTTTGCGCGATGAGCGCCGATCATCACGCCCCTTCCCGGTCGCGAACCGGAATTCGAGAGAAACAGAGATGACAGTCAGATTTGGTCTTCTGGGCGCCGGCCGCATCGGCAAGGTTCACGCGAAAGCCGTCAGCGGCAATCCGGACGCTGTGCTTGTTGCCGTCGCCGATGCCTTCCCCGCCGCCGCCGATGCCATCGCCAAGCAGTATGGCTGCGAGGTCCGCACCATCGAAGCGATGGAAGCGGCCAAGGACATCGACGCCGTCGTCATCTGCACGCCGACCGATACCCATGCCGACCTGATCGAACGCTTCGCCCGCGCCGGCAAGGCAATCTTCTGCGAAAAGCCCGTCGATCTCGACGCCGAGCGCGTCAAGGCCTGCCTCAAGGTCGTGAGCGAGACCAAGGCCAAGCTGATGGTCGGCTTCAACCGTCGCTTCGACCCGCATTTCATGGCCGTGAAGAAGGCGATCGACGCCGGCAAGATCGGCGACGTCGAAATGGTGACGATCACCTCGCGCGATCCGGGCGCCCCGCCCGTCGACTACATCAAGCGTTCGGGCGGCATCTTCCGCGACATGACCATCCATGACTTCGACATGGCCCGCTTCCTGCTCGGTGAAGAGCCGGTCTCGGTCACGGCAACCGCTGCCGTTCTCGTCGACAAGGCGATAGGCGAAGCCGGCGACTATGACAGCGTCTCGGTCATCCTGCAGACGGCGTCCGGCAAGCAGGCGATCATCTCCAATTCCCGACGCGCCACCTACGGCTACGACCAGCGCATCGAAGTGCACGGCTCGAAGGGCGTGGCTTCGGCCGAGAACCAGCGCCCGGTCTCGATCGAGATCGCCAATGGCGACGGCTACACCCGCCCGCCACTGCACGACTTCTTCATGACCCGCTACACCGAAGCCTATGCCAACGAGATCGAGAGCTTTATCGCCGCGATCGAAAAGGGTGCGGAAATCACGCCGTCCGGCAAGGATGGTCTCGCGGCTCTCGCGCTTGCCGATGCGGCTGTAAAGTCCGTCGTCGAAAAGCGCCAGATCAGCGTCGCCTGAGCCTTCGACCGACGACCGATCAAGGAAAAAGGCCGGGCGCCATATGCCCGGCCTTTTTCGTATCCGCACTGCCCGGCCGCGGCCGTTTCAACCGTCGGCGCACGCCGGCACCTTCTCCCAGCGGGCGGTTTCCTGCCCGGTGCTGGGGGCGGCCCCCGGCCTGCCGGAGAGGAAGCCCTGTATCTGCAGGCAGCCCTCCTCCGCAAGGATCTGTCTTTGCCGTTCGGTTTCGACGCCCTCAGTCACGACCGCAAGCCTGAGGCTGTGGCCAAGCGCGATGATCGCCCGGACGATCGCCTGTGCCGACGGGTCCTTTTCCAGCGCCGCAGTGAAGCTGCAATCGATCTTCAGCTTGTCGAAGGGGAAGGTCTGCAGGTTGCTGAGCGACGAATGGCCGGTGCCGAAATCGTCCATGACGATCCGCACGCCAAGCACCCGCAGGCGCACCAGAACCGCCAGCACGTCCTCGCGATTGTGCATCAACGCCGCCTCGGTGATCTCGAGCTCGAGCCGCCAGGGATCAAGGCCGGTGCGGCGCAGGATGTTCGCAACCTGGTCAAAAAGATTGGGCAACAGGAATTGCACGGGCGAAATGTTGACGGAAATCGGCAGGGGTTCGTTCCACTTCGCCGCCTCCGTGCAGGCCTGCTCCAGCACCCATTCACCGATCTGGATGATCGAGCCGCTCTCCTCGGCGATGGGGATGAAAATATCCGGGCCAATCAGCCCGCGCTGCGGATGCTCCCAGCGCAGAAGCGCCTCATAGCCGATGGCCCTGTCGCTTTGGACCTCGACCAACGGCTGGTATTCGAGGAAGAACTGCCGGCGAAGCACCGCATGGCGCAGGTCGTTTTCGATCTGGCGGCGGGTACGGACTGCCTCGTCCATCTCCCGGTCGAAGAAGCAGGCGATGCCCTTGCCGCTCTGCTTGGCGCGGTAAAGCGCCGTGTCGGCATTGTTGCGCAACTGATCCGCCGTCTGCCCGTCGGCCGGAAAGATCGCAGCCCCGATGCTGACGCCGACGGCTGTCGGGTCGCGATTGGTGTCCATTTCGGCGGCAAACAGCGCCAGGATCCGGTCCGTCAGCTGCCGCACCGCCTCCGGCTCCCTGCCGCCCACCTGGATGATCGCAAACTCGTCGCCGCCGAGCCGGGCGATCGTATCCTGCTCGCCGACGGCAGCCCGCAGGATGTCGGCGACCTTCATCAGGATGCGATCGCCCTCGCCATGGCCGAAGATATCGTTGACCGCCTTGAAGCGGTCGAGGTCGAGGCAGAGGATCGCCAGTTCCTCGTTTCTCGCAGCAGCTGCCGCCAGCGTCTGGCCCAGCCTGCGGTCGAAGAAGGCGCGGTTCGGCAGGTCCGTCAGCGCGTCATGATGGGCGAGATGTTCGATCGTGCGCTCGGCTTCCTTACGCGCCCGCAGGTCGCGCACGAAGATCACGTCGCATTCCCGGCCGCGATACTCGATCGTCCGGCACATGAACTCCACCGGAATGGTGCGGCCTTCGGCGTTCAGAAGATCGATTTCGCCCGGACCGTCGCCGTGCCTGTGGGCGTCCAATCCCTCTTCGCCAAAGACGAAGATGTCCGCCGGAGACCGCCCGGAGAGCTCCGACAGATTGCGGCCCGTCAGTGCTGCGAAGCGTTCGTTGGCGTCCACGATCACGCCGTCGAAGACGATCGCCATGCCTTCAAGCGATGCATTGGCGAGCCCGCGCAGATCCGTCAGGTGCCGGTCGAGAAAGAGCGCGCCGAAGGCGAGCACGATCAATGTGGTCGAAGCGGCGATGACGCCGCCCGCGAGCCAGGCTGGATGGATGGTCTGGGCAACGGCGACATCGGCCTCGGGCACCAGCGTGATGCCGCTCATCGAGGTGAAATGCAGCGCGCAGATGCCGACGACCAGAAGCAGCGACGCGACGACCATGCGCCGCACGCCACGTAAGAGCTGAAAGGCGTGGAGCGCGGCCCCGGCCAGCATCGTCCCGGCGAGCACGGCGGAGACCGTCGTTTCGGGATCGTAAGAAATATGCCCTTGGATCTCGATCGCCCGCATGCCGGTAAAGTGCATCGCCGCGATGCCGGCGCCGAGCAGCAGGCCGCCGCAGGTCATCGAAAGATGCGAGCGCCCGCCAAGACCGATCGCAAAGGCGAGCCAAGACGCTGCGATCGCCACGGCCACCGAGAGGAGCGTGCCCCAGGCGCCATAGGCGACGGGAACGCCGCCATCATAGGCGAGCATGGCGATGAAATGGGTGGACCAGACGCCGATACCGCAGGCAAAGCCGCTGGCCGCGATCCACAAACCGCGTTGGCTGCCTTCGCTTCGCTGAGCGCGCAACAGGAGCAGCATCGTCGCGACGCTGCCTGCCAGGCAGACGATCGCGGCAACCAGGATGAGGCGCCAGTCATGATCGTCGCGTATGCATGCAATCACTGAAAACATAATCGTCTCCCGCGTCAGGCTCACCTTGACAACGAGTCGCTAAATAACTGTAAATTGCATCGCTGCAATTGTTCACCTTCGACACAACCCCAAAAATGGTTGCGCCGAAAGTTCGTCTCAACCGTGCATCGCGGATGCGCCGACGCTGGCGGTGTCGCCATCGATCGCGCCGAGCGCCCGTGCCAGGTGCCCCTCGAAAACCAGGCGCTGCTCGTCGGCAACGACCGTGATTTCCGGCGCCCCCTGAAGCCGGATCTGCATCGATTGGGCCAGCCCCTCCTCGATCCCCGGCAGCATCAGATCGAAGTAGCGGAGGCCCGGTCCGGTGACATGGACGGGCATGCGCTCATAGAGGCTCAACATGCGCGAGATGCCGTTGCCGAGCGCGATGCCCGCCTGGCGAAAGGCGTAGCCGGCCATGCGGTGACCCTGCCGTGCGCTGGCTGCAATCTTGTCGAGTTCCGTTACCGGAACGAACTTGGCGGGAATGGTATCGGCCGGCACTTCGAAGGCCGCGCGCAGGATGCCGTAGAAGCCGGCCGCCGCCTCTATGCAGCCATAGGCGCCGCAGCGGCAAAGGCCCGCCGACGGCATGTGCAGCATATGGCCGAAATTCGGCGCGCTGACATCCATCTCGCCGCTCTGGCTCTTGCGCGCGACCCCGAGCCCTATGCTGTGCCCGAGCGAGATCGCCGCAAGCGCCCTGAAGCCGCTCTCCGGTTTGCGCTCGGCCTGCGCGGCAAGTGCCTGCGCGACCAGAAGGGTTTCGTTGCTGAGCATCACCTTCGCCCGCCAGTCCGGCGCGAGCAGCGCGGCGAAATCGAGCTCCTCCCGCCCGAACACCGGCGACCACAAGAGCCGCGCGGACGCGCCGTCGACCAGGCCCTTGCTGCTGATCGAGACGGCCAGCACCTGGCTGCGCTCCAGTCTCGACCGTTGCAACAGGCGCTCGAGCGCATCGACGAACGCCCGGGCGAAAGGGGCGGTACCGCGCTCTTCGTGGTTTCGGGTCTCGTCGAAGCGGTCGAGCAACGTGCCGCCGTAATCGACCAGCGAATATTGCACGATGTCGGACGAGATCCGGACGACGATCAGATGGCCGTGATCGCGGCGTGGCGTGAACAGCACCCGTGGACGCCCGCGCCCGCCCTGGACCTGCTGCTCGGCCTTGGCGAGCACGCCGGCCTTTTCCAGCTCTGCCGTGATCGCCGAAACGGTCGCCGAGGCAAGCCCGGTCTCGGAAGAGATCTCCGTATGGGAGAGATTGCCGGCGCGCCGGAGCGCCGCAAGGACCAACGCGCTGTTTTGCTGACGCACGAGCTCAGTGCTGGACTTGGTCAGCATGAGACGTCCCTGTCAGTGGCGGATCCTTCGAACACATGCCCCTCCCAAAGCATCTGTTGACCGGCAAGACAAGGCGCCGAACACCTTGTCGACAGCCTTGTGGCACCGATTTTCGGGACGGTCGAGAAACATCGGACACGACCGCTCGCGGAGCAGCTTGTTGATGCCGCAACCGCCGCTTTCACGCCGTGTTGACAGCCTCAAAAATCCATGACATTCATTTTCTCGACTGTCGAGAAAATAATTCCGCACGGTGTAGCGGCACGATCTACGACAGCGTCTAAGGCTGGCAGAGGATGGTGCGGGAGGTTCGCACGCTCGGCCGGCCCTCACTCGGGAGGATGAAATGAAATCCGTTTTGAAGCTGATGGCAGGCGTTGCCGTCATCGTTTCCCTGCATTCCGTTGCCCAGGCAAAGGACCTGGTCGTCGGCGTTTCCTGGTCCAACTTCCAGGAAGAGCGCTGGAAAACCGACGAAGCCGCCATCAAGGCAGCCCTCGAAGCCTCGGGCGACAAGTACATCTCCGCTGACGCACAGTCGTCCGCCGCCAAGCAGCTGACCGACATCGAGTCGCTGATCGCCCAGGGCGCCAATGCACTGATCGTGCTTGCCCAGGACAGCGACGCCATCGGCCCGGCGATCGAAAAGGCCGCTGCCGAAGGCATTCCGGTCGTCGGCTACGACCGCCTGATCGAAAACCCGGCGGCCTTCTACATCACCTTCGACAACAAGGAAGTGGGCCGCATGCAGGCCCGTGAAGTGTTCAAGGTGAAACCGGAAGGCAACTACGTCTTCATCAAGGGCTCGTCTTCCGACCCGAACGCCGACTTCCTCTTCTCCGGACAGATGGAAGTGCTGAAGGAAGCCGTCGACGCCGGCAAGATCAAGAATGTCGGCGAAGCCTATACCGACGGCTGGAAGCCTGAAAACGCCCAGAAGAACATGGAGCAGTTCCTGACCGCCAACGACAACAAGGTCGATGCGGTCGTCGCCTCCAACGACGGCACCGCAGGCGGCGCAATCGCTGCCCTCGACGCTCAAGGGCTGGCTGGCTCCGTTCCGGTCTCCGGCCAGGACGCAGACAAGGCGGCTCTGAACCGCGTTGCGCTCGGCACGCAGACCGTTTCGGTCTGGAAGGACTCGCGCGAACTCGGCAAGCGCGCCGCAGAAGTCGCCGTCGAACTTGCCGGCGGCAAGAAGATGGAAGAAGTCTCTGGCGTCACCACCTTCAACGGCGGCCCGAAGGGCGTCGCCATGCAGTCGGTCTTCCTGGCTCCCCTGCCGATCACCAAGGACAACCTGAACGTCGTCATCGACGCGGGCTGGATCTCCAAGGCCGAAGCCTGCCAGGGCGTAAAGGGCGACGTCGCGGCCTGCAAATAAGCCGCACCAGCAGAACTGAGCGCTGACAAAAGACAAGCGCCGCAACGCAACCCGTTGCGGCGCTTGCGCAAGGTGCGGACGCGGCGGACAATACCGCTTCCGCGACCGCAACAATCAGCACGCAGGCTCCGTTTCTGCCGTCGCACCGGACTTGTCGCGTCCATTTGGGGCTCTTGGTGCCTCTGACGCGATGACATCAACAACATAAGTGGGGGGAAGGCACGTCCATGGCCGACATCACACAAGGCAACACAAAGGGCGCACAGACAAATCGCGCCCGTACAGCGGACGAGAACCCGGTAAAACGTTTCTTCCGCGCCACCGAGATCGACACCCGGCTGCTCGGCATGGTCGGCGCGCTCGTCATCATCTGGCTCGGCTTCCAGATCATGACCGGCGGGCTGTTCCTGACGCCACGCAACCTTTGGAACCTGACGGTTCAGACCTCCTCTGTCGCCGTGATGGCGACCGGCATGGTGCTGATCATCGTCACCCGCAACATCGACCTCTCCGTCGGCTCCGTGCTCGGCTTCTGTGGCATGGTCATGGGGGTCATGCAGGCAAAGTTCCTGCCGCAATATCTCGGCCTCGAACACCCGGCCATCTGGATCATCACCCTTCTGAGCGGCATCGCCGTCGGTGCCGCCATCGGCGCGCTGCAGGGCTCGATCGTCGCCTTCCTCAATGTGCCCGCCTTCATCGTCACGCTCGGCGGCCTGCTCGTCTGGCGCGGCGCCACCTGGTTCGTCACCAGCGGCCAGACGGTCGCACCGATGAACGCCACCTTCCGCCTGATGGGCGGCGGCACAGAGGGCTCGATCGGCGCAACGGCCAGCTGGATCGTCGGCATCCTCGCCTGCATCGCCATCGTTGCCGCCATCCTCAATTCGCGCAAGCAGCGCAAGCGCTTCCGCTTCCCGCTGCGACCGGTCTGGGCAGAGTACTTCCTGGCGATCCTCGGCTGCATCCTGGTGCTCGGCGCGATCGCGGTTGCCAACAGCTACTATTGGCCGACCAACATCGCCCGCAAATATGCCGACGCCAACGGCATCGCCTGGCCGGACGGCGGTCTCATGATCTCGCACGGCATCGCCATTCCGGTGCTGATGGCGATCGCCGTCGGCATCGTCATGACCTTCATCGCCACCCGCCTGCGTTTCGGCCGCTATGTCTTTGCGCTCGGCGGCAACCCCGAGGCGGCCGAACTCGCAGGCATCAAGACCCGCTGGGTCACCGTCAAGATCTTCACGCTGATGGGCATCCTCTGCGCCATCGCCGCGGCAATCTCGACCGCCCGCCTCAATGCTGCGACCAACGCCCAGGGCGAACTCGACGAGCTCTATACGATCGCCGCAGCCGTCATCGGCGGCACCTCGCTTGCCGGCGGCGTCGGCACGATCGCCGGTGCCATGATCGGTGCGCTCGTCATGCAATCCCTGCAGTCGGGCATGGTGCTCTTGGGGATCGACAGTCCGTTCCAGCGCATCGTCGTCGGCGTGGTCCTCGTCGTCGCCGTCTGGCTCGACACCGTCTACCGCGCCCGCGCCAAGTAAGGAGTACGATCCATGAAAGACCAACGCACTCCGCTTGTGGAAATGAAGAACATTTCCATCTCCTTCGGCGGCATCCACGCGGTGGACAACGCCTCCGTCGATCTCTACCCCGGCGAAGTCGTGGCCCTGCTCGGCCACAACGGCGCCGGCAAGTCGACCCTGATCAAGATCCTTTCGGGCGCCTACAAGCGCGATGCCGGCGAGATCCTGATCAATGGCGAGGCCGCCGACATCAACAACCCGCGCGACGCCAAGAAATACGGCATCGAGACGATCTACCAGACGCTCGCCGTCGCCGATAACGTCGACGCCGCCGCCAACCTCTATCTCGGCCGTGAACTGCGCACGCCGTGGGGCACGCTTGACGACGTGGCGATGGAGGCCAAGGCCCGCGAAGTCATGGGGCGCCTCAATCCTAACTTCCAGCGCTTCAAGGAACCGGTGAAGGCGCTTTCCGGCGGCCAGCGGCAGTCGGTGGCGATCGCCCGCGCGATCCTCTTCGACGCCCGCATCCTGATCATGGACGAGCCGACGGCAGCCCTTGGGCCGCAGGAGACCGCCCAGGTCGGTGATCTCATCAAGCAGCTGAAGCGCGAAGGCATCGGCATCTTCCTGATCAGCCACGACATCCACGACGTCTTCGACCTCGCCGATCGCGTGTCGGTCATGAAGAACGGCCAGGTCGTCGGCCAGGCCCGCACCGAGGACGTCACCAAGGACGAGGTGCTCGGCATGATCATCATGGGCAAGGTACCGCCCAAGGCGATCCCCGGCCCCGGCGCCATGCAGGTGGCGTAGGTCAAGCGGTCGGCTTCATCGCGCAAGACCGCGCTCTCAACGACGCCGCGCCCCCGGGGCGCGGCGTTTCTATTTGCCCGATGAGGCTCGCCCCGCCGCACGGGCCGGCTCCGTGCCGCCCGCTTCGCCAGCGCTACCAGTGCGAAAAATCAGCGTCCGGCTCAGCGCATAGTTCACCGAAAAGACCAGGAGCAGCGCCAGCGCCTGGGCAACGACATAGTGCATGACGGTCGATAACAGCGTGAAGGCGACCGCGTTTATTCCGGCGCCGAGGGTCGACACCGCCACGAACTTCGGCAGCGCCTTCAAGTGCGGTTCGTCGGAACGGAAGGTAAAGCGCCGCTGCAGGCAATAGTTGACGACGACGGCAAAGTAGAAGGCGATGGTGGACGCGTAGACCGGTTCGAGCCGCGCCGTCTCGACCAGGACGGCGAGCGTGGCCACCTGCAGGCTCGCCGCGATGCAGCCGCAGGCGAAATAGCGAACAAAGGTCATATCCAGAAGGCGTCTCATCCGGTGCCTTTCGCATCGAGCGACGTCCAGCGACTGGCAAATAGGTGGTCGCCGCCTGGCCGAGAAACGTTTTAGTAGCTTTTGCTCATAAGAGCAGCTAGAAATACAGGCAGTAAAGAGCAGACAACCGTATTCATCAAAACAGCATCAGGCGCCTTTCGAGGCGGCTGCTTGATAACGGGGCTCGGGCATGCCGCATCATTTTCAGCAGGCCATCCTGGCGCTGGGCGAGACGATTGCCCATGAACGCGGCGCTACCGATGACAGCCGGGGCGCCCTGGGCGTCCGTGCGGCAGAGTTCCTGCTGAAAGTTCATCGTCAGATGCCCGACTATCTGCGCCCGCCCTTCCATAGTCTCGTGCTTCTTTTCAATGCCTGGCCGCTGCTGCGCAGAGGCAAGTTCTTTCATCAGCTTTCGCTCGACGATCGGCTGACCGAACTCGACAAATGGCGGCAATCCCGCCTCGAGTTCCGGCGGCGTTTCGTCGAGTTCCACATGTCATTGGCATTATTCTGTATTTACTCAGACCTTTACGGCCAGGACTACCAGCATGAACCTGTCGCAACCGGAGCGCCGGCTGGCCCCTGAGAGGCTCGCCCCCGACATCATCGTCATCGGCTCCGGCCCGGGCGGCGCGGTGACCGCCACCCGCTGCGCGGAAGCGGGCAAGTCCGTGCTGATGATCGAAGAAGGCCCGCATCTGGCGCTTGAGTCTGCGCCGCATTTCTCCCGCGAGGAAATCCTTCAGAAGTACCGCAACGCCGGCATCAACATCGGCTTCGGCGCTACCAAGATCGCCTATGTCGAGGGCTGCTGTGTCGGCGGTGGCAGCGAGATCAACCGCGGCCTCTACCACCGCACGCCGCAGGCGGTGCTCGACCGCTGGAGCCGCGACTATCGGGTCGAGGCGCTGACACTCGAAGATCTCACTCCGCATTTCGACGCCTGCGAGGCGGTCGCCCGGGTCGAATACCTGCCCGGCCCGGCGCCGCAGCTGTCGACGCGGCTCGATGAGGGCGCGCAGCGGCTCGGCTGGTCCTCCCTCGAAGTGCCACGCCTCTATGCCTACACCGCTGCCGGGCTTGGCGAATCTCCGGGCCGCAAGCAATCCATGTCGGCAACTTTCGTGCCGCGCTTCCTCGACGCCGGCGGCATGCTGCTGGCCGATACCTGCGCGACAAAGCTTACCCATGCGAACGGGCAGTGGACCGTGCATGCGCGCAGCAAGGGGGCGGCGGGCACGCGCCAGATCGAGCTGAAGGCAAAAACCGTCATCGTTGCCGGCGGCGCGGTGCAGACCCCGTGGCTGCTGCGCCGCTCCGGCATCACCCGCCACGTCGGCGACAGCCTGCGCTTCCATCCGATGCTGAAGGTGGTGGCGGTCTTCCCCGACGAGCTCAACACCCCTGGCGAACTCGAGCCCGTCCACCAGATCAAGGAATTCGACCCGCGCTTCAGCATGGGCTGCTCGATGAGCAAGCGGCCGGCCCTGGCGCTCGCCATGGCGGCGCATCCGGAGATGATCGACGCGGTCGACCGGGACTGGCGGCGCATGGCGATCTACTACGTGCAGAGCACCGGCGGATCCGGCAAGGTAAGATCCCTGCCCGGTTTTCGCGATCCCCTGGTGCGGGTCGGCCTTCAGCCCTCGGACCTGAAGGAATTGGCCGTCGGCCTCGCACGCCTCGCGGAGGTTCTCTTTGCTGCCGGCGCCCTTGCTGTCTATCCGAGCATTCCGGGCTATCCCGTGCTGAAATCGCTGGCCGATATCGCCAAGCTTCCCGAAACGCTTCCTCCCAAGCAGGCAAACGCCACCGCACTTCACCTCTTCTCCTCCTGCCCGATGGGCGAGGATGCCGAAAAATGCGCGGCGAGTTCGTTCGGGCGCGTGCATGGCGCCAGCAATCTCTACATCGCCGACGCTTCGCTTCTGTGCGGGCCGACGGTCGTCAATCCGCAAGGAACGGTGATGGCCGTCGCGCATCGCAACATCATACGCGCGCTCGAGGATCGGGCGATCTGATCGAACAATTCCCGCAGACAGGGGCTGGACGGACACATGCGACATCTCATTACCGGCGGATCGGGCTTCATCGGCAACCTCGCAGCACGACGGTTGCGCGAACACGGCGACGAGGTGCGGGTGCTCGACCTCTGGGAGGATCGCTCCCGCCCGGCGGATATCGAGTTCGTCAGTTGCTCCGTGCTCGACCGCGACGGCGTGCGCGCCGCCATGCGCGACGTCGATGTCGTTCACCACAATGCGGCACTGGTGGCGCAGACGGACGCGGGGCGCGACTACTGGAACGTCAATGTCGAGGGGACCCGCATCGTCTGCGAGGAAGCCGCAAAAGCGGGCGTCCGATCGCTGATCCATGTCAGCTCGACCGCCGCCTACGGCATCCCGCCTTCCGGCCCGATTACCGCGGCGACCCCGCTTCGTCCGGTGGAGCCCTATGGCAAATCGAAGCGCGCCGGCGAAGAGGTAGCCGAGGCCATCTGCGCGGCCGCCGATATGACCCTGATCACCATCCGCCCCCGGGCGACCCTTGGCGGCGGTCGCCTCGGCATCTTCCAGATCCTCTTCGAGTGGATCAGCGAAAACCGCGCCGTCTATGTCATCGGCTCCGGCAACATCAAGTTCCAGTTCGTCCACGCCCATGATCTCATGGATTTCTACATGCTGGCGCTCAAGGCCGGCCGGAGCGGCACCTACAATGTCGGCACCGACCGCTTCGGCACGCTGCGTCACGACCTGGAAGCCCTGATCCGATATGCCGGCAGCACTTCGAAGGTCCGGAGCCTGCCGACTGCCGCCACCATCAATACGCTCCGGGCGCTGCATTGGCTGAGGGTCTCGCCGCTGGTGCCCTGGCACTACCTGACCTACCACAAGGAATGCTACTTCGACGTCGAGCCTCTGCTTGCCATGGGCTGGCGGCCGAAATACTCCAACGAAGCCATGCTGCAGGAGAGCTACGACTGGTATCGGCAGAGCGCGAAGGTCGCCTCCGCCGTTACCGCAAAGAGCCCGCACCGCGCGCCCCTCAAACAGGGCGCGCTCTGGCTGCTCAAGATGATATCGTGAGCGAGCGGGGCGCTGGAGCCGGCGCGCCCATCGGCAGCGGCTCCGTCACCGGCCAGAAGATCTCGTCGTCATAACCGCGAAACGTATCGACGCCGGCGATCGGCCTTGCGCTGCGGATGAGGGCCCGCATGCCGTGGCTCTGCGCCACGGCCCAGTCGCGCTCCACCCGGTCGCCGATCATTATTGCCTGCTCCGCCGGCACCTGCGCACGATCAAGCACATGGGCGAGACCGGCCGGATGCGGCTTCAGAACGCCGACGTCGGGATCCATGGCGGAGACGACGATGCTGGCGCCAAGGCCAAGCGCCTTCAGTTTCTCCGATGCCGGATAATCGGACAAAACGGCAATCGTCTTTCCCTGGGCTGCAAGGCCGGCAAACACCCGTTCGACACCGTAGCACCGGCAAGCCTGAAGGAGTTCGAGCGGACGCCGTTCGATCCATTCCTCGACGGTTTTCCTGACGGCCTCCGGCGACCGCCCGCACCGCTCCGCGGTCAGTTCGTATTGCCGCTCGGCCACATTGGTCGCCAACGCATCGCCCAATTCCTCCCGGCAGTCGCGAAAGGCGCGCAGGATGCGGATGGTGCCAAGGCTGCGCCTGCGCGCCGCATCCGCAACCAGCCGAAGCAGCATTAGCGCCCGCAGCCGCCGCTGGTCGTACAGCGTCCCGTCGAGATCGAACACCACGAGGCGCAACCGATCCCAATGCACGGCTCCGTTTGGCAAGGCTCCGTTCGGCAGCGTCGAGCCGGTCATTGCAGCGACGATATCGGCACGAGGAACGAGGCGGCCATGAAGTCCAGCATCGGCACGTTGACGAAACTCGCAAACAGGAAGACGACGACGGTCAAGGTTAGCATGACGTCCAGCCGGCGCGAATGAAACAGCCGCTCCGGCCGCTGCACCACCGACCCCGGGCGGGTGGCAAGCCAGAGATAAACGGCAAAGAGGCCGCTGATGAACGGAAAGACGAGGATGTATTCCACCCGGTATTTCACCAGAAAGACCCCCAGCAAAAACGCCGTCATCATCGCGTAGACGAAGCAGGAAACGGTCAGGCTCTCCTCCGTGTAGCACTCGAACGACCGCCGATACCTCTTCAGGACGGCAATGCCCGCATTGGCGGCGATGTCGCGATACTCACCGAGCCGCTTGGCCGCCATCAGGAAGGCGCCCGCCATCCAATAGGCGGCAAGCACGCTGATGGGGGGCAAGGTCACCTGGTCGACGATTGCCCAGCCGAGCAGGAAGCGGATCGGATTGTTGAGGCATTCCGTCAGCACATCGAGATAGGGCTTGTCCTTCGCCCGGATCGGCTCGACGTTGTAGACAATGCCCGAAATCAGGAAGAGCACCGATGTGACGAAGAACAGCTTTCCGATGACGGCGGCCAGCAGCAAGCCGCCAATGGCCAGAAGCAGATACTCGCCATAGACGATGCCCGGTCGCATCTCGACGACCACCGCCCGACGCTTCGACTTCGTCGGATGCGCCGCGTCCCGCTCCCGGTCGAGCCATTCGTTGATCACATAGTTCGAGGATGCGATGCACACGGCGCTCAAGAGCCCGACCGGGATATTGACGATCAGGCTTGAAAGATCCGGCTTGGTGAGCGCCAGAGCGAGGATCAGTCCGGGAAGGATGAAGACATGTTTGGTGACGTGGTCAAACCGGGCAAGCGACAGGTAGTCGCCCGCTTGTCCTTGCGGCTGACCACCGAGCGTGTCGACGCGTGTCGTGTTTTCCTGGTTTGCGGGCATGTCCCTCTCCTTGCTTAGAGACCACGCACTCCTGCTTCCGCGCGCCTATCGCACGCTGTTGTCCGACGCCTGGTAGATACGGCCATCCCTTTCGGAGCGGACAAGCTTGAGCTTGGCGAGCTTGACGAGCTCCTTCTCCGTAACCAGGTAAAAACGCCAGTCGATCGCATCGACGAAGACGACATAGGCATTCTTCTGCGCCATATCCTCGCGAAACTGCTCGAGCTGCCGGTTGAGCGGACCGGCATCGCTTTCAAGGCCGGTGCGCCGTTCGCTATGGGAGGGTATCCAGTCCGTCGAACGGCGCGTCAGGAAATTGAGCGGGTCGCAGGCATTGGTGAAGATGACCGCATCGGCCGGCAACGCCCTGACGGCGCGAACGATCGGCGACGACTTCCAGGCCGTGCTCTGAAAACCCACCCCTTCGCGAAAGGCTTCCGCCGTCTGGGCGGTGCTGCGCAGTCCGTGGATGGCCAGAAGGCAGAGCAGAATCAGCGCTAGCGAACGCCGGACGACCGGTGCGGCATCGACGCGACCGCAATAGTCGGCCGCTGCAATCACCAGAACGAAGATGATGGCGACATAGAAGGGAAGCGAGTAGCGGGTGTTGAGCTGCAGGTTCGCCTCCACATGTACGGCGAGCACGACGAACAGCAGATAGAAATATCCAAACAGGCCGAAGATGAGCGTCGTCAGATCGCGGTCGTCCGGCCGCCGGTCGGGCCAGTTTCGCTTGAGCGTCTGCACCAGGACAACCGTCGCCGCGACAAGCGCGAGAAGCAGCACCGGGATGCGGATCACCTGCGGCACCTGGCTCGGCAGGAGAAAGCTCGCCAGAAGCGACAGCCCGCCTAGCCAGCGATCGGCATCGGCATTGCCATAGAACCAGAGCGCGCGGCCGACCGACCGGCCGACAAGCAGCTTGCTGACGATCACCCAGGCGAGAAAGATACCAGCGCTGCCAACGAACAGGAGGACGACGTCGAGGAGCCTTTGGCGAAGGGACCGCGCCGAATTGTAGAAGAGCGCGATGGTGGCAAAAGCCGCCCCGACAGGCGGCGCCACGAAGCGAGCGAGCATGGCAAGCCCGACGCAGGCGGACGAGCCAAGCAAGGGGCTCCGTCCCTCGCCCCGCATATAGCGCATGAAGAAACGGATGCCGAGAAATGTCAGCGCCAAGAACAGGGCCTCCGACATCGCGATCGTGCTCGTCCAGAGGAACGTCGGATTGACGATGATCAAAAGCGTTCCGACGGTCACGAAGAACGGTTGATCCGGCAGCGCCGTCCTGAACAGCGAAAAGACGAGCCAGGTATTGAGAAGATAAAGCAGAAAGGCGATGCCGAGGGCGACATGCTCGAGCGCAAATCCAAGGGATCCCCCGGCACCCAGCATCCACGCGTAAAGCGGCGCGTCATAGGGCGTGCTGACGATCTGCATGTAACGCGTCGAATCCGGAAGGATGCCGATACCGTTCCAGGTGTTCAGCAAGAAAAGCACGGCCGCGAGAGCAACCAGAAACATCAATGCGGGATCGGAGCGCAGCCTCTCCAACGCCGGTTCGCCGGTCGTGAGGTATCGGTTGACCAAAACTTGCCCCCTCGCCTGAGACAGTTACGCGAGCACTTGGTACTGGAGCACTTGGTACTGGAGCACTTGGTTACTGGAACGCTCGCCTACTTGAGCCCTGGGTATCTTAATTTAGATTTATCTTTAATTCCGAATCTATAACGCGGCGCCCCTCGTCGCAAGGACGTTCGCCTGACCAATTCTAGCTACATCGGGTGGGTGATCCCGTCAGATGGATTGGCGATCCCCCGGGCGCCATTGCCCAAAGCGATGCGCCGCGACCACAACGCCAGCACAGGATGGCGGTTTCTACCACAATCTCTTGCAATGACCATTGAAGCGACGCGCAAGCTAGGCTAAGAACCGCTCACAGCCTGCTTCGGCGGCCCTGCCGCCAAACGGATGCACCCGTAGCTCAGCTGGATAGAGTGTTGGATTCCGATTCCAAAGGTCACAGGTTCGAATCCTGTCGGGTGCGCCATTTAAGTTTCAGCCAGACTGTTCGCCTTTAAACGAGCTGACCCGCAAAAGCGCTCATCCGGCTGCGCACAATGGTTCTCGCCATCGAGCTGCGCTTTAACCGACAGCGCCGCGCTCAAGTCGCGTCGCGTTCCATCCTGAGATTGGAGACAACGCGGCGGTTTTGGACCTTGCAGGAGCGCTCGGTGCAGTCGCGGACTTCGCGGTCGTTGCCGTAGCCTTTGGCCCACATGCGGTTCGGATCGACGCCCTTGGAGGCAAGATAAGCCATCACCGCATCGGCGCGTTTCTGCGACAGTGTGGCCATCTTGGACGCGGAGCCGCTGTCGTCGGAGAAGCCCTGCAGCTTGACCAGCCAGCGCGGGTTGCTGTTGAGCCAGATCGCCTGAATGTCGAGCGTCGCCTTGGCGACGCTGTCGAGTGTGGAAGAATCCTGGGTGAAGTAGGTCCGGCGGCCGACATTGAGGATAAAGTCCTCCTCGGTGCCGACGGATACGGTCTCGAAGCCGGGGGCCGGATCGTCGGTTTTTCCGGTCATCGGCACGGCTGCTGGCTCTTCGACCGCGGCGATTTCGGTGGTGTTGCAGGAAGCAAGCGTTAAGAGAATGGCGGCCGCCGACAGCAGCCTCGTCAATCCGGTCATAGCGGGCATCGGGTGATATTCCTCATTCGACCGGAGTTGCGACCGGGCTTGCTTGGCTGACCTCGGGGGCCTTGTCGGCGATATGCGGCAGCACCTGCACCGCCGTGCCGATCGGGCAACGCTGGTAGAGGTCGATCGCATCCTCGTTGAACATGCGGATGCAGCCGCTGGAGGCATCCTTGCCGATGCTGCCCGGCTCCAGCGTACCGTGGAAGCGGTAGCCGGTGTCGACGCCGTCGCGCAGCAGATACATGGCGCGGGGACCGAGCGGATTTTTCGGCGAACCGCCCTCGACGAACTCAGGCAGTTCGGGGTGGCGCTCACGCATCTCCGGCGGCGGCGTCCAGCGCGGCCAGAGCGATTTGCGGTCGATGGTCGCGCGGCCGTACCACTTGAAGCCCTCTTTCCCGACACCGACGCCATAGCGGATGGCCGTCTTGTTCTCCATGATTAGGTAGAGAAAGTGGTGCCTGGTATCGACGACGACGGTGCCGATCGGCTCGCTGCTGAAATACTTGACGACCTGGCGCTGCCATTTCCTGTCGATATTGGCGAAATTGGTGCTCCGGTACGTGACGCCGTTATCGACGGCCGGGCCGGAAAAATAGGATGTCGCCTTTGCGAGTGCCGGGCTCTGAAGCGCGTTCGCGCCAAGCAGCGCCAAACCACCAAGCATAGTTTCCCTGCGGGTCCACACCATCGGCAATATCCCCCGAAAGCCAATTAGCGAGGCTGCAGTAAATCAGATTTTTGAACTGCTACAACAGAAAATTCTCAAGCATCGATTCTTTCATGACGGCCACCCAATAGATCGGCTCTTCTCACTGTGGACGCCAACAGGGCAGGTAGGAGACACCATCAAAGCTAACAATAGGTGAGCTTCCTTTCGCCTCACCGCCACAAAGCGACGCTGCGCCGGGCGCATCTCAAGCACCGGGCGAGCATCGGCCGCGATCGCCGACAACACAAGGCAGATTACTTGATATCGCGTGCCTGCCCTGAGGCTCGCAGCTCCGCGAGCGTCGTTCCAAGGCAGCTTCCGCCGGCATCGGAGCCAACCGCCTTGGCCTCGCCATGCAGCGTGATCGTGCCGGCGAAGTTGTCCGAGGCCATGTAGGTCGCGGTGCCGTCCTCCGTCACCTTGGACAGATAGAAGGCGTGCTGCGTGCCCTTGTATTCGCAGGCGACGGCAAACGGAAATTGATCAAACAGGACGCCTTCGGCATGTGCCGAAGAGCCGAAGGCCTGAACGCTGGCCGCAACCAGCAGTACTGCCAGAGACTTGGACATATTCGCAGAGCGTATGCGCACCATCGATCCCCCAACCCAGCTAGATAAAGGTGTCCGGCGAGCGCGATGGTGCCGCCAAGCGTGCGCTTCGACAAGCCTGACTGGCCAAAATCGGGTACAGCAACTCTCTACCACCGGTTGGCGGTCCCTTCCCGCTTCAAGCGGATGGTGCCACGGATTGGCGGCCAGCGGCACGCCAGCGCAAGTGAGCGCGTTCCGACCGACCCGTCACGCCGGATGGCTGAAGCGGGCGATCTGTGCGCCCCGCATCAGGTTGCGGAAATTCGCGCCGCTCATATGCACCAGCGTCCGGTGATCGCCGCCCTCGAAATAGACGTCACTCACATCGCCGAGGCTTTCGTCGAGCAGAACCGGAACGTCATAGGCCGAACCGACCGGTGGCACGGCGCCGATGTCGCAATCGGCGAAGAGATTGCAGACTTCCTCTTCCGACGCGAGGCCGAGGCGGCGGTCCATCACGTCCTGCAGGGTCGAGAGTTCGACCCGGTGCGTGCTTGGCACGACGGCGAGCACGTAGCCCATTTCGTGGTGAACGACCACGGACTTGGCAAGCCGGCTGCCCGGCACATGCGCGGCTCGTGCCGTCTGGCTGGTGGTCGCGGTGCGGTGATGGTCAACGGTGTCGTAGGCGACACCCGAACCGTCGATATAGTCCTGAAGTTTTCTGGCGATCGTCATCGTCGACACCCCTTCTCTCTCGTGGTGGCGCGGAAAGGTCATTGTCCTCCCATCCCTCACGAAGTCAACGACGGGCGGCGGCGATCCTGTTCGGCAGCAAGGGAAGCGCCTGGTCGCGCGGTGACATCTGCGAGACCGGCAAGGGCCAGTCGATCGCGAGCCTCGGATCGAGCGGGTTTAGCCCGCCTTCGGCCTCGGGCGCATAGGGCTTGTCGTGCAGATAGATCAGTTCGCAGTCCTCGGTCAGCGTCTGGAACCCATGGGCGAAACCGCCGGGGATCATCATCGAGCGACCGTTGTCCGCGCTCAACACTTCGCCGTGCCATTGCAGATAGGTCGGCGAATCCGGCCGCAGGTCGACCGCTACATCGAAGACCGCGCCGGAAAGGCAAGAGACGAATTTAGCCTCGTCATGCGGCGCATGCTGGAAGTGCAGGCCACGGATCGTGCCTGCTGCCTGCGTCAGGGTGTGGTTGATCTGCGCGATCTTTCCATCGCCGCCGAAATCGGCCAGCGCCTCGCGACAGAAGAAGCGCGAGAAGAAACCGCGATCGTCGCCCCTGCGTTGCCGCTCGACGACGATGAGACCCGCTATGGATGTAGAAATTCGATCGAATCGCGACATGGTTCCTTCCGCCAGAACCAAGCTCTACCCGTCTTTTCGCCCTTAAGAAACCGGCCTTGACCGTATTTGCAATTGCCGACATGAAAGCGTTCACAGGAAGCGTTACGAATCGGTGAAAGCGCCATTTATCGCGATTCGCGGTCGAGGCGTATCCGTAGGTTGTATCCGAAAAAGGGTGTCAGACAGCAATGGCAGTGGAAGACGATCGTCTCGCATTCGAAGCCCACAAGACGGAAATGGCGCTCGCGCTCGGCAAGGACGAGGACGCCTTCCAGCAGTCGCTCGACACCCTGGTAACGCTCGACAAATACGACTACTCCTATCTTTGGTCCTTCATGGGCGTGCCGATCATCCAGATGCCGGCCGATGTGATGGCGACCCAGGAAGTCATCTGGAACACCAAGCCCGACATCATCATCGAAACGGGCGTCGCGCGCGGCGGCTCGGTGATCTTCATGGCGGCGATGCTGCAGCTGATCGGCAAGGGCAAAGTCATTGGCGTCGATATCGACATCCGCGCCCATAACCGCGACTCCATCGAAAAGCACCCGATGTCCTCGCGCATCAGCCTGATCGAAGGCCCTTCGACGACGGCCGAGACGCTGGCCAAGGTGAAGGCGGAAATCCCCGAGGGCGCCTCGGTGATGGTCGTGCTCGACAGCGACCACAGCCGCGACCATGTGCTGGATGAATTGCGCACCTACGGACCGCTGGTGACCGAAGGCCAGTACATGGTTGTCGCCGATACGGTGCTGGGCTGGGCCGAGGCTTCGCAGACACCGACCAAGCGGTCGAAAATCTGGCACGCCGGCGACGAGCCTTACGCGGCGCTCAAGGCCTATATGGAAGAAGAGACGCGCTTTGAGGCCGATGACGTGCTGAACGGCAAGCTCGTACTGTCAAGCTCGCCGCGCGGCTATCTGCGCTGCACCGGCAAATAGGCGACAAGCGGGGTGGCGCGAGAACGGCGCTGCCCTCCAACCCTCTATCGCGAGAACACCCACCGCAGGCGAGCACCGGATGACTCGAAACATTGTCATCTCACAATCCATGTACTTTCCCTGGGTTGGGATGCTGGAGCAGATCAGGCTGGCGGACGTATTCGTCCACTATGACGATGTGCAGTTCTCGCGCGGCAGCTTCACCAACCGCGTGCAGATCAAGACTGAGAGCGGCATCCGCTGGCTGAGCGTGCCTTTGAAAGATCTTCGTCTCGGACAGCGCATCGATGAGGTGCAGATCGACGATCGCACCGATTGGCGCAGAAGTCATCGCGACATGCTGCGGCAGGCCTATAGAAAGGCGCCATTCGTCAAGGACATGCTGACACTGGTAGACGAGGTTTTTGCCAAGGACGCGTCGACGATTGCTGACATCGCGCGCAACTCCATGCTCGCGCTTGCCGCCTATTTCAAGCTGGACAGACCGACATTCATGGCATCGGACAGCTTGACAATCGGCGGGGCCAGCAGTGAGCGGGTCTACGACATCACAGCGCATCTCGAAGGCACGGCCTACATCACCGGCCATGGTGCTCGGAACTATCTCGATCATGATCTCTTCGGGCGGAACGGAATTTCCGTTCGCTACATGAACTACGAACGCACGCCGTATGCGCAACTGCACGGGGAGTTCACCCCTTACGTGACCGCGTTGGACCTCATCGCCAATTGTGGCGCGAGCGGCGCAAATGTCGTGCATTCCGGAACTGTCGATTGGAGGGAGTTTACCCAGTGAAAGCCGAGAACCTGGACAATGTGGCGTCGGAATACCTTCCAAACGCTGTGACGTCGATCGAGAACAATCTCATTCTCAATTGGTACCCACAGCGCATGGTGCAGCGCTTCGGCAAGTGCCAGTCGCTGCTCGATCTCGGGATCGGCCACGGCTATACCCCGCACCTCTTCAACAAGGCCTGCGACCGGCATGTGATCGTCGAAGGCTCGCAGTTCGTCATCGACCTCTTCAAGAACAACAACCCGGACTTTTCCGGCGAGATCGTCTTTTCCTACTTCGAAAATTTCGAAACGGACGAGCGTTTCGATGTCATCATCATGGGCTTCGTTCTCGAGCATGTCGACGATCCGGGCCTTGTGCTTGACCGGTTCCGCCGCTTCCTGAAGCCCGATGGACGGCTGTTTGCCGCTGTGCCTAACGCCAAGTCGCTGAACAGAAGAATGGGTGTGGAACTCGGCAAGATCGACGATATCTACAGCCTGAACGCCAACGACCTGGCGCTCGGCCACAAGCGCCAATATTGCCGCGACACGTTCCGCGCAGAGTTCGAAAATCACGGCTTCCGCGTCGTGCACGAGGAAGGCATATACTTGAAGCCGTTACCCTTGCCCGTGCTGCAGACCCTGCCCGATTTCGAGGCCAACCTGCACGCGATGCTCAAGGTCGGCATCGAGTTCCCCGATCTTTGCGTCGGCCTGTTGATGGAAGCGGAACTCGCATGAAGACTGCGGCTATCATCGGCGCAGGCTCGATGCTCGGCAGTCAACTGACTGCAGAGCTTCGGGCGCGCGGCGTTGAAACGCTCAGCGTCGGCCGGTCCGCGAAGGACGACATCGTCTTCGACCTCGAAAGAGGCTGCGCCGGCACCTTTACCGCATCCGCCGATGTCGTCTTCCATTGCGCGTCGAGCTTTGGCGACGATAGCGATGCCGGCATCGGGCAGAACTACGCGACGAACACCGCGAGCGCGCTCGGCGTTGCCGAACTCGTCCGGCGGCTCGAGGCAAAGGCATTGATCTATGCCGGCTCGATCTGGTCGGATGCGGCCCTGAACCCGGAGAGGTTCAACTCCTATGGCCTCACCAAGGCGCTCGCCGAACAGATGTTGAGCTGGCTGCTGCAAAAGCAGGGCGCCCGTTTCTGCAGCCTCAGGCTTTCCCAACTCTACGATACGGACGGCCGATGCTGCACGCACCAGCCGTGGTTCGGCCGCGTTGTCGCCTATGCCTCTCGGGGCGCCGATATTCGCATGCCAGCATCGCTCGGGCACCAGAACTTTCTCCATGTGCGCGATGCTGCAGGCCTCATGATCGGCGCGGCAGGCGGCGCACTCTCGGGCATCAACGCGGCCGTGCACCCTGAACGCCTGAGCTACAGCGCAATCGCCGAGATCGCCTACGAAGTGTTCGACCGTGGCGGCGCGATCAAGATCGCAACCGAAAAAGCACCTTTTAGAGCGGCGAATTTCCCTGATGGCGCCGAAACCTTGTCCAGGCTGGACATGGACCCGCTTATCGCCATGCGCGACGGAATTGCCATGATCAAGTCAGCCGGAACCGCCGAAGCATTCGGCCCGATGGACGTCAAGTAATGCAGGACGCAACAAAACAATCGATTACAGTCGTGGTGACGGCCGTCGGCGCCATCATCGGCCAAGGCATCGTCGCATCGCTGCGCATGCTCGATAGGCCGATCCGGATCATCGGCATCGACCGCGACGCCAATGGCATCGGCCGGCACTTCTGCGACCACTTTGTCGCAAAGCCGTCCTGTGATGAGACGTCTCCTGAATATCTCGAATTCTGGCTGGAACTGCTGCGGCGAGAAAACGTCGCGCTGGTGCTGCCGGGGCTGGAACTCGATGTCCTCTTCTTCAACGAACGCCGGGCGCTTTTCGAGACAACGGACGCGCGCATTGTCCTGAATAGTTCCGCGCTGATCGACCTCGGACAGGACAAGTGGGACATGGGCGAGGCGCTGCTGCAAGCGGGCTTCCCTGCCATTCCAAGCACGCTCAGCCGCAGCCTCGACGATTGCACGCGCGAGCTCGGCCCCTTGCCGCTGCTCCTGAAGCCGCGTCGCGGCAACGGCTCCCGGGGCATCGCATTGCTGAAGGACGCGGCCGATTTCGACTATTGGACGCAAAAGAGCCCGGATGACTTCCTGGTGCAGAAATACGTCGGCAGCAATGACCAGGAGTACACCGTCGGCGCCTTCGGTTTCGGCGACGGCACGACGCTGTCGCCGATCACCTTCAAGCGTAGGCTCTCCGTCGCCGGCAACACCCAATATGCCGAAGTGGTCGATGAGCCTCTGCTGACCGAGGCCGTGCGCAGGCTATCGCGACACTTCAAGCCACTCGGGCCGACGAACTACCAGTTCCGACTGGAGGGAACGATCCCCTACCTCTTGGAGATCAACCCGCGCTTTTCGAGCAGCACGTCGTTGCGCGCGGCCTTCGGCTACAACGAAGCGGCGATGGCGCTGGATTATTATCTGCACGGGAAGGAGCCCGCGGAACCGGAGGTCAAATCCGGTCGAGCTTGGCGCTACTCCGAAGACCTGGTCGTCCTATGATCGCGGTCATTTCCGACATCCATAGCAATCTCCCTGCCCTGGAAGCGGTCCTTGCCCGCATCGACGAACTCGGATGCGGATCGATTCTGTCGCTGGGTGACGTCGTCGGATACTACGCCCAGCCGGGCGACTGCATCGACGTGCTGAAGGCACGCGGCATTACCAACCTCATGGGCAATCACGATTATTACATCGTCAGCGGAGAGGGTTGCCCGCGCTCGAAGATGGTGAATGACATCATCGAGTACCAACGGGGCATCATCTCGGAGGACCAGCGGTCATGGCTCGCGGGCTCGCGATCCCACGTCATCGACGGATCGACCTATTTCGTCCACGGAAGCTGGCAGGACCCGATCGACGAATACCTCTACAAGGTCTCGGAAGCGCAGTTTCCCGACGGGTGCGAACGGCTTTTTGCCGGACATACTCATGTGCAGGCCCGCCTGGAGATCGGCGGCAAGGTATTCTGCAATCCGGGCTCGGTCGGCCAGCCGCGCGATGGCGACCCCCGGGCAGCCTTTGCCCTCTTGTCGTCAGACGGCACCATCGAACTGCACCGTGTCGCTTACGATATCGACCGGACCGCGTACCACATGCGGCAGGCCGGTTTCCCTCCTCGCCACTATGAAAACCTCTATATCGGCGCGCAGATTGGTGGACGCATCGACAAGATCGTCGTGGCAGACGCGGCTGGTGACTTGCCTGCTTGAGGGCAAGCAATGCTTAAGGAGGCGTCCGCCACGGCGGGGCACCGCCACAGCCCGGCGAAAGCTTCACCCACTAGGTTCCATGCTGGACCTCATCGCGCGCACCGGTCCCGATGCGCCGAGCACTTTACCGACGACCGTCTCACGGCAGGAATTCCTGAAGGAGGAAGCAGGCGTATCATGAAAAACGGCACCATCATTTCCGAAAGCGCGCGCCAGGAATTCGCAGCTAAGGGCTACCACGTCGTGCCCGGCTTCTACGACGCCCAGTCGCAGATCGAGCCGATCCAGGAAGGCATCCGCCAGATCCTTGAGCTGATCTGCAAGAAATACGGCGTCGATGCACCGACAGGCACCGCGCACGAGGCGATGACTATCGCCTATCGCAAGCTGATTGCGGTCAATCGCTCCTGGGGCGGTGAAGTCTATGATGCTGTGAAGCAGATTCCCGCCTTCATGCGGCTCGTGAGCTCCGCCGCCAACGACGAGGTTTTCAAGGCGCTTCGACCGGAAAGCGTCCCGGGTCTCGCTGCCGGAGGATATGGCATCCGCATCGACAACCCCGGTGAAGAAAAGTTCCGCGCCCAGTGGCATCAGGAATTTCCCGGCCAGTTGCGCAGCGTCGACGGCATCGTCTTCTGGACACCGCTTTTGCCGGTCACAGCCGACATGGGGCCGGTTCAGATCGCCGAGGGCTCGCAGGCCGAAGGGTTCGTTCCGGTCTATGAAGATGATGCCGGCCTCGGTAAGACCGGCGCCTATTCGCTCTTCCTGCACAAGGGCGAAGAGCGTCTGGCTCGCTACAAGCACGTGGCTCCGCTGAGCAAGCCCGGCGACCTGATCCTCATGGATTTCCTGACACTGCACCAGTCCGGTCACAATGTTTCAGAGACGCCGCGCTGGAGCATCCAGTTCCGCTACTTCAACTACGCCGAGCCGGTCGGCATCCGCATCGGCTGGAAGGGCTCGTTCGCGGCAGGCGTCAACTATGCCGAAGTGCTGCCGGAACTGGTCGCACCCCAGGGAGAACTCGCATGACCACCTGCCGAGTTTGCGGCACCCACATCGGCGCCCCATCCTATGAAGCGCCGGCACCGGCGCTGACTTCGGGCACGACCCTGCTCGACGTGCCGACGCGTGTCTTCGTGTGCGGAACCTGCGGGCACGCGCAAAGCGACGACATCCCGGACATTCAGGCCTTTTATGACACGGAATACCGGATCTCGTTGAGCAGCGAGAACCACGACCAGATCTTTTCGGTCGCAGCCGATGGCACGATCACCTATCGTACCGACCATCAGGCTGCCCTGTCGCTGCGACTGCTAGACCTGCCTGAGGGCGCGAGCATCCTCGACTACGGCGCCGCCAAGGCTGACACGCTTCGCAAGATGACCGCTGCCCGCAAGGATTTGCGTCCGCACGTCTTCGAAGTCAGTTCCGACTATGCGCCCGCCTGGCAGGGTTGGGTGCCGGAGGCGGCACAAGCCACCTATTCGGTACCCGAGGCCTGGCAGGGTACGTTTGACGCCGTCATGAGTCATTTCGTCATCGAGCACGTAGCCGACCCCGTGGGCTTCCTGCGCACGGTGCGCGACCTGATGCGACCGGGCGGCATTTTCCTGTTCTCCGTGCCCGACGTCGCCGGCAACCCGGGAGACATGGCAGTCGCTGATCATCTCAACCATTTCAGCGCGGCGTCGATCGAACACGCCGTGGCGAGCGCCGGTTTCGACGTGCAGACCGTCGACAGCACCTCGTTCCCCGGCGCATTCTTCGTCGTTGCAAGGCGCGCCGAGGCGCCGATCGAAAAAGCCGCGCCGTCGGCTGACGCTGCCGACGCGGCCAAACGGGCGCGCGACATCTGCGCCTTCTGGAACCAGGCAGCCGAAACCCTGAAGGACGGCGTCGAGCGCTATGGCAAGCGCAAGGTCGCGATCTATGGCGCCGGTTTCTATGGAAGCTGGATCTACGGTCGCATCGGCGAGGCGGTCGATGTCGTGGCATTCCTCGACCGCAACGAAAACATGAAGGGCGCCACGCTTTTTGGGGTCCCGGTCCTTCCGCCGGAGGAACTGCCGCAGGAAGCCGAAGCGTTGTTCATCGGCCTCAATCCGTTGAAGGCCCGCGCCGCGATCGCCGCGCAGCCTTGGCTGAAGCGAACCGGGCTTGACCACGTCTGGCTCTGACGAGAGCCGATGGTAAAACGGCCGACGCCGGGGGGACGGATACTTTCAACACCCGCCCGGCTTCCAGACCTCGACGAACGTCCCAGTTATGACCAAACGGCGCTCCCCATGAAACCCCGCATCCTCTACACCAAACCCTCGATCACGGACCGTGAAGTGGCCTATGCGGCCGATGCGGCGGCCAATGGCTGGGGCGAGCGCTGCTACGACTATATCAACCGCTTCGAGGCGGCCTTTGCCGCGCATCTCGGCACGACGCACGCGATCTCGACATCGAGCTGCACCGGCGCACTGCATATGGGCCTTGCCGCACTCGGCGTCGGACCCGGCGACGAAGTGATCCTTGCGGACACCAACTGGACGGCGTCTGCCGCACCGATCGTTCACCTCGGCGCGAAACCGGTCTTCGTCGACGTGCTTGCCGACAGCTGGTGCATCGATCCGGAAAAGGCGGAAGCAGCGATCACGCCAAGGACCAAGGCGATCATCGCCGTCCATATCTACGGCAATCTCTGCGACATGGACCGCCTGCTTGAGATCGGCGTCCGGCACAACATCCCCGTCGTCGAGGATGCCGCAGAGGCGCTCGGATCCGAGTGGCATGGCCGCAAGGCCGGATCGCTCGGCGCCTTTGGCGCCTTCTCCTTCCACGGCACCAAGACCGTGACGACGGGCGAAGGCGGCATGTTCGTCACCAGCGACGAGACGCTCTATGAAAAGGTGCTGACGCTCTCCAATCACGGCCGCGCGCGGGGGCAGAAAAAGCAGTTCTGGCCGGACGAGATCGGCTTCAAATACAAGATGTCGAACCTGCAGGCCGCCATCGGCCTGGCACAGATCGAGCGTGTCGGCGAGCTCGTCGATCGCAAGCGCGAGATCTTCTACGCCTATCGCGAGCAACTTGCTGGCGTGAACGCCATTGCCATGAACCCGGAGCCCGAGGGAACGAAGAACGGTTTCTGGATGCCGACCGTCGTCTTTGCGCCGGAAACCTGCGTCACCCGAGACGCTCTGCAGGGTGCCTTTGCGGCCGAGAACATCGACGCCCGCGTCTTCTTCTGGCCGCTGAGTTCGTTGCCGCCCTTTGACGAGGCGCCGGCAAACACCGTGGCCTATGACCTGCCCGGCCGCGCGATCAACCTGCCGAGCTATCACGACATGACATCCGACGAGATCGGCCGCGTGGTCGAGGTCCTGCGCGGCTGCCTCGCCGCCTGAATTCGGGCGCGCGCAGACCACCTCCGCGCAAGGTCGCCAGGATATTAGGACTTTGCAATGCGCCATGCCGAGTGGCCGGCGCAAATACGGGGCGGTCGCATGAAAATCGTCATTCTCGCCGGTGGCTACGGCACGCGGATCTCGGAGGAGAGCCATCTCCGGCCAAAACCGATGATCGAAATCGGCGGACGGCCGATCCTGTGGCACATCATGAAGATCTACAGCCACTACGGCTTCTCGGATTTCGTCATCTGCCTCGGCTATCGCGGCTACATGATCAAGGAATATTTCGCCAACTACGTGCTGCATTCCTCAGACGTCACCTATTGCATGGCGACGGGCGAAACCCTGTTCCACTCGAACAAGGCCGAGCCCTGGCGCGTGACGCTCGTCGACACCGGAACGGACTCCATGACCGGCGGACGCCTGAAACGCGTGGCCGACCATCTCGGCGATACGTTCTGCCTTACCTATGGTGACGGCGTTGCCGACATCGACATCAAGGCGCTGACCGAATTCCACCGCCATCACGGCCGCCAAGCGACGGTCACGAGCGTGGTTCCGCCCGGCCGCTATGGCGCGCTCGCCGTCAGCGACGGACGGGTCAGAAGCTTCATCGAAAAGCCGGCAGGCGACAACGGTCACATCAATGGCGGCTTCTTTGTCCTCAACCGCTCGGTGCTCGATCGCATCGAAGGCGATCAGACGCCGTTCGAAGCGGGGCCTCTGGAAGGCCTCGCCGCAGACGGCCAGTTGATGGCCTTCGAGCACACTGGCTTCTGGCGGCCGATGGATACGCTGCGCGACAAGAACCAGCTCGAAGAGCTCTGGCAGAGCGGAACGGCGCCCTGGAAAGTCTGGGCATGAGCAGACTTGCAGACCCGTCCTTCTGGGCCGGAAAGCGGGTAATGCTGACGGGTCACTCCGGCTTCAAGGGAAGCTGGGCTCGCCTGTGGCTGACGCAGATGGGCGCAGAGGTGACCGGCTACGGCCTGTCGCCGGCGACCAGCCCCTCGCTGCACGCGCTGCTCGGATCTGAAGCGGCCACGAACGAACATTTCGCTGATATCCGCGACGGCGACACGCTCGCATCTGCCGTACGCGCCTGCGACCCGCAGATCGTCCTTCACATGGCAGCCCAGCCTTTGGTTCGCGAGAGCTACCGGACGCCGGTCGAAACCTTCGACATCAACGTCATGGGCACGGTGCGCCTGCTGGAAGCGGCACGCGCGGCCCCTGCCCTCAAGACCGTTCTGGTCGTCACCACGGACAAGGTTTACCGCAACGACGAAAGCGGCCGGCACTTTCCGGAAGATGCCGTGCTCGGCGGCCATGATCCCTATTCCGGTTCGAAAGCCGCCTGCGAGCTGGTCGTTTCGACCTGGCGGCATTCCTATCTGCGTGAACGCGGCATAAGGGTGGCGACCGCCCGTGGCGGCAACGTGCTCGGCGGCGGCGATTTTTCCGCCGACCGGCTGGTTCCGGATATCGTTCGCGCTGCCCTCTCGGGCGAGACGCTGGACATCCGCAGCCCGATGGCGACGCGGCCCTGGCAGCACGTTCTCGACTGCCTCAACGGATACTTCGTCTATGCCGAGGCGCTTCATGGCGGCGAGACCGATGTGGCCGCGCTGAATTTCGGCCCGGCTCCAGACGAGCGACAGATCCCGGTTCGGGACGTTGCCGCCGCGATCCAGACCGCAATGGGCTTGCCTGCACGATGGCGCGACACCTCATCCGAGGACCAGCCGCACGAGATGAAGACGCTCGGGCTCGACCCGGCGCTCGCCGCACGCACGCTGCCATGGGCAACACGCCTATCCCAGGACGAGGCGATCGCCTGGACCGCGCACTGGTACGACGGCTGGCGCCGCGGCGCCGACGCCCGTGACCTGACACTCAGCCAAATCGACGCATTCATGAGAGGCTAACGACTTCGATGTCCCACAACTGCCGTTTCTGCTCGACACCGCTCAAGACCGTCGTTGCCGACCTGGGTTCGACGCCCTGGTCCAATTCCTTTCTCGAACCGACGCAGGAAGCCATCGCCCGCGAGCGCTCGTTCCCGCTGAAGGCGATGGTCTGCTCCGAGTGCCTGCTGGTGCAGACGACGGAAAACGTGCCGGCCGACGAGATTTTCACCGACGGCTACGCCTATCTCTCCTCCTTCTCCACAAGCTGGCTCGAACACGCGCGCCGCTATGCCGAGAACATGACCGAGCGCTTCGCGCTCGACGACAATTCGCAGGTCGTCGAGATCGCCTCGAACGACGGCTACCTGCTGCAATATTTCGTCGCCAAGGGCATCCCGGCGCTCGGCATCGAGCCGGCCGCCAATGCAGCCCGGCTGGCCGAGGAGCGCCAAGTCCCGACCGAGGTCGCCTTCTTCGGACGGGAGACGGCAACGGAACTCGTCAAGCGTGGCATTCGCGCCGACCTCACGGCAGCCAACAACGTGCTCGCCCATGTTCCCGATATCGCCGACTTCGTCGGCGGCTTCGCCATCCTGCTGAAGCCCGATGGCGTTGCGACGTTCGAGTTCCCCCACCTGCTGCGCCTTATGGAAGGCGTGCAGTTCGACACGATCTACCACGAGCACTATTCCTATCTGTCTCTGGCGGCCGTCGAACGTATCTTCGAAAGCTCCGGCCTCAAGGTCTTCGACGTCGAGGAACTGCCGACCCATGGCGGCTCTCTGCGCGTCTATGCGCAGCTGAGATCCGGCGTACGCGAGGCGACGCTGGAGCTTGAGCGGTTGCGGGCGACCGAGGCGCTTGCCGGGCTGATGCGGATGGAGACCTACACGGCATTCGACGACCGCATTGCCGCCGTCTGCAAGGATTTTCAGAACTTCCTGGCAAACGCCAAGGCAGAGGGAAAAACCGTAGCCGCCTATGGCGCTGCGGCGAAGGGCAACACCTTCCTTAATGTCTGCGGCCTGTCGCCCAGCGAGATCGCCTTCGCCGTCGATCGCAACGACCTGAAGCAGGGCAAGCTCCTGCCCGGCACCCATATTCCGGTGCACGCGCCGACGGTGATCGAGGATGCGAAGCCCGACTATCTCGTCATCCTGCCCTGGAACCTGAAGACCGAAATCGTCGCAGACAACGAGGCAATTCGCGACTGGGGCGGCCGCTTCGTCGTCGCCATTCCGAAGCTGAGCGTCTTCTAAATCTAGACACCGGGACGTGTGGACAGTTCTCAACCAGACCGCGTTGAGCCACCCGAAATCGACTTTATTGATCGACTTAGGTCGCTTTGCCGTAAATTCGGTGACTTTGCCGTAAATTCGGCACGATCTAAGTGAACGTCAGGGGTGGCGTGGGTATTGACGGTTGAAAAAAATGCACCCAAGGAGGTGCTATGTCCACGATTGACCTATGCCTTGTCGCCACCCGGCGCCCGGACCTGCTTGCCCAAACGCTGGCGAGTTTCCGGGACAAAATCTTTTCCAGGCTCGACCTGCGCGGCGCCTATCTCAATCTCGATCCGGTTTTCGGGTCGGAAGAGGATCATCGCGCGTGCGTCGAGATTTTCCGCAACCATTTCCCCGACGGAACCGTTTTCCAGCCCGAGAGCCCGGGCTTTTGCGCGGCCGTCGCGAAGCTCTGGTCGGCCACCAGCGCCGACTACGTCTTCCATCTGGAGGACGACTGGATCTCGCTGCGGGACATGGGTGAGGAACTGCTGACGCCGTTCGCCGATCCGGCGATCAGCCAGGTCTCGTTCCATACGGCAGACCAGAACTGGGATATCCGCCGCAAGGGCCATTTCCACCGGCGCAACGAATACGCGTATCTGTTCGGGATCAAGATCCCGCTGTTTCGCACGTTCCCGAAATTCACGACGTCGCCGTCGATCCTTCGCGGCGACTTCGCGCGCCAATGCGCCGGTCTGATGGACCTCTCGCGCGATCCGGAGAAGCAGTTCTATTCGGGCGTCAACCCGGCGATGGAGGCCTATGTCGCCAGCCGCCGCAACTATATCTTCTCGCCCGAGTCGCAGCCGGTCATCAAAGATATGGGCCGGGAATGGCGCGAGCAGCGCCGCATCCAGAAGGTGATCACCGACTCGACCTCGGTTTGGCGGCAAAGCGCTTAACGCGCCGGGCCCGGGCACCGGATGCTTCGAAACGAAGCGATACAAGCGGGACAATCGCCCCGCTTGTAAACATACCGTCACGCGGTCGCGGCCGCGTCCTTGCGCTGAAAGCCCTTGCTCGCGACCATCAGGCTGCGCGTATAGTCCTCACCGATACGCCCGGCGACGAGGTCTGCTGAGGACAGGCGCTCGACCACGCGTCCACCCTGCATCACCGCCAGCCGGTCACACATATGGGTGACGACGCCGAGGTCATGGCTGACCATGATGAAGGTCAGCTTATGGTCGCGCCGGACCTGTTCGAGCAAGTTCAACACTTCCGCCTGCACCGAAGCGTCAAGCGCCGAGGTCGGCTCGTCGAGCAGCAGGATCGAGGGTTCGAGGATCAACGCGCGAGCGATCGCAACGCGCTGGCGCTGGCCGCCCGAAAGCTGGTGCGGATAACGGAAACGGAAACCCGACCCGAGACCGACCTCGTCCAGCGCCTTCAGGATGCGGCGCTCGCCGTCCGCAACGCCGTGGACCGCCAGCGGTTCCAGCAATTGCCGGTCGATCGTCTGACGCGGGTGCAGCGAGCCGTAAGGATCCTGAAACACCATCTGCACGGCGCGGTAGAAGGCCTTGTCGCGTTTTGCCCCCTGCAGGACACGATCATGCACGCGAATGGTGCCGCCCGTGACCGGCGCGAGACCGGCGATCGCCCGAAGCAAGGTCGACTTGCCAGATCCGGACTCGCCGACCAGCCCGAAGGATTCGCCGGGTGCGATCTCGACGCTGACGTCGTTCAGTGCCTTGAACTCGTCATAGGTGACGGAAAGGTTCGAAACGGAAACGGCAGAGGTCATTGGGCCCACTCCGGCTTGCGGTCGAGAACCGGCAGCGGATGACGATCGGATCCGATCGCCGGCATGCAGTTCAGCAAACCTTGGGTATAGGGATGCTTGGCATTGGCAAGCTCGGATGCGGCCAATTCTTCGACGATCCGGCCGGCATACATGACGATCACCCGGTCGCAGAAGGACGAGACCAGGCGCAGGTCGTGCGACACGAAGATCAGGCCCATGCCACGCTCGGCCACCAGCTTGTCGAGGATGCCGAGCACTTCGAGCTGCACCGTCACGTCGAGCGCCGAGGTCGGCTCGTCGGCGATCAGCAGTTCCGGCCCGGCAACAAGCATCATCGCGATCATCGCGCGCTGGCCCATGCCGCCCGAAACCTCGTGCGGATAGAGATCGTAGACACGCTTCGGATCGCGGATCTGCACCGCCGAAAGCATATCGAGCGCCCGCTCCCGGGCCTCGCCGCGGCCGACATTCTCGTGCTGCCTCAGCGTCTCGACGATCTGCCGGCCGATGCTCATCACCGGGTTCAGCGAGTACTTTGGGTCCTGCAGGATCATGGCAATGCGCTTGCCCCTCAGGTCCCTCCGAACCTTCGGTGATGCGGCGAGCAGGTCGATGCCGTCAAAGTTCAACTGCTTTGCCGTCACCTGCGCATGACCCGGCGTCAGCCCCATGATCGCCCGGCCGGTCTGCGACTTGCCGGAGCCGCTTTCGCCGACGATGCCGAGGCGTTCGCGGCCGAGCGTGAAGGAGACGCCACGCACAGCCTCGACGAGGCCAGTGCGGGTCGGGAACGAGACCTTGAGGTCTTCAACGGTCAGAAGCGCACTCATTGGCCGCTCTCCCGCGGGTCAAGCGCATCGCGCAGGCCGTCACCGAGCAGGTTGAAGCCGAGGCTGACGATCAGGATGGCGATGCCGGGCATCGTTGCCACCCACCACTGGTCGAGGATGAAGCGGCGGCCAGACGCGATCATCGCACCCCATTCCGGTAGCGGCGGCTGAGCGCCGAGGCCAAGGAAGCCCAAGCCCGCAGCCGTCAGGATGATGCCGGCCATGTCGAGCGTGACACGCACGATCAGCGACGACATGCACATCGGCATCACATGGCGGAAGACGATGCGGATCGGCGACGCGCCCATGAGCTGAACAGCGGCGATGTAATCGGAGTTGCGCACCGTCAGCGTCTCGGCGCGGGCGATACGCGCATAGGGCGGCCAGGAGGTGATGGCGATCGCGATGACGGCGTTCTCGATGCCCGGTCCGAGCGCTGCCACGAAGGCGAGCGCCAGCACCAGCTTCGGGAAGGCGAGGAAGATATCGGTGATGCGCATCAGCACCGCATCGACCCAGCCGCCGGCATAACCGGCGACGGCGCCGACGATGAGCCCGACAGGTGCCGCGATGATCGCGACGAGAAGCACGACGGCCAGCGTCAGCCGCGAGCCGTGGATCAGCCGCGAAAGAATATCGCGGCCGAGATCGTCGGTGCCGAGCAGATAGCCCGGAGTTCCCGGCGGCAGCAGGCGGGCGTTGGCGAGATCGCCGATATAGGGCGAATGCGGCGCCAGGAGATCGGCGAATGCGGCAACGAAGACCAGCGCCAGCAGGATGAGCAAGCCGAGAACGGCGAGCTTGTTGGCGGCAAAGCGCTGCCACGTCATGTAGGCGCGGCCGAGCCGCGCCTGGGTGCGCGACTGCGGGCGATCGGACAGCAGCCATTCGCGACGCGTCATCGGACGGGTTTCGGTAACGGTGCTCATCGCTGGCGCGTCCTCGGGTCGAGCGTCCGGTAGAGAAGATCGGACAGGAGATTGATGCCGATGAAGACCGAACCGATGATGATGGTGCCACCAAGCACGGCGTTCATGTCGGCATTCTGCAGCGAGTTGGTGATGTAGAGACCGAGGCCCGGCCAGGCGAAGACGGTTTCGGTCAAGACCGAACCCTCGAGCAGGCCTGCGTAGGAAAGTGCAATCACGGTTACGAGGGGTACGGCCGCGTTCCGGAGCGCATGGCCCCAGATGATCCGGGTCTCCGACAGGCCCTTGGCGCGCGCCGCGACGATATACTCCTGCTGCAACTCGTTGAGCATGAAGCTGCGCGTCATTCGGCTGATATAGGCCAGCGAGAAATAGCCGAGCAGCGAGGCGGGCAGGATGATGTGGCGGAACACGTCCCACAGCACATCCCATTGCCGCTGCCAGAGCGCATCGAACAGATAGAAGCCCGTGATCGGCGTGAACGTGTATTCGAACACGATATCGATACGGCCGGGATAGGCGACCCACTTCAGCCGCGCGTAGAACACCAGCAACGACAGAAGCGCCAGCCAGAAGATCGGCACGGAATAGCCGACGAGACCGATGACGCGCACGATCTGGTCGGCGATGCTGCCGCGCTTGACGGCCGCAAGCACGCCGAGCGGAACGCCGAACAGGGCACCGATGAGGGTGCCGAGCGTCGCGAGTTCCATGGTCGCCGGGAAGACGCGACGAATGTCGGTCATGACCGGATTGGTCGTCAGCACCGAAATGCCGAAGTCACCGGTCAGCGCCTGGCGGACATAGATGAAGAATTGTTGGTAGAGGGGCAGATTGAGCCCCATCGCCTCGCGCGTCCTTTCGACGACATGCGTCGGCGCCCGGTCGCCGAGAACGGCCAGAACCGGGTCGATCGGAATTACCCGGCCGATGAAAAAGGTGACGGCCAGAAGGCCGAGATAGGTGGTGACGACAATGACAAGAAAGCGCAGCACCGCTGCCACGATCTTACCGGGACGGGCGCGTTTGCGCCCGTCCACTGTCCCTGTTCCGCTCATGCTCAAGGGAACGATCCTTTCGGTTTATTCCTTCGAGACGGCTTATTCTTTGGTGATGCCGGCGACGAAGTTGGTGTCGAAGCTCGGACCGAGCTTCAGGCCCTTGACGTTGCCGCGGTAGCCGGCGACTTCGGTCTGCTGGAAGATGATGACGAACGGGCTTTCGCCCAGCACCGTCTTCTGCAGTTCCTTGTAGGTCTCCGCACGCTTGGCGCTGTCGCGCTCGAGCAGAGCGTCCTTGGTCTTCTTCGTCAGCTCCGGAACGTCCCAGGCATTGCGCCAGGCAAGGGTCTTGTTCTTGCCTTCGTCGGAGTTGTCAGGGTTGCTGGTGAAGGTTTCGGCGTTCGAGTTCGGGTCGAAATAGTCCATGCCCCACTGACCGATATACATGTCGTGGTTACGGGCACGATACTTCGTCAGCGTCTGCTTGCCGTCGCCCGGGATGATCTCGAGCTTCACGCCGGCCTGGCCGAGGGTCTGCTGGAAGGACTCGGCAATGCCGGTGACCGGCTGGCCGTTGCGAACGTCCATGGTGACGGTGAAGCCGTCGGCGAGACCGGCCTTGGCCAGCAGTTCCTTCGCCTTGGCGACGTCGAGCTTGTAGGGGTTCTCGTCGAGCGCACCCAGAACGCCCTTCGGCAGGAAGCTCTGGTGGATCTCGCCGATGCCCTTGATCAGCGTCGAGCCGATGGCATCGTAGTCGACCAAGTACTTGAACGCTTCGCGCACTTCGGGCTTGGCGAGGTTCGCGTTCTTCTGGTTGAGGCTGATGTAGTAGACCGTGCCCTTCGGCGCGTTCGTCGTGGCAAGGTCGCCATTCTTTGAAACGGCGTCGAAATCGCCCGGCTCGAGGTTGCGCGCCACGTCGATATCGCCCGCTTCAAGCGCCAGGCGCTGGCCCGAGCTTTCTTTCATGTGGCGATAGATGACGCGGGCGAGCTTGGCCTGTTCGCCATAGAAGTTGTCATTGCGCTCGAGTACGATGACTTCGTTGGCGCGCCATTCGCGCAGCTTGAACGGGCCGGAACCGGCATAGCCGGTCTTCAGCCATTCGTTGCCGAAGTCGTTGTCGTACTTGTATTCGTCCGTCGGCGTGACCGGCTTGACGTTTTCGAGAACGAGCTTCTTATCGAGCACAGCGCCCACGGTTGCCGTCAGGCAGTTCAAGACGAAGCTCGGCGCATAGGCCTGATCGACGGTGAAGACGAAGGTCTGCTCGTCCGTTGCCTTGGCCTTTTCCGTCACATTGTCGCCGGTGAGGCCAAACTGGGTGAGGATGAAGGCCGGGCTCTTGTCGAGCTTCACGGCGCGCTCGAACGACCAGGCGACGTCTTCAGCGGTTACCGGGTTGCCGGAAGCGAACTTCAGGCCGGGCTTCAGCTTGAACGTATAGGTCAGACCGTCGTCGGACACGGTCCAGCTGTCGGCGAGGTCGCCGACGACCTTGGTCGTGTCGTTGATGTCGAGGCGCACCAGCATGCTGTAGGTGTTGCCGGTGATTTCGGCCGCGGTCAGCTCGAAGGCTTCGCCCGGATCCATGGTAATGACGTCGTCGATCGCAAAGGCTTCGACCAGCGTGTCCTTCGGCGTTTCCGCGAAGGCCGGTGCGGTTGCAGCCATCACCATGGCCAGCGCCGCAGAAGCCGTCAGAAGACGAAGACGTCCATTGAGCTTGTGCATCATGTTTGCAGTTCCCTCGTTTGCGCCCTTTTGGGCCCCTTCTTCATGGGTTCAGGCGGCCTCGTGCCAAGCCTGCCCCAGAACTCTCCACCAGTTCTCCCGGCATATCTTTGCCAGTTCGGCATCACCATATCCGGCGCTTCTGAGCGCTGCAACGAGCGCCTGGCTGCCGGCCGCATCAGCGATCCCCTCGGGGATCGTCGCCCCGTCGAAGTCCGAGCCGAGTGCGACACACTCGACGCCCATGCGTTCGACGAGATAATCGACATGGCGCACCATGTCGGAAAGCGGCGTTGCGGCATTCTCCTGTCCGTCGGCGCGCAGCATCGTCGTCGCATAGTTGAGCCCCACGAGGCCCTTGCTTTCGCGGATGGCGTCGAGCTGCTTGTCGGTGAGATTGCGCGCGACCGGGGTCAGCGCATGCGCATTGGAATGGCTGGCGACCAGCGGCTGGTCGGTGGTCTTCGCCACGTCCCAGAAGCCCTTTTCGGTGATGTGTGCAAGATCGATCAGAATGCCCAGACGGTTGCAGGCGCGCACGAGCTCGAAGCCCGCATCCGTCAGCCCGGGTGCCGTGTCCGGAGACATCGGATAGGAGAACGGCACGCCATGGCCGAAGACGTTGTGGCGGCTCCAGACCGGCCCGAGCGAACGCAGGCCCGCGGCATAGAAGGTTTCAAGCGCGGACAGATCGGCGCCGATCGCCTCGCAGCCTTCCATGTGCAGGACCGAGGCAAAGACGCCGGCTTCGACCGCCCCGCGGATTTCGGCGGTCGACCGGCAGAGCTTCCACGCCCCTGCCCGGTCGAGGCGCACGGCGATATCGGCGAGCTCCATGGCGATCGCCAGCGACGGCAGGTGTTCGAGCGGTGCCGAAAGCGGTGTTTCGTAGTGACCGCTCTCGTTCGGCGGCTGCAGGACGAGATCACCCGAGGGCACGTAGATTGCCGAGAGGCCACCGACGAGGCCGCCCGCCTTGGCGCGTGGCGCATCGATATGGCCCTGGTCGATGCCGTCGACGAATTCGCGTACCGGGTCCTGGCCCTTCCGGGCGTTCTGCCACAGACGCAGAAGCACGTCGTTATGGCCATCGAAAACCGCCTGCATTCCTGAATTTCCTTATCATTTCAGGGAGATCGGACGGGCCGTTCGGGTCACGTCCAGGGGAAAGTCGAAACGATGCTAGTGAAAGCCCAATGCCTTTTCAATGAATATAAGGGGGTTTTACCCAGGCCTGCCTGTAGCGAAATGTTGCATGATTGCCGCATCGCCGCCGGCAAACGCAGCCCTCACAGGCGCTTGGGGTCGGTCGAGGGGTGAAAATCGGCCGTTTCTCATGCATGGAGACAACCGGTCCGGATGTTTCGGGCCGGTTGCGCCGCATGATGCGGAACTGGGGGGTTGGTTGCTGCGTCCGTTTTCTACTTCGAAGAGGCACTGGAGCCGCATCGCCGCAACACTTCTGCTGGCAGCAACGCTTGCGGCGTGCGCCGGCCGCCCGGTTGGTGTGCTCGTGCCTTCGGGCACGACGGGCGGCGCCTCGCAGGTCGACCTGATGGTGGCGACGACACGCGCGCCGACCGCAGAGCCGGGCGTGCTTTTCAGCGGCGAACGGTCGGTACAGCTTTCTCTAACGGAAATCGTTGTCTCCATTCCGCCTGAGAAGAACCGCGAAATCGGCCAGGTGCAGTGGCCGAAGAAGCTGCCGGCCAATCCGGAGCGTGATTTCTCGACCGTCAGCGTAACCCCGCTCAACGAGGGCAACGACGTTCAGAGTTGGTTGAAGGGCAATCTGCCGAAGACGCGGCGCGTGCTGATCTTCGTGCACGGCTTCAACAACCGCTACGAGGACGCCGTCTACCGTTTTGCCCAGATCGTGCATGACAGCGGCACCGACGTCGCGCCTGTCATCTTCACCTGGCCCTCGCGCGCCAGCATCTTCGACTACAATTACGACAAGGAAAGCACCAACTATTCGCGCGACGCGCTGGAGGAACTTCTCAAGCGCGCCGCGAGCAATCCCTCGGTTGGCGAAATCACCGTCATGGCCCACTCGATGGGCTCGTGGCTAACCGTCGAGGCGCTGCGCCAGATGGCGATCCGTGACGGACGCATCGCCCCCAAGATCACCGACGTCATTCTCGCGTCACCCGATCTCGACGTCGACGTCTTCGGCCAACAGCTCCGCTCCATGGGCGAAAAGCGGCCGAAGTTCACGCTGTTCGTGTCACGCGACGACCGGGCGCTGAACCTGTCGCGGCGCATTTCCGGCAATGTCGATCGCCTCGGACAGATCGATCCGACCGCCGAGCCCTACCGCACGCAACTGGAACTGGCCGGCATCAGCGTTATCGACCTGACCGCGCTCAAGGGCGGCGACAAGCTGAACCACGGCAAGTTCGCTGAAAGCCCTGAGGTCGTGCGGCTGCTCGGCAACCGCCTGATCGCCGGCCAGACCGTAACCGATTCCGATGTCGGCCTCGGCGAGCGTCTTGGCGCCGTCACGCTCGGCGCCACCCAGACGGTCGGCAGTGCGGCAAGCCTTGCGGTCTCGACGCCGATCATGATTTTCGACCCCAACACCCGCAGAAACTACGACGCGCAGGTGCGGCGGCTCGGCCAGTCGATGGAAAACACCGTCGGCTCGGCGGTGACGCCCTGGGTAGGGCCGCAAAGCGGGGGAGTTGCCAAGAGCACCACCCCCGACCGTCACTCTCGTTAGAGCACCCCGCGTTCACACGAACGCGCAAAGGACGCTTTAGACAGCAAGCTCGCGCCGCCCGGCTTCCGTCTCCATGGCCAGGTCGAGGACCTTCTGCAGGTTCGCGGCATGGCGGAACCCGGGCTCTTCGGTCTTGCCCTTGCGAACGGCAGCCACGAAGCGCTCGTAGTTCGTCGGCACGGTGCCGGCGTCGACATCGCGCCATGTTGCAGTTTCGACATCGGCGCCGAGGCAGGCGCGAAGCGTCGAGCCGTCGGGCGTATGCACCACTTCCAGCGCGCCCTTGTCACCATGCAGGCGGAGGCGCAACTCGTTCAGATGCCCGGTCGCCCAGCGGCTGGCATGGACGACGCCCATGGCGCCGTTGCCGAACTCGGCCGTCATGACGAAGCTGTCATTGGCGTCGAGATCATACTCGCCGATGCGGTTGCCGGGCGCCTTGTCGAAGGTCTTCAGTCGCGCGAAGATCCGGGCGGCGTCCGTGCCCGCGCCATAACCCGCGAAGTCGAGAATATGGATGCCGACATCGCCGAGCACGCCGTTCGAACCGTGCTTGGTAGAGAGCCGCCACAGCCATTGCGATTCCGTCGCCCAGTCGCCCCAGGCCTTGGAAACAAGCCAGCTCTGCAGGTAAGACGCCTCGAGGTGCCGCAGCTTGCCGACATCGCCGGCAAGCACCATGGCGCGTGCCTTCTGCAGCGGTGCGACGTTGCGGTAGGTGAGATTGACCATCGTCACCAGGCCGGAACGCTCGGCCGCTTCGGCCATCTCCGACGCCTTGGCATAGTTCTCCGCCAGAGGTTTTTCGCAGAGCACATGCTTGCCGGCAGCGATCAGCGCCAGCGTCGTCGGGTGATGCGCCTTGTCCGGCGTCACGTTCGTTGCTGCATCGAACTTGCCCCAGGCGATCGCCTCGTCGAGCGAGGTGAAGGTCTCGGCAATGCCGTGCTTGTCAGCAAAAGCCTTGGCCCGTGCGGGATCGACGTCGACAGCGCCGACCATCTCGACGCCTTCGATCTTGGCAAAGGCCTGGGCATGGCTGTTCGCCATGCCACCGGTTCCTACAATGAGAAGACGCATGATGCTCACCTGTATCCCGCTTCGCCGGCCTGGTGCAGCCGTGGACCGCGCTCGACGATCGGCTCCAACGCCTTTTCGACCGGTACGTTCGGCGCATCGTGGATCGCCGTGTAGCGGTTGTCGGCGTTGTAGGCCCACTTCACCGAATTGCGCAGCACCTTCTGCACATTGGCGTCGTGATAGGTCGGGTAGGTCTCGTGGCCCGGACGGAAATAGAAGATGTTGCCCGCGCCGCGACGCCAGGTGAGGCCCGAGCGGAACACTTCGCCGCCGGCAAACCACGAGATGAACACGGTTTCGAGCGGCTCCGGCACCGAGAATTGCTCGCCATACATCTCTTCGTTTTCAAGCACGAAGTTCTCGTCGATGCCTTCGGCGATCGGATGACGCGGATTGATCGCCCAGACGCGTTCACGCTCGCCGGCCTCGCGCCACTTCAGCGCGCAGGGCGTGCCCATCAGCCGCTTGAAGATCTTGGAGAAATGGCCGGAGTGGAGCACGATCAAGCCCATGCCTTCCCAGACCCGCTTGGCAACGCGCTCGACAATCTCGTCGCTGACGGCGCCGTGGTCCTTGTGGCCCCACCAGATAAGCACGTCGGTGTTGGCGAGACGCTCGACACTCAGCCCGTGTTCCGGCTCCTGCAGCGTCGCCGTCGTCGCCTCGATCGCGCCTTCGGTGTTGAGCGCCGCCGCAATCGTGTTGTGCATCCCGTTCGGATAGATGCTGCGGACGATCTCGTTGGTCTGTTCGTGAATATTCTCGCCCCAAACAACTGTTCTGATAGGCACGGTCATTCTCCTTGCGTGTTCGCCCGTTGCGGGCCTGTCGTCTTACGATAGATGGGGCCGCCGGGAATTGGTGACCCCGAAGCTTTGGGTGTCTTCAGCTTGATCGGGTCCTGGTCAGGCAGCCCCTTTCATGGGCGCGCGGCCGAGAGCCTGCCCCGACGCATCGAAGCGGTGGATGTTGCCGCCGAGCGGCGAGATGTGAATTGTCTCGCCTGGCCGGTGGTGCGAGGTGCCGCCCTCCCGGACGATGACCGGTTCGCCGGCGCCGATATCGAGATAGATGTAGCTATCGGAGCCCAGCATTTCGGAATGCACCACCGTTCCTGTCCACCGGCCATCAGCCGCCTTGATCTCCAGATGCTCGGCCCGGATGCCGATCGTGTGGGCATCGTAGGGTGCTGCGAGCGCGCCGGAGAGAAAGTTCATCTTCGGCGAACCGATGAAGCCGGCGACGAAGACCGAGTTCGGGCTCTCGTAGAGTTCGAGCGGCGTGCCGATCTGTTCGACCAGCCCATCCCGCAGCACGCAAATGCGATCCGCCAATGTCATCGCTTCGACCTGGTCGTGGGTGACATAGATCATCGTCGTCTTGTGCATGCTGCGATGCAGCTTGGCGATCTCGATGCGGGTGGCAACGCGCAGCGCCGCATCGAGATTGGAGAGCGGCTCGTCGAAGAGAAAGACCTTGGGATCGCGCACGATCGCCCGGCCGATCGCCACGCGCTGGCGCTGGCCGCCCGAGAGCTGCCTGGGTAGCCGCTGCAGATAGGGCGTCAGCTGCAGCATCTCAGCCGCTGCCTCGACGCGCTTCTTGCACTGGTCCTTGTCCTTGCCGGCAAGCTGCATGCCGAAGGACATGTTCTCGAACACGGTCATGTGCGGGTAAAGCGCATAGGACTGGAACACCATCGCGATGCCGCGCTTCGACGGCGTCAGCTGGTTGACCACCTGCCCGTCGAAGGACAGCGTACCGGATGAGATGTCTTCGAGCCCGGCGATCAGCCGCAGCAGCGTGGACTTGCCGCAGCCGGAAGGCCCGACGAAGACCATGAACTCGCCGGCCCGGATGTCCATGCTGACGCCCTTGATCACCTCGAAGGCGCCGAAGGACTTGCGGATGTTGCGCAATTGAAGTTCTGCCATGGTTTTCCCCCTTATCCTTTGACGCCGCCGGCGGTGAGTCCGGAGATGATCCGCCGCTGGAAGATCAGCACCAGGACCACCAGAGGCACGGTGACGATGATCGATGCGGCCATGATGTTGCCCCACGGGATTTCGTACTGGCTGTTGCCCGAGAGCAGCGCGATCGCGACCGGCACGGTGCGCTGGCTGTCGGATGACGTGAAGGTCAGCGCGAACAGGAACTCGTTCCAGGCGGCGATGAAGGCGAGCAGCCCCGTCGTCACCAGCGCCGGCCACATCAGCGGCATGAACACGCGGGTGATGATCACCCACGGCGTGGCGCCATCGACGATCGCCGCTTCCTCGATCTCGATCGGCAGGTCACGCATGAAGGTGGTGAGCACCCAGACCGTGAAGGGCAGCGTGAAGATCATGTAGGAAAAGATCAGGGCCAACGGCGTGTTGAAGATCCCGACCGCTCGGATCAGTTCGAAGAGGCCCGCAAGCACCGCGATCTGCGGGAACATCGACACCGACAGGATCGTCAGAAGCAGCAGCGCGCGTCCACGAAACCGCACCCGCGCCAAGGCGTAAGCGGCGGTGACCGCAAGCAGCAGCGAGACGCAGACCACGATCGTTGCGACCATCAGCGAGTTGGCAAGGTTGCGCAGGAAGCCGCTGCTGGTGACGATGCCCGCATAGTTGTCAAAAGAGATCTCGGTCGGCCAGTAGTCGACCCGGAACAGCGCCGTTCCGGATTTGAAGCTCGTCAGCACCGCATAGTAGAACGGGAAGACGGCGATGATGATGATGGCGGCAACAAGGGCGTAGAACGCCGTGCGCTTGGCAAGGGTGACAACCATCAGCGTTCTCCCTCCAGATTGACGCGGCCGAACCACATGTAGGCGACGGTGATCGCCGCGATGATCAGGAACAGCATCGTCGAAGCAGCGGCGCCATAGGCGAACTTGTCGAAGTCGAACAGGTTTTCGCGGGCCAGTACCGACATCGTCTTGGTCTGGGCGTTGTTGGGCGTCAGCACATAGATGAGATCGAAGATGCGCAGCGCATCGAGCATGCGGAAGATCACCGCAACCATCAGCGCCGGACGGATCAAGGGCAGCGTCAGCCGCCAGAATACCTTGAGCGGATGCACGCCATCGATTTTCGCCGCTTCGTAGATATCGGAAGGCACCATCTGCAGTCCGGCGAGAATGAGCAGCGCCATGAAGGGCGTCGTCTTCCAGACGTCGACGATCAAGACGGCGATCATCGCGGTCTCGGGATTGGCGGTCCAGGCGACCTTCTGGCTGATCAGTCCGAGGCCGAGCAGAAGATCGTTGAGGATGCCGAACTGGTCGTTGAGCATCCAGGCCCACATCTTGGCGGAGACGATCGTCGGGATCGCCCAGGGGATCAGGATCGCCGCGCGCACCAGTCCACGGCCCGGGAAGTTTGCGTTCAGCACCAGCGCAACGGCAAGACCGAGCACCGTCTCGATGGTGACCGAGAGCGCTGAAAACTTCAGCGTGTTCCAGACGGCGTTCCACCAGGCGGGATCGGCAAGCAGGCCGTTATAGACCGTGCGCCCGCTCTTCAGCGTGATCCAGGAAAGGTAATTCTTGAAGCCGACGAACTCGGCGCCTTCGAGATTGGTCAGCGACGCATTGGTGAAGCTGAAATAGACGGTGCGGATCAGCGGCCAGCCGGCGACGAGTGCCAGCACCAGAAGCGTTGGTGCGAGAAAGATCCAGGCCGAGCGGATGCGCTCGGCATTGAGGTCGGAGCGGATGCCCGCCTGCTGCCCGAAAGCGGAAGGCGGGTCTGCGACGGAAAGGTCGGTCATGTCTGTACTCACCTTTGCCATTCGGCGCGCGGCCGAGCGAGTGGTCGGAGAGGAATGGCGGTGGCTCGGTGGAGCGAAGGGAGGCCTACAAGCACTCCCCTCGCCCCCGGGAGGATCACCAGTTGTCGCCCTTCATCTCGGTGAGTTCGACTTCGAGCAGTTCGAGATTTTCTGCGGCCGTACCGTTGCCGGAGAGCGAGTTGTGCACCGCGTTCCAGAACTTGGCGGAAACCTCGTTGTATTTGACCTTGGTAACGGCGGACGGGCGCGGCACCGCGCTTTCGAAGATCGGCTTCCAGGCCGGCATGAACGGCTGGGCCTTGGCGACATCCGCGTCGTCGTAGAGTGCTGCAACCGTCGGCAGGTTGGAAAGCTCGATTGCCCGGCGCTTCTGCACCTCGGCCGACGACAGGAACTTGGCGAGCGCAATCGCAGCTTCCTGGTCGTCGGAATATTTGGAGACGGCGACGTTCCAGCCGCCAAGCGTCGACGACGGCTGGTCGCCATCGGTGGCCGTCGGCAGCGGTGCGACGGCGAACTTGCCCTTCACCGCGCTGTCGTCGCCGTTGCCGAGTGCATAGGCATAGGGCCAGTTGCGCATGAAGACGGAGTTGCCGGTCTGCCAGACGCCGCGCGATTCCTCCTCCTGGTAGGCAAGCACGCCCTGCGGCGAGATCGTGCCGACCCATCCCTTGATGCGGTCGATCGCTGCAGCCGCCTTCTCGTTGTTGATCGAGATCGTGCCATCCGGCTCGACGATCTGGCCACCGCCCGACGATTTGACCCATTCGAGTGCATTGCAGGTCAGGCCTTCATAGGCATTGCCCTGGAAGACATAGCCCCAGAGATCGGCCTGGCCAGCGGCCCGCTCCTTCTCCTGGATTTCCTTGGCGGTCGCCGCCAGCTCGTCCCAGGTCTTCGGCGGCGTCTTGCCGTATTTTTCGAGCAGATCCTTGCGATAGAACAGTGCCGGCGCGTCGGTGAAAACCGGCAAGGCCACGAGGCGACCGTTCACCGTCTGCGAGGCGATGATCGACGGAAAGTGCTGTCCGACGACGTCCTTTGCAGCTTCCGTCAGATCGACGAACTGGTCGGCCAGTTGCGGCGCCCAGACGACATCGGTCTGGTAGACGTCGACATCCTTGTTTCCGGCGGCAAGCCACAGCCGGTACTGGCTGAACTGCTCGCTGCTCGATGGCGGCATGGTGACCAGGCTCACCTTATGCCCGGTCTGCTTCTCGAAAATGTCCAGCTGTTCGCGAATGAAATGGACGTTCTTGCCGGTCGTGTTGGCGGCGAGCGAAAGCTCGGCGGCGCCAGCCGTCCCGGCTACAACGATTGCGGCACAAAAACTCAGCACATTGAGCGTGGTTGTCATTGGGTCGACTCCTCCTGTTCCCCCTCCACCGCACGAAAGCTCCTCGGCAAATTCGAAAGCGGTTTGGATCAGAAAAAGTTGGCAGAAGATGGAAAAACTGTCAATCCACACACTTAGAAAAGTCATTCAAACGTGGACAAACCCTAAATATTCGTTATTTTTCATATAAATAGCGAAAGAAGACAAAATTCTTCTGTCTCTCACGGCACCCCGTAAAATCAAAGGGGATTCGCATTAATTGAAAACGCTTTGGTAAAACTGACATCCTTTGACGGCACCCGACGTCGCCGACAAACCGATTGTTACGGGCAGCGAAGGTGTATATTTCTGGGACCGGGCCAGGCTGAGGAAACGCATATCGAATGAAGCTGAGGGAGTTCGCACAACAACTGGGCCTTTCGCCGACAACGGTCAGCCGAGCGCTGAGCGGTTACCCCGAAGTCAGCGAAAAGACGCGCAAGCGCGTGGCCGAAGAGGCAACCCGCCTCGGCTATCGTCCGAACATCAACGCGGTGCGGCTCGCCACCGGCCGCGCTGGCGCGATCGGCGTCGTCATGGGCCGCTCCGGCGAGTTCCATTTCTCCGAATTCATGGGGGGCCTTGCCGAACGGCTCGGCACCGAGGATATCGACATTCTCGTCAGCCCGATGGACGACAAGAGCCCCACGGGCGAAATCCAGCTCTATAGCCGGCTTGCCGTCAGCGGCCGCGTCGACGCCGTGATCGTGCACTCGCCCGAACCGAATGACGAGCGCATCGCCCTCCTCCACAAGCTCGGCATGCCCTTCCTGGTGCACGGCCGTTCCGATATCGACGTGCCGCACGCCTGGCTCGACATCGACAACGAGGGCGCGATCCGCCGCGCGACCTCGCACCTCATCGATCTCGGCCACCGCCGCATCGCCATGATCAACGGCCGGCAGGGCCGCACATTCTCGCTTCACCGCGACAAGGGGTATCGCGACGCGCTTCAGGCGCGCGGCATACCCTTCGATCCGCGCCTCGTCGCCCATGGTAACTTCACCGACGAACTCGGTTTCCGCTTCGCGCGCTCGTTCCTGGAACAGACGCCTCGCCCGACTGCCTTCGTCGCCGGCTCGATGATGACGGCACTCGGCATCTACCGCGCGGCACGATCCATGGGCCTGGAGATCGGCCGCGAGGTCTCGGTCATCGCCCATGACGACGTCTTCCCTTACCTCACGGCGGACAACATGGTGCCGTCGCTTTCGGCGACGCGCTCTTCGATGCGCGCGGCCGGCGCCCGCTCGGCCGACCTCGTGCTGCAGCTTCTCGCAGGCCGGCCGACCGAAGAGGTTCACGAACTCTGGCCGGTCGAACTGATCCTTAGGGAATCGACTGCGCCCCCTCCGCCGGACAAATGACCTCCGGCGGCTGGCCACGTCAGTGGAAGGTCGACTTGGAAAAGAGGTTGAGGACAAGCACGCCGGCGATGATCAGGCCGAGACCGAGGATGGCCGCCAGATCGAGCTTCTGCCCGAAGGCGAAATAGCCGACGAGCGAAATCAGGACGATGCCAAGACCGCTCCAGACCGCGTAGGCGATGCCGACGGGGATGAAGCGCAGCGTGTAGGACAGGAAGAAGAAGGCGATCGCGTAGCAGACCACCATCATCACCGTCGGCCCCAGCCGCGTAAAGTGCTGGGCTGCCTGCATCGCCGAGGTGCCGAGCACCTCGAAAACGATCGCTGCAACCAGGACGGTATAGAGCATAGCGGGGTTCATCGGGGACTCCATTCCGGACCAGAGCAGTTCCAGGAAAAGTGCAAAGCGGTTTTCCGTCCGGAACTGCGTGATTTCAAAGACTTAGATCACTTCAGTGTTTCGATAAAACGATGAAGTGATCTATTGCGCCGAAAGCGCCTTGAGATTTTCAACAAGACCGATCCGTGCCTCGGCATCGAGATCGTGGCTCTGCATCAGATCCGCGAGCCACACACCGTCGCAGGCAAAGCGCGCAAGAACGCAGCCGACCGAGCCGTCCGTTTCCGCAAACTCCGCCGACCGCCGGCTGACCCAGTCGCGCCAGCGGCTCTTCAGATGCGGCTCGGCAATCAGCGCGATCGTCAGCATGCGCCAACCCGGCACCTCGGTCGCGGGATCGAGCGCGAAGCAGACGTCGATGTAGGCGCGCGTGAAGCGACCCTTACCTGCCGGGTCGCGGGCCATCGCCGCCTCGATCTCACGATCGAACCGCGTCACCAGATCGTCGAACAGCCCGTCGAGAAGCGCGAGCTTGTTCGGAAAGTGGTGCAGCAGCCCGCCCTTGCTGACCCCGGCCGCCTGCGACACGGCGTCGAGCGTGATGCCGGCCACCCCCTGCTCGTGCGAAAGGCGTGCGGCAACCTCCAGCAATTGCTGACGCACCTGTTCCGGCTGTTTCTTGCGGCGATGAGCTTCGGTCATATCCGCATAAAGATACCGTCTGGACGGTTTGTCAAGAGAAGCGATGTTCGACCGCGATGAAACGCCGCAAATCCGCGGCCTGAAAATCGTTGTTCGCCCGGTCGCCGCGCGCTAGGACCGACAGAACGAAGGACGCAGACCATGGCGGAACCGGAAACCACGACCCTCTATGAAGCCATCGGCGGCGACCCGACGGTTCGCGCGCTGACGCGCCGCTTCTACGAGTTGATGGACACACTGCCGGAAGCGGCGCGCTGCCGCGCCGTCCATCCGCCCGACCTATCCGGCAGCGAAGAGAAGTTCTACGAGTACCTGACCGGCTGGCTCGGCGGACCGCCGATCTACGTCGAAAAGCGCGGCCACCCGATGCTGCGCCGCCGCCATTTCGTCGCCGAGATCGGGCCGCAAGAGCGGGACGAGTGGCTGCTCTGCTTCACCCGGGCGCTTGAGGAAACCATCGAGCATCCGAAACTCAGGCAGATCATCCTCGACCCGATCACCCGTCTTGCCCTTCACATGCAAAACAAGGAATGACCATGTCGCACAGCGGATTTCGCGCAACGACGCTATTTGTTGCCGGCTTGATGGGCCTGACCGGCGTTGTCAGCGCGGCCGCCGCTTCGCATGGCGACGACCCGCGGCTGCTTGCCGGAATTTCGGCGATGTGCCTCGCCCACGCCCCGGCACTGGTGGCGCTTTACGCGGCGTGGCCGCACTTTCGAACGGCAGCCGTTGCCGCACTCCTGATCGCGGCCGGCACGGCGCTGTTTTCGGCCGATCTCGCCATGCGCCATGTCGCGGGCCACGGCCTCTTCCCGATGTCCGCTCCACTTGGTGGCACGACGATCATGGCAGGCTGGCTCGCCGTTTCGCTCGGCGCCTTCCTGCCGAAGAAGACGGCCTGACACAAAAACAATTCGCCTCCCGGAGAGATCCATCCGGGAGGCGAATGACACGCGAAATTAGGATCATATCTCCGCGCTGGCGCGCGGATCAGGCGCCTTCGACGGCCGAAAAACCCTCGAACTTCGGCGGACCGAGATACATCGCCTTGTTCTCGCCGGCATTCTTGTGCGCCGCGCGGAAGTTGTCCGACTTCGTCCAGGCGGAAAACGAATCCCTGTCCTTCCAGACCGAGTTCGAGACGAAGAGCGTGTAGCCCTCCTCCGGCACGCTGTCGCCGCGCAAGAGGTGGAAGGAAACGAAACCGGGCATTTCCGAAAGGCTGGAATCCCGCCCCTTCCACACTGCCTCAAAAGCCTCTTCATGGCCGATGGCGATACGGAAACGGTTCATGGCAACAAACATCGTGGTCTCCTCGGCCCTTTCACCGGAACGGTGAAAGGATCTCAATCTTTAAACGCACGCACTCCGGACGGAACACCGCCTCGCACTTTTTCTGGAATTGCTTCCTAGCTTACGCAATCCCGAACGGAAAACCGCTTCGCACTTTTCCTGGAATTGCTTCCTAGCTTACGCAATCCCGGACGGAAAACCGCTTCGCACTTTTCCTGGAATTGCTTCCTAGCTTACGCAACTCCGGACGGAAAACCGCTTCGCACTTTTCCTGGAATTGCTTTTAGGCACTTTCCTTCTTGCGGGCGGCGTCGTTGGCGGCCCGCGGAAAGGCGAGGATAGTTCCTTCCTTCGGCTCCGCAAGCCCGAGCGGGTCGCGCACCGGCGGGCGGGCCTGCCAGGTGGGGAACTCCGCGACGTTGGCATTCTCTTCCACCATGCGCGCCCGTCGCGTCAGGATCTCGTAGAGTTCAGGCACCAGGCCGTCGCCCTGCTGGGCGGCCAGCTTGTGCAAGCCGATCATCATCGCGAGGTCGGGACGTTCTTCGTTCATTGCAAATTCTCGTCTGGTCTTGGGAGGATTACCGCTCGTTGCGGCTGGTGGTCAGGTCCTGAAGCGCGCGCTCCAGGCTCGACTTCGAGCCGTTGCGCAGCGGCACGAAGGCCTTGCCCCACTTCTTGCAGCCGGTCTTCACGCGAAGACATGCGTCGTGGCTGATGCAGTCGATCGGGCAGAAGACACAGTCGACGGACGGCAACACGCGGTCGATGCGCGATACGGCCTCGCGCAGGCCGCCATCGTGGTGCAGCAGTTCGGCGCCGAAGGAGCTGGCGATTTCGCGCAAGTGCGCCACCTGGCAATCACGGCCGCCGACATAGAGGAAGCTGCGCCCTTCGAGCGTCGCCTTGCCGGCCTCCTGGCGGGGCTCGACCGGTTCCGAACCGGAGCGACCCTTGCCATTCTTCGCCGCATTCTGGTGACGCTTGCCGCGCATGCAATCTTCTCCGCCTTGTCGCGCGACGGGGCCCTCGTCAGGCAGCCGGTCGCATCGGGAAATCCTCTCGACACACACCTTTCGGCTGCGTGACGAGGGCAACCTATTAAACTTGATAAACAGAGTAAAGTATAAACATGAGTTTTCTAATCATATTTTTTCTTACAGCTTCTGCGCGAATTCTGCCACAAGGGGAGAAGATCAGCGGACGCTTGCAACCATCGGCACGATGAAGGATTTGGAGCTTGGCGATCCGGCCGGAAACGCCGGGAATGGCGCAGCACGGCGGACCGCATCGATGGCAGCCTCATCGATCGCCGACGAGCCGGAACTGCTCGCGAGGCTGACGCCCGTCAGGTTTCCATTCGACGTCAGCGTGAAGCGAACGGTCGCCGTGCCGGATACACCGTCGCGCCGTGCGGCGGCCGGAACCTTGAACCGGCGCGTGATCCGCTTGCGGATCTTGCCGCCGTAATTCTCCATGTTGGCGTTGCCGACCTCGGACGCGCGGCTGTTGCCATTTGCTGCGGACGAACTGCCGTTCTCCTGGCCGTCCTGCTTGCCCTTGACCTGGTTCTGAGCCTGCTCACCCTGGTCGCCCGCTTTCTTGCGGGTCACCTTCTTCTTTTTCACCGGCTCCTTCTTCGGCTCCGGTTTTTCGACCTTTTCCTTCTTCGGCTCCTCGGGCTTTTCTTCCGGCACGACGGTCTCTACCGGCGCAACGCTCGCCGTCACCACCGCCTCGGCAACCTGCAGGGTAGGCATTTCCTCGGCCGGCAGGATCACGTCCGCCTCGGTCGCCGTCAGATCGTGGGGCTGCTCCGCGGCGATCTCCTGCGTGGGGGCGACATCCTCGACCGGCTGGATCTCGGCGGGCTGAACCTCCTCGGGCAGATCTTCCGTGGGCTCGACAACATCGGACACTTCGCCCGATTGCAGCGTTTCCTCGAAAGCATCGCCAAGGAGCGCCACTTCGACGCTTTCGCCGCCCTGGATCAGATCCAGTTGCGTCTCGGGCGGGTTGCCACCAAACAGCGTCGCGAGCACGACGCCATGTGTTGCAAGCGATAAGACGGCGGCCCCGGTCCAGATGACGATACGCTTCATTTCAGCCTTACCTTCGTCGCACTAGGGCGACGCAAACCTCATGCTCGGATTGCCGGACGCGCTCAGCCCCCGTCCCGCTCACCCCTTGAGTTCGACCTCCGACTTGGAGCCGGTCTTGATCCCGCTCATGCACGCACCCGACTGGATGCCGTCGCCCACGCAGGCCGGCGCATCGTTGATCAGCAGGCTCTTCACCGCATCACAATTGGTGCCGGGCAGATCGAACTGGCGAACCTTGGTCTTGCCGGCGGGAAGATCGCGGAAATCGAGCACGGCCATGCGCTCGACCAGCCCCTTCTGATCGAAGATCACAAACTCGAAGGAAACCTTGCTCAACGACTGCGCAAATTCGTTGCCGGCAACGAAGGTGAGCTTGCAACCCTTCTGCGACGGCGCCACCTCGTTGAGCTCGATCGTCAGCCCCCCGGCCGCTGCGGTCTCCTGCGCCTTGGCGGCGGTTGCGGCAACGAGAGCCGCAAGGGCAACGGAAACAATCGGAAGGCTGGGAAACTTCATGACGACACCACTCCAAAGGATCGAGCACACCACCGAACGCCGGCCGCACGCCCTTGTCCACAAGCCGGCAGCAACTAACTTGAGTTTATAAGTCCGGTATTGCGTCCATAAATAAATATGAGTAATGAAGTCAAGATAGTAATCGAATTGCACGGCGGGAAATGCGGGGAAATCAGCGCGGCCTGCCCACTCGAAACGGCCGAAACACAGTGACCAACGACAACAATCTCGCACGCCCCTCGGAGCTTCCGGTGCTGACCGGACGGGCGCAAAGGATCATCGAAAGTCGCGAGCTCTTCGGCACCGAAAACGAGATCCTCATTTCCCACGACGGCGCGATCTACCGCATGAAGATCACCCGTCAAGGCAAGCTGATCCTGAACAAATAGGCAGATGAAAATGACCGAGAGCCTTCGCCCCACTCCTTCCGAAATCCGCGCCTACCGCGCCGAAAACCCGAAGATGCGCGAGCGTGACATCGCAGCCCAGCTCGGCGTTTCCGAAGCCGCGCTGGTTGCTGCCGAATGTGGGCTGACGGCCGTGCGCATCGAGGCCGACGCCAACCGCTTCCTGTCGCGCGTCGAGGAACTCGGCGAAGTCATGGCGCTGACACGCAACGAGAGCGCCGTTCACGAAAAGATCGGCGTCTACGAGAAGATCACCACCGGCGAGATGGCGAGCATTGTGCTTGGTGAGCAGATCGACCTTCGCGTTTTCCCGAGCGCCTGGGCACACGCCTTTGCCGTGACGAAGAAGGACGACAAGGGCGAAGTGCGCAAGAGCCTGCAGTTCTTCGACAAGTGGGGCAACGCCGTACACAAGGTGCACCTGCGCGCCGCATCGAACGACGCGGCCTATGAAAAGATCGTCGCGGACTTCCGCCTCGACGACCAGACGCAGGAGTTTGTCGCAGACACCAGCGTTCAGCCGAGCGACGACAAGCCGGAAACCGTCGTCGACGTCGTCGAATTGCGTGACCGCTGGACGAAGATGACGGACACCCACCAGTTCCACGGCATTCTGCGCAAGCTGAAGATCGGTCGCCGCCAGGCGCTGAGCAACATCGGCGACGATTTCGCCTGGCAGCTCGATCCGCAGAGCGTCGAAGCGATGATGCAGGCGAGCGCCGAAGTCGAACTGCCGATCATGTGCTTTGTCGGCAACCGCGGCATGATCCAGATCCATTCCGGCCCGATCGCCAAGATCGCGACCATGGGCCCGTGGCTCAACATCATGGATCCGACCTTCCACCTGCACCTGCGCACCGACCACATCGCCGAGCTTTGGGCCGTGCGCAAGCCGACGGCCGACGGCCATGTCACCTCGATCGAGGCGCTCGACGCCAAGGGCGAGATGATCATCCAGTTCTTCGGCAAGCGCAAAGAGGGCCTGGCGGAGCGTCCGGAATGGCGCTCGATCGCCGAGGGCCTGCCGCGCCTCGATACGACGGTCGCCGCCTGAGCGAGAGAATAGGATACGCAAGATGATCAACGGTCTCGACTTCCGTCGCCTTCGCCGCTCGGGTCTGGCGCTCGGCGCCTTCGCCCTTTCGGCGACATTCCTGCTGCCGGCGGTGGCACCCGATGCCCCCGCCTTCATCCGGGCGGCCATGGCCGAGGACGCGCCGAAGGCCGACGTCTCGCGCGTCGTTTCGGTCGGCGGCGCCGTCACCGAGATCATCTATGCGCTCGGCGAAGAAGGCCGTCTCGTCGGGCGTGATTCCACCAGCACCTATCCGGAAGCGGCAAAGTCGCTTCCGGACGTCGGCTATATGCGCCAGCTCGCGCCCGAAGGCATCATCGCCGTCAACCCGAGCGCCATCGTCGCCGTCGAAGGTAGCGGCCCGCCGGAGGCGCTGGCCGTGCTGAAGGAGGCCAACATTGCCTTCACCAGCGTGCCCGAGACCTTCGACAAGGCCGGCATTCCCGCCAAGATCCGCGCCGTTGGCGCCTTCCTCGGCGTCGAGGACAAGGCCGAAACGCTCGCCAAGAGCGTCGAAGCCGATCTCGATGCGGCCGTGGCCGAGGGCTCCGCACGTGCAGACAGCGAGCGCAAGCGCGTGCTCTTCATCCTGAGCACCCAGGGCGGCAAAGTCATGGCCTCCGGTCAGGGTACCGCCGCCAACGGCATCATCGAACTTGCCGGCGCGGTGAACGCCGTCGGCACCTACCCCGGCTACAAGGCGCTCACCGACGAAGCAATCGTCGAAGCCAAGCCCGACGTCATCCTGATGATGGATCGCGGTGGCGAACACTCCGCCAAGGCGGAAGAGCTCTTCGCCATACCGGCATTGAGCCTGACCCCTGCGGCCAAGAACAAGGCGCTCGTGCGCATGGACGGCCTGCACCTGCTCGGCTTCGGCCCGCGCACGGCAAGCGCCGTTCGCGAACTGAATGCCGCCATCTACGGGAAGAAGGCCAATGCCTCGCAGTGAGGCATTGGACCGCGGCATGCGCCTGACCGGATTGGCCGCCGATATCCGCGACGAATGGCGTGCGGGCAATCGCTCGCGACTCGCCCGGCTTCTCGTCGTCGCCCTCGCGGTAGTCGCCATCGCCACCTTCGTCGGCTCGATCATGACCGGTGCGGCTGACGCGTCGCTCGCCAATGTCTGGCGCTGGCTGATCGGCGAAGCCGATCAGGCCTTAAGCATCCGCGACCGCATCATCATTCTCGATATCCGGCTGCCGCGCGCCGTGCTCGGCATGCTCGTCGGTGCGTCGCTTGCGGTTTCCGGCGTGGTCATGCAGGGACTGTTCCGCAACCCCTTGGCCGATCCCGGCCTCGTCGGCGTTTCCTCGGGCGCAAGCCTTGGCGCCGTGCTGCTTATCGTGCTTGGCACCGCCACCTTCGGGCCGCTGTTTGCCCTGTTCGGCTTCTACGCGCTGCCCGTGGCTGCCTTCTTCGGTGGCCTCGTCACGACGCTTCTGCTCTACCGCATAGCCACGCGTGGCGGACAGACCTCGATCGCCACCCTGCTTCTGGCCGGCATCGCGCTTGGCGCGCTGACTGGCGCCGTCACCGGCGTGCTGGTGTTCATGGCAGACGACAAGCAGTTGCGCGACCTTACCTTCTGGGGCCTCGGGTCGCTTGCCGGCGCCAACTGGACGAAGATCCTGGCATCGGCGCCGATCATCCTGCTTTCGCTCGCCGTCACGCCGTTTCTTGCCCGCGGCCTCAACGCGATCACGCTTGGCGAGGCAGCCGCCTTCCACATGGGCATTCCCGTCCAGCGGCTGAAGAACGTCGCGATCGTCAGTGTTGCTGCGGCGACCGGCGCGTCGGTTGCCGTCAGCGGCGGCATTGGCTTCGTCGGCATCGTCGTGCCGCATCTGCTGCGCCTCGTCATCGGTCCCGATCACCGCTACCTCCTACCAGCCTCGGCTCTGCTCGGCGGCACGCTTCTGATCCTCGCCGACATGATCGCGCGCACCATCGTTTCCCCGGCGGAGTTGCCGATCGGCATCGTCACCGCCTTTATCGGCGCACCGTTCTTCCTCTGGATCCTGCTGCGCGGCCGTTCGAACATGGGATTGTGAGCAAAGCCATGATCAACGTTTCCAATCTCTCCGTCCGCCTCGGCGGGCGACCGGTCCTCCACGGCGTTTCGCTTGACGCACGACCTGGCGCGCTGACGGCGATCGTCGGCCCGAACGGCTGCGGCAAGACCACGACGCTAAAGGCCATTTCCGGAGAGCTTGCGCCAGCGGGCGGGACGATCCGCATCAACGGCCGTGACCTGCGCGGCCTAAAACCTTGGGAGCTCGCGTCGATGCGTGGCGTGCTACCGCAATCGACCGTCATCTCCTTCCCGTTCACGGTGCGCGAAGTCGTCCGGCTCGGACTTGCCGCAGGCGCAAACGCCGACGCGGCGCTGCACGACCGGATCGCTGCGGAAGCGCTCGAAGCGGTCGATCTCGGTGGTTTTGCCGGGCGCTTCTACCAGGAACTGTCCGGTGGCGAGCAACAGCGCGTGCAGCTTGCCCGCGTGCTTTGCCAGATTTCCGAACCCGTTGCAGATGACGAGCCGCGTTATCTCTTGCTCGACGAGCCCGTTTCCAGCCTCGATATCCGCCACCAGCTCGGCATCATGCAGCTCGCACGCAACTTTTGCGAACGCGGCGGCGGTGTGGTCGCCGTCATGCACGACCTCAATCTCACCGCCATGTTCGCCGACCATATGGTGATGATGAACGCCGGCAAGGTCCGCGCCAGCGGCGCGCCTGCCGAGGTGCTGACGGACGAGACGATGGAAGCGGTCTTCGGTTGCCGCATGCGGGTGGGCGTGGCGCCGCCAGCGCCCGTGCCCTTCGTGCTGCCGCAAACCGCATCGCTCTGACGCAAGCGCACGCCCGGATTCTTCCGAGAGCCAACACCAAGATTTATCGAAACAATTTCCGCACTTGCGCGTTGTCTTCCCGAAGCGCCGGCGCAGGCCTGCAGTTGTGCCCGCCGGTTTGATCAGGAAGCGCCGACCGTTCGCGGCCGGCGCATGTGTGAAAGGGAGTATTCGTCATGGCGTCAGGCCTCTTCTCCGGTTCGAGCTCGCGTTCGACAAAAAGCAACGGCAAGCTCGCCGACATCTCCATCGAGGAACAACTGGGCGAACTGCGCAACGATGTGGCGACCCTCGTCGCCCTCTTGGCCGATCGCGGATCAAGCGCATCCCAGCAGGCCCGCAGCAAGGCGCAGGACGCCCGCGAGCAGGCCGAAGCGGGTCTAAGCGAACTGTTGGCAAGCGGTGAAGATCTGCTGGCCGAGCTTCGCGATCGATACGCCGGCACCGAAAAGCAGGTTCGGCACGCTGTGCGCGAACATCCCGTTGCAACCCTCGGCGCCGCCGCCCTGATCGGTCTGGCGATCGCCGCGCTTCTTCGTCGTTGACGACGATGCGAGCCGCTAAGGCGGATGGGTTGCACCCATCCGCCAAGATCGAGGGGAAGATGACCGGGGGCAATTCATGGGACCATTGACGGCAGCCCTGACCGCGCTGATGAGCGCCGATATCGGCGCGGCCACTGCGCGCGTGAAACGCAACGCGATCCTGTGGGGCATCATGGGATTGCTGCTTGGCACGGCCTATGTCTTCGGCCTCGCGGCCACATTCCTTTATCTCAGCGAAGTGTACAGTCCAGTCACGGCCTCCGTCGCGATCGCGATCGCGTTTTTCGTGACCGCGCTGGTGCTGTTCGGCATCATGGCGATGCTGCAAGGTCGCGACCGCCGCCTGGCCGAAGAGCGTCGCCGCCGCAGACAAGTGCAAACCAACCTGACACTGCTTGCCGCCGCGGGCATCCTGCGCAAACAGCCGCTGCTGGCTGTCGCTACCGCACTTGCGATCGGGGCACTGGTCGGAACCGGCAAACGGCGCGAGCGGCGACCCGACGACTGACGATCAAGCACGGACTTTCCAGCCCGCTGCGAACTTTCCCCGCTCCGAAGACCGCTGGTGTCTGGCCCGAGAACCTTGCGCGCTTGCGTCAATCCCGGTTGCGATCAACGCGTTAAAGCGGCAGGCGGATAAGCGCGGTAACGCCGGCTGGCAGATACTCCACCTTGACCGAGCTGCCCAAGACCTTGTCGAGGCTGCGCTCAATCAGGATCGAGCCGAAGCCGCGCCGCTTCGGCTCGCGCACCGGCGGCCCGCCGACTTCGGTCCAGGTGAGATGCACAACGCTGTCGCCATCCTCGATCATGTTGCGCGCCGTCAGAACCACCTTCCCCTTCGGCACCGACAGCGACCCGTATTTGACGGCATTGGTGGCAAGCTCGTGCAGAACCAGACCGAGGCCGACCGCCTGGTCGGGGCCGAGCGATATCTCGTCCTTGTGGATCTCGATCTGCTCGGCATAGCAATTGACATGCGGCAGCAGCTGCTTGGCGATGAGGTCGGCAAGCCGGATCGTGCCCCATTCGTGATCGGAAAGCAGCCCGTGCGCTTCGGAGATCGCCTGCAAACGGCCGGCAAAGGCGGTCATAAATTCCGCCGGATCGCTCGTCTGGCGCAATGTCTGGCGGGCAAGCGACTGCAGCATCGCGAGCGTGTTTTTGACCCGATGATTGAGCTCCTTCAGCAACAGCCGGGTGCGCTGTACCGACGCCTGCTGGTCGGTGACATCGATCGTGACGCCGATGAACGTCAACGGATTGCCCTTGCTGTCGCGATCGTGCACCCGGCCGCGCCCGAGCAGCCAGCGGCCGGTGTCGCCGACACGGAACATGCCGTCGTACTCGTCATCGGCCTTCATCGCCTGGCGCAGCTTTGAAAAGGTTGCGCCGCGATCGTCGATATGGATCGCACCGAAGATTTCGCGAGCGCCGACGAAACTGTCGGCCGGCAGGCCGAACATGCGTTTCATCGCGCTGTTGCCGGCAATGGCCCCGGAGCGGATATCCCACAACCAGCTGCCGATGTTCGCCGCTTCGAGCGCCATGGCGTGGCGCTGCTCCTCGCGTGACAGCGCCGCCTCTTTCAGCGCGCGCCGGCGCGCTTCGTCCTTGATCTTGAAGAGGGAAGCGGCAAGCCCGGCGAGCCGGCTCAGCTGGTCCATCAGCGCCTGCGGCACGTCGGCGCGCGGCTTGTCGTCGAGAACGCAGACCGTGCCGACGGCCTGCCCGTCGAGCATGATCGGCGCGCCAGCATAAAATCGCAGGAACGGCGGCCCTACGACCCGCGAACGTCGCATGAACCGCGGATCAGTCGACGCGTCGAGCACGACGAGACTGGCGTCGGCTTCGGCCGCCACCTGCACGCAAAAGGACTCCTCCGACGACGCCCGGCTCTCCGTGGTTCCGACGGCCGCTTTGAACCACTGCCATTCGCGGTCGATCAAGGTCACCAGCGCAATCGGCGCGTCAAAGAGACTGGCCGCAATTTCAACGATGCCGTCGAAGTCCCGATCCGGCACCGCCATGTCGGGCACGGTCGCGTGCAAGACGCTCAGACGTTCAGGTGCGTCGAGCAGCGTCATGACGGGCGGGTCTGTCCTTTCATTCCTCATGCGCATTCGGTCTCAATTCCCAATCTGAGCGGCTTGGGGAGCCCTTGCAGGCTGCACCCGCATCTCGCTCGGTTCTGGGCATATCGACCCAAAATCGTCATGATTTGCGCTCTGCCTCCACCACCCGCCTGCCCCCTCGGGCACAGGCGTCAGTGAAAGCAGGACACCGCCGCTTTTGCAACGGTGTCCGGCTCGAAACTTTCTTCAGGAAACAAAGGCGCGCGACGTGATCGGGGCCGACGTCTCGTCGGGGCCGTAGTCGTTTTCGCCCTTCACCTGAAGAATGTCCTGCAAGCGCTGGCGCGCGCGGTTGACACGGCTCTTGATCGTTCCGAGCGCGCAGCCGCAGATCGTGGCCGCTTCCTCGTAGGAAAAGCCGGAGGCGCCCACGAGGATGATGGCTTCGCGCTGATCGGGCGGCAGCATCTCGAGCGCCTTGCGGAAATCCTGCAGGTCCAGCGAACCATATTGCTCGGGATGATGGGCAAGCGACTCGGTGAAATGCCCGTCGCTGTCCTGAACCTCGCGTCCGCGCTTGCGCATCTGGCTATAGAGTTCGTTGCGCAGGATGGTGAAGAGCCAGGCCTTCATGTTGGTGCCCATCTCGAAGTGATCCTGCTTCGCCCAGGCCTTCATGATGGTATCCTGGACCAGGTCGTCGGCGCGATCGTGGCGGCCGATCAACGACATGGCGAAGGCACGAAGGCTCGGCAACGCGGCCAGCATCTCACGTTTGAAATCATTATTTTCGGATGACATTCCGGTACTCACTCCCTGCCCTGCAGCGCCGATTGCTGCTCGGCCGCGTCGAGTTTTTCCAGAAGATCGAGAAAACGCGCGGGTATCGTCTCTTCCTGCACGGACTGATAGAGCGCCTTCAGCTTCGCTGCAATTTGCGCATTTGGATCTTCTGTCCATAAGGTCGTGCCGGTGGTCCGCCCTGCCCCTGTTTTATGTTTCATTTTCAAACTGTCGCCTTCAACTGTCCGTAATCGCCAAAACTGTCCATAGCCGCCATAACGCCGCTGAAAATTGAAATGTTCCCTCGCGGAACCTTTTTTTACGAAGAGCGTTCTCGCAACGTCACCGTAAAACGATTTTCGAGGGAGTTCCTCTATGACATTGTCCACGCGGATCGCACCGCTCCTGCCGTACCTGCGCCGCTATTCACGCGCGCTGACCGGCTCGCAGACATCAGGCGACGCCTATGTGGCCGCCGTTCTCGAAGCGCTGATCGCCGACACGTCGATTTTCCCCGAAGCAAGCAATGACCGCGTTGGCCTGTTCCGCCTGTTCACCTCGCTCTTCGGCTCTTCGTCCGTGCTCGTCCCGGAACCGGTCTCACCCTTTGCCTGGGAGCAGCGCGCATCGATCAATCTGGCAACCGTCTCGCCTCTTGCCCGCCAGGCATTCCTACTGGTCTCGGTCGAAGGCTTCCGGCCCGAGGAAGCGGCCGAAGTTCTCGACGTCAGCACCGACAAGGTCGGCGGTCTGCTCGATCGCGCTTCGCAGGAAATCTCGCGCCAGGTTGCGACCGACATCATGATCATCGAGGATGAACCGCTGATCGCCATCGACATCGAACAGATGGTAGAAAGCCTCGGCCATCGCGTCACCGGCATCGCCCGCACGCGCGACGAAGCAATCGCACTCTACAAGAAGACACGGCCCAGCATGGTGCTTGCCGATATCCAGCTTGCCGACGGCAGCTCCGGCATCGACGCGGTCAACGACATCCTGAAGACGAGCGCCATTCCGGTGATCTTCATCACCGCCTTCCCGGAGCGGCTCCTGACCGGCGAACGGCCGGAACCGACCTTCCTGGTCACCAAGCCGTTCAATCCGGACATGGTCAAGGCGCTGATCAGCCAGGCTCTGTTCTTCAACGAATCCACCAAGGCGGCGGCCTGAGCGCGACTGCATGTTTCCCTCGACTGTAACGTCGAGGGGGCATGCAGCCAATCAAGATCCTGCAGCGGCTCCGCGTCTTCCGACGTGTGGCCGCTGCAGGTCGTTTCGGGAGTTGGTTCGGCAAGATTGTCGGAACGTCCCGACGAGAAATCTCTGACCTGACATCGGCAATTTCATCACTGGACCTGCGCCGTGACCGGCGGCTTGTTGCAGTCACGCGTCACCACATGCTGTCAGATTTCTCGCAAGAGACAGCCCCCTGAAAACACAACAGCCAGTGCCGAGGGAAGGCACTGGCTGGTATGTGCAACTCACTCGGGGAGTGTGAGTTGTAGGCCGGCGGTCTGCCTCCGGCGCCGCATTGGGGGCTATGCGCGCCACCGTCCGGTCAACAACAAAATGCGCGACACGGAAAAAGGTTCCACGGCCCCGCAACAAGCTTTTCGGCTGCAGCCTTCATGCCATCTTGTCGAGCTCGTCACGGTGGCGATAGAGCGCCAGGAAGCGGCGATAGTCGCGATCATAGCCGTCGCGAACCGCCGCGTTCGGCAGGCGCTCGTGCCCACCCGACGCCATTTCGGCGCCGGCTGCGGCGAGATCCGCATGCATGCCGCCGGCAACCGCCGCCGCCATCGCCGTTCCGAGTAGGACGGCATCCGGGGCTTCCGGCGCCACAACCCGGCAGCCGGTGACGTCGCAATAGAGTTCCATGAGCAGCGCGTTGCGGACATGGCCGCCGGTGACGTGCAGCGTGTCGAGCTGGTAGCCGACCTCCCGCATCATCTCCAGGATGTGGCGGATGCCGAGCGCGATCGCGACGCAGGTGCGCCAGTAGAGACGGCAGAGCGCGTCGAAGGAGGAATCGAGCGGCAGGCCGCTGATGACGCCGAGGCCGTGCGGGTCGGCGAGCGGCGAGCGGTTGCCGTGAAAATCGGGCAGCACATGCAGCCGCTCGGCAAAGGCGACGCCCTGTTCGGCGCGCAGTTCCTGCACCCGGGCGATGATCCGGCCATGGGTTTCGGCGGTCGGCTCCAGGCCTGCGCCATGCAGGCGCACGATATGGTCGAGCAGCGCGCCGGTCGCCGACTGACCGCCCTCGATCAGCCAGGCGCCGGGCAGTACCGCTTCGTAATAGGGGCCCCACATGCCGAAACCCGGCTTCATGTCCTTGGAAAAAGCGACGATGCAGCTCGACGTGCCGGCAATCAGCGCCAGCTGTCTTTCGAGCTTCTCCGGCTTGCCGATGAAGCCGCCGACGACACCGAGCGCACCGGCATAGGCATCGATCATGCCGGGCGCCACCTGGCAGGCCTCGTCGAGGCCAAGCTCCGCGGCGGCTGCAGCGCTCAGATGGCCGACGGAGCTTCCGATCGGCAGGGTTTCTTCCGGCAGCCCGCCACGTTCGATGAGATCCTCGAGCCCGATCTTTGCAAGATAGTCTGGCTGCCAGCCGCGCTTCTCATGCGCCAGGTAATTCCATTTGGCCGTCAGCGTGCAGCGCGAGCGCTCAGCACTGCCGGTCGCCCGCCAGGAAAGATAGTCGGCAAGATCGAAGAAGAAGCCGGCTTTCTGCCATTGCTGCGGCAGGTTGCGCTTCAGCCACATGAGCTTCGGCATCTCCATTTCCGGCGACATCACGCGGCCGGAGAAGTCGAGCACCGGATGGCCGGTCGCCGTGCAGAAATCGGCTTCGGCGAGCGCCCGGTGGTCGAGCCAGACGATCGTGTCCCAGCGCGCCTCGCCCTTGCGGTTGACCGAAAGCGGCTTGCCCTCACGGTCGCGCACCACCAGCGAGCAGGTGGCGTCGAAGCCGATCGCCGCAATGTCCTCCGCAGCGATCCCGGCCTTTTCCTTCGCCGCTTTGACGGCGCCGCAGACGGCGCGCCAGATATCTTCGGAATCGTGCTCGGCATGGTTTTCTTCCGGCCGGTTCATGGCAATCGGCAGGTCGGCCCGCGCAAGCAGCCTGCCCTTGCCGTCAAAAATACCGGCGCGCGCACTGCCGGTACCGACATCGACCGCAACGACGAATTCACGCATCAAAGAAAGTCCCCGCCCCCAAGATCACGCTGATTTAGGATCTGCCAGACCCCATCACAACCGTGATCGATTGTCACGAAGGAGAGCGGACGTGCGGGCGGAAAACCGCGCACATGTTCCTCGTTCCGCTCCCGTTTCGTCCCTGCTGTTACCGGTCGACAAACTGTAACAATTCGCCCATGTCGTCAAACAGCACGTCGGGACTGAGAGCGGCAAGACTCTGCCGATGCTTGTCGGTACGCGCATGGCTGCCGCCGGCAAAGGCGAAGACCCGCATGCCCGCCGCCTTCGCCGCTTCGATCCCGGCCGGGCTGTCCTCGATGACGACACAGTCGTGGGGTTCGAAGCCCATCTGGCGGCTCGCGTGGAGAAAGAGATCCGGCGCCGGCTTGCCGTGTTTCACCATGGTGGCGGAGAAGATGTTGGGCTCGAAGAGATCGATGAGCCCGGTGACGGTCAGCGACAGGCGGATGCGCTCGGGCTGGCTGGACGAGGCGACGCAACAGGCGCCCTTCAGGCCTTCGACGGCGCCCCGGATGCCGGCGATCGGCTGCAGCTCGGTGCGAAAGCGGTCGTAAAGGCGAAGGCGCATGCCTTCGAGAAACGCATCGTCCGTCGCAAGCCCGTATTCGTCATGCAGGGTTGCCGACATGCTTTTGAGGCTGCGTCCGAGAAAGCGTTCGGTCGCCTCCTCGGTGGTCATCGAGACGCCGGCGGCCGAGAGCACGTCCACCAGCACCTCCAGCGAGATCGGCTCGCTATCGACGAGCACCCCGTCGCAATCGAAGATCACCAACCCCGACGCCGCATCCGCCATCGCACTTCATCCCTCAAGCTTGCCGTCCAGATAAAGCTGGAGCGTAGCGCGCGTACCCTTTTCCCAGAGGGTTTTCAATGCATGGGCGAAACGACGGCGGAAGAGATCGGAGCGCGCGACGTCGCCGAAGATGTCGCCAAGCGCCAGGAAGGCCATGGGATCGTCCTTGGCGGCAAGCGCCGCCCTGTTCAGCCGGTCGGCGCTCTGGTCGTTGAAGGCGATCGTCTTGCCGCTGTCCGACGTGCCGGCGAAATATCGGCACCAGAGTGCAGAGACGAGCGATAGCCCGACGACATCCTCGCCGCGCGCCAGCCGATCGGCGGTCGAGGGCAGGATGAATTTCGGCTGCCGGTTGGAGCCGTCCTGCGCCAGCCGCGGGATCGTGTCGCCGATCTTCGGATTGGAAAAACGCGTCTCGATCAGCTTGTAGTAATCGCCAAGATCGGTGTTCGGCACTGGCGGAATGACCGGGATGATCTCGTCATGCTCGAGCTTTGCAAGGAAGGCGCGGATCAGCGGCTCCTCCATCGCCTCGTGGACGAAATGAATGTCGAGAAGAGCGGCGGGGTAAGCGATCGCCGCATGGCCGCCATTGAGGATGCGGATCTTCATGTGCTCGTAGGGCGCGACATCAGGCACGAACTGGACGCCGACCTTCTCCAGCGCCGGGCGACCGAGCGGGAAATGATCCTCGAGCACCCACTGCTTGAACTCCTCGCAAAACACCGGCCAGGCGTCCTCGATGCCGTAGTCGTCGGCGACGATGCCGATCTCGCGCGCGCCGGTTGCCGGCGTGATGCGGTCGACCATGCCGTTCGGGAAGGCGACGTTGGCGTCGATCCAGTCGGCGAAGGCCGGATCATGGAGGCGGGCAAGCCCCGAAACCGCCGCATGGGTAACCTCGCCATTGCCCGGAATGTTGTCGCAGGACATTACCGTGAACGGCGGCACGTTCCTGTCGCGACGCGCCTTCAGGCCGGCGACGATCAGTCCGAACACGGTCTTTGGAGCGGCCGGGTTCTGCGCATCGGCGACGATGTCCGGATGGGTCGGGTTGAACACGCCCGAGGCCGGATCGATGAAGTAGCCGCCTTCGGTGATCGTCAAGGAGACGATGCGGATCGAGGGATCAGCGAGCCTGGCAACGATCCCGGCGACGTCACCCGGTTCCAGATAGTCGATCATCGCCCCGGTCACATGGGCGCCTGTGCGGTTGTTGTCCTGCTCGACGACGGTCGTCAGGAAATCCTGCGCGGCAAGCTTGGCGCGCATCGTCGCGTCCGAGGGAAGGACGCCGGCGCCGATGATGGCCCAATCCCTGTCGAAGCCAGCGTTGAAGAGATCATCGAGATAGACGGCCTGGTGCGCCCGGTGGAAGTTGCCGACGCCGAAATGCACGATGCCCGCCGTCAGTTGCGAGCGGTCGTAGGCAGGCACGCCGGCTTTGGCCTTGATCGTGTCGAGGGCGGCAGTTGAGAGTTTGGTCGTCATGATCCCGTATCCTTTCGAGGCTTCTCCGGCTGACACCGGTTCAGCTCATCCAGTTGCCGCCGTCGACGTTGTAGGTCTGCGAGACGACGTAGTCGCTCTCGGCTGACGCGAGGAAGATCGCCATGCCCGTCAGGTCCTGGGCCGTTCCCATGCGGCCGAAGGGCACCTCGGCGCCGACGAGCTTCTTCTTTTCGCCGCGCGGACGGTTCTCGTATTTGGCAAACAGCGCATCGACGCCGTCCCAGTGTTCGCCATCGACCACGCCGGGCGCGATCGCGTTGACGTTGATGCCGTGATTGATGAGGTTGAGGCCGGCCGACTGGGTGAGGCTGATGACCGCCGCCTTGGTGGCGCAATAGATAGCGACCAGCGCTTCGCCGCGGCGTCCGGCCTGGCTCGCCATGTTGATGATCTTGCCGCCGCGCCCTTGCGCGATCATCTGCTTTGCGGCCGCCTGCATGGTGAACAGCGTTCCAGCGACATTGATCGAGAACAGCCGGTCGTAGCTGTCGCGGGTGATCTCGACGATCGGCGCCAGGTCGAAGAGCGCGGCATTGTTGACGAGAATGTCGAGCCCGCCCGTTTCCTTGACGACCGCGGCGATTGCCGCATCAATGGACGCTTGGCTAGTGACGTCCATCTCGACCGCATAGGCGCCGGCACCGATCTCGGAGGCCGTCTGCCGCGCACGCTCGATGTTGATGTCGGCGATCGCGACCGTGGCGCCCTCGCGGATATAGGCCTCCGCAAAGGCACGACCGATCCCTCGCGCAGACCCGGTGATCAGCGCGCTCTTTCCTTCAAGACGTTTCATCGAACTGCCAGCCCCTTTTCATCGAACCTGTGGACGCGCTGCGGATCGGGCGTCAGGAAGACGCGGTCGCCGTGGGTCACCGCGAAGTCACCGCTGACGCGTGCCGTCACCGTGCCGACATTGTCGACATTGACATGCAGGAACGTGTCGGAGCCGAGATGTTCGGCGACGCCGACCGTGCCCTGCCAGGTTCCGCTTTCCTTTGAAAGCGCCAGATGTTCGGGACGAATGCCCATCGTATGCGCCTGATAGGCGGAAGCTGCCGCACCGCTGACGATGTTCATGCGTGGCGAGCCGATGAAGCCGGCGACGAAGAGATTGTCCGGCTTGTGGTAGAGATCGAGCGGCGAGCCGACCTGCTCGATGCGACCACGATTTAGCACCACGATCTTGTCGGCCATGGTCATGGCCTCCACCTGGTCGTGGGTGACGTAGATCATCGTCGTCTTGAGGTCCTGATGCAACTGGCTGATTTCCAGCCGCATGTTGACGCGCAGCGCCGCGTCGAGGTTCGACAGCGGCTCGTCGAAGAGAAACGCCTTCGGCTGGCGCACGATCGCCCGTCCGATCGCGACGCGCTGGCGCTGGCCGCCGGAAAGCTGCCGCGGCTTGCGGTCGAGATAGTCGGTGAGGTTCAGCACGCGGGCTGCATCGGACACCTTCTTGTCGATGACGGCCTTGTCCTCGCCCGCCATCTTCAGCGGAAAGGCGATGTTGGAACGCACGCTCATATGCGGGTAGAGCGCGTAGGACTGGAACACCATCGAGAGGCCGCGTTGCGCCGGCGGCAGCTCGGTGGCGTTCTTGCCGTCGATGACGATGTCGCCGTCGCTGACGTCTTCCAGGCCGGCGATCAACCGGAGCAATGTCGACTTCCCGCAACCGGACGGGCCGACGAAGACGACGAACTCGCCATTGTTGATGTCGAGGTCGATCGAGGGGATGACGGCATGGGCGCCGAAGACCTTCGAAACCTTGCTGAGTGTAATGCTTCCCATTGTCGTATCCCTTATTTGACCGCGCCGAAGGTGAGGCCGCGTACGAGCTGCTTCTGCGAGAACCAGCCGAGTATGAGGATGGGGGCGATCGCCATGGTCGAGGCGGCCGAAAGCTTGGCGTAGAACAGGCCTTCCGGGCTCGAATAGGAGGCGATGAACGCCGTCAGCGGCGCCGCCTTGGCAGCACTGAGGTTCAGCGTCCAGAACGCCTCGTTCCAGGCGAGGATGATGTTGAGCAGAAGCGTCGAGGCGATGCCGGGGATCGCCATCGGCGTCAACACATAGATGATCTCCTTGGAGAGCGAGGCGCCGTCCATGCGCGCCGCCTCCAGGATCTCGCCGGGGATCTCTTTGAAGTAGGTGTAGAGCATCCAGATGATGATCGGCAGGTTGATCAGCGTCAGCACGATCACCAGGCCAGTGCGGGTGTCGAGCAGGCCGGTGTTGCGGAACAACAGATACATCGGCACCAGCACGCCGACCGACGGCATCATCTTGGTGGAGAGCATCCACATGAGCACGTCCTTGGTTCGCTTGGTCGGCGAGAACGCCATCGCCCAGGCGGACGGGATGGCGATGATCAGGCCGATCAGCGTCGAGCCGAAGGAGACGACGACCGAGTTCATGAAGTGCAGGAAGTAGTTCGAGCGGCTCTGCACCTCGTGATAGTTCTCCGTCGTCCAGTCGAAGAAGAACAAGGACGGCGGCGAGGCGATCGCCTCGGCCTCGGTCTTGAAGCTCGTCAGGAACGTCCAGAGGATCGGGAAGAAGATCAGGATGCCGATCGTCCAGGCGACGACGGTGACGACGATCTTTCTTTGAGTGGAGACGTTGCGTGCCATGGTTCTCAAGCCTCCAGCGTCTTGCCGATCATGCGCATCAGGAAGAATGCGACGATGTTGGCGAGGATGACCGCGATGATGCCGCCAGCCGAAGCACCACCCACGTCGAACTGCAGCAGAGCCTGCGCATAGACGAGGAAGGTCAGGTTGGTGCTCTGCGTGCCCGGCCCGCCATTGGTGGTGACCAGGATTTCGGCGAAGACCGAGAGCAGGAAGATCGTCTGGATGAGAATGACGACCGTGATCGCGCGGGAAAGATGCGGCAGCACCAGGTAGATGAAGCGGCTCCAGGCGCCGGCCCCGTCCATCTGGGCTGCTTCCTTCTGTTCCTCGTCGAGCGACTGCAGGGCCGTCAGAAGGATGAGCGTCGCAAACGGCAACCATTGCCAGGCGACGATCAGGATGACCGACATCAACGGCGCGTTGGCGAGGAAGTCGAAGGGCTGCAGCCCGAAGAGCTTGGCGATCCAGGCAAAGAGCCCGTTGACCGGGTTCATGAACATGTTCTTCCAGACGAGCGCTGCCACCGTCGGCATGATCAGGAAAGGAGCAATAACGAGGATGCGCACGATCCCCTGCCCGAACATCGGCTGGTCGAGAAGCAGCGCCAGTGCGATGCCGCCGACGACCGTGATGAACAGCACCCCGAGCACGATCGCCAGCGTGTTGAAGATCGCCTGGAAGAATGCGGGATCGGTCAGGAAGTATTTGTAGTTCGTGAAGCCGGTGAACTCTTCCATGCCCGGCATCAAAAGATTGTAGCGCAGGAACGAGAAGTAGATCGTCATGGCCAGGGGAACGATCATCCAGGCCAGAAGCAGAAGCACCGAAGGCGCGATCATCAGTCGCGCGGCGGAGCGTGTGTGCAAGGTCGCCATGGCGTCCCCCAAATGATGGAATTCAACGCTTGTTCGAGAGCTCGGACCGGGCGCGCGTGGGCTCACCGCGCGCGCCGCGGAAAGTCCTCCAGGAGAGCTGCCCGGAGGAGAATTACCGGGGCGCCGGCCATTTGCGGTCAGCACCCCGGGCCCTTGGGAGCCTCACTTGATGTAGCCAGCCTTGGTCATCTCACGCTCGGTGAGCTGCTGGGCGCTGGCAAGCGCCTGGTCGACGCTCATCTGTCCGGCAAGCGCTGCCGAGAACTGCTGGCCGACCGCCGTGCCGAGACCCTGGAATTCCGGGATCGCCACGAACTGCACGCCGACATAGGGAACCGGCTTGACCGCCGGGTTCTTCGGATCGGCCGCGTTGATCGAGTCGAGCGTCATCTTCGCGAACGGTGCCGCCTTCTGGTACTCGGGGTTGGCGTAGAGCGAGGTGCGCGTGCCCGGAGGAACGTTCGCCCAGCCTTCCTTGTCGGCGACGAGCTTCAGATAGTCCTTGCCGGTTGCCCAGGAGATGAACTTTTCGGCCGAGGCGACCTTCTGCGAGCCCGCGGGGATGGCGAGGTTCCAGGCCCAGAGCCAGTTGCCGCGCTTGCCAAGACCGGTGTCGGGGGCCAGCGCAAAGCCGACCTTGTCGGCAACGGTCGATTCCTTCGGGTTGGTGACGAAGGACGCAGCCACCGTCGCGTCGATCCACATGCCGCACTTGCCGGTCTGGAACAGCGACAGGTTCTCGTTGAAGCCGTTCGAGGATGCGCCGGGCGGTCCGGCGTCGTTCATCAGCTTGACGTAGAAGTCGAGCGCGTTCTTCCATTCGGGCTGGTCGAACTGCGGCTTCCAGTTTTCGTCGAACCAGCGGGCGCCGAAGGCGTTGGCGGTCGCCGTCAGGAAGGCCATGTTCTCGCCCCAGCCGGCCTTGCCGCGCAGGCAGATGCCGTAGACTTCGGCGTTCTTGTCGGTGATCTTGCGCGCCGCGTCGGCGATGAAGTCCCAGGTCGGTGCGTCGGGCATCGTCAGCCCCGCCTTCTCGAACAGGTCCTTGCGATACATCACCATCGAGCTTTCGCCGTAGAAGGGTGCCGCATAGAGCTTGCCGTCGATGGTGAGGCCCGAGCGGATGGCCGGCAACAGGTCGTCGACATCATAGTCGGCGCCGAGATTGTCGAGCGGCAACAGCCAGCCCTGCTTCGCCCAGATCGGCACTTCATAGGTGCCGATCGTCATGATGTCGTACTGGCCGCCCTTGGTGGCGATATCGGTCGTCACGCGCTGGCGCAGCACGTTTTCCTCAAGCGTTACCCACTCGAGCTGAATGTCCGGATTCTTGGACGTGAAATCTTCCGTCAGCTTCTGCATCCGGATCATGTCGCCGTTGTTCACGGTCGCGATCGTCAGGGTTTCTGCTTGGGCCAGACCCGACAGTGCGACTGCCGAGCACGTGCCCAGCAGGAAAGTTCTCAAGTTCATCGACTTCCTCCCAGAAGAAATTGAGCATTTGCCTCGCTCATGGGCAATTACTCATTTCTCGTGACAAAATGTCAATGTGCAATCGTTGCTGCGCCGCACACGAGAACATTAGAAGATTGTTTTGACTGCCGATTTTTTCGTTACGCACATGCGAAAGGCCGGCGCATTGGCCGGCCTTTTCAAACGTTTCGCATTACGCTCAAGCGTTGAGCAGATAGCTCGCCGTCGCCTCATCGGTGATAAGGCCGTTGATGATGCCGCCCTTTACCGCCGCCCTCAGCGCCTCATATTTGCGCCGGCCCTTGGCAAGGCCGATGACCGAGGCCTTGTCGCGCGGCGGCAAGGGAACGGAGGCAACGCGCTCGTTGAAGCTGCCCGAGAGCAACGCGCCGTCATGATCGAACATCCAGCCGCAGATCTCGCCCGCAGCACCCGCCTTGGTGAGGCCGGCCATCTCCTCTTGCGCCAGAAACCCATCCTGGCAGAGCGGCGCATCGGGCCCGAGTTCGCCGACACCGACGAAGGCGACATTGGCCTCGGCGCCGAGCCTGAGCGCCACCTGCACCAGGCTCTGGCTGTGCAGCACCTCGCGCTCCTCGGCCGAAGCGGCGAGCACCGGCAGCGGCATCGGAAAATGCCGCGCCTTGACCGCATCGGCCATGCTGAAGATGACGTTGTAATAGGCGGCCGAACCGTCGAGGCCGATATTGCCGGTGAGCGACACGATGCGGTGCTGCGGACATTCCATCGGCGGCAACTGGTCGACGGCCGCCTTCAGCGTGCGTCCGGTACCGATCGCCAGCACCTGCGGCTCGGGCAATTTCAGCCAGCGCTCGATCTCGGCGGCGCCTGCCTCCGCGATGCCGACGGTCGTCGAGGTCGAACCCGGATCGCTCGGCACCACTTCCACATGTTTCAGCCCGTATTTGTCGCGAAGACCTGCCGCGGCTTCCAGACATGCGGCGATCGGATGATCGAGCCGGACCTTGATCAGCCGCTCGGACATGGCGAGCGAAACCAGTCGCTGCGCCGACTGGCGCGAGATCCCCATGACAGTCGCGATCTCGTCCTGGGTTCGGCCAGCGACATAGTATAGCCAGCCAGCCCGGGCAGCATCGTCAAGCCTGTTGTTCGCCTCGCCCCTGCGCGCCATCACTGTTCTCCGTTCCCCCCCGCGATCACGATACTTTCGGATCCTGTCGATCCAAAAGTATCATGATCGACCCTCATAAGCAGAGCAGGGTGCAGGCGGAAAACCGCGCACACTTTTCCTCACCCCGCTCTGATTTGCTGCCACTATTTGCCTGTGCCTGTCAAACATCGGCCAAGAACAAGGGTTTGGTGGTTCTATCGCAAAGCCCCGGACCGCAAGGCTTTCCGCTCATTTCTGCCCCAAATTTTTACCGTTTGATAAAAAAATAAAGCGTGTTACCGTTCCATCATCCTGAGAAAACATTGGGAGCCAAAAATGGGAACGACACAATCTGGGATCCGCGGCGGCCGCCTGCCGCTCGGGGAGTACGAGAGCAATTTCTCCGACCTGCATCCGCCGCTCGACAAGCACGAGGCCCTCGTCGCATCCGACCGCTGTTATTTCTGTCATGACGCGCCGTGTATGACGGCCTGTCCCACCTCCATCGATATCCCGCTGTTCATTCGGCAGATATCGACGGGCAACCCGATCGGATCGGCCAAGACGATCTTCGATCAGAACATCCTGGGCGGCATGTGCGCCCGCGTCTGTCCCACCGAAACGCTCTGCGAACAGGCCTGCGTTCGCAACACCGCCGAGGAGCGCCCGGTCGAGATCGGCCGCCTGCAGCGCTATGCGACCGACGTGGCGATGAAGGAAAACAAGCAGTTCTACACCCGCGCGGAAAGCTCCGGCCGCAAGGTGGCCGTCGTCGGCGCCGGCCCGGCCGGCCTTGCTGCCGCCCATCGTCTGGCCGTCAAGGGCCACGACGTCGTGATCTACGATGCCCGCCCGAAGTCCGGCGGTCTCAACGAGTACGGCATTGCCGCCTACAAGTCGGTCGATGACTTCGCCCAGAAGGAAGTCGACTACGTGCTGGCGATCGGCGGCATCGAAGTGCGCCATGGGCAGGCACTCGGCCGCGACTTCACCCTTGCCGACCTTTCGGAGCAATATGACGGCGTCTTCCTCGGCCTCGGCCTTGCCGGCGTCAACGCGTTGCGCCTCGAAGGTGAAAATGCCGAAGGCGTTGACGACGCCGTCGACTTCATCGCAGCCCTTCGCCAGTCGAAGACCAAGGCTGACATTGCGGTCGGGCGCCGCGTCGTCGTTCTCGGCGGCGGCATGACCGCCATCGACGCGGCGGTGCAAGCCAAGTTGCTCGGCGCCGAAGAGGTGACGATCTGCTACCGCCGCGGCAAGGAGCACATGAACGCCTCCGAGTTCGAACAGGACCTGGCGGCCTCCAAGGGCGTCACCATCCGCCACTGGCTGCAGCCCAAGCGCATCGCCGAGAAGGACGGCAAGGTCGCCGGCATCGAGCTGGAATACACCACGCTCGAAGACGGAAAGCTGACGGCGACCGGCGAAACCGGTATCATTGCCGCCGACCAGATCTTCAAGGCGATCGGCCAGAGCTTCCTCGGCGCAGGCCTCGGCGCGCTGCAGCTCGAAGGCGGCCGGATCGTTGTGGACGCCGAAGGACGCACGTCGCTCCCCAACGTCTGGGCCGGCGGCGACTGCGTGCTCGGCGGTGAAGACCTCACGGTCTCGGCCGTCGCCATGGGCCGCGACGCGGCTGAATCGATCAATCGGGCCTTCGCCGCGGCTCAGCCGCGCGCGAGCGCAGTTGCCTAAGGGATCGGGAGGAGAAACCAATGGCTGATCTTCGCAACAATTTCGTCGGCATCAAATCCCCGAACCCGTTCTGGCTGGCATCCGCGCCGCCGACGGACAAGGCCTACAACGTCGAGCGCGCCTTCAAGGCGGGCTGGGGCGGCGTCGTCTGGAAGACGCTCGGTGAGGAAGGCCCGCCGGTCGTCAACGTCAACGGACCGCGCTACGGCGCGATCTGGGGCGCCGACCGCCGGCTGCTGGGCTTGAACAACATCGAGCTCATCACCGACCGCGACCTCTATGTGAACCTGCGCGAAATGAAGCAGGTGAAGATGAACTGGCCGGATCGCGCCCTGATCGCTTCGATCATGGTGCCCTGCGAGGAAGAGGCGTGGAAGGCGATCCTGCCGCTGGTCGAGGAAACCGGCGCCGACGGCATCGAGCTCAACTTCGGCTGTCCGCACGGCATGTCCGAGCGCGGCATGGGTGCTGCGGTCGGCCAGGTGCCGGAATACATCGAGATGGTCGTGCGCTGGTGCAAGCAATACACGCGCATGCCCGTCATCACCAAGCTGACGCCCAACATCACCGACATCCGCAAGCCGGCGCGTGCCGCCAAGGCCGGCGGCACGGACGCCGTGTCGCTGATCAACACGATCAACTCGATCGTCTCGGTCGATCTCGACAACTTCGCGCCGAACCCGACGGTCGGCGGCAAGGGCACCCACGGCGGCTATTGCGGCCCGGCGGTCAAGCCGATCGCGCTCAACATGGTCGCCGAGATCGCCCGCGATCCGGAAACCTACGGCCTGCCGATCTCCGGCATCGGCGGCATCACCACCTGGCGGGATGCGGCCGAGTTCCTGGCGCTGGGTGCCGGCAATGTTCAGGTCTGCACCGCAGCCATGACCTACGGCTTCAAGATCGTCCAGGAAATGATCTCGGGCCTTTCGGACTGGATGGACGCCAAGGGTCACCGCAACCTCGACGACATCACCGGGCGCGCGGTCCCGAACGTCACCGACTGGCAGTACCTGAACCTCAACTACATCGCCAAGGCGAAGATCGACCAGGATGCCTGCATCAAGTGCGGTCGCTGCCACATCGCCTGCGAGGACACCTCGCACCAGGCGATCACGCAGTTCGTCAACGGCGTGCGTCATTTCGAGGTGATGGAAGACGAGTGCGTCGGCTGCAATCTCTGCGTCAACGTCTGTCCCGTCGAAAACTGCATTACCATGGAAGAGCTGCCGGTCGGCACGATCGATCAGCGTACCGGCAAGCCGGTTGATCCGAACTACGCAAACTGGACCACGCACCCGAACAACCCGATGGCCCGCCAGGCCGCGGAATAAAGATACCCGAGCGGGTTTGCCCGCACCGCATCGAACGAAGCCGCCGGACCTCCAGCCGGCGGCTTCGTCGTTCAACTCAGACCTCAACGACCACCTTGCCGAACGGACCGCGATCGAGATGCGCGAGCGCGTCCGGCAATTCGGAGAACCGGTAGCGGGCATCGATCACCGGCTTGATCCCAGTCCGGTCGATGGCGCCGACCAGATCTTCCAGCGCCCGGCGATGGGCGACGCCGATGCCCTGGATAACAGGCGATTTCAGAAGAACCGGGGTCACCGGCGCAGAGATCTCGGCGCCCTCGAATACCCCGATCACCGAAATCCTTCCCTGCACGGCCACAGCCTGCAGCGACTTGCCGAGATTGGCGCCACCGGCGATCTCCAAAATATGGTCGGCGCCGCGATCGCCGGTGATCTCGAGAACACGCTCCGCCCAATCCTCTCTCACGCGATTGATGCCGTGTTCGGCGCCCAGAGCAAGCGCGCGCTCGAGCTTTTCGTCGCTCGCCGACGTGACGATAACCTCGGCGCCATGTGCCTTTGCGATCTGCAGGCCGAACAGCGATACGCCGCCGGTGCCCTGCACGACGACGCGGTCGCCCGCCTTCGGATGCCCCTTCTCGACCAGTGCGAACCAGGCCGTCACCCCGGCACAGGGCAAGGTGCTCGCCTCAGCGTCGTCAAGGCTTTCAGGTGCTTTCACGAACCAGCCCTCCGGAAAGGCGACATATTGCGAAGCGACACCCGGATTGAGACCACCGAGCGCGAAGGAGGTGGGGTGACGGGCCGTGCCCGGCTTCTGGCCGTCGATCCAGGTGGGATCGAAGACGGAGATGACCCGATCGCCCGGCTGGAAGCGGGTGACGCCCCGGCCGACCGCTTCGACTACGCCCGCCATGTCGGAGCCCGGCACGAAGGGGAATGAAAGCGGCATGCCCATGCCGTTTTCCAGGACCAGCTTGTCGCGGAAATTGAGCGACAGGGCGGTCGTGCGAACGAGCACCTCGCCCGGCCCGGCTTCCGGAACGCGCCCTTCGGTAAGCTTCAGGTTGGCGGCGCCGAACCTGTCGATAGTCCATTCCTTCATCAGTCTTGCCATGGTCTTTCCTTTCATCGGTTCGATCAGATGAAGAAACCATAGCGTTGAAATTATCTCTCTAGTTGCGATATGATTTCGACATATTGGTTCCCTGAAGGATACAAATATGAGCGACCTCAACGGTGTCTCGGTGTTCGTGGAAGCGGCTGACGCCGGTGGGTTTTCCGCCGCTGCCGAAAGGCTCAATCTGTCGCGCTCCGCGGTCGGCAAGACGGTTGCCAAACTCGAACAGCGGTTGGGCGTCCGCCTCTTCCACCGCACCACGCGCACGCAGAGCCTCACCGACGAGGGCCAGCTTTTCTACGAAAACTGCCTGCGGGCGCTTAGTGAAATCCGGGCCGGCGAAGCGCTGCTGGAATCCGGCAAGCAGGAGATCCAGGGCCGCCTGCGCCTGTCGATGCCGGTGCATTTCGGACGCCAGTGCATCATGCCGCTGCTGTCGGAACTGCTGCGGACACACCCGCGCCTGGAGTTCGACCTCAATTTCAGCGACCGCAACGTCGATCTCGTCGAGGATGGCTTCGACCTCGCTATCCGCACCGGTCCGCTGCGCAGCGAACCGGACCTGATGACGCGAAAGATCGTCGACCAGCGCATGACCGTCTGCGCCTCCCCGGCCTATCTCGAGGCAAACGGCACGCCGGAAACGATCGACGACCTGATGTCCCATCAGGCGATCCTCTATCGGCGCAGCGGTCAGCCGCACGCCTGGTCCTTTCCGGGAAAGGGGACGCAGGTGCGAACCGTCACGCCGCCATCGCGGCTGCGGCTCGACGACCTGACGTCGATCGCCGATGCGGCAGCCAGCGGCTTCGGCATCGCCTGGCTGCCCTGCTGGCTCGTTCGCAACGCCATCGCCTCTGGCTCGCTGGTGCGGATACTCACGGATACGCCGGCGCTGTCCTACGGCACCTATGTCGTCTGGCCGAAGACCCAGTACATGCCGTCAAAGCTGCGTCTGCTCATCGACACCCTGGTCGCACGCCTGCCGCCGATGATGGAATAAGGCAGCATTGCGTTGGATGGGCGCCAAGACGATCGAAGCAGGTGGCCAACAGAGCTGAATAGCCTTCCCGGCCGATAACGAACAGGACACGAAAACGAAACAGATTGTGTAAAAATGGTAAGTTGTCGGCTCGCACGATCTGGATAATAAGGGAGAACTCATACGGGGCGCGCCGCGGGCTCGATCAGGGCCGTAGCGCTGTCTCCGACGGTTTTGACACTGCAGCCGGACGGCGCTCCGGCAGAGCCGGACTTTTTGCTTGACGATCATTTCGGCCAACCGACGCAAGCGAATTCACCTCGTCTCCGGGGCCATCCTCGGTACGTTCGTCCTGGCGCATTTCTTCAACCATTCGCTCGGCCTGATCTCCATCGAGGCGATGGAAACCGCCCGCAGGGGCTTCAATCTCATCTGGCACAGCCTGCCCGGCACGGTGCTGCTCTATGGCGCCCTGCTTTTGCACTTCGTCATGGCGCTCGAAAGCATCTACCGCCGGCAGACGCTCAGAATGCCGACGCGCGAGGCGCTGAAGATCGTCTTCGGCCTCAGCCTGCCCTTCCTGCTGATCGGCCATGTCACCGCCGCGCGCGTTGAGCCTCTCTTCACAGGGATCGACGCCGACTATCCGGACATGCTCCGCACGCTCTGGTCGAATTCGTTCAACGCCATCAGGCAGTCGGTCGCCCTGCTGCTCGTCTGGGGCCACGGCTGCCTCGGAGCCTGGTTCTGGATGCGCGGCCGGCCCTGGTTTCCACGCTACGAAATCCTGCTCTACACGGTCGCGATCCTGGTGCCGATCTTCGCGTTGCTCGGCTTCGTCAGCGGCGCCCGCTCGATGGAGGACGGGTACGCCGAACATGGCGGCTACGGCGACCGTTCCTATTCGAAGCCTCAGTTCGATCTGACGCTCCTCGAGGATATTCGGCTCGGTCTCTATTTCGGCTTCGGCGGCCTGATCGCCGGCACGTTCCTGCTGCGGGCCATGCCGAAGGGTGGGCGCATTCGCGTCCGCTACCCCGACGGTCGGGTCGCCACCGTCAATCTCGGCTTCAGCGTGCTGGAAGCAAGCCGCGCCGCCGGGATCCCGCATGTCTCGGTCTGCGGCGGCCGTGGCCGATGCTCGACCTGCCGCGTGCGCATCATCCAGGGCCTTGAAGACCAGCCACAGCCCGAGGATGCCGAGCTTGCGACCCTCACGCGGATCGGCGCCCCCGACAATGTCCGCCTCGCCTGCCAGTTCCGCCCGGTGCACAATGTGACGGTCGTGCCGATCCTCGACAGCGACAGCCTCGGCATCAAGAGGCAGATCGGGCGCGAGGGCGGCGAAGGCCGTGAGCGGCGCATCGCCGTGCTCTTCTGCGACCTGCGCGGCTTCACCAGCATTGCCGAACACAAGCTGCCTTTCGACACCGTGTTCCTGCTCAACCGCTACTTCGAGATGGTGGGCGAAGCGGTCGAGGATTCCGGTGGCGTCATCGACAAGTTCATCGGCGACGGCGCTTTGGCGATCTTCGGCCTGAAGAGCACCTATACCGAGGCCTGCCGTCAGTCGCTTGCCGCCGCCGTGCGCATATCCAAGGGCCTCGAAACGCTGAATCAGACCTTCCGCGGCGAACTCGACGAGCCGCTGCGCATCGCCATGGGACTGCACGCAGGCCCGGCGATCATCGGCGAGATCGGCTACGGCCAGGCGACATCGCTGACGGCGGTCGGCGATACCATCAACACGGCGAGCCGGCTGGAGGGCCTCGCCAAGGAACATGACGTGCAACTGGCCGTCTCGGCCGAACTCGTCAACCGTGCGGGTCTGGTGATCGAAGGACACGAGCGACTGGACATCGGCCTGCGCGGCCGGCAGGCGACGCTCGAAACCTGGATCGTCGAGGACGCCGTGCGCATCTCCGAGGCCTTGCAGCCAGCCCCGTCAAACGCGTAGTCTGGGGTGCTCGCGTCTTTCAGGCGCGCCGAGCCCCCGCCCTCATGCTCCCCGGTACAGCGAATGAAACAGGACGTGTCCCCGAAAACGGTTCATCAGGTTCACGCGAAAGGCATCGAGAAGCTGAGGGCGCATCTGGCGATGATGACCTTTGCCATCCTGATCGCCGGCTCCTTCTCCTTCGGCGGGCTTGCCACCCAGCATATGGGTGCTGGCCCCCTGACTCTCTGGCGCTACCTGCTGACAGTCGTCGTGCTTGGCCTGATGACCTTCGGCTATGCCCGCGTTCCCTTCCATTTCCCCAAGCAATGGTGGCGCTTCCTCATCCTCGGCGGGCTGATCGCCGTCTACATGCTGACGATGTTCAAGGCGCTGGAATTCACCAACCCGGTGTCGACCGGCGCCGTGTTCACGCTGATGCCGCTCTTGAGCGCAGGCTTTGCCTATCTGCTGCTCGGCCAGCGCACGCGCCCGGGCGTGCTTGCGGGCCTCATCATCGCCGCCCTCGGCGCCGTCTGGGTGATCTTCCGGGCCAACATCCAGGCGATCCTTGCCTTCGATATCGGCCAGGGCGAGCTGATCTTCTTCGTCGGCGTCGTCTGCCATGCGGTCTATGTGCCGCTGATCCGCAAGTTCGGCCGCGAGGAAAGCCCTTTCGCCTTCGGCTTCTGGGTGGCGGTCTTCACCGTGCCCTGGCTGCTGGCGCCCGGCGCCGTCGGCCTCGTCACCACCGACTTTGCCGCGCTTCCGGCAATCGTCTGGATGGCCGTGCTCTATCTTGCCGTGGTCACGACCGCGATCACCTTCCTGCTCTTGCAATACGCCTCCATGCGGCTGCCGGCATCGAAGGTGCTCGGCTACGGCTACCTGACACCGAGCTTCATCATCCTGCTCGAAGGTCTGCTCGGCCATGGCTGGACCAGCCTGCCGGTGCTTGCCGGGGCGCTGACCACCGCCTGCGGCCTGCTGTTGATGGCGCTCTTGCCGGATTGAAAATCCGTGTGGCGGCTCAGGCCGCCGGCTGTTCGCTCACCTGCAGCCCGTCGACGAAGAGCCGTTCGAGGAAGCGTGCCGCATCCTCGAAACGTCCGTCCCCGGCGTTGCCCTGCCCGAGCACGGCGCGCACCTGCACGTCAAAGTCGGCGTAATGCTGGGTGGTCGACCAGATCGCGAAGATCAGGTGATAGGGATCGCATTTGGCGATCTTGCCGGCCTTGGCCCAGGCGCGGATCACCTCGGCCTTCTCGTCGACCAGCGACTTCAAGGGCCCCTTCAGCTCGTCCTCGATATGCGGCGCGCCCTGCAGCACCTCGTTGGCGAAGAGCCGGCTTTCGCGCGGATAGTCGCGGGCCATTTCGAGCTTGCGCCGGATATAGCTGCGGATCTCGGCGACCGGGTTCCCCTCGGCGTTGAACTCCCGCAACGGGTCGAGCCAGGTGTCGAGCACGCGGTCGATCAGCGCCCGGTGCATCGCCTCCTTGGTGCGGAAATAATAGAGCAGATTGGGCTTCGACATGCCCGCCACTTCGGCGATCTGGTCGACGGTCGAGCCGCGAAAACCGTTGGCGGAAAAGACTTCGAGCGCCGCCTCGAGAATGCGCTCTTCCTTCTCCCCCTGTATCCGGGTCCGCCTCTGGGTCCTGGCCGCTCTCGGTAATACCATCTGTCCCCCTGGCCATGCCTGCGCGCCTCGTCGCGCAGGAACCGGCTGCCCAATTTCTGGCCTCGCCATCTTCTTGGGCAACAACTTCGTTTTTTTGTTTTTCCGGCTTGAGTGCCGCAACGGAAGTTGTAATGTTTACCAACCGGTCAAATTATCAGCCAGTTCACTGCCAAAGGCAACGGCTGATCGAAGGGCACCAGAAAAAACCAAGCCTGGATTTGACCACGGGAACATAAGGGCGCGCCGATCAAGGCAAAGCCCTGAAAAGATGAGGAGACCGCCGTGGCTGCACCTGGCGAGAACATGCGCGTCAACGCCGACCGCCTGTGGGATTCACTTATGGAAATGGCCAAGATCGGCCCTGGCGTCGCGGGCGGCAACAACCGCCAGACGCTCACCGACGAGGACGCCGAAGGGCGCCGGCTGTTCCAGTCCTGGTGCGAAAAGGCCGGCCTCACCATGGGCCTCGACACCATGGGCAACATGTTCTTCACCCGTCCCGGCACCGACCCGGACGCCCTGCCCGTCTATGTCGGCTCGCATCTCGACACCCAGCCGACGGGCGGCAAGTATGATGGTGTGCTCGGCGTGCTCTCCGGCCTCGAAGTCGTGCGCTCGATGAACGATCTCGGCATCAAGACCAAGCACCCGATCGTCGTCACCAACTGGACCAACGAGGAAGGCGCGCGTTTCGCACCCGCCATGCTCGCGTCGGGCGTCTTTGCCGGCGTTCATACGCAGGACTTCGCCTATGGCCGCAAGGATCCGGAAGGAAAGACATTCGGCAACGAATTGAAGCGCATCGGCTGGGTCGGCGACGAAGAGGTCGGCGCCCGCAAGATGCACGCCTATTTCGAATACCATATCGAGCAGGGCCCGATCCTCGAGGCCGAAGGCAAGGACATCGGCGTCGTCACCCACTGTCAGGGCCTGTGGTGGCTGGAATTCACACTGACCGGCCGCGAAGCGCACACGGGCTCCACCCCGATGAACATGCGCGTCAATGCGGGCCTTGCCATGGCCCGCATCCTGGAAATGGTCCAAGGCGTCGCCATGGAAAATCAGCCGGGCGCCGTCGGTGGCGTCGGCCAGGTGTTCTTCTCGCCCAATTCGCGCAACGTGTTGCCCGGCAAGGTGGTCTTCACTGTCGACATCCGATCGCCCGACAAGGCCAAGCTTGACCGCATGCGCGCGAAGATCGAGGCGGAAGCGCCCAAGATCACAGACGCACTCGGCGTCGGCTGTTCCATCGAGGCGATTGGCCATTTCGAGCCGGTGACCTTCGACCCGAAACTCGTCACCGCCGTGCGGAGTGCTGCTGAACGCCTCGGCTACAGCCACATGAACCTCATCTCGGGCGCTGGACACGACGCCTGCTGGGCGGCCAAGGTCGCGCCGACGACGATGATCATGTGCCCCTGCGTCGGTGGCCTCAGCCACAACGAGGCGGAGGACATCTCCAGGGAATGGGCAGGCGCTGGCGCCGACGTCCTTTTCCACGCCGTCGTCGAAACGGCAGAAATCGTCGAATGAGTTTGCGGGCGGGACGAAAGTTCCGCCCTTTTTCGTGGCGGCCGGATGGCCACCGGAAGTGCAATCGCGAGGATCAAGAACCATGAGCACTGTCATCAAGGGTGGAACCATCGTCACGGCCGACCTGACCTACAGGGCGGACGTCAAGATCGAGGGCGGAAAGATCGTCGAGATCGGCGCAGATCTTTCAGGCAACGAGACGCTGGATGCCAGCGGCTGCTACATCATGCCGGGCGGCATCGACCCGCACACCCATCTCGAAATGCCCTTCATGGGCACCTATTCCTCGGATGATTTCGAAAGCGGCACACGCGCGGCCCTTGCCGGCGGCACGACCATGGTGGTCGATTTTGCCCTCCCCTCGCCCAAGCAGTCGCTGCTCGAAGCGCACACCATGTGGGACAACAAGTCGACACGCGCGAACTGCGACTACTCCTTCCACATGGCGATCACCTGGTGGAGCGAGCAGGTCTTCAACGAGATGGAGACCATCGTCAAGGACAAGGGCATCAACACCTTCAAGCACTTCATGGCCTATAAGGGCGCGCTGATGGTGGACGACGACGAGATGTTCTCGTCCTTCCAGCGCTGCGCCGCACTCGGTGCGTTGCCCCTGGTGCACGCCGAAAACGGCGACGTCGTCGCGCAACTCCAGGCAAAGCTTCTGGCCGAAGGCAACAACGGACCGGAAGCGCATGCCTATTCCCGCCCTGCCGAAGTCGAAGGCGAGGCGACCAACCGTGCGATCATGATCGCCGACATGGCGGGCTGCCCGGTCTATATCGTCCACACCTCCTGCGAACAGGCACACGAAGCGATCCGCCGCGCCCGCTCCAAGGGCATGCGCGTCTTCGGCGAACCGCTGATCCAGCATCTGACGCTCGACGAGACCGAATATTTCAACAAGGACTGGGACCATGCGGCTCGCCGCGTGATGTCGCCGCCCTTCCGCAACAAGCTGCATCAGGACTCACTCTGGGCCGGCCTCGCCTCGGGATCGCTGCAGGTGGTGGCAACCGACCATTGCGCCTTCACCTCCGAGCAGAAGCGCTTCGGCGTCGGCGACTTCACGAAGATCCCGAACGGCACCGGCGGCCTGGAAGACCGCATGCCGATGCTTTGGACCCATGGCGTCAACACCGGCCGCATCACCATGAACGAGTTCGTGGCGGTGACCTCCACCAACATCGCCAAGATCCTCAACATCTACCCGAAGAAGGGCGCGATCCTCGTCGGCGCCGATGCCGACCTCGTCGTCTGGGATCCGAAGCGCACCAAGACGATCTCCGCCAAGAGCCAGCAGTCGGCGATCGATTACAACGTCTTCGAGGGCAAGGAGGTGAAGGGCCTGCCGCGCTTTACCCTCACCCGCGGCGTCGTCGCGATCGAGGAAAGCACGATCAAGACCCGCGAGGGCCACGGCGAATTCGTCCGACGCGATCCCTTCCCGGCCGTCAGCTCGGCCCTTTCGACCTGGAAGGAAGTCACTGCCCCCCGCGCCGTCCAGCGCACCGGCATTCCGGCTACGGGCGTCTGAGGCCTCATGTTTCGCGGCTTGCACGTCTTCGCGCCGCTCTGTCTCACCGGACATGTCCCGCCACCTTGGCGGGGCGCTTCGGCCTGGGAGCCGTCAGCCGGGCACGAGGTGATCGAGATCGGGCAGCAGCACGAGGCTTTCGAGCTGGTTCGGGTCCGTGCGCGCGATAACGGCCGAACAGGGTTCGTTCGAACGGTTCTCCGGCAGGTGCGGCACGCCGGCGGGGATGTAGACCATTTCGCCGGCCCGAGCGACGACGTGCTCCTCAAGCCTCTCGCCAAACCAGGTCCAGGCCTCTCCGGAAAGCACGTAGATCGCCGTCTCGTGGCTCTCGTGCAGATGCGCCTTGGCGCGCGCGCCGGGCGGGATCGTCACGATATGCATGCAGAGCCCGGTCGCCCCGACGGTCTCCGCCGCAATGCCCTCGAAATAGTTGAGCCCCTGCTGGCCGGCCACGGCGCCTTCAGGACGAACCACGCGACAGCCCGGATTGGATGATCGAGACATGAGCGTTCTCCAGAATTCCCTGAAAAACCAGCAACAAACGGCTTCGCACCCAAATCCGCGATTGCATGTTGCCGGTCCGGATAGCAGTCTGACACAGACCAGCCAGAATGAGTATTCGCCGATGACGTCCAATACCGCATCCGTGGTTTCGGCCCGGGACCTCTGCCTGACTTTCGAAACCGCCGATGGCCCGGTGCATGCACTGACCGGCGTCAACCTGGATGTCGCCAAGGGTGACTTCGTTTCCTTCATCGGTCCGTCCGGCTGCGGCAAGACGACCTTCCTGCGCGTGATCGCCGATCTCGAAAAGGCGACCTCCGGCAAGATCAGCGTCAACGACATGACACCCGAGGAAGCGCGCAAAGAGCGCGCCTATGGCTATGTCTTCCAGGCGGCCGCGCTCTATCCCTGGCGCACGATCGAAAACAACATCGCCCTGCCGCTGGAGATCATGGGCTATTCGAAGGAGGAGAAGAAGGCGCGTATCGAGCGCACGCTCGACCTCGTCAATCTCACGGGCTTCGGCAAGAAATACCCCTGGCAGCTCTCCGGCGGCATGCAGCAGCGCGCCTCGATCGCCCGCGCACTCGCCTTCGACGCCGACCTGCTTTTGATGGACGAGCCCTTCGGCGCGCTCGACGAGATCGTGCGCGACCACCTCAACGAACAGCTCTTGAAGCTCTGGGCCCGCACCAACAAGACGATCTGTTTCGTCACCCATTCGATCCCTGAAGCTGTCTACCTCTCCACCAAGATCGTGGTGATGAGCCCCCGCCCCGGCCGCGTCACCGATGTGATCGAATCGCCGCTGCCGCGCGAACGGCCGCTCGGCATTCGCGAGACACCGGAGTTCCTCGAAATCGCCCATCGCGTCCGCGAAGGCCTGCGCGCGGGACACAGCTATGACGAATAGCATAGGCATCCGCCGGGCCGAACGGACCGACATGGCCGCCTGCGCCGGCATTCTCAATCGCTGGATCGACGCGACGGCCTGGATGCCGCGGGTGCACGAGCATGCCGATGTCGAACGTTATTACGCCGAAACCGTCTTTGCCGAACGCACCGTGTTCCTGGCCGAGGAGGATGGCGAGATCGCCGGCTTCCTTTCCCTCTCCGACGACCGCCACGTCACTGCGCTCTATATCGACGAGCGGCACCGTGGCGCCGGCATTGGCGCTCGGCTGATCGACACCGCGAAGGCGATGTCACCGGACGAGTTGAGCCTTTGGACCTTCGAAAACAACCGTGATGCCCAGCGCTTCTACGAGCACCAGGGCTTTAAGGCTGTGCGGCGGACCGACGGCGACAACGAGGAGCAACTGCCGGATATCCTCTATCGCTGGCGCGGCAGGGAGGTGCGGGCATGAACCTTGCCTTTGGCCTCTGGATGCTGCTCGCAACGACGATCTTCCTCGGCGGCGCCACGGCCTCGCGCGCCTATGTCTCCAACAACCACCTCGGAATGCTCATCCTGGCACTCGGGCTCTACGTGGTCGGCAACATCATCATGGTGAAGCTCATGCGCGCGGGCGGCCTTGGCCTCGCCATCTCGCTGTCGGCGATCGTGCAGCTCGTGATGGTCAATGTCATCGCCTTCACGGTGTTCGGCGAACGATTGAGCCTCACACAGGCCGCCGGCGTGCTTCTCGGCATCGTCGCCATGGGCCTGATGTTGTTGCCCGCAAGCGGAAAGGCGTGACGATGCAGGAACCAAGTTTCATCAGGGACAAGTTGGTGCCGGTCGGCACCGTCGTCCTGCTGCTGATCGCCATCTGGTATGTCGCGGTCGTCTTCCTCAACGCGCCGTTCGAGCGTGATACGGCAGCCCGCGCCGGCACCGAGATCAGCTTTTCCGACATCGTGCGCAACACCATGGCGCAGGAACGTCCGGTCCTGCCGGCACCGCACCAGGTGGTCGCCGAAATCTGGGACACGACCTTCAACAAGGCGATCACCTCCAAGCGCAGCCTCGTCTACCACGCCTGGATCACGCTCTCGGCGACCCTGCTCGGCTTCGGCATCGGCGCCGCGCTCGGCATCCTCCTGGCAGTTGGCATCGTCCACAACCGCGCGATGGACCGCTCGCTGATGCCCTGGGTGATCGCCAGCCAAACGATCCCGATCCTCGCCATCGCGCCGATGATCATCGTCGTCTTGAACGCTATCGGCATTTCCGGGCTGTTGCCGAAGGCGCTGATCTCGACCTATCTCTCCTTCTTCCCTGTCGTCGTCGGCATGGTGAAGGGCCTGCGCAGCCCCGAGACGATCCAGCTCGACCTCATGCACACCTACAATGCCTCCCCGTCGCAGACCTTCTGGAAGCTGCGCTGGCCGTCGTCGATGCCCTATCTCTTCACTTCGCTGAAGGTCGCCGTCGCCATTTCGCTGGTCGGTGCTATCGTCGGCGAACTGCCGACCGGTGCTGTCGCCGGCCTCGGCGCCCGGCTGCTCGCCGGCTCCTACTACGGCCAGACGGTCCAGATCTGGGCGGCGCTGTTCATGGCGGCGGCTCTTGCAGCCGTTCTCGTCATGATCGTCGGCTTCGCCCATACCGCCGTCCTCAAGCGCATGGGAGCCAAGCCATGAACCTTCCCGTCCTTGCCGCTGCGATCATCTTCTGGCTCGCCGCCTGGGCCTTCAACGAATGGCTGGTGCGCCAGAACTTCCAGAGCGCGGCCGCAAACAGCGCCGCCCGCTTCGCCGTGCCGGTGATCTTCGGCATCACCATCCTGGTTCTCTGGGAAGGCATCGTCCGCGGCTTCCAGGTTCCCTCGGTGCTGCTGCCGGCGCCCTCGATGATCTGGCAAAAGCTGATCAACTCGCTGCCGACGCTTGGCGCCGATTTCCGTCAGACCTTCCTGAAGGCGGTCTTGACCGGCTATGCGCTCGGCTGCGGTCTCGGCTTTGCCGTCGCGATCCTGATCGACCGTTCGCCCTTCCTGCAGAAGGGCCTCCTGCCGCTCGGCAATTTCGTGTCGGCGCTTCCGGTGATCGGCGTCGCCCCGATCATGGTCATGTGGTTCGGCTTCGACTGGCAGTCGAAGGTTGCCGTCGTCGTCATCATGACCTTCTTCCCGATGCTGGTGAACACGGTCGCCGGCCTTGCCGCCGCCAGCCACATGGAACGCGACCTGATGCGCACCTACGCTGCCTCCTGGTGGCAGACGCTGGTCAAATTGCGCCTGCCGGCCGCCTGGCCGTTCATCTTCACCGCGCTCAAGATCAATTCGACGCTGGCGCTGATCGGCGCCATCGTCGCCGAGTTCTTCGGGACCCCCATCGTCGGCATGGGGTTCCGGATTTCCACGGAAGTGGGACGCATGAATGTCGACATGGTCTGGGCCGAGATCGCCGTTGCGGCGGTCGCCGGTTCCGCCTTCTACGGGGTGGTCGCACTCATCGAGCGCGCCGTCACCTTCTGGCATCCCTCCATCCGCGGAGGGCGCGCCTGAGCCTGCTTGAAGAACTTAAATAAAACGAAGTAAAAACAAGAGGGAACTGACATGAACAAAAGACTTGCATCGCTTCTCGCCGCAGGCGTCTTTTCGCTCGCAGCGTTCCAGGCTGAAGCCGCCGAAAAGGTGACGCTGCAGCTGAAGTGGGTGACCCAGGCGCAATTTGCCGGCTACTACGTCGCAAAGGACAAGGGCTTCTACGAAGAAGAAGGCCTCGACGTCGACATCAAGCCCGGCGGTCCGGACATCGCACCGGCCCAGGTGATCGCTGGCGGCGGCGCCGACGTCATCGTCGACTGGATGCCGTCGGCTCTTGCGACCCGTGAAAAGGGCGTGGCCCTCGTCAACATCGCCCAGCCGTTCAAGAAGTCGGGCATGATGCTGACCTGCCTGAAGGAAACCGGTGTCACCAGCCCCGACAAGTTCAAGGGCCAGACGCTGGGTGTCTGGTTCTTCGGCAACGAGTATCCGTTCCTCTCCTGGATGTCGCACCTGAAGATCCCGACCGACGGCGGGCCGAACGGCGTCACCGTGCTGAAGCAGGGCTTCAACGTCGACCCGCTGATCCAGAAGCAGGCCGCCTGCATCTCGACCATGACCTACAATGAGTACTGGCAGGTCATCGACGCCGGCATCAAGCCGGACGACCTGGTGACCTTCAAGTATGAAGACCAGGGCGTGGCGACGCTTGAAGACGGCCTTTACGTGCTTGAGGACAAGCTCAAGGATCCGGCCTTCAAGGATAAGATGGTCAAGTTCGTCCGTGCCTCGATGAAGGGCTGGAAATACGCAGAACAGAACCCGGACGAAGCCGCCGATATCGTTCTTGAGAACGACTCCACCGGCGCCCAGACGGAGAAGCACCAGAAGCGCATGATGAGCGAAGTGGCGAAGCTCACAGCCGGTTCCAACGGTTCGCTCGACGAGGCAGACTACAAACGCACCGTCCAGTCGCTGCTTTCGGGCGGTTCCGATCCCGTGATTTCCAAGGAGCCTGAGGGCGCCTGGACCCACGAGATCACCGACGCCGCGCTGAAATAGGACCTGTTTCCACAAAGCAAAAGAGGGTCGCACGGCTCAGTATCGTGCGGCCCTCTTCCGTTTTCTTAGCGGTCGTTCGCATCCGCCAAGTTGCTGCCGGGTACCGGGCGTGGGGGTGGTAACGCGGCGAGCAACGGCGCTACCTTTGCTTGCCACTGTCAAGATCGTGTCAAGATCGCAACCATAACCGCAGAACGAACTAAATATTGAGGCACCATCGCTTCGTGCACTCTTGTAAGCGTGCAAGGCCGAGATTACATAGGCGACGATGTTTGTTGGAGGCAGGCATGATGGAGGACGTCTTTTTTCCAGTGCCATGCCTGCGGTAACCGGTCCCAGTTCCGCCCGCGTCTACGGTCTGATACCGTGCACGCGGAGCGCGAAGTGAGGAGAAGCGCAGTCTTCTGTCCCCGTGCAATCGACGGGGCGCGATGTCGGCGCGATAAAATCGCCTGATTGCCCGTGGATCCTGCCTCGAGCGGTGATCCGCTCGATGTTGTTTCCATTGCCGGGACTGTAAAGCCGATGGCTCAAAAAGTATTGCCTGTTCTCAGCGTGTGCGCTGCGATGACACTTGGTTCGCTTTCCTTCGCCCGGGCGGAGGAAGCAGCGCAACCGAAACCAGCGCCGAGCCTGCCCTCCATCGTCGTGACGACGGCGGTCGACCAGTCGATTAGCGACCGGGTGGTTGCGACCGGCACCATCCAGGCCGTCGAGCAGGTCTATGTCGCCCCGATGGTTGACGGCCTCTCCATCCGCACGCTCAATGTCGATGTCGGCGACACGGTCGAAGCCGGCAGCGTTCTCGTGGTCTTGAACGACGACGCTCTTCGTCTGCAAAAAAGCGAACTCGAAGCATCGCTTGCCAAGGCCGAAGCCGGGCTTGCCCAGTTGAACGCCCAGCTCAGCGAAACCAAGGCCAACAACGACGAGGCCAAGCGCGTCAGCGAACGCGCCGCCGAACTCTCCAAGAACGGCACCGTCTCGACGGCCGAGGCCGATCGCGTCCGGGCACTCGCGATCGCCACGCATGCCCGCGTGCTTTCGGCCGAGCAGGCCGTGGCCGTCGCCAGTGCCGACATCAAGGTCGCCGAAGCACAGATCGACGACATCGATCTGCGCCTCGCCCGGACCGAGGTCAAGGCGCCGGTCGCCGGTGTCATTTCGGCCAAGAATGCCAAGGTCGGCGCGATCGCCACCGGCAACAGCGAACCGCTCTTCGCCATGATCCGCGATGGTGCGATCGAGATGAAGGCGGATGTCGCCGAAGCCGATATCATCAAGCTCGTCGTCGGTCAGCCGGCCGTCGTGACGCTCGCCGGCGGCAACACCAAGGTCGAGGGCAAGATCCGCCTGATCGCACCGACGGTCGATCCGGTTAGTCGCCTCGGCACCGTTTTCATCAGCTTGGTGGATACCGAGAAAGCACGCTCCGGCATGTATGCGAGCGCGCTGATCACCGCCGAGCAGAAGCAGGCGGTCGTCTTGCCGCAAACGGCCGTTACCAATGAGAACGGCCGCACGATCGTCCGGAAGGTGGAAGACGGTGTCATCCGCATCCTGCCGGTCAAGACGGGGATTTCCGACGGCAAGTTCATCGAAGTCGTCGACGGCGTGAAGGCCGGAGACGATGTCGTGGCGAGAGCCGGCGCCTATGTCCGCGACGGCGACCGCATCAACCCCGTCAAGTCCGCCGAACCAGCGACCAACTGACAGGAACAGTGACCATGAACTTCTCAGCCTGGTCCATACGCAATCCGATCGCACCGATCCTTGCCTTTTTTGTGCTGATGGTGCTCGGCTATCAGTCTTTCAATAGCCTGCCTATCACCCGCTTCCCCAACATCGACGTGCCGATCGTCTCGATCAGCGTGGCCCAGAGCGGTGCCTCGCCAGCCGAGCTTGAAACGCAGGTCACCAAGGAAATCGAGGACGCGGTCGCCAGCGTCACCGGTGTCGACCATATCCAGTCGACGATCAACGACGGCACATCGACCACCGCCGTGATCTTCCGCATGGAAGTGCCGACAACCCAGGCTGTGCAGGACGTGAAGGATGCAATCGACCGTATCCGCAGCGACCTGCCGACCTCGATCGAAGAGCCGATCGTCTCCAAGGTCGATGTCGAAGGCCAGGCGATCCAGACCTTCTCCGTCTCGGCGCCCGGCATGTCGCTCGAAGAACTTTCCTGGTTCGTCGATGACGTCATCAAGCGCGAAATCCAGGGCAAGAGCGGGATTGGCCGCGTCGACCGCTACGGCGGCGCCGACCGGGAAGTGCGTGTCGAACTCAACGAAGACAAGCTGAATTCGCTCGGCATCACCGCCGCCGACGTCAATGGCCAGCTGCGCCGCATGAACATGGACCTCGGCTCCGGCCGCGGTCAGGTGGGCGGCAGCGAGCAGGCGATCCGCACGCTCGGCGACGCCCGCAATGTCGACCAACTCGCCAACACGATGATCTCGGTCCCGAGCGGCCGTTTCGTGCGCCTGTCCGATCTTGGCACGGTGACCGACACCTATGAGGAGCCACGCTCCTTCTCGCGCTTCAACGGCACCCCCGGCGTGACCTTCGCAGTTTTCCGCGCCAAGGGCGCCTCGGAAGTCAGCGTCGCCGAGACGGTCGCCAAATCGCTCGAGAAAATCCGCGCGTCGAACCCGGATGTCACCATCGAGATGGTCGACGATTCCGTCTACTTTACCTACGGCAACTACGAAGCCGCGCTGCACACGCTGATGGAAGGCGCGCTGCTCGCCGTCATCGTCGTCATGCTGTTCCTGCGCAACTGGCGCGCCACGCTGATCTGCGCCGTCGCCCTGCCGTTGTCGGCCGTTCCAACCTTCTGGGTCATGGAACTGCTCGGCTTCTCACTCAATCTCGTCAGCTTCCTCGCACTGACACTTGCAACCGGCATCCTTGTCGACGACGCCATCGTCGAGATCGAGAATATCGAGCGGCATATCCATATGGGCAAGTCGCCCTACAGGGCGGCGATCGAAGCGGCGGATGAAATCGGCCTCGCGGTGATCGCAACCACGTTCACGATCATCGCGGTTTTCATCCCGGTGTCGTTCATGCCGGGGATTGTTGGCCAGTACTTCATCCAGTTTGGCCTAACCGTCGCCGTCTCGGTCTTCTTCTCGCTGCTCGTTGCACGCCTGATTACGCCGGTCATGGCCGCCTATATGATGCGTCCGTCCAAACTTGACGGGCATCATGCCGAAGACGGCACCCTGATGCGCGGCTACACGCGTCTGGTTCATGCGACGACGAAACGCTGGTACATGCGCTACCTGACGGTGCTCATCGCGATCGGGGTGACCGTGGCCTCCGTGGCCGCCTTGTTCATGTTCGTGCCCGGCGGGTTCCTGCCTCCGGACGACACGTCGCGAGTCAGCCTGTCGGTCGAACTGGCGCCTGACGCTATGCTGGAAGACACCGACCGGACGACCGCGCAGATCTACGAAAGGGTCAAGGACCTGGACGGCGTGGAAAGCGTGTTCGTGCTTGGCGGTGCCTCGCCCAAGGGTGACCTGGAATTGCGCCGGGCCACCGTGACGGTGCTGCTCGAAAAGCGCGACCACTCGCTCCTCAACAAGGTGGTCAACGACGTCTTCGGCAAACTGCCGGTCGTCGGCCAGTACCTGCCGAAGTTGCCGCCATCGGGCCGCATCATTCCGCAGTCGCAGATCGAGAAGGAAATCTTTGCCCGCGTTCGCGATTTGCCGGATGTCCGGGTGATCAAGCTCAACGACCGCGGCGAGCGGGAACTGTCGTTCAATCTGCTCTCCAACAACGAGGCTGATCTCGACAAGGCCGTCGGCATTCTGGAAGGAAAGCTGCGCAGCGATCCGTTGCTGGCCAATGTCAGCCCGGACGGCGCCCTTCCGCGTCCCGAGTTGCAGATCCGTCCACGCGACGAGCAGATGTCGCGCCTCGGCATCACCACGGCACAAATCTCCGAAGTGATCCGCGTCGCCACCATCGGCGATATCGACGCTGCATTGACGAAGATCGCCCTTGACGGCCGGCTGATCCCGATCCGCGTGCAGATCAACCGCGACTTCCGCACGGATATCGCCGCGATCCGCAATCTGAAGATCCAGACCGCTTCGGGCTTGACGGTACCGTTGTCGAGCGTCGCCGACATCAACTATTCCGAAGGCCCGAGCTCGATCAAACGTTACGACCGCAACCGTGTCGTGGCGCTCGGCGCGGATCTTCCGATCGGCGTGGCGCTCAATACCGCCTCTGCGCGCTTCCTACAGATTGCCGACGAAGCCAAGATGCCGTCCACGGTTCAACTGCTGAAGAGCGGTGACGCAGAGGTCGAAGAGGAAATGCAGCAAAGTTTCGTCAATGCGATGCTGCTCGGCCTGATGCTGGTGCTGGTGGTGCTGATCCTCCTGTTCAAGGATGTGATCCAGCCGTTCACCATCCTGTTCTCGCTGCCGCTTGCGATGGGCGGTGTCGCAGCCGGCTTGATCCTGACCCAGAACTCGCTGTCGATGCCGGTGCTGATCGGCATCCTGATGCTGATGGGCATCGTCACCAAGAACGCGATCCTGCTCGTCGACTTCGGTATCGAGATGATGCATCACGGCATGGACCGGACGCAGGCGATGATCGAAGCGGGCCGCAAGCGCGCCCGCCCGATCATCATGACATCGATCGCCATGTCGGCGGGCATGCTGCCCTCCGCGCTTGGCGTCGGCGAAGGCGGCTCGTTCCGCGCCCCGATGGCGATCGCCGTGATCGGCGGCATCATCGTCTCGACGGTTCTCAGCCTCGTCGTGGTACCATCGTTCTTCCTGATTATGGACGACCTGTCGCGCCTGCTCGCCTGGGCTTTCGGACGCTTCGTCGGCAAGAAGGATGAGGAAAACCTGCCGCTCGACCGCGAAGCCCTCACGGGCCTCGTGCACGAACAAGGCAAGACGATCGAGGGCCTGGAAGACCGGCTGAAGACCCTGGAAACGGACCAGACCAAGGCAAGGTCCGGCGGCAAGGTCATCAATCATCCGGCGCTCGCAGCCGAGTAAATCGTCACCGGCGTGGCCCTCCACCCTGGGCTGCCACAATTCCAAAGCAAGCCCGCGCCCTGCAAGCGCGGGCTTTTTGTTGTTTCTATTTGATCGAGGTCAAACCACGATCCGCAAAGCTCATTACCCTGACACCGGATTTTACTCAGGACGGGTACGATGAAGACGTTGCGATTGAACTCGAACGACAGAGCGGTGCTGCTCGGCTCCTGCTTTTTCGAAAAGCTGCCGGCGGCGGCATCGAGCGCCATTCTCGATGATGTCGTGGTTTCCACCCACGAGGAGCACGACATACTGTTTGGCCAGGGCGAGGCGCTGGACCATGTATTCTTCGTGCTTTCCGGCCTGGTGCGGCTTTACCGGCTGGGCAAGGATGGTCGCGAAGCGGATATCGCCGTCTTCCCGAAGGGCGAGCTTTTCGGCGAAAGCGCCATGTTCCTTGGCAACCGCGCCACCGCCAACGCCCAGGCGGTCGAGACGACGATGCTCGCGCGCATCGACAGCCGCAGGCTTCGCAAGCTGGCCGAACAGTCACCCGAGATCGCCGACGCGCTGATGCAGCTTCTGTGCCGACACGCGCAAATGGCCGAGGATTGCCTGGCCGAAGATCGGCTGCTGACGGCGCCGCAGCGGGTCGCAAGCTACATTCTCGGCAATTGCCCCGACGGCATCACCAACTTTTCCTTCCGCCTGCCCTTCCAGAAGAATGTGCTGGCCGGCAAGCTGGGCCTGGCGCCCGAGGCACTCTCGCGCGCCTTCTCGGCCCTTCGCCGCTCCGGCGTCACCGTCAAGGGCCGCGTCATCGAGATCCACGACCGGCAGGCGCTGGAGCGCTTCTGACGCACTGACAAGCTCAGGCGCCAGAAGCAACAAAAGCGCACGGCGTCAAAGCCCGCCGTGCAGCGTCAGGAAATCGACGATCCGGTTGATGCCGTCGCCGCGCTTCATGTCGGTAAAGACGAAGGGCTTTTCCGCCCGCATGCGCGTCGCATCCCGCTGCATCACGTCGAGATCGGCGCCGACGTAAGGGGCGAGATCCTTCTTGTTGATGACCAGAAGGTCGGACTTGGTAATGCCCGGCCCGCCCTTGCGCGGGATCTCTTCGCCCTGGCAGACCGAAATGACATAGATCGTCAGGTCGGCGAGATCGGGCGAAAAGGTCGCCGCGAGATTGTCACCGCCGGATTCGATGAAGACGACATCGAGGTCGGGAATGCGGCGGTTGAGATCGGCGATCGCCTGCAGATTGATCGTGGCGTCCTCGCGGATCGCCGTATGCGGGCACCCGCCGGTCTCCACCCCGACGATGCGATCGGACGGCAGCGCCTGCATGCGCACCAGCGCCTCGGCATCTTCCTTGGTGTAGATGTCGTTGGTGACGACGGCGACGGAGTACTTCTCCCGCATCGCCTTGCAGAGCTTGTCGGTCAGCGCCGTCTTGCCCGAGCCCACCGGCCCGCCGATGCCGACGCGAAGGGGACCGTTCTTCGATGCCATCTGGATGTCCTTTCAAGGTGGGAGCAATTCCGGGAAAGCGTGAGGCAGTTTCCGTCCGAAATCGCGCAGTTCTATGGGTTACGAACGGAAGAGCCGCGAATGCAGGCTCTCGTGTCTGAGCGCCGAAATATCCGCTGTTATCGTGGCCGAGCCGAGATCCTCCAGCGAGGCGCCGGCCGCCTTGACGGCAGTCGTGGCGATGGCCGGTTCGAGTGCTGCGATGACGCCGACGCCATCGCGCTGGCCGATTACCCCGCAGCGGATCGCCACGGAAACGGCGTTCGAGACCGAGGCGTTGAGGTAGGCGGCAAGCGCCGGCTCGAGGCCCGTTTCATGGGCGCCGGCAACGGCACCGACGGCGACCGGATAGGCGACACTCTGTGGCAGCGCATGGAGAACCGGATGTGGCCACGACCGCGCTGCCGCGACGAACGCCTGACCCTGCAGCATCGTTTCCATATGGCGCTCGCGGCTCCCCGCCAGGGCTTCGGCAAGCTCTGCCGCGGCAGCCAGACGGGCATGGTCGTTCACGGCGCAATAGCTCTCGGCCAGAAGCAGCGCGTCGTTCCAGCCGGAGCCCTGAGAGACGACGGTCTCAAGCCAGATGCGAAGCGCGCCGGCGTCGGTCACCAGACGGTCGTGAACGGCCTGCTCGAGCCCGCTGGAATAGGAAAAGGCGCCGACCGGAAAGGCCGGCGACATCCATGTCACGAGGCGAAGCAGCGCTTGCGTGTCGACCCGCTCAGCCATGGTGGTGGTGGCTATGGCCATGGTTGTGGCCGCCGGCATGGTAGGCGCCGCGCAGCGGATGGAAAGGCAACGAGATCTCGCTCACCGCCGCGCCCAGGCCTTCGAGCATCTGGCGGATCACCGGATCGCGGGCAATCAGGATGCGGTTTTCTTCGAACTGCGCCGGCAGGTGGCGATTGCCGAGATGCCAGGCAACCTCGATCAGATGCATCGCGTCGCGTGGGCGAATTTCATAAAGCGCTTCCGGTGCCGCGACGATGCGGATATGGCCGCCCCCCTCGAGCACCACGAGGTCGCCATCGGCGAGCATCACCGCTTCCTTGAGATCCAGCATCACCACATCGTCGTTTTCGAGATGCAGCAATTTGCGGCGCAGATGCCGCGCGTCATGCGTCAATGTCACGCTATGAAGCGGCACAATTTCGGCAGGGCCGGGCGAGAGAACCTCTGTCGAACGATAGGGCATCGTCAGAGAACCTCGACCTTTTCCGGCGTCACGAGCTCGATGCGCGCCTCGACCAGCAGATCGGCCATCGCCGCCTGAAAGGCCTTCAGATGCGGTTCCTCGAAATGCGCGTCGACGGCTGCCTTGTCCTTCCAGGTCTCGACAAACACCAGCACATCGGGTTCGGCCGGTTTGCGATAGAGATCATAGGTGATGCAGCCGGCTTCGCGCCGCGTGGCCTCGATCAGCGGTGCTGCAAGCGACACCACCTCATCCCCCTTGCCCGGGTGCGCGGTCAGGTAGGCGATAATGTAAACCATTGAACCCTCGATATCTTTTCTGTCGGCTACTTTAGCAAGAAAAAGCACTGGCGCCAGCGGCGAGCACGGCTTTTCACACGCCTGCGGCGACTGGGACCGCGCAAGAAAAAGCCCGAAGACCGGATCCGATCTTCGGGCTCTTTCCAATCAGGAACGGTAGACCGCTACCATCAGGCGGCGAGCTTCTGGGACTTCAGCGTCTCCAGAATGTTCTGCGGCGAGGACACGCCATAGGGGTCGCTGTCGCAGTTGTCGGAATAGCCTTCTTCCTCGAACCACTGCTCGACAACGCCGTTGTTGACGACGGCAGCGTAGCGCCAGGAGCGCATGCCGAAGCCAAGGTTGTCCTTGGCAACGAGCATGCCCATCTTGCGAGTGAACTCGCCGGAACCATCCGGGATCAGCTTGACGTTTTCGAGGCTCTGGGATTTGCCCCAGGCGTTCATGACGAAAGCATCGTTGACCGAGATGCAGTAGATCTCGTCAATGCCTTCGGCCCGGAAATCGACCGTCAGCTTTTCGAAGTCGGGCAATTGGAAGGTCGAGCAGGTCGGCGTGAACGCGCCCGGCAGCGAGAACAGCACGACGCGCTTGCCGGCGAAGTAATCGTCGGAGGACACGTCCTCCCAGCGGAACGGGTTCGAGCCGCCAACGGCCTCGTCGCGAACGCGGGTGCGGAACGTTACAGCGGGTACTTTTCTGCCAAGCATCGTCATCTCCTTTGGACCACGATGATCTGGGTCGGCTCGACCAAAATCATCAACGTGATCGTCTCTTGTAAGTTAGAGCGGGATACATGCGGGAAACCGCAAACCGCTCTGGCGCAGCTCTCGGTCGGCAGGTCTTGGGAGGATTGCTGGCAACCGAGGAAGGTCAACCGTCTTCCTATCGGATCTTGCGCGGCGGCGCAGCACGAAAGGCCCCAATTCACATGCAAGCATGGCAGCCATGCGGTGGCCGCATGGCTCCAATCGGCCCGTCATTGCTCAGTTATGGAGCCGCAGCGACAACCCAAGACTTGGCGGAACGGGGTTCCACAGGCCCGTCCTCAAGCCTGCCTCTCGCAACGCCCGCGCCGTTCATGTGTTGCAGCCCAAGAGCGCGTTGAAGCTGCCGCCAGCCTCGAAGAAGCGGTCGTTGCCATTGTAGGAAAAACCTTCGACCGGAACGACGGCTCCGGCCTCGCGGGTGAAGCTCTCGGCCACAAATTCGAGCAGCCGATCGTATCCCGCTTCGTTCAGCTCGAAGCCGGAGACAGCCGCCTGCGGCTCGACGATCCGGCCGGCGATATCCACATGCATGACCGAGCGGTCGAGTGTCAGTGCCTTGAACACCGGCCCGGCCTTCAGCTCCGACCAGGTCGGCGTTTCCAGATAGAAGGAGCGCCCGCCCCAACCGAAGATCAGCCATTCGGCCTGCGGATGCGCAAGCGGTACGCCGGCCGCCTCGACAAACCCGAACCGCGCCCGGGTCTCGTCCGTCAGGGGTATGGCGATGTCCGTGTGGATCGGGCCGGAAAGCAGAAGGATGCGGGTGCCCCCGGTTCCGGTCGCAGACACGGCAACCGGCAGGAGCGGCCGCGGCAGCAGGGTTCCTGTGACGACGGCAAGCACCGCCGCCAGCAAGCCGAGGAAAGCCCATTTCAGGCCACGCTTCATTCCCTGTCCCTGCCTGCTCTAGAACAGGAAGTAGCGCTGTGCCATCGGCACGACCGTCGCCGGCTCGCAGGTCAGAAGTTCGCCGTCGGCGCGCACCTCGTAGGTCTCCGGGTCCACCTCGATATGGGGCAGCAGGTTGTTGTGGATCATCGACGCCTTGCCGATGCCGCCGCGGGTGTTGCGGACCGCCACGAGCTGCTTGGCGACGCCGAGCTTGGCGGCAAGGCCGGCATCGAGCGAGGCCTGCGACACGAAAGTGACGGAGGAGCTGGTGCGGTTCTTGCCATAGGCGGCAAACATCGGCCGGTAGTGCACCGGTTGCGGCGTCGGAATGGAGGCGTTCGGATCGCCCATCGGCGCCATCGCGATCGAGCCGCCCAGCAGCACGAAGTCGGGCTTCACGCCGAAGAAGGCCGGGTTCCAGAGGACGAGATCGGCGCGCTTGCCAACCTCGATCGAGCCGATCTCATGGCTGAGGCCGTGGGCGATCGCCGGATTGATCGTGTATTTGGCGATATAGCGCTTCACCCGGAAATTGTCGTTGTCGCCGGTTTCCTGCGGCAGCGGGCCACGCTGTCGCTTCATCTTGTCGGCGGTCTGCCAGGTGCGGATCGCCACCTCGCCGACGCGGCCCATGGCCTGGCTGTCGGACGAGATGATCGAGAAGGCGCCAATGTCGTGCAGGATGTCCTCGGCGGCGATCGTTTCCTTGCGGATGCGGCTCTCGGCGAAAGCGATGTCCTCGGGGATCGACGGCGACAGGTGGTGGCAGACCATCAGCATGTCGAGATGCTCGGCGAGCGTATTCTTGGTGTAGGGCCGCGTCGGGTTGGTCGAGGACGGAATGACGTTCGGCTGGCCGCAGATCTTGATGATATCGGGCGCGTGGCCGCCGCCCGCCCCTTCCGTGTGAAAGGCGTGGATGGTGCGGCCCTTGATCGCCGCGATGGTATCCTCAACGAAGCCGCTCTCGTTCAGCGTGTCGGTATGGATCATCACCTGCACGTCGTATTCGTCGGCAACGCCGAGGCAGCAATCAATCGCCGCCGGCGTCGAGCCCCAGTCCTCATGCAGCTTCAGCGAGGTGGCGCCGGCAAGCACCATTTCCACCAGCGCGCCCGGCCGCGACGCATTGCCCTTGCCGGCAAAGGCGATGTTCATCGGGAAGCCGTCGGCCGCCTCGATCATGCGGGCGAGATGCCAGGGACCGGAGGTGCAGGTGGTCGCAAGCGTGCCATGCCCCGGCCCGGCGCCGCCACCAAGCATGGTGGTCAGCCCGCTCACCAGTGCTTCCTCGATCTGCTGCGGGCAGATGTAGTGGATGTGGCTGTCCATGCCGCCGGCGGTGATGATCTTGCCTTCGCCCGCAATGACCTCCGTGCCGGGACCGACGATGACGGTGACGCCCGGTTGCGTGTCCGGGTTGCCGGCCTTGCCGATGCCGGCGATGCGTCCGTCCTTGAGGCCGATATCCGCCTTGACGATGCCCCAGTGATCGACGATCAGCGCGTTGGTGATAACGGTATCGACGGCGCCCTCGGCGCGCGTCATCTGGCTTTGCCCCATGCCGTCGCGAATGACCTTGCCGCCGCCGAACTTCACCTCCTCGCCATAGGTGGTGAAATCCTTCTCCACCTCGACGAAGAGTTCGGTATCGGCGAGCCGCACCTTGTCGCCGACCGTCGGGCCGAACATGTTGGCATAGGCCGCGCGCGACATCTTGTAGGGCATGGTTCAGGCTCCTTGGGACGAAGAAGAAACGGGATGGAGGCGGCGAAGACGGCCGCCGGCCGCAAGCGCATCGACATGGCGACGCTCGGCGGCAAAGGGATGCCATTCCCAGCCGACATGACCGAAGCCGGCAAGAACGACATCGTCGTCAGGCGTCGCAAGATGCGCGAGGATATCGGCAATCACGATCATCCCGCTCGACGGAACGACGTAAGGGCCTGGCGAAAAGCCGGCGAGATCCTGCTCCACCTGCTCGTGCACGTCGACCGGAACAACGCGAAAGCCGCGGTTGGTCGAGCGGGCGAAGCTCTCGAAACCGACTGTGTAATCGTCGCAGAAATCGTCGAGGTCCGGATGCGTTTCCGCAAGCCCGGCGCGCATCGCGGCAAACTTCGCGCCGGAGCGAACGCACCAGATCTCCCGCGCCTGGCGCACCGTGGCGTTCGTCTTCCAGCGGCCACCGCCGAGCATGGAAATCCCCGGACGCCCGGTGTTGCAGACGGCGACGATATCGGTCCTGTGGCCGCCGGAGCCGACAGAGCGGCAATCGTTGAAGCGCACGACGAGATCGGCATTATCGATCGTCGCGCCGGCGCCGTCAGGCACCTCGCCATTGCCCACGATCATGATGACGCGGCGACCCTGCAATGATCAGTTCCCTTGGGTTTCGAGAAATTCGTTGAGTTCGGCGGTGCGCTTCTGCGTGAGCTGGGCAAGGCAGCCCGAAACCAGCATCGGCTCCGCCTGGCCGCCACGGGCCTGGAAGCCGGCGAACTCGCACTGGCCGTCGCGATAGCCGATCCAGGCGCGTTGCGCCGTCTTCAGCGCCTCGACCGCGCCGATATCGGCGCCTTCCAGCTCCTTGTCGACATTCTGCGCCGCCGTCATCGCCTGCCGGTAGACTGCATTCAATTCCGCGTCGGCCGCTTCATATTCCCGGTAGGCGCAGTCATTCAGATCCGGCTGAGTAATCGCATTCGCACAATCCACGTCCGGCTCGTCCTCGGCGAACGCCGGCGCAGCAAGCACCAGAAGCAGCCCGAGAACCGGCAGCGCCCTCATAGCTTGCCCATCACCTGCTGGCGGAAGCCATAGACCTCGCGTTTGCCGGAAAGCGGTATCAACGTCACCTGGCGCGTCTGGCCCGGCTCGAACCGCACGGCCGTGCCGGCGGGAATGTCGAGCCGGCGACCGTAGGCGGCCTTGCGGTCGAACTGCAGTCCCGCATTGGTTTCGGCGAAGTGATAGTGGCTGCCGACCTGGATCGGGCGGTCGCCGGTATTGGCGACTTCGATCGTCGTCGTATCGAGGCCGACATTGAGCTCGATCTCTCCGGCGGCCGCGATGATTTCTCCTGGGATCATGGTCTTCTCCTCAAGCCGCCCTCGGCCGGCCGCATGCTTCTTTCCCGCATTCAGACTTCAGGCGCCCTGCGCCCGAAAGCCAGGCACGCGCCCTGCGCCTAGCGGATCGGCTCGTGCACGGTGACGAGCTTGGTTCCGTCCGGAAACGTCGCCTCGATCTGGATGTCATGGATCATCTCAGCGATGCCCTCCATCACCTGATCACGCGTCAGCACCTGCGCACCCGCCTCCATCAGTTCGGCGACCGAGCGCCCGTCGCGCGCGCCCTCGACGACGAAATCGGTGATCAGCGCGATCGCTTCCGGGTGGTTGAGTTTCACACCGCGCTCCAGGCGCCTGCGGGCAACCATGGCCGCCATCGAAATCAGCAGTTTGTCTTTCTCGCGCGGGGTAAGATTCATGCGTCGCCACCGGTTGTTCGTGAAGCAATTCCCTGGGAGATCTGCGAAGCGGTCTTCCGCCAGGAATTACAAAGTTTCAATGCGTTAGATCGTTTCACTGTTTCAAATAAAAATGTGAAACGCGCTAGAGTACCCAGACTTTCGGCACAGTCTTCTGCTTGCGCAAGTGCGAAATAGCCGGGATGAGGATTTTTCTGAGCGCGAAGCCATCCGGCGCCACGAAACGGGCAACCAGCTTGTCGCGGCCATGGACCTGAAAATGGCTGATGCCGACGCCCGCTGCGCCATCGACGAGCGACCGAAGACGCGGCAGTTGGAGTTCGCAGTCCGGACCGACATAGAGCAGCGTGGCAAAGGCAGCCGCACCATCGAGCACCGCCTTGCGCTGGGCGAGACTGGCGACTTCTCCTGATAGGGCGAGATTGTCCGCATGCAGCAGTTTGCCCTCGCTACGGATACGCCAGCGATCGCGGAAGAGCCCGGTTTCCACTGCCTCGCCCATTGCCTTGCGGCCGAGCAGCACCGCTTCGACCGCGAGAAACGTCGAGTCTGAGGCAAGTTCCACCTCCAGCGAGCGCGAGAGCGAGGCCCGGTCGAAGAGGATCGTCTCCTGCGGCAGCCAGTCGACGCGCGCGCCGGCGGCAACCTCGATGCGGGTCGCCACTTCGACGGTATCGGCGCTCGCCTTGTAGATCTTCTCGCAGGCCTGCGTCGTCACCGTCACCTCGGTTTCGGCCCCTGCCGCGACCTCCCAGATCATCCGGTCGCCGCCGGTAAGCCCGCCGGAAGAATTGATGAGCACTGCCTCCATCGAGGTGTCGAAGGTCTTCGGCAGGCGGATCTTGGCGCAGCCTTCCTGGTAGAGTTCGGCAATGCGGCTGTGGCCGAGCGCCGCCTTGGCGACCAGCCGTCCCTTGCCCCAGGCCCGCTGCGGGGCGATGCGTGCTGCCTTGTCCATCTCAGACCGCTAAGCGGCGTCCTTCATTCCAGGCGCAGTGCCCATTGAACCCACCGCCTTATCTTGGCGCTATCGTCCGCATCGCGGCACGACAAGTCAAGTTATTGTTTTGCAAAGAAAATCGTCAGCATGCTGCATTTCCATGCAGGCTCTGCGCAGAAAACAGGCAGCCGCCTACGCCACGCGATCCGGCGGTTCGCGCCCGTCGAAAAACGCCGTGATATTGTCGACCACCTTCATGCCCATGGCGACGCGCGTCTCCTCCGTTGCACTGCCGAGATGTGGAAGCAGAACGACATTTTCGAGCCCGCGCAGACGTTCCGGCACGTTCGGTTCCGCCTCGAAGACATCGAGGCCGGCGCCGCGAATGACACCGTCTTCGAGCGCCGCAATCAGCGCCCGCTCGTCGATCACATCACCCCGCGCCGTGTTGACGAGGTAGGCGCTTTTCTTCATCAGGGCCAGGCGTTCGGCATTGATCAGGTGCCGGTTTTCGCCGCCGCCGGGGCAATGCAGCGACACGAAGTCCGCCACCTTCAGCACGTCCTCGACCGTGTCGAGTTGGCGGGCGCCATAACGGCTGGCCTCGGCAGGGTCGATGCGTGAGCGATTGTAGAAAACGACATCCATGTCGAAGCCGAAGTGGCAGCGCTTGGCCATCGCCTTGCCGATGCGGCCGAAGCCGATGATGCCGAGCGTCTTGCCGGTGACCTTGCCGCCAATCATGTGGGTCGGGCGCCAGCCGGTCCATTCGCCGGCCCTCACCTGCCGCTCGCCCTCGCCTGCCCGACGCGCGACCGCAAGCAGCAGCGTCATGGCGATGTCGGCGGTGCAGTCGGTCAGCACACCCGGAGTGTTGGTGACGACGATGTCGGCAGCCTTGGCGGCCGCAACGTCGATGTGATTGTAGCCGACGCCATAGTTTCCGAGGATCTTCGCGCGGAGACCGCCGCCGGCAAAGAGGTCGGCCGGAAGCCGGTCAGAGACCGTCGGTAGAGCTGCGTCATAGGTCCGTAGCGCTTCGGCCAGTTCTGCAGCTGTCAGCGGCACGTCCCCTTCGTTCAAGGTGACGTCGAAGCGCTCGGCAAGCACGTGCTCCACCGCTGCCGGCCAACGACGGGTGACGAGAATGCGGGGTTTCGAGCTCATGCCTGCCTCCGGATCAGAATCGCTGCGAGATAGTGCACGAAACGGCGCGACGCGACAGCTATCTCGATAAGCGAAACACCTATCACAAAAAGCAAAAAAGAGGCGCCGTTGCCGGCGCCTCTCATCGTGATTTTAACCGCCATCAGGCCTTTGCGAAGGCGAGCAGGTCGGCGTTGAGCTGGTCCTTGTGGGTGTCGGTGATGCCGTGCGGTGCGCCGGCATAGACCTTGAGCTCCGCATGCGGCACCAGCGTCTTCGAGGCTCTCGCCGCCGCATCGATCGGCACGATCTGGTCGTCATCGCCATGGATGATCAGCGTCGGCACGTCGAACTTCTTCAGGTCCTCGGTAAAGTCGGTCTGCGAGAAGGCGACGATCGAGTCATAGGTATTCTTGTGGCCGGCCATCATGCCCTGCAGCCAGAAACTGTCGATCATGCCTTGAGAGGCGACAACCCCCGGCCGGTTGAAGCCGAAGAACGGACCGGACGCGATGTCGCGGTAGAGCTTCGAGCGATCCTTGAGACTTGCCGCCTGCAGGCCGTCGAACACCTCCTTCGGCAGGCCGCCGGGGTTCTTGTCGGTCTTGACCATCAGCGGCGGCACCGCCGAGATCAGGCCGGCCTTGGCGACCCGGCCGGTGCCGTGGCGGCCGATATAGCGGCTGATCTCGCCGCCGCCGGTCGAAAACCCGGCGAGGAAGATGCCCTTGAGATCGAGTTCGTTGATCAGGTCCGCGAGATCGTCGGCATAGTGATCCATGTCGTTGCCGTCCCAGGGCTGCGACGAGCGGCCATGGCCACGCCGGTCATGGGTGACGACGCGGAAGCCGTTGGCGGCAAGGTGGAAGGCCTGCGCCTCCCAGCTGTCCGACGACAGCGGCCAGCCATGGCTGAGCACGACGACCGGGCCATCCTTCGGCCCCCAGTCCTTGTAATAGATCTCGACGCCATCGCGGGTGATGATGCGGCTGCCCATGGTGTTTGCTCCCTTCGTGCCGGACGCGCCGGCGGTTGATGCGGTGTTGGATGCGGCCTTGGCCGGCGTGTTGATGGCATTGACCGCGGCTGCCGTGGCGGCAGCGCCAAAGGCGGCCGAGAGAACCGTGCGGCGGGAGATGCTGTTGGCTTCGGTCTTGCTGATTGCCTTGCTCATGGAACGCTCCTTCTTCGCTGCGGTTGTGCCGCGCTACAGTTAGATATCTGACGATTAAATCGTGCACGATTTATATGCTTTTATATCGCTATCGATTAGATCGTGCACGACATTTATATCGCACCTACGCCACTGTCAATGACTTGCGATTATATCGTGAACGATTTATTTTGCGCGCATGACAGGAGAAAGCGATGACTGACACCAACTCCAAGAACGACGAGGCGATGCTGGCACTCGACAGCTTCCTCTGTTTTGCGGTCTATTCGGCAAACCACGCCTTCACGCGCATCTACAAGCCGCTGCTGGAGGAACTTGATCTCACCTACCCGCAATATCTCGTGATGGTGCTGTTGTGGGAGAAAGACGACCAGACGGTCGGCAGCCTCGGTGAACGGCTCTTCCTGGAATCGAGCACTTTGACGCCGATGCTGAAGCGCCTGGAGGCCGCCGGCTACATCGCCCGTGTGCGCGACAAGGCGGACGAGCGGCAGGTCCGGGTGCAATTGACCGACATGGGCAAGGCCTTGCGGCAAAAGGCAGTGGAAGTGCCGCGCGGTCTCACCGAAGCGACCAAGCTCGGCGCCGACGATCTCGAGCGACTCCGCGCAGAGGTCTCCTCACTCAGAGACACGCTGCTGAAATAGCCGACCGCTGCGCCGACACCTCACTAAAAAGAAAAGCCCGGCGATCGCTCGCCGGGCCCCAACCAGTCAGACACAAGGTCCGAAATCAGAACTACTCGTTCTGGAAGTAGTTGTACTTGCCGTCGTCACCCTTCTTCCAGGTGTACATGACGTAGTCCGGACGCGTGATGTCGCCCTTTTCGTCATAGCCGAGTTCGCCGATTGCGGTCTTGAACGGACCCTTTGCCTTGATGGCTTCGGCAACTGCCTGCGGGTCGTTGCCGCCGGAAGCCTTGGCAGCTTCGGCGATGACCTGGAGAGCGGCGTAGGCGTAGAGCGTGTAGGCTTCCGGTTCGAAGCCGGCAGCGCGGAACTTCTCGACGAGGTCCTTGGCAGCCGGGTTCTTGCGCGGATCGGGAGCGAACGTCATCAGCGTGCCGTCAACGGCGTCGCCGGCGATCGAAGCCAGTTCGTTCGAAACGATACCATCGCCCGACATCAGCGTAGCCTTCAGGCCCTGGTCCTTCATCTGGCGCATGATCAGGCCGGCTTCGGTGTGCAGACCGCCGTAGTAAACGATCGAAACGCCAGCTTCCTTCATCTTGGCAATGAGCGCCGAGAAGTCCTTGTCGCCGGTGTTGATGCCTTCATAGAGGGCTTCGGTAAGGCCGGCTTCGTTCATCGACTTCTTGGTTTCGTCGGCAAGGCCCTGACCATAGGGGGTCTTGTCGTGAATGACGGCGATCTTCGCGTCCTTGAAGTTTGCGGCGAGGTAGGCACCGGCAACTGCACCCTGCTGGTCGTCACGGCCGCAGGTACGGAACGTGTTCCAGAGACCGCGCTCGGTGAACTGCGGGTTGGTGGAGGCCGGCGTTACCTGCAGGATGCCGTTTTCTGCGTAAACTTCAGAAGCCGGGATGGACACGCCCGAGTTGAAGTGACCGACAACGAACTTCACACCGTCAGCAACGAACTTGTTGGCGACCGAAACGCCCTGCTTGGCGTCCGAAACGTCGTCGCCGAGCACAACCTTGATCTGTTCCCCATTGATACCGCCGGCAGCGTTGATGTCAGCGGCGGCCTGCTCTGCACCTTTCTGGAGCTGTGCACCGAAAGCGGCGTTCGGGCCAGTCAGCGGGCCGGCGACACCAACGAGAATATCAGCCCAGGCGCTGCCGCTGAAGGCAACCATAGCCGTCAGCGCGACCGCCGACAGAAGAGACTTTTTCATCTTGTTACTCCCAATTATTCGAGCGGGTCTCGTTACCAACCTGCGCAATGCCCACCATAGTTGCGCCGGTGTTTCTTTCGCACCGGCCGCGGCGGCCGGCGCGCGCTGTTCCCTTTATTTGGCTTTCCAGGAGAAAGGCGAAGCCTTCTCATAGAGCCAATAGTAGTTATTGGTCATTTGCTTGGTCCGGTAGTATCGGAAACCTGCGGTAGCAAACAACAAAAGCACGATCGTGTCCACGATATAGTAGTGCAGGCTGAACATCGTGCCCTCGAACAGAGCGTGATGGACGAACCGGATGCCAACCCCCAGCAACGCCACGTAGAGAAGAAGGCGTGGAAGCTCCTCCCAGCCTTCGGCGACGCTCTTGCCGGTGCGCCAGGCCGTCCAGCCGCCAAGGACGCAGCTTATGAACAGAAACTGCCAGACCGACGCTTCTTCGTAGAGAATTCCCTGCATGTCACTTGCTCCAGATGCGGCCCGTCAATGACGGCCGCCTTCGAGATAGGCCGCGCGCACTTCCGGATTGGCGAGCAGTTCCTTGCCGGAACCGCTCATGGTCACCCGGCCGTTGACCATCACGTAGCCGCGGTCGGAAAGCTTGAGCGCGCCGAAGGCGTTCTGTTCCACGAGGAAGACGGTCAGGCCTTCCTCCTTGTTGAGTTTCTTGATCGCTTCGAAGATGCCCTTGACGATCAGCGGCGCAAGACCGAGCGACGGCTCGTCGAGAAGCAACAACTTCGGACGGGCCATCAGCGCGCGGCCGATCGACAGCATCTGCTGCTCACCGCCCGAAAGCGTGCCGCCGCGCTGCGCCTGGCGCTCCTTCAGGCGCGGGAAAAGCGCGAACACCTTTTCCACGTCCTGGTCAAAGTGCTTCAGGTTGTCGAGGCTGGCGCCCATCTGCAGGTTTTCAAACACCGTCATGCGCGGAAAAATGCGTCGACCCTCGGGCGACTGCGCGATGCGCAGCCGGGCGATCTCATGCGTCGGCATGCGGGTGATGTCCTGGCCTTCGAAGAAGACCGAACCGGTACGCGCCTGCGGGCTGCCGCAGATGGTCATCATCAGCGTCGACTTGCCGGCACCGTTGGCACCGATCAGGCAGACGATTTCACCGCGGTGAACTTCGACATCGACCCCGCTGAGCGCGCGGATGTTGCCGTAGTAGGTCTCGACGGCTTTGACTTGGAGAAGAGGCGCCGTCATCAGTTGGTGCCCCCCTGCCCGCCTTCGATTTCCTCGATTTGTTCGATCACCTCTTCAACCTCTTCATCCTCGACACCCAGATAGGCCGCAATGACCCTCGGATCGTTCTTCACGAAATCCGGTGTGCCGTCGGAAATCTTCTGTCCGTATTCCAGGACCACCACGTGGTCGGAGATCTCCATGACCACGGACATGTCGTGTTCGATCAACAGGATCGACGTGCCGGTATCGGCGCGAATGCTTTTCAGCAATTCGTTCAGCGCCAGAGACTCGCGTGGATTGAGACCGGCGGCCGGCTCGTCCAGGCAAAGCAGTTCCGGCCCCGTGCACATGGCGCGGGCAATCTCGAGACGGCGTTGCGCGCCGTAGGAGAGGTCACCGGCCGGATCGTCCGCACGGTCGATCAGCGACGCCTTTTCCAGCCAGTGCTTGGCAAGGTCGATCGCCTCGCGCGATGCCTGGCGGTAGGCCGGGAAGCCGAGCAGGCCGAGGAACGTGTAGCCGGATGCCTGCATCAGCTTGTTGTGCTGCGCGACGAGCAGGTTTTCGAGCACCGTCAGACCGGAGAACATACGGATGTTCTGGAAGGTACGCGCCACCTTGGCGAGCTTGGTGATCTCGAAGTCCGGCAGACGTTCCAGCAGGTACTCCTTGCCGGCCTTCTGCTTCATCGTGATCATGCCCATCGTGGGCTTGTAGAAGCCGGTGATGCAGTTGAACACCGTTGTCTTGCCCGCTCCGTTCGGGCCGATCAGCGCGGTGATGTCACCGCGATAGGCTTCGAAGGAGAAGTCGTTGATGGCCATGAGACCGCCGAAGCGCATCGACAGGTGCTCAACCTTGAGAATGGGGTCTTTTGTCATTGTCGTCGTCTCGCGGGCCATCAACCGTGCCCTTCCTTGGTGAAGCTGCCGGAGACTGCCTTGCGTTCGTGCAGGAAGGCTGTCGGTTCGCGTGATCCGACGAAGCCGCGCGGCTTCCAGACCATGACGACGACCATGGCCAGGCCAAAGATCAGCATACGGTAGAGTTCAGGTGTGAAGTCCGGTCCGAAGACCATCTTCAGGAAGGAGAGTTCACGCAGGATTTCGGTGCCGCCGATCATCACGGCCGCAGCGACAGCGATGCCGGTGAGCGAGCCCATGCCGCCGAGAACCACGATCGCGAGAATGACCGCAGATTCCAGGAAGACGAAAGATTCAGGCGATACGAAGCCCTGGCGCACGGCGAAGAACGAGCCGGCGATACCGCCGAACATGGCGCCCGTGGCAAAGGCGGTAAGCTTGGTCGTCACCGTGTTGATGCCGAGCGAGCGGCAGGCGATCTCGTCCTCGCGCAGCGCTTCCCAGGCGCGGCCGATCGGCATGCGACGCAGCCGGATCGTCACGTAAGCCGTGAGCAGCGCAAGTGCCAGGATCAGGTAGAAAAGGAAGATCTTGTAATAGGCCGAGGACATCGGCAGGCCCATCAGCGCAGCAAAGCCATCCTTCGAGGCATCGAACTTGATGCCGAACAGCGTTGCCTTGGCGATGCCGGAGACGCCGAAGGTACCCTTCGTCACTTCCGTCCAGTTGATCAGCACCAATCGGATGATTTCACCGAAGGCGAGCGTGACGATCGCCAGATAGTCGCCGCGCAGACGCAGAACCGGGAAGCCGAGGATCATGCCCCAGAAGGCGGCAAGGATGCCGGCGACCGGAAGAAGAACCCAGAACGACAGCCCGAAATAGGTCGACAGCAGGGCGTAGGAATAGGCCCCGACCGCGTAGAAGGCGACATAACCCAGGTCCAGCAGGCCGGCGAGGCCGACGACGATGTTCAGCCCCCAGGCCAGCATCACGTAGATCAGGATCTGGATGCCGAAATTGTCGACCCACTTGAGCGAGCCCTGGATGCCGAAGATCGCGACGACGAGCGGCGGATAGACGAGCAGGAACGCGATCGCGAGCTTAGAGAAGTGGCGGGTGAAGAAGGTCTCCTCCTTCACCGCATCCTCGGCTTCGGCCTTGGCGGCCTTGCGCCGAGCCATAGCCGGTTGGACATAGGCGACCATCAGGAAGCGGCCGACGGCAGCGACGATCACGAAGATCGCCAGCAGGCCCCAGCGCTGGTTGAGGATCAGCTCGTTGCGGATGTTCTGGTCGGATTTGAGACCGACGAACAGCACGAAAAGACCGAGCGAAATCAGGCCCGCGAAGACAGCCTCGCGCAGGGCCCGCGCCGTCACGTCAGTGCCGGCGCTTGCAGTCGTAGAAGCAATGTTTGCCATGGAATTATACCTTCTCGACTTCCGGTCGTCCGAGAATGCCAGACGGCTTGAAGATCAGGACGATTGCGAGAATGGAGAAGGTCGCGACGTCCTTGTAGTCGATGGTGAAATAGGCTGACCAGAGGGACTCGATGAGCCCGATCAACAGTCCGCCGAGAACGGCGCCCGGCAGCGATCCGATGCCGCCGAGAACGGCCGCGGTGAACGCTTTGACGCCAGGCACGAAACCGTCGGTGAAGACGACGACGCCATAATACATCAGATACATCGTGCCGGCGACGGCAGCGAGTGCTGCACCCATGATGAAGGTCACCGAGATGGTGCGGTCGACGTCAACACCGAGCAGCGCCGCCATCTTGCGGTCCTGTTCGGTCGCGCGCTGGGCGCGGCCGAGCGGCGTCTTGTTGACGATGTACCAGAAGATCGAAAGCAGAGCCGCCGTGATGACGATGATGATGATCTGCTTCAGCGAGATGGTGATGCCGAAGACCTCGTAGACCGAGGAGACGAGCGGCGGGATCGGCTTGTTGCGCGGACCCTGCGTCACCTGGATGAAGTTCGACAGCGCAATCGACATGCCGATTGCGGTGATCAGCGGCGCAAGCCGGAACGAACCGCGCAGCGGCCGATAGGCCACCTTCTCGATCGTCCAGTTCCAGAGACCTGCGGTCAACATGCCGACGACCATCATCAGCAGGAGAGCAAGTACAACCGGGACGCCCCCGATAAATGTTGTGATAATAAGAAAGACAATCAAAGCAGCAAAGCCGCCGAGCATGAAAATATCGCCGTGGGCGAAGTTGATCATGCCAATGATGCCGTAGACCATGGTATAACCAATAGCGATCATACCATAAATAGACCCAAGAGTCAGCCCGTTGACGAGCTGCTGGACGAAATACTCCATCAATCTTCCCCTGGACCAGATCCATAACGGTCCGGTCTCTTGTTTTTTGAGCTCATTGTTGAGCGCTGTGTTTGCTCGATTCCATACCTCTTTCAAACGAAAAGGAAAGCTAAAAAACGCGACTTCATCAAAAACTTCCTCGATAAAATCGATTTGACGCTTTTACAGCCAGAAAAATCAAAATTTCCGCAGCTTTCGCCCGCGAAATCATCAACTTTAGTCGTAAAAGCGTCGGGTATTCTATGAAGCTTCGACGCTCGATTTCGGTCTGCACTCCACCAGGATTGCTCAGGCGCGCATGCGCTGACCGTTCGAATCGAACAGCGGATGCGGCTGAAGACGGGCGGGCAGGATCTCACCCAGGAGTTCGATCGACCAGCCATCGCTGCGGTCGGCGATCTCCTTCGGCACGTAGCCCATGGCGACCGAAACGCCGCTTGCATGCGCATAGCCGCCCGATGTCACCCAGCCACGCACGACGCCATCGAGGTAGATCGGCTCGTCGCCGATGACATCAGCGTCCTTCGCCTCGAGCAGGAAGGTTCTCAGACGTAGCGCGCCACCATCCGCCTTCTCCTTCACGGCCGCCGCCTTGCCGATGAAATCGGCATCCTTGCCAGTCGCGACAAACCGTCCAAGCCCGGCTTCGACCGGGCCATAGAGCGGACGATACTCGCGCGCCCAGCTGCCGAAGGATTTCTCGACGCGCAGTGCATTCAGAGCCCTTAAGCCGAACAGACGGATGTCGGACGTGGCGCCCTTCTCCATCAGCAACTCGAAGAGATAGCGCTGGTACTCCGGCTTCATCCAGATCTCGTAGCCGAGATCGCCCGTATAGCTGACCCGGCCGACGATCGCAGGCGCCATACCGAGGTCCATGCGGCGGATATCCATGAACGGGAACGCCGCATCGGAGACGTCGAGATGGGTAAGGCTCGCGAGCACATCGCGGGCCTTTGGCCCGGCGATCGACAGGCCGACCAGCTCCAGCTTCAACGCTTTCAGCGAAACCGCACCGTCCGCAGGCAGATGCGCCTCGAACCACCGCATGTGGTAGTCCTCGGCGATACCGGAACCGACGAGCAGGAAATCCTCCTCGCCGAGCTTGGCCAGGGTGAAGTCGCCGATCAGCTTGCCGTCGTCCTTCAGCATCGGCGCCAGCGCCATACGCCCCGTCTGAGGTATGCGGCAGGCCAGCATGCGGTCGAGCCACGCCTCCGCGCCTTTGCCGGTGATCGCATATTTGGCAAAGCCCGATGTCTCCATCAGGCCGACGCCTTCGCGCACGGCCCGGGCCTCCGCGCCCACGGTCTCGAAGTCGGTCGAGCGCCGCCAGGAGAAGGCGTCCTTGACGCCTTCGGGTGCAAACCACAGCGGCGTTTCAAGCCCGTAGGACGCGCCGAAGACGGCGCCTGCCGCCTTCAGCCGGTCGTAGATCGGCGTCGTCAGCAGCGGCCTTGCCGCCGGCAGCTCCTCGTTCGGATAACGGATCGAGAAGCGACGCGAGTAGTTCTCGCGCACCTTGGCATTGGTATAGGCAAGCGTGGCGAAATCGCCGTAGCGCGAAACGTCCATGGCAAAGACGTCGAAGCCGGGGTCGCCATGGATCATCCAGTTGGCGAGCGCCAGCCCGACGCCGCCGCCCTGGCTGAAGCCGGCCATGACGGCGCAGGCTGACCAGAAGTTCCTCAAGCCTCGCACCGGGCCGACCAGCGGGTTTCCGTCCGGCGAGAAGGTGAAGGGGCCGTTGATGATTTTCCTGATGCCGGCCTTGTTGAAGGCCGGGAAATGCCGGAAGCCCACTTCGAGCTCCGGCGAAATGCGGTCGATATCCTCGGCCAGCAGCTCATGGCCGAAATCCCAGGGCGTCGAGATCGGCGACCAGGGGCGACACGCCTTTTCATAGGTGCCCATCAGCATGCCGTTTCGCTCCTGGCGGAGATAAATCTCGCCGTCGAAATCGACGCAGTGCATCAGCTCCTTGCCGCGCGTCTGGTTGAACTCGATAACCTCGGGCATGTCCTCGGTGATGAGATACATGTGCTCCATCGCAAGCACCGGCAGTTCCAGGCCCACCATGCGCCCCACCTCCCGGGCCCAGAGGCCGGCGGCGTTGACGACGTGTTCGGCGATGATCTCGCCCTGGTTGGTGATCACCCGCCAGGAACCGTCTTCCCGCTGCACCAGATCCTCGACCTTGGTGTGCAGGTAGATCTCCGCACCGTTCCTCTTCGCCGATTTGGCATAGGCGTGCGTCGTGCCATAGGGATCGAGGTGCCCCTCGACCGGATCGAACACCGCGCCGACGAACTGGTCAGGATCGAGCAGCGGCATCAGGTCGTGCGCTTCCTTGGGCGTCAAAAGCTCCGCTTCGAGCCCCATGTAGCGGCCCTTGGCAAGGATGGACTTCATCCAGTCGAAGCGTTCCTTGGTGGCGGCGAGCATCATGCCCGAGGTCATGTGCAGGCCGACATCCTGGCCGGAATATTCCTCGATCTCCTTGTAGAGCTCGACCGTATATTTCTGCAGCTTGGCGACGTTGGGGTCGCCGTTGATCGTGTGCATGCCGCCAGCCGCATGCCAGGTGGAGCCGGAAGTAAGTTCCGATCGCTCGAGCAGCACGGCATCGGTCCAGCCGAATTTCGTCAGGTGATAGAGCACCGAACACCCGACGACACCGCCTCCGATAACGACGACCTTGGCATGGCTTTTCATGCGTACACTCCGTCTCCCCATGCTCCTGCCGGAGACATGGCCAAATTGTCAGGAAGAAACTCAGGCACGGCGACCGCTTGCTTCAGGCACAGAAGCGCAAGCGGCTGACGATGAAAGCCTAGTCAGAAAGACGGCGCCGATAAAGACACGGCTGCGAAGGACGCTTGTCCATTTCCGCCGTTTGCTGGCGGATGGGCGACCCGTTTGCGGCATTTCATGCCGCATTTGATTGCGGCCTCTTGAAGGGGCCGGTTCAGTCCGAGAAGGCGGCGGTAAGATCGAAGGCCCGCCCCATCTTCATCAGGTCTTCGAACAGCGATTCCGCGTAGCTCCGCGGCACGATCAGCTCGAACGTGTCCTCGTCCGTCCGGGCGAGATTGACCGGGATGTGACCGCAAAGCGCATTGGCGCTGCCGCCAACCGTGAAGGCTGTGGCATGAAGGTCGAGGCCGATACCTTTGGCGAGGATGCTGCGCACGTTCGGGCCGGCGATCCGGAAAACGACGCGCCCGTCGCTTTGGTCAACGACATAGGCACCACCGTAGCAAAGCGCTTCGAGCCGACGTACGAGCCCGCTCGGCGCTTCCACCTCGGAGACGACAAGCCACTCCCCCGGGCCCAAGAATCGCATGGACAAGTCGGACTGTGCGGCAATCGCCTGACGCACGGTCTCCTCGCGGCCGGCGCGTGCGAGAACCGTTGCCATCGTGCGCCAATGCCCGACCATCAGGTGGTCTGCCGCCGGCGACGTCGGCGCCGAGCGCAGTTTCTGCTCCAGTGCGTGGCGGTTGTTGTAGTCGCGAACCATCACCGCCTCCTCAGGCCTTCAGCTTTGCATTTTGCGGATCGACAAAGACCGGGTCGCAGACTTCGGCGACGATCTCCTGATCGCGCAGCTTGTCGAACACGACGACCTTCTCGCCATAGCGTTCGCGCCCGGATTTCAGGAAGGCGAGCGCGATGGCGTGGCCCAGGACCGGCGAGAAACCGGCCGAGCTCACCCAACCCTGGTCGTTCAGCGTCGAGGGCTTTGTCCCTTCCTTCAGAAGATGCGCTCCAGCCCGCATGTCCTTGTCGGCGTCGACGGGTTTCAGGCCGACGAGCTGCATGCGATCCGCCGCCGTCAGCCCGTAGCGGGTCGACAGGCGCTTGCCGATGAAGTCGGTCTTCTGCATCGAGAGCATACGGCCGAGCCCCGCATCATCAGGCGTCACGCGTCCGTCGAATTCGGCATGCGTCAGCAGACCCTTTTCGAGCCGCAGGACATTCAAGGCTTCGACGCCATAGGCACAGATTTCATGCGGCCGGCCAGCCTCCATGATCTGGTCGGCCAGCGCTTCGCCATAGCCTGCCGGCACCGCCAGTTCGAAGGCCAGCTCCCCGGAGAAGGAAATGCGGAAGAGCCGCGCCGACACGCCGCTTTTCAGGGCGATCTTGCGGGCGGACAGGAACGGAAACGCGCCGTCGGAAATGTCGCCATCGACGATCTGCTGCAGCACCGCGCGCGCCTTTGGACCGACGATCGCCATCTGCGCCCATTGGTCGGTCGACGAGGTGAAGCGGACTTCGAGTTCCGGCCAGAGCGCCTGGGCGCAATATTCCATATGCGCCATGACGGGACCGGCCATCGCCGTCGTCGTGGTGACGAAGAAATGCTCCTCGTCGAAGCGGCTGACGGTGCCGTCGTCGAAGACGAAACCGTCTTCGCGTAGCATCAGGCCGTAACGCGCCTTGCCGATCGGCAGCTTCAGGACCGGGTTGCAATAAAGCCGGTTGAGAAACTCCGCAGCGTCGGGGCCGAAGACCTCGATCTTGCCGAGGGTCGAGACGTCGCAGAGGCCCACATTGGCCCGCACATTCAAGACTTCGCGATCGACGCTGTCGCGCCAGGTCTTCTCGCCGGCGCGCGGGAACCACGCCGAACGGTGCCAGAGCCCCGCCTCAACGAAGGTCGCGCCGTTTTTCATCGCCCAGCCGTGCAGCGGCGACTTGCGCGCCGGTGCTGCATGTTCGTCGCGCGCCGTACCGGCAAGCGCACCGAAGGAGACCGGCGTGTAGAACGGCCTGAAAGTGGTTGTGCCGACCTCGGCCGGGCTGACGCCGCGCATGCCGGCGAGAATGCCGACGGCATTGATGTTGGAAAGCTTGCCCTGGTCGGTCGCCATGCCGTTGGTCGTGTAGCGCTTGGCGTGCTCCACGTGGCCGAACCCTTCGCGCAGCGCCAGGCCGAGATCCCCAGCATGCACGTCGTTCTGGAAATCGACAAAGGCCTTCGACTTGGCGCCCGGCACGTACCAGAGCGCTGCGAAGGAGGCCGCTTCCTCGCCATCGACGACGGGTCCTGCGGCCGAACTGGCGCTGAAGCCGAGGTCGGCGGCAATCGCTGCGGCCTTCTCCGCACCATCGAACAGGCAGCCGGCGAGCGTATAGATGCCGTTGGCCGCACCCACGGGACGCAGGCTGCGGCCGACGTCAGGCGCGACAAAGGCCTTCAGCTCCTCCGACCAGACCGGTCTTGCGCCGCGCTGGCAGGCCAGATGCACGATCGGGCTCCAGCCGCCGGACATGCCCAGCGCATCGCAGGCGATCATTTCCTCGTAGCCGGAGCGTTCGACGACGACGCCCTTGAGCCGTTGCCGGCCCTTGGTGTCGACGATCGAGGCCGAGCGGATGACCCTGATGCCATCGGGCGCCTGATCGGCTGCCTCAGCGCGGGCATCGACGATCGCCGTGATCGCGACGCCCTTGGCCGCAAGCGTCCGTGCTGTCCGGTAACCGGCGCTGCCGCTGGTAAAGATCGCGACTTGTTTGCCGGCGGCGACACCGTAGCGCTCGGCATAGGTGGTCATGGCGCCCGCCATCATCGCACCCGGGCGATCGTTGCCGCCGAACACCAGCGGCCGTTCCTCGGCACCGGTTGCCATCAGCGCGCGCTTGGCAACGATGCGCCAGACGCGCTCGCTCACAAGCTTCGACGATGGTTCGGCGACGTGTTTCTGCACGCGCTCGACCGCGCCGAAGACGTTGTCGTCGTACCAGCCGAAGACCGTGGTGCGCGAAAGCAGCGTGACGTTGGGCAGCGATTGCAGTTCGGCGACGATGCGGTCGGCAAAGACCGATGCCGGCGCGCCGTCGATGGTTTCGCTGGCGGAGAGCAACGAACCGCCGAGCCGGAAATCCTCATCGGCGACGATGACCCGGAGGCCGGCGCGGCCGGCGGTCAACGCCGCCATCAGGCCGGCTGGACCGGCACCGACGACGAGCAGGTCGCAGAACGCCCAGGACTTCTCGTAGCTCTCGGGATCGCGCTCCAGCACCGCCCGGCCGAGGCCCGCGGCGCGGCGAATGAAGGGTTCGTAGACCCGTTCCCAGGCCTGCTTCGGCCACATGAAGGTCTTGTAATAGAAGCCGGCGCCGAGGAACGGCGAAAGCACGCCGTTGACGGCCCCGACATCGAAGCCGAGCGACGGCCAGCGGTTCTGGCTTTTGGCAGTCATCCCACCATAGAGCTCGGCAACGGTCGCCTTGGTATTGGCATCGGTGCGCGCACCAGAGCCGAGAGTGACGAGCGCATTGGGCTCGGAAGGCCCGGCGCTGACGATGCCGCGCGGCCGATGATACTTGAAGCTGCGGCCGACGAGCAGCTGGTCGTTGGCAAGCAGTGCAGAGGCCAGCGTGTCGCCGGCAAAACCGCGCAGCGGCCGGCCGTCGAAGGTGAAGCTCAGCGTCTTGCTGCGATCGACGATGCCGCCGGAGGAAAGACGATAGCCGGTCATCGCGCCGCCCTCCGCGCAAACTCGGCCGCGTCGACGACGGAATAGACCTCGTGGGTCGCCGTATCGCGCTCGACTACCAGGAAGCGGCGACAGCCGGCGATGTGATGCCAATGCTCCAATGTGCGCCCACGCGGGTTGGCGCGCACATAGACGTAATCGTGCCAGGCCTCGTCCGAATCCATCGGCTCGGGACGCCCGCGCGAGGCGTCGCCGCGGATCGCGAATTCTTCCTTCGGTCGGACCCCGCAATGCGGGCAGGTAATCAGGCTTGCCATCGTCTTCCGTGTCCTGAAGCCGCGCTCCGGCTTCCTGTTCATTCCATACGGGCCAGCGGGCCGCGTGCTGTCAGTGAAGGTTGGGCTGCGGGCCGGCGCCGGCCTCGTCGACGGCATAGCCGCGGGCGAACCGGTCGAGCCTCAAGGCACGCGCCACCGGATGGGTGTCGTTCTTGGCGATCAGGTGGGCGAAGCAGTAGCCGGAAGCCGGCGTTGCCTTGAAGCCACCGTAGCACCAGCCGCAGTTCAGGTAGAGATTGTCGATCGAGGTGCGGTCGATGATCGGCGAGCCGTCCATGCTCATGTCCATGACACCGCCCCAGGCGCGCAGCACCCTCACGCGCGACAGGCCGGGGATCATCGTCACCCCCTCCTCCATCACGTGCTCGGCCGTCGCCAAATTGCCGCGCTGGGCATAGGACGAGTAGCCGTCGATCTCGGCGCCAAAGACGAGCCCGCCCTTGTCCGACTGCGAGATGTAGAAGTGGCCGCCGCCATAGACGATCACGTGATCGATACAGGGCTTCAGCCCCTCGGTCACGAAGGCCTGCAAGACATGGCTTTCGAGCGGCAGCTTCAGATCGGCCATCTCGCCGACGCGCGAGGTGTTGCCGGCGGCCGCCAGCGCCAGCTTGCCGCAGCCGATGAAACCCTTGGTGGTTTCGACACCGGTGACGACACCGTTTTCGCGACGAATGCCGGACACTTCGCAATGCTCGATGATGTCGACACCATGCTGGTCGGCGCCGCGGGCATAGCCCCAGGCAACCGCATCATGCCGCGCCGTGCCGGCACGCCGCTGCAGCAGGCCACCGAGGATCGGATAGCGGGCGTGATCGTAGTTGAGGAAGGGGATCATCTTCTTCAGCTGCTCGCGCTCGATGAGTTCCGCCGCCACGCCTTCCATCCACATGGCGTTGCCGCGCCTGACATAGGCGTCGCGCTGGGCGTCGCTGTGATAGAGCATGATGACGCCGCGTTGCGACAGCATCACATTGTAGTTGAGATCCTGCTCCAGCCCTTCCCAGAGCTTCATCGAGAATTCGTAGAACGGCTCGTTGCCGGGCAGCATGTAGTTGGAACGCACGATCGTGGTGTTGCGGCCGACATTGCCGGAACCGAGGTAGCCCTTTTCCAGCACCGCGACGTTCTTCACGCCGAATTCCTTGGCGAGGTAATAGGCGGTCGAAAGACCGTGCCCGCCGCCGCCGACGATGATCACGTCATAGTGGGATTTCGGCTGCGGCTGGCGCCAATGCGGTTTCCAGTTCAGGTTTCCGGAAAGGGCGTTCCTGACAAGCGAGAAGGCGGAATAACGCATGAAGGCATCCAGTTCAGTTGCGCCGGCACATTTGCACAGCCGCAAGGCGGAAGCAAAGACGCAAAGCCTCTCGCAGGTGCAAAAAACTTGAGACAGCCTGCCCTGCAGATCGGCTGCGGCCACGCGTAAAGAGCCGCCTGCCATGTCAAAAGCATGGCTATATTCTTCCTCTCAATATGCTATGGGCCTGATGACGGACCGAAAGACAGGGCGAATGCTGGAGATACTGCAACAATCGGCGATAGCGGCGGGTCGGGCCATTCTCGACATCTACAATGCCGGGCCGGAGGTCACCCACAAGCCCGACTGCTCGCCGGTCACCGATGCCGATACGACGGCCGAACGCATCATCCTGGCGGATCTCGCCGCAGCCTTTCCGGACATTCCCGTGGTCGCCGAGGAAGCGGTGTCCGCCGGTTTCGTGCCGGAGACGTCCGGCACGTCGTTCTTTCTTGTCGATCCGCTCGACGGCACCAAGGAATTCATCAGCCGCAACGACGACTTCACCGTCAACATCGCCTTGATCGAAAACGGCGCGCCGGTCGCGGGCGTCGTTTATGCGCCGGCGCTTGGCATCCTCTATGCAGCGCAGCACGGCAAAGCGGTAAAGTCGGTTATCGATGGCAGCTTTCGCCTGACCGAGGAAACGATCATCGGCTGCCGCAGCTGCGGAGATCGCATGGTGGGGCTCGCCAGCCGCTGGCACAACAGCGCCGAGACGATCGACTACCTCGAAAAACACGGCATCGCCGACTACCGGACCGTCGGCTCGTCCTTGAAATTCTGCCTGCTCGCCGAGGGTTTGGCCGACGTCTATCCGCGCTTCAGCCGGACGATGGAATGGGACACCGCCGCGGGCGACGCGATCCTTCGAGCGGCCGGCGGCGAAACGCTGACGATGGACGGCACGCCGCTCACCTACGGCAAGCGCAACCAGAAGGACGACAGCGACTTCGCCAATCCCTGGTTCGTGTCGCGCGGCAAGCCTTGACCGGACTGGATACCTAAACGTTTCTTGGCTGGATCGCGGCGGCGATCAGCTGGCCGATCGATTTCTCGTTGAACGGTTTGTCGATCCGCGGAACATGCCTGAGATAGGTCGGGAAATGCTCGGCGTCGCCGTAGCCGCTGGTGAAGCCGAACGGCATGCCGCGGGCGAGCATGGCATCGGCAACCACGAAACTCGTGTGATCGCCAAGGTTGACGTCGAGGATCGCGAAATCGAAGGCCTGGAGCGTCAGCAGCTCCAATGCCTGGTTCGCATTTCCGGCGATCGTAACCTGCAGGATCCCGAGCGAGGCGAGGATTTCCTCGACGTCCATGGCGATGATGAAGTTGTCCTCGAGAACGAGGACCGTCCGGACGGACGGCGGAAGCTCGGCCATGTCAATGCACTCCATTTTTCACGTACAGCGACGGCAGTCATCGTCGCTGCAGGCGCATTTCCAGGCGGAATGCCGTCCGGAGTCCCGGAACCTCCACTGAGGCAACGGCAACGACTGAGCTTAGGCCCCAATGGCCCGACCTCGCATTTAAAAAAGACATGTGAAGCGTCGAGACGGGATCGGGAACAACCCTTTCGTCGCGGCGTTCAACTCATGCGACGTGGCCCCCGGCCGCAAACCGCTCGACATTTCCGAAGACAGAACTGGAGCAGGAGAATGAAACAGACTGCCGCCGTGCTGAAACCCGAGGTCAGGGACGAAGAATTCGACATCGGCCTGACGAAAGCCTATCGCCAGCAGATGGCGACGGCGCTTTCCGATATCCTCGCCGATACCTACAAGCTGGTCATCAAGAGCCACATCTACCACTGGAACGTGGTCGGGCCCCTGTTCAAGCCACTGCACGAACTGACCGAAGAGCACTACAACGCGCTGTTCAAGGCAACCGACATCATTGCCGAGCGCATCCGCGCCCTTGGGCACCTCGCGCCGGCAAAGCTTGCCGAAGCAAAAACCTTTGCCCCCAGCGCCGCCTCGGTCAACCACACGACGGCGGCGGAGATGGTGGCCGACCTGATCACCGATCACGAAGCCGCGGCGCGGCGCATACGCGACGCCGGCACCAAGGCCGACGAGAACAGCGACCTCGTCACGACGGACATGCTGACCGATCGTCTCGATTTCCACGAAAAGGCGCTGTGGATGCTGCGGGCGATCATCGCCGCCTGACAGGCGCGCACTTTGAAGTCGATGCGGCCAAAGCGCCGCATCGATCGCATATGACGGGGCGCGTCAGATGAACGGCCGCTTCGGCTCGCGCAGCCCTTCCCAGCCGGAAATCGCCAGAAGCCCATCGATATCGCGGACATTGCAGCCCTTCTCCGCCCAGCGGATCAGGCCGCGTTCGGCGAGCTTCTTCAGCGTCTTGTTGGTGTGAACGATCGAAAGGCCGAGCGTGTCGGCCACGTGCTGCTGGCTGATCGGAATGGCGACGCGGCTGTTGCTGAAGAGATCGAGCACCTCCGCCCGCTGATAGAGGAAGGCGATGAGATAGGCGGCTCGCTCCAGCGCGGATCGGCGGCCGATGCTCAAGAGGTTTTCGTCCAGAATGCGCTCCTCGCGCGCCGCGATCCAGGTGAGATCATAGGCAAGCTCGGGGTAGTTCTCGAACAGACGATTGAGCTTGCCGCGCTCGAAGACGCAAAGGGTAACGGGCGACAGTGCTTCGATCGAATGCTGCATCTCACCCATCAGGCTGCCCTGCAGGCCGATCAGGTCGCCGGGCATCACATAATTGAGGATCTGGCGGCGACCGTCATCGAGCATCTTGTAGCGGAAGCCCCAGCCGGAAAGCACGGTGAAGAGGTGGGCGCTGTGCGCGCCTTCGACAAGAATCGTCGCGCCGCCGTCGACTGCCAGTTCACCGGTCTTGAACTGCGAAACGAAGGCCAGTTCTTCGCCGGTAAAGGCGCGAAAATGATCGAGCTTGCGCAAGGGACAGCTTTCGCAAGGGGTGCGCTTTTCGTTGCGGGCTGTCATTTCGTTCATCGTTCCATCCACCACATGCGTTCGCTCGGGCGTTGGCGCCCAAAACTTCAAGTAGTGCCGGCATCGCAGGTGGCAAGATACAACCCTGAAAACACTTGGTTTTTCGAAGCGTCCCCGCCGATATGCGCATGGACAGCCTGCCCTTGGCGCCCTATCTCTTGGCACTCGACCCCGCCACAGGAGCTTCGCCATGTCCCATCCTGCCTTCGCCCCCGGCAATGTCGCCGTCGTTACCGGTGCTGCGTCCGGCATCGGCCTTGCCGCCGCCCGGCACTTCGCGACGCTCGGCATGCGCGTCGTGCTCACCGACCTCGCAGGCGAGAAACTGGATAAGGCTGCCAGCGACGTCGCAGCCGCCGCCCCGGGCGGGGCGCAGCACGTCACGGCGATTGCAACCGACGTTTCGCGGCTCGACGCGCTCGAAGCACTCGAACGGGAGGTGCATCGGCAACTCGGCGACGTGCATGTGCTCATGAACAATGCCGGCATCCAGCCCGGCAGCGCGATCCTTGGCCCCCTGGCCGCCTGGGAGGCGACGCTCGGTGTCAATCTCTGGGGCGTGATCAACGGTTCGCGCGTCTTTGCATCCCGGATGATCGCCCATGGCAAGGCGGCCGTCATCATCAACACCGGCTCGAAACAGGGCATCACCACGCCGCCAGGTGACCCGGCCTACAACGTCTCCAAGGCGGGCGTGAAGGTCTTTACCGAGGCGCTGGAGCACGAACTGCGCAACACGGCCGGAAGCCAGGTCCATGCGCACCTGCTGATCCCCGGTTTCGTCTACACAGGGCTGACGGCTGGCGGCCGCACGGAAAAACCGGCCGGCGCCTGGACGTCGGAACAGACGGTCGACTTCATGATGGAGAGCCTGGCGCGCGGCGATTTCTACATTCTCTGCCCGGATAACGACGTGCCCCGCGCCACCGACGAACGGCGCATCCTCTGGGCCGCCGGCGACATCGTCGAGAACCGGCCGCCGCTGTCGCGCTGGCATCCGAAATACGGAGAGGCTTTCAAGGCGTTCCTCGACAAGGATCGTGATTGATCCTCCTGCGTTGACACTGCGTTCTCGGCGACGCTTCTGGTGCTCGCGGGACACATCGTGTTTTGTGGGACGACGATCATGAGGGACTAAAGAATGACGAGCGGCATCCACCACATCACCCTGATTGCCCGGAAAGTCCAGGCAAACATCGACTTCTATGTCGGCTTCCTCGGCATGCGCCTCGTCAAGCGGACGGGCGGCTATGAGGACGCCAACCAGCTGCACCTCTTCTACGGCGACGCCGAGGGGTCGCCGGGTTCGCTCGTGACCTTCCTGATGTGGGAGGACGGCGGTCGCGGTCGTGTCGGCCATGGCCAGCCGAGCGAGATCGCCTTTGCCATCCGGCCTGAAAGCATCGGCTTTTGGCTGACCCGCGCGCTGCAGTTCAACATCGCCACATCAGGGCCGGCGCAGGAATTCGGCGAGCCGGTGCTGCGGCTCAAGGATCCGGACGGTGTCATCGTCAAGCTCGTCGGCACCGAGGCGGTTTCGGGTGCACCCCCCTGGAGTACGCGCGATATCCCCGCTGAAGACGCGATCCGCCGCCTGCGCGGCGCCACGATCCTCACCGAAAAGCCGGAGGAATCCGTTCGCTTCCTGACGTCCCATTTCGGCTACACGGAAACCGGCGCAACCGATGCGATCCGGCGGCTCACCTCCACCTCCGGCGATACCATCGACGTGCGCAACGCGACCGGCTTCTGGACGTCGGCACCCGGAACCGGAACGATCGATCACATCGCTTTTCGCGCTCCGGACCGCGCGGCCGTGGAGCGGGTGCACGACGACCTGAAGCGCGACGGTGCCGGCGCAATCAACGCGCATGACCGCAAATATTTCTATTCGCTCTACGTCCGCGAACCCGGTGGGTCGCTCTACGAGCTGGCCAGCGACGTTCCCGGCTTCACCGTCGACGAACCCAAGGAAACGCTCGGCACCGAGCTCTTCGTGCCCGCGCATTTCAGCGCCGCGCGCGAAGAAATGCTGCTCGCCATGCCGCAGTTCGCGCTGCCGGGAGAACCGCGGCTGACCGAGCGCGACCTGCCCTTCGTGCACCGCTTCTATCATCCTGACGTGCTCGATGACCGCACCTTCATGCTGTTGCACGGCAGCGGCGCCAACGAAACGCAGCTTCTTCATCTCGCGCACCAGGTCGACCGCGAAGCGACGCTCGTCGGCATTCGTGGCCGATCGAACGAGGAAGGAACGCCACGCTGGTTCCGCCGCTATTCACCGACGACCTTCGACCAAAAGGATGTGCGCTCGGAAGCCGAAGCCTTCGCTGCCTTCGTCGAAGGCGCGCGCGACGGCTACCGCATCGATCTCGAGAAGACCGTCTTCATCGGCTACTCCAACGGCGCCAACCTGCTGGTGGCGCTGATGCTCCTGCATCCGGGACTCATCCGAAATGTCGTGCTGATGCGCTCGATGCTCGTGCTTGACGACGTGCCGCCGCCGGATCTTTCGGGTACGAAGGTGCTGCTCTTGACCGGCAAGCACGACAGCTATGGCGACTTCGCTCCACGCCTCGCCCGCACTGGTACGGACCTGACCTCGGTCGAACTCGATATGGGTCACGAGATCGGTGCGCCGGATATCGAGGCTATCCAGCAATGGCTGCAGGACAAGGGACTCTAAGGGTTCCTCAGGCCATTCGGCGAACGCTTTCGGAAAGCGAAAAACTTTCGCTCCCTCATGCTCGGGCTTTGCCCGAGCATTCGTACCCACCGGTATCCGCGATGGCGAGGAAGCCCCAGCGCCAGAGTATTCGCAGCCTACCGCGCTCCCTCTGCGCCGGCAAAATCGGCAAATGCCTTGACGAAGGCGACGAGCCGGTCGCGAGCATCGGCATCGGTCAGCGTCCCCGCCTCATCGAAAAGCGTATCCGCCTTGGGCAGCATCAGCCGCTTGCCGGACCAGAGTTCGGCGCCGAGCGTGCGCATGATCGGCAGCCAGGCGTTCTGGCTGAGGATGGTGCCGAAATTGCCGGGCGAGCTACCGGCAAGCGCGAAGGGCCGGCCGCGAAACACCTTGGCGATATCTGCGGAAGGCCGGCTCATCCAGTCGATCGCGTTCTTGAACACGCCGGGGATGGAGTTGTTGTATTCCGGCGTGAACAGGATGACGCCGTCGGCGGCCATCACCTTCTGCTTCAGCGCCGTCACGGCATCAGGAATGCCGCTCTCCTTTTCGACATCGCCGTCATAGAGCGGGATCCCGTGCAGCGTCGCGGTGTCGAACGCGACGCCATCGGGCAGATTTTCCGCAGCCGCGCGCATCAGGCCGGTGTTGAACGACGCCTTGCGCAGGCTCCCGGAAATTCCGAGGATTTTCGTCATGGGATCTGGTCCTTCCTACTCCAAGTCCGTGCGGGCGCGCCTCGAAGAGCGAGGGCGGCATGCGATCGATAGAGATAACGCAACAGCGGTCATGATGGGTCCGCGCGAAACCGATGTCCAACGGGATCAGGGGGATAGAGACAAAAAAGCCGGGCACAAACCCCGGCTTTTCGATCGGATCAGACCGTTAGACGAGCGGCTTCAGCCGTGCCTCGATCTGGGCGCGCTTCGGCTCCAGGAACGGTGGCAGCGACAGGCTTTCGCCAAGCGTTTCCATCGGTTCGTCGACGGCGAAACCGGGACCGTCGGTGGCGATCTCGAAGAGAACGCCATTCGGTTCGCGGAAGTAGAGCGAACGGAAGTAGTAGCGCTCGACCTCGCCGCTCGACGGCAGGCGGAAGCCGTTGAGCCGTTCCGTCCACTCCGTCAGCGCCGCATTGTCAGGCGCCCGGAAAGCGACGTGATGCACGGCACCGGCGCCCTGCCGGGCAATCGGCAGACCCGGCTGAACCGCGACATGCAGTTCGGCCGCAGGACCACCCTCCCCCATGGTGAAGACATGAACCTCGCCTTCGCCATCCGGCGACGCATAGGTCCGGGCCTTGCTCATGTTCATCACATGCGTGAGGACGAGCTCGGTGTTGGTTATGTCCGGCACGCTGATGGTGATCGGTCCGAGCCCCTTGATCTGGTGCTCGGCCGGGACCGGGCTCTTTTCCCAGGGGTGCGAGGGCTGAAGCTCGCCGTCCTCGACCAACCGGAAACGCTGGCCTTCTCCATCCTCGAAATCAAGCGAGGTGCGACCGTCGATCGCGACGACATCACCTGCCGTGACCTTGAGTTGGTCGAAGCGGTCCTTCCACCAGCGAACGGTTTCGGTGCTACCGACCCGAAGGCCCGTGCGCGAGATGCTGTGCGTACCGCGCCCTTCCGGCCCGACCGGCCAGTCGAAGAAGGTCAGGTCCGTTCCGGGCGTTGCGCGCCCGTCGGCATAGAAGAGGTGGTAGGCGGTGGTGTCGTCCTGGTTGACGGTCTTCTTGACCAGCCGCAGCCCGAGCACTTCGGTGTAGAAGCGCAGGTTTTCCGGTGCGTTGGCGGTGATCGCCGTCAGGTGATGGATCCCAGACAGTTGCAAGCTCATGATTGCCTCCAATGCGTTGGCATTGCTGTTGAGCACCATATGGGATGTCCTATCGTTTCCGACAGTGGACCAATAGAGAACAGAACGTTCTCCTCAGGTGAACAACAAACGACCGGTCAGCGCTGTCGTCGTTGAGACGCAACTGCAATCGGCGCCCGCTCAACGGCGATTGAGATCGCCGAGATAGGTGTTTTCAAGGCGGGAGATTGCGTAGGTCTTGGGGTCGATGTCGACGAGGAGCACGGCCTCCTGCCCCGATCCCGCTTTGGCGAGCAGCTGCCCGTCGGGTGCTGCAATGCGCGACAGCCCGGCAAAGGAGAACAGCGGGTCCGAACCACAATGGTTGATGTAGGCGACGAACACCTGGTTCTCGAAGGCGCGCGTCTGGATCATGTGCTCGGCGATGAAATCGCCGGACCAGCCCGCCGGCAGCGCCGTCGGCACCAGAACGGCTTGCGCCCCGGCAAGCGCCAGGCGCCGGACGTTTTCCGGAAACTCGACATCGTAGCAGATCAGCATGCCGCAGGTGACGCCACGATGTGTGAAGAGCCGCGTCGACGGCTCCGGCGCGCGGAAGATCGAACGCTCATAGTCGCCGTAGAGATGGGACTTGCGGTAGACGACCGGCGCGGCATCGCCATCGACATAGACGGCGCTGTTATAGACGTCGTCGCCGTCGCGCTCGGCAAAGCCGGCGATGAGCGCAATGCCGGTTTCCGCCGAGATCGCCTTGAGGCGCTGAACGATCGCACCGTCAGGCGCTTCGGCGAGTGCCGTCAGCGCTTCTCCGGCGCCGTAGCCGGTGACGCCGAGCTCGGGCGTCAAAAGCAGTGTCGCCCCTTGGGCCGCGGCTTCCGCCGCGGCACGGGCAATGCGGTCGAGATTGGCGGCGACGTCACCCGCCGCCGATTGCATCTGAAGGGCAGCGAGCTTCATCATTTTCCATCCGACGACATGGCGCCGAGCAGCTTCGGCAGGTCGCCGAAACGGGCGACAAGGCTGAAGATCACCGCGGCGGTCGTGACGAAGAGAACCGTCACCGAGGCCATGGTCGGCGTATAGCCGTAGCGCAGCGCATTGAAGATCTTGATCGGTAGCGTTTCCACCGTGAAGCCGACCGTCATGTAGGCAACGATGTACTCGTTGAGCGACAGCACGAAGGCGAAAGCGTAGCCCGATACGATATAGGGCAGGATCAGCGGCAGCACGACGGTGCGGAAGATCGTGCGTTCGTCAGCCCCCATGGTCGAGGCAGCCTCAACCAGAGACCGGTCGATCGAGGTGAAGCCGAGCGACAGCGTCACCAGCGGCAGCGTCACGAAGAAGATCGCGTGGCTGACGACGGCCGTCCAGGGCTGGCCATAGAAACCGACGGTCGCCCAGAAGGTGAGCATGCCGAGCGCGGTGATAACCGGCGGTAGCGTGAACGGTGCCACGCCCAGGAGCTGGAAGATGTTCGCCCAGGGGGCTATGCGCCGCCACAGGAACCAGGAGAGCGGCAGCGCAATCGCAACCGCAAGCGCTGCCGAAAGCACCGCCAGCGTCACCGAGGCGAAGAGCGCATTGCGCCATTCCGGATTGAGGAAGATCTCACCGTACCAGGAGAGCGAAAAGCCCTGTGGCGGAAAGGCGAGCGTCTGCTTCTCGTTGACCGAAACGCCGGCAACGACAATCAGCGGCAACGACAGGAACAGGCCGATCAGGAAGAAATAGGCCTTGCGGAAGATCGAGGTCATGCCGCTTCTCCCTTGCGTCCAGCAATCACAGTGAGCGCCACGAGCCCGAGCGTGACCAGCACGAGGAACACGGCCATGGCGGCGGCAAACGGCATGTTCGACTGGTAGATCGCCTGGTCGGTGATCAGCACCGACAGCGTCCAGTGCTGCGGCCGGCCGAGAAGCTGCGGCAACAGATAGGAGCCGAGCGCGAAGATGAACACCATGATCAGCGTCGCGGTGATGGTGTTGCGTAGCGCCGGCACGACCACGGTGAAGAAGGCTTTGAGCGGCGAGGCCCCAAGCGTTCTGGCAGCCTCGGTTAAGGTGGGGTCGAGACGCACGAGCGCCGGAAAGAGCACCAGAACCGTATAGGGGAAAGCCTGGTAGACCATGCCGGTCAGAACCGCGCCGAAGCTCGGCGTCAACGCCTTGGCCTCCGCCATGACCCCGAGCGCGACGAGAATGTTGGTGATCCCGGCAGTGCGCGAAAACAGCGTCGACCAGGCAAAGCCGATGATGACTTCCGAGAGCGACAGGATCGACAGGAGCGCCACCAGCCACACGACCTGTACCTTCCGCGCCATGCGCGTCAGCATGTAGGTGAAGGGCAAGGCGAGCACGACGCAGCAGATCGCCACGATGACGGCGAGCATCAGCGAAAAGCCGAGCACACCGCCGAAAAAGACCGAGAGGAAGCGGGCGTAATTGTCGAAGACGAAGGCCGGCGTATAGAAGCCGCCCTGCTGGCGCTGGAAGAAGCTGACGGCGATCATCGTGCCGAAGGGCACGACGAAGAAGATCGTCAGCATGGCCGCCGGAAAGAGGAGCGGCAGGTAGTCGCCAAGGGTTTGGGGCGGTTCGCGTCTCATTTCTTCAGCACCACGCAGACATCCGGAGTGAGCGCGATGCCGACCTCCTGGCCGACGGAAACGTCGGGCCGGGCGCGCGGCGTCGAGACGGCGACGATCTGGTGGCCGGCGATATCGACGAAGGTTTCGATCGTGCCGCCGAGGTCACGCACGAAGGTGACCTTGCCGGTGAGTGCGCCGGCGCCGGGCGCGGTCAGGTGCACGTCTTCTGGCCGCACCGACAGCGTGCCCTTGGCGGCACCGTTCGGGAGCGCGAGGCCGGGGATCGCCTGGCCGAGCACCACGGCACGGCCGGAACTGTCGCCCTGAACGTCGAGTAGGTTGGTCTGGCCGATGAAGTCGGCGACGAAGCTGTCGGCGGGGCGGCGATAGATTTCGATCGGCGACGCGGCCTGGCGGATCTCGCCGCCGCTCATGACGACGACGGTATCGGCCATGGTCATCGCTTCGCGCTGGTCGTGGGTGACGACGATGGTGGTGATGCCGAGCTTCTGCTGCAGCTGGCGCAGTTCCACCTGCATCGCCTCGCGCAGCTTTGCGTCGAGCGCCGAAAGCGGCTCGTCGAGCAGGAACAGTTTCGGCGAGATCGACAGAGCGCGGGCGATTGCCACGCGCTGGCGCTGGCCGCCGGAGAGTTTGGCAACCGGCCGGTCGGCATAGCCGGAGAGATGGATCATCGACAGGAGTTCGTCGACGCGCTTCTTCTGGTCTTCTTTTGCCGCACCGCGGATGCGCAAGGGATAGGCGATGTTCTCGCCAACGGTCAGGTGCGGAAACAGTGCCAGCGACTGGAACACCATGCCGAGATTGCGCTTGTGCGTCGGCACCCGAGTGATGTCCTCGCCGTCGAGCCGGATCGCCCCGCCGGTCGGCAGATCGAGACCGGCGATCATGCGCAGCAGCGTGGTCTTGCCGCAGCCTGATGGTCCGAGCATGCAGACGAAGGTGCCATGCGGCACGGTCAAGTCGACATTGTTGACGGCCCTGAAGGCTCCGAATTCCTTGACGACGTTTTGAAGGGCAAGTCCGGACATTGTTTCTCCGCGGGAAAGGCCCCTCCGCCTCATGGGAGGGGTTCAGGCGGGGAGCGGCTGAAAGCCCCTCCCCGTCGTTACGCTTTGGCGCTCCCCAGCAAGCGGAGAGCAGTCGGGATCAGCCGACGATCAGCTCGGTCCACTTCTGGTTCAGCCAATCCGACTTGGTCTGGTAGAGATCGTAGCGCGGAATGATCGGCTCGATGTCCGACGAAACGGCTGCGAATTCCTTGTCGGTCAAGTCCGTGACCTCGCGCTTGACGGTCGGCGACGTGCCGACTTTCCGTGACAAAGTCGCCTGGATCGAGGGCTGGCACATGTAGTCGATGAAGATATGGGCTTCCTCCGACTTCTGCGAGGCGCGCGACAACGCCCAGCAACCGGAATCCTGGATGCCGCCTTCCTTCGGGAAGGTGGAACGGACAGGATGGCCGTCGGCAGCCGCAAGGCCGGTCACGTCGTGATAGTACTGGCCCATCGGGATTTCGCCCGACTTCAGCGACTGCTCGAACTGCGCTTCGTCGCGGTACCAGAGGCGAACGTTCGGCTTGACTTCGGCCAGCTTGTCGAAGGCCTTGAGCAGACCCTCTTCCGTGTCGAGCGCATTGGTGCCGCCCATGAAGGTCTTGGCCGTCACTTCGAGCAGGAACGAGTTGGAAACGAGCGCCAGCAGGCCGAGCTTGTCGGCATTTGCCGGATCCCAGAAGGCGGACCAGGAGGTCGGCGCTTCCTTGTAGACGTCGGTGTTGGTCACCAGCGTGATGTACCAGGAAACGGCACCGATGCCGGCGATGCGGCCATCCGGATACTTGTTGACGAAACGATCGAGCAGGTTCGACGCGTTCTTCATCTTGGCGGTGTCGAGCGGGGTCCAGAGTTCGGTGGACTGTCCCTTCAGCATCGCCACCTGCGACATCATCGAGACGTCGGCCGGTGCCTGGCCGGCGCGGGCGGCCTGCTCGAGCTGGACAAGCCAGGCTTCGCCGGTCGGCTCCGCGATCGATTCAACCGCAATGCCGGTCGCCTTGGTGAATTCCGGGAAGATGTTCTTGTCGAACGAATCCTTGAAGTAGCCGCCATAGACGCCGACCTTCAGTGACTTGTCCTGCGCGCGCAGGATCGACGGCATTGCCAGCATCGAAGCGCCGGCAAGGCCGGCGCCGAGCAGCGTCCGGCGCTTGATGGAAGTGGTGATCATTCGCGTTCTCCTTTGTTCCGGCGGTGATCCGCCTTGTTCCCTGTTCTGTTTGATTTCTTGCACATTTTCAGTCTCAGTGCGCGGCTGTTTTGCGCTCCAGCATGCGCGAATATTGTGTCAGCGGATAACACAACACGAAGAAGATCACCGCGACCAGCCCATAGACCGTGAAAGGTTCGAAGGTTGCATTATTGATCGCATTCGCGGTTCTGAGAAGCTCCTCGAAGCCGATGATCGAGGTAAGCGCCGTGCTCTTGATCAACTGCACGAGAAAGCCGACGGCCGCCGGCCGGGTGATCGCGAAGGCCTGCGGCAGGATGACGAGCCGCAACTCCTGCAGACGATGGAGCCCGAGGCTCGCACCGGCGTCCCATTGACCGCGCGGCAACGCTTCCACCCCGCCGCGCCAGATTTCGGCGAGATAGGCGCTGGCATAGAAGGTGAGCCCAAGGGCGGCGGCTGTCCACGGCTCGATGCGGAAACCAAGCATCGGCAGGCCGAAGAACATCAGGAACAGCTGCATCAGGAGCGGCGTGCCCTGGAAAAGCGCGATGTAGCCGGAGCCGAAGCGCCGAGCCCAGCGGCGCTCGGAGATCCGTGCGGCGAGGATAGCAAGCCCGACCGCGGCCCCGCCGGCAAAGGCGACGGCCGACAGAAGCACCGTCCAGCGGGTGGCGAAGATCAGGTTGCGCAGGATGTCCCAGAAGGTGAACTCGATCATGACACGCCCGCTCCAAGCACGCGGCGACCGCCGGCGACGAACAGCCGTCGAAGCGCCATCGACAGGCCGAGATAGATCAGCGTGACGACGAAATAGGTCTCGAACGAACGGAACGTGCGCGCCTGCAGCAGGTCCGCCTCATGCGCCAACTCGCGCACCGCGATCTGCGAGACGACGGCCGATTCCAGCATCATGATGATGACTTGGCTGGTGAGCGCCGGGAAAATCACCTTCAGCGCCTGCGGCAGGATGATCTTGACGAAGACCTGGCGCGGCTTCAGCCCGAGCGCAAACGCCGCCTCGCTCTGCCCCTTCGGCACCGCATCGAGACCCGCACCGACGATCTCGGTCGTATAGGCCGCCATGTTGAGCGTCATGGCGACGATGGCCGCGACGATCGGGTCGAGCCTTATGCCGAGGCTCGGCAGGCCGAAATAGATGAAGAACAGCTGCACCAGGAACGGCGTGTTCCTGACGACTTCGACGTAAACGGCCACCGCCTTGCGCAGGACGCCGTAGTGGCTGCGGCGGGCGGCGGCAAAGAGAATGCTGATCAGGATGCCGAGCACCGTGGTGCAGGCGATCAGGAACACGGTCATGGCCGCGCCATGGGCAATCGCGCCCGCGGCGTCCTTGAGCCAACCGAAGCTGAGGCCGTAGCCCATCGTCGCAACCTTTCCTCAAGCGGGCCGCGAGGGGATCGCCCTCGCGGCCACGGAGCTTGTTAGTCCTTGAGGTTGTCGGGGTTGAGCGGCGTCTTCAGCCAGGCCTCCGAGCTCGCGTTCAACTTGCCGTCCGAGAGCATTTTGGCAACGGAGTCGTTGACCGCCTTCTTCAGGCCATCCTCGCTCTTGTTGAGGCCGATATGCGACGGCGAGGTCAGAAGCTGGAACTTCTGTTCCGGCTTCAGCGCCTCCTGACGGGCCAGCACCTGGGCGCCGACGTCGTTGCCGACGACCATCAGCTGCGTCTGGCCGGAAATGAAGGCCTGGATAACAGCATTGTAGTTGTCGAAGCGCTGGATGTCGGCACTGGCCGGCGCTGCCTCGGTGAGCGAGGTGTCTTCGAGCGTGCCACGGTTGACGGCAATGGTCTTCTCGGCGAGGTCTTCCTTGCCGGCGACCTTGAGTTCGGCCGGGCCGATGACGGCGATGTAGTAAGGCGCATAGGCCGCGGCAAAATCGATCACCTCGGCGCGCTCCTTGGAGAAGCCGACGCTCATCAGGATGTCGACGCGCTTGTCGTTGAGATAGGGAATGCGGTTCTGGCCGGTGACGCTGACAAGGTTGAGCTTGACGCCGAGGTCATCGGCGATCTGCTGCGCCACGTCGACATCGTAGCCCTTGATGCTCATGTCGGCGCTGGCCGAGGAGAACGGCGGGAAGTCGGAGAAGATGCCGACATTGATCTGGCCGGCGGACTTGATATCGGCGAGCGCGTCGGCCTTGGCGATGCCTGCGGCGGCCCCGAGCATCAGGGCGGCGGCGAAGGCTGTCTTCAGTTTGGTATGGATCGTCATGGTAATTCCCCTACCCGGAAGCTTTGTGATTGTGCAGTCTGGGGTCGGCCGCCGTTTCCGGTCCGGCAGCCGACGAACCCTTAGTCAGGCCTCAGGCGGACTTGCCGGTGATCGCCGGGCTGAAGACCATGAGGCTCAGGATTTCGAAGAGCACCTGCGCACCCGCATGGGCCGTGTTGGTGGTCGAGTCATACTGCGGCGCCACTTCGACGACGTCGCCGCCGACGAGGTTGATACCCTTGAGACCGCGGATCAATTCCAGCACTTCGCGGGTCGTCAGACCGCCGACCTCCGGCGTGCCGGTGCCCGGCGCGAAGGACGGATCGAGGCTGTCGATGTCGAAGGACAGATAGGTCGGCCCGTCGCCGACGATCTTCTTCGCCCTCTCGATGATCGCGGGAATGCCGAGACCGGTCACTTCCTCCGCGTGGATCACGGTCATGCCGGACTCGTAGGAGAACTCCCAGAGATATTCGGCCGAGCCGCGGATGCCGATCTGCACGACACGGGTCGGATCAAGCACGCCGTCGAGCACGGCGTTGCGGAATGGGCCACCGTGGTGGAATTTGGTGAGGTCGTAGGCGCCGCCGGTGTCGCAATGGGCGTCGATGTGGATCATGCCGACCGGGCGCTTCTTTCCGACGGCCTTGAGGATCGGATGGGTGATCGAATGGTCGCCACCAACCGACAGCGGCAGAACGCCGGCATCGACGATCTGGTTGATCCGCTTCTCGATATCGTCGTGGCTGAGTTCCAGCCGGTAACGGCTCTGGAACGGCACGTCGCCAATGTCGGCAACGCGCAGCTCCTGCACCGGCGTGCAGCCGAGCACGTGGTTATAGGGGCCGATGCGCTCGATCGTTCGCAGCGCCCGCGGTCCGAAGCGCGAGCCCGGGCGGTTGGTGACTCCGAGATCCATGGGAATGCCGACGATCGCCACCTGCAGATTGCCGAAATCCGGGTTTTCCGCGTCAACCGGCATATGCGGCGCCGTCAGGAAGGTCGGGATGCCGGAATAGGGTGCAAGCCGCGTGCCGCTCTTGTTGAAGATCTTGTCGGCGACCTTGCGGAAGGTCGGATCGAACAGTTCGCCCCCGTGGCTCTCGCCGTATTTCGCCTTCAGTTCGGCAAGCTTGTTGTCGTTCCAGGCCATAGGTTCAATCCTCCGTCTTCCATAGCCTGAGGCATGCGCGCAGAGGCGCCACAGAGATTTGTCCGTGGAAGGGCCGGCTCGTCCGGCGCGTTCATGTTCCCCAGGCGTTTTCGCCTTTGTTGATGAATATTAGGCGGCAATTCCCCTAGAAAATCAATTGACATTGTTATAGCGTTTCGTGTGAGAAAAATTCACATGACATCAACCGCCGGAACGCCTCGATTTGTCCAGCCGCCTGCCACCCCTGAACCCCTTGCGCGCCTTCGAAGCGACGGCGCGGCGGGGCTCCGTTTCGGCGGCCGCGCGTGAACTCAACGTCACCCACGGTGCCATCAGCCACCAGATCCGGGCGCTCGAACTCTCGGTCAAGGCGGCGCTGTTCGAACGCGGCGGCAAGCGGCTGAAACTGACACCACAGGGCGCGCTGCTGCTGCCGGCGGTCACCCACGCCTTTGCCGAAATCGCCGCGGCAACGGCGGCGATGACACGGCCGACGACGAGTGGGGAGCTGCGCATCACCTGCGTCCCGGCGCTGCTCTCCTTCTGGCTGATCCCGCGGCTGCACCTCTTTACAGAGCAATATCCGGACGTGCGCCTGACGTTGATCGCCTCCAACGACGAGGCCTATCTGCATTCGCCCGATGTCGACGTCTGCCTGATCTACGGTGACGGCAATTGGTCCGGTGCCTGGGCAAAACTCTGGAGCCGGCTGGAACTTTTCCCCGTCGTCAGCCCGACGCTGCTCAACATGCGGCCCTTGCGCTCGGTGCGGGACCTGCGCGACCACGTGATGCTGCATGGCGACGACGGACGCGAGTGGAACACCTGGCTGGCGGCAGCCGACGCCAACGACCTGCAGCGCGGACGGCAGCATTTCATGAGCGACGCGCGGCTTTCGACCGAGGCAGCGCTGCATAACCAGGGCGTGGCGCTTGGCGACACTATCACCGCCGGCAGCCTGATCGCGCGCGGCGAGTTGATCGCCCCCTTCGACCTGACGGTGCCCGCCAACGACGCCTTCTTCGTCGCCTGCCGCAACGAGGTGCTGGCGGCACCGATCGTGCGCATATTCATCGACTGGATGTTCGAAACGCTCGAAAGCGACCCGATGCCGGAACTGCAGACATCGGCGCGCACGATTATTCGCAGCCGCACCTCGAAATCCGAGCCGACTGATCGTAAATCGGAGAAGAACGGTTTTCAGCCGGTTTCGGCGCCGAGCCATGCTCGCCGCACCGATCGTCCGCAGAAACGCAAAGCCAAGGCCTAACCCACAGGAAGCCCCCCATGCCGCATTTCAACCCGCTCGTCGAAAAGCTCTCGCCGCCGCCCGTGCCTTCGGTGCTGGCCTGGGCGAAATCCTACGACGGCTCCCGTGGCCCGTTGATCGACCTGTCGCAGGCCGTACCCGGCTATTCCGCCCATCCGGATATGCTGGCCTGGCTCGGTGAGGCCGCAGCCTCAACCGCCTATACCGGATACGGCGCGATCGAGGGCGAAGCTGTGCTGCGTGACGCCTATGCGGCCCATGTTGCCGAGCTCTATGGTGCTTCGGTCACGGCCGACAACATCCACATCACCTCGGGCTGTAACCAGGCCTTCATCTGCACGGCGATGGCGATTGCCGGCGCGGGCGACACGATCCTGATGACCAACCCCTATTACTTCAACCAGGAAACGACGCTGTCGATGCTCGGCATCAATGTCGAACTCGTGCCCTGCGACGCCGGTGCCGGCTTCCTGCCGGAGGTGGATGCGATCGCCGCAGCGCTTCACCCCGGCATTCGCGCGCTTGCGCTCGTTTCGCCCAACAACCCGACCGGCGCTGTCTATCCGCCGGAGTTGCTCGCCCGTATCCATGAGGCCTGCCGCGCCAAGGGCGTCTGGCTGATCCTCGACGAGACCTATCGCGACTTCCTGCCGGATGCGTCCGCAGCACCTCATGGCCTGCTGGCTACCGAAGGCTGGCAGGATAGCTTCATCGGCCTCTACAGCTTCTCGAAATCCTTCTGCATTCCGGGTCACCGCCTGGGCGCGATCACCGCCGGCCCCGCCGTCGTCGAACAGGTGACGAAGATCATGGACAACCTGCAGATCTGCGCGCCGCGCTCGGCCCAGGCTGCGGTCGCCAAAGCGATCCCGGCGCTTGCCGACTGGCGCGAGGGCAACCGCGCCGAGATCGCGGCCCGTGCCGATGCACTGCGCGATGTGATGAGCCGGTTGCCAAAGTGGAAGCTGCAGGCGGTCGGCGCCTATTTCGCCTATGTCCGCCACCCCTACCCGGATATCGACTCGCAGTTCATCGCCGAGAAGTTGGCGAAGCTTGCCGGCGTCGTCTGCCTGCCCGGCGACTATTTCGGCGAGGGCCAGGAAAACTACCTGCGCTTCGCCTTCGCCAACGCGGATGCCGACACGATCCGCCAGCTCGAAGAGCGGCTGGCGAATTTTTCGCCACCGGGCCTCTGAGATTTCGAGTTAAACGTCAAGTCGCGCGGCGCTACCCGCGTCGCGCGATCAGGATGCCGACAAGGACGATCGCCCCGCCGATCGCCTGCATCAGACTGACGGGCTCCGCAAGCAGGACCCAGGCGAGGATCGCCGCCACGACCGGCTGGAGCAGAAGCGTCAACGACGAAAAAGCGGGCGGCAGATAGGCGAGTGCATAGGTGATCGCCACCTGCCCGCCGGCATGGCTGACGAAGGCCAGCCCGAACAACATTGCCCAGCCGAACGCCGTCGGCGGCAACAGCGTCGGCTCGAACAGGATGGCCATCGGCAGCATGCAGATCGCGGCCGAAGCCGTGCTCCAGATCATGATGCGTACGGTGCTGAAGAGACTGCGCAGCTGTCCGATCGCCAGGATGTAGCCGGCATAAAACATCGCCGCGACCACGGCGACGCCATCGCCGAGCAGATTGCCATCACCCAGCGCCATAGGTCCGCCCTTGAGGGTGATCACACCGGCGACTGCCGTCACCAGCCCTACCGCAAAGACAATGCTGATCCGCGCCCGGAACAAGAGCCAACTGGCAAGCGTCACGAAGACAGGCGCGAGATTGGCAAGCAACGTCGCATTGGCAACCGATGTCTTGGTCAGCGCATAGTGCCAGGCACCGAGATCGATCGCCAGGAACACGCCGGGCAGGATCAGAAGCGCATATTCCGAGAGCTTTTCCGGCCGCCGCCCGCCAGCACCCTCGGGGCGGAACCAGGTCCAGGCGAGAAGCGGGATCAGAGCCAACGCCACGCGCCAGAAGGCAGTCGCCATCGGCCCCACTTCCGACAGCCGCACGAAGATCGGCGAGCCACCGATCGCAGCGCCGCCGATGAGAAGGGCAGCCATGGCAACGCGGTTATGGGATTGGGAAGCTTGGGTCACGGGAGGCATCCGGAAAGGCGCGGTCTGAGGCGGGAAGCCGACGAGCTACCAGATGCGGACGGCCGGTGACAGCCCTGTCAGCGCAGAAGCCTGAAGAAAAACGGCCGCCGCAGATTGCGACGGCCGTCGTTCAAACCGTGTGGCACTGTTTTCAGGCAGCGTCAGGAACGTGGACAGTCTTCACTTCGAGGAAGTCCTCGAGACCGAAGATGCCGCCTTCACGACCGTTGCCCGACTGCTTGTAGCCTCCGAACGGGCTGCCATAGCGGTGCGGACCGCCATTGATATGCACCATGCCGGCGCGCAGGCGGGCGGCGACCCGCTCGGCCCGCTCCGGGTTGCCAGTCTGGATATAGGCAGCAAGGCCGTAATTGGTGTCGTTGGCAACGGCGATCGCTTCCTCCTCGGTGTCGAAGGGGATGATCGCAAGCACCGGACCGAACACCTCCTCGCGGGCGATGCGCATGTCGTTGTTGACGTCGGCAAAGATCGTCGGCTTGACGAAGTAGCCGGTCTCGAAGCCCTCCGGCTTGCCGGCGCCGCCGACGAGCAGACGCGCGCCTTCGGCAATGCCGGCCTCGATCAGCGCCTGCACCCGGCCGAACTGGATGTGGCTGACGAGCGGACCGATGTGGCCGCCTTCCTGGGTAGGGTCGCCGACCGTCGCCTCGCGGCCGACGCGCTTGGCGATCTCGACCACCTGGTCGTAAACGCTGCGCTCCACCAGCATGCGGGTCGGCGCGTCGCAGGACTGGCCGGAATTGTTGAAGCATTCGAGCACGCTGCCCGTAACGCGGTCTTCGAGATCGGCATCGGCAAAGACGATGTTCGGCGACTTGCCACCGAGTTCCAGCGTCACGCGCTTGACGGTCTCGGCCGCATCCTTGCTGACAGCGATGCCGGCGCGGGTCGAGCCGGTAAACGACATCATGTCGATATCAGGATGCTTCGACAGCGCCGCACCGGCATTGATGCCGTCACCGTTGACGAGGTTGAAGACGCCGGCCGGGAAGCCCGCCTCATGCACCATTTCGGCATAAAGCATGGCGTTGAGCGGAGTGAACTCGCTCGGCTTCAACACGCAGGTGGAACCGGTCGCGAGCGCCGGCACCACCTTCAGCGCGATCTGGTTGATTGGCCAGTTCCAGGGCGTAATCAGCCCGCAAACGCCGATCGGCTCGCGCAGGATCACGTCGCCATTCGGCAGCCGGTCGCGGGTCTTCAGGCGCTTTAGCGCATCGATGAAGCCCTGAAGGTGGCCGACGCCGACATCGGCCTGCTGTTCGCGGGTCATGGTCTTCGGCGCGCCAAGTTCCATGGTGATGGTGTCGACCATCTCGTCATAGCGGCGCTTGTAGACGGCAAGCAGCTTTTCAAGCAGCGCCAGGCGTTCTTCGACGCTCGTCCGGCTGTAGGTGGCAAAGGCCTTCTTGGCGGCGGCAACGGCCCGGTCGATGTCCGCGGCCGTGCCCATCGAGATCACCGCAACCGGCTTTTCCGTCGCCGGGTTCAGCACCTCGAGATCGTTGGCGACGATGGGGTCCACCCAGGCGCCGTTGATGTAGAACTTGCGTTTGTCGAGCATTCGCTCCTCCTTCCCGTCAGTTTGTCTTTTGTTTTTCAGCAAGCCAGTTCCGGATCAGCATGCGGTAGCGCTCGCCGGAAAAGCTCGGAAAATGTCCGCCGTGAACGATACGCGCGGGTATCTTCAGCAGCCGTTCCATCGACGCCAAGTAGTCGTCGGCATTGGAATGATAGGTGTCCTCGATCAGCGGACCGTCATAGAGAATGTCGCCCGAGAACATGATACCGGTCTTCGCCTCATAGAGCGCGATACCGCCGGGCGAATGGCCGGGTGTATGGATCACCTCGAAGACCCGGTCACCGAGATCGATATGGTCGCCGTCTTCGAGCAGCCGCGTCGCCGGCGCCGCCTTCACCGCGTAGGTGGTAGAGAGATAGGGCTCGGGTGGCAGCGCATCGAAGATCTCGTCGGCCACATAGGGGTCGGCGAGCGTGTTCTTGCGGGTGGGATGCGCCAGAAGATCGGCTTCAGCGGAGTGCACACAACGGCAGTCGAACTCGTGATGGCAGCCGATATGGTCGAAATGGGTGTGGCTGGCGACGGCATCCAAGGCGCGTTCGGTGACGAGCGGCACCCACTGCCGGAGCGACACGACGCCCATGCCGCTATCGACGAGCATGTCACGGTCGCGGCCGCGCACATGCCAGATGTTGCAGCGGTAGAATTCCTGGATATAGGGCTCGTCGATGGCGGTCACGTCGTCGTCGAGCCGTCTCACCCGGTACCAGTTCTCAGCGGAAATTCTCTGCATCGTGCTACGCGTGTCCACCTGTGGCGGGCAAGGCTACGACGTCGGCGGCGCGCACGGCAAGCGGCACAATCTCGCCTTCGCGCACGCTTGCCGATTGCGGCAGATGCGCAACCAGTGCTCTCGTATCGGCCGCGCAAGGCTGCAGGTGGCAGCGGTAATGCGTGCCGAAGAAGGCGCTGCCAGCGACGCGCGCTTCGCCGAGCGCCACTGTCGGTCCCTCTGCCTTGTCGTCGGCGCGGAAATGTTCCGGCCGGATCGTCAGGGTGATGCGGTCGCCGGCCTTCGGCGACGAAGCGGTGAAATTGCCGGCCGGCAGCGCCAGGCTGCCGAGCGGCGTTTCGACATGGGCGGAGCTGGCATCGGCCGCAGCCACACGGCCCGAAACGAAATTGACCTCGCCCATGAAGCCCGCCGAAAACAGCGAGCGCGGGCGCATATAGATTTCCGATGGCGGGCCGAAATCCTCGATCCGCCCCTGGTTCATCACCACGATTCGGTCGGCGATCGCCATCGCCTCCTCCTGGTCGTGGGTGACATGCACGAATGTGGTGCCGACCCGCTTCTGGATCGCCTTCAACTCGTCCTGCATCTGGCGACGGAGCTTTAGGTCGAGCGCGCCGAGCGGCTCGTCGAGCAGAAGCACATCAGGATCGACAGCAAGCGCCCGGGCGAGCGCCACGCGCTGGCGCTGGCCGCCGGATAATTCGTGCGGACGCTTCCCGGCAGAGGCCTTTAGCCCGACCAGATCAAGGAAACCCAGCGCCTTCTTGTCACGCTCGGCCTTGGCAAGACCGCGCATCCGGAGCCCAAAGCCGACATTGTCGACCAGGCGCATATGCGGAAACAGCGCATAGTCCTGGAACATCGTTGTCGTCGGGCGCTTCGCCGGCGCCACATAGGTCATGTCCTGGCCGGCGATGGTCACGCGGCCGGCACTCGGCGACTGAAAGCCGCCGAGGATCGAGAGCAGCGTGGTCTTGCCGCAACCCGAAGGCCCGAGCAGCACGATGAATTCGCCGGCGCGGATATCCAGCGACACGTTGTCCAGCGCCGTGAAGGCGCCGAAGATCTTGCTGACGTTTTCGATCGAGACGGAAGCGGTCATTGTTTTTTCGTCCTTCCGAACAGGGAAAGCTCAAGAATGAGAAGCACGGCGACGGAGGCGAGAAACACCAGCGAGCCGAGGGCATTGGTCTTGGGGTTGAGGCCGGAGCGCAGCAGGCTCCAGATCTCGACCGGCAGCGTCACGTCGAAGCGCGACAGCAAGAAGGCGATGATGAACTCGTCCCAGCTGAAGGTGGTCGAGAGGAAGAAGGCGGCGAGGATCGAGGGCATCAGCATCGGCGCCGTTACCAGCGCCATCACCTTGAAATCATTGGCGCCGAGGTCACGCGCCGCCCGCTCGATATTGATCTGGTGATCGCCCATGGAGGCGTAGATGATGGCAAAGCAGAGCGGCAGGTTGATCACCACATGACCGATGCCGACGGTCATCAGCGACAGCGGAATGTGCAGCGCGTTCATCAGCGAAAGCAGACCGAGCGCGATGATCAGGTAGCTGACCGTCATCGGTGCGATGAGCAGGCCCCGTTGCAGGGCCGAGCCCGGCAGCTTGTAGCGCGCAAGCGCGTAAGCCGCGAGAAAGCCGAGCAGCACGGAGACGACCGAGGAGACGAGCGCCACCACCATCGAATTGCCGAGCGCCGCCATCAGCTTGCGGTCGGCGAAAACAGCCCCGTACCATTGCAGCGAAAAGCCGTTGAACGGCGGCACCGGGAGGCGGCCGTTCTGGAAGGAAAACAGCACCAGCACGGCAACCGGCAGGAAAATGAAGGCGTAGACGAGGACGAGATAGGTCCAGGAGAGCACGCTTGCAAAGATCCGGCGCAGCATCGTCAGGCCCTCTCGATCTTCAGCCAGCGGGCGCAGGCGAGATAGGCGACGGTGACGGCCAGCATCAGGACGATCGACAGCGCCGCCGCCATCGGGAAATCCGCCCGGCGTCCGAGCTGCAGCATGATAATCTGCGGCAGCACCAGCTCGTTGTTGCCGCCAAGGATCTGCGGCGTGACGTAGTCACCGATGCAGAGCACGAAGGTGAGGAATGCGCCGGTCATGATACCGGGCAGCGTCAAGGGCAGTACCACATGCCAGAAGGTCTGGAAGGCATTGGCGCCAAGGTCCGCTGCGGCGCGGCGGTAGTTCGGCGACAGCTGGATCAGGTTGGAATAGATCGTCAACGTCAGGAGCATGACGAAGAAATGCACGAAGCCGATCACCGTCGCCGTGCGCGTGCTCGCCAGCTCCAGCGGCTCGGAGATCAGGCCGATGCTCATGAACATCTGGTTGATCACGCCGTTCTTCGACAAGACCAGTAGCCAGGAATAGGAGCGCACCACGTAGGAGGTCCAGAACGGCAGGATCGCCAGGATCAGCGCCATGCGCTGCAGCCGCTTCGGCACGCGCTCGGCGATGATCCAGGCGAGCGGATAGGCAAGCAGCACCGAGATTACCGTGACGATGACCGTGATCTCAAGCGAGTTGACGAGCCCTCGGAACAGGGCGTTCTCGGAGAAGAAGCGGATGTAGTTGTCGAAGTTCCAGGCATGGACGATGTCCCGCCCCTCGCGCCTCCAGAGGCTCATCGCCGCCATGAAGGCGAAGGGCACGACGAAGAAGGCGACGGTCCACAACAGCGCTGGAGCAACGAAGCCCCAGGCCTTTCGGCGGTCGGCGTCTTCAAGCGCTGTCGCTGATGTCAAAGCGGTGTCTGCCATTACCGTCCCAGATCTAAGGATTTCGGGCGAGCAAAGAAAAATGGCAAGCGCGACACGACGCGCCCGCTGTTGTCGTTACTGCTGCAGCATCTCCGTCCAGGCATCCTGGAACTTGTGGTCGAGTTCGGCCGAGGGGATCGGATAGAGCTGCGTCTTCTTCAGGTATTCGGCCTGCTGGTCGAAGCGAAGTGCTGCCTTCTGCTTGTCGGTCAGATGCTCGCCTGCCTTGGCATTGGCCGGCATCGCCCAGTAGCAGGAGGACGTCGCAAGCCGCGCCTGGCCCTCGGGGCTGACGATGTACTGAACGAACTTCAGCGCCAGATCCTGCTTGGTCGAATCCTTCATCACGCCGATCGACTGCGCCCAGCGCACCGCACCCTGTTCGGGGATGGTCCAGTCGAGACTCGGCTTGTCGGCCGAAAGAACTGCGGTGATCCATTCGCCGCCACCGACGAGGATATCGACTTCGCCGGTCGCAAGTGCGGTCTGCGAGGAGACGACGTCGCTCACCTGCTTGGAAACCGCGCGCATCGCTGCGAGCTTCTCCTTGATCGCCGGCATGTCCGCGTCGCTCAGATCGGCAGTCTTCTTGCCGAGGCCAAGCCCGACGAGACCGATCATCGGCAGGTAGTAGTCGTAGAGCGCGATGCGACCCTTGTACTTGTCCGACCAGATGATCGACAGGTCCTGCATGTCCTTCGGGTCGACCTTGGTCTTGTCGTAGGAAATCGTGTTGTAGCCGAACTTCTCGGTGACGGCGTAGGTCTTGCCGTCCTTCATGTTGTTCGCCTCCATGCGCACTTCCGGGAAGATATCCGCGGTCGGCAGCGCATCAGCCGGCATTTCGGCGAGCAGATCGAGATCGATGGCGCGATGCACATCGACACCGTCGATCACGAGCACGTCCCAGTCGCCCGGCTGCGACTGGTCGAGGATCGAGAGCCCTGCCCCGGTGCCCTCATAGACCTTGACGTTGACCTTGACGTCGTTGGCCTTCTCGAACGGTTCGAGAAGCGCCGGATCGGTGTGGTCGCACCAGACGAGCGCATTGAGCTCTTCCTGGGCAAAGACCGGCGCGGGGGCTGCGACCGTCGACAGAGCGGCGATCGCGATTGCGGCCGTGGAGGAGAAAAAACGGCGCAGGGGCGCACCGTCACGAACTGACTTCATCATGCTGTTGCCCTCTTGTTTTGACGCTCGTTTCGGCGTCTTCAAAAAAAGATTGAATGAATTCATTTTTTAAGTCAATCTCAATTTTGAACCAATTCATAATTCGGGGAAACATCGGATGACGGGACTGCGCGCACGGCAAAAAGCCGACAGAAACAGGCGTATTCTCGACGCCGCCAGCGCGCTCTTTCGCGAAGTGGGCTACGACAGCGCGCGTATCGAGGTCATTGCCGAGCGCGCCGAAATTTCGGTCGGAACCTTCTACAATTACTACGAAAACAAGGGCGACATCCTGCTTGCCACCGTCTCGATGGAAGTCGAGGAGGTGCTCGCCGCCGGGCGTGCGATCGTCGACAACCCGCCGGCATCGGTCATGGGCGCGCTGGATGCGCTGATCGGCGAATATTACGACCACTCGCTCTACTATCTGAGCAAGGAGATGTGGCGAACGGCGATGGCGATCTCCATCCAACAGCCGGAAAGCCCGTTCAGCAAACGCTATACAGAGCTCGATCGCAGGCTGTGCGATCAGGTCTCAACCCTGATCCTCAGATTGAAGGCCAAGGGCGTGGTCGCGATCGATGTCGACGCGGAGGCTGTCGGAGAGATGCTCTTCCACAATCTCAATACGATGTTCACCGAATTCGCCAAGCGCGAGACGATGTCGCTGAACGACCTTAAGGCCCGCGTTTCTCGCCAGAACCGACCGCTTGCAACACTCATCACGACGCGCTGATCATCACAAGAACACGACCCGAGCGCATCAGCTTGCGGGCAAAGAGGGAACATCATGAACGATCTTGAACAGGCGGTGCTTCAGGCCGCCGACCGGCTGGTGTCTGCCTTTGCAAGGCACGATCGGGAGGCCTATTTTTCAGCCTTCGCGCCTGACGCCACCTTCATTTTTCACACGCTCGATCGGCCGCTGTTAAGCCGCGCGGCCTATGAGGCGGAATGGTCACAATGGGAGGAACGGGATGGTTTTCGCGTGCGCGCCTGCCGGTCGAGTGAGCGGCACGTCCAGGCCGTAGGCGATGTCGCGGTCTTCACCCATCGCGTCGAGACGGAACTGGAGTTCAACGGCGAGCCGGCCAGGGCGGACGAGCGGGAGACGATCGTTTTCCGGCGGGGATCGTCAGGCAATTGGATCGCCGTGCACGAGCATCTGTCGCGCCAGAGCTGAAAAGAGAAAAGTCAGAAAGCACCAACGACGACGGCGCTGACGAAGGAAAAGGCTGCGGCGATGGCAATCGCGTGCGGGACCAGATGGACGAACGACCGGCGCGCAGGTGCGGAGGCATAAAGTGCGTATCGGGATTGGATCATCGGCCTCGATGCGTTCATCGCGTCTCTCCGTCGTTTCATCCGCAGGTTCTTGCCCGCCTTCTCTCTTGTTCTCCTATATTCTCGATTGAGTTTATAGATATTATTTTTCTGAAATGGCTCGATCCGTGAAAAATCGGTCCGGCCCCGCAAACAATCGTCAGTGCCGGTTGCGGTCGCGGTCCTGGAGATGTTTGGACCAGGTCTTGCTGAACCATGGCGTCAGCAGCCAGACGTCCGAGCCTCGGTGCGAACGCGTCAGCGCGCTGTCGGTCTCCACACAGGTCCAGACGGTGAAACCCGTCAGCTCATGTTTGCCGAAGGTCTGGATCAGCGGAATATCGGCCGCATCACGGCCCCGGGCAACCGCAATGCGCCCTGCCCGCCGCTGGTTGTTCTTGGCGTCGAAGGTGTGCCAGCTGTCGCCGAGGAAGACCTCGAACCAGGCATTGAAGTCCATCGGCGCCGGATTTTCACTCCTAGGGATGTCGGCCATGTAGCCGTTCACGTAACGCGCCGGCATGTTCATGCAGCGGCAGAACGCGATCGCCAGATGAGCATAGTCGCGGCTGACGCCAACGCGATCTTCATGGGCTTCGAGCGCTGTGCGCATGGTCTGCGCATAACCATAGCTGAAGACGAGGCGTTCATGCACGTAGTCGCAAATCGCCTGTACCCGCTCCCACCCTGCCGGCACGTGGCCGAACAGCCGCCACGCGACCGCGCCAAGCCGGTCCGTCTCGCAGTAGCGGCTCGCCGCGAGATACGGCAGCCACGAAGCCGGCAGGCTTTCGACCGGCACCGCATCCGCCAGCGGGTCCGTGGCGTCGAGCCTGCCGTCATCCTCGATCACGGCATCGTAGGAAAGCTTGAAGTCGCCTTCCGGCACCGTCATCCGAAAACAGGTATTGCCGTGGGGATCGGTGATCTGCTCCATCTTGACGATTGGCGAGGAGACCGGCCCATGTTCCCGGCGCAGTGTCGAGCGCCGCTCCGGCACGACTGACAGATAGGTCATCATCGGGGTCGGCTGCGGGCAGCGAATGCCAATTTCATAGCCAAAGCGCACGAACATCTCGAAATCCCCCAGGACATCAATCGGGAGCGAGGAGCCCCCTGGTTGCCGCCCGCGGAACCCTGCGGGCACGCCTTGGTTTCGGTTTGCACACGACAGCTTCGCCGAAGGGCGCCGGCCGCATACCGGAGATGCAGGAGGCAGCCCCCTATGGGGCGTGCCGATGCCTTAGAGAACGATAGTACCGCATCGGGATGCGAGGGCGGAATCACATTTCGTCCACGAACCCACCACGGACCGCAACGCGGCGCTCCGTGCGACGAGAACGCAAACGGGAGTGGATTGTTCCGGCGCGGGCTTTCTATAGCCCGACGGCGTCCTTGAACTGGTACCACCAGGAGCCGATCGTCGAATATTGCGCGCGGAACATGCGCCCGCCGGGGAATGGGTACCAGGGCAGTTTCTCAAAGACATCATAGCGCGTCGTGTCGCCGTCGATCGCCTCGGCGAGCGTGCGTCCGAAGAGATGCGAACCGGTGACGCCATGGCCGCTGTAGCCATGGGCGAAATAGGTATTGCTGCCGATCCGGCCCATCTGCGGCACGCGGGTGAAGGAGAGCGCGAAGTTGCCGCTCCAGGCATAGTCGATCTTCACGCCCTTCAATTGCGGAAACACCTTTTCGAGGTTGGGCTTGAGCTTGGCGACAACGTCGGCCGGATCGGTACCGCCGTAGACGGTGCCGCCGCCGAAGATCATGCGTTTATCGGCGGAGAGCCGGAAATAATCGAGAATGTAGCGCACGTCCTCGACGCACATGTCGCTCGGGATGAGCGAATGGGCGAGTTCTTCGCCAAGCGGCGCCGTGGTGATCATCTGGGTCGAGACCGGCATGACGCGCGAGACGAGCTTCGGCACCGCATCGCCGAGATAGGCATTGCCGCAGAGCACGACGATACGCGCCGACACCTGCCCGCCTTCGGTATAGACGGTGGGCCTTGCCGCTTCATGATCAACGCGCGTTACTGGCGACTGTTCGTAGATCGTGCCGCCGATGCTTTCGAAGGCACGCGCCTCGCCGAGCACGAGATTGAGCGGATGCATGTGGCCGCCGGTGGTATCCAGCATGCCGCCGCAATAGGCGTCCGACGTGACGAGCTTGCTGAGCGCCTCACGGTCGAGAAGCTGGTGATCGTCCATCCCGTATTTGCGCCAGAGCGCCTGCTTGGCTTCGAGCTCCTTCATATGCGCCGGCGTATAGGCGGCGTAGATGTTGCCCGGCTTAAGGTCGCATTCGATCTGGTACTGGCTGACGAGACGACGGATGATCTTCCCGCCCTCCTGCACCAGCCCGCCGATGAAACGCGCCGCATCGTCGCCGTAGCGGCGCTGGATGGTCGACAAGCTGGCGTTGAGGCCGTTGACCACCTGACCGCCATTGCGGCCCGAAGCACCCCAGCCGACCTGAGCCCCTTCGATGACGACGACCTTGTAGCCTTTTTCGGCCAGGTGGATCGCCGTCGACAGACCGGAATAGCCGGCGCCGACGACGCAGACGTCGGTCTCGACGCGGCCCTGCAGCCGGACCGGCGTGCGGATGATGTTGCGGGAGGCGGCATAATAGCTGGTGGGGTAGCTGCCGTCGCCGGCATAGGATTTCTGTTTCGAAAGCATCAGACGATTTCCAGATAGGCGCTGAATTCGTAGTCCGTGACCTGCTCGGCAAAGCCTGCGATCTCCTGGCGTTTGCAGGCGATCAGCATCGAGCGCAGCACGGGATCGAAGATTTCGGCGGCAATCGGCCCTGCCTCGAAGCTGTCGACCGCCTGCCCCCATTCGGAGGGAATTTTGGGCAATTTCTCCGTTGCATAAGCGCGTCCTGAAACTGGCGCCGGCGGCTTCCACTTGTTGCGGATGCCGACCAAGGCGGCGCCGAGGATCGCGGCAATGACGAGATAGGGATTGGCATCCGCGCCGGCGACCCGATGTTCGATGCGGCGTGCATAGGGATTACCGCCGGGAATGCGGATCGCCGAGGTGCGGTTCTCATACCCCCAGCAGACAGCGGTCGGCGCATGCGTGTCGGGCCGCAGCCGCCGGTAGGAATTGAAGTGCGGCGCAAAGAGCAGCGTCGTCTCGGCCATGCCGCGCAAGAGACCGGCAACGGCATTCTTGAGGATCGGAGATCCCTCGTCGCTGCCGTCGTTGAAGACGTTGTTGCCCTCCTCGTCGAGCAGGCTGAAATGGACATGCATGCCGTTGCCCGAGCGGGTGCCATAGGGCTTGGCCATGAAGGTCGCAGCAAGACCATGCTTGCGCGCCACGCCCTTGACGATTCGCTTGAAGAAGATCGCGTCGTCGGCCGCCTTCAGCGGGTCGTCCGTGTGAAGCAGGTTGATCTCGAACTGCCCGATGCCGTTTTCGGCGATCGCCGCATCCGCCGGCACGTTCTGCCGGGCGCATTCCTTGTAGACGTCGGAGAAGAACTCGCCGAAGTCGTCGAGCTCGTCGATCGACAGGATCGCATCGGAATCGAGCCGTTTGCCGGTATAGGGCGAGATCGGCGGCACCGCGCTGTCGGGCTCCGGATCGATCAGGTAGAATTCCAGTTCGGTCGCGACGACGGGGCGAAGGCCGAGTTCCTTGTATTCCCGCACGACCGCTGCCAGGGCCTGGCGCGGATCGGCAAGAAACGGCTTGCCGTCCTCGAGCTGCAGCCAGAGCGGCACAAGCGCGCTCGGCCGCGAAGTCCAGTTGACCGGCAGCGCGCCGCGGCCGGTGACGCCGCAGATGCCGTCCCGGTCGCCGCTCGCAAACACCTGCTCGCTGTTGATGATGTCCTCGCCCCACACATCGACGCCGACGATCGAGAGCGGCATGCGGATGCCGCCGCCGAGAACCTTGCCCGCCTGCTCCACCGGCACGCGTTTGCCCCGCATGATGCCGTTGAGATCGCAGACAACCGCCTGGATGCTTTCAATCGGCCCGTTCTGCTCGAGCCATGCCTTGAATGCGCTGGGATCTTCCGCGTCGAGCGACATATCGCAAATCTCTTTTTGTGATCACATATTCAGAAAGTTGACATAATTCAGGAATTGGAGTCAAGCATCGGCGGTGCTATCAGGCTTTTGACATAGAGCGGGGGGCGGAAAAGTGTATGCAGGCGAACGCCGCTCTCGCCGATGAGAAAGCCGTCGCAATTCGGGCAAAAGGACATGCGCACTTGAAACCCCTTGTCTTACCGCCGCTGGTGCGTCCCGATGGCATGACGACGCACGACTATGCCTTTCACCGGCTGCGCCAGGCGATCATGGTCGGCGCGTTCCGACCCGGCACTTCCGTCACGATCCGCGGCCTGGCCGAGGCGCTTGAAAGCAGCCCCACTCCGGTGCGCGAGGCCTTGCGACAACTCACCTCGATCGGCGCGCTGCAGTTCCTCGAAAACCGTCGCATCGTCGTACCGCACATCACCCCTGCCCGGTTCGAAGAACTGATCTCGTTGCGCATCGCGCTCGAAAGCCATGCCGCCCGCCGGGCCGTCGCCCATCTCTCCGAACGCCAGATCGAGAAGATCATGGCGATCGACGACAGCATCGAGACGGAGATCCGTCGGGGTGACAAGGTGGCGGCGCTGATCGCCAACCAGGCGTTTCACCGGATGATCTACACGGCCAATCCCGACGCGGTCGCCATGCCGCTGATCGAGAGTGTCTGGCTGCAGCTCGGCCCGATCCTCGGGATCGCCATGGAACACGTGACCGAACTCTACGTCGTCGACCGCCACCGCGAGGCGATCGAGGCGCTGAGGCGCCGCGATGAGAACGCTGCTGCCGACGCAATCGCTGCCGACATCCGCGAGGGTATCGGCGGCTTCGACCAGCAGGCGGTCGCGCGGTTGCTGCGCTTGGCCGCCTGAGATCACTGCCGTCAAAATTTTAGTGTGACTAAAATTCCGTATTGACAACGTTCAATCACGGCACCAAAGTCGTGCAAATACAGACGCATAGTGACGGGAAGCGAGCTTCCCGGCTTCATGTCCGTGCATTCGAGGGGGAGGAGTCCGCTTGAAGAGCCAAAGACCCAAATCCCGGCGCAAGACAGGCGCGGGCCTCAAGCATTCCCCATAGCCGACTTTGCGCCGTTCTCCGGCGCTCCTTTCACCCATCACAGTCGACCACAGCCGCCTGACCGGTTGGCGGCATCTGATTTTCTCAAGCCAGAATTGGAAACACCATGAAAGAACTCACCAAGAGCCGTTTTGCAGCGCTCCGCCGCACGATGGCCGAAAGCAATGTCGGCCTCGTCGCGCTGGCCCCGGGATCGCACATGGATTGGCTGATCGGCTACCATCCGCATCCCGACGAACGTCCGTGCCTGCTTCTCATCGGCCCGGAAAAGGAAGCGTTCCTGATGCCGGCGCTGAATGCCGAAGGCACGCGCGAGCACACCGATATCGCCTTCCACAACTGGGCCGACGACATTGGCCCGAGCGACGCCCTGACCGCAGCGCTTGCCGATGTCGGCGCCGCAAAGCCCGGCCGCGTCGTGCTCGACGAAACCATGCGCGCCGATTTCGCGCTGCTGCTGATCGATGCGCTGCCCGCCGATACCGCCCGCGAATTCACCCCGGCAACGCTCGGCGCGCTGCGCATGCGCAAGGACAAGAGCGAATACGCGCTTCTGAAGATGAACGCCGGCATCGCCGACCGCGCCATGCAGGCGGCGTTTTCCAAGATCCGTCCGGGCATGACGGAGAAGGAACTGGCCGCCGACATCCGCGCGCACTTCGCCTCGGAAGGTGCTGCACCCGCCTTCTGGATCGTCGGCGCCGGCGGCAATGGCGCCTTCCCGCATCATTCGGCGAGCGAACGGGTGATCGAGGAAGGCGACGCCGTCGTCATCGACATCGGCGGCCGCAAACAGGGCTTCCCGAGCGACATTACCCGCATGGCGATCGTCGGCCGCGCGCCCGAAGGCTACGGGCAGATCCACACGATCGTCGAAAGAGCCGTCCAGGCGGCCCTGAAGGCGGCTCGCCCGGGCGTTCTCGCCAAAGAGGTCGATGCTGCCGCCCGTAAAGTGATCTCGGACGCCGGCTACGGCGAGTACTTCGTCCACCGCACCGGCCACGGCATGGGCATCGACGGCCACGAGCCGCCCTACATCACCGCGACCTCGGAAACCGTGCTGGAAGAAGGAATGGTCTTCTCCATCGAGCCCGGCATCTATCTGCCCGGTCGCTTCGGCATCCGCCTCGAGGATATCGTCATCCTGCGCGAGGATGGGCCGGAGGTTCTTTCCTCGCTTCCCCGCGACGTTCACGTCGCGAAGGTCTGATCAAAGTTGCGGCGCCCCAGGGCGCTGCTTCTCTCTGCCGCCGAGCCTTACGGCTATTGAACCGGCCGCTTGCGCGGCTTCGCCGGCTCGCTCCCCTTCTTGCCAGGTTGCTTCTTGTAGACGGGCTGCTGCTGCTCGACCGGCGGCCAGATCCAGTAATAACCATAGGGCTTGCGCTGGATCCCCTCGTAATACTCGCCCTTCCGCGTCCGCATCTGCGCCTCGGCATCCCCCGCAGCCGTCGCCATGACGAAGAATGCGCCGAGCACGGCTGCGACCACAAACTGATATTCCGATTTCATCATCACCAGAGCTCCTTGCCTCCCTTGTCTACGCCTGAGGCGGGCGGGGTCAACCGCTGTGCGTCTATCAGTTCTTGCTTGACGACCCCAACCAGCTTGATCATATTGGTGAGATGTCAGACCAATTTGGCCTCTGGGGAGGGAGCCGAATGAATGAACCGGCAAGAGCGGCACTGGTGCCCCTGCCCCCGGCCGACCGGGCCCAGCAGGTGATTGCCGCGTTGGCTGACTACATCGAACAATCGGGCCTCAAACCCGGCGAGCGCCTGCCGGCCGAGCGCGAACTGATGACGGCGCTGGCCGTCGGCCGCTCGACCATCCGCGAAGTCATCCGCCACTTCCAGGCACTCGGCGTCGTCGAGGCACGCAAGGGCAGCGGCACCTATCTCTTGCGCACGATCTCCGGCGCCACCGTCCATATGCCGCTCACGCTCGACGCCGCGCATCTGCGTGACGTGCTGTTGATGACGCTCGAAGTGCGCCGCGGCATCGAGGTCGAGGCCAACATGGTCGCCGCGCGCCGGCGCACTGAAGACGACCTGAAGATCATCGAAATCAAGCTCAACGAGATGGAGCGCGTGCATATCGCCAAGGGTACGTCGGGGCCGGAAGACCTCGCCTTTCACCTGGCGATCTACGACGCCACCCACAATCCGCTGTTTCGCCAACTGCTCGAACAGATGCGCGAGGCCTTCGAGCGCTTCTGGGACCATCCTTTCGACCGAACGGACTTCGCCCGTCGCTCCTTCCCGTTCCACCGCACCCTCTTCAACGCGATCGCCGCTCAGGACCCTGAGACGGCGCGCGAAGAAACGCTGAAAATCCTCGCGATCGTCGAGGAAGACATCAAGGAAATGTCCAAATGACCAACGGCCTCGAACCGTTCGACCACGCCTCGCTGATCGTCGCACATGACGAAGGCCACGCCTTCGATGCCGTCGTGCCGCCGATCGTGCAGACCTCGCTCTTCACCTTCAAGGACTACGACGACATGGTCGCCTCCTACAAAGGCGAACGCGTGCGGCCGATCTACACCCGCGGCCTCAACCCGACCGTGCGCATGTTCGAGGAGATGCTGGCGAAACTCGAAGGCGGCGAAGACGCGATCGGCTTTGCGAGCGGCATGTCGGCGATCTCGTCGACCGTACTTTCCTTCGTCGAACCGGGCGACCGGATCGTCGCCGTCAACCATGTCTATCCCGACGCCTTCCGCCTGTTCGGCACGCATCTGAAGCGCATGAAGATCGAGGTGACCTACGTCGACGGCCGCGACGAGGAAGCGGTCGCCAAGGCGCTTCCCGGCGCCAAGCTCTTCTACATGGAAAGCCCGACGAGCTGGGTGATGGACACCCATGATGTCGCGTCGCTGGCCCGCCTCGCCAAGGACCAGGGCATCATCACCGCGATCGACAACAGCTGGGCAAGCCCGATCTTCCAGCAGCCGATCTCGCTCGGCGTCGACCTCGTCATCCACTCGGCTTCCAAGTATCTCGGCGGTCACTCTGATGTCGTCGCCGGCATCGTCACCGGCTCGAAGGAACTGATCGGCCGCATCCGCTCGGAAGCCTATCCCTATCTCGGTGGCAAGCTCTCGCCCTTCGACGCCTGGCTCCTGATCCGTGGCCTGCGCACCCTGCCGATCCGCATGAAGTCGCACGAACGCTCGGCGCTTGAAGTCGCGCGGCGGCTGCAGGCCCATCCGCTGGTTGAAAAAGTCTGCCACCCCGGGCTCGGCAACACCCTGCCGCCCGGGCTCTCGGGCACATCCGGCCTCTTCTCCTTCATCTTCCGCGAGGGTGTCGATGTCCGGCGCTTCGCCGATCATCTCGAACTCTTCAAGCTCGGCGTTTCCTGGGGCGGACACGAAAGCCTCATCGTGCCGGGCGAAGTCGTGCTGTCGCAGAAAGCCCAGCCGAATTCCGCGGCCGCCTTCGGCATCTCGCCGCGGTCGGTACGGCTGCATGTCGGTCTGGAGGGAACGGAGGCCCTCTGGAGCGATCTCGAAGCGGCGCTCGCCGTCGCTTCGACTGACTGACAGAGGCGGGATCAAGATCCCGCTTCTCCCACTTTGAAGCAGAACCAACGAAGAAAAGAGGGAACATAAAATGAAAAAACTGATCACTGCCACGCTTCTCGCCACCCTGATGGCCGGAAGCGCACTCGCCGACACCAAACTGAAACTGGTCGAAGTCATCACCAGCCCGGAGCGCACCGAGACGCTGAAGTCGATCGTCGCCAAGTTCGAGGCCGCCAACCCCGGCACGACGGTCGAGATCATCTCGCTTCCCTGGGGCGAAGCCTTCCAGAAGTTTGCGACCATGGTTTCGGCCGGCGAACTGCCTGACGTCATGGAAATGCCCGACACCTGGCTGTCGCTCTATGCCAACAACGGCATGCTCGAAAGCCTTGAGCCCTACCTCGCCAAGTGGGAGCACACGGGCGGGCTGACGGAGCGCGCGCTCGAACTCGGCCGCGACATCAACGATACCGCCTACATGCTGCCCTACGGCTTCTATCTGCGCGCGATGTTCTACAACAAAAAGCTGCTCTCGGAAGCCGGCGTCAGCGAACCGCCGAAGACGATGGACGATTTCGTCAAGGCATCCGAAGCCGTCTCCAAGCTGCCGGGCAAATCCGGCTACTGCCTGCGCGGCGGCCCGGGTGGCCTCAACGGCTGGGTGATGTTCGGCGCGACGATGGCCGGCAGCAACACGTTCTTCAACGAGGACGGCACCTCGACCATGAACAGCGAAGGCTGGGTCAAGGGCCTGACCTGGGTGATCGACCTCTACAAGAAGGGGCTGGCACCGAAGGACAGCGTCAACTGGGGCTTCAACGAAATCGTCGCCGGCTTCTACAGCGGCACCTGCGCCTTCCTCGACCAGGATCCGGATGCGCTGATCGCCATTGCCGAGCGCATGAAGTCGGAAGACTTCGGCGTCACCACCATGCCGAAGGGCCCGAGCGGCAAGGCGTTTACCACCATCGGCTTTGCCGGCTGGTCGATGCTGTCCGCCAGCCAGAACAAGGACCTCTCCTGGAAGCTGATCGAGACGCTCGAAGGGCCGGAAGGCAACATCGAGTGGAACAAGCGTACCGGTGCGCTGCCGGTACACAAGTCGGCCGAGAAGGAACCCTTCTATGCCAGCGCTCAGTTCAAGGGCTGGTTCGACGAACTCGCCGACAAGGACGTCGTCCTGACGGTCATGCCGACCTACCTCGAGGAATTCGCCTTCTTCAAGGATTCGCTCGCCATCAAGACGACCCAGGAAGCCCTGCTCGGCGACATCACGCCGGAACAGCTCGCCAACCAGTGGGCAGAATACCTGACCAAGGCGCAGCAGAAGTTCCTTGCCAGCAAGAAGTAAGCCTTCGGCCGGCGGCGGCTTTCCGCCGCCGGCCTTTTGATCTCGCGCGGAACAAAATGGGCGCGGACTCCGCCCTTTCCGCTCCGACCTAGAATCGAGGCACGCCCGAAAAACCGGCGGCCGCACAGGGGAAATTTCGATCGATGGCCTATGTCGCCCGCCAAAGCGGCCTGCCGGCAAGCAGGACGCCGCTGAAGAAGCGCATCGCCGATGGCGCCGCACCCTATCTTTATAGCGCGCCGGCGCTGATCCTGATCGTCACCGTGATGCTGGTGCCGCTGGTGCTCGGCGTCTCCTACGCCTTTCGCGATATCCAGCTCTTGAACCCGTTCTCCGGCGCCTATATCGGCCTCGATCACTTCCGGGCGCTGTCCGAGGATCAGGCCTTCTACCGGGCGCTGCGCAATACGCTGTGGTGGACCGGCGCCTCTGTGTTCTTCCAGTTCGTCTTCGGCCTGATTCTGGCCCTGCTGCTCGATAAACCTTTCTATGGCCGCGGCCTCGCCCAGGCTCTCGTCTTTCTGCCCTGGGCCGTGCCGAGCTTCCTTGCCGGCCTCAACTGGGCCTGGCTGTTCAATCCGGTCGTCGGTCCCCTGCCGCACTGGTTCTACGCGCTCGGCCTCATGAGCGAGCCACACAACATCCTGTCCGACCCGCAGCTTGCCATGTGGGGGCCGATCGTCGCCAATGTCTGGTGGGGCATACCCTTCTTCGCCATCACGCTGCTTGCCGCCCTCCAGGCGATCCCGCGCGACCTCTATGAGGCCGCAAGCATCGACGGCGCCGGCCCGCTCCAGCGATTCCTGTCGATCACGCTCCCCTTCCTGGCGCCGACGATCGCCATCACCATTCTGTTGCGCACCGTCTGGATCTCCAACTTCGCCGACCTGATCATCGTCATGACCAATGGCGGACCGGCCGACCGCACCCAGATCGTCGCCAGCTATATCTTCACCCAGGCCTTCAAGCGGCTGGATTTCGGTTACGCCTCGGCGATCGCGCTCGTGCTTCTGGCGCTGCTGCTCGCCTATTCGATGCTGATCGTCATCCTGCGCCAATGGCTGCTGAGCAAGGATTGAACCGATGCGCGCCAAAACGCTTCTCCTCACCATCGCGCACCGGCTGGCAATCCTTGCCTATATCGCGTTTGCGCTCTTCCCGCTCTATTGGCTGTTGAAGGTCGCGGTCACGCCGAACGACCTGCTCTACTCCGAAGGCATTCGGATGTGGCCGTCGCGCGCCAGCCTCGAGCACTTCGACTTCGTGCTCCGCCACAGCGCCTTTCCTGTCTTCTTCAAGAACAGCCTGATCGTCTCGGGCTCGACTGCCGTCATCGTCACCATTCTTGCCTCGCTCTCGGGCTATGCCCTGTCGCGCTTCAATTTCCGCGGCAAATACTGGCTGGTGGCGCTGATGCTTCTGACGCAGATGTTCCCGCTGGTGATGCTGGTCGCGCCGATCTTCAAGATCCTCTCGCCGATGGGTCTGACCAACAGCCTGACCGGCCTCGTCATCGTCTACACCGCCTTCAACGTGCCCTTCGCCACCTTCCTGATGCAGTCGTTCTTCGACGGCATTCCGAAGGATCTTGAGGAGGCGGCGATGATCGACGGCGCAACACAGTTCGTCGCCTTCCGCCAGATCATCCTGCCGCTGACGCTGCCCGGCATCGCCGCCACGCTCGGCTTCGTCTTCACCGCCGCCTGGAGCGAGCTGCTGTTCTCGCTGATGCTGATCTCCGGCAACGACCAGGCGACCTTCCCCGTTGGACTTTTGTCCTTCGTGTCGAAGTTCTCCGTCGACTTCGGGCAGATGATGGCCGCCGGCGTGCTCGCGCTCATCCCCGCCTGCCTCTTCTTCCTGCTCATTCAACGTTATCTCGTCCAGGGCCTCACGGCCGGCGCGGTCAAAGGCTGAGGATTGCTCTCATGGCTTCCATCGATATCGCCAATATCCAGAAATCCTACGGCATCCACCCGGTCCTGCACGACGTCGATCTCAAGATCGGCGACGGCGAGTTCGTCGTGCTCGTCGGCCCGTCCGGCTGCGGCAAGTCCACGCTTCTGCGCATGATCGCCGGGCTTGAGAGCGTCACTTCGGGCGAGATCCGCATTGCCGGCAAGCGCGTCAACGAGCTGGCGCCGAAGGACCGAGACATCGCGATGGTGTTCCAGTCCTATGCGCTCTATCCGCATATGTCGGTCGCCAAGAACATGAGCTACAGCCTCAGGCTCCGGAAGACCGCCAAAGAGAAGATCGCAAGCGTCGTTTCAGGAGCGGCCGCCAAGCTCGGGCTCGATCCGCTGCTCGAACGCCGGCCGCGCGCGCTCTCGGGCGGCCAGCGCCAGCGCGTCGCCATGGGCCGTGCCATCGTGCGCGAACCCAAGGCGTTCCTGTTCGACGAGCCGCTCTCGAACCTCGACGCTCGCCTGCGTGAACAGATGCGCGCCGAGATCAAGAAGCTGCACAAGGATCTCGGCGCCACCTCGATCTACGTCACCCACGACCAGATCGAGGCCATGACGCTCGCCGACCGCATCGTCGCCATGAACGGCGGCTTCGTGCAGCAGGTCGGAAGCCCGCTCGACCTCTATGACCGGCCGGCCAATCTCTTCGTCGCCGGCTTCATCGGCTCGCCCGGCATGAACTTCTTCGAGGGCACCTACCGAAACGGCACCGCTCCCCGCTTCGAAACAGATGGTGGCATCGTCATCCCGGCTCAGCCGCATCCTGCGCTCGCCGACGGCGGCAAGGCGACGCTCGGCATCCGGCCGGAACATGTGGAGATCGGCGTCGAAGGCCCGGATGCGCTGAAGGCCAATGTCGACCTGGTCGAGCCGACCGGCTTCGGCATCATCCTGCACCTTTCCTTCGGCCGTGCCGGCTTCAAGGCCTTTACCAACGACCGCCGGTTCCTCAACGTTTCCGGCTCGCTGCCCGTGCGCCTGCCCGTCGAACGGCTGCACTTCTTCGATGCCGACGGCAATCGCGTCTGATTGCCGACAACGGCCATGGTGAAAAATTAGGCGGCGTCGGCGAACTGGCCGGCGCCGCCGGTTGACTTCCTGAGGACGAGGCGTACCGTTTCGGTGTCGCAAGTATCAACCGCCGTGGCGCCAACTTAAGAGAAGCAAGCACCGCCAAAACGACAGATTGACGATAGCCTTCCTTGCCTGCGCCCGGCGATTTTGAGGAAGTGTCATGCGAATTCTTGTTGTTGCCCTTGCCTTTTCGACAACCTTGCTCTGTCCGCTCGCCGCCCTCGCGCAAGAGGGGGATGCCACGGCCGGAGCCACGGTCTTCAAAAAATGCGCCGTATGCCATATCGTCGACAGCGATACCAACAAGGTCGGACCCTCACTCAACCATGTCCTGGGGCGAACCGCCGGCACCCATCCCAACTTCAGCTACTCCACGGCTATGGTCGATGCCGGTAAGGGTGGCCTGGTCTGGGACGAGACGACGTTGCGCGACTATCTGCACAATCCCAAGGCCAAGGTGAAGGGCACGAAAATGGCCTTCGTCGGGCTGAAGGACGACACGGACATCTCCAATCTTCTCGCCTATCTCAAGCAGTATTCGCAGTAGGCTGAAAAGACGAAACGCAACTGCCGCTCGCCACGTAGGCGGCGAATTGCGACTATTGGACGTTCGTGCAATAATTGCATCTACAGCACCTCGCGCCTGACCAGACGCAGAGAGGTCGCTGTAGAACTTTGAATTCCTGCATGTTTTCATCCCTGGATCGGCGACGACCAAGGAAAACGTGCAGCAGAGATCTACGGATTGCGTCTTCATGCCCACAGCCGCCAGCGGCGAGGAGGGACAGAAATGGCCGTGGTCGTTATTCTGGTTTTACTGGCCGTCGGATCGGTATTGTTTCATCTGTTGAGCCCGTGGTGGTGGACACCGATCGCGTCCAACTGGAGTTACATCGACAATACGCTGATCATCACCTTCTGGATTACCGGCGTCGTCTTCGTCGCCGTGGTTCTTTTCATGGCCTATTGCGTGCTCCGCTTTCGCCATCGCCCGGGAAACCGGGCGGCCTATGAACCGGAAAACCGCAAGCTCGAAGGGTGGCTTGCCGGCGGCACGACGCTCGGCGTCGCCGCCATGCTCACCCCCGGCCTTTTCGTCTGGCACCAGTTCGTGACCGTTCCTGACGGAGCGGCCCAGGTTGAGGTCGTCGGCCAGCAGTGGCTGTGGAGCTTCCGGCTCCCCGGCGCCGACGGCAAGCTCGGGACATCCGAGACCCGCGACATCACGCCGGAAAACTCGCTCGGTCTCAACCGCAACGATCCGGCAGCGCTTGACGACGTCGTCATCGAGGGCGGCGAGTTGCATCTGGAAGTCGGTAAACCGGTCAAGATGCTGCTGCGCTCCGTGGATGTGCTGCATGATTTCTACGTGCCGGAGTTTCGCGCCAAGATGGACATGGTGCCCGGCATGGTCACCTATTTCTGGCTGACGCCCACCCGCACGGGCACGTTCGAGGTGCTCTGCGCCGAGCTTTGCGGCGTCGGTCACCCGCAGATGCGCGGCACCGTCGTCGTCGACAGTGCGGAGGACTATCAGGCCTGGCTTTCGCAGCAGCAAACCTTCTCGCAGCTGCAGGCACAAGCAGGAGTGCAGACGAAGGAAACGGCGCAGGCATTAAATGCCGCCCCGGCGCAATAGAGGCGCCCCGACGGCCAAGCGGGATGAGGAAAAGTGCTCGCGGTATCCGCCCGCATCCCGCTCGTGAGGAGCCGCAATTCCATTGTTGGACGTGCGGAATTGCAGGTTCAAGGCGTTGGATCGAGATGATCCGGTGTTGGGAGGTTCTCGCAGATGGTCGATATCCGGTCAGGCACGGGCGAACCGATTGGCCCCGCGGAAGTGGAGGACGTGGAGCTCTATCATCCCCATAGCTGGTGGACGCGCTACGTCTTCAGCCAGGATGCCAAGATCATCGCCGTGCAATATGCCTCCACCGCCATCGCCATCGGCATGGTCGCCCTGGTGCTCTCCTGGCTGATGCGACTGCAGCTCGGCTTTCCCGGCGCCTTCGCCTTCATCGATGCCGAGCGCTACTACCAGTTCATCACCATGCACGGCATGATCATGGTGATCTATCTGCTCACCGCGCTGTTTCTCGGCGGCTTCGGCAACTACCTGATCCCGCTGATGCTCGGCGCGCGCGACATGGTCTTTCCCTATGCCAACATGCTGAGCTACTGGCTCTATCTGCTCGCCGTCCTCGTGCTCGTCGTCAGCTTCTTTGCGCCGGGCGGGCCGACCGGCGCCGGCTGGACGCTCTATCCGCCCCAGGCGGTTCTGTCCGGAACGCCCGGCGGCAAGGACTGGGGCATCATATTGATGCTGTCCTCGCTCATCCTCTTCGTCATCGGCTTCACCATGGGCGGGCTCAACTACGTGGTCACCGTGCTCCAGGGTCGCACGCGCGGCATGACGCTGATGCGCATGCCGCTCACCGTCTGGGGCATCTTCACCGCGACGGTGATGGCGCTGCTCGCCTTCCCCGCCCTCTTCGTCGCCTGCGTCATGATGCTGTTCGACCGGGTGCTCGGGACCAGCTTCTTCATGCCGGCGATCGTCGAGATGGGCGAACAACTGCAGCATGGCGGCGGCAGTCCGATCATGTTCCAGCACCTCTTCTGGTTCTTTGGCCATCCGGAGGTCTACATCGTGGCGCTTCCCGCCTTCGGCATCGTCTCCGATCTCATCAGCACACACGCCCGCAAGAACATCTTCGGCTACCGCATGATGGTCTGGGCGATCGTCATCATCGGCGCGCTCTCCTTCATCGTCTGGGCGCACCACATGTATGTCAGCGGCATGAACCCCTATTTCGGTTTCTTCTTCGCAACGACCACGCTGATCATTGCCGTGCCGACGGCGATCAAGGTCTACAATTGGGTCCTGACGCTCTGGCGTGGCGACATACACCTGACGTTGCCAATGCTCTTTGCGCTCGCCTTCATCGTGACCTTCGTCAATGGCGGGCTGACCGGTCTGTTCCTCGGCAACGTCGTCGTCGACGTGCCGCTCTCCGACACGATGTTCGTCGTCGCCCACTTCCACATGGTCATGGGTGTCGCGCCGATCATGGTGATCTTCGGGGCGATCTATCACTGGTATCCGAAGATCACCGGCCGCATGCTCAATCAGGCCATGGGGCAGATCCATTTCTGGGTCACCTTCGTCGGCGCCTATCTGATCTTCTTCCCGATGCACTATCTCGGGCTGATCGGCGTTCCGCGCCGCTATTACGAGATGGGCGAGACCGCCTTCGTGCCGGCGTCCGCCCACACGCTCAACGAGTTCATCACCATCATGGCGCTGATCGTCGGTGCCGCCCAGATCGTCTTCCTCTTCAACCTCATCTGGAGCATCCGCCATGGCCGCGAGGCCGGCGGCAATCCCTGGCGGGCAACGACGCTCGAATGGCAGACGCCGGAAACGCCGCCGCGCCACGGCAACTGGGGCAAGGAGCTGCCGGTCGTCTACCGTTGGCCCTATGACTACAGCGTGCCGGGAGCCGCGGAAGATTTCATTCCGCAAACTGAGCCGGGTCCGGTAGGCCACGCGCCGGAGGGTGCCTCATGAACGTCACCCTCGTCTTCCTGGCGGTGATCTTCGCGATCGCCGCCTGGTGGCTCAGCCGGCAGCGGCTGTTCTCGAAACCCTGGCTGGAGGTCGGCCACGCCCACGACCCGCGCCCACTCGGCAGGCCCTCGATCCCGCCAGCAAAAATCGGTCTCGGCGTCTTCCTCGCCGTCGTCGCAGCGCTCTTCTCCCTCTTCATCAGCGCCTACTTCATGCGCATGGCCTCCACCGACTGGTGGTCGACGCCGATGCCGAAGATCCTGTGGCTGAACACCGCCATCCTCGCACTCGGCAGCCTGCTCCTGCATGCGGCCCGCGTCACTGCCGAACAGCATCGTGACGAGGCGAGCCGCACGGCGATGATCGCAGCGCTTGCCGCCGGTCTCGCCTTCCTCGCCGGCCAGGTCTTTGCCTGGCGCGAACTTACGGACGCCGGCTTCCTGCTCGCCGACAATCCGGCCAACAGCTTCTTCTACATGATCTCGGGCATGCATGGCCTGCACATTCTCGGCGGCCTGTTCGCCCTGACCCGGGTCATCGTCAAGACGCGCGCCGGCCCGATGGGCGAAAAGGCCGTGCTGTCGATCACGCTCTGCGCCACCTACTGGCATTTCATGCTGGCCGTATGGCTGGTGCTCTACGCGCTCTTTTCCGGCTGGGCCAACGACTTCGTCGAGCTCTGCCGATCCCTCTTGACCTGAAGGAGCCAAGGCATGTCCGCCGAGACACATTCGCCTGTCCGAGAGCCGCTCCACCGCCCGGCGGGACTTGCCGGCTTTGCCGCAGACTGGGCGTCGGACCAGCGGACGTTCAAGAACGTCTCCTGGGGCAAGGCGATGATGTGGATCTTCCTCTTGAGCGACACCTTCGTCTTCGGCTGTTTCCTCATCGCCTACATGTCGGCGCGCATGTCGACGGCCGTGCCCTGGCCCAATCCGAGCGAGGTCTTCGCGCTGCACATCGGCGGCTCGGACGTGCCGCTGATCCTGATTGCCATCATGACCTTTGTGCTGATCACCTCGAGCGGCACAATGGCCATGGCCGTCAATTTCGGCTACCGGCGCGATCGCAAGAAGACCGCACTTCTCATGCTACTGACCGCCCTTTTCGGCGCCACCTTCGTCGGCATGCAAGCCTTCGAGTGGACGAAGCTGATCACGGAGGGCGTGCGCCCGTGGGGCAACCCTTGGGGGGCCGCCCAATTCGGCTCGACCTTTTTCATGATCACCGGGTTCCACGGAACCCACGTCACGATCGGCGTCATTTTCCTCTTGATCATCGCCCGCAAGGTCTGGCGTGGCGATTTCGAAACCGAACGGCGCGGCTTCTTCACGAGCCGCAAGGGACACTACGAGATCGTCGAGATCACCGGCCTCTACTGGCACTTCGTCGACCTCGTCTGGGTCTTCATCTTCGCGTTCTTCTATCTGTGGTGAGGCATGGCCATGACAGAAACGACTGTTCACACCCACGCGGCACCGGCAACAAAGGCGGAAAGCCACGCCCAAACGCACCAGCAGCACCCGATCGGGCTCTATCTGGTCGTCTGGTTGCTGCTCTTCGTGCTCAGCACCTTTTCCTACCTCGTCGACTATGTCGGGCTGCAGGGCTATCTCAGGTGGTCGCTGATCCTGATCTTCATGGTGTTGAAGGCGGGGCTGATCGTGGCGATCTTCATGCACATGGCCTGGGAGCGGCTGGCGCTGATCTACGCGATCCTGCTGCCACCACTTTTGGTGCTGGTCTTCGTGGCGTTGATGGTGTCGGAATCGCACTACGTACTCTTCACCCGCCTCACCTTCTTCGGCGCGGCGCCGTGAGCATGAAAGCGGCGCCGCCCGAGCAGGCGGCGGCGCTGGCTGTCTTGTGACTCAGTGTTGCTGAAGCCCGGTGATCATCGCGATGATCTCGTTCTTGTCGGTCTTCGCCGTCTCGCGAATGCCGATCTGCTTGCCGCGACGCAGGACGCAGATGCGATCCGACAGCTTGAAGACCTGATCGAGGCTGTGGCTGATGATCAGCACGCCGATGTTGCGGCTTTTCAGCGATTCCACGATCTCCTCGACCTTGGCGGTTTCGGCAACGCCAAGCGCCGCCGTCGGCTCGTCGAGAAGAATAAGCTTGCTCGCCCAATGGGTGGCGCGGGCAATGGCGACGCCCTGGCGCTGCCCGCCCGAGAGGTCGCGGATCGTCGCATGGGCCGAGGGGATGCGGACATCCAGTTCCTTCACCAGCGTCTCCGTCTCGGAAATCATCCGGCGACGGTCGAGCAGGCCGAAACGGTTCACCGGCTCGCGGCCGAGAAACATGTTCATGTAGACCGTCTGCTGGTCGGCAAGTGCCAGGTCCTGGTAGACGACCTCGATGCCATGGGCGCGCGCCATGGTGGCGTTCGACATCGCCACCGTCTGGTTCTCGATGGTGATCGTTCCCGAGGTCGGCGTGTAGACGCCGGAGATGATCTTGATCAGCGTCGACTTGCCGGCGCCGTTGTCCCCGACGAGCGCGACGATCTCGCCCGGACGGACCTCCAGCGAGAAGTTCTCGATCGCGGTGACGCCGCCAAAGGTCTTGCGGATGTCCTTCAGCTTCAGGACCGGCTCTGCTGCAGCACTAACGTTCGCGTTCATGATGTCGCCCCTTATACCGGCCAGGCTGCGGTTTCGCCGAAACCGTTTTCGATCGTTTCCACCTTCGGCGCGCCCTTGGAGATGCCCGACACGCCGACGACATAGGCGCGTGTGACGAAGGCCTGGCCGCGGAAGCCGAACACCGCCGTATCGCCGGGCTTGGGCGCAGCCGGTCCACTGGCGTCGATCATCGCATAATAGTCGATCGCCGAGGGCGGTGGCACTTCGACGCTTCGAAGCGCCGATGCAACCGTAGTCGGCTCAGTCGATACGATCGCCTTGACGTCGTAATCCGGGAAGATCGGGTCGATGTAGAAACCGCCGCCGAAGCAATAGGCCTTGCCGCCCGAGAGATGGGAGACCTCGGTGAGGTAGAGCACCGCCGGCAGCTCCGGCAGGTCTTCCATCACGTGCAGCGCCGTGGTGCCATGCAGGCCGTTGCCCGGCTCGCATTGCGTCGCACCCGCTTCGGCAAGGGCCGGCAGCATGACGCTGGAGGTCGTGCCCGGCGCATTCACCTCTATCCCTGTGCGCCCGGCCTTGGCCAGCGCCTCGGCCGCTTTCGAGAGTGTTGCCAGGTTGTGCGTCGGCTTCACCTTGCGGCTTTCATGATCGAAGAGCAGCGCCGGAAAGGTGGTGATGCCGGCAAAACGGCCACCGGCGAGGCCGTCGAGGCGATCGGCAACCGCAGCAACGTCGCTGGCATCGAACCCGCCTTCATGACCGCGGTAGAAGGTGTCGCCTTCCGCCCTGATGCGGGCAAGCAGATCCTGTCGATAGCCGGCGGCATGTGCGCCGGCTGCCGCTTCCGCAGCCTTCTCGGCGTTGAAGACCGTCCAGTAATCGGGCCGGAAGGTCTTCGCCGCGGCAGCCGCCTCATGGCGCGCGACCTGCTGCAGGTGGCCGAGATGGCCGACCTTCAGGCCGGCCCTGTGGGTGGCGCGGGCGCAGGCCATGTCGACGGCGACCGAGCGGTCGATGCCGCCGCGCTTGACCGCTTCGCAGAAGGAACTGGAGCGCCCGACCTGCTTGGTCATGGCGAAGATCTTCAGGCCGAGGCGACGCGCCTCGTTGCTCATGATCGCCGCATTGGCCTCGACCGTGTCGAGGTCGAGTACATAGGCGTTGGCCGGTATCTTGCCCTGCTGGTGCAGGGCCATCGCCGCTTCGATGAATGCCGGGTTGCGGCGGCGCAAAACGTCGAGAAACATGAAATCCTCCTTCAGCGGGACTTTTCGCGCAGCGACACGGCGACCGCGGCGAGGATGATAAGACCGCGAACGATCATCTGGTCGGAAACGGAAAGGCCCATCAGGATCAGGCCATTGTTGAGCATACCCATCATCAGCGAACCGACGAGCGCACCGATGATCGTACCCTTGCCGCCGTTAAGCAGCGTGCCGCCGACGATGACGGCGGCAATCACCGTCATCAGATCGGTCTCACCGAGCGTATACTTGGCCGCCTGAAGCCGGCCGGCGTAGAGCAGGCCGGCAAGGCCCGCGAGACCGCCGCTGATGACAAGCACGGCGAGCCGGATGCGCGGCACGCTGATGCCCGAGACGCTCGCCGCACGGCTGTTGTCGCCGGTCGCCAGCACATGGGCACCGAAGCGGGTTTCGCGGTAGATGATGTGGCCGCAGACGACCGTGACGATCGTCCACCAGATCAACGAGGGAACACCGAGGAACGAGCCGGAACCGAAGAAGCCGGTAAAGGTGCTGTCGGTTACCGGGATCGAGCGCAGGTTCGTCATCGAGCGGGAGACGCCTGCAAAAAGCCCGAGCGTCGCCAGCGTCACCAGGAACGACGGCAGTTTGACATAGGCGACCAGTGCGCCGTTCAGGAGCCCGATCAGCACGCCCGCGCCGATACCGGCGACGACGCCGGCCACCAGGCCGTACTCGTTGATCGTCACCGCCGCCGCCAGCGCCGAGACGGCAACGGTCGAGCCGATCGACAGATCGATCTCGCCGGCCGACATGACGAAGACGAGGCCGATCGCCATGATCGTCACCGGTGCCGTCTGCAGCATGATGTTCGACAGGTTGCGAACCGTCAGAAAGCCGCTGTCCTTCAAGACGATGGCGAAGAACAGAAAGATCGCCAGGAAGCCGAGATAGACGACGTATTGCTGCAGGTTGAGACGGCTGACGAGGCTTGCCGGCTGGCCGCTCGCGCTGGAATGGGCACTGGACATTATTCTTCCTCCGAAGGCAGGGGGAATGCTCCCCCTGCACTACGGCGCCGCACGTCCGGTCAGACGCGCAAAGGTCGCCGCAGCACTATGAGAAGCTGCATGTTTCCCACATGCAGCGGGCATCATTTCATCACTTCATCGCATCCGCGATCGTCGCGGGCACATCCTTGTTCAGAGACTTTTTCCAACCATCAGCGACCGTCGCCTTGGTGACTGCAAGCGAGTCGACGACCAGGAAGGGCTCGGCCTTCTGGCCGACCAGAGAGCCGGCCGCGGCGCGCGCTGCGGTGACGCCGATATTGTAGGCTTCGTCGGCGACGAGCGCTGCGATGTTCCCGCCCTTGACCATGTCGAGTGCTGCCGGTTCGTTGAGGTCGAGCGTCACGATCTTGGTGTGGCTGTTGCCGGCGCCGCGCAACGTCGACAGCACGCTCAGTGCCGGCTCCGCCCAGGTCACATAGATGCCGTCGAGATCCGGGTTCTGTGTGATCATGCCTTGCGCGATTTCCTCGCTGCGGGCGGGATCCGCCATGCCGGCCTCGGCAACGATCTTCATGTCAGGATAGTCCTGCTCGATCGTCGACTTGAAGGCGCCGTCGCGCTGGTTGGTCACGTAGAAATCGGCGTCGTGATAGATGTAGCCGAGCTTGCCCTTGCCGCCGAGCGCATCCGCCATGGCGATGGCAGCCTTGTTGCCCATCTGGAACAGGTCGTCCGAGACGATCGTCACATAGTCCTTGCCGTGTTCGTAACCGGCCGGCGAATTGTCGACGAAGGCGAGCTTCACACCCGCGGTGCGCGCCGGATCGTAGACCACGGCAGCCGTTGCCGGATCGACCGGCAGCGACAGGATGATCGAGGGCTTCTTGGCAAGCACCGTCTCGACATCCGCCTTCTGGCGGGCGGCATCAAAGCCGGCATCGGTCTGTGCGACCACCTCGACGCCGAGGCGCTTGAACTCGTCCTGGGCGCCGCTATTGACCGCGTTGGTGTATTCGCTCATCTCGTGCCAGACGAGCGCTGCGGTAAACTTGCCGTCCTTGATCTGCTGTTCCTGCTCCGCCGTCAGCGTCAGGTTGCTCGCGGGCGTCGGCGCCTCGCCATGCGGCCCTGTGGTCTTGCCGTCAGCGGCAAAGCCGGATGTTGCGGCAAATACCGTCGCCAGCAACGCGAAATGTCTTACTGCCCTGTGCATCTCTGCCTCCCTTTGGGATGGTGCCGCCGGAAACGTCCTCTCTCCCGGCGGCCATCGGATTATTTCGCGGCCTGATTACTTGGCCGCGTCGAGCACCGACTGCGGCGAATCTCGGTTGAGCGACTGCTTCCAGCCGTCCGCGACGTTTTCCTTGGTGACGGTCAGCGCCGGAGCAACGACGAAGGCCGGCGTCTGCTGCCCGAGCAGCGACTTCAGGCCGGTCGCAGCCATGGCGCGTCCAAGCTCATAGGCCTTGTCGGCGACGAGCGCCGTCACGTTGCCACCCTTGACCATGTCGAGTGCTACCGGTTCGGCAAGATCGAGCGTGACGATCTTGGTCTTGGTATTGCCGCTCGAGCGCAGGGCGGATAGCACGCCGTCGGCAGGCTCGGCCCAAGTCACGTAGATGCCGTCGAGATCAGGATTCTGCAGCAGCATCGCGCTTGCCAGTTCCTCGGCACGTGCCGGGTCGGAGATGCCCTGCTCGGCAACGATCTTGATATCCGGATAGTCCTTCTCGATCGTCGACTTGAAGGCTTGGTCGCGCTGGTTCGTCACATAGTAGCTGGCGTCATGGAAGATGTAGCCGACCTTGCCCTTGCCGCCGATCGCCTTGGCCAGCGCATCGGCCGCCTGCTTGCCCATCTGGAAGAGATCGTCGGTGACGATCGAGGCATAGTCCGTGCCCTGCTTGTAACCGCTCGGCAGGTTGGAGAGGAAAACGAGCTTGCTGCCATCGGTGACGGCCTGGCGGAATGCTTCGGCCGAGGTGACCGGATCGAGCGGCAGCGCCAGGATGACGTTCGGCTTGGCGGCGAGCGCGGTCTCGATGTCGCTACGCTGGCGGGCGGCGTCGAAGCCGGCATCCGTCGTCACCGCGATCTCGACGCCGGCACGGGCAAACTCGTCCTTGGCACCGGCCGAAACGGCATTGGTGAAATCGGACGAAGTGTGCCACAGCAGCGCTGCCTTGTAGCCCTTGCCCTTGAGCGCGCCGATATCGGCATCGCTCAAGGCGACATCGGCACTCGGCGTCGCGGTCTCGCCGGACGGACCGACCGTCTGGGCGGAAGCGGCGTTTGCGGCAAGCACGAAACCGCTGACGAGCGCAGCAGCCATCAATTTCTTCAAGATCATTTTCGTTCTCCCTCTTGTTTGGCAGTTCAGTCCATGACGCCGCAGTAGCGCGCCATGAAGGCGGCAAATCCGACGATCCCGGCGAGGTATTCCTCCACCTCGACCCGTTCCTCGTAGGTATGGCAATTGCGGATGTCGCCGGGCGCGCAGTAGACGGCAGGCACGCCCAAGCGGTTGACGAAGAACGGCGATTCCGACCAGAAGGGGGCACCCTCGATCACCCCGCGTCCGGCCATGGCTTCCGCCATGGCGGTCGACAGCGCACCGACTTCGCCGGCCGTTTCGTCGATTTCAGCCGCCGTGCCGCCAAGCGCGTGATCGCGACCGGCCGGATAGGAAAACTCAACCGTGATTTCCGGATCGGTGATCGCCGAGCGCACCGCAGCCTCAATTTCGGCTGCCGCCGTGTCCAGCGATTCCCCCGGCAGGAGCTTGCGGATCAGCGACAGGGTGCAGCGCTCGGGCACGGCGATGTAGCCGCCGCCGGCAAGGCCGGTGATCAGCAGGAAACTGCGGCCGATCAGCTTGTGCTCGGCCCGTGCGGCAACCTCATCGGAGTGTTTCCAGAGTGCCGACATCGCCGCATGGCTGGCACGCAGCGCGTCCTTGCCGAGCTCAGGCACGCCGAAATAGGCGGACTTTCCTGTAATCGTGATGTCGGTGATGAAGAAGCCGATCTGCGCCGGATAGACGGACAGCCGGGTCGGCTCGACATAGACGACGAAATCCGGCCGTGCGATCTCGCCGGTTTCTATGCGGCCGACCAGATCCTTGATGCCGGCCGACACGCCGGTGCCCGGTTGGCCGCTTTCCTCGTCGCCGATGAAGGCAAAGGCCACATCGCCGACGAGACCCACGCCAGCCTTGTCGAGCAGCGAGAGCGCCGCCAGCGACGCGCAGATGCCGGCCTTCAGATCGCCCGAACCACGGCCCCAGACCGCGCCGTCGATGATCGGTGCGGCGAAGGGATCCTCGCGCTCGGTACCGGCCCAATGTTCGCGCCAGCCGTCGACATGCACGGTATCCGTATGGCCGATAAACAGCAGGCGTGGCCCCTTGCCACGACCCTTGCGCTCCGCCCAGACGTTCGGCCGCCCCGGCAAAAACTCCGCCGTTTTCAAGCCTTCAAGGCCAAGGCGCTGCATCGTTTCGGCCAGAAAGGCGACGAAATTCGCCTCGTTGCCAGTAATGCTCTCACGCCCGATCGCGCCACGAAAAAGATCGATCGCCGCGTCGCGGTCAAGCACCGCGCGCAAACGTTCGACCAGACCGTCATTCATCGTCATCACATCGCCTCCCGAAGCGCGTTGACGTTTGCCCGCGGCAGCGAAATCCGGCCATCGGGCGCATCGACCCCGAAAAGGGTATTGTGCAACTGACCGAGCCCGATCGCCGCCGCCCCGATGATCGCGGCACGCGCGCCGAGTTCACCCGTTTCGACATTGACCGGATAAGGGAAGCACTGCGGCAGGAAGGATTTCACCCGCTGGAGCATTTCCGGCCGGAGCCCGATCGAGCCGCCGAGAATGACCTTCTGCGGGTTGGCGATGGCAGCGATCGCTGCAACACCGGCGGCCAGATACCGCGCCGTGTCGTCCAGCACCGCCAGCGCTGCCGCATCGCCGGCTTCCGCCTTGGCAAAGATGGTGGGCACGGTGACCGTGTTGCCCGAAAGTGCTGCGTAGCGCTCCGCCATGCCATGCGAGGCAACGGCGCGCTCGAACGCGCCGGTGCGCAGCGATTCCGCCTCGAACGGATCGGCGCCGAGCGGCAGGAAACCCATTTCGCCGGCGGCATTGCTGACGCCGCGCACCAGATGGCCGCCGACCATCAGGCCGCTGCCGACACCGGTGCCCAGCGCCACATAGGCGAGGTTGTCGATCCCCTGCCCCTGCCCCAGCCAGTTTTCGCCGAGGACGGCGAGATTGACGTCGTTCTCGAGCATCGCGCCGAAGCCCAACACCTCTTCGAAGGCGCCGACGACATCCATCGTATCGAAGCCGGCGATATTCGGCGCAAGCAGCACACGGCCGGTCTCGCTGCAGGGCGCACCGGGAACACCGACCACGGCGAGCCGGATCTTCTCGCGAGCAATCTGCTGCCGGTCGGCCGCCTCAAAGGCCATGGCAGCGATCTGCTCGACGACGAAGCGGCCGCCGCGCGGGTCGGTCGGCGCCGTGTCTTCGGCAAAAATCTGGCAGGCGAGATCGGTGATCGCCACGCGCACCTTCGTGCCGCCGAGGTCGACGGCGATGATGAAGGCGGCATCGCACACCAGTTCGTAGGTGACGGCGGTGCGCCCGACATGGCCGCTGGTGCGCCCCGTCTCCTGCACCCAGCCCTCTTCCTCGAGGCCGCGGACGATCTCGGAAATGGTCTGCTTGGAAAGGCCGGTCTGCTTCGAGATCGACGCACGCGAAATCGGCCCACCCTGGACGATCGCCTCCATGACGGAGCGCTGGGAGAACTTCCGGGAGATGCGCAAGCTGTCGTTCACGGGGACCTCTTTTAATTCGTTCTGTTACCGAACTTATTAAGATCAGACATCGCTGTCAATCTTGCCCGATAGGATTATCTTTCATGGCGAACGGCGCGGTCTGCGGAGAAACAGGGCAACGGCGATGACGCATTCGGATGCGTCGTCATTTGCGATGTGCTAGATGAAATCAGATTGGCGCAGAGGGGCGCTTTTTCTCAAGAAATCAGTGGCATGACCGTCTCGACAGCTCTCGTTCCGCGATCCGCAAGATGCTCGGCTCTGGTCGTGCAGTTTGATGAGAATGTCGTAGACAGGCTCTGGTCGGGGCAGATCAGGCCCTAAAATCCGGCATCCAATCCAACTAGGGTCGCAATCAATGGCAGAGTTTCCGCAAAAGGCGAAGGTCGTAATCATCGGGCTGGGTGGCATCGTCGGTGCTTCGATCGCGCATCACCTGATCGAGCGCGGCTGGGACGACATCGTCGGCATCGACAAGTCGGGCGTGCCGACCGATATCGGCTCGACTGCACACGCCTCGGACTTCTGCTACACCACCAGCCACGATTATCTCTCGGTCTGGACGACGCAGTATTCGATCGATTTCTTCGAGAAGATGGGCCACTACGCCCGCATCGGCGGCCTGGAAGTGGCCCGCACCGGTGACGATGTCTGGATGGAAGAGATCAAGCGCAAGCTGTCCTCCGCCAAGGCCTTCGGCACCCGCGCCCACTATGTTTCGCCAGCTGAAATCAAGGCAATGTTCCCGCTGATCGAGGAAGATCAGGTCATGGGCGGCATGTTCGATCCGGATGCCGGTCTCGTCATTCCGCGATCGCAGACGGTTGCCGGCAAGCTGGTCGATGCGGCGGAAAAGTCCGGCAAGCTGCAGGTCTTCGGCAACACGCCGGCAAAGTCGCTGATCGTCGAGAACGGCCGCATCAAGGGTGTGGTCACCCATCGCGGCACGATCATGGCCGACCACGTCATCGTCTGCGCCGGCATCTGGGGCCGCCTGATCGCCGAAATGGTCGGCGAGGACCTGCCGGTCATGCCGGTCGACCACCCGCTCACCTTCTTCGGCCCGTACAACGAATTCGAAGGCACCGGCAAGGAGATCGGCTTCCCGCTTCTGCGCGACCAGGGCAACTCTGCCTATATGCGCGACACTGGCGACCCGAAGACCACCGAAGGCGGCCAGATCGAGTGGGGCTATTACGAAACCACCAATCCCCGCCTCTGCCATCCACGCAACATCCTTGAAAAGCACGAGGCGCGCCTGTCGCCCTCGCAGCGTGACCTTGAGATGGAACAGATCATCGAGCCGCTCGAGCGCGCCATGGAACTGACGCCGATTCTCGGCGAGCTCGGCTACAACGAGAGCCATTCCTTCAACGGTCTGCTGCAGGTTTCGGCCGCCGGCGGTCCCTCTTGCGGCGAGAGCCAGAAGGTGCGCGGCCTGTGGTATTGCGTCGCCATCTGGGTCAAGGACGGCCCCGGCTACGGCAAGCTGATCGCCGACTGGATGACCGACGGCCGCACCGAGATCGACCACGCCTCGATCGACTATTCCCGTTTCTATCCGCACCAGCTCGAAGAGAAGTTCATCGAGGGCCGCTGCTTCGAGGCGGCGCAGAAGATCTATTACCCCGCCGTGCACACGCGCGAGCCCTATGCCACCGGCCGCAATGTCAAGCGCTCGCCCTTCTACGAGCGCGAAAAGGAGCTCGGCGGCTACTTCATGGAACTCGGCGGCTGGGAGCGCGCCCATGGCTATGCCGCCAACGAGCATCTGCTCGAAAAATACGGCGACCGCGTTCCGGTGCGCGAAAACGAATGGGACAGCCGCCATTTCTGGCGTGTTTCCAACGCCGAACATCTGGCGATGAGCGAGGATTGCGGCATCGTCAACCTCTCGCACTTCCATATGGTCGACATCGAAGGTCCTGACCACGTGGAGCTGCTGGAATGGCTCTGCGCCGCCAAGATCGGCGGCGACGCCAATATCGGCAAGGGCATCTACACCCACTTCCTCGATGACGAGGGCATGGTGCGGGCCGACTTCACCGTCTTCCGCATGGCCGACCGCGGCCGTCTCGTGAACGGCGCCGACGCCGGCCCGCGCGACTTCCAGTACATGCGCCGTGTCGCCGAGGACCGTGGCCTCGACGTCACCATCACCGATGTGTCGGAGAAGTTCATCACCATCGGCATCTGGGGGCCGAATGCCCGCGAGAACCTGAAGAAGGTGGTTGCCGATCCGGCAGGCCTCGACATCGAGAACTTCGCCTTCGCCGCCATCAAGCCGATCGAGATCGCCGGCAAACATGTGACCGCCTTCCGCATCTCCTATGTCGGTGAGCAGGGCTGGGAACTGCACATGAAGTACGAGGACGGTCTGGCCGTCTGGGATGCGCTGCGCTCAACCGGCGTCATGGCCTTTGGCGTCGAAACCTATGCCAACTCGCGCCGCATGGAAAAAAGCCTGCGCCTGCAGAACGCCGATCTGCTGACCCAGTACAACCTCATCGAGGCCGACCTTGCCCGTCCGAAGGTCAAGGACGTCGACTTCCGCGGCAAGGCAAAGCACCTGGAATACAAGGCGCGCGAGCACCAGCCGGCCATGCTCTGCACGCTTGTCATGACAGAGAACACCGACAGGAACGGCGTGAAGCGCTATCCAGTAGGCACGCTGCCGGTCATCGATCCGGAAACCGGCAGGGTTCTCATCGACGAGCTTGGCCGCCGTTCCTACACCACCTCGATCGCCTTCGGCCCGACGATCGGCAAGAACATCGCGCTTGCCTATCTGCCGTGGTCCCATTGCCAGGTCGGCCGGAAGCTCAACGTCGAATACTTCGCCGAGACCTACCCGGTCGAGGTCGTCGGCATCGGCTACAAGCCGCTCTACGACCCGGAAAACCTGAAGCCGCGCAGCTGATCGAGCGGCATCAGTCACAAAAACGCAAAAGGCCCGCTCGGATCCGAGCGGGCCTTTTGCGTGGCGATCAGGATTGCGTCAGGGCAGCACATGCCCCGCCGCGGTAAACAGACGATACCAGTCCTCTCGCGATAGCGTGATGTCAGCGCCGGGCGCGATATCGGCCAGCCGCTCCGGACTTGTCGTTCCAAGCACCACCTGAATGTTGGCCGGATGGCGGGCGATCCAGGCATAGGCGATGGCCGATGGCGAAACACCGTACTTGGCGGCGAGCTCGTCGAGCACCCGGTTAAGTTCGGGAAAGTTCTTTTCGTCGCCAACGAAGACACCGCCAAAGAACCCCTGCTGGAACGGCGACCAGGCCTGCAGCGTCATGCGGTTGATGCGCGAATAGACGACCACTTCGCCATCGCGATCGATCGATTGCTCGAGACCTGCCATATTGGCGGCGATCCCGAAGGCGACCGAAGGCGCATGGGCAATGCTGAGCTGGATCTGGTTGGCGACGAGCGGCTGGTGGACTGCGGTCTTCAGGAGATCGATCTGCCGCGGCGTGTGGTTGGAGACGCCGAAATGCCGGACCTTGCCGGCCGCCTGCAATGTGTCGAAGGCCTCCGCCACCTCCTCCGGCTCCACCAGCGCGTCCGGGCGATGCAGCAAGAGAAGGTCGAGATAGTCGGTCTTCAGCGCCGCCAGCGATCGATCGACCGACAGCAGGATGTGCTCTTTGGAGAAATCGAAATAACCGCGGCGGATCCCGCACTTGCTCTGGATGACGATCTGCTCGCGCTCGGCCGGCTTCAGCCGCAACGCATCGCCGAAACGGCGCTCGCAAGCATGCAGCTCGCCACCATAGATATCGGCATGGTCGAAGACGTTGATCCCGACGTCCCTTGCCTTGCCATAGAGCCGGTTTATGGCGTCATCGCTGAGATCGACAATCCGCATCAGGCCGAGAACGGCAGAGGAAACGGAAAGGTCGGTTGGTCCCAGATTGAATCTTTTCATCGGCTCGCACCATCAACATCGTTTCGAGGGAGGATTTTCGCACAGGGACGGAGTGGTCGGCCTTGCGAAATTTTTGATCCTCAATCTCTAAGCAGCCCAAGGGCGCTTGGCAAACGCCTTTGGGACAAACCATAGAGACGATGCGACCGCTGCGCCCAAACGAAAAAACTACAGGCATCGGACGTCCCAGCAGGCTCGGGGTTCCGAGCGGACGTCGAACGCCCGCCCCTACCTGGACCGGTCAGGCCGCGGAGCGATAGCGCTCGGCCGGCAGCGACTGTGCAAAATTGGGCAGCATTGCCTGCCGTGCGCTATCGAACGTCTTCCACTGATCGGCATCGGGAAGCGGCGGGATGGTCACCAGTTCGCGCCGATCGTAGCCGATCAGCGCCGCATCGACGAGATCGCCGACCTCCATCACGCCTGAAAGCGTGTCGACATCGACGCCGGCGGCCGGACAGCTGTTTCGGGAGCGCGGCTTTGAGGCCGTCACCGTTACCGATGTCATGAAGGCGGCGGGCCTCACCCATGGCGGCTTCTACGGCTACTTCAAGTCGAAAGAGGATCTGATCGCGCAGACATTGGCCGGGCTGCAGGGAGAAACCGAGCCGCTGACGGTGGATCTCGCATCCGTCGCCCGACGTTACCTCACGCCAGAGCATCGGGACGATTTTGGCCGCGGCTGCCCGCTTGCAGCTCTCGCATCGGAGGTGAGCCGCCAACCGGGGGCTGCACGGTCGGAGATGACAGGCGCCTTGAAGCGCCAGTTCGCTCGGTTCGGCAAGGTCGCGCCGGGGACGGATGAGCATGAGAAGCGCCGCGCGGCGATCGGCAGTTCTGCAGCCATGATCGGCGCGCTTATCCTGGCGCGCATGACCGACGACCCCGACCTGTCGACGGAAATCCTCGATGAGACGCGCGCATGGCTTTCCGGCCGCGATCACGGGGAACTGGCAAGCCAGGATCTCTTCGAAGGAGAGACCGGCGCTTAGATCTGAACCATGCCGCGGAAAATGCGCCGCGGTTTGCAATCACGCTACGCGGCTAGTTTAGGGATTAGAGCGCAGGCGACAAAGTGCTTGGCAGATCCTCTAACGTGTGGAATTCGATCGCTGGTCACTCCGCCGGAACGATAGTCCGGCGAGACACAGGCATCGTTGATGAGGGGGGCGTAAGGCGCCCGAAAACAAACCGTCAAGGCGCTTTCCCCGGGGTCGGGCATAGGGAGGTTCGCCCCAAGGCCCGCCAATCGCGCCTCATCCGATGCAGAGGCGATGTTTTATCGCGCCGTCACTGGGGCTCCCGCCAGCCGAATTTCTTCGTCCAATAGCCGTCCCATTCATTCGCCGACTGTTGCGTTCGCTGGTAAATCCGCTCGGCCTCCTCCTCCGCTTTCAAGGCCTCCGCCAGCGCCGCATCACCCTTCGCATTGGCGCGCGCCTTTTGCGCGATGTCGAGACCGATCCGCGCTTCTTCCCGCGCATCCGCCAGGAACTGACCGGTGCTGTGGCCGTTGGCATCGGCGACGTGGTGCAACTGATCCGGTCCGATCTTCAAATCGTAGCCAAGCACGATTTCGGATTCCGCAAACCGGCTGCGATTGCTGCGCACGGTCGCCGTCAGCGCCATGGCGATGGCCTCCTCATGCAAGAGGCCTGGATTGTTGAGCAGCTCCGCTTCGACCCGGCCTGCAAAAGCCTCGCCCTGCTCGTTGAGAATCGCCTTCAACGTTGCCTTCACATTGGGATCGCTGGACCGGAAACGGTCGGAGTTCACCAATTCTAGGGCCTTCCCGACAAAAGCGTCGGCCCTCGCCTTCAGCTCCAGCATGCTGTTGTTGATTGCACCCTGCGCCTGCGTCGTTGCTCGGCCAGGCTCCGCTGAAACGCCGTTCGCGGCCTTGAGGATGCTGTTCGCGCTGTCGGCAGAACCAGTTTTCTCCTCGGCCTCGGTGGCTGTCCGCCTGAGGATTTCCAAGGCAACATTGCTCGTTGGCGATATGGTGGTCACGGGTGGATCTCCGCGGCGAAGGCCGTGCTCCTGCACCGGCCTGCCAAATGGGTGCGCACAGCCTCATGCTATCGCGGGAATCAAGGATGAAAGCAACTATCGATTGCATACCTTAATAGACGGGTAACGCAAATCATCGAGGCAGACCACGCAGCTGCCTCGCCCACTCTCCGAAGCGAACCGGACAATGCGCTCCGATTTGAGCGCCTTGAACGAGGCCCGCGCCGAACACTGCGACAAAGGCGCTGCCCCTCCTCCGGTGAGCGAGCCAAGCCTAGGTGTTACGCGTCGGGTCGTTATGTGTCGGCGTCAGGGGCGTGATAGATCGGTTGCGAGGGGAGTTCAGGCCTCGCGCCTGCTCTCTCTGCTTGCGCGCTGTCATCCTCGGCGAAAGCGCCCACACCGTATTACGGCGCCCTCCCCTTCAAGCTTGCGCCTTCGGCTTGCGCCTGCCATGGCCTGTCTGGGTCTTTGCCGCTGTGCCTTTAAACGTCGAAAGCCCGCCGGATTTCTCCTTGCGGGCTTTTGTGTGATTTGGTTGCGGGGGCAGGATTTGAACCTGCGGCCTTCAGGTTATGAGCCTGACGAGCTACCGGGCTGCTCCACCCCGCGCCATCGCGGTAAATCCCTTTGGGATTTATCCGCTCATTGCGGGTTTTGCCGAAGGCAAAATCCCGTTTAACCGGTCCGGGTTTTGCGTGCGCAAAATCCCGTTGGTTTGTCTGATCTTACTTACGCAAAAAGGCCGCTTGTTGGCGGCCCTTGTGTTTCGGCAGGGCCGAAGAGTGTGTCGAGAAGATCTCCGGATTTATCTTGCGTTTTGCAGACCTGGCAGCGACCTACTCTCCCGCGTCTTAAGACGAAGTACCATCGGCGCTGGGGCGTTTCACGGCCGTGTTCGGAATGGGAACGGGTGCAGCCACCCCGCCAGAAC